>JAVKCJ010000038.1:0-9036 GCA_040222795.1 Salinisphaeraceae bacterium
CGCGTCGAGTTGCGGCGGGCGGTGGCGGCCGCCGGCGGGCTTCCCGAGGACGAGCGCCAGGTCGAGGCGATTCTGGGCGACCTCGACCTGCTGGTGGTCGACGACGGCGTGCTGCACGACGCCGGCGCCCTTCCGGACGCCGGGCTGCGCAGCTTGGACGCCATCCACGTGGCCTCGGCCGCACTCCTGGGTGACGACCTGTCGGCCCTGGTCACCTACGACCGCCGCATGCTGGACGCCGCGCAGCGAGCGGGACTGCCGACGGCGGCTCCGAGCCTCTGAGCCGCGCGGCCGGCGAGCGGAGGGAGGGGGATTTGAACCCCCGTCGGACCGAAGGCCCGAAACGGTTTTCGAGACCGCCGCATTCGACCGCTCTGCCATCCCTCCGCGCGGGAGGGTACCACCTGGACCGACCGCCGATCCGCGCCGGCGGCGGGCGCGGTGTACTACCATCCGCCGGCCCGGAGAGGTGTCCGAGCGGTCTAAGGAGCACGACTGGAAATCGTGTAGGCGGGATCCCCGCCTCGAGGGTTCAAATCCCTCCCTCTCCGCTCCGGGTGCACCCCGCGCATCGCCGTGCGCGACGCGCGGGGCAACCTCGGATCAGCGGATGCGCGTCACCGCGCGCCGGCAGGTGCCACCGGTGACCGTGCACGCGTTGATGTCCACCCGCTGGCCGCGCGTCCAGGGCCGGGTGGTGCAGTCGGTCGCCCCCGCGCAGGCGGCGAAGCGCGCCGGCCAGGTGGGACGCAGGACGGCGACGCCACGCGCGTCGGTGCGGAAGATGCGGCGCAGCGAGATGCCGCGGCCGTTGCCCCCGCGGAACTCGCTCGGCGTGAGCAGGATCGTGACGCGCGTGCGCGGGGCGAAGCCCGAGAGGACGAGCCGGAACGGCCGGCCCGGGATCACCGAGGAGGGCGCCCGCAGGCGCGGCACGTCCGGCCGCACGCTGCGCGCCGGCGGGGCCACGTGACGCGCCAGGCCGCGGTCCGGCGCCAGGTCGACGGGGTCGAGGCCCTGCAGGACCATGGCCTGGACGCGGATGAGGCGCGCGGTGCCCAGCGGCCGGCGCGGGACGGTGACGGTCACCAGGCGTCCCGAGGCGCGGGCCGGGGCGGGGCCCACCCGGCGGGCGGGTCCGCCCTCCACATCGAAGGTACGCACCCGGTACAGCGATCCACGGCGCACCTGGTAGAGGGCGTTGCCGACGCGCAGGTTGACGAACACCGAGCGCGCCTCGGTGGGGGCGCCGTGGACGACCCGGACGCGGAAATAGGTGCGCGTGGACGTGGTGATGACGCGGCGGATGTCGCCAGGGCCGCCGGCGAGGAAGCGGTTGTCGCCGGCGCGGTCGTTCACGACGGTGGGCGCGGCGGAGGCTCCGGCCGCGATGATTGCGCCGGACACCATGAGGGCGGCCGCCAGCGCTCCGGCCGTGCGTGAGTGGAGGGGCATGCCGGAACGCTAGGTCCCCGCGGTGGCCGACGGGATCGGGCGGTTCCCGGCGGACCCCGCATCCGGGCCGCGCGCCGATGGTATCCTCCGCCGTCCCGGGCAGTTAGCTCAGCGGGAGAGCACTCGCCTCACACGCGAGGGGTCACTGGTTCGATCCCAGTACTGCCCATCTCCACATCACCCCCTTCATTTGCAGGCGAAATGAGGGGGGTTTTCTCGTTGCCCCCCATTCCGAACATCACCGAAACAGCGTGGCGCAGCTCATCGAGCCGCCAGAGGCGCTGATCGAGCACCACGTGCGAGTAGCTGTCGAGCGTCATCGAGGTCCGCCGGTGGCCGGCGACCCGGGCCGCCATCTCGACCGGAAGACCCGCGATCAGCATCAGGCTGATGAACCGTCCGTGCAGATCGTGGGGGCTGTAGGTCGGCACGCCGGCGTTGCGGCAGGCGCTCGCCATCGCCTGCCCGCCGGCGCCGAGCGCGCCGAGTGGCGCGAGGCGATTCACGTTTCCTGAAGACCGGCGTCTCGCCGGATGGTCTGGGCTTAGAGCCGCGGGGCGCTCCCGGCCCGCCGAACTGAGGCGCGAGGCGAGCCGCTCTCCACCGGCGGGGGTGTCTACGCACCGCCCGCGAAGAGCCCCCCTCCATGGGACAGTGCACGCGGACCGCTGAGGGGAGTGCTGACATGGGCATCTTCGAGCGCTTGCGTCGAGGTCGCGAACCGTCGGGAGCCGGCCGTTCGCCGGCACCCGGGACCGCAACGGTGGAACCGGCTTCGATCCCGGGCGACGCTCCAAGCGCTGACGTCCCGCCAGCACCTCCCAGAGAGTCGCCGGTGGCAGCGAGTTCCGAGGGGCAATCACAGGTTCGCGGACTCACGGTCACCGCCGCGGGTTCCCTCGACCTGTGGGAGAACCGCGACGAGCTGCGCGCGGTGGTGGAGGGGGCGGGCGGGCGGTTCGTGGCCAGCATGTCGGGCAAGGTGGATGTCCTTGTGCTGGGGGCCGCGCCGCGTGATGGGCAGACGACTGCCGAAAAGAAGGCGATCGAGTTGCGCGCTGCCGGTGGCTCGGTGCGGCTCGTGGACGAGCTCCAGATGGTGGCGATGCTCGGCAACTCAGAGATCGAGCCAGGAATGACCCTGGAGTCCTTGAGGATGGAGCCCTCCTGGGCGGCCGGCGGCGCTTGGCGCCGGTGGGAGGAACCCTCCAGCTGTGTCGCCGGAGAGGGCAACTATCGCCAGGCGTTCGTGCTCGCCCTCGGGCAGGAGCGCCCTGCCGGCTACTACTCGCCGCGGGATCTCGACCTCGTCAGGGACCCGCTGAATCCGCACGACCCCAACGCGGTGAGGGTCGAGCTGGGCGGCCTGACTCTTGGTTTCGTGGCGCGGGCGCTCGCCGAGCGGCTGGCGTCGGCGATGGACGCCGCCGGCGTGGATCGGGCGACGGTCCCGGGAATCGTGCGCGGCGGCTACTCAATCGCCTCGGCGGACCGCGCCACCAGCTTCAGCGTCGCCCTCTGGCTCAAACGGGTCGAGTCTGCCTCGCGGATCCGCGTCAAGCCACCCCGCGGCCTCGACCGGGTTCCGCACTGGCCGCCGCGCGCCTTCGACGGGCGCGAGGGCTGCCCCGAGTGCGGAATGCGCAAGTACATGATCGAGCCGAAGCCCGGCCGCCTGGAGTGCGCGGACTGCGGTTACCGGTGGGCGGAGGCGTGAGGTCGTGGGCGGTCCGCCGGCGGCTCATCGGGGCGTGCAAGGGCGAAGAAGCAGCGGCGGAATCGCAAGGAGCCCGAGACGCCGTGCTCTCTGACCGACGATCTGCCTGTATCGGCGGGCCAGGAGTCCGACGCCGGTGGGCTCTCGACGCATCGGCGGCTCCAGGCCGGAGGTGCGGTAAGCCGGATACCTGCACCAAGCCCCCGCTTTCCAAGACGACACCGGTAGACAAGGTCACTGGTAACCTCCTGGCTACCTTGGGCCGCACGCGATACCATGAGCACCGCCTGGATCCCTCCGAGCAGGCGATCGCAGATCTCGTGCGAGTTGGCCTGCAGGGCGACGCTAGCTCGGTCCGGCAACTCGCCCGACGCATACTTCGGGGCCAAGCGTCCAACGCTTTCAGCGCCGAGCTGTGCCAGCAGCTCGGCAGCCTAATCGTCGGTCAAGGTGACGCCGTCTTGCGCGGCGCGCGGCCCCCTATTCCGGTTGTCAGCGACGGACAGCTTGCGCTAGCGAAGATCGACGATGAGCCCCTCGGCGAGCCGCCCGTGCTCAATCCTTCCTCAGAGGCGGCTCTCGTGACGTTGGTCGAGGAGCGTCGCCACGCCGAGCGCTTGGCTCTGGCCGGCCTCGAACCACCGAAGTCGATGTTGCTTCAGGGGCCTCCGGGCGTCGGCAAGACGCTCACCGCGCGCTTTCTTGCGCGTGAGTTGGGCTTGCCGTTGATGACGGTAGAGCTGGCTGGGCTCATGTCGAGCCTCCTGGGTCAGACGGGCCAGAACCTTCGGCACCTGCTTGATTACGCCCGTAGTTTCCCGTGCGTGCTGCTGCTGGACGAGTTCGACGCCGTTGCAAAGCGACGCGACGACCAGTCGGACATCGGTGAGCTCAAGCGCCTCGTCAATGTGCTGCTCTTGGAGCTCGAGCGATGGCCAGAGACGGGTCTTCTGCTCGCGGCGACGAACCATCCCCAGCTCCTCGACCCAGCCATCGGTCGCCGCTTCGATGTCACGTTGACCCTCGATCTCCCGGGTCAAGCTGAGCGCGTCACGATCATCGAGCGAGCGCTGCGACGCTACCGACTTCATGTAGGTGGGGATGTCGTCGCTGCATCCGCACTTGCGCTGGGTGGGGCTAGCGGAGCCGATGTAGAGCGCGAGGTGGCCGCCGCTGCGCGGCGCGTGACACTTTCCGGCGCCGATCCTTCGACTGTGCTGGCCGAAATTGCGCTCGCCGCACTCCGTGCTGGCGAGGACACTGATAGCCGCGCCGCGTTCTGCGCGATGGCGACGACGCGCCTCGGCCTCTCTCAGCGTGCCGTTGGCGAACTGCTCGGCGTCAGCCACCCCACAGTCGGCAAGCTCGCCCGCCGTTGGAGCCAGGCCCAGCTCGAAAACAAGGGAGCAGCAGGTCGATGACCGCAAAGGATCACATCCAGCCTGACCGGCCGCTACTGGCCGGCGGGGAGAAGTTACGTCGCGACGCCGAGCGAGTGGGCGGGGGTGGTCCCAAGTTCCACCCGCAGAGCCTCGCTGACGCACGGACGCGACTCGCTCCCCAAGTTCGTGAGCTAAGTGCCGCCATGGAGGACACGCCGGCCGCGCTTCGCGGCGCACGAGTGGTTTTCGAAGCGACGGTCTTGCCCAACTACCTTGCCAACAGTTACTTCCCGGCTGAGTTCTTTCGTGAGGCAGATCTAGTCCCAGTGGGGACCCGTGCAACCAAGGGCGTCTACAAGACGCGAGGAAAGATCGAGGAGGGGTGGCAAACGAAGAGCTACCTCCTCGCGGGCGACGAGCGATCGGTCGGCAAGATCGCCCAACTCCTCGAGGCGTCGGCAGGCGGCGCCGCGCGGGCCGCGCAGGAACGGCTGCGTCAGTTTGACATCGTCCGCCTGCCGACCGTCGATGAGATCATCCGTTCGCGGCCCGAGGTTTCCGATGCGGAGCTGCTGACATGGGAAGCCGTGCTCCACCCCGCCGTTGATGCGGGCGGTGAAGTGACCAAGGCGGAGATCGAGATTGTTCTCGGCAAATGGGCAGAGTGGATCCACTTGCTTGGCGGCGAGGTCGCTGTGGACTACGAGAGGCGTGTCCATGGCATGACGTTTGTGCCAGTCCGGTTGCCCGCTAGCGCGGTAGAGGATGCTGCTCGGTTCAATCCGCTGCGTGCACTGCGCCCCATGCCGAAGGTGCGGCCGTTCCCCGTCGGCCCGCTGCGCGTAACCTTAACGTCGAGTGAACTACCCGCACCGCCGCCGGGGCAGCGTCCCCAGTCCGACATGCGCGTCGCAGTGTTCGACGGCGGAGTCGCAGGTGTGCTACCCCAGGTGGCCCCATTTGTCAACGCTATCGATGTCACGACCGAGGCCGCCACTGACGAGTGTCTCGCGCACGGAACGATGGTCACGGGGGCACTTCTTTACGGCCCACTTGGCGACGGCCACGATCTGCGGACTCCTGATTTTGGCGTTGATCACTTCCGTGTAGTGCCCGCGCCGTCCTCAGATGTGTGGGACGTCGACCTCTACTGGATCCTCGACCAAATCGTCGAACTCGTCACGACTCGTGGCTACCGCATCGTCAACCTCTCGCTCGGCCCGGCACTCCCTGTTGAAGATGACGCGGAGCCCCATGCTTGGACCGCTCGGCTAGACGAACTTTCCCACTCCTACGGGGTCCTCTTTGTCACAGCGGTCGGCAACAACGGAGAGCTAGACGAAGCAACCGGCCTCAACAGAGTCCAGGTCCCGTCTGACATGGTAAATGCCTTGTCTGTGGGCGCTTGCGATCAGCGTGCCCCAGGAGTGAAGTGGGAGCGCGCGCCCTACAGTGCGGTCGGGCCTGGGCGTCCTGGGGCGCGATTGAAACCGTGCGGCGTCGCCTTCGGCGGCACGCCTAGCGGTCCTTTCCGCGGCCTCCTCGCCGGCGGAACTGTGGGCGAAGCGTGGGGGACAAGTTTCGCCGCGCCGACTGCAGCCCACGGTATCGCCAGCCTCGCCGCTCGCATGGGCGCCGGACACACTAGTCCGGACGTACTGCGCGCGTTTGCTCTGCACTTTGCTGATTCCCCTACCTCGCAGCCCACGCCTGAGGTCGGCGCGGGCCGTCTGGCCGAGCGATATGATGATCACTGGAACTGTGCGCCGAACGAGGCCACGATCCTCTATCGCGACAGCATTGAGCGCGATCAGAGCATCTCCCTACCGTTTCCGCTTGTTGGCCAGGCTGTAGCTGGCCGTATGGTCGCTCTCTCGTGGACGGTGGTTTTCACCGCACCAACAGACCCCACGGATGTCGTCGAGTACACCAAGGCCGGACTAGAGGTAGCCTTTCGCCCTCACTCTCGGCGCTTCAGCCTCCGAGACCCCGATACGAACAAGACCATCGTTCTCGACGTCCAAGAAGAGGGCGAGCGGTTCGGTCAGCTCCTCGCGTCGGGGTGGCTGCCCAGCGTGCTTCCCGCTACCAAGGGAACTGAGCGGCGTGGTAGCGAGTCGCTCAAGCGCGAGGGAGGCAAGTGGGAAACAGCGATGCACTTCTCCAAGCGCATGCGCGCCAGGAGCCTGCATGAACCCCAAGTAACCGTGAACTATCTTGCCCGCGAGGACGGGCGACTAGCTGTCGCGCCGCCGCTAGTATTCGCGATGCTGGTTTCGCTCAGAGCCCCCATCGGCGTAGACCTTTACACAGCGGTCCGTCAGCAGTATCCCCTACTCACGCCTTTGGCCGCACATCTGCCGCTTCGTCTTCGGGCCTAGCTCGCTTTGGGCCCGAAGCGACGGGCGAATCGGAGCGGCAAGCCGGTCGACTTCCGGGCCTGATCCGCAAGAACCAGGCCCGGAAGTCGGCGTCGATCATGCGCTCGGAGGACCCACGCTCTCCTCGATCGTCTGCTCGATCCCGACGCCGTCGCCCTTGATCGGGCTGGCGGCGTTCGGGACCAGGTAGGCGAGCAGGCCGGCGAAGATCACGCCGCTGCTGCCGATCAGGGTGGCCAGGGTCTCCGCACCCAGGTCCCGGATGGGGCCGACGAAGGCTCCCAGCAGGATCCAGAGCACGGTGCTGACGGCGGCGCCGAGGGTGCCAGCGGCGGCCTTGGGGTCGATGTAGCCAGGCATGGATAGCTCCTATCGGTTGGCGATCACCCAGGGCTGGATCTCCGGCCCCGGGCAGGTGGTCGGGTACCACTCGATGTGGCCGGTCCGTCGGCCCCATCGCTCGGAGGTGCGCAGCGCCTGGAGGGTGAGCAGCTGCTCGGGGGTGGCCTCCGGGCTCTCGGTGCCGGCCAGCAGGCAGACGCCCGGCTGGCCATTGGCCACGTTGTGCCCCGAGTGCGCGCCGCGCACGTTGCGCCCTCGGCCCTCCAACACGGTGCACAGCTCGCCATTGCGCCCGTCGCGCAGAATCAGCCATCCGTAGCCGATGTCTGCCCAGCCCAGCGTAAGGATGTGGCAATGGGCGAAGCTGTTGACCTGAGCGACGCCGCCGGCCAGATCCGTGGCGGCCCGGCCCGGGCCGAACCAGTGCACCACGTGGCCGATGCCCGGCGAGTGCCGGGCGGCCGAGCCGCCGCGCGCCGGCGTCGTGCACCAGCGCTCGCGCGGGATGATCCGCAGCACCCGCGACGCCGGCGGGCGCTCGGAGGCGGCCAGCCGGGAGAGGCGCTCCTGGTGGGCTGCGGCGGCCCGCTTGCGCTCGATGTCGCGCCGCGGTGGGATCCACGAGCGCGGCACCCGGCGGTAGCCGAGCAGCACGATCAGCTCGGCCGGCGAGATGGCGCCGGCGATGGTGGGGGCCCCGGCGCGCTCCTGTCAGATGGCGACCCCGAGGCTCGTCCGGTGCCCGTAGAGGCCGTCCTGCTCCAGCCCGCAGCGGCGCAGTCGGTGCGCACGGCCCGGACCAGCGCCATCCTGCATTCGGCGCCAAGCTGCACTGGCGGAGGGCTACCGTCGTGTGGTTCGGATTGTGACCATCACGCGTCCCTCCGCCGGCGCCCTCACTCGGCCAAATAGCGCTCCATCTCGCGGATCTCCTCGCGCTGGGCCTCGATGATCCTGTCGCAGAGGTCCTGGATGCGCGGATCGCTGATGTCGCACGCCGGCACGTTCCCGCGCGCCGCATGGCCGGCCCTCAGTCGCGCCGGCCGGCGGTCACCCGTGACCCGGACCAGCCGGCGGGGTCGTCGGCGCGCACCGCCATCTCGTACGTGCTGCGGTCGATCATCACCACCGGCATCGATGCGTCGACCAGGGCCCACAGGTCGCGCACGCCGGCCTCGTCCAGCACCGGCGCGCCGGCCAGTGTCTCCGGCAGGTCGCCCACCCGGTCGGTCGCGCCCAGCAGCGTCAGCCACCCGCCGGCGGTGATCCGGGCCAGGGTGTCGATCACGGCCTCCTCGTCGACGTACCCGTGGCCGACCTCGTGCGGCCCCCGTCCGGGCACCGGTCGGGCCGCGGCGGCCAGCACCCGCGCGAGCACGTCCGACCCGGCCGCCAACGCCGGCACGCCGGCGTTGCTCGCGGCCAGGTGGGCGAGGACGGCCCCGGCCGCCTCGCCGGGGCCGCACAGCGGCAGCGCCGTGAGCGACACGCGTGCGGGGCCCGGGTACCAGGCGCCGCCCGAGAAGCTGTCCACCAGCAGCGGTGCCACCACGGGCACGCCGAGACCGGCGTCCTCCTGTCCGCCGGCCTCCTGGGCGGCCCGCAGCACCTGCAGCACCGCGGCGCATATCTGGACAGCGAAACCCGCCACCCGGGGCGCGGCGAAGCTGGTGCCGAAGCGCCGCGGGTCGACGCCCGAGCGCCCGTCGGCGATCACGAACGGCCCGCCGGCGGGGTCGCCGGCCAGGCCGCGGCTGGA
>JAVKCJ010000039.1:0-105187 GCA_040222795.1 Salinisphaeraceae bacterium
GTGACGGAGAATTGAACGTCACGCTGTGTTCCAGTTTACGACCCGACACTCACACAGGGATTGCCCACATACCATTCTATTTTACAGATTACATGTCACACGCGGAGTTGTCATCGAACCCACACTGTATTCCGGATACCCAAAAAAACCCGCCGGCGAAACCGGCGGGTTGGAGCGTCGATCCATCGCACGGCGACGTGATCAGTGCCTCAACGAGTGGCGCAGATGAGGCGAACACTCGGTGAATAGCTTTGGCCATTGAAGTTGTTCGTATACACGTTGCATGAAGCGCCTTGTCGATTTCCTGACTCGACTAAGCTCCAGACGGGCTCCGAATTCGAGGAGCCACCTCCTTGAACTACGGGGGAATTGGCCGCACCACATTTCGCAGTGACCAAAATTTCATTGCTGCTGCAATATGCGGTGGTTTGGCCTTGGCCGTGTCCACGGGCAGGAGCGGTCTGGACACGCATCTGCGAGCCTTGGCCGGTATTCATGGTGGTGGGAGAGGCGTTGAGATCCGTGGAGGTCCGCTGGGCGGTGGCCACGCCGGCAGTCAGGCTCAGAGCCGCAGCGGCTGCGAAAAGAAGTCGAATTTGCATAGCGAGTGATCCTGGTTGTGGGTTCGCTATGGATAAAAGGAGTGGCGCTGTAAAGTTTGCGGTCTCGCAGCTGGTTTTTTTGCTCCGTCGTTGTGCATCGCCGCACCATTGGCGCGCATCCGAGGCTTGATTTGCCTCCGTCTGCTCTGGTATGGTGCATTCTGGGATACTATGCGCACAAAAAAAGCCCACCGGACAAATGCCGGCGGGCCAGAGGCTTCTAGTCAGGGTGCCATGCAGATCGCGCGGATGTTCGCGTTCAATGTGTCAACGCCGGTGTTTTGCCCCTGGGTGACATTACACTTGGCCGACTCGGTGCTGCCATTGCGGATGATGGTGTAGTTCACCCTGCCGTTGGAAGCGGCACCGCCCATGCGCTGGTCTGCGTTGTACTCATGGAGGACGCTCAGTTGATTGCCATTTGGGATATAGCACTGGGCGTTGACAACCAGCTCCCCGGATTGACAGGAGACCGTTGCGTTCGGTCCGCCGGTAACCACCCGCATCGATGCGCCGGAACCACTGTTCATCGTGGTGGGCGACGCCTGCAGGTCAGTCGAGGTTCGCTGGGCATGCGAGGCACCCGCAGCGATCAACAAGGCGGCCGGAGCCGCGAGCAAGATTTTTCGATTCATCAATCGTCTCGTGTTGCGTGGATTTGCCCTATAGAAAAGGCGCAGCACTCCACAATTACGGGCGCCACGATGCTTTTCCTGGTCAGCGCCGGCCGACTGTTGAGTCGCCCACGAAAAAGCCCCGCCTTTCGGCGGGGCCTGAAGTGCTGACGGTGACCCTGCTCTACTGATCAATGCCCGGGGCTTCTCGGGTGTAGAGAAGGCGGTTGGGCGAGCCTCGAAGCTCGATGAGCTTGCCGGTGCTGGCCGCATCGTTGAGACCGTCCATGACCGCGGCCGGCGTCATACCCGGGTCTTCCGAGAGCAGCAGCGCCGCGGCGCCGGCAACGTGCGGCGAGGCCATGGAGGTGCCGTTGATGGTCGCGGTGGCGTTGTCGCCGTCGAACCATGCAGAGGTGATCGCCGTGCCCGGAGCCATGATGTCGACGCACTGACCCCAGTTGGAAAACGATGAGCGACGATCCTGATTGTCCGTGGCGCCGACGGTGATCGCTTCGTCCACGCGATTGGGAGAACCGCCGCACGCATCGGGGTTGGCATTGCCGGCGGCCACCACGAAGGTCACGCCCTCGGCCACGCCGGCTCGCACGGCGTCATCCATCGCCCGGCTGTTGCCGCCACCCAGGCTCATATTCGCGACCGCGGGCTTGATGTGATTCTCGGCTACCCAGTCCACGCCGGCGATGACATCCGACACCGGCCCGCTGCCATCGCAACCAAAGATTCGCACCGGATGGACGGTGGCCTGCTTGGCAACCCCGTATCGCGTGCCGACAGCGGTGCCCGAGACATGAGAGCCGTGCCCGTTGCAGTCGGTGGTCGGCGGTTCCTCTGGGGCATCGTTGCCACCGCCGCCACCGAACAGGCCGCCGAACAGCCCGCCACCGCCGCCGAGCAAGCCGCCGAGAAGACCGCCGCCCCCGGCGCCGCCACTGTCCGCGGGCGCCGCGTTGAATCCATCGCCGATCCGGCCGGTGAAGTCTGCGTGATCATGATTGATGCCGGTATCGACCACGTAGACGTGAACGCCGTTGCCGTTGTCGTCGTAGATGTAGCGACCATCGGTGGGAAGGTCGGTCTCGTCGACACGGTCAATACCCCACGTCGCGTTGTTCTGTGTGGTGGCGATCGCACGCACTGTCTGGTCGGGCTCGACATAGGACACCCGCGGGTCCGCGGCAATCAACTCGGCAACCAGGTGGCTGGCGCGGCCGGCAAACCCGTTAAGGGCCGAGCCATAGACGTGATCGACGTCGATGCCGTAGGTGCTGGCGATATCACCTACCAGTCCGGCCAGGCTGGATACCAGCGTTTGCTCCTTGAGCACGACGATGTACTGGCCGTTGATGGTGTCATCTGTCTCGGGTAGCAGCTCGCCCGCAGCGGCGGCACCGGAAAAGAGGAGTGTCGCGGCCACGATTGATACCAGGGATTTGTTCATCGGGTTGATTCTCCGTTTGAGCATGTATGACAGGGCAAAGGCCCCGACCTTTCCAGGGAATGGGCGGGTAGCCGGCTAATCCAGGCCGACAACCTGCGCATCGATCTCAGGGTCATGGGCTGCAGCCGGGCGGGTGAGCAGCTCGAGCATGATCTCGATCAGTTCAGCCGGGTCCACCGGGTTGGTCAGCGAGTGCGACGCACCCATGACGCGAGCCCAGGCATGATCAAAGATGCCCTCGCCCTCGGTGAACATGACCACCGGCGCATGGCCGACAAGTCGATTGGAGCAGGTGATCGAGCAAACTCCGTAGCCGTTGACACGAGCGATGTCGGAATCGATAAGAACGAGATCCGGACGCTCTTCGATGATCAGCGGCATGGCAGCGATGCCGTCATCGGCCAGGTCAACGTGGAACCCCTCGTTGACCAGCGCCACGGCCAGCCGGGCGCGTGACGGGTAATCCCGGGCGATGAGTGCAACGTGATACTTGTTGTCCTGCGTGGTCATTGGGGCGCCTTTAGTCGACGGGCGAAGGTGGCGACGTCGCGGTAAAGGCGGCGACGCACGTTCCGATCTGATCCGCGCTCGAAGTACATGCCGGAAGTGATGGCGAAAGCGGCGGTGCCCTCACCAATGATGGTGCGGGCCTTGGAGCCGGCGCTGATCGTGAACGAAGCCACCGCCAGGCCGGTCGGGTCGGATACCAGGTGCACCACAAGATTGGCCTGGAGGTCATTCTTTGCCTCGCGGCCGTAGTGGTTGGCGATGACGAAGCCATTGGCAGCGAGATGGCGCGCCAGCAGGGTTTTCAGCTCGGTCTGGCTGATCCCCATGTCAGCGGTCGGCCCGCCCATGTGACGCACATCCACACCGACCTCAATGGCGGCGGAGGCAGCCAGCGCAGCGCCCGTGGAGGCGCCCAGCAGCGCAAGGGTCAGGACAGCGGTGCGGATTCTCATCCAGTTGGCCGATGACTCATCAGGTGTTGCTGAGCTAAAGCCCCGAAGACCTCAACATTGGCGCCGTTGGCGGTAACGGATTATTCGGACGGATCGAGTGGCCCAAGTTGGGCACGGGCGGGCTTTGGGTACTGCAAGAGACCGTGTTCCACATCAATCAGGAGACCCTTGGTGGCAGTGAACCCCCAGGCATTCATCCCACTCACGATCAAGGACGGCCACGGGGTCATCGATAGACAGGTATGGCTTCGTCTGACGGCGGAAATCGGGGTGCCCAGCAACTGGCCCAGTCATGAAGCCGCCCGCCTGAACCCCCAGGCCGTTATCCGCGGCGTCACCGGCATCAATCTGCGGGTGGCCGGCCTGCTGGAGCGGCTGCCTGCCGGCAACTCGGCATCGCCCCCGATCCACAATCTGCTGCGTGATGTCCTGGAATCCGCGCAGTCGCAAGGATGCGGGGGCGTCTGGCTGCCCCTGTGCAGCCCCCTCGACATGCTGACCGTGCCGGAAAGGCGACCCGCTGCCCCGAGCGATGACGACCTGTTGATGTTCGTCATCCGGCTGTTCGAGTACGGCATCTCCATTGCTGACACGCCAGGCTACCCCGAGCGCCTGTTCGAGGCGGACGGCGACAATTACCGGATGTTGACGATGGCCGCTTACGCCGGCGCGTGCTCGGTGACCTTCTGCAACCTCTACGCCGAATACGCCAACGACAATCGGTCCCGAGCAGCTCGATCACATCGACTGGCCAACGATGTGTTGACGATGTTGGGCGGGCTCGCGGGAAAGAGCGACCAGGTAGACGCCTATCGCAGCAGCTTCTTCGGCGTGTGGAACGTGCTGATGCAGGAGCATCAGGGCTTGGTGGCGGCTGGCGTCTGCTACCTGCAGGAGCACGACCTGCTTCGCCACATGGAAAGCAAGAGCGCCGTGCGCGGTGCCGGCATTCGGTTGCGCATCCTGGCGGATCAGCTGCTGGGTCATTTCCAGCGCAACTGGCACCACCTTCCAGGGACACTCCACCTCGCCCAGACGGCCTGATTCGGTATCGGCAGATAGCCGATAAACGCCTCGTAGTCGTGACGCGGCCCCCTTTAGTAAGGCATGGCCGACAAGGTGATACAGGGCACCCTGAAGCGGGTGGAATGGCGCTCGCCCACCGGCGTGCAGATCCTTCTGGTCGACGGTGAGGATGGTGAATCCTTCTGGGCCTTCGCCCAGGAGCAGCGTGTCTATGTCGGAGAGCGGGTTGAGCTATCCGGAAGCTGGAATGCCGCGCCATCCCCCGGCCGGGTACTGCACGTATCGCGGCTGGTATCCACACCGCCGAAGTCTGCCCAGGGCCTGACGGATTACGTGAGCCAGGCGCTGGCCTGCGACACCACCATCGCCAACGCCATCGTGTCCCAGTTCGGCGATCTCACCGTGACCGTGCTGGACGACAAGCCGGAGCGTCTGGTGGATGTACCCGGCATCGATCGGGCTGCGGTACCGGAATTCGCCGACGCCTGGCGCCGGTCACGAACCCACAGCCAGAGCCAGAGCGTGATGGAACGCATGGGCCTGAACGCCGCCCAGATGGAAACCATCGAGCGGCAGTTCGCCCACAACCACAATGCGCTGAACGAGCGGTTGCGCAGCGACCCGTACCTGCCCTACATGCTCCTCCACGACGTGCCGTTCGGCCGGATTGATGCCTACGCCAACGAAAACGGCATCAGCCCACACTCGGACTCCCGACTGCGCGCCTTTGTGCTCTTTGTGCAACGACGTCTCTGCGGGAATGGCCATACCTACGTGCCGGAGGAGGTGCTCCCCTCGCGGGTCGGGCGGCAGCTCGGCATCAGTGGCGATGATCGATTCAAGAAGAGATTGGCCGAGGTCATTGAGGCGCTCATCGACGAGGGTTATCTGAGTCGGTCGGGAAATCGCCTGTATCTGCCCCACCTCAAGCAGGCCGAACTCGACTGCCTGGTGGCGCTTGACGCACTGGAAGTGGGCGAAAGCGTCTACGAGCCGGTGACCGACTGGGACGCGGTCAACGAGATTCTGGATGAGCTGGACCGGCCGCCGTTGCCGGAAGCGTTGCAGGAGCCCTGCCAATTCGCCCTGTCGCACCCGGTATGCCTGATCGACGGCGGTGGCGACCGGGATGCCCCGGTGTTCGCCGCGGGCCTGGCACGAGTGCTGGAGGCATTGTCGGTAAGCGTCCTCGTGACCTCGCCGAACTGCGCGACGATAGACGAGCAGAAGACGGCGCATCCCGATCTCCCGGCGGCCCCACTGTTTCAGGCCCTTGGCTATGACGCCGCCGGCGTGTCCCGGTACACCCCGGCCTCGCCGATGGACGTCGAGACGATGATCGTTCTCGACGCCGATCAGCTCGACATATTTCAGTTCCGGGATATCGCCCGTTCACTGCCGGAGAGTGCCGGGCTGATCCTGATTGGTGATCCCATGCGCCAGCCCTCAATGGGCCCAGGCAACCCGTATCGGGATCTGCATCGAGAGGCGCGGGTGCCAGCCGGCGTTCTGCCGGACCAACGCGGCGCCGACAGTCCGGCCGGGCAGATCAAGGCGGCGATACGAGGCGAGATGGACCCGCAGAGCTGGATCGACGCCCTGCCCGCTCCCGTCACGCTGCTGGGATGTGAGGCCAAGGAGGTCGCGCCGATGCTCCGAAGCCTGCTCGGGCAGGCAATGCCGAAGCTCGGTGTCGAGACATTCCAGGTAGTGGTGCCGACAAGCCGCAACAGTGATCCATCGGTTCACACGCTCCGCGACGTCGTGCGCAAGGTTCGCAACCCCGAAGCCGGTCCGCGCCCGACTGGCCGGGATCGACCAGAGATCGATGACTGGCTGGTGGTGAGACGGGATATGCCCGAGTACCAGCTCAGCGCCGGCGATTACGTGCGGGTGATGAAAGTGGAAGGTTCGAGCGTGACCGTATGCCGTCACGACGAAACACCTATCGTGCTCCCGGGAGACGCGGCACAGGGCTGCTACAACGGCGACGTGGTGGTCACATTCATGCTCCGGGGCAACCGCTTTGATGCCGTCGTGCTGGTATTAACGGAGGGCATGAGCCCAGTCCTGGCGCATCAGGCGTTGCTCTACACGGTGGGCGCGAGCGCCCGGCGCCATCTGTTCGTGATAGGCGATACGAACGCCGCCACCGAGGCGGTGAACAAACCAGCGATCGAAACATGGTCAGGGTTCGCGGAGCTGATCCGTGAAAATCAGGAAACTCGAGAGGCGGCCGCATCATGATGGAACGTAGTGCAGGTGGACAGGCCATTCAGGAGCGCGTCCGGCGAGCGAGCCAGGCGCGCTGGAGCCTGTTCATGGTGCCGCTGGCCATAACCGTCGCCGCGCCGCTTGTCCCCTTCAACTTGCTATGGCTATTTGGTCTGATCGGGATTCTTACCGGCGCGTATGCGGCAAGCGCGTATCGAGAGGCGACCGACCGGAAACAGCCGCCTCAGATCGACAGCGCCTATACCTTCCAGGTGCCCGAAGAACCGTCGCTGATCAAGCAGCTCTACATGGGGCACGCGATGGATTTCTTGACCTACCGTGACGGACTGGACCGCGTCCAGAGCGAATACGGTGAGGTGACGGACGAGGCCCGGACCGCCTACAACCGGCAATGTCTGCACGAAATGCGCCCGTTCTTCTGGTCGGATGATATCGCCACGCGGCATCTGTTCGTGGCGGGCTCGACGGGCGTGGGCAAGTCCGAGACATACAAATCTCTGGCCTACAGCCAGATCAGCCGCGGCGGCGGAATGATCATGTTCGACGCCAAGGGCGACGAGCAGATGTTCACCGAACTCTACGCTATCGCCAAGAGCGTGCATCGCGAACACGACGTGATGTACCTGAATCTGGATCGCCCGGAGATGAGTCACACCTACAACCCACTCATCTATGGCTCGACTCGCCAGACCGTGAGTACCGCCATGAAGCTGGAAGGTGGTAACAGCAAGCAGGGCGACGAGTTCTGGAAGCGACTGAATCGAAACACCCTGGTGGCGGCAATCATCTGCCTGCAATCCCAGCCCGGCAAGCCGCGATTCAACTTTGCGGATCTGGCCGCATTGATCGCTCAACCGGGCGAGTTCATCCGCTACTACGCGCGCATGCCCAAGGAGCTTCAGGCCGAGCGTGAGTTCGTGCTGCAGTACCTGGTGAGCTGGATCTCACCCGATAAGGACGGAATCCACCGGGTCGACAACAACAAGTACCGAGAACTTCTGCTCGGTTTGCGGGCACTGCTGATGGATTTCTGCCATAGCGAGTACCGGCAACTGCTCAACGACTACAACCCCGATATCGAACTCAAGGAAGCGATCCTGACCAACAAGATCATCATGATCTCGCTGCCGGCGCTGGCGGACAAACAGGGCGTGGAGATTTTCGGCCGCCTGTTTCTGGCCGACCTCAGCCGGGCGGTGGGTCAGCTGTATGCCGAGCGAAAGCGCAGCCTGGTCCCCTACATGGTCTTTCTGGACGAGTACGGGTCTTTCGCAGACGAAACCCACGAAGAGCTGTTCCAGGCCGCCCGTGGCGCCAACATCAGCCTGATCTGCTCGGTACAGGGCCGCGGCTTCCTCGACAAGATTGGCAAGGAGTTCACCGCGAACATCCTGACCAACGCCTGGAATCATCTCTACCTCGATGTGCGTGATCCCGATACGCGAGATGCGGCGATCAAGTTGGCCGGCACGGTCATCAACCAGTTCCGTCAGAGAAATCTGGGCAGCTCCTATGGGGCCAATTTCAAGAACTGGGAGTCGGGGCTGCTGAGGACTGAAGCACACGGCACGACCTTCTCTGACGGATTCCGGGAAATGCGAGAGGAGTTACTCCAGCCGCAGGATTTCAACATGGACCCGGGTGACGGAATCTTGGTCGGCAAGAAGGGCACGTACCGAATGCGCATACCTCGGGTGAAATTCGATATGCACGTCCCGACCCTGGATGAGATCGATCTGCCGCGATACGAGCGCGGGAAGATGATGGGGCTGAATCTTTCGACCGAACAGCTCGAGCGGCGGCATGGGCATGTTCTCGAGGCCGGCGGGCTATAGCGGAGGTTCACGGCATGGATGATTACGACTGGATCGACAAGGTCAGGGACTGGGACTGGGACCTGACCGATATCTGGGTGCATTGGCTGGATACCGCCATGTACTACCTGGACACGATTGGCTGGCCCGCCTATGCCGCGATCTTCCTATCAGTGGTGCTGATCGGCCTGAGCCTGGACCTGACCCACCACTGGACCAGCATGATGCTGGCCCGCTCCTGGGGTGCAGTCGTCTACGTCGTGTTCACCCTTCTCGGGGTCGTCCTGGGATGGCTCTACCTGGGAACCAATCGATTCATCTTTGCTCGCCTGCGGGATAGCGCCCGGATGTTTCGCGACTATCGAAAGCAACGCGCACCTTGACTACCCCACGAATGCGGATTTTTGCCTGATTCCGCGAGCATATCCCGCGCTGACTTGTGACGGCTCCCCTTTAGTGAATGGAGAACACCATTCATGAGGGTGCCCGGTGCGGCGAAACACATTATGGATTCTGGTTGGCCTGGGGCTGTTGAGCACCACGGCAGTTGCTCAGCCGAAGCAGACCGACCGCTATCCCGACGAAACCTTCGGCGCCACACCACGGCTGGATCAACGACGCCCTGATTACCAGGCGTCGTACGAGCATCTGGCTCGTGCGCGATCGTTACTGCGGGAGGCAGCGCGCCAGGCGCGCATGTCTGAGCAGAACTACGCCCTCCCCGGCTTCCGGTACGACCTGTTCCGTGAAGACGTCCGCTATCTGGATCAGCAGCTCGGGCCGATCCTGATGCCGGAACAGCGCCGTCTGCGCTACCAGAAGATCGTCCCTGACTCGGCTTATCTCACGCCCGAGGCGTCGGAGATAACCGTCTCTCCTTCCCGTAACGCCCCATCGAAATAGAGGTAAGCATCATGCCCTTTGAACTCAACAAACAGGTTGCTCAGGACTGGATGAAATTCAGCTTCTTCTTCGCCATCGCCCTGTTGCTATTGGCGATGCCGGAGCTTGCGCTGGCTCAGGCCGGCGAGGGTGGCCGCCGCATTGATACCGAATTCGGTATCGACCAGGGCGACGCCCAGGGCATCGTGACCAGTATCGCGGCCTGGTGGCAGCTGGTTGCCAACTTCGCCATCTATGGCGGTGCCATCGTGGCGGTGATCGGCATTCTCGCCGGCTTCTCGATGAAGATCATCTACATCGCGGTGATCGTGGCGCTGGTTGGTGGCTTCGGTGAACCCGTCCTGCAGTGGCTGCTGACCACCGGCGGTATGGACGTGATCGAGCGTTCCAACTAAGCATGGAAACATCCTCGGATTGGTCCGCGCGGCGCTGCCCGGTCAACGCCCTGCAGCCGGTGACATTCGCCGGCATTCAGGCCGAAACCATGGTGGTCTGCCTGGTGGTGATCGCTGTGGGCAAGCCGTTTTTCGGAATGATCCGAGTGACGCTTGCCGCCCTGGTGCTGGCCTTCATTTACGAGAAGGTCAGTGCCGGGCGGATGCCCAACTTCATCCCGTACTGGCTATCCAGCGTGTCGGGGCATCGGAACATCCGACGCTTCGCGCCGGCGGTCACGCGGCTTCTGAACATGGCTTGGCGCGAAAGCGGGTTGCCGCCGGCGCCAAGTGTCAAGAAACGCTACGAGCCTTGAACCATGGCAGCTCGCTCTGACGATTTCGACTTCGAATCCGTACTCGCCCGCTTCGAGACCAGCAACACCAAGCTATGGGTGGGACTCGGGGCGGTGATCGCCGCGCTGCTGGTAGTGATCGCGTTCATGGGTTGGTACATCGCTCAAGTAGAGGACCAGAAGACCCTGCTGGCGAACAATCGAATCATGTACGCGTTCCCCAACGATGACGGGATTCTGGTGTCATCCCGTCGCCGGCCGGAGGCGATGGTCAAGCGCTTCGGGCGCGACTTCCTGGCGAACCGATACACCTGGGACGAGGATACGGTCAGCCGCAATTTCGAGGCTGCCGCCCGGATGGTGATGCCGTCACGCGCGGTAGCACTGGCGCGAGACCTGCAGGTGCTCAGCGATCGGATTCAGCGCAACAACATCAGCCAGAAAATCACGCTGCTCGAGGAGAGCGACCTGGTCGAGATCGACGGTGGTTACACATACAAGGTACGTGGGCGGATCGAGAGATACGTGGCATCGACGTTCGATACTGCCTACCGCACGCAAATCGAAGTGCGCCTGGAGAAGGTGGTGCCAACCGAGTCCCGTCCATCCGGTCTGTGGGTGGCCGGCATCAAGGAGGAACGGCTGTGATAGCACGCCTGATCGCGGCATCGGGATTACTACTGACTCCGGTGCTGGCCATCGCCGCCGGCGAATGCGAGCGGATGGACCGCACGGTGGTCTACAAGGATCAGCCGGTCACCATCTACGCATCGAATAACCAGTATGCAGAGGTGGTCTTTCCCGAGGCGCTGGAAGCCATCCTGCCCGAACAGCCAAAGGGACTGGAGTTCCACGAGGCGGCCTTCCCGGACCGGCTTTTCTTCTCGGTCGAGAATGACGACTACCACGGGATTGTGATTCTGCAAACCGCCTCGGGGGAAACCTACCGGCTGAAGATTCTAGCTCGCGAAGGTTGCTCTGACGCCACCGTGAGCGTCCAGGACGACGTCATCCATCGCTCGCGCTCTCCGGTTGACGACGCGGTGTCGGACAGTGGGCCGAACAAGCAGCGCCTGATGAAGTACATGCTTCACAACGAGACCCCGCCAAGCTACCGGCGGGTTAAGCCGGAAGGCTCGCCCAGCCAGCGGTTGGTCATGAAGCAGGGAACCGTCTTCTTCTATCTCGAAGAGGTCTGGCGGGGCCCGGGTGACGTCGGAATGGTGTTGCTCGTTGTGAACAAGGGACGCGTGCCTTACCGGGTTGATTTGCAGGGCATGGACTTTTCCTCTGAGCGGCTGCGGGCTGCATTCGGGAGAGTACGCGAGATCACCATGATGCCAACCGATTTCCGGCTGGCGCCCTCTCCGGAATACGCCAGTGACAACCTGCATGCCAAGCATCAGGGGCTGATCTACATCGTCGCCAACCAGGGAAGATCGCTGAATGGTCGCTGATGACGAGCTGATGAACGAGCAGATGCCGGAGGAGCGCCAGGAGGGAAAGCGCCGCCCTGCCCTGATACTTATCGTGCTCATCATTCTCGGGCTGCTCGGATACCGTGCTTACACGCAGCTGAGCGGCCCCGAAGTCGATGAGGCTCGGCAAGCGAGTTCCACGGCGGATGAGACCACCCGCTATGACCGCGAATCCCAGGCCAGAAGGAGTGCCGAAGACGAAGAGGCCACCGCGGGAGTGCGTGACGCGTTCACGGTTGATGATCCCCCGGCTGATTCGTCCGTGGTCGCAGTGGAGAAGCGGCTGAATGCAACCGATGAAAAGGTGGACCGCCTGGGTCAAGCGGTCGAGCAAAGCAGTAGCAAGGTCGATCGCCAGCTGGAGCAGATGCAGAACCGAATTGACGAGCAGATCAGTGAAGTCGTCGACCTGATCGAGCAGCAAAGCATCGAGGAGCTTGGCCGCGGCCGTCGTTCGACCACCGGGGACCGAAGCAATGATTTGCCCACTGACGGGCTACCACCCCTGCCCGGCGATGACGACGACGATGATCCCACTGCCGAAGAATCCGAGGAGGAAGATGATTTTCCCTATCAGCGGATAGGTTCCCGGCGGCAGAGCAACCAGAGCGATGGTTCCGGTAACGGTCTACAGCTCCCCGGCAGCAGCGGCAATAGTGGCGGAAACAACAATGCACCGAGCAGTGGGCAGGCGCCCCCACCCCCTCCCGGGGATCGCCCTCCTTCGCTATCGGCCGATGAGGGTGTCCGCAGGACGAAAGAGCTGGGCAATTCGATTGAGACGGCGGCTGGCCGTGAAAAGGTATTCAACAACGAGAAGATCCCGGGACTGTCGTTCGTTCATGTGACGAATCTCCATGGCGTCGCATGCCCGGTGGCCACCAGCGGTGGCGGCGGGGACCCGCTTTTCGAAAGCGTCCCGATCGTGTTGCCAGTGGTTGGTGAATTCCGCGCTCCTAACGGCAAGACGTATGACCTGGGTTCCCCCCACCTTTATGGGACGTGTTTCGGTAGCGAAACGTCACGACCGGCCATCACTGTGAAGATCGAGCGTCTGAGCTACGTAGGGCCGGACGGGGAGGAGCAATACATTCCGGTAAATGGCTACCTGGTAGACCGGCGGGACAATGAAATCGGCATTGCCGGTTATGTAGACAAGGCGGGAGGCCGGGAACTGGCGGCGGCGGCGGCCGCGGCCGGACTCGCGGCCGCTGGCGATGTCTTCGCTCAGTCACAGGGAACGACGACTCAGGTTACCGGCACTGGTGGCTCCGGGATCGTGCAGTCGTTACCAGGTGACGCGGCGGCACGAGCGGCCCTGGGCCGCAGCTTCGGCGCCGTCGCTAACGAAATTGCGGAAATGTACCGGGATGCCGCCGAACGACTTGTGCCGGTAGTGCGTGTTGAATCCGGGCTCCCCATCACTTTCGTGAACACCCAACCCATCGAGTATCTGGCCCGCAGTGGCTCGGAGGTCGCCAATGTTGAATAGACGTCATTCATGTCTGCTTGTGCTGTGCGTGAGCCTTGGCGGAGCAGGCTGCGCAAGCAAGCCGGTGGCGATCGGCGATTCGATAGAAGACGTGTATGGGCGTGTCCACCGAGACGGCGCCCGCGACACGGTTTCGCTCGTTCGTGAGGGCTTGTCTACTCGGCCGAGCTACGGATCGACCGATCCGGTGATTCCGCTGCGCCAGCCCGAGCGGGTAGTCCCGGTATGGGTACCTCCGTATGTCGACAAGGACACCGGCCGGCGCGTTGATGGCCACTGGCAACACACCGTGATTGAGGATGGGGAATGGGCGCTCGACTACTAGCTTCGATGGCGTTGGCATTTTCCACAGCCGCGGTGGGCCAGGCACCCGACTACACCGGTGACCGCGGGCTGCTTTACGGGATGGACGAAAACAGCATGGATGCAGCCCGAGACCAGATTATTCATCGGTACCGGCGATCGCCGCACGCCACACGCTATGAGCCTGACGTCAGCCGGCTTAGAGCCGCGGCGACGCGCGATATCGTAATCCAGCAACAGCGTTTCCCTGAGCCTGTCAGCGAAGCCGAAGTGCAGCTTTTCTATCCGGCAGGTGCTTCGCTTCGAACCGTCGTGAAAACGCTGGCGGGATCGCTTGGATATGACTGGCGCTTCGTCAGCCGCAAGGATGCGGACATATCTGTGCCCACCCAACTGCGTGGAGCTGTCTCGCTGACCGACGCCGTGGGGTGGCTGTCCGAACGGGTTGGCCGACAGATCGTGGTCTACCCGGAGTCTCGCCTGGTCATGGTGATGCACGGAGACTTTCATGAGTAGCGCGGCGGATTATTGCGATGGCGCATACAAGAAGCTGAGCTACCGGGACGAGATACCGTTCTCCGAAATGCTGGACGCTTTTGCCTATAGCAGCAGCGACCGGATATTTGCGACGACCGATTATCGGCTCGCCTGCGTTTGGGAAATCGAGATGATTAGCCGTGAGCAGGCCACGGAATCCGATATGGCCATGATCTCGAACGGGCTTGCTCACCTGATCGACCAGTTCCCTGACGAAACCATCGGTCAGTTCATGCGGGTAAGCACTTCCGACATTGAGGAAACGGTCTCGAAATTCGAGAGCAGCACAGCGAAGGCGACGTTCGCCCCCGAGGTGAGCCAAAGCATCGCCGCGCTGCAACGACGCGGGGCCAAGAGTGGCTTTCTGACGACCGTGCCCCAGGAAGCCGTTCTGGCGTCCATGAAGGAAGAATGGGAAGAACTCCGGCAGATGGGTCTGACCGAAGAGGATGAGTGGGACGAGTCGCGCTCGCGTGACGATCACAGCATTCGCGGACGTGCCGGCCGGTACGCCATGAGGCACCGGTTCTTTCTCGTGTTCGCGATGGACTCCAAGTTTGCGCACAACGGGGTGGTCCAGGGCGCGCTTAATCGGGTTCGCTCCGTACTGAACCCGAAAACCGGGGCCAAGTTGTACGCCGACGCCTTCCAGCGGCACCGGGAAGTGTTTCTGGATCATGTGGATCGAATCGAGCGCTCGATGGGTGGCATGGGGTTCCAGAACGAACGCGTCACCGGCCAGGGCCTGATTGATGTCGTCTTCAGCCTGCTAAACCCGGAGCGATCCAAGGTACAGCGAGCGCCGCGCTATAGCGGCCTGACGCCCTTGCGAGAGCTGGTCGGCCGGCGTGATCCCGAGAATGTCGTTGGGGATGGGAATATCTCCAAGTACATGGCCATGAGCACTGTGGAGACCAGCGACGACGGCTGGGAAATCGAGGGACACACCTACCGGGTTACCTCGATGAAGCACATGGCCGAAGAGCCGAAACCTCACCTGCTGATGAACGCGTTAAGCGAAACCGAGGGAGAGGGTTGGTCCTGTTTCAACTTCCGTGTGTGCGATCAGCGGCGCATTCGAATGGTGGTCCGGATGCGTAAAGGCATCCAGAGCAGCGGCGAAGACGCGAAGCCCAAGAAAGGCTTTTTCTCGGGCGACAAGATCAAGGAGAGCAAGGTCGCCGAGGATCTGGCGAATCTTGATAACGCGACCAACCCGGAGGAACCCCATCGCCGAAAAGTGGTGGACGCGTCGGTTCACGTTGTATGTCGGGACGCGTCTCGAGACCGGGCCAACCGCAGGGCTCGGGCACTTGAGAGCCTTCTATGGGAGAGCGGGTACCGCGAAGAGCTGCGGGGCGATGCCGTCATTCACAGCACCCTGCCACTGAATTTCCGCGCACCGTCGCAACGCATGCTGCGGCGCTGGACCCGGATGCTCAGCGTGAACATGACGGACCTGATCCCGGCCTACAGCGCTTTCCCTGGATTCTCTGACGGCCGGCTGTTGATGAACAACAGCGACGGCACGCCGATCAATCTCGATCCATTCACTAAATACACCGCTGCGCCTCACCAGCTGGTGGTCGGCGGAACGGGTACCGGTAAATCGTTCCTCGTGAACGCGCTGACCATGCAGATGCGTGTCCAGTACGCACCGAAGACGATCATCATCGACAAGGGTCGTTCGTTCGAGGCCCTGTGCGAGAGCATGGGAGGGCAGTACATCTACCTGGTCGCATCCGAGGACGAGGAAGGACGAAAGCCGATTTGCCTGAACCCGCTGCACATCTCCGAGGAAGAAGGCGCGGTGATCGCACGGGAGCCCACGGGAGATGAGATCGAGTACATGCAGGACGTCATCGTCGCGATGTGCAAGTCCGGCACAGCAGACGAAGGTGGCAAAACGGAGCCTCTGAAAAAGGCCCACAAGAATCTGATTCAGGCAGTCCTTATCCGGTTGTTCCGCAAGCGCGAGCTTGGACAGGAACTCACCATGACCGACTTCTGCACGGAAATGAACAAGGAGGGCGACGAAGGCCTTTCGATCACCCGGCGGATGAGTGAGTTTACCCAGGACGGTATTTACGGGCGCATGTTCGACGGCGAACTCGATGTGGACTGGGACAACCCCATGATCGTCATCGAGACCGAGCGATTCGCTGATCGGCAGGCAATGGATGTCGTGATGCTGGCGATCCTGAACCAGATCGACCAGTACATGAAGTACCGACTGCCGGCGAATATGCGAAAGATGCTGGTGATCGACGAGGCATGGCGGGTTCTGGCCAATCACGCGAGGGCCGTGGGCCAGATTTATCGCGAGGCCCGAAAGTACAACTGCTCGATCTCCCTGATCTCGCAGTCGATCCGAGACTTCATGCGGATCGTGCAAGCCGAGGGGGATGCCGATGACGGAATTCTCGCCAACACGAACCACTTCTATTTTCTCGGCAGCAACCCAGCCGACCGAAAGGGCGCGAAGGAACTGCTCGAGATCACGGAGCAGGAAGAGGCGATCTGGCGAAACAACCTTTCGGTAACGCCCTTCTACACCGAGTTCCTTTACCTGGCTCGGACAACGGACAACCGCAACTACACCGGTTCGGTCCGGCTGTACAGCAACCCGGTGACCCTGTGGCTGTCATCGACGCAGCCAGACGATCGAACGATGCGCGAAGACCGCATCAATGCCTATCTGAAGAAAGGCCTGGAACCACAAGAGGCGCGACGCCGCGCCATCGTTGAATTAGCTGAGGAGTACCCCTATGGCTCGCGCTACGAATATCGCCTGGCTGCCTAAGGCCATCATTAGCGCCCTATCGGCCGGCGCCATGTGTGGCTGCGTTGGAGACCCTGGGGTGAGTTACGCAGAGGCTCGCGACCAGGCCAGAGCAGAAAAGCGGATGGCCACCCAGGGGCCGCGGCGGGACGAGCGTGAACTTCCGCGCTCAACCGAACTGGACAGTATCGAACGAGCAACCCGAGCCGATCGGCTGGCCCTCCATGAATACCAGCGCCTGTCTCGCGGACAGGCTGAGGCCGCATACCGCCGAGGCGTAGCGGACACGATGGAGGAATTTCGTGGACAGCTCCACGGGCAGCGCGGCTTCGTATGGGAGGAACCGGTGGTGGAAATGGTCGAAATGCCCGCAAGGGTGATCAACGGCGCCCTGGTGCCGAGACACATGAGCCCAGTGGTCATCTCCCCTGGACGCTGGGTTGAGTCCAATGGCGTTGATCTACCCGAAGACCCCTATGCCCTTCCGGAAGAGCGTGCCCGGCGTGGAGTTGAAGAATGAGTGATCGTAACGACGAAGACGTCCCGAGCAATCCTGCGCTGTCGCGTTTTCTGCACGGCGAGGATGTCGCGGAGCCCTCAGAGGCAGATTCCCCCGAGCATCCTGACGAAGGATCGAACCGAGCACAGGAACACGATGACGTCCCGATACACACGGGACCCGTGGTGCCGGACGATCCGGTTGCCCAGGACAATGCGAAAACCTCGAGAGGTGGCGGCGGCGTTCAGAAATTCGTGGGCATCATCCGCAGCAGGGTTGAGAAAGCGAACGAGAAGCGTCAGGCGGCCAAGCAGGCGTCCGTTGATTCGCAATCCACGAATGAGCCCCCCCCGGCGCCGGAAAAGAAAAAGCCGCGGATATCCGGGGCAAGGAAAGTGATTCTGGGCGCGATGGTGCTGTTGATCGGTTACGGGCTTCTCACCCGAGGTGGCGACCAGCCGGAGGCGCCGACGGACGTGACGGCATCCAACGAGTCGGCGACGGAAGTGATGGACCAGAATGCCGAAGCGAATTCCGATGCTACAGCAGGCGCCGGCAGCTCATTCGAGGAAGACGGCTCGTTCGGGGATACGACCGAGGATCTGCCCTCCCTCCCCGAGGTGGATTTCGAGCCAACTCAGGAAAAGGTGAACGAAGACGTTGCCGCGACAATCGCCGGAGGCGAAGAGCCTGCGATCGATGATGAGTTAACTGCCCTGTCTGGCGAGCAGATGGCAGGCGCAAATGCCGGGTTGCCTGACACGGAAGAAAGCGTCACGGGATCGCAGGTAGCGAACGGTGGTGAAGCGGGTGTTGGCGAGGCAGATGAGGAGGATGCCTCCGAGATTTCCGAAGCAGAGAATGTGGGTGCGGCAGAAGGCGCTGAAACCGCTGACGCCAGTTCTGAGGATGCCGTCGATACCGCTGCAATGTTGCCGGAGGCAATCGCGCCGAGCGCGTCTTCCGAGGCTTCGGGGCTTGCCGAGAGAAGCGATCAATCGGAGAGCGAGAGCGCACCGCCCTCTTCCACGGGTGCCGAAGAAAGTGCATCACCCCCCGAGGGTGATGTTGCCAACGGCGAGGGTATGTCGGAGATGCGTGCCCAGCGTCGACGACTCGAGGAGCAGCTGAAGCAAACACGCAAAGAGGTGGCCTCCCTGGTCGGTGAAGTCCGGCAAATGCGTGACCAGGTTAAATCCGAAAGCGGTTCAGGCAACCGCGCCGAGGCACGCGGGACAGGAAATAAGGCCCGTGCACCTGAATACCGCAAGCCGCCGCTGAAGGTAATGGCGATAGGCGTGACTCGCTACTGCGAAAACTGCCTGCCCTTCGCCAACGCGATGTACAACGACAAGGAGGTGACCCTCACAGACGGTGACTGGTTCATGGGTTATGCCGTGGACATTCGAGGTGATCGAGTGTTGCTAGTGCGTGCCGACGAGCAGCATTCCTATTACCCGGCTCCATGAATCCTTTCGAGGTCCCAGAGGAATACCGGAGTCGAGTTGCTGACGCGGTCAAGTGGGCGAAATCTATCTACGGGAACCCGGCGAGCGCAAATCTCGAATTCGAGGTTGAGCTACCACATCGCGTAGACGTGTCGCACGGCTACAAGACCGGGGTGAACGCGGTTTACGTGCATGACTCCGCCGTTCCACCGGTGCAACGCACCGGATCGAAGGTAAAGGTGCATCCGATGATCGCGAGCCGGCGGTGTCCGCGGTATGTGCTGCGTTTCCTGCTGGCGATGACCATCATCCGCGGAAGCACTGGCAACAAAACGCTGCTGCGAATAAAGGAGGGCCTGGCTCCGCATCGAGAGCAAGCTCGAAGCTGGCTGATCGCCAAAGGGTTCCCGGAGGAATCGTGGGATATCTGAAGCCGTTCGCGTTACTGGTAATTGCCCTATGCCTCAGCGGTCCCGCGGTCGGCGCTGATGTATTCGAGCGTGCCGGAAAGCGTCATGGGGTCGATGCCAACCTCTTACGAAGCATCGCCAAGCAGGAGTCACAGGGTCATCCATGGACGCTGAACTTCGGCGGCCACAGCCTGTATCTACCCGACCGAGAAACGATGCTGAGGGTCTTCAAGGCCTCACGAGACAATCCGTGGCTTGTGACGCTGTCATACAAAGACGGCCGCCCCGTTCGAAGGGTCTTTTTCCCAAGCAGAAAGAACGGTGCTGCATTTCGCGATCACATGAAAAAACAGGCTGACGTCAGAAACGCTCGAATGACGAAGCTGGACATACTGAATGTCGACATTGGTCTGATGCAGATCAACTGGCGCTGGCACAAGGACAAGTTCCCCTCGGTCGAGGCAATGGGAGATGTCGAGGGCAACGTGAACTACGCGGCAAAATATCTGGCAGAGCTTATCCGTGAGTACGGAATCATTCGTGGTGTTGGGTACTACCACCATAGAAAGAGCACGAAACGCTGGAAGGATTACTACCGGCGGATTTACCACCACTACGGAACGCTCACCAGCGGATAATCGCTGAAGAATAACCCTCCGCGTAGCCCGTTTCTTGGGCGCCGGCCTCCTTTAATAAGGGAGAGCATCCAAACGCGGCGACCGATGTCAGCTATCAAGCACATTCTCTGGATTACCCTGGCCGCCTCGGTCTCGGGGACGGCCATCTCGCAGGAGCCTACCTCTTCCGTCGGGGACGGGAATGAGGAGGAACGCTCGGATCTCGAGCGGCTTCCTGACGTCCTCGAGTGCAACAAGTTCTCCTGGATGGAGAACTGCGAGGTACTCAACCGCCAGGCGAAGAGAAATCCGGCAGCGCCCATAAGAGCCCGGGCATCAGACGGAACCGAGTACACGTTCGCGCCCGACACGCCGTCGACCGTGATTACCCACATGCTCAATCCAACATCTGAGTCTGCCAGCGCCATGGTGGCTCGCGAGCGGCGGATGAGAGAGCGCGATGAACTCGCCGCGAGACTCGCCAGGATCGCGATCAAACAACAGTACGGCGAATTCGGCTTCGGCGACTTCGATGGACCAGGTGGCGAGCCGCTGAGTGTTCAGGAGGTCCAGGCGCAGAACGCCAAGAACGAAGCCTCCTCCTTGAAGAACGTCCGCGCCAGCCAGTCTATCGACTACGAGTCAGTACGTGTCTTCGTGTTCTACGACAGTGATTGCGCTTACTGCCGACGGTCAATGCCGGAATGGATTCAGCTGAAGAATGCGCACCCCGGACTGGATTTGCGGCTTCTGCAAATGAATGAAGACGATCGCTATCTCCAGTTGGTGAGAAACGAATACGAACTCCCTGCCGTGCCACTTACCGGTGCCAAGCGGGAAGACATCCTGCGTCGAGTAGAAACCACCCCGACGGTTTGGATTGAGGATAAGTCTTCGAAGCGAACCAGGGTGCTGTCCGGATACCAGAGCATGAGCAACCTGGAGCGAGAGATCGCCCAGGTTTCACAAAAATGAGGGCCTTTGTGATGCATCGGAATACTCTCGCTGCAGCAGCGGCTTTGCTCATTGTCTGCGGCATGCTTAACGAGTCTCACGCCCAGGCAAACAACATCCAGGATGAGATCCCGCTTTCTTCGCTACAGGGATTTGCGGAGCAATATGATGCCTGGACGCCGGATCTTGGGAATCGGCAGTTCCAAGTTGCGAGGGGTGGTTTCTCGACACGATTCGATCTCGGGTGCAGTGGGGTGCCTCAGTTTGGGATGCTGACCAACGTCGGGACCGAGGTAGAGCGAATTTTCGAGTACCTCCAGGCGAATGCGCTGGGCTTGGCCGTCAACTACCTGGTGTATCGCAATCCGACGTTGTACTCGTTCCTGCAGAACCTAAACCAGAAGTACAGCTTCCTCTCGAATCAAATGGTGATGTCCTGCTCGAGCGTCCGTGAGGATGCCTCAGAAACGCGCGAAGAATCGAGGACGGCAAGTCAAGCTGTGGATGCCTGCCTGGCAGAAGGGCAAACCCCTGAGCACTGCAATCTGGCCAGCAACATTGGCGGGTTTGCCGCCTCTGTCCAGGCAATCAAGCAGGGTGAAAGAGATCGCATAGCCGGAAAGGCCGACGCCAGCGTGGTAGATGTTGTGAACAAGCGATTAACAGATGATGTTCGCTCGTCACGAGTCATAGGCGCAGATAGCTTCGGGGAGCTGATCGAGTCAGTAACCCCCCAGACAACAGTCGGCTCCGGTGGTGGTGGTTCGGCAAGCGGAGGAGATGACGATTCGAGCGACCCCGAGTCGGCCGGGACAAGCACCATCGCACCTGAAAGCGACATGGAAGAGTATTTGATAGAGGCCTCGGTAGAGTATGCGAAAGTTTTCGACGCCGTCATCGACTGCGGTACCGCGCCCAGCGACCTTGATCGCGGTCTTTGCGCAGACGGCCTAGAGGAAAGTGACTTTTACGAGGAGCTTGACGAAGATCCAACTACACCAAGAGTAACGCCGGGCGACATTCAACGGCTTTTCAACCTGCGAGAGAAAAGGCCTGACGCCTATCGGCAGGTTCTCGCTGTCTTCGCAAGAAAATCCGCTATGGCATCAGCGGAATACCAGATCACTCGTTACGAAGTAGCGGTGCGCGATGCAGAGATCACAATGAATCCCGAAACTGTTGGCAGCGAAGAATGGCAAATGCAACACAAGATAATAGAATCTCTTCGGTCGCAAGTGGAACTCGCAAAAATGCGAGATAAAGGCCAGCGGGAAATTCTCAAGGCAGTCAGAGCTGCCCGAGAAGCCAGCTAAAAGGATTATCTGACGTGGCGATAGCCGACACCGGAGATGCACTAGCGGCCGTTCTGACGCATGGCGGCGCTGCTCAGGATTTCGCTCTCCAAATCGCACTGCCATTCGCTTCGTATCTTTACGAGGCCGCGGCAGGAGTGTTTGAAATCGTCGCCTTTTTAAGCCTGCTGATCACATTCGTCGTTTGGCTGGTTTATCCGAGCTGGTACATATTGCAATGGTTCGGCTCATTGGTTGGGCTGCTTGTGCTGCTGGCACCAATGCAGTTCAATTACAACGATACGAGGCTGTGGGTGGCATCCGAAGCCCCCGATTTAGCATCCACATACGAGGGCGAGAGAGCAGGCAACTTCAACTACCCATGGTCGGTTGTTTTCGTCTACACCTTGCTGGGGATCTTCGAAAATGCGGCGTATGACGCGGTCAACGCTGGCATAAGCCTCGTGAACAGCAACTCCAGTGGAGGGGTCCCCCTTTACAGTCTTGGAGTGATAAATCAGCAAACTGCGAACCTAACAGGCTCGCCCGAGCTGAAGAAAATCATTTACCAGTACAACCATGCCTGCGGGAGGCTAGCGAAAGAGGTAGCGGGGCTCAATAACGCCCAGATGCAGGCGGTGGGCCTTGGGAACGGCCTTATCCTGGGAACTGACCTTGATGTCGAGGTGAATACGCAAAACCAAGGCTTCTTTGGTGGCCTCGGGGGACTGCCGTTCGTCGGGAGCATACTGGCGGGGGTCGGAGCAGTCGGCGACGATGTGACTCGGGACGAGTATTCCGGGGCCGAGGTGGCCGCGAATCACCTGTCACAACTGAGACCCAACAGCTCCGAATTTGGGGTATTCAACACAGAAGGGTACCTGATCCCGAACACGCGCTATTGGGAGGCGACTGAAGACCGAACGAGATCGCCCTCGGGGGGCGCAGATAGCTACCTCTCCGCAACTGCCACGTCCGCTAATCTGTTGCACCCGGACCCAAATAGAACCCCCTCGAGAGACGAATTAGCCGACCGGCGATTTTTCCCGGAAAACTGCGCTGAGTTCTACGAGATCGCACAACTGGCAATGCAGCAACGAATGGAGTTCCGGAAAGCAAAGAAGGCTGCGAATCAGAGCATGTTTGCCAGGGCTCTCGATGGAACGTCTGATTCGGTAATGACGCTATTCGGTCAAAATGAAGTCGAGGCATCAAGAGCCGGAGACAACAGAGCTTTCTATCAGCATCAACAAGCCATGATGGCCTTGAAAGATGCGGCGATGCGTGAGCGAGACTTTGCCAACGACCCTAGCTTCGAGAATATCGATCCGTCGGGCGGCGAAGAGGCTGGTTCCCTGATTGGAGGCTGGATCAAGGGCGGGTTGTGGCAGCTGATTACATGGTGGAAATCGCTGCAGCTGGACTACGCAGTCGTTACGGCAATGGGCATTGTCGCGCTCGCCTGCGCAGTCATGTTCCTTATCGCGCCGGCGGTGCTCGTAATGGCCGTATTGCCAGGACGGTTCACCAGTATCCTTACGCTATTGAAGCTGGTGATATTCGCAAAGCTGACGCTGTTCCTGATGTATGTATTTCTGCGCCTGGGCGCGCTGATGAGCGACATCGTTTCATACGCTTCAGTCGCTACGGCTTCGACAGATGCTGAATCTCTGGTTGCGTTCATGGCCCTGTCGATGGTCATCGAATTCGCGGTGATTGTCTCGATAAATCTCGGATCTCCCTTCGTGGCCTATCAGCTTGTGTTCGGCGCCTCGCCGGGATTGAGTTCCATGCGTGCAAACAGCATGGGTGAAGCAGCCAATCGCCTGGGTGCAGTTGCCGCATTGGCCGCCACAAGACTTGGTGTTGGGGCTGCGAGCGCCAATTACAGAGCCGGCGTGTCTGCGAGGGTTGCTGAAGCCAAGCAGGCAGCCCCCGGTAATCAGGGCGGTCAAAGCGGTGGAGTGCCGCAAGGATTGTCGAATAGGCCTGGCCCGGGACTAGGTGGCCCGCCCCGGCGGTAGTCTGCTGCTCGGCTTATGTGTCTCTTTGTCGCTGTATGACTGACGTGCCTGGGTCATGATACTCAGTATCAAGTACAGGAGGGCATGGCCATGGCAACTGAGAAGCACGAAAGAAAATCTCGATTCTCACGGTACGTTTTTTTTGCCGTGATGATTCTGGTTGTGGTTTACATGCAGCTTGAATTCCATGGCGGCATGAAGTCCATCGAGGCAGCCATGGGATTGCGTGGGCCGCTTAGCGAACAGGAGCCTGCGTTAGCCTACGAGAATTACGTTAAGCCCGGTGACCAGATTACAAACGGCCCCCTCTGGGAAGTCGATCTGGGGAGCTACAAGGGTGATGGTGGCGATAGCCCTTACATTGGCTCGCAGGTGGATTTTTCCGACCACAGTGGGAAGTGGCTGGTACTGAGGCTATCGCATCTTGGTCCGCAACACGGCCCCGATGGCAAGCAGGCTCAGCGATTTAAGCATATGCAGCACCTGGGGCGCTTTCATCGTGTCACTCGCAGTTACCCGAACACCGAGTTCTGGGTGGTCCGGATGGATCGACATAGCCGCCTCACCAGTGAGATCGGCGGGCTTATTTCCGATGCCGGTGCTCGCGCATGCACCCAGGACCCGTCTCGCCTGTGCTACGACCGATTCATTTATGCTGCGGCCGAACGCGACTCCGAGGGTTACTTCATTGGGCGTCAGCTCGATTGGCTCTCGCAGGTAATCGGTTCTTCTCTCAATGGCCGCGCCACCCTCCCCCGGCTGCTTGTTGTTTCGCCGGATGGAAAAGTCCACCAACTCCAGCATTTGAGCCCTTGGGCTCTCGATCGGTCTCTGTACTTAATCCATAAAGAGGAGACTGGAGATGTGCCGAAGGATCGTTCGGAGTTAGCCGAATTCAATCCGGCAGTTCCTGTATATGCAACAGGCTTTCTTGAGTCGAGCGAGTATCGACGCCGGATGAAAGGCGCCGCTGATCTAATCCGGGAGTCGCCATTTCAGTGATCGCCGAGAAGGATGAGCCAGGTTGCATTGGAGATGCGCTAATAGCGTGGCTGGGGGGCGAAGCTCGACCTTGCTGGGTCATCGATGGGCTTGGCAGGCTCATCCACTGTCCAGAAGGTTACTCGAGCGAACGGAATTTTGTGTCTCAGGATCAGGTGTCATGGGACCCAGAGCAAAACGTCGTGCCACATGAATGGGAGTGGACGCCGGAGCGGCTGACTCGAAGAATTGTCGCAACCCGGAAGATGGCGCCAAAGACTTGGTCTCGGGTCATTGACAACAGCTACCCAGGCCTTGATATCCCATCAACGGATATATGGTGGTACCCACGGGTGCGTCGACCTCTGCCCGACACCGAGGCGGTCGCAATGATTGATCGTGTTGAGTCGCGTAAAGCCGCCTCAGTACGGGCCTATGAGGCGCTTGAGCGGATGGGGATATCGCGAGTGCCGTACAGAGGGTTTCTGATAGAGCCCCTTCACAGGACGCGGCAGGACCTGCAGGCCGGGTCACAAGGTCTTGCCTACAGAGTCGTCCATGACGGCTGGCTGAATAACGGCAGGCTGTTGCGGCCTGCGATCCTGGAACCAATCGTCGAGCCTCGAGGCCAGATCCGGGCCTGAGCGTCACGGCGGGTGGTCGTTCCGACCCCTGCTGAATTAACTGTCTCTTTGAGCATGTCGCGGGGGGTGCCCGCGGTGCATGCTCATGAGTAAGCATTACGTCAACACTGGAGAACGATGATGAACATGAACCGGGATTCCAAGGTGGTGAACATCGAAGACCGACGCCCTGGTCGCCGAGAAGACTGGCCCGTCGAAGATCTGGCGAGTATGGGACTGAGCTTTGCTGAGACCGATGAGGGTGGGATGGTGTTCACCAACGTGCCCTGGACGAAGGCGGCCGGGCTGTTCGGTTACCTCTTGCGGGAAATGCATAGCGCGATGATTACCTGCCAGGCTGTCTTTCCTGGAGATCAGGCCGGAACGATTGATCGGGTAGAAATCGGCGGCAAAGCGCTTGATATTGATAGCGCGCTGCTGAGCATGCCTTTCCAGATGTGCCACCCGAGCGAGGTGCCGGCGACCTTGGCAGCTTATGACTGGATGGTCGGCAAAGGGCGGGAGCCGGGCGAGGTAGTTATCAGTGCGCATGCCGATGCCTGGATGGGCCTCGAGAGCGAGAAGTACGAGCACTGGTCTCTTCCGGACGAGGCGTTTTCCGCCAGCGCGCCATGCTTAAACAACTGATCATGGCAGGCGGACTTCTGACGGCGGCCTTCGCCGTAGCTGAAGCGACGCCGCCGGCGTCAGCGGATGTATCGAAGGCTCTAAAAGAAGCGCTACGAGTAGAGGGGCTCTATCTCGGAGCCGATGGGTCGTTCTACGAATTACGGCCGCGACGGGTCCCTGACTTCGGTGGGGACGGAGTTTTCCCGCTAGAAGGTGAGGAAGAGCAACGGTTGCAACGGCTGAGAGACGAGTGGATCGAAAATGGCGATGGCGGCGACAGTCTCAACTGAGCGAACCATCAGCTTCTACGCCTGGGTGGCGGGAGCGATTGCGTCGATCCTGGTGATCGCCAAGATCGGCTACCTGCTGGCCGAGCTGCTCTACAACCGCACCCTGATTCTATTCGGAAGCGCACCGGGTATCTCGGAGGCGATGGCTCGGAATGTCGAGTCGTTCGGTCAGCACATGGCCGCAAGTGGGGCAACGCTCCTGGTGCTGGGGCTGTGCCTCAAGCGTCTTCGCATTGCCGGGGAGCAGAAGGCAAAAGCAGCCGGAGCGGCCATAGGAAGTGCCTGGTTTTTGTCCGCCATCATAGTGGTGGGACTGGGCGCTTACGTGGGCTCCTATGGCGCCCAGACACTGCTCATCAGGGCGCTGGTTTCTTACTCAGGAGACCAGTCTGCATTTAACGCTTATCACGCCACGATTTACCAGCAAATGCTGGTAAACGGCATGGCCCCCAACGGGATGGCTGACAACCCCTTCGCCGCAAATCCGGATGAGACGCGTGACCTTCCCTATCAGACGCGTGCTGCCATGGGGTTGATTCCTCTGGCGCTGCTCGATGCAGATGATGTTATCAACGACATGCGCGAAGACGGGCGAAGCTATGCTCTGCGGTATGCGCGATATCGGCTGTACCACGACAGATTCCATAAAGACTACCTGCAATACAGGTCGGCGCAGCAAGCGATTGAGGAAATGTGGCGGCCGTATCGAATCGCGATGCTGGATGCTAAACGGTCCACTCAGCTATCGATGGAGCAGGCAAGGGAGGTGATAGGGGGGATTTACGCATCCGCGTCAAATCGGTACGTGGAGTACAAGAACGGGGAGGCCCGATTCCGCAAGTACATCCTGGAGCCTCGGCTCCGGTCCTCGAACATCGAAGAGCTTCATCGCTGGTTGGATCGCTATTTCGCCGGCGGTGAGGTGGACAGCTATAGCAGCCAAATGACTGAGTATTTCGGATTTGTCCCCGATGAAAGCGCATGGTGTTCCGAGGGACAATGCCCCGGCGGACGGAATCACATCATCAACACTGTTCGAATGGAGCTAGAGGCTGACTTCAAGCGGCGGAGTGGCGGGATGGGACTCGGGCTCAGCCGGGCTGAACTGCTTCGATCGGAGGCGGTACGTGAACGCATCAAACGCGCCACAGATGAGGTCGTCGGGATTAAATCGGAAGTAGCCCCCGGCTACCCTGCTATCCGGGATCACATCATGAGTCGGGCCGCAGAAGCGGCGGCAAGCAAGATGGACGTGGGCGTTGGAGATCGGCAAACGACACTGGGGGCCGGCTTGTCCCTGGCTGAATTCCTACGGTTGCCTGAAGTGAAATCCGAGGTTGAATCCCGAATGCCGGCTAAGTATCAAGGCGTGAATCTCACGCTTGACCAGGCAGAGTTCTTCAACCGTGTGTGGCGCCCGGAGGCAGACGAGCAGATCGCCAGGCTTGCGAAGGAATATTGGCCTGACTCTGCATCAGACTTCGGGGACGAGAAGTGGAGCACCGAACGGGAGCGAGCACTAAAGGCGGCCTACGTGATGCCGCTGGCGATGACGCTATCGTTCGTATTCTTTGTCCTTAACGGGATAAGCCTTCTCATGAAGGTGCCCGATAATTCGTCGCGAAGGTGGATGATCGGGGTCGCCGTAAGCGCCTTACTGCTTGGCACACTGGCTCTCGCCACTGCTGATCGGGGCAAGGAAAATGATCTGCCTGTCGACATCCCCCGCGGGGTCCAACTGATTGTTGCATCAGCTGAGGTGATCCAGCCACTCGGTTCGGTCGCAATGGCGTTAGCGCCTGACCAATGGATGAAACTACTACTGCCACCCTCTCAGGATTGATCGGGTCAGTCGCCTATAGAGTCGAGAAGACGGTTGACGCTGTAGTCCTTCGTGCCTGACTCGCGGGTTGAGGAATAGTCGTCCACCACATCCTCTTCTGGATTAGTCATCTGCTCATCTTCTTCGTTGTACGGCTCAAAGCCTGGGTGTGCTTCTTCCTTAGCCAGAGCCTCCGGCGACTCGCCAGCTCCCTCTTCGGGAAGGTCGTCGATAGCGTGGGAGTTGTTGTCTTGACTATTCAGAGGCGCTGGCGGCGCCGCTTTCTCATGGTGAGTCCTGGCGATGAGGCTAATTGCCTTCGCGCCACCACTAGCCTCGGTCCTGTATCCAGCAATGAGGAGAGAGCGAAAAAGAATCTCGCGATGCTGCTTCATCGTGCGGTTGGCCAGTTCAAAAAGCTGGGGCAAACGCTTCTCCTCAAAGCTGATCCTGTATGTCACGAGATCATCTTCCCCGAGGCCTGCCTGAAGATTATCGGACGCGACATCAGCGACTTCATCCATGCCGTAAAGTAGCCACCGGACGATGGCGGCATGCCGGGCGATCTTGCCCGAACAGGCATGGATAGCGCGGACGATGTCGGCGTGACGGGCACGCTCGAGGGTTAGTTCGAAATCGATCCTCCGCCGCTTCATTTGTCACTCTGCTGAGTCAGGTACAGGTATCCCCGTGCATTCGAGCTGGCTGGATTATCGGGTATGAGAAGCTGGGATTCGGCGATATGGTGCCGGAGTTCGTCGCGAAGGAACGCCGCGCCGCCACCAGTCACGAGGACATAGCGAAAGGTCCTCAAATCGCCCCACAGACGCCGTGCGAGGGCCAACGCATTCAGGACGACGTGACGCTTGGCCTCGCGTACAAAGGACCCTATCGAAACCTCTTTACCGCGGTTTTCGAAACTCCCCTTGGCGACAACCCCTGGGATCTCGCTGATATCGAACTCGGCATTGTGCTTGATGAGCAACTGGTTGCGCACGATCTTCATGGCGGCCGAAACAGCAAACGCGTCGCTGGTATAAGTCGACGGATTGAGTTGGCCATCATAAATCTCGATGAGGTCGGTTGTTCCCGAACCGATGTCGATGATGGCCACCTTGGCACCGCGGAAGCGCTCGTCAATCTCCCCTTTGCCGCCGGCAAGAGCAACGTCGCAGAAGGTACCCAGGGGTTGAGGAACGATGCGTTTGACTGTGAGCTTGTGGCCGCGATCGGACCATCCCTGAACCACCTCCTGAAGTTTGCGACGAGAGCGTTGGAAGTCCTTGACCGGTAGGCCGGTGGTGATGACGGCATGCTTCGCCCCGATCTGAGAAAGACAGTGCTTCCCGAGCAGGCGGAAATCCAGAGTTTCAATTCGACTACTGTCAATATGAACCTGTCGGACGTTGCGACTTATGGTCGCATCATGGCCTACCAGGTAGTGACGGCCTTGTTCGTTGATGACGCGTTCTTTCATGTCGTTCGCGAGCATCGCGGGATCGTCTATCTCGGCCGTATGACTGGGGAAGCTGAACTCCCGGCCGGTCGACGTCGCAACTTTCACATCGCCGTAGCCGATATCGATTCCTACATGGACGGTGTCGGGTTTCATACTGAAAGTCCTTGGATTTGGTGTCTCAAATGGGTGTGAAGCTCAAGCAGGGATTCGCGAAGGGCCATGCGCTCGTCGCGTGCAGACTCAAGCTGTCTGCCGTACTTGAATAGAGCGACCTTTTCCTTGCCGAGATAGCGACTGCGGATTGCCCGGAGAGTGATGCGATTCCTTGGAGGGTTTCCGGTCTTGAGCAGGCGAGTACGACGCTGGGAGCCGTGATAGGAAACGGTGTATATCCAGGGCCCCCCAGGACCGAGAATTCGTTCTCTCGCTCGACCACGGACGTGGAACGAGGCGGAAAGGCTCCCCTGGCGCCGGCGTCCTTGGCCGTTAAAAAGACGTTGTAGCTCCAGTAACTCCTGATCGAGTTCCAGAATTCGGTCTCGAATGGCCCGGATCACATCTGAGATGAAGCGACACCAAAGCAATCGATGTGCCTGTGTGTCATTGACGGCGTATCGCGTTGAGGGAGGGGGTGTTGGGACGGGGATCGCAAAGCCATGTCGCTTGTTAATCTTGATGGCAAGCGGCCTGACCGGGCGAAGCTGATCCCTGAGCTTCTTGTAGGTCCGAGTGATGGATTTCAGGTTCTGTAGGGCCAGCCAGCGATGTGGCTCCTCCGCGGCGGCGGTGTATCGCTGAAGGTCGCGGCGGCGGGGCCAGCCTGATAGGCGTTTCGGCCGGCCAGGAGTCTCTACTGCGTACCGATTCGCGTAAGGGCCGTATGGACCCAGGCGATTCTCCGCCACCGAGTTCACGGACCATTCAATGAACAGCCGCTGGGGCCCGGCTGACGTCGCCCGATTGAAAGTCCTCGCAAGGGTAGTGACCTGGCTCTCGATTTCGGTCAGATCGTCGTGGAGATCGAGAGGGGCCGCTGCCAGCAGGTCCGCATTGTCGCGGAAGGCTGCGAAGCACTCATCGCGACGGTCGACGAATCCCAGGGAAGGCTTCGGTCCGGAGTCGTACTTATCCGCCAATTTCTACCACCCGAATCGCTCTGCGATGTGACCCGGATGGCTAAAGGGTTCGCCTGTATCGGTTACCCGGCTAGTGCCATATTCGGCGGCTATTGGCGTTCTGCTATGGCTCTCGGCGTGTTCCGGCGTTCTTTGGTGTTTCGCGCTATCGCTTCCGGTTCAAGTCGTTAGCGCATGGCTCCGTTTGGTGTTGCCTGGCGTTTATTGGCGCTTACCGGTGTTTGTGTGCGGCGGCCGGTCGCAGCGCGGCACGCGCGTTATCCGTAAATCGGCGCCTTCTGTCATTTCCTGTTTGTTATTAGAGACATGGGGGAGGCCTGGGGCAGGTTTGATTGATTGTTTCTTCTGGCAGCGTGGACCCCCCCGGACGCGCCTCAAATATATTCCCTGCATTTCTTCTGTTTTTTGTGCAGACCTACTCTGGAATCTTGAGGTCCACCACCCTCCTCAGCACCCCCACTATGACGCGTCTCTGCTCCAGGGGCGCATCGGTCTCTGGCCTCTCATGGAGAATGGAAAGGTGCTCCTCACCCCCGTTCTCGCCCGGCTCGAAATACTCAACGATCACGCCGCGCTCAATGACGCGCTTGTACTGGTATATATCCACCGACCCCTTGTCGATCTGCGCCAGCACCAGCGGGTTTCCCCGTATCTGCTCTGGTCGTTTGTACTCGACTTCAACGACGCTGCCATGGCAGAGCCGCACGGTCTCGAAGGCGAGTCCCCTTTCCTCGGATTTGGACGTAACCATGTAATAGAGATGGCCTGGTTTCTCTTGCATGGTCCCGGGGGGCAGATGATTGCAGAGGCCGTTGGCCCTTACTGCGCTCTCCATTCCATCGGCGTCAAGGTTGTTTAGCCGCTCATATTCCTGCGTGCTGAAGCTGATAACCGAGTAGGCATATTGCTCATTGCCTTCATCTACTGGCCACGGGGCAATGGGCTTTGTTGCGGCTACCCTCTGGACCCTCTTTCTGGCTTGCGCATCAAGCTGCCCCATCGCATTGGCGAGCAATGCCTCGGATATCGGATAACCGTACTTGATCGCCAACTCCACAACCCTGGCCTCCGAGGTTGACCGTCTGGTCCCTCGCCTGAGTCGATAGAGCATGTTGGGTGTGAGGCCGGCGGTTCTGGCCACCTCATCATGAGAGATACCCCGGTTTTCAATCAGGTCATTGACGAGATCGGGGATGCTCGATATGCCGCCCTTTCGAGCCTTGCCGGCGCTGCTTGATCGTTGTGCCATTGAATCGTTGCCTGACCAGTAGCGGTTATTGCCTTCGGTAGTTCTTGTCCCGACTGGCTCCACTATTCTTGCACGTTCGACGATTACCACGAATTCCGTCAGCGATCCTGGGTATTGCCTTACAGCGCGTAGTTGCATAGTGTGTCACTTCATGCCCACCCGTCTGGGCAGTTGCCGCTTAGAAGAACGAGGGGATTGATATGCGGTTCGAGGACTTGGATGCACTCGAGAACAGCGAACTCGAGGCGGTTGACCTGAGGTCATTGCTACTCAATGAAAGACTCTGGCTCGTTAAATTGGCCAACGCCGCCTTATCGCGGCGGAGGACAAATAAGCCTGAGATCTCTCGTTACTCGTACCTTTGCAGCGATGACGACATCGTCTACGAGATCATGAACATGCTATGGCCACGAGTAGAAAAGGTTCTGGCGTCTCTGGTAGACGCTGAGGTGGGTACCCGGGCAGCGAAGTTGCGGCGGTACATCATGGATACCGTCGGATCTCAATGGCCACGGGTGTTCTACGCGCAATACACGACTGTCGGAGAACCGATGATCGTGCAGGACAGCGCCGAACCGCTTGAGGGTCAAATCCTTGATACAGATGGGACCTGGTACGGCGAATACATCGACCATCAAACCGCTTCGGTTGAAACCTCCTTCCTCGTGGCTGAGGAAAACGACGATCGGCGCCGTAACGGTGAAGCCTACTGTGAATATGCAAGGACCGAGTTTGCATTGAACGCCAAACAATCCAAGGTCCTTGCTTTGCTGGTGTGCGACGGACTCGACAACGCCCAGATTGCTGCTGTGCTGGGCTGTTCCAGAAATAACGTCTATATCATCCGCCGCGGGATAATGAGCAAGCTCGACGATGCCGCCGGCGCAGCCGGGCTTGCGGATTAGACCAATGTCGCAGGCCGGCGTCACGGCTTCATGGTTGCGCAGCGAGGTATACCCTCGCCTCGATGCTGCGGAACTTCTAACCGAGCTCAACCCCCGGCGCCGCGGAAACAGCTATACGCTCGATTGCCCCGTTTGCAGCCGTGAACGGCGCGCCTTTTATTACCCCGGAAGCTCCGTTGTTTGCTGCAATAGCCGCGAGCAATGTGGTGCACGTTGCAGTATCTGGGACGCCGTCGAAACCTGCACCGGTGGAACCCGGTACGAAATCGCACAGAGGCTTTGCGCGGCGGCCGGCGTCAGCATGCCTGGCGGAGACACACCCACAGTCACCCCCGAAAGAGCGACCATGCAGGCGCTGCAGCAGGTTCTTGGGGACGAGCTAGCGAAGTGCGAGCCCGCCACTCACTACCTCCGGGAGCGGCGTGGGCTGACTGCCGACGACATCGCTAGCCTGGGGCTCGGATACTACCCGGGCCCGAAGCGCGTGGCGGCGCGGGTGAAGGACGCCGGCGGGGATACGTCCCTTCTACGGGAATGGTCGGTCCTGCCGCCAATGGGTGACCCCTCGCCTATGTCGGGCAGGATCGTGGGGTACTGGATACAGCCTGACGGATCATTACGCCTGTGGGGCCGCGCAATATCCGACGATCGCCGGCCCAAATACTGCTTCGCCGAAGGCCTGGACAAGACACGGCCTTACGGGTACCAGCGCTCTCTGGGCCCGGTGGTGGCTGTCGAAGGCGCTATGGATCGTCATTCTCTTGAGCTTCTTGGCGTCCCGTCTTGCGCCACCGGCGGAAACCAGGTCAACGCCGCGCAAGCCGCTTATCTAGCCGCCGACGGCGTGCAAAGCCTGATATTCCTCTGCGACAGCGGGAAGGCTGCCCGTGACGGTGTGCTGCGAACCATCCAGGTGTGCGAGCCAGTCGGAATCCGGACCGCCTTCGCGGTATTGCGCGAAGGTGACGATGACGTCGACGCCATGCGTCGCGCCGGACGTTACGACGACGTCCAGTCTCTCGCGGCAGATGCGATTAACGGGGGCGCCTACCTGGCTAGGCAGGTATTGCTGCACCTGGACGACTACTCAGAATTCGAAGCCGGAATAGTGGCGAGCCATTTTCGCTTGCGGCACATGATGACGGATGAATCATCGGCCATGTTCGATCGCCTGCTTTCATCTTTCGGCGTTCTGCCTCGCCCGCGGGAGGAGACGGTAATGGGCCTGGCATCGGAGATGCTCAAGTCCGGGATGAGCCAGGGCAAGATCAACGAGCAGCTTCAACGTCGCTTTGGGGTCGACCTGATGATCTCTCAGGGCCGCTCTACCTGATGGCTTCTGATAGCACTGGAGTCGGTCCAGTCCTGAGGACTTTTCGCCTTGCGCTGATCCTCGCGGTTATCGTTCTTGGGGCCCAGCTGTACCTGAATAAGCCTGAGGATCGCTCCATCGTAGCTTGCTGGCCGCTCTACCTTGGGTACAAGGCCATCGTCGTGGATGTGTGGCAGCTCATTCTGCCGAAAGAGCACCGGTTCCACCTGAAGGGAATCGCCCATACCAGCTGGATGCACGACCAATGCCTCCTCTACACCGGCTACTTGCCCGGGTTCGAGGAAAGGCTTGAGGCAACGAATTCCGGCTAACTTGTGCGCTTCCGGCTTTAGCGATGTGACAGGGCACATCAATCACCGGGAGACATGATGGCTGAAGACAACTCCACAGAAGACCTGAATCGACGCCCCACGGTGCGTTTGATCGTGAGCAACCCGATGACCAATCGCTTCGCTCATCAGTGCAAGCGGCTGGACCGGGTGCTCCGCACCGCTGATGAGCGATTCGGGCGAGGCATGCTCGATCATGAGCAATACAGCGAAGTTCAGGTCCTGGTGAAAAGCCTAGAAGCCCGAATCTCACGAGACATTGGCGAGCTGGATAAAGTCGTACGCTCCAACCGCCGGAACCAGACACGCCGCGCCCGAGGCAAGGCCAAAGCGCCTAACGCCAAGGCTAACGGTGCCGCCGCTGCGCCTAAGTCGTCATCAACGACGGCCGCTACCCAGGCTGCTGCCTCTCAGGAAACAGGCACCTCGAACAGCACTTGATCGGCATGGATGGGCCGGTCGGCCATAGGATGGCCGCCCGGCGTGGCATCGCCACCGCCTCGGCACGCCCCAGGGTCGCCGGCTTCGTATCGGCCCCGCTACGCCGCAATGGCGCGTGGGACGCGCTGATGCGGCTCCGCCGTCGCCTCCCCGCCGATCACCTGCCCTTTCGGCACCTAGCACCTTCTCGACCCTGATAGGGCCGGGCAGCCATAGGATGGCCGCCCGGCGAGTCGAACCGAACTCCCGGTGAAGCGACAATCGCCAGGTCTCCGATTCCGGCCTCGCTCCCCCGCGATGGCGCGTAGGACGCGCAACCGCGGCTCCGCCGTCGACGCGTGGCGCCTACCCCAGCTGACGGGGCTCACCGATGACGGTCAACTCCAACCCCCAGTCGATGACGCCCACAACGTGGGCGTCGTTCGGGTCATGGGATTTCTGACAATGACCGTGCCCATCAGGGCCTACGCGTAGAGACGAGTCCGTGGCATGGGCCTCGCCCTGGGTGGCAACGGCCCACCGGTCATCCCCGAGGCCATCAACGGCTACCGGAGCCTTGCGAAGACCACACTATCTCCCTGGCTACGGGGGAAACACCGATTGCGATACCACCCCCGCACTTGGGATACCGGTGTGTGCCCTCCCCCACGATGGGACGAACTATTCCGATCGCTACCGGGGGCTCCGATAACCTCTCGCCTACTCACCCCCTTCATGGGATATCCGTGACTCCTGGCACGCACAATCCACAACGCCTGGTTGCGTGGTGTCTGCCTGCCCAGGTATCCCCTATACCCCTACTGCCCTACCAGGCATCGACATAGCTAGCGGTGTTGGCGCATTGGACATGGTCTGGTCCTGCAGGGCGCGGGCCGGGCTTGGGTGGTTGGCTGGCGATGGGGCCGCGGCGGGCGCTTGGTGGTGTCCTGCGTCATGGCCCCGCCGCCGAGTGGCGTGGCTGATTCGGCGCGCAGCATTTCCGGCGCTCGCCGGTGGCTGTTTCACGGTTCGGCGTGGACCCCGCAGCGAGTCATGGCAGATCGGGTGGCCACGATGACCGCCGGCGACCTTGTTGGCCGAGTTCGGCAGTCGGGTATGGCGGCATGATCGCGTGACTTGCGGCGCTCGCAAACCCCGGCAGGCTGATTCCATGAGCAATATGGAACCGCATTACCGCAGCGCCGACTACAGGCCGCTGTCGGTGCACATCCCGCTTCAGGTGAGCATGGCCACCAATGGCGAGCGGATGGTGGTTTATACCGTCTGCTGGGCCTCGGATGGCGACCCCGCGATTCGGGTGAGCTGCTTGCCGGTTGGTGGCGGCACGCCGAGCTATATCACGCCGTCCGAGCCCGGGTGCGTGTGGAACGCGGATCAAGCCGCCCTCGACACGCTGAGGTCGCTGGTGATCGGTGTAATCGGTAGTGGCGTGACCGCCTCGATGGGGTGGGCAACCCCCAACCTGCCCTATACCCGGGGGAAACTGGCCGACTACGCCGGGGTGCCGGTGCTCCAGTCATGGCTGCTGCGCCGGAACCCGCCGGTCTCGGAGGTGGCGGTGGTCGCGCATGGTGGGGTTGACGGGGTTGGCGGGTACCACGTCGAGCGCCAACTGTTTAGCGGTTCGGCCACCACCGAGTCCAGCCTGCCCTGTGACGCCGGCGAGTGGGCGATTCTGCGTCGATCGCTGGATCGGGTGGCAACCGAGTCCGGGGAGATCGCCTGGTCGCCGCAGTCCGCCCTGTCGACGTGGGGTGACGACGATTTGTGTGAGCGGGTACTGGGCGCACGCCCTGGGGCGGCGCGGGTGTCACCGCGAGTGTCGGCGCGGGTGATGGCCGCCGGCACGGGTGACGGGTGTCTGGCCTTCTGAGGGAATCGCGGCTGGTTGCGGCGGGTCAGTGCAGCGGCAGAGTGGTTGGGTAACGGCAATCGGAGAGAGGAATGTCTGACCGCGGTTTCTGTGAATACCGCCTGCCCCGGGCGGCACTGCTGATTCCCGAGGTGCGCACCGAGGTGGCGACATGGCTGGGCGTTGCCGAGTCGGTGCTGGACGAGGATGCGGAGTTCGACGAGGACTACGCGAAGATCAGCGTTTACGGCCGGGGCAAGAGCATGGTTCTGCTCAGCCGCGTTGAGTCCCACACCGCGCTTGATATGGCGGTGGAGGATGCGCTTATCCACGCCGATACGGCGTTCGACGCGTGGCGGGACGAGGGTGATGGTGATTGCGCCAAGCGCTGGTTCCGGCCGGGCATGGACCGGGCCAGCACCCTGCCCACCAATGACATCGGCGAGTACATGGTCTCGGCGCGCTCGATACGTAAGGCAATCGATAGCGTGCGGATGGAACTGGATGCCGGCACCGTTCGCCGGATCGTGGGCGAGGCGGCCCCGATGCCGGGGTACGAGGAAGATCCCATCGATCGCTACGCCGAGCCCTTCCCCGCGCCGGGTCCGCGTCTGCCGGTGACCAGCCTTGCCGGCGAGGGGTCGCTAGCCTTCTGAGCCGGTGCCGGCGGCGGGCGTGGCCCGGTTGGGTCGTCGCCGGGATTGCGGCCCGGCGGGTGTCGCCCATCATGGTCTACAGCAATTCGATACGAGGGTGAGTCATGGCGGACAACAAGTTCTGCGAGTTCCGGTTTCCACAGGCGGCGCTGACGATCTCGGCGGTGGGGCGTGCGGCAAGCGTGCTGCTCGGACTGGATGAGGCGAGCGTGCTGCGCGAGACCGAACACAACGATAACGGCGTGAAGGTCACCACCTACGGGGCCGACCGGGGCACGGTGCTGCTCAACCGGCCGACCCCCGACCCGGCTGAGGTGCTGTCGCTCGAAGAGGCGCTCACGGCCGCCGGGCAGCCGTTCGACGCCTTCATTGGGAACGGCGATGGGTTCGTGATGCGGTGGTGGCGCGACTACATGCCTGCCGTGGCCGAGACGATCACCAACTCGGTGGGCGACAAGATGGTGCCGGCCTTTGAGGTGCGCGGCGACATCGATGGGACGATTTCGATGCGCGATCCCGATGAGATTCGCAAGACCGCTTCCCAGTCCGTGACCGCGCCCAGCTACGAGACCGATGCGATCGAGAACTACGCGCGGCCCGCGTCCGCTGGCGACTCCCGACTGCCCTCGGCTCTGGGGACTGGGGATGGCTCGCTGGCGTTCTGAGCCGGTGCGATACGCACGCTATCGGCCAACCCTTGGCAGCCGCCGGCTTTAGTGCGCCATGACTTGCGGCGATCCCGCCCGGCCCTAGCCTGAGGGTCGATGAGCGAATCCGGCCGCCCCGGGCGGCAACCGATAGAGGCACGCAACCATGAGTCGAAGCGGATACGCAGACGACTTCGAGACAGCCGAAGAACAGTGGGCGCTGATCCGCTGGCGCGGCGCGGTAAACGCGGCAATCCGTGGCAAGCGCGGACAGGCGTTCCTGCGGGAGCTGGGTGAGGCGATGGATGCGATGCCGGTCAAGGAATTGATCGCCGATGAACTGGCCACGGCGTCGGGTGAGCACTGCGCCATTGGCGTGGTCGGCGCGGCACGGGGTACGGACATGCGCGATCTCGATCCGGAGGATGCCCCGAGCGTGGCAATGGCCTTCGGCATCGCGCCAGCACTGGCCAAGGAAGTGGTGTTCATGAACGACGAGGCCGCGTGGTGGGCAGAAACCCCGGCCCAGCGCTGGCAGAGGATGCGCAACTGGGTCAGTGAGAACCTGACCAACGCAGCCTGAGGTAACAAGCATGGTTTACGAGGCAACTGACAGTCAGACCGGCGAGGTCATGCGGGTGGGTCTCCCCGACACCATCGGGGTGGTCTATGTCGCGCCCCACGGGATACTGGTCTACGAACCGTCCGCCGGCGGCTGCAAGGTGTACGTGCAGGGCGAAGGCCGTGAGCTGACGCAGGACGAGTTCACCGACGAGGTGCAGGCCGCCGTGCTGGCGGACATGGACGCCCGCGGGATCAACCCGGACGGCAGCCCCAAGGCCGAGCCGGACGATGCCGCGCCGGAGGCAGGCGGCGACGCCGAGTCGGACAGCGCAGGCGGTGACGATGCAACGCCCAGGGCCTGTTCGGCATTCCCGTCGCTCGACGCGGGCGAGTGCGAGGCGTTCCAGTGACCAGCTACGCCTGCGAGGTCGATGCACTGGCGTATCGACTGCCCCGGCAGGTCGGGCATATCGGCGATACGACAGTGTTGCTGATGACGGCGTTGAACACGAAGGGCGCGCTGGTCACCGAGGCATTGATGCAGCGTGGCGATGACACGGGGTGCCAGCGGGTGCGGCCCACCATGCGCGGTCATCACTGGGATGGCACATCGGATGGGACCAAGGCCGCCGTCGCAGCACTGGAAACGGTCGGGGGCGGCGAGATCGAATGGTGCCCGTCATGGACCAGCCGGCGGGTGCTGAGCAGCGCTGAGACGCACCTCAAGGCAATGGCCGAGACGCGGGCGGTACAGTTCTGGACGCAGCCCAATGGCGGGTTGCTGCGCGAGGCGGTGATCCATGTCCCGGACTGTGACGGTGCGCCGCCGGTCTTCGACGGCCTGATCCGCGAATGGACCGCGTGGGACCTCAACGACCGGTCTGCCTATTCCTTCCGGTCCCGCGACTGGCGCGAGGGCATTCGGACGTGCGGGTTCGACCGGGAGCGCGACTTGGCCCGTGAACAGGGGTGGCTGGGTCTGATCGCGCAGCCGGGCATGGCTGACGCGGATGCCGCGGCGGTGCTCACCACACTGGGTGTTCCGGTGACCGGGCCGGTTCGATACGGCACGCGGCTCGGGCCCGAAAGCGAGAGCGCGCTGGGCGCGTTCTAGGCCCTTGCGGCGAGGGCTGCCCCGTTCAGGGTGGAGCCATGAGCAAGAACGATACGCCCCTGACGGACGAGGCGAGGATGGTCGCCGGGTCGGCCACGCCGCTTTCCTTCCGGGTGCCGCTGCAATCGGGCATGGCGGGCGACCAGCGGGTTGTCCTGGCCATGGCCGCGACCATGCACGGCGACCCCGTGATCGAGGCCATTGTGGACCGCAACAGCGCCGGCTCCATCCCGCTACGGGTAGAGCCAGACGAGCCGGGCATGAGCTGGGCACCGACCGTGCGGGGTCTCAAGGCGGCGACCGGCGAGGTGATGCGGGTGCTCGGTACTGGACTGGACTGGGTGAAGCCGTGGAATGGCGCCCGGCCGGTCGAGTGTGCCGCGGCGCTACTGGCGTCACTGGGGCCGCGACGCGCGCTTCAGGTGTGGGCGGTGCCCACGCGCGGCGAGATCCACGAGGCCGTGGCGCTCGGACCCAAAGGTCAGGGTGAGGTCGTGATCGTGCGCGATACGAAATGGAGCGATCAGGACTGCCGCACCGAGATCGAGCGGGAGTACGACATGGCGAGCTGGCGGGTGGCCATGGCCCAGTTGGGTTCGCACCGCCAGCGCTACGGCCGGTCGCAGGATGTCCGGTTGATCACGCCCCAGCGCGGGCTCGACAGCGCGAGCAAGGGTGATATCGCCGTGGCGCTGGGACTGACCACGCCGGGAGACGCCGCGCCCTACCCCACGACGCTGGCGGGCGGCGATACGCCGGCGCTTGCTTTCTAGGGGTTGCGGCGGACCGAGGATGCGGCAACTTGAACTCAACACAACGAGAAAGCGGGCAACAACGCGGCCTGTCTCCTCTCCCGGTGCGCTTCCACTGGGCAACGCGTTGATGAAGTGAGCCAGGGCATGGCTCGGGATACCGGCTGACCCGGCCGGGAACATGCTCAAGGGTGTTTCTCCTCGCAACTAACCCGCCCCCGTGGCGGGTTCTTTTTGCCCGGCCCCCGGCGTTGCGGCGCGGCTGGGTCAGGCCACCCTGTTCCTGTCACCGAAGCCGAGCCAGACCATGACCGACACCACCGATGCCCTTTTTGAACCCCACCCGATGTCCCGGCGGGTGCCGGTGCAAGTCGGCAAGCTGGATCGCTGGCGGCGGGTGTTTTTCGCCGGCGTGCTGTCCACACTCGGTGACCCGATGCTGGAGGCTGTCATTGTCGACAACAGATCGGGAGTGAGCCCGACGCCGGTGCGGCGCGCCGGGGGCGACCAAGGATGGCGTCTGAACGAGCCCGGACTCCAGCAGGCTGGGCTGACCGTGATGACGGAAGCGGCCTCCGGGATCGAATTCCCGGTACCGTGGAATAGCTCGCGCTGGCTGGAGGGTGTGCGCGATACGCTGATCCGCGCCGGTGATCAGCCGGTGGTCCAGTGCTGGGGTTGGACCAGTACCGGGGAGATCAAGGACGTGATGCTGCGCAACTGGCCCGCCGAGGATAGGCGCGGCGACGATTTGCTGATGTCCGCCACGCACTGGGCCAGCACCTCGCACAAGCCCGTGTACATGCCCCGGGCGCGGGTGGGCGAGCGCCGCTCACTGCTGGACCTGTTCCGGCATGAGGTCGATACGATGGACGGCGCAAAGCGTGCGGTCTGGTGGCCGCAGGCGGCGATGGTGGGTGCCAGTGACGATCAGATCGCCGCGGCCGTGGGCCCGCCACTGTGCGGGCCTTACCCGCGCCGGTTACAGGCCGGCAGCGAGGGTGATCCGGTCGCCGGGGGAATCGGGGAAATCTGACGCCGCTGCGGCTTGCGGCGGTGCTGCGCTGCGCCAGCCTATGGGTATCGACGACAGGAGATATCCCATGCAGCTATTCAACCCCAGCAGCAGCAGCATCCACGAAGTCGCCTTCGATCCCACCAAGGACGAGACGCTGGTTCTGGTCAGCTTCCAGAGCAGCCCGGAGTCGACCTACGAATACGGCCCCTGGCCCACCAGCGAGGTCCGCGAAATCGTGTCGCCCACGGCCTCCCCGGGCTCCACCTTGAGCGACCTGCGCAAGCGCCGTGGCGAGTTCAACCAGAAACTCGACGGCGGTGTGGCCGCGAACGCCGCCGCGATCCTGCCGCGCCCGGCAGCCGGGCGGGCCAGCTACGACGCCGGGGCCACGTCCCCGCTTGCCTTCTAGGGACTCGGCCCGAGTCGACGCCCGGCCCCGGCCGATTGCGGCGGGGTCTGGTCGGTTCACCCTGTAATGACTGTCAGCGAGGAGGAAAACGAACATGGCGGAATATCTGGTGACGTGGGAGATCAACATCGAGGCGGATACGCCCGAGGATGCCGCGCGCATCGCCCGGCAGGCGCAGACCGACCCGGGCAGCTACGCGACGGTGTTCGACGTGTGCCGCTGCGATGACGGCGAGATTCGTCGGATCGACCTGACCGAGCTGGACCAGAACGAGGCGGCCGCGGCGCTGAAGGCCCGCGAGGGTGGCGGCAAGCGGCGCGGCTGGTGGCCGTTTGGCGGTGCCAATCCCACGGGCAATCGGTAAGGAGACGGACGATGGATTACAACACGAAATGCGAGCTGGTGATGGTCAAGGCGGCCATCGATGACGAGGACGTTCTGGTACGACTGTGCGCATGGCTGTGTATGACGCCGGATGGGTTGTTGTCGGCGGTCGAGACCCGGCATGAACAGGACGATATCTGCTGCTGGCCAGAGGGCAACGAGTCGACTGGCACCCGGATTGTCTTCGAGCACCGGGATTCTCCACCGGGGGCGATGACGGATGTGGCCGAGGCACTGACTGCCGGCCGGTGGCCCTTCGACGCCTACAACGCCGGCGATGACGGCATGTCGCCGGAGATGCGCTGGTGGCGGCCGGGGATGGACAAGTCGGAGGTCAAGCAGCTTGCCACCGGCGGTGAAGATGTGATCTCCACCTCGTTGGTGCGCGACGTACTGGATGCCCTCGAAAACGTCACCGATGCCGACAAGGTCAAGAAGGCGATCGCCCATCTGGTGGCCCCGCCCGGCTTTGAGTCGGACCCGATCCGCAACTATGGGACCAAGCCACCCCCTGCCCCCGAGTCCAAGGCGCGCTCGGCGGCGATCTCCGGGGGCGATGGGCAGGGGCTTCTGGCGCTTTAAGGCTGTCACTCCCCGGCCGGGGGTGCTGTGCGGCTGGGGAGTGCTTGCGGCGCTGGGGTGCCGCGCCATTCTGGTGGCACTGGGAAGGACCACGACGATCAACCCGAGGTACTGGAGATGACCTACTACGTTGCCGAGACTGATGCCAATGGTTTCGTGAATAGCCCGGCGATGTGGCAGCCGACGGCGGCGGCCACGCTCGCCGGTGCCAAGCGGGCAGCCAGTCGCATGCGCACGTTCCAGGGCACGTCCCTGCATGTGGGCGTGCGCACGGACCCGTGTCGCTTCACCACGGTGGCGGTGCGCCGGGCGGATGCGGTCAACATGAGCCACAACGGGGCGTGGCGAGATGTCTGATACGACGCCCATCGGCGTGTGGCTCAAGGCGGCCCTCGCCGGGCTTGATACCGATCCGCTGGTCTACAGCTACGGCAGGGATGCCGAGGGTCTGGGGCGAGTGCTGGTGCGCAATGCCGGAGGTGCCGGCGCGACCAAGGACCATACGCGGCTGGTGTGGGCAACCGGTTCCAACGCAGCCATCGTGGTCAACGAAGGGGTCAACTCGCTCCACGAGTTTGATCCGAAACTCTCGGGTGAAGTGTCGGATATGCGTCGTGGGCGACCCGGTCCGGCACGCAACGGCGGCGCGCTGCGCCTGACCAGCTATCTGGTCAACGAAGCGGCCAACGGTTTCGGGCGTGTGGATGTCACGTTGGGCGTGGATATGGGTGCCCTGCATTGCAGCATCTTCCGCATGGACAAGGACGGGGTGCCGTTGCTTGAGCACAGCCTGTCCTGCGAAGCGTTGTCGTTCACGGGCGAGACGCTGGAGTCCTGGCTCGGTCACGCCAATGAAACGGTGTCGGTGCTCTACAACAAGATGGGCCGGCAGGGTACGCACGTTGCTGCAAGCATGGGTGCATTCAAGGCCCTGGCCAGCGAGTACGGCTACAACCTGCTGGCCGGATTGATCGCGAATCGATTGCTTGGCCGCAATGACGCGGTCGGCGTCAACGGCCGACTGGTATCGAACAGCATGCCGGGCGTCGGCCTGCTGAGTTTCTGATTGCGGCGAGCCCGATACGCCCCAGCATGGGGTTGAATCGAGTCGACCCGTAGGACAGTTATGGATTACACCACCCTGTTGCAAAGTGATCCGAAGCCGGAACTGGTGACCGGCATCGGGCTGTTCGAGGACCGAGGCAAGACGAACGGCGTAATCCGGTTCGCGCGCTCCGGCCCGGATGCCCACCAGCACCCATATGGCTTCTGGCTGTCCGATATCGTGGAACGACCCCTGAAGATCGACTGGGTGATGGAGGAATCGCTAGCGCGGGATGGGTCCGATCTTTCATCCATGGCACAGGTTGAAAATAAAGGCGGCATTACCGGGGGTGAGGGTCTGACCGCCAGCGGCTATGTGATCGGGGGCGCATGCGAGTCGCTGGGGCGAGTGGACGTGCGGATCAAACATGACGCTGGCTGGCTGTTTGCCAGAATCCATGTGAGTGATGGGATGGGTCGTGAAGAACAGCGGGACCGAGCGATCAGGATGAGCAATACGAATGACGGGTCGGTCGTAGACGCGATTGCTCAGGTAATCGGGGAAGGCGTTAGCCTGAACGAGGAGGTAAAAGAGTCTTGGGGGGAGGAAGGGGTGATGATAGGAGCCGGTCTGCGGGCCATCAATGATGCAGGAAACAAACAGGGATGGGGTTCGGCAACCGGCAAGTTGATACGAGTATTGCGATCATTGGGGAACGAAGGCACCGGGACGCGGCCAGTAAGAATTGATGGAACGGGACTTCTGTCTTTCTGATGGGCGCGGGTGCCGGGCGAATCCCGGTAAGCCTGTCCCGCGTCCCCTTCAGGGGGGGGCAGCCGCGGCCCGACACCGGTTGCGGCGGCGCCAATCGGCGTCAACCTATGGACATGGCAAACACGGCGACACCGATGGACGACATTCGCAAGCTGGTGGGATTGCTCCGGGCCTTTCGTTATCGCGAACGTGTCCGGGGTCTGGCGTTGTGCGGCATGCTCGACAGTGGCGTGCTGGTGGACCGGATGCCGGTGGTTGGCACCCAGCCGGAGGCGCTGCTCTGGGAGGGTGTTCACGGGGATCACTCGCGACTGGCGGCTGGCGTGCTACCGATGGCCGAGGTCGAAAGCAACCGGCAGTCCAGGGGTGAGCGAATCAGCCACGATGTGGCGCTGACGCATGATCTTGATCAGGGCGAGCATGGCGGGCTGTTCTTCTCTGCCTACGTGGTCGACGCAGGCTGCACCACCTACCAACGGGTGGATCTCAACTTCGAGATGAGCGAGCACGGTCTCGAGGGTCGTGTGACCTGCTTCGATTCGCAGGGGCGAGGTGAGCTGCGCACCTTGAAGCAGATCGATCTCGACGGCGGCAGCGACAAAGTGTCGCAGCTCGCCCTAGATGCCGGTCATGTGCTTGGCCGGCTGTGGGAGGCGGACGGGTGTCAGGGCGTGAATGTCACCGCCGGCGTGGAGTGGTTCCGCGGGCTGGGGGCCGCCTACGGCTGGGGGCCGGTGACGCAGGCCATGCTGCGATGCATGCCCCGACGCCGTTCCCCGGGGCGGATCAACCCGCGGCTTCCGGCCGGCGGTGAACCGCTGGCACTGGGTTTTTGACATGACCTGGCGTCAACGAGCCGCCCCGATCATCGCGGACACGATCGCTCGCGTTGGCCGGGATGATCCGAAGGCACTGCGCAAGGCATTGCGAGACGCCTACCCGTTCGGCGAGCGGGCGAACTACCCCTACAAGGCATGGCTTGACGAGGTGCGAGCGCAACTCGACCAGGGCGGCGCGCAGACCGATAACGGCGGTGCGCAAGCTGATATGGCCGTAGAAGACGCGGCCCAGATGGACCTGTTCGAGCGCTGATGACCCGCGGTGAGTCGACATTCAAGCGAGTCCGGGTCTCATGCACTTTCTGTGGATGGCGAGGCCGGCGTCGGGAGCCGGCGGCGCACTGGTGGCGAGGTCGTGAGGTCCCGGCCTGCCCACGATGCGGTGGCCACCCGGTGAACTACAACCGGGCGAGGCCCTGATGCCGGCGACGGCGCGACGTTGGAGCACGAGATGGCGGAATCGTCGGTAACTCAACTGGATAATCCGCGTTGGCTGAGCGGTGGCGGCGCACTTTCGGTGCTGGACTACTGCTGGTCCTGCGCGCAGCGCCAGCAGGCAACGTGTGGCGATGACTGCGTGATTGATGGCGGTTGGCCGGTCGAGGCTGATTCGCCACCGCAGTGCTGCGAATGCGCGGTCCCGCTGGCGGCCACGATGCTGGATGAGGCTTCGACGGAGATCGACACCGTCGAGCAGTGGCGGGACTATACCGACCGACTCAACGACTCATAGGGGGTCGCATGTTCGTGGACGAGGACAAATGCCGGGAGTTCGGGCTGGACCCGAAGAAGGTGGCCAGTATCGCGTCCCGGCTGAGCCGGGCCGCGCGGGAGGCTGACGCGCTGGGGTTGATCATTTTCGGCGGGACCGGCTCCGGTTCACTGCGCTTCGCGCGGTCGTTGCGGCAGGGCCCGGAAGAAAGCGAGGTGGCGGTGCTCGACGGGTCGTTCGACGGTGGCGACGGCGGCGACAACTACTAGCCGCCCGAGGTTTATCGCTACTGCAAGCCCGGGGCCTTCTGGTCGGCAGGATGATGAGAGCTGAAACGACCGAGGAAGTCGCGGCTGACGCGCGTCGCATCATCGGCGAACACCGGATGAAGCTCCAGGTGGCAATTTACGACCACAAGGAAAGGCAGGCCGCGGCCACCAGTCTGCGGTGACAGGCGCCCGTCACGCTCACACCCGGAAACCGTGATTGGTCCGGCCTTTAGTACCCCGTAACGAGCTTGCGGCGGCCGCGCTTGGCTTCAGGGTGGCTGTATCGCATCACGGGTTCCTGCGGGCATGGCAACAGACTTTCTTCATAGGGTATTCAAGCAGTTTTCCTGCTGGGAGCAGGTCGATGGCGTGTACCAGGGGGAGGATGCCCGGAGCAGCGCAGTAGTGACATCGCTGCATGGGCTGCATAAGCAATCTGCTGACACTGGTGAGCCATCGCGCCGAGGCTGGACTGATCCTCGCGATGGACAGGAAAACATGGCCCCGCGGCCGTTCAGGTTCGGTTATCCGGCCTACTCTGTCGTAGCCGGGCACAAAGGCCCAACGCTGACCGCGGAGAACCTGCCCAAGGTGTTGCCGCCGGGCGGTGCGCAGCCCTGTCTGACCTTCACCGGCTTCGGCCTGGCCGCCTGGCAGGGTTCCTATACCCGGGTGGACCTGCGCTGCTGGATCGAGCGCCAGGATGGCCCCCTTCACCTGGCCGTGGACAAGGCAAGGGTGGTGACCCCCGATGGACTGACTGCCGGGTTGCAGCCGGTGGAATGGGATGTCGTGCAGTACCGCAAGACGCCCGTGCAGGCCGGGGCCATGCAGGCCGTGACAGAGTCAATCGAAGGGGCCCTGCTCCAGCTACGGCAGTTCCTCGAAAACGATGGCGCCCGGGTTCATCTCGATGCGGGGCTTGGCAGCTTCAAACGGCTTTGCGACAAGCATGGCGACACGGCCGTTCTCGATACGTTGGCGGCGCGGTGTCGAGCCCTGATCCGCGCACCCCGCCCTGCCCGGCTGGACCCGCGCTTGGCCGGCCGTGCAACGGCGCTGTCCTTCTAGGGGGTTCCATGTCGGATTTACTCAAGGGTCTGGTCATCCGCATGCAGTCCTTCAGTGCGGATGAAGGCGTGTGGTCGGTCGCCTGTATGGCCGGTAGTCGCGCCGTGGTGCGGGTGCGACGTTCGTCCCGGCGCACGAACTCGCCCCAGGCGCTGGTCTGGTCTGGCGATGAAATCGAGCCCAGGGCGGTTACGTCCGGCCCGGCGTCGAATCGGGACTGGCTACCCGATGGCCAGGTGGTTAGCGAGTGGGCGTATCCGAAATCGGACTTGTCTCGGCCCCACCCTACGACGGTGAGCTTCAACAGTTACCTGGTGAGATCGTCCGAACGGGACATTCTGGGCGTCACGCTCTGCTTCGAGCAGAAGATAGGCTTCCTGCAGGGCCAGGTGCTGTTCAGTCGTGGGCCGGATGACCCGAAGGGACCGCGTCTGATTTCCTCCGATCGGATACCGATGCGGGCAAGCCATGACCGGGTGACAGGGTTTGTGCGCGACTTCGTCATGAAGGCCAACGACGTACTTTGGCAGCAGGCCGCCAACGGCAATGGCGTGGTGCTCCCGGTGGCTGGTGGCCTGGGGTATGTCAGGGACGCTGGTGGACGGCTGGGATGGGAGATGGTCGCTCGGGGGTTGCTGCGGGCGAGTGACCCCATGCGAGTGAGGTCGGCACGCGGTGGGACGCTGACGCCGGTGTTGGCGGGTCAGCCGGGGGCATTGTGCTTCTGAGGCTGGGTGCCAGGCATGGGTTGCGGCTCGGCCGACTGGTGGCAACCTGTTCTGACTGCGAACGGAGATTCCCATGCGTGTTTACCTGACCAACCAGAGCAGCGCCGTCAGTGAAATGGCCTTTGACCCCGAATCCCGGGAAACGATGGTGTTGGTCACCTACGAGACCAATCGGGAGATCACCTACGAATACGGGCCGTGGCCGACCCATGCGGTCAAGGCGATCAAGGCCCCGGGCGTATCGGTGGGCCAGGGTGTCTCGGTCCTGCGCAAGGCGCACGGCGAACACAAGCGGCGTTTGCCGGGGACCGCCACGCAGATTCTGTTCGGTGTCAATGCCGGCTTGTTGCCGGCCGGTCGCCAGGTCTTTGCGCCGGGGGCCTCGGGGCCGCTGGCTTTCTGAATGGTAGGAGTACGAGTTTGACCACATATGACCCCGCTGGCGGCCTTGAGGCTTGCAAGCGTATCGATATCAAGGACCCGCTTCTGCGTGCCTGCCTGCACGGGGGTTATGTCGGGGCTGGGCTGAAACTGAATGGTGTGCTCCACGGAGGGCACCTGCGTGAAGGCCGCGGCAGCGAAGCACGCCAGTTGCTGTCCTACATTCTCCGGTCGGCACTCGGTGTGGTGCGGCTGCCGGGCACACTGGATATCCCGTTCGATCGGGCGGTTTTCGATCACTTCAGCCGCAATGATCTGCATGGCGCGATCAAGGATGCCAAGCGCATTTACGAGCACACCCAGGCACAGCTACTCGGGGTCAACAAGGCTAAACGCGATGCTCGAATCACGCTGCGCCGAGGGTTGCGCCCGCCGGAAGGGCCCGTGGCCGATGCGATCAAGCAGAGCCTGTGTCCGGATGGAACCGGCGAGTGGCCGTACTACTTCAACTCGCTGACGTTCTTTAACGCCGATAAGGTGGAGTTCGTTGGCAGTCACAAGCTGGTGATCGACGTGCCCGTGACGTGGATCTGGGCTTGCTGCTACACCGTCAGCGACCTGGATTACGGTGACCGGACCGATGAGGAGTTTCTGGTGGTGTGCCGTAGTTCTCGGGGCGCGCTCAAAGTACCGGCCAGCACGTTGCAACGGCAGGTTGAGCCTGGCGGCGGGAGTGGTCAGCTCCATGATTGGACGCCACTCGATCCGATGACGGTGTCGGGCAATCGCAAAGATCGCCGCCTTGCCCTGGCCCAGGCACTTTCGCAGCTCACGCAGTCGGGGCTCGACCCGGAAACCGGGGGCGATTCCTGGTTCCGCCCGGTCTGCCAATACCGCCCCGGCGGATGGGAGTCTCGCCTATCGGCCATTGGCCGGCGTCTGGACTCATGGCGTGGCGATGCCTCGCGCAAGCGAGCGTCGGCGAGGGTGGGCAAAAAGCCGCGTGAAGATCGGTAATCCCGGGAGCCTCTGATGAACAACGCGAATTCGACTCGCCGCCTGGACGACTACGCGGACGGAGAAATCTTCAAGCCGGGCGAGGTGTGGCGCAGTCCGCGCGGCACCCTGTACCGGGTCGGTCGTTGCCGGATCAACGGCCAGGCCGAGCTGCAGCGCATGGGTCGGTGCCGTGGGCGCACGATCCGGCGGGCATGGGATGGCGTCATGGGCGGCTGGGTCCGTGAAGAGAGTGCCCCCGAGGCGTCATCGACAGAGTCAGCGCGGTAACGAATAACCCAGGAGGTGGACATGCCCTTTCCCCAGATCAAAAGCCGTCGTGATGCACTGGCGGCGTCACGGCGAGGTCAGCCCTGGCGGCACATGGAGACAGGCTCGCTGCTGGTGGTGATGTCGCCGGTCGCGGATGGATGGCTCACGGCGATCAACGGCAGGGGCGAGTACATCGACAAGCAGGCAGACGAGATGGTGGCGGAATACGCGCGTAGCGTCGAACCCGGTGAATGGCTGGTGTGGGGCGCGGCACGGGCAAGGGACGCAGAACCGGAACAATGGTGGCCGGTCGATGAGCAGGCGATAACCGAGCTTGCAGAGGTCTTCAAGGGTTGGTTCGAGGAAGGCTTGCAGGAGCCGGCACTGTATCGGGCCAACAGCATCGGATCGGCGCGTTGTGCGAACCCTGGTAAGCCTGTCCCGTCCCTGTCTTAGGGGGGGGGCATGAGTTCTCGGATGCGTCAGGGCATTTCCACGGCCGATATCGCCATCGAGGTGCTGCGCGAGTTCGACTGCTCGCTGGTCTGGTACGGCCATCCGAATCTGCTGCACGAGATCGCCGACCGAGCGGGCTTCAGGCGTGGCCACCCGCTGAATCGGACGGCCGCGGTGGTCCGGGTCGTGGGCCAGAGTGATCGCTTCGAGTTCGCCGGCGTCATCCGACATCTCGGGCGCGAGTATCGCTGCTACCGGGAAAAGGGATCTTCGGCCCCCCGCGAGTGACATCCGCTAGCTGAATTGCGCGCCCGGTGAGCGCGACGACGCCCAACATTTGCCGCGTGAATGCCAGCGGCTTGTTATGCCAAGTAGGAAAGTATGAAAAAACTAACGGAACGGGAATGGGAGGCGCGTCGCACCGCAATGCTGGAAGCTGCGGAATTTTTGAAAGGCGACGGGTGGACGGATAACCCGCTTGAATTAGAGCAAGGCGAAATCATCGCTCAGCGGCTGGATCGCATGGCGCTGCACGAGGGCCCGCGCAATAGGCGCAGGCATAACAAGACCGGGAGGTAGCTATGTGGTTTGCGCAGTATCGATCGGACGAGGGCAAGCCTTGGGTTCGGCTGGGTTCACGGAGCTGGCCGACGCAGGAGCGTGCGAAGGCGACCTGCAAGCAGTTCCTGGGCGATCACCCGGCGCTGTGCCAGACCGCGGTATTCCGGACGGTGGCGGATGACGGCAACGCGACGATCTATCAGGAGTGCCGGCCACCGCATCGGTGGCGGTTGGTGTGGCGGGATGTCCCCTGGCCAGCCGAGGCAGAGACAGGGGTGGTGGCAGAGGGCGCAACGTAGACGATCGGCGGGCGTCGTCAGGTTTGCGGCGATACTTGATTCGGGCACCTTATCCGTATGAGCGATTCTCCCCCTTTCCTGGGCATGACCCTGATTCCCACGCCGTGGGACCCGTCGGTGGGAGCCGTGGCCTATGACGCGGCCAATGGCGGGCTCAGCGTGGTCCTTGTGAGTGTCATCGCGTGGCCGGGCAAGACCTATGAGTTCGGCCCCCGGAAGGTTGAGTCGCTGGATGCCATTCTGCAAAGCCGCGAAAGCATCATGCCCGCGCTCAACGGTGACGGCCAGCGGGTGCCGGAGCTGCATTTCAGCAGCATCGAGGCGCTCACCGGTGCTGGCTTGGCCAGCGGCTACGCGGGTGGTCGCGGGGCGTTCACGCCGGGAAGTGCGGTGCTGAGCTTCTGATGGGCGACGCAAGACGAGACCCCTGGGGCAATGAGATGGTGGCCGGCGTGGTACCGGCGTTGGGCGGTCGGTCCGGCTATCGGGTGGAGCTTGCCGGCGGTGAGACGGTGTTTCTGGCCCACGAGGATCACGGTGGGCCTCATGCCTGTTACGCCCGTGCCCGGACGATGTTGCCCAAGGTCACGAAGAGGCGCCGGCGTCGAACGAGCCGGCGGCGCAGCACCGGCACGCCGCAGACCGGCCATTCCAGGCGTCTGCTGCCGGCCGGTTCACTGCCCGACCTGGGTCCGATACGGCGCGTTCGCTTCGTCGCCCATCCTCCCCTGGGCATTGGCGGCGTGACGGCCGCACGGCAGCGTGGTCCGGGTGGTGATTGCATCAGGTTCCTGGCGCTGTGCAGCGCCGGCGGCCGCCAGTCATACAAGTCGTTCTCCGCCTCGAAATACGGGGTGCCACAGGCACTGCGTCTGGCGATCGAATCGCGCCTGGCGTGGGAGCGTGCCCGCTACGATGTCGAGCACGTACTGAGTGCCGGGGACTGGGTTCCGATTGCCCTGCAGTGCTTCCGGCAGTTCTGGCTGCAAGGCGAAAAGGCCGTGCTCGAGGACCTGGATATCGCCGGGTCTTTTCGTGAGCGCGGCGGCGCGTGGCATGCCCGGTTCGGCCGGCAGCGCGCACGCTTTGACAATCAGGCCTATGCCCATCGTGGCGAGGCCCGCGGCGCGGCGATCCAGTGGTGCATGCAGCAGGGTGGCGAGTGGGACGCTGCGGCGGTGTCCGAGTCGCGGCGGCTGCCGGCGGGGGTGCAGTTCGAGCCGCGGCACTACACACGCTACATCCTCAAGGCCAACCAGGGCCGAACTCGCTACCTGACGTTCTATATCAGGCTGCCGGGCGTGTCCCGGCCGGGCTCGCTGATGCTCTACGTGGGTCGAGTCAACGAGGTGTCGGCGGCTGATGAGGCGAAGGCGAGAGCCCACGCGGAGGCCTGTGTAGCGGCCTGGCGAACGGCAAGAGCCCGTGGCCAACCGTTCGACCTTTCGCGGTGGCGGGACTGGCGAGCTGGCGGCACCTCGGATAAAAGCGCTCGGCGATGATCCGCAACAACCTCCACGATACGGTTGCCTTTTTCCTCGGCACTGAAGAGGTCAAAGGGTTCGGTCGCTCTCCCAGCCTGGGTGCCTGTGCGCTGGTTCGCCGGTATGCGGGCGCGGGCAAGCCGGTGCGATACGGTTACTGGGGACGTGATGCCGTCAGGTTCGAGGTGGTCAGCGCCACCACGGGGATTAGCGACGTGGTGGGCGCAGGCGCCATGTTTGTGGACCATTCAACAGCGCGGCTGAAGCCGAGCGGGGGCTCAGCGTCGTTGGCCGATGATCGGACCATGTGCGTGAGCAGTTATGCCTTGGATTATGCGGCGACGTGGCTGGGGCGCGTGGACCTTCGTATCGAGCATGGCCTGGATGGCTCACTGACCGCCCGCCTTACATCGCTCGCACCCAGCTCCGGGATGGTAATCCTGGAGGGCGATGCTGACCTGGATACTGACGACGCTGCAACGCGCCTGGGGGAGTTGATTCGGCGCGGACAGGCGAACCTTATTGATATCGCTGCTTCAGCAACAGTCGGGAAGGTCATCGGGGGGTTCGGTCAGTTGGTGCGTCTGGTAAACGCTGGCGATGTGGCTGATCTGATTGGGGTGATGCGCGCTGTTATCGGCGGAGCGCCAGGAGCAGAGCGGCGATTGTCGCCTCGCGTTCCCGGGGAGAGCGGCTGGCTTTCGTTTTAGTGAATGGGGGTGTCTCCACATGAAGCTCAGCAGCCTGAGTGCGGGTCAGACGGTATACGAGGTGGTCCGCCGGAAAATGGGCAATACGTCGTTGTCCACGGTCGCGGTGGTACCAGTCCGGATCGAAGCGGTGGATGAGTTCACCGGGTTCGTGCGGGCGCGATGGAATGATGGCCCAGCTCGCAGCTTTCAGGAACGCCAGTGGAAGAAGTGGCGCCTGAAGCGACCTGTCCTGGTGGACTGCGGTTCCGGGCGCCAGCGCTTGGCCACCGCAGCCGAGAAACGGTCAGCGGGTGGTAGCCGCAGGGTGTGGCGGTGATGGGTGGCCCGGACTTGCCCTGCGCCTGCCGGGATTTCTGCGATGTACACGGTCGGCAATTCGTCTGTCGTGATGGGACCGAGGAGTGGTGTGGCGAGTGTGCCGCTGATGGCTTCACCGGTGAGCTGTGCACGCCCTGCCCCGACTCCTGCCATTCGGGACGGGCGCTCGAAGCGATGGCCAAGAACCAGTGGGAGCGCCAGTTTATGTGCTCGTACCACCAGCTGATGCACCGACTGTTTTGTGGCATGGAGTCGTCGGCCTGACCGGAGGCGGGTTGCGGCGGTGCCGGATGCCGCCAACCTGAATACTCCAGCGATAGGAGTGCCCCATGCCCTACAAGAAGACGGTAATCCAGGTCGAAGTGTTGTCCGATCAGGACTGGTGCTTTGAGGACCTTCAGTCCACGGCCTACGACATCACCGAAGGTGATTGCTCGGGCTGTGTCCAGGTGGTCAACGAGGCCACGCTCACCGATGCGGAAACGGCCAAAGCGCTTGAGTCGCAAGGTAGCGATCCGAGCTTCCTGCTTGGCGAGGATGATGAGGACAGCGATGCCGATGACGCTCCTGCCGGCCCGCGGGTGATTGCGCACTTCACCCCCGAGGCCTGGATCAACGACCACGCGGTTGAGGTTGACTGCGAGGGGCGTCGGGAGATCGACGTGACGCCAGAGATTGAGGCAATGGGGCTGGAGGCAGCGCTTGCACTCAAGGATAACGACTACTGCTCGGATGCGCTTCGCACCGCGGCGGATGCGCCGAAGTGGGTCCGGGACTGGAGCGGGCCTTTCCGGGTCGAGGTTGAATACCAGGTGCAGGCCTACGCCAAGGCCAAGGGGCATATCGAGGCGACTGACGAATGAACCTGTCTGTGACCAAAGATGACCCGCGCGAAAGCGGCGAGCTGGAGAATTATCTCGGCTCGGGTCAGGTCATCGGACTGGCGTGCCTGAATGATCGGGAAGGCCTGATCGTGGAGCTGCTGCCTAGCCTTGGCGTTCTGTCGCCCATGTGCCGGGCCTGGAAGAAGGACGAGGACATGCCGTCGCTGGCCTCGCTCAAGCAGGTCAACAAATCGGGAGAGTCGCGCAACATCGAGGTCTCGGATTTTACCTCTGGCCATGCGGAGCCCGAGTGGGTGATCGATCACACGCCGCGCCCGCGACAGCTCCCGGACAGCGCCCCGCTGGTGTTTCGCGGGTATGTGCTGGACGCGGTGCCTGGCTCATACCAGCAGGTGTCGCTGACGGTGGAGCGACGCTCCAGTGTCCACATCGGCCTGATGCTCGGTTCCGTGGCTGCCGATGGCACGGAAAGCCGGATCGAGGACTGCGGAGTTGGTGATGGCGGCCTGGCGAACCAGCTCAACAAGCTGAGCAGCGATGCCACCGCTGTTATGTGGGAGGCGGGCCGCGATGGCGAATCAAGCCGGCCTCGCGTGCCTGCGGGGATCGCCGCGCTGCGGGGCATGGGTTTCTCCCTGGGGTGGGAGCGCGTGGCGGAAATGGCGATTCACGCCCTGGACGGTGGCTGCCCAGTGCCCGCAAGGGTGTCGTCGCGGCTGATCAACCCGAGGTTGGTCGCCGGCGGCATAGGTGGCGCACTGACTTTCTGAAGCGCGCGGGCATTGCGGCGCTGTCGCGGTGGTTCACTCTGACAGAGTTCGGTTACTGCGATAACGAGGTTTCACCGCATGTCAGCACAGTCCCAACCCGTTTTCTGGATACGAATCACCGCCCTGCTCGGCCGCTGGCGGGCACGCTGGCGCCTGGCGCGCGACCGCGGCGCGGAACTCAACAAGCGCGTGGAGGTGGAAAGCTGGCTGCTGGCCGCCAGCGCCGGTGACCGGCCGCTTCCCGACGCCGAAACCTGCCGCTGGCTTGCGCTTCGCCTGGGCGTGCCGCGCCGGGATTGGACCGACTACCATCGCTACCCACCGGGTAGCCCGAAGGCGCCGGCTGGCAAGCGCTGATCCGGCGGGTCCGGGCTCAGGCGGCCCGGGCCCAGTCCCCCACCATTGTCTGCACGCGCGATGAGCGCGGGATGCTGATATAGGCACCATCGGTGGCCAGCTCGGCAATGGTCAGGCTGCCCTGAGCCTGGAAGCTGCCAGTGTCGATCATGCGGACGTTGGAGGTCGCGCGGGGTTTGGCCACGACATTGTGCCCGACGAACACGGCCGCGGCGCCCGCGATCATCGGCTGATCCTTTTCTGGCGGGAACAGGGTGTCCTTGAGCAGGGCGGGGCTCCAGGCGGCTTCCGTGATCAATCTGCTGCGATCCAGCGCCGATCCATTCGCGAGAGCGTGACGATGAGATCCCCAGTTGCGCTGGTGGACATCGGCATGCACCACTACTGCCGGTAGCGCCTCACCGATATCCACTGACAGTGCCATGGCAAGCGCCTGGCGCGCTCCACGGCCGCCTGCTGCGCCGGCTCGTCGAGGTCCGTGAACCATGCGCCGCCGTTGGCCATCCACACGCGGTAGTGGTTTTCGTGGTGGTCGCCCTGCCAGTGCGCCTGGCCGCCGTGAATGAGGAGCTGTTCGTGGTTGCCCATCACCGAGTGAAACCAGGGCTGGTCGACGCAGGCGAGTGCCCGGGGCGAGTCGGGCCCGCGATCCACCAGATCACCGACGCTGAAGACGCGATCGCAAGCCGGATCGAGGTTCACCGCATCCAGGGCCCTGACCAGCAGCTCGGTATGACCGTGGATATCGCCCACCACGAAGTCTCGGCCGGCACTATTGGCCTCGAAGTGTGGGCATGACCGGTAGGGCAGCGTGGCGTCATCCATGATCGTGGTCCTTGATTGATTCTCGAGGCTAGAAGGGGGTGGTTCGGTGGCCAAAGCGTTCCAGGAAGATGCTCTCGCCCTCCTCCAATCTGGCTTCCGGGCCGGGTGCCGGGATGCCCTTGCCGTGGAGTCGCAAAGCCAGGCCTAACATCTCGGCAATCAGCTTGTAGCAGTCGCCCTTGCTCGAGGTGCGCAGGCGGCTTGCCCAGTGGGCAGGATCATCTGTGTCTTGGCATGTGAGCATTTTCGGCCTGGCTTTCGATGACGCCTGCCCCTACTAAACCCCTCGCTGGCGAAGGTTTGGGCGCGGGAGAATGTTGCCGGATTGATCGACCGCCGCAAGGGCGGCCGAGCCGGTTGCGGCGGCTGGGGATCGCTGCAAGGTGGATAGAGGTATTAGCCCGACAGCAGGGTCATGACGACTGACAATCAGACAGCATTCGATACGCTCCGACCGTTCCAGTGCACCGAAATCGTGGAAAGCGGCGCGCATTACCCGGGAGGCGCGAGCGTCATGCTCGTACGGCGAGTCACCCGCGCCGGCGATCTGAGAGAACGATTGGCACACCGCGAGATGGGTCATGGCGGTTCCTGGATCGTGGATGACGATACGGTGTCGATTCGCCAGCTCTGCGCACTCCCCATAGCCGCGGAATATGGGCGACAGGAATTTGCGCGGCCGGAGGCGCCGAGCCTTTTTCGCACCGGCACATTCAGCTTCAGCCGCTACGTCATGTCCCGCGCTGCCGAGGGCTTCGTGCGTTGCGACGTGGCGATCGAACAATGTCCTGATGGTGCGGTCGGGTTGAGCCTCTACAGCGGTGGCCCGGGTTTGGAGGTCCTGCAGGAGTCCAGGTCGGTATCGGCCAGGGCTGATCTGCTTGGCGAATCGATCAAGGACTACGTGGAGATGGCGGTGAAATGGGCCGCGCAGGAATGGGAAAAGGAGTCATTCTCCGGCGTGGTGATGGGAGGCGGCATTGAGGCTGTGGAAAGAGCGAAAACGCAATACGGATGGGAAGGTGTGGCCGGGGGAATACTGGAGGGACTGGCCGATGTCGGACGGGACAAGAGAATCAAACCGCGACTACAGGGCCGGGCAAGGTTGAAATTCTAGAACTGTGACAGCAGGGGCTTTAGACCAATGAGGTCTGTTCTCTCCTGCTTCGTCGAGATGGACTCTCGCGGCGAAGCCCTGGCCCTGCCGGCGAACATCATCGGTGGGGCTGGGTTTTTGTCCGAAACGAATCCAGGTAAGCCTGTCCCGGCTGCGCTAAGGGGCGGGGGATCGGAGTCAGAGCCATGGCAGATATCGTCCACTTCCCGCCGCGACCGGCGCCGGCACCGTCGACATATGCTGGTCCGGAGCTGTGCAAGGCCCACATGCAGTGTCTGGGTGAGGCGCTGCCGCGGCCGGGCCAGTTCATTCTGCTCAAGCCAGAGAGCGGCCCCGTTTGCTTCGCGCGATGGGGTGCCGGCGGTGACGGTTTCACCCGGCACGGTCAGGCCGGCTTCGTTACGACCTGGATGGATTCGGACCTGTGGATCGGAATCGAGGACCTACTCTAACGCCTGACCGGGTAAGAACGGCACACCGACGCCGGGGATTGCATCGCAGGGTTCGCGGGCGTAGTCTAATGGCAGTCACAAGGCCACTTCAGGGCTAAGCAGCCCTCGCAAGGAGCAAGACAATGATGGTACCCGGCCCCTACGTATTCTGATTGCCCCGAGCGATCAGCATGGATATCGGACGCCGCAGGAGTTCTCTTCTGCGGCGTTTTTCGTTCTGGTACGAGTCGATCTGACGCAATAGCGCCTCGCCCGTTGAATGCAGGTTATCAAGATCATCGAGCCATGCCTGATAGGCCCTTCGACGCCGATAGCCGGGCAGCCTTTTGAAATCTTCAGTCATGAATTCACGGCATAGCTGGCCGCTCTCGTGGAAGGCGATAAAGTAGGTCAAGAGGACATCGCTGATCTGGGGCGGGACGAGCCACTTTTCTTCTTTCAGGGCGAACAACATCGTATCGGTGGCGGTATACACAAAGTACGGCTGATACGCCTCACCCTCGGGCTGGTCATCAGGCCCTTCTGGTAGTTGTGAGATGGCATGTTCAGCGCCTACCATCGCAACCGAGGTCTTAGTCAGTCCATCACTGACGCTGATCCTGACCAGGTCAATAAACGTGTCAACGGCACGCCGCCCTCGCTGTATTTCAAGCCATTGCCGTGCGCCGAACAAGGCGATTGCAACCGCCGCGGCGACGCTGGCCGATATCACCGATCCATTGAGCAGCAAACTTGCTTGCTGGGGAGGTGGTGTAGGCGCGACTGGCTGTTCGGCGATTTCCTGCTCCTGATCAGAGCGTGAGTCACCTACGCCCTGCTCCGGCGATAGACGCGGCACCTGACCTTCGTCGGTATCTGTCATTTCGGCCCCGGCAAACGATTCCCTCCGGGCGAGTCTAAGGCGGGCTTGCCAGGCCGGCAACGCACCCGCGACAGCGCGTCACCCCACCCCTCTTCGCTTCCCGGGACACCGGTTGCGGCGGTAATTGCCGCGGTTAGGTTGAGGTTTCTCAAGCCTTCAGTGCCAGGAGAAACCGATGGCTCAGCAAATGACAGTCGTGATGAACAGTGAGGGGGTGGTCTCGTGAGTGCTGTGCTGCTCGATGTCGCGGAGCCGGAGTTCTTCGCGCCTGTCCAGGGTGACGCGATTGACGCGCTGATCGGCGAATATGATGCGGCCCGTCGCCACGTCGAGTCTGTGGCTGCCTTCATGGATGGTCCGGAGATGCAGCGGGCCGCCCGGTATTTCCTCGACGCGAACCAGGCCAGATTCAACCGCGGGATGCCCCGGGTTGAGGAACTGTTCCGCCTGGATGGCGCGATCAAGGCGCTGGATGCCGCCTACTGGAAGCGAGCCCTCGACCTGACGGATGTGATCGATTACATGCCGGATGAGCGGCGCCAGGACTGGTTCAAGCAGATTCGGGACCACGAGTGCCCCGGGTTCGATGAAGCGTCGGTCCGGGATAACCTCGGGCGGCTGATGGCGCAGCGGATGGACTTTCTCTCGGAAATGGTCGATGGCGTGTTCCGGGGGCTGTCGGGTGAGCACGTCACCAACCGGCCAGAGGGCTTTTCCAAGCGCATGATCATCGACCGGTGCTTTACCGAGTTCGGCACGGCGGGCATGAAGCAGGGCCTGATCCAGGACCTACGCAGCGTGGTGGCCAAGTTCATGCAGCGCGACCACCCCAGCTACAACGCCACCGGCGAAGCAATGCGGCACTTTCGCCGCACCACGGGTGAGTGGCACGACATGGATGGCGGCGCCTTCCGGGTGCGGGTGTACAAGAAGGGCACGGCCCACATGGAGGTGCATCCGGATATCGCCTGGCGTCTCAACCAGATTCTGGCGCACCGGTATCCGCACGCGATCCCGCCACGACACCGTGAGCGGCCCAAGCGCGAGGCCAAGCATGTACCAGTGTTCGACCGCCCCCTGCCCTTCGCGGTGATCCGCGAGCTGGCCGCCGGCACCTTCTACGAGTCGCGGACTCGGGTACACGGGCCCAACACGTTCGCGTTCGACCACCTGCCGGACAAGAACAAGCACGTCCTCAAGGAGGCCGGGAAGGTGCTGGAGGCGCTGGGCGGTGTTCGGCAGCCAGTGGGCTACCGATTCGACTACGACGCCCGGGAGGTGATCGGGGTGGTGGTGGCCTCGGGCATGATTCCGGATCAGGCGTCGTATCAGTTCTACCCGACGCCGGATGGCATTGCCGCCGAAGTCATCGAGCGGGCACAGATCGAGTCGGGCCACCGGTGTCTGGAGCCGAGTGCCGGCCTGGGTGCGATCGCTCAGCGAATGCCGGCGTCGCAGACCGACTGCGTGGAACTCAGCGATCTGCATTGTCAGGTGCTCGAAAAGATCGGCTGCACCGCGTTCTGCACCGACTTCCTGTCGTATCGCAGCGGTGAGTATGACCGCATCTGCATGAATCCACCGTTCAGCGTGGGCCGCTCCACGGCTCACATCGAGCATGCGGCATCGATGCTGGCGCCGGGCGGCCGGCTGGTGGCGGTGCTGCCGGCAAGCCTGCAGGGCAAGGATGTCCTGCCCGGGCTCCAGACGAGCTGGTCCGGCGTCTTTGAAAATCAGTTCACGGGCACCTCGGTCCGGGTGGTGATTCTCACGGCTGATCGCGTGGCTTAACGCATCGATTGCGGCGGGCTGGCGTCAGGCCATCCTGGGTGGCGAGATAACAACGGAGGGTAAGAGCATGCCGCAGAGATTCGAGTTGGACGTTCGCACCGATGCTTATCACATGGTCGGTCCGGATCGGGTAGTTGTCGTGATCGACGCGATCATGTGCGAGCTGATCCACGAGTCGGATCAGTTCATGATTCCCGCTTGCAGTTGTGATACTCGGTGCTAGCCTCGCTATATGGAACTCTTCTTCAGTACCGAGAATTTCAAGCTCGAGGGCCAAAGTTACACCGGCTTCCCACTTCTCGTCACCGAGAAAGGCGAGCCCGTCAGTGAGGCTCTGGACTTCTGTATCACCTATCTGATCAAGCGTGGACGAGTTGAGTCCAAGAAGTCATGGGTGACCTATGGGAAGGCGCTGTATCAATTCTTCGGCTGGTGCGAAGCCAATGCGATTGACTGGCGCGATGTCGGCAATGATCGGGAAGCCACCATTCTGGCCGAGTTCCGAGACTGGAACCTGAGTACAGAAGGAGGAAGTCTGGCTGCCCGGACGGTGAATGCCCGACTGCGATTGCTCTGTGCGTTTTACCGGCATGCGTGTAACAGGGGGTGGGTCCAAAGCGTCCCCTACGACATCGAAACGATCACGGTCAGCCAGCCCAGAGGATTCCTTGCCCACGTCGATGCCAGTGGCGGAAAGCGGGTATCGGAAGACGTCATGCTCAACACGCCGAGGACCGTGATTCGGGTACTGAGCAAGCACCAATCCCTGGACCTGCTCAACGCCATCAGCAACCCGACACACAAGCTGATTGTGCGATTGGCCCTGACGACGGGCCTGCGACGGGAAGAGCTGGCGACGTTCCCGCTGAAGTACGTAATCGATCCCGCCAATTATTCCAAGCATCGCTCCTTCATTCGGATCAATCTCGACCCAAAAGACATGGCGATCAAGCGGAAACAGGCGCGAGGGATCGACGTGCCTCGCACGGTCATGGAGGACCTTTGGCAGTACGTCATTCACGAGCGTCATCGCCTAGAGAGCATCTCGGGGCAGCCTCAGCGCACGCTGTTTCTGACGGCGGACGGGGTGCCGTATGCCAATGATGGCGCAGCGCTGCTCGGCGTAGTGAAAAAGGCTGGGGAGGCCGCTGGAATCCCCTACGTGAACGTCCATGTGCTGCGCCACACCTACGCCACCCACACGCTGTACGCGATGATGCAGGCCAAGGCTCAGACGCATGCCCTGCTGTACGTCCGGGACCGTTTGGGTCATGCCTCCGTGACTACCACCGAGAAGTACCTGCACTGTTTCTCGGAGCTGGAAGATGCGCTGATGAACGACTATCAGAGCGAGATTGACGTCATCAGCCGGGAGGTCGCGAATGGCTAAGAAGCCGCTCCGGTCCACGGGCTCCCGTCCGCGACAGGCTGACAACGATGACACGCTGGATCTGACCGCGTTGCCACCCGCGGAGACGGTCGTGCGTCTGCCAGAAGATAGCTCGGGCGGGCGCAACCTAGACTTCGAGCCGTACTACGGCGTCGGCTGCGATGTGGTCGTGTACGCCGCTCAGCGCACACTGGAGCGCATGGCCGAAGCAACCCGACAAAGCGGGGGAAAGACGCTCAGCCCGAGGACCATTCGGAACCACTTCGCCAATGGTTTGTCGGCCTTTTTGCCGCTGTGCGCCACGATAGCCGCCGCGCTGGGACGCGACCTGCGCCTGGATGATATTGATCGGGAGTTGATCGATCACTTCATTGCGCACCTGCGTCAATCGGGCGGCAAGCTCGCATCTCAGAAAAACCGATACAGCAACGCCAAATCGGTGCTGGTCGCCATGGGGCGCTCGGGTTGGATTGCCAAGGACATTTTTCCGCGCAACCCATTCCCGCATTCCAACCGATCTTTGAAGGGCCAGACCGCCCTGACCGAGCCCGAGCGAAAAGCGGTGCTGAAAGCCCTGAAAGCCGATATGCGGGCGATCGTCGCGGGCAGCGCCCCGCTGACCAGGGTAGAGCTTGTCGTCTGTCTGCTGGCAATTGCAGCCCGCACCGGGATCAATCCCACGCCTGCGCTGGAGCTGCTGACGGATTGCCTACAGCCGCATCCCATCAAGGCGGATCGCTATGTCCTGGTGAGCACCAAGCGACGCGGCAACGCCACCCACATCCAGAGCCTGCGCCGAGCCGCTGACATCGAAGCCATGGTCACGGCGCTGCCGGACGTGGCCCGAATCATCGATCTGGTACGCCAGCGCAATGCCGAGCTCCGTCAAGCCAGCCGAGACCCGGCGTCGCTGTTTGTGTATGTGTCGAGGGGCGGGGTTTCTGCCGGCAGGAGGGCTCGCTTATCAAAAGAGATGCTATCGAAGGGCATCGCCAAATTCCTCGAGCGTCATGATCTGCGCGATGCCGACGGAAAGCCTCTGAAGCTCAACGTCATGCGCCTGCGCAAGACCTTTGAGAATCGGCTGTTTTCGCTGTCCGGCCAGGACCCGTTCCTGACGGCCAAGCTCGGCGGGCACACACCGAAGGTGTCCAACGATCATTATCTCGAGGCGCCGGCAACCGCGGAGCGAGACTGGCACCTGATGGGCGAAGTCCGCACGGAGGAGTTGCTGTCGCACGGCAAGGCCTTGCCGCTGCCGACACAGAACACGCCGGTGGCGCAATGTCGGGACACCCTGCACGGCCATCTTGCGCCGAAGAATGGCGAGCATTGCCAGAAGTTTCTGGCCTGTTTTCGGTGTCGGTCGTTTGTGGTCACCGGCGATGATCTCTACCGCGTGTTCAGCCTCTACTGGATGCTGGTCGGTATGCGCGAACGGATGGGCGCCAGCGCCTGGAAGCGCGTTTACGGACACATCATCCGGATCATCGACCGGGAGATCGCGCCGCGGTTTGATGCCGAGCTGGTGGCCATCCAGCGTCAGCGGGCCAAGGTCGATCCGCACCCCTTCTGGTGCGATCCGGAGCTGCTGGAGGGCGCCGCATGAATGAGACCGCCTTCCGCGCCGAACAGCTCAAGGCCCTGCACGGTGCCGAGGCGGGCGATAGCGACCCCCAGGCCATCATGACCGGCATGCGCCTGGACGACGGCAGCTACCACGTCCTGAGCCGCTATGGCGACCCCGTCTGGACGCTGCCCGACGCTCTCTTCGCCGCCGGCACGATAGACACCCAAAAGAAGCTGAACTTCGACCGGGTGCCACCGGCCTTTCGGAAGCTGATGCGGTCCTGCATGGCGCGTTACATCCTGTCGGGCATCGAGGGGCGTTCCCGGCCCAGGGGCGGCACGATCAGCCATTGTTTTGCCGGTGCAGCCGCCTACCTCACCTGGCTTGATGATCGCGGCATGCAGCGCCTTGGCGATGTCACGCCGCTGGTCGCGCAGCAATATGTCGACTTCTGCCAGGGGCTGAAGGGCCAAAAGGGCGAGCCGCTCGCGGCGGCGAGCTTGTTTAACCGATTCGGGCCTGTTGAAACTCTCCAGATTCTCAGCCAACAGACGGCTGATCCGATGCCACACCCCTGGCCGGAATCCTCGGCCAGTCACCTGGCGGGGCTAACGGGACGAGGCAACCGCCACCTTCAGGAGGCCAGAACAAAAATCATCCCTGATGATGTGTTGGGCCTTCTGTTCCAGTCCGCCGTGGACTGGCTGGGTCGGGCCGATGACATTATCGAGAAATGGGGGCTGATTCAGGCCTGGACAGCGCAGGGACTAACCAAGAGCCAGCGGTGCCGTCGAGCCAACAAGCAGGGCTGGTCTACTGGGGACGCCAACGCGGCGGCTCGCGATCTGCAATCGGCGTGCATGGTCATTGTCCTGGTCACGAGTGGCATTCGCGTGTCTGAGCTGTGCTCGCTCGAAACCGGGTGCGCCTACACGAAGGAAGGCGACCACGGGGATCGATACCACTGGCTGCGGGGCGTGTCCTATAAGACGAGCGCTGGCCCGTGTGACTGGCTCGTGGCCGAACTCACGCATCGCGCGATTGCTGTCGAGGAACGTCTGGCGAGTCCACTGCAATCGCGACTGGCACAGACCATTGCCGAACTGCGCACCGCCAATCCACGCGACCCTGACATCACTCGATTGAGCGAACACGCCTCTCGGCTGTTTTTGGGGTTAAAGAACAATCGGATCGGCACGCTATCCAAGCATAGCGTCCTCACACGCCTTAATGCGTTCGCGGCCCAATGTGGACTCGACTGGCACGTCGCGCCCCACCAATTTCGGCGCACCTTTGCGGTGTATGCGGCCCACAGTGCTTTTGGCGATCTGCGCTACCTGCGCGATCACTTCAAGCATTGGTCGCTGGACATGACCGGCCTGTATGCGATGAACCGTGAGCAGGACGCGGAACTCTACGACGAGATCGGCCTGGCCGCGCTGGGCATCAAGACGGATCTGCTCGAACACTGGCTGGAGCCGGATGCGATTCTGGCCGGCGGCGCCGCCGAGCCGGTCAGGGCCTTCCGTGCAAAGAACGAAGCGGTGGCCACCAAGCACGACCGTGCCGAGATGGCGACATCCATCAGCCCGCTAGTACACATCCGGGCCACCGGCGTGGCATGGTGCACCGCCGATACCGGGGGGTGCAACGGCGGTCAGGGCGCCGAGAAAACCCGTTGCGGTGATTGTGGCAATGCCATCATCGACGAATCGCGAAAACCCGTCTGGAAGGACCTTTACGCCCAGCAGCTCGAACTCAGTCAATTGCCTGACATTGGTCCCGGCGGGCAGGAGCGTGTCGAGCGAGACCTTCAACGCTGCCGCAAGGTCCTGACCGACCTCGGGGCCTCAGAAGAGGAGTTGGCCGATGTCGCAACCTGATACGGACACACCAACGCGGGGTGAGCTGACAGCGAACGGCATACGCCAGGCCATCCGACGGATCGAAGAGGGCCGACCGAAGGTCGTTAAGCCGGGCCGCAAGCTCAGCATCCAGTCCGTAGCGGAGGAGGCGCGCGTCAGCCGGGCGACCATCCACAACAACCATCCCGGTCTTGCGGAGCGCATTCGGGAGGCTGGCAACAAGGCCGCCAGGGCGCAGCGTGACGAAAAGAACGCGGCACTGAAAGATTTACGGACCAGGTACACGGCGCTGCGGCAGGAGCACATCCGCTCCCGTGAACTCAACCAGGACATGGCATCTGAAATGGCAACTTTAGAGGCCGAGAATCAGCGTTTGCGCGCCATCGTGGAGAGCGAGAAAGTGAGCGTTTTCCCTACGAAAACCTCGAAAAGTGATACATGATGAAATATCGCGCAAATACAGTAGCTTACCTATATATATCATGTTACTAGGGGGCGTAATAACATGAAGGACTTCAAGAACAAGGTCGCCGCCATTACCGGTGCGGGCTCGGGCATCGGCCGCGCACTGGCGATGGAGCTGGCCGCCCGCGGCTGTCATCTGGCGCTGTCCGACGTGAATCGTGACGGTCTGACCGAGACCGCGGAACTGGCCGCCGAGAGCAGCGCCGTCAACATCACCACCCGAGTCGTCGATGTAGCCAAGCGCCAAGCCGTACACACCTGGGCCGGCAAGGTCGCGGCCGAGCATGGCGCCGTGCATATGGTGTTCAACAATGCCGGGGTGGCGCTGGGCAGCACCATCGAGGGTGCCGACTATGATGACCTCGAGTGGATCATGAACATCAACTTCTGGGGCGTGGTACACGGCACCAAGGCCTTCCTGCCCCATCTGCGCGCGGCCGGTGAAGGGCACATCGTCAACATTTCCAGCGTGTTCGGCATCATCGGCGTGCCCAGCCAGGGCGCCTACAACGCCACCAAGTTCGCGGTGCGCGGCTTCACCGAAGCCCTGCGCCAGGAACTGGACATGGACGACGGCAGCATCTCGGCCACTAGCGTGCATCCCGGCGGGATCAAGACCAATATCGCCCAGGCGGCACGCTTTGCCGACAACATGGACGGCGTGCTGGGCGGCAAGAGCGAAGCGGCCGGCAAGGCGGCATTCGAGAAGCTGTTCATCACCACGCCGGCGTCGGCTGCCCGCACCATCCTGCGCGGCGTGCGTCGCGACGCCCGGCGCGTGCTCATCGGCCCCGACGCCCATGCCATCGACGCGATGGCCCGGCTGCTACCCAGCCATTATCAGTGGCTGGTCGGCCAGGGAACGAAGTGGGCGATGCGCTGACGGTCGGCGGCGTCCGGAATCAGCGCTCCAGCAACCAATCATTGTCGTCACCCAGCCCCGGTGCCGAGGCCAGCGGGTCGCGGCGTGTTCCCTCGAAGTGAACCGGGCAGCCGAAGGCCGGTCCGCCATCGGCCCGCTCGAGCATGCCGCGCGCCAGGACCTGTGGGTCGGCCAGGGCCTCCTCCAGAGTCAGGACCGGGGCAATGCAGGCATCGGCCTCGGCCAGGGCCCGCATCCAGGCGTCACGCGAACGCAGCCGGAACACGCCTGCAAGGCTCCAGCGTACCGGCGTCAGCCAGCGCCGGGCCCGGGCCGGGTCTTCCAGAACGTCGTTGAAGCGGTCGCGCAGGCCGGACTTCTTCGTACCCCCTCCGCCAGCGGCATCCCCTGCAGGCGGCTTGCCTGCACGCCGGCCGGCGGGCTTTCCACCGACCAGATTCCGAAGCGTCTTCGGCAGCGGTACCTGCTCGCCTAGCGCGGTCAGCAACCGGGCGAAGAATTTGGGTTCCAGCGCGCCCACCGCCAGATAGCGGCCGTCGCGGCACTTGTAGACCTGGTAGTTGGGCAGCGCGCCGGTGAGCATGTCCGCACCGCGCTTCTGGGTATGGCCACGGGAACGCAACCCGGCCAGGGCGATTGACTGCAGCGCCAGCGAGCCATCCAGCATGCTCGAATCCACGAACGTCCCCTCGCCGCTAACCTTGGCACCGAGCAGCGCGGCGAGAATGCCGGTAGCGGCGGTCAACGCCCCGCCGGCGAGATCAGCGATCTGCACATTGGACATCGTCGGGGCACCGCCGGCCGCGCCGGTCTGATCGAGCACGCCGGCATAGGCGAGGTAGTTCAGATCATGCCCGGCCGCATCCCGGTAGGGACCGTCCTGGCCGTAGCCAGTGATCGCGGTGTAAACCAGCCTGGGGTTGATGGTCTTGAGCGTGTCGTAACCACAGCCGAGACGGTCCATCACCCCCGGACGGAACGACTCCACCACCACGTCGGCCGTTTTCACGAGTGCCTTGAAGGCCTCGACATCCTCGGCCTCGCGCAGATCCAGCGTCACCGAGTGCTTGCCGCGGTTGACCACCGCGAACAGCTCCGGCATCAATTCGCGGGCGTAGTCCCCGCCGGCCGGGTCCTCGATCTTGATCACCTCGGCGCCGAGTTGGGCCAGGTACTGGGTGCAGAACGGCCCCGGCAGCAGTCGGGTCAGATCGAGGATGCGCACACCTTCGAGTAGCGGATTCGACATAAGAAACTTTTGGTGTCTTTTCGGTAAGAGGTTTAACCGCAGATTACGCAGATGTGCGCAGATTAGAAGAAGTGAAGAATGAATGGGGTATAGGTGGCGTTCTGCGGTGCATTGCTTGGCTACGCAGCCGAGGCCTTGGCGCAAACATCGGCACGGCGTCCAGACTCACTCCCCAAAAATCTGCGTAATCGGCGTAATCTGCGGTTCCTGTCTTTCTTCCTACGCAGCCACCCGGCGCGAAGTCTCCGGCGCGCTTGCGGCGTTGGCGAAGAATTCCTCCGCGGAAAACACGTCGACCTCGATCGCCGCCAGGCGGGCCTCGCGGGCGGCGGTGACGCGCCCGGCTTCCTCGTTGCTGAGCACGCCGGCGGCTCGGGCCTCCGCGACCAGCGAGTCGGGCTCGCCGGCCGTCAGCGTTCCGGCCTTCTGGGCCGCCTTGAGCTTGGTGATCAGCGGCTCGGCATCGCACACCAGACGGAAGGCGCGCATCAGGCGGCCGTGCCCGGGCGCATCGGTTTCCGGCAGATGAATATCGGCCAGCAGGCGCTCGGTCTGGGCATCCCACTTCTGGGCGATGACCGCGGCCTGGTTGCCCAAATCATCCGACGGCAGACGACCCAGGCTGTTCAGTCGCAACAGGGGCAGACCCACCACGCGCAGGACCGCACCCAGCGGGCCCGGAAAGTTGGCGTAAATGCCCTCGAAGCCCGCCTGCATCTTCGCCAGCGCGAGCTGCAGCGAGTAGTGCACCAGCGGCAGATCCTCGGCGCGACGGCCTTCCGCCTCGAACCGGCGCAGGGCGGAAAAGCCCAGCAGCATCCAGGCCAGCACATCGGCGTAGCGGCCGGTGAGATTGCCCTTCACCTTGAGCTTGCCGCCGACGAAGAACATGGCCAGATCCGTGAACAGCCCGAAGCGGGCGGCCGCCCAGCCGAGCTTGCGGTAGTAGCGGCGGGTCGGTTTCGCCGCACCCTTCGCGGGCACCGTCCACCCCCGGGTCAGACCACGCCACCAGGTGCGCCCGATGCCGGCGAAGAAATGCCCCATCCAGCCCAGCAGATTCTTGCGGAACGACGCGGCGTCGCTGCTTTCCACCGCCTTGACCACATTCAGGGCGTACGGATGGCAGCGGGTCGCCCCCTGCCCGAACACCATCAGGGTGCGCGTCATGATATTGGCGCCCTCCACGGTGATCGCCACCGGCGTGGAGCAGTAGCCGCGGCCGATGACGTTGTTCGGCCCCTGCATGACGCCGGCTCCGGAAAGCACGTCCATCGCGTCGGTGGCGGCCTCGCGGGCGAGCTCGGTGGTGTAGGCCTTCATCACGCCAGAAACCACAGGCGGGTGGATACCGTCGTCGATAGCCGAGCAACCGAACACCCGCGCGCCCTCGGTCATGTAAGCCAGCGAGGCCAGTTTGCCGATCGGCGCGGCCACGCCTTCCATTCGGCCGATCTGCAGGCCGAATTGCTGGCGCACCATGGAATAGGCGCCGGCCGCAGCAGCCGCGCCGCGGATACCGCCGACTGCGGTGGCCGGCAGCGAGACCATGCGCCCGCCGGCGAGCTGCTCCATGAGCATGCGCCAGCCATCGCCGGCGCGACCCTCACCGCCGATAATCTGGCTGGCCGGTACTTCCACGTCGGTGCCCTCCAGCGGGCCGTTGGGGAAGGCTTCACCGATGGGCTCGTGGCGGTCGCCGGTCTTCAGGCCAGGCGTGCCGGTGTGCAGCAGTACCACGCTGATGCCGGCGTCCTCGCCCTTGCCCAGCAGGTTGCCCGGGTCATGGATGCGGCAGGCCAGCGAAATCAGATTCGCCACCGGCCCGAGCGTGATGTAACGCTTGCGGAAGTTCAGGCGCAGCTTCACCTGGCCGTCATCGCCCTTGAAGGCCACAGCCTCGGCCTTGATCGAGGCCGCGTCGGAGCCGGCGGTGGGCTCGGTCAGGCCGAAGCACGGCAGGTATTCGCCTTTCGCCAAGCGCGGCAGATAGTGGGCCTTCTGCTCGTCGGTGCCGTAGTCGATCAGCAACTCGGCCGCCCCGAGCGTGTTGGGAATGACCACGTAGGCCGACAGGATGCCGGAGACCGGCGTGACCTTGGCCATCACCGCCGAACGCGCCAGCGTCGAGAAACCCTTTCCGCCGAATTCCTTCGGAATCAGCAGGCTGAAGAAACCCTGCTCGGCCATGAAATCCAGGATCGGCTTCGGCAGTTCGCGGGTCTGGGCGATGGCGTAGGCATCTGCCCGGTTGAGCAGTTCCGCAACGGGGCCGTCCATGAACGCCTGTTCCTCGTCTGACAGACGATGATAGCTGGCGGCCAGCATGCGGTCGAAGTCCGGCTTGCCGCCGAAGAATTCGCCGTCGATCCAGACGTCGCCGGCTTCGAGCGCTTGGCGCTCGGTGTCGGAGATGGCCGGCAGAACCTGATTGGTCTGCATCCAGTGCATGAGCTTGGCGAACATGACGGGGTTACCTCGTTGGTCTCGTTGTCGGGAATCAAAGGTCGGCGGGCTAGGTCTTCTTCGGCGACAGCCACATGGTGATCTCGGCGGCCAGTACCACGGCGTCGTCGCTGTCATACACGGTTACGGGCACGATCAACTCGGCGCCCCCCTCCGGCTTCGGCAGCGGCTCGAGCTCGGCCACGGCGCGCAGGTCAGTCTCGGCCTTGGCGCGATATTCCACCGTCATGCCCTTGGGGATCCAGCGGTGGCTGGCCGGGATGGACACATCGGTGACGCTGCCGCCGGCCAGCTCCACCAGGTTGCACATGGCGATGGCGTGCACGGTGCCGATGTGGTTCGTCACCGCCCGACGCTTGGTCATGCTCACCTCGCAGCGACCCGGGCGCAGTGCCTCGATGGTCGGCCGGATGCTGGCGAAGTACGGCGCCTTGAAGCAGACGAAGCGCGACAGGGTCCACTTGCCGCCCGGCAGGCCGGACAGACGCTGCCAGGCGGCCAGCAGCGGACTGGCGGTGCTCACGGATAGAACCGCTGCTTGCGCTTGGCCCGGGCCTTGGCCATGTCGCGCAGGATGGGGGCGGGCTCGAAGCGGGCACCGTGCTGCTCGGCAAAGGCGTCCAGCCTGGCCACCACTTCCTTGACACCCAGCTGGTCCGCGAACCGGAACGGCCCACCTGTGAACGGGGGGAATCCCAGGCCGAAGATGGCGCCGATATCGCCGTGCATCGGCTCGGACAGGATGCCCTCGCCCAGGCAATGGGCGGCTTCGTTCAGGAACATGAAGGTGCAGCGCTCGGCAATCTCGGTGGCATCCATCTCGGCATCGCCGGAGACGCCCATCAGGTCGTAGAGATCGGCGTTGACCGGGCGCTTGCCGCCCTGCTTCTTCGCTTCGTAGTCGTAGAAGCCCTTGCCGGCCTTGCGGCCCAGCCAGCCGGCCTCGATCATCTTGGCCGACTCGCCCGGCACCGCCATGCGCTCGCCGAACGCCTTTTCCAGGATCGGGCCCACCTTGGTGCCGATGTCGATGCCGACCTCGTCAAGCAGCGTCATGGGCCCGACCGGGAAGCCGTAGTTGGTGAGTGCGGCGTCGACAGCCTCCACGCTCACGCCCTCGGCGAGGATGCGCGTGGCCTCGTTCAGGAACGGCGCCAGGATGCGGGTGGTGTAGAAACCGGGCCCATCGCCCACCACGATCACCGTCTTGCCCTGCGCCTTGCCGAACGCCGCACTGGCGGCAATCACCTCGGGCGCGGTCTGGTTGGTGGCGATGATTTCCAGCAGCGGCATCTTCTCCACCGGGGAGAAGTAGTGCAGACCGATGACGTTTTCCGGCCGCTTTGCTCGGGCCGCGATATCGCCGATGGGAATCGACGAGGTATTGGAGGCGAAGATGGTGTCCTCGCGGCCATGTGTCTCGACATCCGCCAGCATCCGGTGCTTGAGGTCCAGGTCCTCGAAAACCGCCTCCACCACCAGGTCGCAGCCGGCGAAACCACGGTAGTCGGTGGTGCCGGTCACACGGTTCAGGGCCACGTCGGCCTCGAAGCGGGACAGCTGCTTGCGCTTAACCTTCTTGTTGTAGTGGGCGCGCAGATGGCCGATGCCGGCGGCGAGCCCGGCGTCGTCCTTGTCCTTCAGCCGCACCGGCAGGCCGGCCTTATCGATGGTGACCGTGGCGATGCCCGCCCCCATCAGGCCGGCGCCGAGCACGCCGACACTGTCGATGGTTCGGGCCGTGGTGCCTGCCGGGGCGAAGGTTTCCTTCTTGAGGTCCTCGGTGGCGCGGTAGATATGGCGCAGCGCGCGCGACTCGTCGGTGAACACCAGTTCGCCGAAGAAGTGCGCCTCGGCGGCGAAGCCGGCCTCGGGCCCGTTCTCCGCCCCGGCCTCGACCGCGTCCACGATACGCTCGGGCGCCGGGTAGTTACCCCTGGTCTGGCTCTGCAACTTCTTGCGCGCCTGGGAGAACAGCACGCGGCGGCCGAGACGATTGTCCTCCAGTGCGAGCTTGGTAGCTCGAGCCTGCAGCCCGGCCGCACCGCCCGCCAGCAAACCGGCTTTGGGCGTCTTGCCGGCGGCCAGCGTCAGTGCGCGAGCCGCGGCGGCGTCGATCAGCGCTTCGGGCGCCACCACCTGATCCAGGATGCCGGCCTTTTTCGCCCGGCCGGGACGCAACTGCTTGCCGGTGAGCAACAGATCCAGCGCCGCGGCGATGCCGATCAGCGTCGGCAGGCGCTGGGTGCCACCACCGGCGGGCAGCAGGCCTAGCATCACCTCCGGCAGGCCGAGAACGGTTTTCGGTGTATCCGCGGCGATGCGGGCGTCACAGGCCAGCGCCAGTTCCAGACCGCCGCCGAGGCAGGCGCCGTCGATCGCGGCCACCACCGGCACCTTCAGGTCGGCAATCTGGTGAAAGGCGCCCTGGCACTGCTCGGCCAGCGCCACCACCTCGTCGGGCGTCGTCACGTTCTCGAAGAGCTTGATGTCCGCACCGGCCAGGAACGAGCCGGGCTTGTTCGAGGCGAACACCACCGCCTTGATCGCCGTATCCGTGCGCAGCCTCTCGAACAGCGTCTCGAACTCTTCGGCGAATTCCGCCTTGAGCACGTTGTGCGCCTCGCCGGGCACGTCCATGCGCACCACGGCCACGCCGTCGTCGCGCTGCTCGATGTCGAACGTCGATTGTTTGCTTGCCATGTCCAGAACCTTTGGAAGAGTTTTATCCGCAGATGACGCAGAATCGAAGAAGAAATCCTCTTGATTTCTTGAGTCTTAAATCCGTGAAATCTGCGTAATCCGCGGATAGATCCTTTCTCAAGCCGACTCGATCACCATCGCCGCCCCGATACCGCCGGCTGCGCAGGCCGTGGTCAGGGCCAGGCCGCCGCCGCGGCGCTTTAGTTCGTGGGCGGTCTGCCCGATTACGCGGGCGCCGGTGGCGCCGAACGGATGGCCGTAGGCGATCGAACCGCCGTTGACGTTGAGCTTGCTGGTGTCCACTTCGCCCACCGCCTTGCTGCGGCCGGTCCACTTCTGGATGTAATCCCTGGACGCCAGCCCCCGGAGATTGCAGGCGATCTGTGCCGCGAAGGCTTCGTGCATATCCACCAGATCCAGATCCTTGAGCGTAACGCCTGCCTGCTCCAGCGCCGCCGGGGTGGCCAGCACCGGCCCCATCAGCAGGTCGGACTCGGGTGTCTTGGCCGCGAACGAATAGCCGCGAATGAACGCCAGCGGCTCGTAGCCCAGCGCCTTCGCCTTTTCCTCGCTCATCAGCACCATGGCAGCGGCGCCGTCGGTCAGCGGGCTGGCGTTGGCGGCGGTGACCGTGCCGAGCTTCTTGTCGAATACGGGCCTGAGCTTGTCGTAACCCTCGCGCTTCGAGTTGGTGCGCACGAGGTTGTCCTCGCGCAGAGGCCGGGTGGCGCCCTTGCCGTCGTCTAGGAACGCGGTACTCACGAAGTCGTCCATGCGCCCCTCGGCCCAGGCGTTCGCCGCGTTGCTGTGCGAGGCGTGGGCGATGTCGTCCTGTTCGGCACGGGTGACGCCCCAGCTCTTGGCCATCTGCTCCGCGGACTCGCCCATGAGCAGGCCGGTGGAGTATTCAGTGATCGCCGGCGCGGTGGGCAGCAGATCCTTCGGTCGCAGCCGGGACAGAATCTTCACGCGCTGGCTCATGGTCTTGGCGAAATTGGCGTCCCGGAGCGCCGCGGCCAGTTTCTTGGAGACCGGAATCGGCGCATCCGAGGTGGAATCGGCGCCGCCGGCCACGACGACGTCGGCCCGACCCAGCAGGATCGATTCCGCGGCATTGGCCGTCGTCTGGAAGCTGGTGGCACAGGCCCGCGTCACCGAATAGGCATCGACATCAGGCATGCCACAGGCCAGCGCCACCTCGCGCCCAATGAACTGGGTGCCGCTTGCCATGATGGTCTGGCCGAAGATGATCTGGTCGATATCCGTCGCTGACAGGTTGTTGCGCGCGGCCAGTTCGGCGACCGCCATGGCACCGAGATCCACCACGTTGTGCTCGCGGAAGTGGGTAGCGATACGGGCAAACGGCGTGCGCAGGGCATCGACAACGGCCACGCGGCCGCCGACGCCGGTCAGGGCCGAGGAGGCGGAAGACTTGGATTGAGCCATGGAATGACGCTCCAGGACGGTGAGGCCTGCTTCGTCCGTCGAGTCGTCCGACGACGAAGGTGTAATAACATTTACGAAATAACTATCGGGAACGATATCTTTTCTAACTCTACCCGTAGTCAATGTGCAATGCAACACGCCCGGACCAACTTCGACATCTGTCCGGCACGAGAAAAATTCCGTAAACTTGTTTACACATGGCATCGCCCCCTACTCATACCGCGCGATCCCCCACCGCGCTGAACCGCGACCGGCACAGCCTCGATGCGGCCACGCGCGACCGTATCGAGGCCGCTGCGCTGCGGGTGTTTTCCTCGCGGGAGTTTCACCAGGTACGACTGGACGCCGTGGCGGCCGAAGCCCGCTGTTCGCTGCAGACGATCTACCGCTATTACGGCAACAAGCAGGGGCTACTGGACGCCTGTCTGGACGACTGGCTGGGTCGACTGGCGCGGCGCATGCTCGATCACCTGCAGGGCATCGAAACCTACAAGGACCGCCTGCGGAAGGTCTTCTGGGTAGTACTGGATTTCTTCGAGCACCATCCGGCGGTGGTGGCGATGATGGCCAACTCGATCACCCCGGCAAGCTGGCGCGACGACGCCACTTTTCGTCAGCGGGTGCTGACGCGCCAGCTCATGGAAGTGCTCGCGGACGGCCGCCGGCAGGGCCTGCTGACCGACGAGGTCAGCGAGGCGCTACTGCTCGACTACTTCTACGGCGTGCTATTCCGGCTGATCCCGATGAACCTGGCCCGGGGGCGGCCGGAGTCCCTCACCGGCCAGGCCAATACCCTGTTCGAGATGCTGTGGCGGGCGATCGCCCGGCCGCAGCGGGGCTAACCGATGGTCAGGCCGCCTTCCACTTGATATTGCAGCCCTGGCTGGGCACCTGGACGTCGTCCGGGATGATCTCGCCGGCGATGACGGAATCCAGCGCGGCGCGCATGTCGGCACCGGTCACGGGCTCGCCGTTCTTCGGCCGTGATTTGTCCAGCTGACCGCGGTAGGCGCACTTGAGGTCGCCGTCGAACAGGAAGAAGTCGGGCGTACAGACGGCGTCGTAGGCCTTTGCCACTTCCTGGGTCTCGTCATAGAGATAGGGAAACGGGTAGCCGAGCTGCCTGGCCACCTCGGTCATCCTGTCGGGCGCATCATCCGGATAATTGTCGACATCGTTGGACGAGATGGCGACGAATCCCACCCCCTGCGGCTGATAATCGTGCGCCAGACGTATCAGCTCGTCATTCACGTGGATGACGTACGGGCAGTGATTGCAGATGAACATCACCAGCGTGGCCTTCTCGCCGGCTACGTCCGCCAGGCTCAGCGACCGGCCCGACACGGTGTCGGGCAGTGTGAAATCGGGCGCCGGGGTGCCCAGCGGCATCATCATGGAATCGGTACGCGCCATGGTCGCTCTCCTCTGATCGAGACACGCAAATGGGTATCGGGATGATGCACGGGGCAAGCAGCGCTGTCACTGCAACGACGCATTGGATTCGTTATACTCATCCGCTTATCCGGATGGGAGGATCATTTAAGCTATGAGCCGAAGCACACTATTTACCTCGGAGTCGGTATCTGCCGGCCACCCCGACAAACTCTGCGATCAGGTGTCCGATGCGATGCTTGACGCCTACCTCGCGCAGGACCCGAACGCCAAGGTAGCCTGCGAGACCGCCACCAAGACCGGCATGGTCATGGTATTCGGCGAGATCAAGGCCGCCGAAGGCACGCACGTGCCGGTGGAGAAGATCGTTCGCGACACCGTTCGCGAGATCGGGTACACCAGTTCCGACATGGGCTTCGACGCCGACACCTGCGCGGTGGTGGACATGCTCGGCCAGCAGTCTTCCAACATCAATCAGGGCGTTGAGCGCCAGGCCCCGGAAGAACAGGGTGCCGGCGACCAGGGCCTGATGTTCGGCTACGCCTGCGACGAGACCGATGTGCTCATGCCGGCCCCGATCACCTACGCCCACCGCCTGGTCCGCAAACAGGCGGAGCTGATGAAGAGCGGCAAGCTCGACTGGCTGCGGCCGGACGCCAAGTCCCAGGTCACCTTCGAGTATGAAGATGGCAAGCCGAGCCAGATCAACGCGGTGGTGCTGTCAACGCAGCACGACCCGGCCATCTCCCAGGCCGACCTCAAGGAGGCGGTGCATGAGGAGATCATCAAGCCGGTGATCGGCAATATGCTGACCGACAACCCGACCGTGCACATCAACCCGACCGGTCTGTTCGAAGTTGGCGGCCCGCTGGGTGACGCCGGCCTGACCGGGCGCAAGATCATCGTCGATACCTACGGCGGCATGGCCCGCCACGGCGGCGGCGCCTTCTCGGGCAAGGATCCGTCCAAGGTCGACCGCTCGGCCGCCTACGCTGCGCGCTACGTGGCCAAGAACGTGGTTGCAGCGGGTCTGGCGACCAAGTGCGAGGTGGCCCTTTCCTACGCCATCGGCGTGGCCGAGCCCACCTCGATCTGGGTCGAAACCTTCGGCACCGGCAAGATCGACGACGAGAAGATGACCAAGCTCATTCGTCAGCACTTCGATCTGCGTCCGTACGGCATTCTCACCATGCTGGACCTGCGCCAGCCGATGTATCAGCCCACCGCGGCCTACGGCCATTTCGGCCGTGAGGATCTGGACCTGCCGTGGGAGCGCACCGACAAGGCCCAGGCACTGGCCGACGACGCCGGCCTGCAGGCTGCCTGAGGGCGGGTCGCGTGACCGGAACGGCGTGATCGGCGGGGCCTGCGGGCCGCCGGTCACGCCAACCGCGACGCCCTGCCGGTCGCGTGCCAAGAATTATTAACCAGTGAGCGTCATCACCGACTTCACCGAACCCGAATCACGGAGACACCTATGAGCGCACCTGCCGAACAGTTAGGACAGGATTACGCGATTGCCGACATCAACCTTGCCGCCTGGGGCCGCAAGGAAATCGAGATCGCCGAAACCGAAATGCCGGGCCTGATGGCCCTGCGCGAGGAATTCGGCACCGCCAAGCCGCTGCAAGGCGCCAAGATTGCGGGCTCGCTGCACATGACCATCCAGACCGCCGTGCTGATCGAAACGCTGGTGGAACTGGGTGCCGAAGTGCGCTGGGCCTCGTGCAACGTCTTTTCCACCCAGGATCACGCTGCGGCCGCCATGGTCGACCGGGGCGTGCCGATCTTCGCCTACAAGGGCGAGACCCAGGACGAGTACTGGGAGTACTGCCACAAGATCATGGAATGGGCCGACGGCAGCGTGCCCAACCGGATTCTCGACGACGGCGGCGACGCCACCACGCTGGTGACTCTGGGTGCCGCCGCAGAAGACGATCCCTCGGTACTAGACAATCCGACCTCGGGTGAGGAAAAGGCGCTGTTCGCCTCCATCCGCAAGCGGCTGGAAAGCGAGCCGGGCTACTACAAGAAGCGCTCGGAAGCCCTGGGTGGCGTGTCCGAGGAAACCACCACGGGCGTGCTGCGGCTGTACCAGATGGAAAAGCAGGGTCAGCTGACCTTCCCCGCCATCAACGTCAACGATTCGGTCACCAAGTCCAAGTTCGACAACCTCTATGGCTGCCGCGAGTCACTGGTGGACGGCATCAAGCGTGCCACCGACGTGATGATCGCCGGCAAGGTCGCGATCGTGGCTGGCTACGGCGACGTCGGCAAGGGCAGCGTGCAGTCCCTCAAGGGTCTGGGCGCCACCATCTGGGTCAGCGAGATCGATCCGATCAACGCCCTGCAGGCGGCGATGGAAGGCTACCGCGTGGTCAACCTGAATGACCCGGGTGTGATCGAGGCCGCTGACATCTTCGTCACCGCCACCGGCAACTACCAGGTGATCACCCACGATCACATGAAGCGTATGCGCAACGAGGCCATCGTCTGCAACATCGGTCACTTCGACAACGAGATCGACGTGGCGGGCCTGCGTGATTACAAGTGGGAAGAGATCAAGCCGCAGGTGGATCACATCACTTTCCCCGACGGCAAGAAGATCATCCTGCTGGCCGAGGGCCGTCTGGTGAACCTGGGCTGTGCCACCGGCCACCCCAGCTTCGTGATGTCCAGCTCCTTTACCAACCAGGTGCTGGCCCAGATCGAGCTGTGGAAGAACCGGGACAAGTACGAGAACAAGGTGTACGTGCTGCCCAAGCATCTCGACGAGAAGGTCGCCCGGCTCCATCTGGAGCGCATCGGCGCCCGGCTCACCGAGCTGACCCCGGAGCAGGCCGAGTACATCGGCGTGCCCCAGGATGGCCCGTACAAGCCGGACCACTACCGCTACTAAGCGGCGCGGACCTACGGGCTGCAGCCGAACCCGGCTGCGGCCCGTCGATCCGGGTTGTTCGCCCCCGGCAACCGCCGGGGCGCGGGCAACGCCAAAGCGCAGTGGTGCGACTGCTGCGCTTTGGCGTTACCCGTTTTCCAGTTTCACGCGGTCGATATCGGATATATGCGAAAGCAACAGGACCTGCCCAGGCACTACAGCTTCGAATTCTTCCCCCCCAAGGGGCCCAAGGGCGAACAGCGCCTGGATACCGCGCGGGCGGAACTCGCCGCGCTCGGCCCGGCCTTCTTCTCGGTGACCTTCGGCGCCGGCGGCACCACCCGCTCCGGCACGTTGAAGACCGTCAAGGCCACCATGGATGCCACCGGCATATCCGCCGCGCCGCACTTGTCCTGTATTGAAGGCACCCGTGAGTCCATCCGCGAACTGCTGCAGACCTACGCCGACAACGGCGTGGACCGCATCGTCGCCCTGCGCGGTGATATCCCCGAGGGCATGGAGTCGCCCGGCGAATTCTCCTACGCCAATGAACTCGTGGGCTTCATCCGCGAGGAATTCGGCGACCGCTTCCATCTGGAAGTCGGCGCCTATCCCGAAGTCCACCCGGAAACGCCCGACCCCGCGGCCGATCTGGACAACTTCGTGCGCAAGGTCGAGGCCGGCGCCGATTCGGCCATGACCCAGTATTTCTTCAACGCCGATGCCTACTTCGACTTCGTGGAACGCGCCGAGGCCAAGGGCGTGGACATCCCGATCGTTCCCGGCGTGATGCCGATCCCCAACTGGTCGCAGATCAAGCGTTTCTCGGCCATGTGCGGCGCCGATATCCCGCGCTGGATGGAGCGCCGACTGGAGACCTACGAGCAGGCCGGTGACGAGGCATCGGTGCAGGCCTTCGCCGCCGACGCGGTCACCCGGATGTGCGAACGCCTGATCGAGGGCGGCGCCCCGGGCATCCACTTCTACGCGCTCAACCGCAGTGAACCCACCCGCACCATCTGGCGGAATCTGGGACTACCGGCAGCGGATCACACCAACGCCATGGCGGGCTGACAACCCGCCCGCCGGCGGCCAGCACCGGCATCCTTACTTTGCGCGCCCATGGATTCCAGATAGCATCGGAACCACAACGGTATCGGCCTGGTCCATGGCACAAACCCACAGCTCGAACACACGTCTCGGCCCGCTGACCGGTCTTGCCCGGCGGCTGGTCGCCGACGAGCTGCTCTCCGAAGCCAAGGCGCTGGAAGCCCAGGACGCAGCCCAGCGCCAGCGCGAACCCTTCGTGGCCTACGTGGTGGCGCAGAAGCTTGTCTCCGCGCGGGCGGTCGCGGAAGCCGCCTCGCGCGAGTTCGGCGTGCCCTGGGTGGACCTGCGGGCAATGAACCTATCGCTGGCGCCGGTCTCCGATGTCGCCGAGAAGCTCATCCGCAAGCACCGGGCGCTGCCGCTGTACAAGCGCGGTAATCGGCTGTATCTGGCGCTGTCCGACCCCACCAATCTGCAGGCGCTGGACGAGATCAAGTTCAACACCGGGATGGCGGTGGAATGCATCCTGGTTGAAGAGGACCGGCTGGCCAAGAGCATCGACGATGCCCTGTCGGCGGTGGACTCCTCCAACATGGCGGGGCTGGACGACGCCGACCTGGATGGCCTGGACGTCACCGGCGGCGATGACGACAGTGATGTCGACGTCACCCAGATGGATGCCGACGAAGCACCGGTGGTGCGCTTCATCAACAAGGTAATGCTCGACGCCATCCATCGTGGCGCCTCCGACATCCACTTCGAACCCTACGAGAAGAAATACCGCGTGCGTCTGCGCCAGGACGGCATCCTGCGCGAACTGGTGGCTCCGCCCGCCGGGCTGGGCATGCGGCTGTCGGCCCGTCTCAAGGTGCTGGCGCGGCTGGATCTGGCCGAGCGCCGGATTCCCCAGGACGGACGCATCAAGCTTAACCTGTCGAAGAGTCGGTCGATCGACTTTCGCGTGTCCACCTGCCCCACCCTGCACGGCGAGAAGATCGTGCTGCGCATCCTGGACCCCACCAGTGCGCAGATGGGCATCGAGGCGCTCGGCTACGAGCCGGATCAGAAGCAGATCTACCTGGACACCATCCACCGGCCTTACGGCATGGTCCTGGTCACCGGCCCCACCGGCAGCGGCAAGACGGTGTCGTTGTACACCGCGCTGAATATCCTGAATACCGAGGATCGCAACATCTCGACCGCGGAGGATCCCGCGGAAATCAATCTGCCCGGCATCAACCAGGTGAATGTCCACCCCCGAGTGGGGCTGACCTTCGCGTCGGCCCTGCGCGCTTTCCTGCGCCAGGATCCGGACGTGATCATGGTGGGCGAGATCCGCGACCTGGAAACCGCGGAAATCGCCATCAAGGCGGCGCAGACCGGCCACATGGTGCTGTCCACGCTGCATACCAACGATGCCCCGCAGACCCTGACCCGCCTGATCAACATGGGGGTACCGGCCTACAACATTGCCGCCTCGGTCAGCCTGATCATCGCCCAGCGCCTGGCGCGACGGCTCTGCGCCCACTGCAAGCGGCGGGTCGATATTCCCGCCGAGGAGCTGATCAAGGAGGGGTTCGTCGAGGAAGAGCTCAAGCAACTCAAGATATTCGAGGCCAATCCGGAAGGCTGTGACAGCTGCACGGCCGGCTTCAAGGGGCGGGTCGGCATCTATCAGGTGATGCCGGTGACCGACGCGATCGGCCAGATCATCATGGAGGGGGGCAACTCTACCGACATCGAAGCCCAGGCGGCGGCCGAGGGCGTGCTCAACCTGCGCCAGTCGGGCCTGATCAAGGTCCGCGCGGGCATCTTGAGCCTCGCCGAGGTCAACCGGGTGACGGTGGAATAGGCACGGATGCCCGGCGGCGGTTGGGTTAGTATCGGTACACCGGTGTCGTTGAATTACAACGCGGCGCCAACCGGCCGATAAAGGCGGAGTACCGGCCAGACAGTTTCAGTGGGGACCGAGCGCGACCGACATGGCGCAGACACTCAGCGAGAAACACACCTTCCTGTGGGAAGGCACGGATGCCAAGGGCACCCGTATCAAGGGCAAGACCGAAGCCCCGAGCGAGGCGCTGATGCGCGCCATGCTGCGCAAGCAGGGCATCAACCCGGTACGCATCCGCAAGCAATCCAATTTGTTCGGCCTGAACACCAAGCGCAAGAAGAAGATCAAGGCGGCCGACATCGCCATCTTCTCGCGTCAGCTGGCCACCATGATGAGTGCCGGCGTGCCGCTGGTGCAGGCGCTGGATATCATCTCCAAGGGGGCCGACAACCCCTCGCTGGCCGAACTGGTGGCCACCATCCGCAACGATATCGAGGGCGGTTCCACGCTGGCCGAGGCCATCAGCAAGCATCCGGACCATTTCGACGACCTGTTCGTGAACCTGGTCGAGGCGGGCGAGAAATCCGGCGCGCTGGAAACCCTGCTCGACAAGATCGCCACGTACAAGGAAAAGACCGAGGCGATCAAGGCCAAGGTCCGCAAGGCGATGTTCTACCCCTCCGCGGTGATCGCGGTGGCGATCATCGTCATGGGCATCCTGCTGTATTTCGTGGTGCCCCAGTTCCAGTCGCTGTTCCAGGGCTTCGGGGCCGACCTGCCGGCCTTCACCCTGCTGGTGATCGCCCTGTCCAAGTTCGTGCAGGCCTGGTGGTGGGCGATTCTCGGCGCCATTGGCGCCGCGGCGTTCGTCTTCGCACGCGCTCGCAAGCGATCCCGACGCTTCCGCCGCCTGCTGGACCGGCTGATCCTGCGCGTACCCGTGGTGGGCGACATCCTCTACAAGGCGGCCGTGGCTCGCTTCGCCCGCACGCTGTCGACCATGTTCGCCGCCGGCGTACCGCTGGTGGAGGCGATGGAATCGGTGGCCAAGGCTTCCGGCAACATCGTGTTCGAGGAAGCCATCTTCCAGATGCGCGAACAGGTGTCGGCCGGTCAGCAGCTGCAGCTGGCCATGTCCAACACCGGCCTTTTCCCGAGCATGGCGATCCAGATGGTGGCCATCGGCGAGGAATCGGGTTCACTCGACGCCATGTGCGCCAAGGTCGCCGATTTCTACGAAGCCGAGGTCGATAACCAGGTGGATTCCCTGTCCAGCCTGCTGGAGCCGCTGATCATGGCGGTGATCGGCGTGCTGGTGGGCGGGCTGGTGGTGGCCATGTATCTGCCCATCTTCAAGCTGGGTTCGGTGATCTGATCGCCGGCGTCACGCCGACTCCCTTATCGTTTTCAACATGATGCCGACATGCTCGACCTGCTAGCGGCCCAGCCCGCGCTGTATATCGCCGTGCTCTTCGTGCTGGGGCTGCTGGTCGGCAGCTTCCTGAACGTAGTGATCCTGCGTCTGCCGGTGATGCTCGACCACGCGTGGCGCACCGACGCGGCGATGATCCTCGAGCAGCCCGGCCCGACCGAACAACCACCGGGGATCACCGGTCCCGGCTCGGCCTGTCCGGCCTGTGGACAGCGCATCCGTGCCTGGCAGAATGTGCCGGTACTCAGCTATCTGCTGTTGCGGGGACGCTGCGCCAACTGCCGGGCGTCCATCTCCGTGCAATACCCGCTGGTCGAACTGGCTTCCGGGTTGCTGGCCGCCACCGTGGCCTGGCGGTTCGGCGTGACTTTCCCGGCACTGCTGGCGCTGATCTACACCTGGATGCTGCTGGCCCTGACGGGCATCGACTGGCGCACTCAGTTCCTGCCCGATCTGCTCACCCTGCCGCTGCTGTGGCTCGGCCTGCTGGCAAGCCTCGGCGGCGCATTCACCCAACCGGCCGACGCCATCGTGGGTGCCGCGGCCGGATACGGCGCCCTGTGGCTGGTGTTCCAGGGATTCCGCCTGACCACCGGCAAGGAAGGCATGGGCTACGGCGACTTCAAGCTGCTGGCCGCCATCGGCGCGTGGCTGGGCTGGCAGGCGTTACCGCTGGTGGTCATTCTGGCCTCGGTGGCGGGTGCAACGGTCGGGCTGGCGATGATGGCCGGTGGACGCCTGCAGCGGGGCAATCCGATGCCCTTCGGGCCATTTCTGGCGGTTGCCGGGTGGTTGGCCCTGGTGGCAGGCGATACAATCACCGGCGCTTATTTCCAGCTGGCGGGGCTGGGTTGATCACTCGGGGGCGCCAACGCCATTCGTGGGCCAAACGAATGCATAGCAACGGGACTATCGGGGGATAACCGGATGAAGCACGGCAACAAGGCAGGCCGCTGATGACACGGCAATTGGCAGTAGGGTTGACCGGCGGCATTGCCAGCGGCAAGTCCGTGGTTTCCAGCGCGTTCGAACGGCTGGGGATCGAGGTGGTCGACGCGGATCAGGTGGCGCGGGATATCGTCGAGCCCGGCCAGCCCGCGCTCGAGGAAATTCGCGAACGCTTCGGCGATGCCATCATCGACGGCGACGGCCGGCTGGACCGGCGCCAGATGCGGGGCATCGTGTTCGACGACCCCGATGCACGCGTGGCGCTGGAAAAGATCACCCATCCGCGCATCCGCGAAGCTCTGGCGGCCCGTCGCGACGCGGTTCGCAGCGAATACAGCCTGCTCGCAGTGCCGCTGCTGGTCAAAAGCGGCATGAGCGATCTGGTCGACCGGATTCTGGTGGTGGATGCCCCCGAATCGGTGCAGATGGCACGCCTGATCGACCGCGACGGCATCGATGAGGAACTGGCACGCAAGATGATCGCCGCGCAGGACACCCGCACCCTGCGGCTGGCCGCGGCTGACGACGTGCTGGTGAATACTGGCCCCCGGAAGGACATCGCCGACCTTGCCGCGGCGCTGCACGCCGGCTACTCGCGGCTGGCCAGGGGGGACATCGACAACCTGCCGCCAATGCACCTGCCCGGCTGACCCGGGTTCCGCAGCCGCGATTCGCGTGTCGGTTTGCCGCACTGCGGCGAGGCGGTTGTACAATCGGGACTCTGGACTTGCCGCGGAAGGACTCCTTGACCGATAACGGGCTTACCTGCTTCGAGCAGCCGCTGAACGAACGTGTGCGCACCTTCCTGCGGCTGGAACACCTGTTCGAGCAGACCCGCCACTACTGGCAGGATCCCTGCCCCTGGGGCCGCCGTGCCACCCTGTCCACGCTGCTGGACATCCTGGCCATCCTCTCACGGCACGACCTGCGTACCGAAGTGGGTAAGGAGCTCGCCGACCAGTACACCAAGCTGAATCGGCTGCGTAATCATTCCGGCATCGACCATGCGCGTCTGGACGACATCCTGCGCGACATCGACAACCTCGGGCGCGAGATGCAACGTATTCCGCCGCAGTTCGCCGCCTATCTGATCCGCGACAACGAAATGCTCAACAGCATCAACAACCGCAGCGCCATTCCCGGGGGCACCTGCGGCTTCGATCTGCCGGGCTTCCAGCACTGGCTCAGCCGCGATGCCGATGCCCAGGAGGAGAACCTGCGCCAGTGGTGGCGGCCGCTGGAGCCCTTCTGCGCCGCCATCGAGCTGATCCTGCGGCTGATCCGGGACAGCGCCGACCCGCAGCCCCTGACCGCGGCGGGCGGCGTCCTGGTCCACAACACCGAGGGGGGCACCCAGCTTTTACGCGTGCTGGTACCGCGGCGCGAACAGGTCTACCCGGAAATCAGCGCCGGCCGGCACCGCTCCACCATCCGCTTCATGGAACAGACGGGCGGCGACCTGCGGGCGAGCCAGACCGGGCGGGACATCGCCTTCGACATGGCCTGCTGCCGCCTTTAGATTGTCATGGTGTCGGAGCTACCCTGCCCCAACTGCGGTCAGCCGACCGATCTGTCGCCGGACAACCGCTGGCGGCCGTTCTGCTGTCAGCGCTGCAAGCTCATCGATCTGGGGGAATGGTTCGCCGAGGAGCACCGCATTCCGGCGGACGAGCAGGACGATGATCTGTCCGACCCGTCCATCGGCGACAATGACCCGCCGCCGCACTGACGGCTACGTCGGTCGTTCAGGCCGACGCCGGCCAGAAGGCCCTAATGCCCGCCACGCCCTGGGCGCCATGGCGCCAGGCGGTTTCCAGCTCGGCCGGGCCCACACCGCCCAGTGCATAGACCGGTAGCGGCACGTCCGCACGCGCCTCGGCAAATCCCGGCCAATCCAGCGGCCTGGCGTCGGGGTGACTGGGGGTGGAGCGCACGGGCGACAGTACGGCGGCATCGGCCCCGCCGCGATGGGCCTGCAACAGTTCGGCGCGATCATGACAGGATACAACCAGCCACAGATCCGACGGCACCGGCCGGCTATCGGCGGCGGTCAGCCGGCCGGCGGGCCAGTGAAGCCCGGCCGCGCCGACGCGCCGGCATAGCGCCGTGTCCCGGTCCACGATCAGATCGACGCCCGCCGGCCCGGTCACCCGCGCAACCTCCGTAGCCAGGGCCTCGTAGGCCGTGTCCGCAAGTCCGTTGGCCCGCAGGCGCAGTAGCCGTACGCCCGACGCGATCAACGCGGGCATCCGAGCCAGAAACGCCGCGTGGTCCAACTCCGGCTCGGGGGTGATGGCGTAAGCCGCTGGCAGGCAGAGCGCGTCCACGATCGGCTTGTTCGCCGACAGCAGATCGTAGTCCGTCAGGCGCTCGGGTTCACACCAGACCACGGGCTGGCCCTCGCGGCCGTGCGGCTCGCCGGTCCAGGCCGTCACGCAATGAATATCGAGCAGCACGGTCCGGTCGCGATAGGCATGGTGAAAGCGCAACAACGGGCGCGTGGCCTTCAGCGACACACCCAGCTCCTCGTCGAGTTCCCGTGCCAGTGTCTGCTCGATGCTTTCACCGGGCTCGCGCTTGCCCCCGGGGAACTCCCACTTGCCGCCTCCGGGCTTGTTGGCCGGGCGGCGCGCGATCAGCACGCGGCCGTCGGGATCAACCAGACAACCCACGGCGATGTGCAGAACGTCCACGTGCATCAGCGGCCGCTCAGCTGCGATATTCGGCGTTGATGCGAACGTAGTCGTAGCTGAGGTCGCAGGTCCAGACGTCCGTGCCGGCACTGCCCCGCCCCAGCTCGATGCCGATTACGAACTCCGGCGCCGCCATTACCGCCGCGGCGTCGGCTTCGCGATAGTCCGCGGCGGGCTGACCGTCGCGCACGATCACCACCTGATCGAGGCGGACCGACACGCGGCCGATGTCGAAATTGCTCAGGCCCGCGCGACCGACTGCCGCGAGTATGCGGCCCCAGTTGGGGTCGCCGGCGAAGCAGGCGGTCTTGACCAGCGGCGACTCGGCCACCGTGAAGGCGGTGCGGCGGGCCTCCTCGTCGTCGCAGGCGCCGCTGACGGCGACCGTGACAAACCTGGTCGCCCCTTCGCCGTCGCGCACGATGGCCTGGGCCAGGGTCCGGCAGACCTCGGTCACGGCGGCGGCAAATGCCGGCCAGTCCGGATCGCCCGGCGCCAGTGTCTCGCCACGACCGGTGGCGAACAGCACACAGGCGTCGTTGGTCGAGGTATCACCGTCCACGCTGATGCGGTTGAACGAGCCTGCCGCGGCATCGTCCAGCAGGCGCCGGAGGTCCTCCGGCCACACCGTCGCATCCGTTCCCACGAACGCCAGCATGGTGGCCATGTCGGGCCGGATCATGCCGGAGCCCTTCGCAATCCCGGTAATGTTGACAACAGTGCCGCTGGCCAGCCGGATCTGGCGGCTGGCGCCCTTGGGCAGCGTATCCGTGGTCATGATCGCGCGCGCCGCGGCCAGCCAGCCATCCTCGCGCAGCGCATCGACAGCCTCGGGGATGGCCTTAGTCAACCGGTCGACGGGTAGCCGCTCGCCGATCACGCCGGTGGAGAACGGCAGCACCCCGGCTTCCTCGACATCTAAGGCACGAGCCGCGCAGCCGCAGAGCTCGGTGGCGTCGGCCAGGCCGGCCGCCCCGGTCCCGGCATTGGCATTGCCACTGTTGATCAAGAGCGCGCGGGCCGTGCCACCGGCGCTGCGGGTCCGGGCTAGCTGGACCGGGGCGGCGGCGAAGGCGTTGCGCGTGTAGACGGCAGCCAGCGTGGTGCCCGGGTCAAACGCCAGCAGTGCCACGTCCGGCCGGCCGGGTTTCTTGACCGCGGCCTCGGCGGTACCCAGCCGGACGCCGGGGATTGCCGTCAGCGCCTCGGGCGCAACCAGATTCACCGCCATGACGTGTTCAGCGAGTCCGACTCAGGCGCGGCCGCAGCAATGCTTGTACTTCTTGCCGGAGCCGCAGGTACAGGGTTCGTTGCGACCGACCTTGCGTTCATCACGGACGAAGGTTTCCGCGCGGGGCGCCGGTTCAGGTTCCGGCGACGGCGCTTGCTGGCGACGCTGCGGATTCTGCGGCAGACCCGGCAGACCACCCGCACCGGCGGGGGCCCGGCCGGGGGCGGGTGCACCGCCGCCCGGAGCTTCCGCGGCGGCAGCCGCCGCCTGAGCGGATGCCTGCTCGGCCGCGCTGGCGGCCTCGTCGTGCTGCAGGCTGAGCTGCCGATCCCGTTCCTGGCTGGCCGCACGGGCCTCGTCACCGATATCGGCACGAACCTGACCGCGGGCGAGCACCGAAACCACTTCATGCTTGAGGCGGTTCAGCATGTCGTTGAACAGGGTGAAGGCTTCACGCTTGTATTCATTCTTGGGGTCCTTCTGCGCATAACCCCGCAGGTGGATGCCCTTGCGCAGATAGTCCATCGCCGCCAGGTGCTCGCGCCACAAGGAGTCCAGCACCTGCAGCATCACCGCCTTCTCGATCTGGGTCATCACCGATTCGCCGGCGTCGGCCCGTTTCTGCTGATAGACCTCCCAGAGTTGCGCACGAATGCGGTGACGCAGGCCCTCCTCGTCCAGGCTCGTCTCCTCGTCCAGCCATTGCTGCACGGGCAGCTCCTGGCCGAACTCACGCTGCAACGCTTCGGTGAGCCCAGGTATATCCCACTGTTCCTCGAGACTCTGCGGCGGCACATGCTGGCTGACGACGTCGTCGACCACATCGTTCCAGATGTTCTCGACCACGTCGGAAACGTCATCCGCCTCCATCAGCTCGTTACGCTGCTCGTAGACCACCTGGCGCTGGTCATTGGCCACGTTGTCGTACTCGAGCAACTGCTTGCGGATGTCGAAATGATGCGATTCGACCTTGCGCTGGGCATTCTCGATCGCCCGCGTGACCCAGCGGTGCTCAATCGCCTCGCCCTTCTCCAGGCCCAGACCCTGCAGCATCGAACGTAGCCGCGGTGGGGTGAAGATGCGCATGAGACTGTCTTCAAGCGACAGGTAGAAACGGCTGGCGCCGGGATCACCCTGGCGGCCGGAGCGGCCACGCAGCTGGTTGTCCACACGGCGCGACTCGTGACGTTCCGAACCGATCACATAGAGTCCGCCGGCCTCCTTGACCTGCTCGTGGCGCTGGCGCCAGTCGGCCATGATGCGTTCGCGACCCGCGGTGTCATCCTCATCGAGCTCGGCCAGCTCGCCTTCCGGGTTGCCCCCCAGCACGATGTCGGTGCCGCGGCCGGCCATGTTGGTGGCGATGGTCGCGGCCCCGGCACGGCCGGCCTGGGCAATGATGTCGGCCTCGCGCTCGTGCTGCTTGGCGTTGAGCACTTCGTGCGGCACCTGTCGTTCGTGCAGCAGCCGGGACAGGTACTCGGACGATTCAATCGACGCCGTACCGATCAGCACCGGTTGACCGCGTTCACGGGCCTCGTTGGTCTCGTCCGCGATCGCCTCGAATTTCTCGGCCACGGTCATGAAGACCTGATCGGCCCGATCGTCGCGGATCATCGGCTTGTTGGTCGGAATAACCACCACTTCCAGTCCGTAGATGGACTGGAACTCGTAGGCTTCGGTATCAGCGGTACCGGTCATGCCGGCCAGCTTGTCGTACAGACGGAAGAAGTTCTGGAAGGTGATCGAGGCCAGGGTCTGGTTCTCGCGCTGGATATTGACCCCTTCCTTGGCCTCGATCGCCTGGTGCAGACCATCCGACCAGCGCCGGCCCGGCATCGTCCGGCCGGTGAATTCGTCGACGATCACCACCTGTCCGTTGGCGATGATGTACTCGACGTCCTTCTGGTAGAGGCTGTGCGCGCGCAATGCGGCATTGAGATGGTGCATCAGGATGACGTTGTTGGCGTCGTAAAGGCTTTCGCCTTCCGGCAGCAGTCCCTCACCCCGCATCATTTCCTCGACCCGCTCGTGGCCGGCCTCGGTCAACTGAATCTGCTTGGACTTCTCGTCGGTACGGTAGTCGCCGGGGGGGTCCTCGCCGCCTTCCTGCGCGGCTTTGAGCTCTTCTTCACTGGCGGTCTGCGGGCTCAGCCTTGGAATCAGCTTGTTAATGCGCCGGTACAGTTCCGGGTCGTCATCCGTGGGGCCCGAAATGATCAGCGGCGTGCGGGCCTCATCGATCAGGATCGAATCCACTTCGTCGATGATGGCGAAATTCAGCGGCCGCTGAACCCGATCCGCTGCGGCAAACGCCATGTTGTCGCGAAGATAATCGAAGCCGAATTCGTTGTTGGTGCCGTAGGTGATGTCGGCGGCGTAGGCCTCGCGCTTTTCCTCATTGGACTGGCCGCTGTAGATCACTCCAACGGTCAATCCGAGAAAACGGTAGATACGGCCCATCCAGTCCGCGTCACGACGGGCCAGATAATCGTTGACGGTGATGATGTGCACGCCCTGGCCGGGCAACGCGTTGAGGTAGGTGGCCAGGGTGGCCACGAGCGTCTTGCCCTCGCCCGTCTTCATCTCGGCAATCTTGCCCTGATGCAGCACCATGCCGCCCACCAGCTGGACGTCGAAATGGCGCAATCCCAGGATTCGTCGCCCGGCCTCGCGAACCACCGCGAACGCTTCCGGTAACAGGTCATCCAGCTTGACGCCGGCTTCCAGGCGCTCCCGAAATTCGGCGGTCTTGGCGGCGAGCGCCTCGTCCGACAGCGCGCTGATTGACTCTTCCAGCGGGTTGACCTGAGCGATCTGACGATGCAGCCGCTTGACGACACGCTGATTGCGGCTGCCGAAGACCTTGGACAAGAGTTTGCTCATGGACGCTCAAACCGTCGATGGTGGTGAAGCCGCGCGCTCGCCGGCACATGCCTATTGCGTGGCCCGGGTCAACGCCCGGTACCACGCGTCGCAGCCGGGTTGCCCGTCAGGAAGGGTAGTACTTGAGGCCACCGATGGCCTCTTTCAACGCCGCGGGCCCGCGATGATAACGCAAGGCCGCGTCGGGCTTAACCGATCAGCGTTCGGCGAACGCCAATCTCGTTACCGGGCCGCTTCCATGTAGGCCGCCGGATCCACCACCTTGCCGTTGCGGAGCACCTCGAAATGCAGGTGCGGCCCGGTCGAGCGGCCGGACGAACCCAGCTTGGCAATTACGTTGCCGCGATCCACGCGTTCGCCGACCTCGACGGTGATCTTGCTGTTGTGGCCATAGCGCGTGACATAGCCGTTGCCGTGATTGACCTCGACCAGCTTGCCGTAACCCGCCTTGCGGCCGGCATGGGATACCACTCCCGGCGCCACCGACACCACGTCGGTGCCGACGCCCGCGGCGAAGTCGATGCCTTCATGCATGGACCGGCGGCCGGAGAAGGGATCGGTGCGCCAGCCGAACGCCGAAGAAATCCAGCCTTCGTTGACGGGCCGGCCCGCGGGGGTCATTTCCTCCCGCAGTTCGCTGGCCAGCATCAAGTCGCGCAGGACGCGCATCTGGCGTTCGCGGGAATCGAGCTCCTTTTCGAACCGATCCAGTGCCGCTTCGAACTGGTCCGCGGTCGGGGCCTGCTCATCAGTTTCGGCGATCGGACCGCCCAGCGGCGGGGGGCTGGCGAAATCGAATTCCCTGGCATCGATGTTGGCCAGCTTAGTCATTCGCGAGCCCGCCGCATTCAGCCGGGTGACGTGGGCCTGCAGCTGACCCAGCCGCTGGGCAAGCGCATGAATATTGTCATCCATGCGCTGGCGCAGTGACTGGACTTCCTGACGCTGGACCGCCACCTGTTCATCCCAAACGGCGGTGGCGCTGGCCACCTGGGTCACGCCGCTGGCATCCGGTGCCATCCGGTATCCGAACACCATGGCCGCGCAGATGGTGATTACCGGTAGCGAGACTAGCGGCGCCCAGAACCAGGGCGAGCGCGGCTGACATCGCAAACGCCAGGTACGGCCACGCGAGTGGCTTATCAGTATGATATCCATAGGCTAACTTCCACCTGAGACGCTAGGAGCAAATACTCGCCGTGCGCAAAGCGCCTCGTCCCCTCGTTGATGTTCTGGGATCGGATCAGAACAAACTCAAGAGTTTACGCAGGCATGCATCATTCCTGCAACAAACCCAGGCGGCGGTCGAGGCCGGTCTGCCGGCGGCAGCGCGGGGCCATGTGCGGGTAGCGGACTGCAACGACCAGCGCTTGGTGCTGCTGGTCGACAACGGTGCCTGGGCGACACGGCTGCGCTTCGAGCAGGATGCCATCCGGCGATCGGTGGCCGCCCGGCTGAAGCGCGGCATCCCCGATCTGGAAATCCGGATCCGGCCGTCCGCCGCCGAAGTGGTGTCGGGCAACCGCCGGCCGCGTCACATGAGTGAGTCGGCACGGCAGCTGCTGATCACCTGTGCGGACTACGTCGACAATCCGGCGCTGGCCCGGGCGCTGAAGCGACTGGCCGGCGCCGGACGCCGCCAGTAGCGCCGTATAGCGTCCGGGATCAGGCGGCCGCCACCGGGCGAGCGTTGACGTAGGAGATCGGCGCTTCCTCCATGTCCGGGAAGGTGACCTCCTCCCAGGCGCCGTGGTCGGCCATGAGCGCCCGCAGCAGCTTGTTGTTCAGTCCGTGGCCGGACTTGAAGCCGGTGAAGCTGCCGATCAGGCCACAGCCCAGCAAGTAGAGATCGCCGATCGCGTCGAGAATCTTGTGGCGCACGAATTCGTTGTCGTAGCGCAGGCCGTCGGCGTTGAGTACCCGGTAGTCATCCAGCACGACGGCATTGTCCATGCTGCCGCCGCGCGCCAGGTTGTTGGCCCGCAGGAATTCGATATCGCGCATGAAGCCGAACGTGCGGGCCCGCGACACTTCCTTGACGAACGAGGTCGTCGAGAAATCCACGCTGGCCGACTGCGTGTCGGCATCGAAGGCGGGATGGTCGAACTCGATGCCGAAGCTGACCTTGAACCCCTCGAACGGATCGAAGCGGGCCCACTTGTCATCCTCGGCAACCTGCACCGGCCGCTTGATGCGAATGAAGCGTTTGGCGGCATCCAGTTCCTGGATGCCGGCGGACTGGATCAGGAACACGAAGGGGCCGGCGCTGCCATCCATGATCGGCACTTCGTCGGCCGATAGTTCGACCACCGCGTTATCGATGCCGAGCCCGGCCATTGCGGACAGCAGGTGTTCCACGGTCGACACGCGCATGCCATTGTCGGTCAGGGTCGTGGCGAGCGTGGTCTCGCCCACCTTGAGCGCGTCGGCTCGCAGTTCGCGGACCGGCGTCAGATCGGTACGGCGGAACACGATGCCGTGGTCGGCGGGTGCCGGACGCAGCGTCATGTATACCTTGTGACCGGTGTGAAGCCCCACGCCGGTGGCGCGGATCGGGTTCTTGAGTGTCCGTTGTCTCAGCATCGACGCTGTTCCTCTTTTCCTTGCGGCATTCAGGCTGTCAACCGCTTGTCATGTACAGCGTCGATAATGGACGCTGGAGAATGAACGCTTGCTGAACGCCGGCGCCACGCTGAAAAATGCTGCAGTGAACAATACGCGGCGGCAAATAGGATATCACAGTGACCCAAACACGGGCGGATGCAGGGCACGGCCGCCCGCATCCGCCCGCCGGCAACATCAGTCTGCCTGGTTGCGCAGGAATGCCGGCACATCCAGGTAATCCATATCCACGGCCGCGTTCTGGTCGTGGCGCTGACGGGGGGCCTGACGGATGACCGTCGGGGTATCCAGTTCCTCGTAACGAACCTGACCACCAGTGTCACGCTTGAGTGCCCGGATGGAATCACGGCCGGTCAGCTGAGCCTGCTTGCCGAGCCCGGTGGCCACCACCGTCACGCACAGCTCGTCACCCATGCTGGCGTCGACCGCGGTGCCCACGATCACTTCCGCGTTCTCCGAGGTCATTTCCATGACCACCTCGTTGACCAGCTGGAACTCGTTGATGCTCAGGTTATCGTCACCGGTGACGTTCACCAGCAACCCCTCGGCGCCGTGCAGGTTGAGATCATCCAGCAACGGCGAAGCCAGCGCTGCTTCCGCGGCCTGACGGGCACGATCATCGCCCACCGCCGTGGCCCGGCCCATCATCGCCATGCCCTGGACCGACATCACCTTGCGCACGTCGGCAAAGTCGACGTTGATCAGGCCCGGCCGGGTGATCAGGTCGGAAATGCCCTGGACCGCGTTGTGCAGCACATCGTTGGCGGCCTTGAACGCCGAGCGCAGCGTAGTGCCCTTGCCCAGCACCGTGAGGAGCTTCTCGTTGGGAATCACGATCAGCGAGTCGACGTACTCCTGCAGCTGCTCGATGCCCTGACGGGCGATTTCCATGCGCTTGCCGCGCTCGAAGGGAAATGGCTTGGTGACCACCGCCAGCGTGAGGATATCCAGTTCGCGGGCGATTTCCGCCACCACCGGGGCCGCGCCGGTGCCGGTACCGCCGCCCATGCCACAGGTAATGAACAGCATATCGGCACCCTCGATCGCCTCGCGAATGCGGTCACGATCCTCCTCGGCCGCCTGTCGGCCGATCACCGGGTCCGCACCAGCACCCAGGCCACGGGTCACGTTGACCCCGAGCTGCACCAGGGTATCCGCCTGGCAGGATTCCAGGTGCTGGGCATCGGTATTGGCGCAGATGAAATCCACCCCTTCGATACCGCCGTTGACCATCTGATTGACGGTATTGGAACCGCCGCCTCCGACGCCGATCACCTTGATGATGGCCTTGTCGGTCCTTTCGTCAGCGAATTCGAACACTTCACTCATGATCCATCCTCCAGTTGCCGTGCCGCCCCGTCGCCGGGACGCTTGATCCGGTTGCCCGGACTCAAACCGTTGCGTTGCCTAGAAATTTCCCTGGAACCACGCCTTCATGCGTGACCAGGCCTGTTGAAAGCCCTGATTGCCGAAATGACCGCCACTCAGGGGCTGATACCCCGTGACGGGCTTCGTACCGAACTGCAGCAGCCCCACGCCGGTGGCGTGGATGGGGTTCCTGACCACATCGGTCAGCCCCTTGACCCGCTGCGGCACCCCCAGTCGAACCGGCATGTGGAAGACCTCCTCGGCCAGGTCCACCAGACCCTCCATCTTTGCGGAGCCGCCGGTTATTACCACCCCGCCGGCGATTACGTCGTCGTAACCGCTGCGGGTGAGTTCCTTGTGAATGAGCATGAACAGCTCTTCGTAGCGAGGCTTGATCACCTCGGCCAGCGTGTAACGCGACAGCCGCCGCGGCGGGCGTTCGCCCACGCTGGGTACTTCGATGGCGTCGTCTTCCTCGATCAATTCGGGTAGCGCACAGCCGTAGCGGATCTTGATCCCCTCGGCGTGCTGCGTCGGGGTACGCAGGGCCACCGCGATGTCGTTGGTGACCTGGTCGCCGGCGATCGGGATTACCGCCGTGTGGCGGATCGCCCCGTTGACGAACACCGCGATGTCGGAGGTGCCGCCGCCGATGTCCACCATGCAGACGCCCAGATCCTTTTCGTCGTCATTGAGCACCGCCTCGGCCGAGGCAAGCTGTTCCAGTGACAGCTTCGACACTTCCAGCCCGCAGCGGGCCACGCATTTCTGGATGTTCTGCGCCGAGGTCACCGCCCCGGTGACCATGTGGACCTTGACCTCCAGGCGCACGCCGGACATGCCCACCGGCTCCTGGATGCCCTCGTTGTCATCCACGGCGAATTCCTGGGGCAGCATGTGCAGGATCTTCTGGTCGGCCGGAATGGCCACCGCGCAGGCGGCGTCGATAACGCGCTCGATGTCGGCCTCGGTGACCTCCTTGCTGCGTACCGCCACGATGCCGTGGGAGTTGATCGACTTCACGTGGGCGCCGGAGATGCCGCAGTGCACCGACTGGATCCGGCAGCCGGCCATCAGTTCGGCCTCTTCCACCGCGCGGCGGATCGACTGGGTGGTGGCCTCGATATTGACCACCATGCCTTTCTTCATGCCCTTGGACGGCTGGCTACCCATGCCGATCAGTTCGAGTTCACCGTGCTCGTCGTACTCCGCGACGATGCAGGCAACCTTCGATGTGCCGATGTCCAGCCCGACGACGAGATTCTTCTCAGGCCGCTTGCTCATTATCTGTCTCGCTGTCATTGGCCGGGGCGGCGCGATTGCCGCCCACGGCAAAACCATCCGCGTAACGCAGATCCACATAACCGGCAGTTTCCAGCGCGGCACCCAGGGCGCTTGGCGCATGCCGGGCAAACCGGGTCAGCCGGTCCCGGACTGCATCCCGGCCCAGGCGCAGTTCCAGACCGTTGGCCAGCCACGCGGTCCAGCCGCCACGGCGATCCAGCGCCAGCCGACCTATGCGCATATCGGTGTCGGCCAGAATCGCCTGCAGGGCCGGCAGTTCAGCCAGCAACTCGCGGGCACTGCCGTCTGGCCCGTGCACGATCGGCAGGTCCGCCGACACCTGATCTGCCGGCAACTCGAACCGCTGCCCCTCGGCATCGACCAGCTGGTCCTCGCCCCAGCGGGCGACGGGCCGATACTCGGCCACCCGCACCACCACGCTGTCCGGCCAGCGCCGGTGCACCGTGACCTCGGCGATCCAGGGCAACGTCCGGATGGCATCGCCCAGCGCCGCCGCATCCAGCTCGTAGAAACCGCGGGTCATGTAGGGCGCCGCGGCGTCCACCAGCGCGGCATCCGTGGTGCGTGCCAGATCACCCACCACGATCATGCGGTGTGCCTGGCGCTGATCGGGCGTCAGACCCTGCCAGGTACAGGCCGCGATCGCGGCGCTCGTCGCCAGCATCACCAGCGGCGTGAGCAGGCGCTTGCGTTCAGGTCGCATCGTCATGCTCCTCCAGGCTCAGGGCCAGAATGCGTTCCACCAGACTTTCGAAATCGATGCCGGCCGCCGCCGCACTCATCGGCACCAGGCTGTGCGAGGTCATGCCGGGCACCGTGTTGATCTCCAGGAACCAGGGCTGGCCGTCGTCATCCAGCATGAAATCGACGCGGCCCCAGCCGCGGGCGCCGGTGGCGCGGAAGGCGTCCAGGCACAGGGCAGACAGGCGCTGTTCCTCATCCGGCGCCAGGCCGCAGGGGCAGTGGTAATGGGTGGTATCGGCCTCGTACTTGGCGTGGAAGTCGTAGAACGCGCCCGCCGATTCGATCCGTAGCAGCGGCAACACCCGGTCGCCAAGCACGGCCGCGGTGTATTCGCCGCCGTCCACGAAACGTTCCGCGAGCACCGATTCGCCATAGCGTGATGCCGCCTGCCAGGCGGCATGCAGCTGGTCCGGCGCGTCCACCCGGGACATGCCGATGCTCGATCCCTCGGTTGCCGGTTTGACGAAGATGGGCAGGCCGATATCGGCAATCAGCGTGTCGGCGTCGGTATCCGAGCGCAGGAGACGGTGCGCCGGCGTCGGAATACCACTCGCCGCCCACAACGCCTTGCAGCGGGCCTTGTCCATGGCCAGGGCGGAAGCGAGCACGCCGCTGCCGGTATAGGGCAGCCCCTGCACCTCGAGCACCGCCTGGGCAACCCCGTCTTCCCCGCCGGTGCCGTGCAGGGCAATCCAGGCACAATCGAAACCTTCATCGGCCAGATGCAGCAGCCGGGCCCGGTCCACGTCCACCCCGTGGGCATCGATACCACGCGCCTGCAGCGCGGCCAGCACCGCCCGGCCGGACTGAAGGGAAATCTCCCGTTCGGCGGACCAGCCGCCCATCAGCACCGCCACCTTGCCGAGCCGGCCGCTCATGGTGCGTCTCCGATACGGTGACTGGTCGCCATCCCGGCGGCCACGGCGCCAATGTCGCCGGCCCCGAGGGTCAGAATCACGTCGTTATCGGCGACCACCCCGGTCAGCACGTCGGGCAGATCGTGCACATCGGCCACGAATACCGGATTGACCCGTCCCCGGGCGCGCACGCCGCGGGCGAGCGCCCGGCCGTCGGCGTCGGCAATCCGCGCCTCACCGGCGGGATAGACGTCGCACAGCACCAGCACATCCAGGCTGGCCAGCACTTCGCAGAAATCCTCGAACAGATCCCGCGTACGGGTGAACCGATGCGGCTGAAACACCACCACCAGCCGGCGCTCCGGCCAGGCCGCGCGTACGGCCTGGAGAATACTGCTCAGTTCGCGCGGATGGTGACCGTAATCGTCAACCAGCAGGCAGCGCTGGCCGGCCAGCGCGATCTCGCCCAGCACCTCGCAGCGGCGACCGATGCCGGCGAAACCGGACAGCGCGCGCTGGATCGCGCTCATGTCCACACCCAGCTCGCGGGCCACCGCAGCAGCTGCCAGGGCGTTGAGCACATTGTGGCGACCGGGCAGGTTCAGATGCACCGGCCAGCTTTCCTCACGATCGCGCACGCGCAGATCGAAACGGGTACCCGGGCCCCCGGTCACCAGATTGTCGGCCCGCAGATCCGCATCCTGATCGATGCCGTAGGTCAGCACCGGCCTGCCGACCCGCGGCAGCATCTCGCGAACCACCGGATCGTCGACGCATACCACCGCCAGCCCATAGAACGGCAGATGGTGGATGAACTCGACGAAGGTATCGATCAGCCTGGCAAAATCGCCCTCGTAGGCTTCCAGATGATCGGCGTCGATATTGGTCACCACCGCCAGCATCGGCGTCAGGAACAGGAACGAGGCATCCGACTCGTCCGCTTCGGCCACGATGTAGGGGCTTTCTCCCAATCGGGCATTGGTGCCGGCGCCCAGCACCTTGCCGCCAACGATGAAGGTGGGATCGAGCCCGCCTTCAGCCAGCACCGACGCCACCAGACTGGTGGTGGTGGTCTTGCCGTGGGTACCGGCCACCGCAATGCCGTAGCGGAACCGCATCAGCTCGGCGAGCATCTCGGCCCGCGGCACCACCGGAATCAACCGTTCGCGGGCCGCGACAACTTCCGGGTTGTCCGCCGACACCGCGGAGGAGGTCACCACCACATCGGCGCCGGCCGCGTTGGCGGCATCATGGCCGATACGGATGGCGGCCCCCCGCTCGGTCAGACGCCGGGTGGCGGCGCCCTCGCGAATGTCGCTGCCCGACACCGTGTAACCGAGATTGAGCAGCACCTCGGCGATGCCGGCCATGCCCACGCCGCCGATGCCCACGAAGTGCACCGTCTGCACCCGGCGCATGGGCCGTTCACTCAGCGGCTGGAAGGTGGTGGGGGCTGCGTTCATCGCCGCACCGCCGCCAGGGACAGACAGGCGGCCGTGATGTCAGCGGTGGCATCGGGCCAGGCCGCGGCACGCGCCGCCTCGGCCATCGCCAGCAGACGGGGCCGGTCGCCGATCAGCTCGCCCAGCAGCTGCGCCAGCCGGGCGGGATCGAGGTCCCGCTGCTGTACCAGCACCGCGGCATCACGCCGGGTCAGATAGGTGCCGTTCACGGTCTGGTGATCATCGACCGCATGCGGATAGGGGATCAGGATGGCGCCCAGGCCGGCCGCGGCCAGTTCAGCTACCGTGAGCGCACCGGCGCGGCAGATCACCAGATCCGCCCAGGCATAGGCCTCGGCCATGTCCTCGATGAACGGACTGACCTCCGCCGCCACCGCGTGCTCCGCGTAGGCTGCCTGCGCCCGGTCGACCGTACGGCCCGCCTGATGCCGCACCACCGGACGCTGGTCGGCCGGCAGCCGGGCCAGCGCCGCCGGCAGCATTTCGTTGATGGCCAGGGCCCCGCCGCTGCCGCCGAGCGCCAGCAAGCGAACCGCCCCGCTGCGCTGGCCGAAACGCTGCGCCGGGGCCGGCAGGGCGAGAATGTCGCCGCGCACCGGATTGCCCACGACGCGGGCACCGGGCAACGCGCCGGGGAATGCCTGCAGACGGGTCCGCGCCAATCGCGCGAGCACGCGATTGGTCAACCCGGCCGCGGCGTTCTGTTCATGCACCAGTAGCGGCCGGCGCAGCAGCCAGGCGGCCAGCCCACCGGGGCCGGACACGAAACCGCCCATGCCGACCACCAGCTGCGGCGCCACCCGGCGCACCAGCTGCAGGGCCTGCCACACGGCCCGCATCAGCTGCCACGGCGCGCCCAGCCAGGTGCGCCATCCCTTGCCGCGCAATCCGGACACGCCGATCCACTCCATCCGATACCCGGCGGCCGGCACCACCCGCGACTCCAGCCCCGCCCGGGTGCCCATCCATACCACCTCGGCACCCCGCTCGCGCAGCGCGTCGGCCACCGCCAGTGCAGGGAATACATGCCCCCCGGTGCCCCCGGCCATCATCAGTACCCGCGGCCCGTTCATCGCGCGGCCGCCCGGCCGGCGGCGCCGGCCTCCAGATCCACTCGCAGCAGCAGGGCCACCAGCACGCACATCACGACCAGGCTGGAACCGCCATAACTCATCAGCGGCAGCGTCAGGCCCTTGGTGGGAAGCATGCCCATGTTCACCGCGATATTGATGAACGCCTGCAGCACCATCCAGCTGGACAGCGCAAAGGCCAGGAATGCCCCGAACAGCATGCCCGCGTCCATTGCCCGCCGGCCGATCACGAACGCCCGCCACACGAACAGCGTGAACAGCGCGATCACCGCCAGCGACCCGATCAGCCCGAGCTCCTCGGCGAGGATGGCGAACAGGAAATCGGTATGGGTCTCGGGCAGGTACAACAGCTTCTGGACGCTGTTGCCAAGCCCCACGCCGGCCACCTCGCCCCGACCGATGGCAATCAGCGACTGGGTCAGCTGAAAACCGCTGGCATAGGGGTGCGCCCAGGGGTCGGTAAAACTGATCAGCCGCGCCACCCGGTAGGGCGACGACAGCGCCGCCATCACCAGGAGTCCCCCGGCCGTCCCGGCCAGCACCAGCAGATGCGACAGCCGGGCGCCGGCCAGGAACATCAGGATGCCGGTCACCGCGAACAGCACCGCGCAGGCGCCGTAATCCGGTTCGATCAATAGCAGCAGGCAGGCCAGCCCGATCGGCAGCACCGGCCGTAGGAGGCCAGCGAAGCTGGTGCGCAGCTCCACCTGCTGCCGCACGGCATAACCGGCCAGGTACAGCAGCAGGCCCAGCCTTGCCGGCTCGGATACCTGGACCGACACCACACCCAGATCGATCCAGCGGCGGGCACCGTTGACCTCGTGGCCGATCCCAGGAATCAGCACCAGTAGCAGCATTACCAGGGACACCGCCAGCAGATTGAAACTGTTGGCCTGCCAGATGCGCAGCGGCACATGCAGCACCACGAACCCCAGGCCCAGGCCGATCAGCGCGTACACCGCCTGCCGGTAGAAGAAATGCAGCGGTTGATCCACCAGCCGATCGGCCACCGCCACCGAGGCCGAGCCCACCATCACCAGGCCCAGGCCCAGCAACAACGCGACCGTGGTGGCGAACCAGGCATCCACCGGGCCGGCCGGCAGCCGCCATGCGACGTTCGGGCGCAGATTCATGCCGCCAGCCTCCGTACACCGGCCATGAAGCGCTCGCCGCGGTCCTCGTAGCCCCGGAACTGATCGAAGCTGGCGCAACCGGGCGACAGCAGAACCGTGTCCCCTGGCTCGGCCACGCCGGCGGCACGATCGATCGCCTCATCCAGACCCGGCACCTGCTCGACCGTCACGTGGTCGCGCAGCGCGTCCGCAATAGCGGCGGCATCGGTACCGAACAGGATCGCCAGCCGGCCCTTGCGCGCCATCACCGGCCCCACCGGCGTGAAGTCGCCGCCCTTGGCCTGGCCGCCGGCCAGCAGCAGAATCGGGCCCGGCAGGCCGTCCAGCGAGGCCAGCATGGCGCCCACATTGGTGCCCTTGGAGTCGTTGACCCAGTCCACCCCGTTAACCGAGGCCACGAACTGGCAGCGGTGGGGCAGCCCGGGAAATCGTTGCAGGGCTTCGCGCATGGCAGCGTCGGGCAATCCGACCGCCTCGCCCAGCGCCAGCGCGGCCAGGGCGTTGCAAAGGTTGTGGCGGCCACGCAGCGGCAGGTCGGCCGCGGCCAGGAACGCCTGATCCCCGCGGCAGATGATCGGCGCTGCGGCCGGTCCGTCCAGATGCCAGTCACCTGCCCGGTCACCGATCACCACGCGCCGGCCCGACGTGGCCATGGCGGCAACCCGGCTGTCGTCTCCGTTGACCACCGATACCGCCGACCGCCGGAAGATGCGGGACTTGATCGCGGCGTAGTCGTCGATGTCGGCATGCCGGTCCATGTGATCGGCGCTGACGTTGAGCACCGTCGCCGCGGCGGGCGCCAGGCTTTCAAGCAGCGCCAGCTGGAAGCTCGACAGCTCCAGCACGAACAGTTCGGCGTCCTCGTCGAGCAGGTCCAGAGCGGGCCGGCCGAAATTGCCGCCCACGGCCACCCGCCGACCGGCCGCCTCGGCCATTTCCGCCACCAGCGCGGTGACCGTCGACTTGCCGTTGGAGCCGGTGATGGCGATCACAGACGGGACTCGGGACTCGGGAGTCGCCGGCTGGAGTGCACGGGCGAACAACTCGATATCGCCGATGATCGGAATACCGGCGGTCCGGACCTCATGCAGGAAAGGCTCGTCCAGCGACACGCCGGGACTGACCACGACCTCGGCAAGCTGGTCCAGAGGCAGCGGCGACGCAAAGGCGCCGAAGCTGTTCGGGACGTCAGCGAGGCTCTCCAGATCCGGCGCCCTGGGCGGCTGCGAACGGCTGTCGGTCACCGCGAACGGCATGCCCGCTCGCAACAGATATCGCGCCACGGACAGCCCGGTTGCCCCCATGCCCACGATCAGACGCGCCGCCTTCGGCGTCCCGAGTTCCGAGTCCCGAGTCGCGCTACTCATCGGATCTTCAACGTGGACAAACCGATCAGGACCAGCACCAGGGTGATGATCCAGAAGCGCACGATGATCTTGGGCTCGGCCCAGCCCTTGAGTTCGAAGTGGTGGTGCAGCGGCGCCATGCGGAACATGCGCCGGCCGGTGAGCTTGAAACTGGCCACCTGCAGAATCACCGACACGGTTTCGGCGACAAAGATGCCGCCCATCACCACCAGCACGATCTCCTGCCGCACGATCACCGCGACGATGCCCAGCGCGGCCCCCAGGGCCAGTGCGCCGACATCGCCCATGAATACCTGCGCCGGATAGGTGTTGAACCACAGGAACCCGAGGCCCGCGCCACCGATGGCGGTGCAGAAGATGGCCAGCTCCCCGACCCCCTCGATGTAGTGGAAACCCAGGTAATTCGAGAATTCGGTATGCCCGGTGACGTAAGCGAAAACACCCAGCGCCGAGGCCACCATTACGCAGGGCATGATCGCCAGGCCATCAAGGCCGTCGGTCAGATTTACCGCGTTGCTTGAACCGACCACCACCAGGTAGGTCCACAGGATGTAGCCGGCCCCGAGCGGAATCGCCACATCCTTGAGCATGGGGATCAATACACTTGTCTCGGCCCCGGTTTCCGCGCCGGCATATACCCACAGCGCCGCCGCCAGCCCGATCAAGCTCTGCCAGCCGTATTTGGCCACCGCCGACAGGCCCCGGCTGTTTCCCACCTTGAGCTTGAGATAATCGTCGACGAAACCGACCGCCCCGAAGGCCGCGGTCACGAATATCGCCACCCACACCCATTGGTTCGACAGGTCGGCCCACAGCAGCGTGGCAACCAGCACCGCGAACAGGATCAACGTGCCCCCCATGGTTGGGGTGCCGGCCTTGATCAGGTGCGACTCGGGCCCGTCCTCGCGAATCTGCTGGCCGATCTGACGCACGGTCAGGTGGCGGATCATCCACGGGCCCGCGACAAAGCTGAATACCATGGCCGTCAGCACGCCCAGAATCCCGCGGAAGGTCAGGAACTGGAACACGCGGAAACCGCTGTAGTACTGCTCCAGAAATTCGGCCAGGTGCATCAGCATCCGACACCTGCCCCGGCCGGCTCGGCCGCATCGTTGCAGATCAGCGCCTCGACCACCTGCTCCATGCCCGCTGAGCGCGACCCCTTCACCAACACGGTCACGTCGGCTGACAGCCCATCGGCGACATCCCGCACCAGCGCCTCGCGTTCCTCGTAATGACGGGCACCATCACCGAACGCCCCGGCCGCCAGAGCGCTGTGGCGGCCGATGGTGAACAGACGCCGCACCCCGGCCTTGCGGGCCAGGCGTCCGGCTTCGGCATGGCGTTTGTCGGTGGCATCACCGAGTTCGGCCATGTCGCCGAGCACCAGCCAGGCCTGCCCGGTGCCCGCGGTCAGAACCTCGATGGCAGCGGCCAACGAATCCGGATTGGCGTTGTAGCTGTCGTCGATCAGGGTGGCGGCCGCCGGTGGGGGGAACACCACGCGGTGGGGCCGCCCCCCCCGCCCCCCCCGCCAAAACCCCCCCCAAACCGACAC
>JAVKCJ010000040.1:0-44117 GCA_040222795.1 Salinisphaeraceae bacterium
AGCTTGATCTGGTTGATGACGTCGATGCCGAAGTTCAAGTGCATGGACTCGTCACGCATGATGTACTGCACCTGTTCGGCGGTGCCGGTCATCTTGTTGCGACGGCCCAGGCTCAGGAACTGGACAAAGCCAGCGTAGAACCAGATGCCTTCGAAGACCACATAGAAAGCGATCAGGTCGCGCAGAAATTGCTGATCCGTTGACGGGGTTCCGGTCTTGAAGTCCGGATCCGACAGGGATTGCGTGTACTGCAAGGCCCAGGCCGCCTTGTTATGGACGCTGGGCATCTCCCGGTACATGTTGAAAATCTCTCCCTCATCGAGGTCGAGGCTCTCCACGATGTACTGGAAGCAATGGCCGTGAACCGCTTCTTCGAATGCCTGACGCAGGAGATACTGCCGACATTCCGGGTTGGTCAGGTGCTTGTAGATACCCAGCACCAGGTTGTTGGCCACCAGCGACTCGGAGGAGGCAAAGAAACCGAAGCTGCGCTTCAGCATCTGCCGCTCGTCGTCGGTGAGCGCCTCGGGATCGTTCCAGGTCGCGATATCCGCGGCCATGGAGACTTCCTGCGGCATCCAGTGGTTAGCGCACCCGTTCAGGTACTTGTCCCAGGCCCACTGGTACTTCAAGGGAACGAGCTGGTTCACATCAGCTCGGCAATTGATGATGGCTTTGTCATCCACATGGACGCGGCCAGCACCGAGTTCGACTTCTTCGAGGCCGGTGACGGCCCCGTGATCCATAGCAGTAGCCATTGCTACCTCCTTTGCGCATATCGATATGAGCGGGGAGAGTTACCCCAGTCGGGGCGTTCTCCCCGAAAGGGATGTCCGCCATACGGCGGGGTTGGGGAGCTGCTTTACGAAACGATGGCGCAGCGGGCCTTGGTGCAGCGTCGAAGACGCTGCGTGGGATTCGGCTGACGCGTCACGCCAAGAGGGCGGCGCGCGGGATCGTCGTGGGTGACGTTAGGTGGGTGCTAACGCCGCAGCGGGCGTTGGCCTGAGGTTAATCCTGCCAAGGGGATGGCGACATCAGTGGGACGAAAGCGCCCAAATTAAGAGGGGGTTTTGAGGGACTGCTTCAGGCGATGAATCGTTCGGATTCGGTGTTGATCAGGTGCAGCCTGGATTCGTCGATAAATCGACTGACCTCGCCAGGGGCTGCTGAGGAGACAACGAGCCGGGCTTTCGCGCGGGTCATGGCCACGAAGAACAGACGACGCTCCTCGTCCATCTCGTGATTGTTCTTGTGGGGGACAACACCTTCTTCCGCCCGGACAATCCAGACCTTGTCGAACTCGAGGCCTTTTGAGCTGTGCATGGTCAACAGCGTCGGAACCGATGCGTCCATTTTCTTCTTGCGCCGGGAGAGGTAGTCCATGCGCTGGGCGAGGCTCCCGTCCATATCGATGAAACTCTGCGCCGTCATCTGGAAGAGCTCTCTTTGACGCTGGGCACGCTTGGAGGCGCCGCTGATCTGGCCCAGGACCCACTCGGAGACGGAGGTCGCCACGGAACCATGGCGACCATTGGCGTGCTGAGATCGCCAGCGCGGGAGGGCGGCGACCAGGGTCTCGACCTTCTCGTCATTGATTTCGCCAGGCTGGGGCGGGCGCCGGCGGCGAGCGGCCAGCAGCCCTGATTCATGGAGTCGGTCGATGGTATGGGCGCCGATATTTGCCCATTGGAGTGCCTGCTCCGCACCTAGCGGCCGGCCGGTGACGACACTGTCAAGAAGCGCCAGGTAGGCCCGGTTTGGCGGGGCCGACCACAAGTCGCTTCCGCCAATGCGTCGGTGATCAATCTGATCGGATTGAAGCTGTCGCTGGATGTGGTCGATGACGCTGTTGGTGCGGGCGATCACGGCCCATCCTTCAGGGTCTGCGGCGACGGTTTCGCTGACTGCGGCAGCTTCGACCTTGGCATCCTCAAAGCGGTACCGCTCGATGATCGCGCCCGGCCCGGCGCCCGCCTGCATGTCCTTGTCGATGCGCTCTGGATTCTGGCGAATGAGGTGGCCGGCGTGGTCGAGAATCTCGGCACGGCAGCGATAGTTGATCGACAGCGTGATCAGACGCGCATGATTGTTGTCGCGAAAGGTGCTCATGCCCTCATAGCCGCGAGCACGTCGCCAGCTATAAAGGCTCTGATCATCGTCACCCACCACTGTCGCGATGGCGCCGGCTTTGATGTGGGCGGAAATCCAGAGGTGCTGAACGTCATCAGCATCCTGGAATTCATCGACCAGAATGTGCGTGCAGGGTAGCGGAGGGACGGTGCCGTCCTGAAGGCCTCGCACGGCAAACAGCAGCAGGTCGGCGAAGTCGATCATGCCATGCTTGTTGAGAAGCTTGGTATACATCTCGTAAAGCCCGGCTTCCCGGTCATTCAAGGGATTGGGCTGCAAGGTAGATTTGAGCTTTTCGATGGTTTCGCCCGCCGTCTGGTCATCCATCTCGGGGGCGGCCATGTCCCGGGCTCGTTCGATCAGCGCCGATTGGGCGGCGGGATCGATCAGGCGCAGGCGCATGCCCGCTTTTTCCAGCTGATGCTTCGCCAGTGAATGGAAGGTGGCCACGGCCACACGATCCGCCGCATCGTCGGAGAGGGAGTCCAACGTGCGCTGACGAAGTTCGCGAGCGGCGTCTTTTGTGAAGGTCACTGCAACGACACGCGCCTCAGGATTTGAGCCGAGCAGGTATGCAGCGCGGGTCTGAAGCACACGGGTCTTGCCTGACCCCGGGCAGGCGACGACCACACAATGAGAGGCCGCCAAGACGGCGGCCTCCTGGTCGGGGTTTAGCCCCGCGAGTAGATGCTGTGGTGACAAGTTGGTCAGTGCGCGTTTGCCTGAGGCTCGTCTCAGGCCGAAGCCGGGGCCTCGTCGCCGTCGTCGTTATCCGAGGCAGTTTCACTCTGCCGAGCGGACGCATCCACATCATCGGGTGTGGCGTCTTTACCCTTGTTGAGCACGGACTTTGCGCTGTTGGCGAGATTGCGGATGCGCCCGGCCAGGCGTGCCACGCGACGATTGTTGTCGTAGATGGCGGAGTTGCGTTGCTTGTTGTTGAACACACCCTCCAGCCAGAGGGCGTCGATGAACAGCACGAGGCGATCCAACAGAGAAATCAGGCGCAGAAACCGGGCCTGGTGGGGCGTGGTGATCTCGCAGTGATAGGTCTCGGACGATGTGTAGGTCGGTGTGTCCTGGATGTTATGGCTGGCCATGAGCTCTTCCATGCGATCGATCTGCGCCTGGAGATCCTCCTCGACTTTGGTCAGGTATTCGTTGATGACGCCCTCGACTCGATCGGCGACCTCGATGGTCGTGCGGATGGGAAGCATCACGCCCAACTGGTAGAGATTGGAGCTGACCACGCCGTTGTGGCGGCCGAACAGCTTCTGGGCTGGGGTCGAGCCAAAGGTGATGTCCTTGGTCATGATCGCGCGCGAATTGCCGCGATGCGAGGGAGTCTCGGGGGCGGCTGAACCATTGGCCTTGGACGAGCCGTTCGACCTCGTTGCCTTGCCATTCACAGAAGACTTCTTGTCTGATTTCACTGATGGCGTATCATCCGCGGCGGCCAGAGGCGGCGGCGTGTGTTCCTGAGCGGCATCAGCAGGGGTTGCTTCGGTCATTGATTCACCTCTTCGGTGGTCGGTTTGATTTTGATCGCACCTCGATGGGTGCTGGCTTTGGTACTACCCACGTCAATGTTGAGGGCGAATGCAGCGGGGCAGGAAGCCTTTAAGCGACCCTTTCGGCGGGCTTTTCCCGCGGAAAGGGAATTATTCGGGACCGGATCAGCCTAATTGACAGCCCGCCGATAACGATCCGGTGTATGTTTGCTCAAGTTGCTTCGGTCCAATCTGCACGGAGGGATTCCCGTATGGGAGTGACTTCACTATAGTGCTGAGACAGGGTGGACGGGAGGATATATCTCACAAGGAAGTGAGAGTAATAGTGGCTGGCATGGCCCGGAATGAGAGGTCGAAACGTCTTGTTAGATGATTTCCCTGCAATTGCGGCGTCATCCAAGCCCGTTTACATCCTTGGAGAGGGTGGCGTTGGGCAGAGTGTTCTCAAGCACCAGCTCGAGGTGTATTGCAGCCGCGTGGCGCTGCTCAGATCGCGCGAACAGCTTGCACAAGCCCTGGACAAGGAAGCGCCGCTTGGTGTGCTGATCGGCGTTGATCGGCTCAACGAGGCGCGTGATGTATTGCGCGATTATCTCGATGCGGGTGGCAATCTGATCGCGCTGGCAGACGAAGACACGCTGGAGAGCCGCGTGTTTGCTGCCGGCCATGGATGCATTGATTTCTTTGTGCGGCCGGTATTCGCCCGGACGATCTTCGACAAACTGCGGATCTACTTCCTGCAGCGCCAGCAAGGTCCGTTTCGGATCCTGGCAGTGAGTGATCGGCCCGACAAGGATAAGCGCGATGTCATCTTTGACCTGATCGAGAGTGATCGTTTCATGGTGCGGGTGTGCCCGCCCGAGCAAGTGCTCGAGATGTGCGCTGACGAGCGTCCGGAGGCCATGGTGATTGACGGTGCTCTGGCGAGTTACAAGCCTCAGGATCTGGCCAGAGCCCTTGGCTCATTCATTGCCGGTCCCGCGGTGGTCACGGTGGTTCATCGACAGAGCGGGGGTCGCAGTGGCCTGATCCGTATCGAAATCATCATGGCCGATGGGGGGCATGAAGAATTCATGCTCCCGGGTCTCGTGCCCACGATAGATTTGCTGGGAAGGCTGAGCCGAGGCGTCCGATCGGAGCTGTCATCGGGGTTTTTCAATAACGCCATGCGCATCGATGCGGAGTTCCCGGAGCTGAGTCTGCTCACCAAGAGCTGCCAGGATGAGGGGCTGCCCATGGCCGTGGCCCTGGTGGGTCTGGACAAAGGCTCCCAAGTGCAGCGGCGGATCGGGTATGCCGAGATGCTGCGAATTACGCGCGAGCTTGAGTCGTTCTTGCGGATTTCGCTGGATAGCGAAGACCGGGTGCACCACGTCAGCCTGGATCGGCTGATGCTGTTTCTGCCTGGCAAGACCGCGGCACAAGCCGAAGCACTGCTGGGTGAGCAGAAGAACATGGGGTTGCTGGGTCGTATGACACAAGGCATGGACGACGCCTGGCTGGCAGATGCCATTCAGGGGATGGCAGTAAGCGCAGGGATTTCGGAAACCTCTGGGGCGTTTGGTCTGGTCGACGCCATACAGGAGGCCAGACGAGGGTTTCTCCGCGCCCAGCTGTCCGGGGGTGATCGAGTGGTGTTGCAGGCAAGTCGGGCTTGACCGGGGCCTTGCATTTTCGACGTTCCGGGTAGATTGGGATCAACTGTGATTGGCCGGCCAAGGCCGGCAGCAACCCGGTATCTCATTGCATGCAAAAACCCCTGAGCGAGGAAGTCGGCAACTATCTGGAAAACCTCGGCAAAGCATTGCCAGGTTTTCATGACCGGCCATCACAACGTGGGTTGATTGCCGATATCCACGAGGTAGTCTCCGGCTGGGCCAATCAAAAACGCCCGATCGGCTTGTTTGAAGCTCCCTGCGGGGTAGGCAAGTCGGCGAGCTATAGTCTTGGCGCAATCCCCCGAGCAAAGGCCGATGGCCTGACTGTCATCATTTCCACCGGGACAGTGGCGCTGCAGGAGCAATTGTTCCGCAAGGACCTGCCTGATCTGCAGCGGTACGCCGGGATGGAATTCAACTTCGAGATGGTCAAGGGCCGTGGCCGATACCTGTGCCTGTCAAAACTGGCTGGACTGACCGGCTACGACAACGCCCAGGGCGATCTCTTGCGTGGCGCCTTGCCGGCCGCAAAGGGCGAGGCTTCAGGTGGGTCCATCTATGAAACGATGCGCCAGGCGATCGAACAGCAGACGTGGAATGGCCAGCGAGATAGCTTCCCGGGCGCTATCGATGACGAGCAATGGCGGCCCGTCACCACTGATCGTAATGGGTGCCTGGGAGAGCGTTGCCGCTTCTTTGACGATTGCAGCTTCTATAAAGCGCGCCGGCGCGTATTTGCCGCCGATGTTCTGGTGGTAAACCACGATCTGCTGTTATCGGATCTGGCGCTGGGAGGCGGCAAGATCCTGCCCGATCCGGAAGGCTGCGTGCTGATTCTCGACGAAGGGCATCAGATTCCGGACAAGGCCCTGAGGCATTTCGAGGCGCGTGCGCATGTGGATGCCAAAAACGGGTGGATTGACGCCGCCCGGCGCACGGCGGGCGGTGCCAGCGCGATGATCGGGACACCCAAGGCGGCCACCAACCAGGTGGACCTCGATGAGGCGCTGGTTGGGCTCGAGCGCAAGCTCAAGGAGCTTCACGTCTGCCTGTCATCCGCGCCGGCGCTGGCACCTGATGACGAAGGTCTGGCCTTCTGGCGATTCCCCAAAGGCGTGGTGCCCGACGGTATTCGTGATCTGTCGCAGGACTGCGCGTCACTATTCGGGATTGCTGGGGCACTCGTGCGTCGGCAAATCCGGGGGCTCAACGATGTGATCAAGGCAAAGGGTGACCGCGGCGAGGCAGAGACTGCCGCCGCCGGGATGGGTGAGGTCCTGTCCCGCCTGGAGCGAGAAGAAAAGCTGTTTGGCTACATGGCTCAGGCCGACGCCGACAACGGGCCGCCGCGGGCGCGATGGATCCACGCCAGACACAGTGGGCGCAGTGTGGCCTTCGTGCTGGAAAGCTCGCCCATCTCAGCGGCCCGTGAGCTCTCGGCAAACCTGTGGGAGAAGTTTGCAGCCTGCGTGGTGACTTCGGCCACCATTCGATGCAACGGCAAGTTCGACCGTTTCATTCGGCGTGCTGGCCTGGGTCAGCAGGAAGGGCTGGTCACGAAGGCGATTGCCTCGCCGTTCAACTATCGACAGAGATCAATGCTGCATCTCCCGGCGATGCGAGCCGAACCTCCTCAGGGTGACGTGTTCGAGGATGAAGTGGCGCTTCGCATCAATCAGCTGGTCGATCCAACTGAAGGAACCCTGGTGCTATTCTGCTCGAAGCGACAAATGAAAAGCGTGGCTGATCGCATCGAGCCGGGGCTTCGGGATCGGGTGTTGATGCAGGGAGAAGCGGCACGCGAGGTGCTGCTGGAAACACACCGGAAACGGGTTGAGAAAGGACAAGGCAGTATCCTGTTTGGCCTTGCCAGCATGGCCGAGGGGCTGGACCTTCCCGGCGCCGCCTGCACCCATGTGGTGATCACCAAGCTCGCGTTCACCGTGCCGGATTCGCCGATCGAGGCCACCGCGGCGGAATGGCTGGAATCCATGGGGCTCAACCCGTTCATGCTCATGAGCATGCCTGACGCGTCGCTGAAACTGGTACAGGCGACAGGCAGGTTGCTGAGGACCGAGGAGGATTGGGGCCGGGTAACCATCCTGGATCGGCGGCTGGTCACGAAGCGATATGGCCAGGCCATGCTCACTGGGCTACCGGATTTCGCGCAGGTCATTGATGCGGCTGAGCCGGCTGGCGGCTACCGCCCGCCGCGGTTCAAGGGTGCGGCCTGAATTCCGGCTAGGAGACCAGGGATAGCGCTCTGGCCATGGCCTGGCGCTGCTGGTCATTCGAGATCTCGGGCAAAAGATCCGCGGGTTGGAGACCGGCACGATTCACCGGATTGTGCTGGGCGCCCTGCGAGAGTAGATACATCGCATATCGCCAATCACCCGAGAGCACCGCATGATGCATGAGCTGGTTGTCGGCCGTATCAGCTGCGGTGATGTCGGCGCCGGCACGCAGAAGCATGTCGGTGATGGCTTGGTGACCCAGACGGGCAGCGGCGTGAAGCTCGGGGCCATAGCCGTCGGAGATTCTGGCTGAACGGGCTGCCATCGAATCCAGAAGGCGTGCCAACACAGTTGCCTGTCCATGCAGGGCCGCCTGCAAGGCTGGTCGATGACCGGTGATATCAACCCGCATCGGGTCGGCCCCGGCCTCGAGAAGGCAATCGGCGAGTTTCGAATCTGGCTGCGAGGCAGCCACATGCAACGGCGTCTTGCCATCGGCGCTGGTGAGGTTCGGATCGGCCCCTGACTGGAGAAGCAATACCAGCCCGTCAATCTGGCCGGCATCGGCAGCATAATGCAGGGCAGAGCGCTGCCATCGATAATCCGTGAGATTCGGGTTGGCCCCGGCGTCGAGCAGGAGGGCTATCATAGGGGAAGTGCTGAACTTCGCTGCGAGAGCCAGTAGGGGCGTGCTCCTGTCCGGTCGAATATCTGGGTACGGGAGTTCGCTCAGGTGGGCGCGCATACCCTGGATGTCGGCGTTTCTCAGCAGCCCCAGCAGCAGCTCTTCACGGCTGGACAGGTACATGCCTATGTCGCCGCGGAACGGCGATCGAACGCCTGGCGGACATAGCGCGAATGACCTACCAGAAATACCCCTTCATCATTGCAAATGGAAGGGTAGACAGGGGGCATCGCGTCAGGAGTCCGACCGTCAAGGTTGATGGCATTGACGTTGCAACGCGCACGCAACAAGGCCCTGATCATCTGGATGCGGTTGTACTCGACCGCAATATGCAGGGGGGTATCCCGACAGTGGTCGAGCGCGTCGGGATTGGCGCCCGCCTCCAGCAGCGCGTGGACCAGGGACGGCGGCGCGCCGCTCATGGCGGCAAAGTGAAGTGGCGTATCCGCGTTGCAGTCACGCGCAGAAGGGTCTGCGCCTGCATCGAGTAGCCATCGTGCCGTGTTGATCGCGCGATACTGGGTGGCGAAGTGCAAGGGCGTGGCGCCATTGAAGTCCGTCAGATCGCTGTCATCGGTTGCCTGAACCAGCCTGGCCATGGGCTCGACACGGTTGTAGACCGCCGCAAAGTGATGCGGATACCAGCCATTGATGTTTCGAGCTTGCGCGTCAAAGCCTCGAGCGAGAAGCATGTCGATGGGCCTAGGATCAGAGAGACCGGCCAGGACATGAAGCGGGGTATCCAGCGTCGCCGAGTCGCGCAAGGACGTATCCGTGATGGTCATGACCAGGCGGCGAATCTGCAGCTCATCCCCGCGAGATGACGCCTGCTTGAGCGCATCCATCACCGAGGCTTGTGCCTGCGGTTGAACGTGGGGCTCAAGATTTGAAGCTAGCTGGGCGCTGTGTTCATAAGCCTGTGTCATTACCGAAGATCCATCCAGAAGGAGCTGCTTGTAGAGCTCCACTGGGCGGAGTTATCTCACAGGTTGGAGAAAACGCAATAGGGCGGAGCCCGGGTTAAACCCGGGCTCCAGTTGGGGCCGTCCTGAGACGATCACGCAGAAACCAGCTCCAGACCCCGAGCATATTGATCAGGGTGAAACCAATCTCCTTGGTGACCAGACCAGGGGCGTTGATGAGGATGCCGTAGCTGACCCAGGCGACATTTCCTGCCAGAAAGAACAGGAAGCCGAACCGGGAGACACGACTGTTCGAGGCGACCATCACCGCGCCGGTCAAGGCGAGGAGACAGCCGCCCCATTGAAGAGACCAAAGAAGCATCATGCTCCTCCTTAGCTGGCGCGGCGAAACAGCCGCTGTGGATGGGCCCGATTACTATCGGGTGTGTGGGATTGGGTGGTCGACGGAAAGCATCCGCTTCCGTGTTGATTCAGGACATCGAGCCAATCGATGCCCTTCTCGCCAGGGGGAATCACCATCGGTGGCATGTGCACCGACAGCATCGCGCCAAGGCGATCCTTCATCACGGACGCGGCATACGCGCCGGCGCCTTCGGGCTTGGACTTGCTGGGCTGATCCTTGTCGGACCAGAGCACGACCCGCCGGACGCCATCGGGGATTGTCACCTGCGTAAGCAGGGCATCCGAGATAGCCGCCCAGACCGGCATACCGGTGGCCAGTGTGACCGCCATCGCCGTTTCAATTCCCTCAGCCAGGCCCAGCACTTCGCCGGGTTTGACCAGGGGGATTGCAACCCCGCCCAAGGGTTCGTCGGTGGCAGCGGGGCAAAGCTTCTTTGCCGCGGGCACCGGCGCCTTGAGGCCCTGCGCCGTGATGTACGTGCGGTGCAGGGTCGCAATCTTGCCGTTGGGTCGGATGACCGCGGCAAGAATGCAAGGGAAGGTGCCCAGTTTGGTGAGGCTTCCTTGATCATCGGACTCGAAATAATCGAGTGCCGGATGCATGCGGAGGACCTCGGGCCAGTTGGTGATGCCGCGCAGGCCACGTCGATGGAAATACGAGCGTGCCGGGCGGGACTTCGGGGAGGTCAGTGGTAGGGCTTCGCTCCACCACTGTGCCAGTCGCCTTGCCCAGGTGGGGTTGGCGGTTGGTGCTTTCGGTTCCGGCTTGGATGCCGGTGCCGGTGCCGGACGCACGGAAATCTCCGTGTTTCGGTCCGACAGGCCGAGGTGTGCCTCGACCTGGTTTTTGGCTTCGACTGCGTCGCAGTTATTCAGCCAGGCGAGCAGCGCGAAGCCGTCGGCAAAGTTGCCGCATCGGCTACACACCGCACCGCCTGTCTCGGCGAAGTCCTTGAAAACCCTGAAGGGCTTCTTGGAGGACTCGCCATGCACCGGGCAGTCGACGTGTTTTCTGCCTCGGGCGTCCAGCGCAGTGCGCAGGTCGAACGGTGACAGAGAGGACACGATTTCAGGCCAACGGCCAGAGGCCGCGGCCTTCACGTCCTGGAACTTCATGAGCTCCTCCTGGTTGGGTGGGTTGGGTATGGTCTTGGGAGGCTGATTTGGGAGTGGCTTGCGCCGCGAGGTCAGCTACCCCGCTTTCCTGTCATGCGAAGGCATGACATGGGAATTCTGATGGGTCTGCTTCTTGGCCATAGCCAGGTGACGAAGCTTTCGGTGGGGGAACCCGGTGTGACCCTCCTGGTTAAAAACATCGAGCCAGTCGCGGCTCTTGGCTTCTATCGGAATCGGACCGTCCGGCAAGAACACATGAACATCGACACCCTGGGAAAGCGCGCGCTCGGCGAGCTCCTGGGCGGCATTTTGCCCGGCATGGCCGCGATCAAGGTCGGACCAGATGAACAAGGTCTCGATGCGTTCAGGGACAACCAGCTTGGCCATCAGGGTGCTCGAAATCGTCGCCCATGCCGGAATGCTGGTTGCCAACATGACGGCCAGCGCGGTCTCGATGCCCTCGGCCACCGAGAGCGTGGTGCCGGGTTTGCCCAGAGGGATAGACCCGCCAGACAGTTCGCGATCGGAGGGCATGGACATGAGCTTCTTGGGCTTGGGCACATCCGCCTTGACGCCATCCTCGGTGAGATAGGTCCGATGGAGCGTGGCGGGCTGGTCATCGGGCGTGACCGCCATCGCTACCATGGCCGGGTACTCACCGCGGAGCACCACCCGGTCATCGTCATTCGTCTCGTAATAAGGCAGCTTCGGGTGAAAGCGCAGCACGTCGGGCACGCCAGAGAGTGTCAGTCCGCGCTGGACCAGGTAACGAAGCATTGGGGCTGCACGAGGGTCATCCGCTGCCAGGGTTTGGCCCCATGTGCTACGAAGAAGATGCAGGCGGCGCTTGTCCTGTTCAGCGTCGATCTCGGGCGCTGCGGGTGTGCGCGGCGGCGGGGGCTCAATCGGGCCGTCGGAGGATTCCAGTCCGAGATGATCGGCAACTGCCTCGAAGGCCTGCTTGATTGACCACTGATTGACCCACTCCAGTACGTCGAAGCCGTTTTTGTAAGCGCCGCAGCTATTGCAGATGCCACCACCGGTTTGCTCGTAGTCGGTGAAAAAACGGAAGCCATCGTTGCCGCCGTGAACTGGGCATCCGACGTGACGGGGTCGGCCGGCACGGCTGGCTGCGTCCAGCGCCTCATCCAGTGAAGGGGCCAGGGCGCGCAAGATCCCGGCCCAATGACCGTTGGCCGCATGACGAATTGTGGAAAACTCTAGCTTCATATCCCGGTATCCGGATCAGCGACATGGCAGCGGGACAACCGCCCCACTGCCATGGTCGATGAAAATGGAGAAATGCAAGGCTGCGCGGTGCAGCAGACGGGAAGGGTGTCTTCCAGTCCAGGCCGGAAAGGCGTGCTGGTGGCGGTCGCGCCCATGCCGAGGGGTGACGCCGAATGAGTGATTTGCGAGCGCGTTTGAGCGAGTGGGTAGCGCGTCGAGCGACACCGTCGCAGTTGCATCGACGCCAGGTGGCCTGATCGGCAGCTTTGGGGCCGGATTTGCAGAACTTGCGCCCCGGTCGAGCGGTCGTGGAGACCGAACGACACCACCAGCTTAACGAGCACGATTGGGGAATGTCGGGTTTAAGGCGCTATTTCTTGCAGGGGTATCGGGCCTGGAGTGCTTCGACCAGGGCCGGGGCCACGCGGTACCGGGCCAGCGATTCGCCGGTTACACCTTGCATGGCGACATAGGTGTTCAAGAGGCGGTAAGCCTGAAGTGAGTCGGTGGACCATTGGTCGGGCGGGCAAATGTTCAGATCGGCGCGATTGGCGGTCAGCAACAGGCCCTCAAGTAGGCCATGGAGATAGGCCCGAATCTGCTCGGCGGCCATGTCGTCGCCGTTGGCAGCCTTGGACTGAAGATGGTTCAGCTGCCCAAGATTCATGGCCCCCTGAGCTGGCAAGGCCATCGTGAGGCCGACTATCCACGGGACGATTCGTGAGGCAATTGCGTGCATGGGTGGATCATAGGCATCGCATGGGCGTAAGAGGATGAAAAAAGGCGCCGAAAATGACGGCTTATGACAGCCCATCCCCAAGCGGTATTAGGGTGTACTCGTGCCCATGAAAACGAAACTCGCTATCGCCAGTACGGCGGCACTTCTGGGTCTTGTACAGGTTGGCTGCGGCGGCCAGGAATCGACCGAGACTCAATCCCCCAAGGACAATGACACGGTTGCGCCGGCGCTCTCGCCTGGTCTGAGCTCGATCGACGAAGTGGTCAAGCAATACCAGTCGTCGCTGTCCGCTACGACGCGGGACGATGTGGGCAACATTGTGGTGGCGCGCATCGGTGACTGGTCGATGACGCTCAATGAGCTCGATGAGTTGGGTGGACGCAAACACCTCAAGCGACTCAGAAGCGTCTATGAAACACGTTTTCGCCTGCTGGAAAGCGCGATGGCAGAGCGGCTTTATGAACTCGAAGGTGAGGCGATTGGGCAAACGGGCAAGCAGGTGTTCGATGCCCAGATGAAACAGGTGCGCCTGGAGCCGGATTTCAAGGGCATGGAGAACATGACCGAGAGCCAGGCCATGGCAACGGCAGAAGGTCAGATTCGGGAACGCATGCTGGATGCGCATGAAGCATTCGTGGCCAAGTCGGCCCTCAAATACGGTCTGGAAATGCTGTTGGCCGAGCCCAGCGTTCTGGTCGAAGCCGGCGATCTTGATGGGGCCATGGATGGGGAGATCGCCTTCGGTCCAGCGAATGCCGAGGTGCTCATCGAGGTCTATACCGACTTCCAGTGCCCGTACTGTGCGCAGAGCGCGCCACACATTGCGCGGCTCTATGAGCGATATCAGGATAAGGCGCGATTCGTGTTTCGCATGATGACGCCACCCAACCACCCCGCTGCCCGGCCGGCAGCAGTCGGCGCCTACTGCGCGTTTACATCGGGAGAAGCCGAGTTCTGGCGTTATCACGATGCCGTGTTTGCCGACCAGGACCGACTCCAAGGCGGCAAGTTCTCGGTCCAGAAATTCGCACAGCAGGCGGGCATGAATCCCACCGATTTTTCCAACTGCCTGGAAGACCCGGATGTCTTGCTGGCCGTGGATGCCGGATCCCAGGCAGCGTTTGAACAAGGCGTGAGTGCAACGCCCACGGTGGTGATCAACGGGCTGCCGATCGTGGGGATGCACAATCTGCAAACCTACGAGGACGTGATGCGGCAAACGCTGGCCATGGCCGAGCAATGACGGTTGAGGCTTGCGACACCGACGTAGTGGCCCGCCTTCGTCACAGGTTCAAGGCCCGGGCTCAGGCCTATGGATTGACCTTCAGCGACGCGTTCATCGACCTCTACGTGGAAAAAATGGCCCAGGAAATGGCTGCCCTCATCGCCAAGGGCAGCCATTCTGAGCGGGCCAGCGAGGTCGCCGCCAATAGGCTGGGCGCCGAATACAGCGCGGATTGGTGCGAGACCTATGCCTATCAGACCATCGAGTCATTCCTGACCAGCTGCTCGCAGCGTGGTTGGCCGAAACCCATCGCCCGTCGTCGGGAAGTCGATCGTTCGATGAATGGCTTCGCTGTGTGGAAGACTGCCCTGGCTGGCGTCACGAAAGTGGTGGGGTGGCTGGTTGGCCTGCCCATGCGCCTGATTCGCCTGGTTGACCGACGCCTCTGACGCCATCTCCTCGTCAAGATACGAGGTGACCAGATCCACCAGGGTGTGGCCTTCCGAGAAGGCCCATTCCAGCGCGTGTGCCCATCGCTGAAGTGTGGACTGCTCACGCTGCGCGGCCAATCGTTGCTGCTGAAATACCAGATCGGATATCCGCCAGTAGAGCTGTCCGAGATGCAGGGATGGAACATCCTGCGTCAGTCCCGGCAATCGGAACTGCAACGCCTTGTAGGCGAGGTTCGTGGCCAGCTCGGTCTGGTTCTGATGACCCAGGGCGCCAGCGTCGATCCAGTGTTGAAGCGATTCGCGGATGGCGCTGCGCGCGGCACAGGTGAGTTGTTGGTAATGGGGCATCTGCCGCAGCCAGGTGGATAGGCCGGGCCGGTACTGGCAAACGGTCAGATCAATCCTGTCGTCATAGCACACCGCCTGGAGTATCTGCTGACGATCTTCGGTATGAACCTGAATGAAGAAACGGTCTTCGAGAGTGTAGCGAGACAATGCTGCCTCGACACGCTCGAATGCGGGATCAATACCCGGCTTGGCCGGCCATAATGCGCCAGCGGTGGTCACCTCAAATAGCTGTTCACGTCCCATGATATGTGGGCCTCCTGTCGAAAATGGATGGAAAGACATTGGGAGGCCCGAGGGCAATAGGGACCCCGAGGGGTCGATCAGTCGACTATGGAGACATTCAAAAATATGGGAGTGGCCGGGGATAGCCAGGCGCAATCGTTCAGGCAGCCGAGTGGCTGTGGGGTTGATACAAAAGCCAAGGGTTGGCTTGGGAGTCGTAAGGGCCGGAGGCCGGCATTGAGCGACTTGGGCGGCAGCGGGACTGCCGATCTCTACCTTAGCGCCAGCACAGCCGCTTGGCAAGCCTCTGGATCAGAACCTGAAGATAGCGCCTCACCAGTGGCGTCCAGGTGATGTTGGCCCCGATCAGCGCGCAGAACACGAGCAACGCGATCGCTGGGGTCAGGAGCCACTCGAGCCCGACGGAAGGGCCGTGAGCAAGAAGGAGGCCGAACTGAACCAGGGTCGCCAGCATCGCCAGCCAGGCATCGAAAACCCGTGCGTTGAGGGACGTGGTGGTCATTACACCCAGACTATGCGGGGATTGACTGTGGGTTGGCAACTGCAGGCGTGCTGATATCGGCAGCATGCTCGACGACGAGTTGCAGGCGTTTTTCGCCGCGCCAGTGATTCGCTCGTGGGGCGAACACAAAGCGCGCGTTCTGTCCCGGAGAAATCGCCGGCGGGTCATCCTCATCCTGGGCCCGAAACCAGATCGCATCAAAGTGATGGCCACGGCTTTCGAGGGTGAGTTTGAGATGGGTGCCGTCACCGATGCGTTTAACGGTGTCGCACCGGAATTCTCCGACGAACGTCGTGGCTTCGAATTCGCGGCCGAAAGGCTCGAGTTGATCGAGCTCGTCAAGCAGTGATGGCCGAATGTCTTCGGGATTGAGCTCACCATCGGTGAACAGCCGCGGACCAATATCTGACGTGGTGATCTGCTGGGCCACCGCCTGCTCGAAGGCCGTGCGAAACGCGTCGAGATCAGTGAGACGAATCTTCAGGCCCGAGGCGCCAGCGTGGCCGCCATAACGAACCAGCATGTTCGGGTGAGCAGCGGCGACATGGTCCAGAGCGTTACGAACATGGCAGCCCGGGATCGAACGACAAGAGCCCGTGATCATCTGGGGATCACCGTCGGGAGAAAACAGGACCGTGACTCGCCCGAACTGTTCAACCAGCCGAGACGCGACAATGCCGTGCACGCCGGCGCTGAAGTCTTCACCGCCAAAGTAGACGATGGACAGCTGATCCTGGCCGATGGTCGGGGCGACGGCAGCAACCGCCTGCAACTTCATCGCCTTTTCAATGGCCTTGCGCTCGTTGTTGGCCTGTTCGAGCAGATCCCAGAGCTGATGGGCCTGTTGGTCCGTGCTGGCAAGCAGGAATCTCACCGAGACGGTGGCGTCGTCAACCCGAGAACGGCTGTTGAGATAGGGGGCCAGCGAGAATGCCAGGGTCTCGGCGGTCACCGGCTTGTCGTCGTGACCAGTGCGTTGCTTGAATACGCGCCAACAGGGGCGCTGGCCGGCATTGATCTGGCGAAGGGCCGACAGGATCACCGCGCGGTTGTTGACGCTACGCAGGTCCACGCAGTCGGCGACCGTGGCAAGGCCGACGTAGCCCAGAAGCGAGACCAGGGGTGGGGGATCGGACTCGAAGTAGCCCAGGGCCATGAGTTGCTTGCGTACCGCACACACGAGCAAGAAGGCCACCATCGCACCGCAAATGGTGCGGTCCGGGTAGCTGGAATCGTCGCGGGCGGGGGAGACCACGCATGAGGCGCTGGTGGGCACGCCCTCCGTCGGAATGCCGTGGTGGTCTGTGACGATGACCTCGATGCCGGCCTCGGCAAGCCGTGCGATGCGCGCTTCATCTGAGGATCCATGGTCGGCGGTGACGACCAGGGACGGCCGGGTGGGCGCCGCGAGAATGCGATCGGCGACCGGATCGGAAAGGCCATACCCTTCCTTGAGGCGGTGGCCGACGTAGAACTGGATATGCTCGGGCGGCAGACCGAAGAGATGCTCGAGCGCGTAAAGCAGTACCGCGGCAGAGCTTGAGCCATCGACATCGAAGTCGGTGTTGATGGCGATTGTCTCGTGACAGAGAACGGCCTTTGCAATGCGCTTTGCTGCAGGTTCGATATCCGGCAATGATCCCGGGTGGGAGAGGTCGTCCAGGGTTGGCTGAACCTTGAGATCCTCGTTGCGCTCGCACATAGCCCGCCCGGCAATGATGCGGGCAAGCAGCGGGGAATAGCCGGCCGCGAGAGCACGCTGAAACGATGGGGCGTGAATCGGGCGAGCCTGAACCCGGGGTTCGAAGCAAAGTTCGGTCATTCCTGTATCAAGCCACGAATCGCGGGATTTGCAATCAGCTGTCGAGAAACTCCAGCGCCTGACCGCGGCGCTTTGCCTCTTCTCGCAGGTGAGCCTGCAATGCCGATCGGCTCTGAGGTAGCACCGGGTAATACGAGGCAAGTAAGTCGCGTCGGTTGCCATTGGACTGGTAGAGCTCGTAACCGGGCATCAAATCCCCGACACATTCCATGGTCGTCACCGAAAGCCAGGCGTCGTTGTCGGGCGGCGGCATTGGTCGACGCTGAGTCAGCCAGGGTTCGTTGAGGCGCAGCGCGTGGGCCAGAGCGTGAACGCTGGCGGCATCATTGAAATCGACTTTGGGCGATGCCCGTAGGATCTCGACAGGAATATCGAAGAGACTGGTCAGCACCATGTGATAACGCGTGAGTTCCCGGCGAAGGTGATAGTAGGTGTTTGGGGTAAAGCCCATGCCTGACCATTGTTCGGGCGTATGAAAGGGGATGCGCACTGCCTGTGAACAGTCCGGGTCATAGTACAAGTGAAGGTTGTTCTCGGTGTGCAAATGCACCGATTGTTTTTCGGCAATGCTCGAAAAGAAAATACCTGCCTCGTGCCAGTGCTTGACGTCGAGCATGGGCACCGAGAGCAGGCTCTGAAGGGTGTGGATGCCGGCGGCCTGAACCGTTTGCTCAAGGCGCGCGGACAGGTTGTCGCGAAGTGCGTCGCTGAGGCGTCGACCCTCGACCATCGGGCGTTGGTCGGCTGCAGTCGTCTGGCTAACGGGATTGCAGTGTCGACCAGTTGCGGAGAGTGGCATCACATAGAAACTGGGCCAGACAAGCGCGGGTTTTTCTGGTCGATCAACAGGGCATCGAGCCAGCGCATCCGGGCCCTGACGCTGGGCCTGAAGAAAGCGCCGTAGAACGGCCATGCCCTGCTGTTGGAGCTCATAGGTAAGCAATAGCCCGGAAGCGGCGGCCAGTGAAGTGATCGCCAACTCAGGGTAAAGACGAGACGCCTCGGGCAGCAATCGCTGGATGTCGTCGCGCGTGAGATCGGCGCCAGGCGACAAAGGCCCGGTGACATTGACAACGAGATACAGCGGGTGATGAATAGACTTGGACACGAAATTACGTCCTCTCATGGCCTGGCATTGAATCCTGGGGAGGGAAAAATGCAAGCCGAAAACAAAGTGGCCGTCACGCCAGGAACGCGACGGCCGTATGTAGCGGGAGAGGGATGACGCCTTTTAAGCGTCGCGTCCACTCTAACGTGCCCGGCTTGGGGAGCGCCCGGTTTTATCGTGCAAGAAACGAAATCATTATATTGAGTGGACTACCTGGGGACACGGAGATAGACAGGCGCATGGTCGCTGACATGCTTGCGCGCCTGCTCGTGTGTCAGGCCAAGACGCTTGGGAAAGCGATCAATGCCAGCCGCGAGGTTGGGCCAGCCGGCGCGTTTTAGCTGCACCGGGGACAGCCAGATATTGTCGTAGAGGTTGGCAAAACGGCCGTCGATGGAGCTCAGGGTCGTAGCACCACGGGTGATGGCCGGACTGAAGGTCTTTTTCAGACCGTTGAACCCACGAGAGTCGGGCGGAAGGTTGAAGTCCCCCATAATCAGTACCGGCGTGCCTTCACTCACGGACTCGATGAGCCAGTTGGCGTACTCGTCGAGTTCCGAGTTTTCTTCGATGCGCTTCGCCTTCGAATCGCCGTAGATGATGTGCACCGTGGCTGCGGTCCACTTCAGAGACCCATCCTCGGATGAAAAGCGTGCGGCAAACGGCTCGCGAGCGAACACGTCACCCGGATCGAGATACAACACGGCACCGCCGTCGAAGTTGACTCGCTGTTCCTGCCAGAGGAAGACGTAGTCCTCGGTGTAGCGACCACGACCTACCGACTTTCTACTCATGACGTATGACCATGGCGTGCTGGTGGTTTGTTCAAGTTCGCTGATCAGGCGTTTCACTCCCTCCTCGCCGTGAACTTCCTGGACCGCGACAAAATCATAGTCGGCGATCACCTTGGCCGACTGGGTCCAGTTTCTCTTGTCACCCCAGCCCAGATGCTTTGCATTCCAGCTGGCAATCGTCAGCGCGTGGGTAGGCAGGGCGGCCAGCGACAGCAGGGCGGCGCCGATCATCATGAGAGTCGTCTTGGATCCGGTCATCGTGGTACTCCGTGGTTTGGCTTGCAGGCCAAAAGCATGCTCGGTTTCAGGAAACCGCAAGTGCTGGCAGTACCAGACTAGCCCCGTTCACCCGGGAGATGACGTGATAAGCGGGGCTATCCGCGCTGGAAAAAGGTCAGATGGTGAAGATTAAATGCCAGCATGACCCGATAGAGAAAGGCGAGGTCCCCGCGGATGGTGGCGTCGCCGGCCTGGAGGGCTTCACGAGCGTTGATCTGCGAGCTCATGAGCCGGGTGAGCGTGTGCTTGTCCATGGTGATGACTGTGTCGGGGCTTTCATGGTGGCCCGGCTCAGCCGAAAATCGCCCGTGGTTGATGGTCACGCAGACCGGTTGCTCGGAAATATGGAGTTGGATGGTGCCGGACAGATGTTCGCACTGGGCGTCGGATGCTTGCTCGAGAAGTCCGCGGATGGCGCCTACGGGGTCGATTTGCGGATCATTCATGGGCAGTTGCAATCCTGTGGATCGGGGTAGTGTGGATCACCCAGGCCAACGAGGATATTGACGTTATGCGAATGATAAAAGTGTCAGGATGCTGGACGGCGCCAGAAGCCACGGAAGAAGTGACTATCCCTGAGTTTGGACGATCGCAGCAGGATGAGATAGGCCATTGGCCGAATTACGAGGACGACGCGGCGTCGGATGCCGAGAAGGCCGGAAGGCTGCCCCAATCAATGCGGGAGGTTAGCTCCCAATAGTAGCGGGGAGGCCGCGAGAGCGGGCGTCGCGCAGGGAAATCGCGAGATTGACGAGATGGTAATGCCGAGGGAAGAACTCCCCGTAGAGCGGCACAGCGGGCCCGAACAAATACTGGAAGTTGCGGTTGCCGGGGATCACGGCATCAAAATCGGCGACACGGTCAATGATATCTGAGGCCTGGTCAACCTCACGATCCGACCACCAGGTAATAAGCTGGCGGCGAACCTGCGGAACGAGATGGCGGGCGGCCAACGGCGATTCGCCACAAGTCATCGCGTAGGCATAAACTGCCTGGGGTATAAGCTTAGAAATCAACAAGCAAAACGCTTCGGTCGCCTGGTTATCGAGGCTGCGATTGGTGTCGTTGATGAATGAGGCACTCAACAGCATATACCGCAGACATTCATCAAGGCCCAGGGCAGCACGAACGTCGATCGGTTTACCAAAGGGGTTCTGGAATTGAGTCCCCGCCCGTCGTGCATCCAGCTTGGTGCACAGACGATGCAGGCAGTGGTTGTGCATCGTGAATACCTGGGGCGCGGTCGAATCCGAGCCTGCCAGAAGACGCGCCGTGAGATTGGCACTCTGCAGAGCCCATTCGTCAAACAGATCCAGGTGCTCGGAGAGATACTTGGCAGATGAAGCTGGGCTGCCATGCGTGGGGGATGATAGCCCCAGACGAGAGAGCGCCGCTTCGAGCAGGGTTGATGCGCTGCTGGTCTGGACCCCGGGGTGAAAGGATTGCAAGATCATCCGGGTATGGAAGCGAATCAGGGATAGCTTTTCGCTGTCCTCGAGAAGATGACTGACGCCCTGGCTGCCCAAGGTGGGCAGCGTGGCGTGAAGATTCGCCACAAGGCGCTCATCGATGTCTGGGGAAGGCAACGACATTGGACTGTTTGGGTTGTGTCGGTTCCGGTGTCGGATGGAGTAGATCAAGCCATTTGGCATAGATGGCCCGATGGCGGCCAATCTGGGTAAAGGTCGGATAGAGACGCTCGGTCTCGTTCTGGGAAAGGTATTTCCACTCGTAATAGCCGTCCTGGCGATTTGCCCAGAGCGTGATTTCTTCGAGTCGCGAAGCCAGAGACTCGTATTCGGCTGATCGGGTATCGGCCACACGAAGAAGAATTTGATTCGGGATTGCGTACATCGCGCGAGAGCCATCGATACTGTCGGCGTCCGACCGGACCAGGTATTCCTTCACATGAGGGCCTGCGGCGAAAAATAACGCCATCAAGGCGAAGTCCTGATCTCTAGGACTGCCCGTGGCCAGCATATCGGGCAGCGCGTAATCCGGATATCCGGCGCAAAGGGTCACCGCAGTGGCGATATCATAAGCGATGGCTATCAGCCACTGATCGAGGGGGAGGTCTTCACGAGAAGGCCACTGGTGGCCTTTCTGATGCTGTGAAAGGCGTGCCAGATAATAAGGAACCATGACGGTGACAATCGTTTGGCCATCAATCCGAGGGTCATGGCGCAAGAGACTTTGGACCGCATAGCCGACATGGTCATAAAGCCATTCGTCGATGACGTTGGCACGGGAAAGCACCTCCCCGAGGGCCACAGAGTCCTCTATCAGGTCGGACGCCTGCTCATCCGTTAGATTCAATCGCGCTTGAGATCGGTGCACGGCAAGCTGGAAAGACGATTGGGAGATATCCTGCTGGACACGAGAGGATATCCCCGGATGGATATCGGGGATGCCCGGATCGGCCAATGCCCGAAGCAGTGCAAATCGCCAGCGGATATCCTCGCCGGAGAGTTCCCGGGTGATGTGGTGGTGACAGGCGAGGTCATACAGGCCAGCCAGTATCTGGCGTGCACGATTTTCTTCGGTAATGCTGTCGAGCATGGCGCACCTCATGTGCGCGGACCTGAGTCAGGCAGTATAGCGAACCCTTGGGGCCTGATTTGAGACGCTGCCGCCGCCGAGGGCGCGATTGCGCAGGTCGAGCAGGCGTCCGCCAAGTCGCTTGATCTGGCGATGAGCCTGATAGAGGAGGCGGTTACGCGTATCGGTGTCGCCCTTGCTCTGCGCGTAGTAGTCCTTGATCAGCGCCTCGAGTTCGGCATGACGGCTGATCGTATGGATATACAGCGCCCCGGCCTTGGTGGGCGTTGGCTCCAATCCGGACTGGGCGAAGAGCTCTTGGTAGCGCTGGATTTCGCGTTCGAGATGGTCGTGGACCTGCTGGACCAGGCGGTGAGCGGCGGGATCATCCTCGATCTGTTCAAGAATCTCGAGGCTTCGGAGGACGTTATCCGATCGAGCGACAAAGTGGTGTTTCTTGTTCAGAGTCAGGGGCATGTCGGGAAATCCTTATCGCGCAGTCAGATGATGACAGCGCTGAACCGTCATCTGGGCCATTTATGACGCGCTAAGAGGCCCGTTTTCAATAGCCTGGACACGATGGCCCGAAAACAAAGCGATTGAGGCGGTCATAACCCGGCCACGCCCGAACAGGGCGAGCAGACAATGAGGCACAGATAGGGAGATTGATCTCGTGCTGAAGCAGTCTGACAGCGGCATCGTTTTCTACCGGCGGCGATTGATATCACCAGCCGTTTTTGTGTCGATGTCCATGGTGATTCTGCTACTGACGATGATCACGATCGGTTATGACGCCGCGCAAGGGATTTCCGGGGGCGACCACCTTACCGCTAGCCAACGATCCATTTCCCGTATGCAAGACCTGCAGCGAGCGGGTAACGCACTAATGGGAAATCAGGAAGACCCCGAAGACCTCGTGCGGCACGGCCGGCATTTACTCAATAGCCGGCAGGACTATGACGGTGCGGTCGAGGCCTTTGAGAAGGCAGCGATGCAAGGCTATGGCTCGGCAATGCTCGCCCTTGGCGAAACCTACCTGGGCGGTGGCTGGGCAGCTGCGGATCCCGTTGAGGGCTATGCCTGGCTCACCGTGGCCGAGGCCATGAAGGTCGACAACGCGGCAGCAACTCGGAAGAAGCTGGCATCTGACATGGCTTACAAGGACATGAGGGCGGGCCAGTCTCGGGCCGCCGATATCGTGACGGAAATACAGCAACGCGCGAGGCAAGGGCATGAGCGGGACGGAAGATAAGGCCAGTAGCAACAGCAAATTGAAGACTTACGCGATGGCGGGGCTGGCCGCGGTGGGCATTGGGGTGTGGATGTTCTCAGGCAGTGATGAGGTCACTGAACTGATGCCCGAGTCCATGATGGACGGGGGACTCGGAGAGTCCGCCGAAAGCACGGTGGTGGAAGAGCCACTCGTCGGTGACGAGCCTGAAGGCGAACTCGTTGGCGGGGATGAGCTTCCGGACACCCTGTTTGCCGTCGAGCAAGAACCGGAAGGCGATGAGCCATCGGCCATGGATGACCCTATGGATGAGGGTTCGGCGGGCCAAATGGAGATGACGGATGAGCAACGTCCGATGGGGCGGCTGCTCGCGCCAAGCGAATCGTTCCTGAAAACGGCGGAGCGTGATGAAGAGAGTGGCGTTGGTGATGCCGATGTGGCGGAGCTGGAGCCGCCGGCGAATGATGACACCGGGATGAGCGGGGGGATTGGCGGTCTGGTTGGGCTGGCAGAAACCGAGAATGGGCTGGCCACGGAATCGCCGGATGACGGGGTGGCCCCCCAAGGATGGACGGAACGTAACCGCGACAGCAGCTCAATCCGAGACCGCCTGGGGCCGTCGCTTCGGCGCAAGTTCGATCGACTGAGCGCGCTGCACCGGGCCGGCGACGCGGAAGCCTCCTATGAGCTGGCGGTTTTCCTCCGCGATGAGGTCCCGGATGCTGGACGACAGGCTTTCAACACCATGCTGTTGGCAGCCCAGGGCGGCAGCGTGGATGCCATGATGGCGGTGGGGGACGCCTATCGGATGGGAATCAACACCACTCTGGAGCCGATCATGAGCTATGCCTGGTACACGATTGCGCAGGCGTTTGGCGCAGAGGCCGCGAAAGATCAGCGAGAGAAGATGGTGGGCCAGCTCAGTCGGGCACAGTTTTCGTCAGGCCAGACCATGGCCCGCGAGATGCTGGAGCAGATGTCCGAGCGGGCGATCTCGATTGCCAAGGCTTATCAGGGCTAGCGGGTCAGTATCGGGAAGGCGTTAGCGGGGTGACCGATACCGCCAAGGCCACCGCAGCAATCAAGTAGAGCGGAAACATCAGCCCAAGGCCGGTCAAGGAACCCGCGGCCGATTGCGCCAGCGTCATCATGACCAGCCAGATCCCACCGAGTACCAGGCCCGACCGCGTCAGCCGGCGCCAGATCATGCGAAGTTCCAGGCTGACAATGATCACTACGGCACCCGAGATTCCCACACCCATCAACAGCGCTGTCTGCATGGTGCCCAGGGCATGCGCCTGCGAGGCGACAAGGGTCAGGTGACCCGCCTCTGCCAGAAAAACCAGCATAGCCAGAAGTCGTGGACCCAGGTTGTGGTTTGTCGGTTTCATGATGAGCCTATTGAGACAGTAATCTGGAAAAATGCAAGCGCCTAAGCGGTTGGACCGGGATTCAGGAGACCATCAACCGCATCGAGCAACAGGGGCGTGCGTTCATCACCAAAACGATGTTCGAGGTATTGCCGAAGCCGGGCGTGAGCTTCGACATCATTGCCGGCCCGCTTGGGCTTGCGGTCAACAAAATCGTTCCAGTGGGCGTAACCATAGGCGCGGGCAATAATCTCGAGACTCAGCGCGTGGGTGAGATTGATGCCGTCATCGGCGCAGCGCGCGCGCAGGCGCCTGCCCTTGCGCTTGGCGGCATGGCAGGCATTTCGCGTTGTTGCCTCGTGGCATCTCATGCTTAACGTGTTCGTGTTGACCCCTTAGATCGTGAAAAAGAGCGCCCGCCTAAGCGGGCACTCCAGTTGTGGTGGTCAATCGACCCCATCGAGGGGGCGGATGTCCACGGCCTGTTCCGCCACCTGAGATGCATCATCTCGGGCGGTCAAGGCCGTGTTCACCTGCTGGCCCAGCGTGATGAGGGCCGCGATCAAGCCGATGAGCTTGAGCGCAACCGTCAGCCAGGCGTCGATACGCTCCACCAGGGACTTCTTCGCCATGGTTATACCTCCACCTGGCTGGCCGACCTGCGCGGGGTCGACGTGGTTGAAAACCCGGATGCGCGGTCCGGGGCCCTATGCGATGACGACAGCCACGTATAGGACGAGGGATGCCAAGACGATTGCCTTGGCGGTCACGCGAGCATGAATGTTCATGCCGGCGAGATAGAGCTTGGCCGATAGTCGGACACATCGAGGTTGATGCTACGACCGGCCATCGCCCTCTCGTCGAGGGACACGAAGGCCACGCACGGCGCATTCTTCGGGCGACAGGCCCACTGGACCGTGTCGGTGTCGGTGGCTCCAGCGAGCCAGTCGACATGGCCAAACATGATCTTGTGCAAGATCAATTTGGCCGCCCGGTAGTTTTCAGTGAACGGCTCGATGTCCGCCATGCGAATGGCCGACACGTAGCCGTCGTCTTCACAGACGATTTTGATCGAGGTCTTGGTGACCACGATCTTGAAGTCGCCAAGGGCGGACTTCGCCGATGACCACATCGCCTTGGCAGATCGCCGGCGACGTGAGGCCGCATCAGGGTCGAGCGCGCCATAGGTCAGAACCCGCTCGAGAAGAGAGTAAATCGCATCTTCCATTTGAAACCCCTGTTTCGGGAGCCGTGGGGGGGAACCCCAAGGCCGACTGGATACCGTCCAGCACGGTTCTGCCCGGATGGGCGAGAATTCGGGGTTTGTTGGGCGGGACCGCAGCACTGATCTGGGCACCCATGCCGTCAAGTTAGAACGGCAAGCCCAGGGTGTGGCGTCGGAAAGGCCGGTTTTTTGAAGGGGATTTCCCAGATGTCCGGCGGTGCGGGACTAATCCTATGAGGATCGAGATTCGACAAGGCTACGATGACCCAGGACATCGAGGGATTCGTGAAAGCACTGGGCCGCTGGCGGCCAGGATCGGCGGATGTGTTCAACCCCTGGCGCGGGCGCAACCGGGATGACGCCCGGGGGAACGGGCCAGACGCAAGACGAGCCAGGCTTGTTCAGCACCTTTCGGTGACGCATGACGCACGGCTGCTGTTGTGTGGGGAAGCCCCTGGCTATCAGGGGGCGAGGATCACCGGGGTGGCGTTCAGCTCCGAAAAGCTCATGGAGCTGGGGGCGATACCCAGAGTGGCAGCCTCTCAGCAGCGCTTGAGTAGCCGGGCGCGCCCCTGGTGTGAGCCGAGTGCATCGATCGTGTGGGGCGCCCTCTACGAGCTGGGGGTTGCCCAGGACACCGTGCTATGGAATGCATTTCCGTTCCACCCGCACCATACAGACAAACCGTTAAGCAATCGAAGCCCTCGAGGCGAGGAGATCGAGGAAGGGGTGAGATTCGTGAAAAGGCTATGCCGGCTATACCCAAATGCTGCGGTGGTGGCGGTAGGCAAACAAGCGGAGAAATGCGTGCGTATGGGAAAGATCAAGACCTGGGGTTGCGTCAGGCACCCGGCCTATGGGGGCGCGAACGATTTCAGGCAGGGAATTGATCATGTGTTGCGGGACGCTGGGATCCAACCCCGACCTGAAAGAGCAGACCTGACCTTGCTCTAGGTGCCTGTAGAAAGGAAGGCACACCGCCAAGGCGGTCGGCCGCCAGGAGAAGATAGTGGGCAGAAAACATCAGGACGACGTGAAGGTCAGCGATCTGGCGTATTTCGCCAGCCAGCCCCAGGCGTTCGAGGACAACCGGGGACGGGCCATGAATCGGAGAGCCGCGGCGCGGGGGGCGAAGGCCCATGACGGTATCGGCTCTGGAAGAGCGTTTCGGCGGGCCGTGACGATCGGGCTGATCACGTTGATGGCGCTACTAGGTGTGGCCATCGCAGGCGGAATGGGATGAGCGTGTGGTCGAGCATGGTCGAGATTGCACTGAGCCCGTGGGGCCTGGTCCTGGTGGTCGCCATGGCAGCGGGGACCGCCGCCTGGATTCACGGACGACGAAACCCGGCGGTTCACGGCATGTTCGAGGTGGCCGCCAACAGTAAGCTGCTCTCCTGTGATCTGGGGAAACGGCAAGGCAAGATTTACCGGTGTGACGGACTCTGCGGCTCACCCGATGCCGTCTTCCGACAGGGAAAGACCATCATCGTTTGCGACTACAAAGATAGGCCAATGCCGCGGGAGCACAGCCTGTACGTTCGATTTCAGATGATCCTGTATATGGGAATGATGGCCAGGCTGTTCCGGCGCCACAAGATTGAAGGCAAGGTAGGGTATCGAGACGGGGTCATGCCAATCTCGCACTGCGAAGGAACCTACGCGGAGCTCATCCGGCTGATCCCGTCACTCAAACAGGCAAGGAAGAAGTTCTAGGCCAGGACGCTGATCACCTGATCCAGGCATTTCACGTCAAGACCACGGCCGAACAGAAAGGTCTCGTCGGCGCCGGTCTGACGTTCCGAGTTGGACGAGAGGTCACCGAAGCCGCGCAAGGCAAGATCGGCCTCAGCCACCTCGAAGCCGCCGGCCATGGATTCTAGGACCTGCAGGCGTTCAATGGACTTTTCCCCGACCTCGCGTGGCAAGTAGAGGTCGCAGTAGCCCACGCCGCCCTTGCGGGCAACGCGACCACGAATCTGGTGAAGGGCCGTCAGGCCAAAGCGCTCGGCATGGACGACCAGGACCCGTTCGAGAAGCGGGAGGTCGATGCCCACCTCCACCACCGTGGTGGCGACCAGGATATTCGCCCGGCCATGACGCATGTCATCCAGGGACTGGGCATTGGTATCCATCTGGCCGTGGACCAGCCGCACCTGACCCGGGAATAGGGCTTCCCACTTCTGGAATGCCGCTTCGGCGCTGGGCAGGCCGTCCTTCTTGGTCTCGGCTGAACGCGTGGGATGGATGACAAGCACCTGTCGGTGTCGCTCCAGGGTTTCCCGCACGCGGTCAAACAACGCCTTGCGATCGTCAGCGTGATACAGGGTCGTGCGGATGTCCTTGTCGACATGACACTGAGTGAGCTTCGAGACCTGGATAACGCCATATCGCATGAGGGCCTGGGTGCGAGGAATACAGGTGGCAGTGACTTCGAGCAGATGGGTCGTCGGGCCACCCAGGGCTTCTCGTTGATCACGGGAGAAACGGTGCTGCTCATCCACGATGAGCAAATCGATCATGCCCACATGCTGGGTCAGCAGTGAAGTGGTGCCCACGAGGAGGCGCAGGCCCGTGAGCGGGCGCGGGGTGGCGCCGGCGATCACGAGTTCACTGGTGGACATCAAGTCTGGCCACCAGGTGGTGAGCTCCTGATAAACCTGGGCCGCCAGGGTCTGGCTGGGTAGCAGGATCGCCACGCGGGCGCCCGCGTCGACCGCGCTGGCCGCGGCCATTCCATACACTGCCGTTTTGCCGGTACCGACATCGCCGGAAAGAATGCGCCGCATGGGCGTGGCGCGGGAGAGGTCGGAAGCGATTTCACGGCAAGCCGTCATCTGCTCTTCGGTCAGAGGAAAGGGCAGTCCCGGCAACCGATGGTCAAGATCGATACTGGCGCGCCAGTTGGGGGCATGCCCGGCCGGCCGGTTGGCCAGGGCATGCTTGTATGTCCCCAGCGCTCCAAGCATATCCAGGGCGCGGTGGGCGCGGCGGCCACCGATCATGGACCGGGGCAAATGAGCCTGGCGCAAGAGCTCGCACAAGGGGCGATGAAGTGCTCGATGCTGGGCGGCCAGATTCCCGGGGAAGTCGGGCGGGTTCTGGTCAAAGCCCAGGCGGTAGATGATCCGGGGAATGACGGCCATATCGGCAATACGACAATCCAGATCCGATGCCGTGGTTTGCCCGTCGAGTTTGGACTGAGGTGCCAGCAGGTGATCAAGAAGCCAGCTGGCCGCCTCCGGGATGGCGTCATCAAGCAAGGCCAGGACCCGTTCTCGCACGGTATCGGGCTTGATGACACGATGTAGACCCGGATAGACCGGGCGCATGTGGCCGACCCACTCGCGTGGGATCAGCGTGGGGTTGGACAACCACAGACGCTCGTCGTCGATCAGCTTGGCCTGAACATGGAGGATGAGATCAGCGGCGTGGGCCTGCAGCGCCTGCTGCAGCTCCCGGGTATCGCCGAACTCGCTGAAACCCAGGGCGAGGCCGTTGGCGTCGCGGATGTGGCCGAGCAGCATGGGTGGCGTGCGAAATCGCACTTCCGGGGTGCCATCGAGCTCACCGCGAAGCAGCAAGCCGTTGCTGGCATTCGCCGCGGCTTCCGGGTGGGCGACGAGCGCTGAGAAATCGGAAATCGGGGCAGAGAGATCCTGCCATGACCTCGGAAGAAGAAAGGCCGCCTGCCAGGTCGCCTCAAGGCCGAAGCTCTTGAGGCGGCCCAGCGTTGGTGCAGCGCTGGCCTTGCGTGAGGTACTGGTCTGCTGGCCCATGATAGGAGTCTACCCAGAGCCGTGAAAATGCAAGCGGCTCAGTTCCAGTCAAGCTCGGCGGTTTCCTCGCCGTGCAGCAGCTCGTCGAGGGCGGCGAGTGCCGCATCCCAGTGATGGTCCGGCCAGCGCGTGGCGGCCTGCTGGACATGAAGGCGATACTGGTCGTGGAGTCGGGACTGGATGCGCCGTCCCTGGTCCGTGACGGACTCGACGTTGAGAAACACGATCGCCTCGGCGATATCCGCGAGTTTGACCAGGATCTTGAGCGGCGTATCGCGGACACGATTCTTGGCCTCGGTGAAATCTCGACAGACTGATTCCTCGAGCAGGTCAAGCGGGGACTGATCGGTGTACATCTTCCCAAGCTGGTGCTTGGTGGGCGTGGGGACGTCGCCGGTGATGATTTCGGGCGTGTCATGACGCAGGGCCCAGTCATAAACAGCCAGGCGATCCTGATCGGTGAGCCTGTCGCCGAGCACGCGGCGGGCCAGCTCGTGAGAGATCATGGTAACGATGTAGAGGTGCTCGGCCAGGGTCTGGTCACGCGCGGTACGCACCGTGTGCCAACGGGTGACGTGGGCCATGCGCGCGATGTCGCGCAGACGAAGGGTATGGGTCGGTTGGACCTGATATGGCGCGGCGGTTTCCATTATGAGCCCCGATAGCGTTGCCAGGCAACTATTATGGGCGATAGCCAGCGGGCCGCGCCGTTAAATGCCCGCGAAATGGTGGTTATTTCGGCGGAACACCCCCGAATCAACCAGTGGGAAAATGGTCGTCATGGGTGACAAGCGTGTGTTTGACGACCTGGAGCAGCCGCGGCGTCCGGTGCAAATGGCATTGGGGGCGATGGTTATGGTGGCGGTGATGCTCGCGGGCGCGACCTACTGGAAAGCCAGGGACGCAAGACCGGCACAAGACGACAAGGCGCTCGTACCCCAATCCCTGATCGAGGAGCCCCTGCTGCCCGTGGAGGTGGCCAGAGAGGTCAATGCCGACCTGGATCGTCGCTACTCGGATAGCGGGCGATTCCCGCCGCGGTTAAGGCAAGCTCGCCAGGGGGTCGCGCAAGCGCAGTACGAGACGGGCCTATGGTACCGGGAGATGGGCGACGTCAAGGCCGCCTACCGATGGGTGTTCACCGCCGCCGAGCAAGGCCACATCGACAGCGCCATCGCCCTGTCGAGGATCTACCGAAACGGGGAGGGTCGGGACATCGATCCGATCCGTGGCTATGCCTGGTACCTGCTGGCCGTGGAAGGCGGCTACCGGGGGCGATACGCCGGTGACATCGGGGTGCTTGACCGCAAGGATCGCGCCGAAGCGGATCGAATCGCGGCGATCTACCGGTCGGACTTTCTCGCCGGCGTGCGAGCGGGGGTCAATGAGGACCGGTAGGCATCAGGCCAGTTTCAATCCGGCTTTTTCCGCCTTCTCGATCTGGAATGAACGGGTCTTTTTCTCGCCGGGGAAACGGGCGCTGACGTAGTTCGCCGACGTGTCGGTAATGAGGCCCATGCCGTATTTCGGATGGTAGAGCGTGGCACCCACCGGGTAGCGCGAGCCGGTCTCCTTCAGGCGCTGCATCTCGGGCGTGAGTGGGTCAGGTCGGCCAAAGAGCTTACGAGCTGACGCCGTGGGCTTGGGCCGGGTCAGGCGCCAGTCAAGGCCGATCTCGCCAAGATAGCGGTCCATGGTGGCAGGGTTGTGAGCCGGGACTTTGGGGCTTGCCCCCTCGTGGATGGCTTCCCCTACCCGGCCGGACACGCCGATCTGCGCCTCGGTCAGGAAGCGGCTGACACGGGAATCCGGGTGATGCCGTCCGAGCGAATTGGCGTGGATGAACGAAAAGGGGTCATCCACGGGATGGAGAAGGCAAAGCATCTTCTGAGCCCGGGTCATGGCCACATAGAACAGCCGGCGCTCATCCTCGATCTTGTCAGGATCGTCAGCGGCTGAGGCCGCCGGGAAGCCGCCCTCCTCAAGTGAGGGCAGGATGACCATGGGCCACTCAAGGCCCTTGGCGCGATGCACGCTGGTAATCAGAACAGCATCGCCATCCGGGGCGTGGTGATCGCGAGACTCCAGCGGCGCCAGGTAATCGATGAGCCCGGCCGGAGATGGCTGACCATTGCCGGATAGCCTGGTAATGGCCTGGATCAGACGATAACGGTCCTCGGCGGCATCGCGGTTGGCGGAGGTGGACTGATAGTAGTTTCGCAAGGCCAGTCGCAGGTCAATGTTGCGAAGCACATCCGCCGCACGGGCGCCAAGGCGGCCGTGGTAGGCGTCGGCGAAGAGGGCACGGCGCTGCTCGATACGGTCGGCGCGCCAGCTCGGGTGTTGACCAGCAAGGAGCTGAGCGAAGACACGATCGCTGGACTCGGGTTCAGCGGCCAGGCTGTCGATGACCGGATCAAGCCCATCGTGCAGGCCGATGGTGGGGTGGGTGAGCATCACCCGGATCCTTTCGCGCCACTGCTGGGGATCGAGTTCTCGATACCGGCCAGTGGCCAGGTACAGATAACCGGTGAGCATCTGATAGCCCTCGGCCTCGAATACGGATCGAGAGCCGACCAGCCGATAAGGGATGCCGTGTTCCAGCAACGCGATCTCGATGGGGGCCGCCATGGAGAATAGCCGGACCAGTACCGCGATATCACGGTAGCAGCCGCCCCCGGCGCGCCACTGGTCGATCAGGGCCGGCACGGGCGAATGCCCGGAAGCCCCTGGGCGGTCGTCGTAGGACTCGAGGCGCAGGGTCGTGGGTGGGTTCGCCGGTGCGCTGATGCAGAGCTTGTCGTCACGCAAGGTGTTGTGGGTCACACAGTTGTTGGCTGCCAGGCTGAGCGCATGGCCGTATCGAAAGGTGTGGCTCAGCAGATAGGTGCGCGCCCCAGGAAAGCTCTGCTCGAACTGATGGGTGATGTAGCGCGGGTTGGCGCCGCGCCAGACATAGATGCACTGGTCGACATCGCCCACGGCCATGACGCTGGCGCGGTCACCGACCAGCGACTGGATGAGGTGGTGCTGGATCTCGTTGACGTCCTGGTATTCGTCGACAATGATGTGGTCATAGCGATTGGCAAGCACCCGGGGCTGGGTCTTTCCACGCTGGACGGCCATGACCGGGTCGTAGATGAGATCGGCGAAGAAGCGCCAACGGTTGTCGGTGCGGGTTTGCTCGAAGCGCTCGAACGCCTGGGGGAAGCGGATGTAGCTGCCCTGGTTCGGGTCGTTGGCATAGAGCTGGTCGAACTTGATGTCAGGCGCAAGCAGGTCGCTTTTCACCAGGTCGATGTAGCCCAGGAATGCCTCGAGATCATCGGCACTGGGGTTGGCGCCATTCTCGGCACGCAGTACCTCACGGGCCAGATGGTGCAGGCGCCAGGCTTCGGTCTGCAGCGTGGCGCGGCGCAGCCATCGGTTGTCGACGAAGTGCCGGGTCAGGCGCCTACCAAAGGCGTGAAACGTCAGTACCTCAGGCAGGCGCACATCCCGCTCGACATGCTCACGAAGGCGTCTTGCGAATTGCTCGGCGGCGTCGCGGTTGAACATGAGGGCAAGAATTCGACGAGGGTCCACCCCGCGATCCAGCAAATGCGCGATGCGGTGTACCATCGTGTGCGTCTTGCCGGAGCCCGCCACCGCGGAGACGCGCGCATGGCCCTGCTCGTGGTGGACCACGGCGAGTTGCTCCTGAGTTAGCCCTTGATACCCCATGGAGTTGGTGTCCCGATCAACCTTCGGCCGTGAGGATAACCACCTTGGCGGAGGTGCCGGCGAATTTATTCGCGTGGATTTCCGACCAGTTGGGCTGGAATTCCGGGGGCAGGGGCTCGCCGGCCATGCTCGCCGGCAGAATGGCGACCAGGCGGCCGCCGGGGGCGAGTAGGGTAAGCGCATGGCGCAGATGCTCACGGGCGCGACCGACCGAGAAGGGCGGGTTCATCACAATACGGTCGAATGCGCCTTCATTGAATGCCAGGAAGTCCTGACAGCGCGTCTCTAGCCCCTTGGATTGGAGCACCTGACAATGCAGCTGACTGAGCTCAATGCACAAGGTCTGGTCGGCCGGCATGTGCTCGGCGAGATCGCCCTGGCCGGCGCTGGGCTCCAGACAACGATGACCGGGCGCGATCGCCGCGGCCTCGACTGCCAGCTCGGCGAGCTCGGTCGGGGTCGGATAGAACTGATGCGAGCGCTGATCGGGCATCATGCCAGTGGCCACGATATAGCCGATTACATCGGTCGGGTCGTAGTCGAAATGGTAGCTGGGGCGGTTGAACACACCACCGATTGCCTTGAGAACCTGGCCAGCGACCTGCAGGCGATGCTTGTCGACTTGATACGTGGGTAGCTGAAACGACCATCCTTTCCCTGCCGCGGGCGGCAGGCGAGAGGGGACGTTATTGGCCAGCAGGGAGAGAACCGAAAACGGGATCGGCTGATTGAATACCTTGACGGTCTGCTTGCTGCGCTTGGGCGGTTGGCGAAAATGCGAAGGGATCGCCATGGGATGGCGGTGGGCCAGAATCTGATTGAGGCGATAGGCAAAGTCCGGGTGCACCTCGAGGTGGGCCGTGCCCTTCTTGTAGGTGCGGACTCGAAAGGCCCCGCCGTCCATGTCGTGCCAGACACCCGTGTCACGACGAAAGTGCTGAAGTGTCTTGAGGGTCACCTGCAGATCGGGCTGCTCGCGGTGCATGAACCTGGCGACGATCGAACGAAGATCGTGGATGTAGCCAGCCTTGCGGTAACTGCTGCCGAAGGCGTCGAAGGCATCATCGATGATCATGCGCTTGGCAAAACCTTCGGGGCGGTTGGTCACATGCTGACCAGAAAGCCCGCGGAACAACCCGTCGACCATTTCCGAGAGGAAGTCCATGCGCTGGGCCATCAGCGCCATCAGATTGTCGCGCACGATCTCCTCAGTAAATGGCGGGGTGTCCATGTTGCGGATCTGCTCGTGCCATTGCTGGCGGCGCTCCTGGGGCATCCAGTCGAGAACCCCGGTCAACTCAAGGGCGCGTTGCCAGTAGGTGGCGTCCAGCGCCTTGAACGCCTTGTCCCGATCAAACAGCCTGATCACTGAAATCGGGACTCGCCCCAGCTCTTCGCGATGGGCCTGAATGAAAAACTCGGTGGCTCGCTGCATGGCGGGGCCCGATAACATCTCGGCAACCGTGGCGATGTCGCGATGGGCGGCGTTGTACTGGCCGATCAGGGCATCGACGGCGTCGCCCTGGACCGGTGGGAAAAAGTCGTCTGCTGTATCAAGCAGGGGGCTGGTTTGCGTGTCCATGCCTCCCAGATTACGGGCCCCTGGGAATATGCAAGGCGGTCGTTTGGGACTGGGACTTGAGCCGTAAAGCGGGATAAATACGGGCGTTTTATGCCGACACTGGCGATCAGGTTGAGCCGAGAATGGATTTGTCGGCAGTTCCTCGTTTCATCCTGTCGACATCGTTTCTCCTACGCGCCACTGGCCCGCCACCCCGGCGGGCCACTTTTTTGCAGCGGGCACAAAAATGCCGGCAAGCGCAGAAAAGCACTTGCCGGCAGGAGAGATCGGTCGGATCAGGCGGCTTCTACGGTCAGCTTGTAGTCGCCGCCCACAGATAGCTTGAAACTGCGTCCTCGAAGGTCGGAGAAGCCGGCGAGGTTGAGCGTTTCGAGAAGGCCATGAAGCAGCTGAGTCGGATCAGACGCTGCCTGGGCTTTCATCCACGCCCGGAACCGATCCTCGCAATCGGTTCGGTATTCGTCGTCCACTTTGTCGTCGTCGTAGTCGAAGTACGACAGCGCAACCCCGAGCTCTTGGCTGTGGGCTCTCGCGGTGACGTAGTAGGGTTCTGCTTCCCCGGCCACCAGGGCATCGTCAATGAGGGTCACGCCCAGACTGGATTCGATTCGAACGGCATCGCAGTAGACCAGATCGAAGTTGGCGTAATCCAAGGTGAAACGAGAGACGGGTTTCGGGTTGACCGGAACGATGGCGTCAACACGAATTGCGCCGGTGTCCAACAGATACTGGTTGACCCAGTGGTCTTCGTGAAGGCCATACTCGAGGCGCGAATACCCTAGCTTCACCAACTGAGCGACCCAGGGGTGCGTTTCGTCTTCGTCGCGATTAGACAGGTCTGATTCGGCGACCAGAAGGAGTTTGCCATCGACAACATCGGCCATGGGGATGGGCTTTTCGTTTTCCCCAGCGCAAAAGCGACGATCGAACTCATCGATGTTGCTGGGGAGCTGGCGGTCCTGGTCGGAAAGTGGCGAGACAAGGCCGGGAGGGATGTAGGGCACGTCGTTGAGCAGGTCATGGCAGCCGACGTCTCTCAGCTGGTCGAGACAATAGGTGAGTCGCTCGGGGCGTGATGCCTTGATCTGCTCGGCGCGGATGCGAAATGCGGCCTTCAACGCTTCCCGGATGGCGTTGGCGGCCAGTTTTTCATCGACCAGACAATCACGGTCAGGCAGTCGAGCCCGGAAAGCGCTCGGGTCGAGGTGGATGATGCTCTGGTTCTGGATCTCGTGCTCAGCCGGTATGTCGCGTAACCCGCTTAGTTGATAGGAGATCTGGGGCATACGGGCAATAGGCAAACCCTGAAGATAGATGAGCGATCGGAAGCTGAATTTGTCTGGATTTTCGGGAAGGCGGATCATCCCGATCTCGGTCGGAATGGCGTCGAGGTTGGCAAGGGCGCAAGGCCGTTCGATCTGTGTACCGTTGAAGCTCACGGGCACGGGGAAGCCGGATGCAAGCCGGGTCACCTGGTAATGCATATCGGTGGCGCTTGGCTTGCGATGGAGGTCACAAAGCTGAACAAGACACCCGTCGAAGAAGTCTTCGGTCTCGATGTCGATAGCCTCACCAGAGAGAAGATCATCGGTATCTGCTGAAATCACCCCATCACGGGACCGGATGGTAATAACTTGCGCCGAAAAAAGGGCACTCAGAAAGCCGATGCCGAAGGGGCTTTCCTCGTCGATGTCGGGATTGTTCCAGTCGGATTCGGCCAGACACAGGAGCTTGTCCCAGGACTGGATGCCATGACCGTCGTCTTCGATGGCGAGGACGTTCGTCGTCTCGTCGAAATTGAAGTCGACTTTTGTTGCACCGGCACGCCGGGCGTTTTGCATGAGCTCGGCGATGAAGGCGTAAGAGTGGGTGAAGGTGTCGCGCTGGGCCTTGATTAAGCGAGGCACATTGGCGGTCATGCATACGGTCTGATTGGTCACTTGAATTCTCCTAGTGAAGACAGCGAAATGCTGTAATCACCAGCTTATAGCCGGGGGTGAAAATGCAAGTGGACAACACCGGATTATGGGATCGGTGTTATTGAAAAGTGATACGCGGACGCCGGTCTGACCGGACGGTTACCAACACAAAGCGAGAAGCTCGGTGTTATTGGCTGGCAATCGACGGCAAGGCGCCGATGTTTTTCCAACTCGTTACCAACACAAAGCGCGCAGCTCGGTGTTATTGGACTCCCACGTCTTATCCAGCGAAATTGATGTTTATACGTTACCAACACAAAGCGCGAAGCTCGGTGTTATTGGGATCCCATCCGGGTGGGCATGAAGTGACACACTATGGTTACCAACACCAAACGGAAAGCTCGGTGTTATTGAGATCACAGCCGGTAAAGCCATGGAGCGTGTCGAGCTGTTACCAACACAAAGCGAGAAGCTCGGTGTTATTGGGGTGGATGTGCCCGAGGCCTGGGAGGCCGACGCCGTGTTACCAACACAAAGCAAGAAGCTCGGTGTTATTAAGTCGTTGCGCTTAACGACGTGGGTGCGGATGCCGTCGTTACCAACACAAAGCGCGAAGCTCGGTGTTATTGAGAGGAGAAGCGGCTCTATCTGCATCGCTACTGGACCTACGTCACCAACACAAAGCCAAAAGCTCGGTGTTATTGAAGGGTGCCGCCAAAAGCCTGTTTATCAGGTGGTTTTGCAGGGGCTCGCGAGCAGTCAACAGATCGGCTACGAAACCGGCCGGTCGAGATGGTCGAAACCCTGGGAAACCCCCGTCACACATGAATCGAGCGCTGCCGTGGGTTTGCCCACGACTGGAGCGCTCGCGGATAAGCGGCAGTTTCCGCGGCCATTCAGTTGTTAAAGATCGGTGCTCAGCCTATCAGGGATAGGGGTAGCCAAGCCTGGCGTTGATTGGTGCGATCCCAGTACGGTGGGTGTACCGTCTGGACCATGGGAATGGACTGTGCTTCGTCGGAAGACGCCCATGGCATAGCGCGATCCCACCAAGGGCATTCATGAGGCTCACAGGGCTCTACAAGGCGTCGCTCAATCTCGCCATAGCCAAGGCGGCGCTTGGCGCCAAGGCCCTTGAGGTCTTCCAGAATCGATCGGACAGCGGTCATATCGCCAATGCCGTAAGCAATCGCGCGGTCGACTTTCTGGACGGGGAAGCTGAGCACGTAGGCGCGGTTAGGGCCCGTGCCCAGGGTGACGGAATTGGGGAGTTTGGCTAGCCCTTGCTGGGCTGACACAGCGTCAATCTCGGGTTCTGGCCGGCGCACGATCGTGCGAATGCCGCGGGCATGCCGGACCAGCTGAAAGGCGCTGGCCTGATAAACCCATTCGCCATCTCTCTGCTCAGTCGACAGAGGCAGTGGTAGCGGACGCTCGACCTGGTAGCCGGACTGCGCCGCAAGCAACTCCTCAAGCACACCGTCGAGATGAATCGGGTGTTCGGGTGCCACCATCGGCGATGACAACCGGAGTTCTATGCGAAAAGGCTGATGGTTCATGCCGTGGCCTTGGGCCGGGTCAGCTGTCCATGCACGCTGGATAGCCCTTGGGCATTGACGCCATCGAGTGCCTGTCGACCCTTTTCGATCAGGGCTTCGAGTGCCGGCGCCAGGGTAAGACCTGCATCGGTGAGCTTGATCGCATCATGGTGCTCTTCGCCATTGATGGTGACATCCAGGGATGCGTCAAAAGTCCCGTAACCGAGCCTGCCAATGCCACCGAGGTGCCGCTCCTCGAGAAAATCGGCGAGGATCAGCATGGCGAATCCGGCATGGGCTTCACTGGGGAGGCGGTCAAAAGACAGGCGCATCAGAAACGGTGTGAGCGGGGCAACACACTCGAAGTTGATGATGTTGGCAAAGGTCTTTCGGTTGGGCTGATCGTCTTCGGGTTTCGCTGCCTTGTCACGCGTCTTGTAGGCATCGTTGTCACCGAGACGGTCGGCCATATACGCCTGAAGCGCCTCGCGACCGCCTTCCCAGACGTTGGCTGCCTGCACATCGGCACCCTGTTCGATGTCATCAACCGAACGGATGGTGCTCGTGAACAAGGTTTTCCAGGGCTCGATGCCGCGCACGGCCTGATGCGCGTAACGGTCAGGGACCAGCGGGGCCGTGCAATCCAGTAGCGGGATGAGATCCGGCGTCACCAGCTTGCTGGGGACAACGGTTTCGACGCCGAAGATGCCGGCCTTGAGGTCGTCATGGGCGGCCTGGATCTTGTCCAGACGGGGAAAGGCGGCTTCGCCGGCCACCGATGCGCGGCCGTTTCGAAGCGAGTAATAGACCCGGTCGGAGATCTGCTGTCCTTTCTCGATCAGAACGGACTGGATGCGATCGGCTGCCTTGCGGGAAAGCCGGCCGCGGATGCTGTTACCGCTGACGATGGGCACCTGGATGGTGTAGCCCCCCTGCGCGGGCGTCTCATCGTCTTCATCGAGACTTTCGCGAAGATCATCGAGCGCATCATCTTCGGTTTCAACATCCGCTGTTTTTTCCTGATCGGCGTTGGACCGAGGGGCCATCACCAGGGAAAGCGGCATCTTCATCTGACGGGTCACCTTGATGCCGCTCCGGTTGCTCTCAGCGCCACCAAAGGCGGCTTGATGCAGGGGGGCGGTGAGGGTGCACACGCCATTGATCGATAGGGTCGTGGTATTGCTCATAATGGTTTGATTCCGTGTTGTGTCAGGTATCGAATAGCGGCCGAGGAAAAGGATCAGGCTGCTCGAATTTGGGTAGCTTTCCCTTGTTGGTGCCGGCGAAAATAATGCGGGCCAGGGCCCAGACCTCGCCGTAGGTCGCCTGCAGGAGGGCATGGCCGATCTCGGTGCCCTGTGCCTGCTGGGTGAGCATCATGTGACTGGCGTGGATAGGGGTTCGGCTTGGGTCGAAGCGCATGGGCATCTTCGCCTTGGTCTTCACTTGCCAGGGGAGCAACAGGTCGACCAAATGGCTCAGGGTTTCCTGTCGAACGAGTTCGGTGCGGGCGCCAATCTGAATGAAGAAGGGGCTGCGCACGAGGTTGACGCGGCTCCGCCACAAGGTGTGCTGGCCCTTGGCGGTCTGGCAGTGGATGACAAAAGGCGCTTCCGGTGGATTCAACAGCCAGTAGGCCATTTCGGTGTGCTTGCCGGCGCGATACCAGCCGTCCCGGGTGATCACCGCAGCGATGACCCGCGCATGGACACGCTTGGCATGCGTCTGGGTGAGCGTGGCGCACCCATGGCAGACGACCGGCGCGTTACTGGCCAGGGCCAGGTGGTCCGTGAAATTGGCGCCAAGCAGGTGCTCGTGGACGGGGTCGCCGGTGGCAATGGCGGCGCCGCAGCGGGCACAGGCGCAGGCCGGCCCGTCGTGGGCATGGGTTGGCGCCGGGATCAGGCCGGATGTTTCCACGGCGAATTGCGTGGGGGACAGGTGTGGCGGCAGGCCGGTGACGGTCATTTTGCGCGCGCCATGCGGATCTGCTCACGCAAGCGCCCGAATCCCTTGGACGTGCCGTGTCCGATTGCCCAGGGGCCGGCGAGCTTCAAGCCACACGTAAATCGAATGGACGGACACCGCGTGCCCACGATCCGGGCCTTCTGGTCAGAACCACCGGAGCGAGTGACGTCGGCCCCACCAATACCCGTGGCGTAGTTGAGAAGGCGCAATCCCGGGATGCGATCGGGCATCCAAAGGTCCCATGCCTCGGCCTGCAAGTGGAGGCTGCGCTCGATCATCTCGTGGAGGATGGCTCTTCGCTCATCCTCGCTAGCGCCTTTCCACCGCTGCATCTGTCCTGGTTTCTTGGCAATCAGAACGTGCCTTGCGACATACACCGGTGACCGGCGCACCAGCGTGACGCCGGCATGGGTGCCGGGCGGTAGCGCCATATCAATCTGCTCGCCGGTGATATCGACCAGGGAAGCCATCAGGTTAGGTAGTGCCTGGAAGAGTGTGGTGCGGGCCGTGGCCCCCACCGCGGTCAGGCAAACCCCGCCCCGGGCCGGTCGCCAGATGATCGAGGGTTTCAGCTTCTCGCCGCGTCCGTGGTGGAACAAGGCATCGGGGAGCTCGGGGATCTTGGCTCGGTTGGCCATGACTTGAAGCTGATGCCGGGTTTCCGCCGCGTTGACGACCTCATCCGCGGCACTGGCCCATTTCAGCGTGATCGTGCTGACCGGCTGTGAGAGGGGTCGGTTATCCGGTTGGGTGCTGGAATCAGCGCTCTGCATGGTCGATCCAGGTGGTGGGCATGGGCCAAAGGTTCCACAGAAAAAATATAGTGTCAACAAAAAATGGCTATTGCGGCTTTCGCAACGCACTGATATACCTTGTTCTAGTGGAAGTCATTAGAAATGCAAATGCCGCCTGATAAAGAGGGTTTCTATACCTGCACCGTGTCCATCCCGGAAGCCGCGCTGGCCTCATGCCGGGCGCGCAAGCGCGCGGATTGTCTGCGCGAGTGGATCACCAGGGGGCTGAAGCAATCCCGGCCTGTTCCTGTTGGCAATGGTCAGGCTCGTAAACCGGTGGCGCTGCGCCTGACCCCGGACGAGGTGGCGGCGATCGAGCGCTATCGTCACGCCCAGTCATTGGCGCCATCGATGCGCCTGGGGACGGTGGTGGGCATGCTGGCGCATACCGGGTGGCGGGCCAGTGGAGAGGTGGAGGACCGGGACAAGCCTGATTCGCCGAGGGCCAGCTGGCACGGCGCAGGGGTAGACCGGATGATCGCGACACTGGCCCGGGCTGGTCAGTCACACCGCCCCGAGCAGGAAACCATGCTTGGGTTGATCGATGAGGCGGTCGAGGATGGAAAGGTGCGTCTGATGGAGGCGGCCACGGGCAGTGGCAAGACTCTGGCGATGGCAGTGGCCGCGGTTGACTGTGCGATTCACCGGGGGCAGCGCGTGCTCATCGCTGTACCGAATCTGCGTTCGGTGAATGACACCATGGCCAGTCTGTCGCTGGCGGCCAACGATCGGCCCGTGCGTATCGCCAGCGCCATCGGGGCAAACGAATTCGTATCCGAAGAGCGAGTATCAGACCTCATCGAGAGCGGAGAATCGGATGTAGCCGGTGGATTACGTGCCTGGGTGGCGGAGCAAACGATAACCCGGGGGTGGCGAGTATCAGAGTTCTGCAAAGCATTCCCGGGATTCAATTCGGATCAGGTCTCGCTCAACCACGGCATGGACGAAAGCGATGCTGGGCGACAGGCCTATGACCACCAGTTCGAATCGCTGGATGAGCGCGTTGACGTTCTCGTAATCACGCACGCGATGCTCGCTCAGAATGTGTGGCATAGCATCCGTCAGCACAACCAGATCGAGAGCGTGACGCTGGAGAAAGCGGATCTGGACAGGCCCTATTCGGAGCGGGCAAGGCTGAGAAATCGAATTCGACTGGACCGTGACGGCGAGCGCCCGGGCAAGCTCGGGTTTCAGGGCGCGATCCTGTTTGTCGACGAAGCCCATCAGCTACGCAACAACATTGAAACCGGGCTATCCAGTCAGGTTCGGCTGGGTGGGATTCGCACGGATCTGGTGGCCTTGCAAAAGCACCTGAAACCGCGGGCTGCAAAGGCATGCGAACGAGCCCTGGCCGAGCTGGCGTTCGTGGAAAAGGAAATGGGCGAGCTGGGCCGTCGTGAGGGATACGCCAGCCTTGTCTTGAATCTCCACCAGGCCGGCGACCACCGCATGGTCCGCGATCTTCGTGATCTGCTCACCGACGCATCGAAGGGGCTTCCGCGGAAAAACGGCCGGGTACCTATCAAGGCCGGCGATCGCGTTCGTATCGAGCGGCTGCGCATGGCTCGGACCGTATTGAGCCTGGCGTTGTCACGAAAGATCTACAGCGGCAGCGACGCCAGCATCCAGCTGAGCTTCAGCAGTGTTCGACACACCCCAAGCATCCAGGTTGGACAGCCCAATATCGGGGCGTACCTGAGCTACCTCTGGGAGGCAGCCCCCGCGGCGATACTCGCATCGGCCACGCTCTACCTGGACACCCGCAGCGGGCTTTCGGGTACGTACATGGCGCGCAAGTTGTTAGTGCCGGAAGATCAACTGGCCACGCAAAGCCGACGGATTCTGCCGAAATGGCTGCGGGAGGGAGTCAGGGTTCACCAGCTTCCGGTCAAGCTCGGAATCAGCAAAAAATCGCGGCTTGCGCCGCCCTCGATGAACCATGGCGGGTCGGGCAAGAAGCGATGGCATACGGTGCTGTCTGTGGCCGTCTACAAGATTGCGCAGGAGGCCACGGGCGGTACCTTGGTGTTATGCACGTCCCACGAGACATGCCACGCACTGTATCAATCGCTGATCGGGCGGCTTGGTGATCGGCTGGTCGTCGTGCCAGAGCAGGGTGGAAGCCAGGCCTATGCACGTTGCCGTGATCGATTCATCGAGGCTGGGACCCGTAATGAACGGCCGGTGTGGATCGCAACAGGACCGGCCTGGGCCGGCGAAGACCTGGGCGGTGCGGGGCATGGTCTATCCAGCGAGGATGATCTCGTGTTGACCGACCTGGTGATCCCGCGGTTGCCGTTTCCCCGCGCGACGCCAGGGGACAATAGCAGTAGCAGCTTCTACGTGAGCTCTGCGGAGATGATGCTGGCGCTGACTCAGGCCGTGGGGCGGCTAATCCGGCGGCCGGGCCTGAAGGGTCGGCAGCTCTGGCTGCTGGATCCTCGGGGCAGCGACCCGGGGAAGGGTTACAACCCCATGGTCCAGTCACTGGTCCACGAGTACAAGCACCGCGAAGTGTTTTCCCTGAGGCCTGAGGACATTGATGTGTACCAGGCAGCCGGGAACTGATGATTGCCCATTGTAGTTGTGATACTCGGTGCTAGCCTCGCTATATGAACCTCTTCTTCAGTACCGAGAATTTCAAGCTCGAGGGCCAAAGTTACACCGGCTTCCCGCTTCTCGTCACCGAGAAGGGCGAGCCCGTCAGTGAGGCTCTGGACTTCTGTATCAGCCATCTGATCAAGAGTGGACGAGTTGAGTCCAAGAAGTCGTGGGTGACCTACGGGAAGGCGCTGTATCAATTCTTCGGATGGTGCGAAGCCAATACGATTGACTGGCGCGATGTCGGCAATGATCGGGAAGCCACGATTCTGGCCGAGTTTCGAGACTGGAACCTGAGTGCAGAAGGAGGAAGTCTGGCTGCCCGGACGGTGAACGCCCGACTGCGATTACTCTGTGCGTTTTACCGGCATGCGTGTAACAGGGGGTGGGTCCAAAGCGTCCCCTACGACATCGAAACGATCACGGTCAGCCAGCCCAAAGGATT
>JAVKCJ010000041.1:0-483649 GCA_040222795.1 Salinisphaeraceae bacterium
TCCCGGCCCGTAGGGGCGCGCCCAGGACGGGCGCGCGGTTTTCGCCGGGTCATGGATGACCCGTCGAAACACCCCCTCGCCGACCGAAGCGCACAGGGCATCCTGCCTCGAACCCCGTTCGAGGCAGGACTCGCCCGCCGGGAGCGTTTCTTTGGTGACTTTCTTGTCGCACAAGAAAGTTACCCGGTCCGCGTCAGCGGGGCGGAATCTTCCAATCTTCGTCTCGGCGAAACTCGAAACGTTGATGCTCTCATCATCAATAAAAAAGCCCGCCGAAGCGGGCTTAGTGATCACAACCGGAATACCGCCTATTCGGCAAACATCCCCTTGAGATTATCCAGCCCCGCCTTGTAGACCCCGTTGATGGTCTCGGTGGCGGTGGCGTCGTCCGCCCCCGCGGCGTTGAACGTGCCGCTCCAGCTGACATTGCTGCTGTTGTCGCCGGCTGGCATCACGGTGATCGTGGCCTGGTAGTCGGCTACCGGCAGCACGCCCTCGACAATAGTGTAGGTGTAGCTCATGCCGTCGGCATCATAGGCCTGCAGTTCCTCGGTGACGGTGCCGCCGTCGCCGCCCAGGGTCAGCAGGCGCTGGGCGCCGGGTTCGTTGTTGGTGCCGGTGGTGATTTCCGTGCTCTCCACGGCCGGATGCCAGCCGTCGAGGTCGCCGAAATCGCCGATGGTTTCCCAGACGTCCGCGGCGGGCGCGTTGATGGTGGCGGACTGGCTGGCGCTGAGGCTGCTGTCGCCGGCGCTGCAGGCGCCGAGCATCAGGGTGCCGGCGGCGGCGAAAAGTACTGCAATACTGCGGGGCATGTGGGGTCTCCTCCCTTTGCGTTACGTGTTGGGTCGCCGATTATCCGTGTCTGGTATGCGGGCGACCGTCGAGCAGTGTCGCAAATGCCGGGCTCAAAAGCGACGCAGTTGATCACCCCAGGCCTTGAGGTCCAGCAGCATCTGCAGTTTGGCGGCATCGCCGTCGATGCGATCGGGCAGTTGCGCCAGTAGTTCGTCATAGTCCTCCAGGGTGAGGCCGCCGTCCGGGGCGTGGGTCAGGCGCCGTTCCCGCCAGCTCTGCCACTCTTCGCGATCGCCGGCATCCAGGGTGTCGGGGAAGTAGCGGGCGCGGTAGCGGAACAACAGCTCGCGCAGTCGCGGGTCCTCGAAGGCGGGCGGGTCGGTGGCCAGTTCGGCGCCGGCGGCCTGGCGTACCCGTTCGCAGGCGGCACGGTCGGCATCCGGCACGAAGCCGCCGTACAGGTCCTGTTCGGGATCGCGCTGGTCGTCGAACTCGCCTTGGGCGAACACCGTTTGCACCTTGGCGCTGACAGTGTCGATATCCGCCATCAGCGCATCGCGGTGGCGGCGCAGGGTGTCGCCGTCCAGCTGCAGCCGCTCCGCCTCGGCGGGGCTGAGCATGTTGGCCGGGGCCAGCACCGGGCACTTGTTGATGTGGATGCCCTTGAGCGGGATGCGGGCCACGCCCTCGGGCAGATCGGCGGCGGGGGTGAATAGTCGTTCGTGGATGTCCTCCGGTGGCAGGGCCAGGAGTTCGGACGGGTCGTGGCGAAGGTCGAACGCGATCACCGCATTGCGATTGACCGGATGGGCCACGATCGGCATGACCAGGCTCAGGCAGCCCAGTTCGGCCGGGAATTTCTCGGAGACGTGCAACACCGGCCGGTGGTTGTCCACGTCCAGCAGCGACCGGGCCGAGGCCTTGTCGCGATTGGCCTGGACGAACTCGTACAGGCGTGGCTGGCGTTCTCGGATCAGCCGGGCCAGGCCGATGGTGGCGTGCACGTCGGACAGGGCGTCATGGGCCCGGGCCTGTTCCAGGTTGTTGGCGGTGGCCAGGTGTTCCAGCTTGAAGCTGGGGGCACCATCGTCGCGGGTCGGCCATTCGATGCCGTCCGGGCGCAGGGCGTAGGTCAGGCGCACCATGTCGATGATGTCCCAGCGCGAGCAGCCGTCGGCCCATTCCCGCCGGTAGGGGTCGAAGAAGTTGCGCCACAGCGCGTGACGGGTGATTTCGTCGTCGAAGCGCAGGCTGTTGTAGCCGACCCCGCAGGTGCCGGGCCGCGCCAGTTCGGCGTGGATGGCGGCGATGAACTCGGGCTCGGGCAGGCCCTCGCGTTCGGCTGTCTGCGGGGTGATGCCGGTGATCAGGCAGGCCGCGGGCTCGGGCAGGCGGTCGGTGGGCGGCTGGCAGTAGCGCACCAGCGGATCGCCGATGACGTTGAAGTCCGCGTCGGTGCGGATGCCGGCGAACTGCGACGGCCAGTCGAAGCGCGGGTTGGCCCCGAAGGTTTCGTAGTCGTGCCAGTAGTAGGTGGTGGCGGCCACGCTCAGGCCTCTTCCAGTTCGCTGGCGCAGTCCAGCCAGCGCTGTTCGATGTCGTCACGGCTCTTGCGCAGCCGGCCCTGCTCGGTGGTCAGGCGGGCCGCCCGCTCGCGGTTTTCCGGGGCGTACAGGTCGGGGTCGGCCAGCTGCGCTTCCAGTTCGTCGAGCTTCACGGTCACGCGGTCGAGTTCGCGTTCAAGCTTCTTGAGTTCATTGCGCAGCGGCTTTTCCCGGTTGCGCTGGTCGGCCGCGGCTTGGCGGGCTTCGCGGCCGCCGGGCCGGGCGGGCGGAGGTTCGGCTGGCGCCGGGGTGTTGCCGCCCTCGGCGTTGGCCTGCTGGGCCCGCAGCCAGCGGGCGTAGTCGTCCAGATCGCCGTCGAAGGGCTCGCAGCGGCCGTCGGCCACCCGCCATAGCTGATCGCAGGTGGCGTCGATCAGATGCCGATCATGGGCCACCAGCACCACCGCGCCGGCAAAATGCTGCAGCGCACGTTCCAGGGCCTGGCGCATGTCCAGGTCCAGGTGGTTGGTGGGCTCGTCCAGCAGCAACAGATTGGGCTCGGTGTACACAACCATGGCCAGCGCCAGCCGCGCCTTTTCGCCGCCCGAAAACGGCGCCACCGGGGCCAGTGCCTTGTCGCCGTGGAAGTCGAAGCCGCCCAGGAAGTTGCGCAGTTTCTGTTCGGTGGCCGCCGGGTCCATCCGCTGCAGATGGGTTAGCGCGCTGGCTTGGTGATCGAGCTGCTCCAGCTGGTGCTGGGCGAAATAGCCGATGTTGAGATAGCGGTCGCGTCCCACCGGCTCGGCCAGCGACGGCTGCTCGCCCGCCAGCAGTCGCATCACCGTGGACTTGCCGGCCCCGTTGCGCCCCAGCAGGGCCAGCCGGTCGCCGGGGGCGATGGTCAGCTTGATGCCGGCCACCACCGGCGTGTTGTCGTAACCGGCGGCGGCGCCGTCCAGCCGCAGCAGCCAGGTGGGCAGGCGCTTGGGCTCGGCAAACGCGAACGTGAACGGGCTGTCCCAGTGGGCCGGAGCCACGGTCTCCATGCGCTCGAGCTGCTTGAGCCGGCTCTGGGCCTGCTTGGCCTTGGTCGCCTTGTAACGAAAGCGGTCGACGAACGCCTGCAGGTGGGCCCGGCGCTTGGCCTGGTTTTCGTACTGGGCCTGCTGCTGTTCCAGCTTTTCCGCCCGGCGGACCTCGAAGGCGGAGTAGTTGCCGGTGTAGAGCACGCCCCGCTTGCCTTCCAGGTGCAGGATGTGCCCGGCCACCGCATCGAGAAAATCGCGGTCGTGCGAGATCACCAGCAGGGTGCCGGGATAGCGGGACAGGAACTCCTGCAGCCACAGCACCGCGTCCAGATCGAGATGGTTGGTGGGCTCGTCCAGCAGCATCAGGTCCGATCGGCACATCAGCGCCTGGGCCAGGTTCAGCCGCATGCGCCAGCCGCCGGAGAAGCTGTTGATCGGTCGATCAAACGTATCCGGCGCGAAGCCCAGCCCGTGCAGCAGCCGCGCGGCCCGGGCTCGCCCGGCATAGCCGCCAATGGTGTTCAGCCGCTCGTGGATGTCGGCCTGCCGGGTGACGTTCTGATCGGCCTCGGCGCGGGCGAGGTTTGCCTCGAGTTCGCGCAGCTCGGTATCGCCATCGATCACGTATTCGATGGCGGCGCGGGTACCGGCCGGGTTTTCCTGACTGACCGTGGCCACGGTCAGGCCGGCGGGAATCTGCACCTCGCCGCGGTCGGCCCCGAGCTGGCCCAGCAGCAGCGCGAACAGGCTGGACTTGCCGGTGCCGTTGCGCCCGACCACACCGACGCGCTGGCGGGCGTGCACCGTCAGGCTGAGGTCCTCGAGCAGGATGTCGCGTCCGCGACGCAGGGTGACGTTATTGAGATTGATCATTGCGCGGGATTTTACGCGACAAGCGCCCGTGGTTCCGGCTAGGCTGGTCGGCCCGCGCATCCTTCCCGACGGAGCCGTTCCCCGCTCATGACGCTGCTTTTGATCTACCTCGCCCTGGCCATCGGGGTGTCGTTCCTCTGTTCGGTGCTGGAAGCCGTGCTGCTGTCGGTAAGCCCCTCCTATATCTCCATGCTGGAACAGCGGGGCACCGCCGGCGGCGCGCGGCTGAAAAAACTCAAGGACGACGTCGACCGGCCGCTGGCGGCGCTGCTCAGCCTGAATACCATCGCCCACACCGTGGGCGCCGCCGGGGTCGGGGCCCAGGCCCAGGCGGTGTTCGGTAACGCCTACGTATCGATTACCTCGGCGGTGCTGACGCTGCTGATCCTGGTGTTTTCCGAGATCATCCCCAAGACGCTAGGGGCCAACTACTGGCGCCGGCTGGCCCCGCCGGCCGGGTGGCTGCTGCAATGGATGATCTGGTTGCTGTACCCGTTGGTGCTGCTGTCGATGGTGATCACCCGCATGCTGGCCCGCGATGACGAGGAAGCCACGGTCAGCCGCGAGGAATTCCGCGCCATGACCGAACTGGGGGCGGAAGAGGGCATTTTCCGCGACGAGGAATCCCGCATCTTTCGCAACCTGTTCAGGTTCGGCTCGCTACAGACCCGCGACGTACTCACCCCGCGGGTCGTGACCATGGCGCTGCCGGAATCCCTGACCGCGGCCGAAGCGTTCGAGCGGCTGACCCAGCGTCGGTTCTCCCGCCTGCCGGTCTACGCCGACGAGCCGGAAGACATCACCGGCTTCGTCCTGCTCAACGACATCCTGATGGCGGTGGCCCGGGACGAGCACGATACTCGCCTGCGGGACCTGCGGCGCGACGTGCTCACCGTGCCCGAAACGCTGTCCCTGCACGGGCTGTTCCGGCGGCTGCTGGAGCGCCGCGAACATCTGGCCGTGGTGGTGGATGAGTACGGCGGCATCCAGGGCGTGGTCACCATGGAGGATGTGGTGGAAACCCTGCTCGGCCTGGAGATCATGGACGAAGGCGACCGCATCGAGGACATGCGGGTCGCCGCCCGGCGCCGCTGGCTGCAGCGCGCCCGCCGCATGGGGCTGGTGGAGCCGGATGCCGACATCGACGACCTGCCGGGGAATCAGTCCCGGGAGTGATATTGTCGGCGGCAGCGGCTTCTGCGAGTCAGGGGTGAGAAAAGGCGAGACGCGCTCGCCAACTTTCGCAGAAAGACAGGCCGGCTGAAGCCGGCCCTACGCCAGCTTCCATTGTTGTAGGGCGGACTTCAGTCCGCGGCCTTCATTTTCCGGCGTGTCGGGTTGTTATCGATATGATGCCCAAAGAAAAGGGCGCCGCGATGCGGCGCCTTTTTCTGTTCCCTCACCCTGGCCCTCTCGCGCTTGCGGGAGAGGGGATGGCGTCGATGAGCCGGAGGCTAGTTCGAGCCCTGACGCCGCGCATCACGCCCGCGATTGCCGCCGCGCTTGCGGCGGGGCGGGGCGCCGGGGCGGCCGGGGTTGTTGCCCGGCCGGCGGTTGCCCTGTGACTGACGGGGGTCGACTTCATCCTCGCGCTGGGGCACCTGGGCCTGCAGGTCGAAACCCTCGATGGTCATCACCGGAATCTCGCGCTTGAGCAGGCGCTGGATGTCGCGCAGATAGGTCTTTTCCTCGCCGTCCACCAGCGCCAGGGCCTCGCCCTCGCTGCCGGCGCGGCCGGTGCGGCCGATGCGGTGGATGTAGTCCTCCGGCACGTTGGGCAGTTCGAAGTTGATCACGTGGGGCAGGGCGTAGAAGTCGATGCCGCGCGCGGCGATATCGGTGGCCACCAGTACCCGCACCGAGCCGGACTTGAAGCCGTCCAGCGCCCTGGTGCGCGCGCCCTGGCTCTTGTTGCCGTGCAGGGCGGCCGCGCTCAGGCCGTCGTTCTCCAGCTGCTTGCACAGGCGGTTGGCACCGTGCTTGGTGCGGGTAAACACCAGTACCTGGCGCCAGTTGTTGGAACCGATCAGCCAGGACAGCAGCGCCCGCTTGCGCGACTTGGGCACGAACACCACCTTCTGGTCCACCAGCTCGGCGGGGGCGTTGCGCGGGGCGACGTCGATCTCTTCCGGGTTGTTCAGCAGGGTACGCGCCAGCTTGCGAATGTCGCCCGAGAAGGTGGCCGAGAACAGCAGGTTCTGGCGCTTGGGCGGCAGGCGCTCGATCACCCGGCGGATGTCGTGGATGAAGCCCATGTCCAGCATGCGGTCGGCTTCGTCGAGCACCAGCATTTCCAGGGCGGACAGATCGACGTTGCCCTGACGCACGTGGTCGAGCAGCCGGCCGGGCGTGGCGACGATGATGTCCACCCCGCGCCGGAAGGCGTCCACCTGCGGGCCGAAGCCCACGCCGCCGAAGATCACGGCGGTGCGCACCGGCAGATCACGGCCGTAGGTGCGCACGCTGTCGGCCACTTGGGCAGCCAGTTCGCGGGTCGGGGTGAGTACCAGCACGCGCGGCTTGCGGCCGCGCTTGTCGCCGACGTCGCCCAGCTTCTGCAGGATCGGCAGGGTGAAGGCGGCGGTCTTGCCGGTGCCGGTCTGGGCGGCGGCCAGCACGTCGCGGCCGGCCAGCACGGCGGGAATGCCGCGGGCCTGGATCGGGGTGGGGGTGGTGTAGCCGCTGTTGGCAATGGCGGTCTGCAGGGTCTGATTCAGACCCAGTTCGGAAAACGACATTGAGTTGGAACTCCGGATGGGCCTGCAAACGCGCTTGCGCGCGGCGTCCGGCTCAGACCGCGATAGGGAATAGTGCGCGTGGGTTCACGCGGCGGGATGGCTGAAGCATCGGCCGGGGGCGCCTGGCGGCGCCGCGGGAAGCTTCCGGCGCCGAACCGGCGGACGCCACAACCTGCCCGACGGAGTATATGCTCATCCGTGATCAATCACCAGCGACAACCGCCGTGACCGAAATCCGCTTCCAGCAGCTGTCCATTGCCGTGCTCACGGTTTCCGACACCCGTGACGACAGCACCGACAAGTCCGGCCACCTGCTGGTGGAACGTCTGCAGGCAGCCGGCCACGAGCTGGCCGAGAAGGCCATCTGCCCGGATGACATCCACGAAATCCGGGCCCGGGTTGCCCGCTGGATCGCGGATGAGCGGCCGCAGGTCGTGATCACCACCGGCGGCACCGGCCTGACCGGCCGCGACGGCACCCCGGAAGCGATCACGCCGCTGCTGGACAAGCTCATTCCCGGTTTCGGGGAGATGTTCCGGGTGCTGTCGTACGACGACATCGGCACCTCGACCCTGCAGTCACGGGCGATGGCCGGCGTGGCCAACGGCACCTACGTGTTCTGTCTGCCGGGCTCGTCCGGCGCCTGCCGTGACGCCTGGGACAAGCTGATCGAAAAGCAGCTCGATAGCCGCACCCGACCCTGCAACCTGGCGGAGCTGATGCCGCGGCTGGGGGAGTAGGGGGGGCGTTCATGCCGCGCGATCCGGCCGGTCGGATGAATCCGACCCTACGGCCGAGGGAGCCCGTGTTATAGGGCGGAATTTATTCCGCCTTGTTCACTTTATTAGAACAATCATCCGCCCCCGCACTTCCACGCCAAATACGGCGATGACGAAGCCACGATTCTCATCGATACGGGGCAAGTGCTCGATGGCAGGTTGAGCAATCGTGCACTACGGCTGGTCGAAGAATGGCGGGCATTGCACGCGAGCGAACTGGTGCAGAATTGGGAATTGGCCCGAGCGAGGTATCCGTTGAACAGGATAGCCCCCTTGGAGTGACGACATGATCCCGAAAGTCACCTCAGCAAAGTATGTCGAAAATTACACGCTCTGGCTGGAATTCAGCGACGGCAGGGCGGGCTTGATCGATTTGTCAGCGGAGTTGTGGGGGCCTGTATTCGAACCGCTCAAGGACCCTGCCACCTTCCGGCAGGTCACGGTCAACCCCGACCTGGAAACGATCAGTTGGCCCAATGGCGCCGATTTCGCGCCGGAGTTTCTCTACGAGCATCTTGCTGCCGGCCAGTCGGTTGGAGAGGGCGCGACACATCCATGAAATACATGGTCGTAGTCGAGAAGGGCCCCGCCAGTTGGGGCGCATACGTCCCGGACCTGCCGGGTTGCGTCGCCGCGGGCGACAGCCGCGACGAGGTGTTGTTACTGATTCACGAGGCCATCGAATTTCATCTCGAAGGCTTGCGGGAGGACGGCGAGGCTCCGCCCGCGCCGCATTCGAGCAGCGAGTTTGTCGAAGTAACCGCGGCGTAGCCTGCCTTGTCGGAATGAGTCCGCCCCTGCAGCCCGGAAAGCGCCCATGCCGCAGGGCGGAATTCATTCCGCCGTTGTGCCTGACTCGCCCGGCGCCATGAATGGCGCCCTACGCTCCGTTCCGGGTAGGGCGGAATATATTCCGCCGGCGGTGTGCCCGGCCCGGCCGGCGCCATGAATGGCGCCCTACGTTCCGTTCGGGGTAGGGCGGAATCTATTCCGCCGGTGTGCCCCGCTCGCCCGGCGCCATGAATGGCGCCCTACGTTCAATTCGCGATCAGGCGGCCTTGTACATCTCCACCGACCGCTCGATTTCCTGGCGTGCGGCCTCGTGGCCTACCCAGCCGTCGATGCGCACCCACTTGCCGTCCTCGAGATCCTTGTAGTGCTCGAAGAAGTGGGCGATGCGGTCCAGGGTGAGGGCGTTTAGGTCCTCGACCGTCTTGATGTGGTTGTAGGCGGGGAAGATCTTGTGGTGCGGCACGGCCACCAGCTTGGCGTCCTCGCCGGACTCGTCGGTCATCTTGAGCACCCCCACGGGACGTGAACGGATCACGCAGCCGGGCTGCAGCGGCACCGGCATCACCACCAGCACGTCCAGCGGATCGCCGTCGCCGCAGAGGGTGTCCGGCACATAGCCGTAGTTGCAGGGATAGTGCATGGGCGTGGTCAGCACGCGATCCACGAACAGCGCCCGGGTCTCCTTGTCCACTTCGTACTTGACCGGCTCGCTGTTCATCGGAATTTCGATGATCACGTTGATGTCGTCCGGCAGGTTCTGCCCGCGCGAGACTTTCTCCAGGCTCATGCTTGCTCCGTGTTGGGGTTCAAAGGCGCGCGATGATACCGCAAAACGTGCGACGAATTGGCGTTTGCCCCGGCCGCGCGCCCGGCCTACACTCGATCCCAGTTACCGTTATTTCCCAGTCTGCGGGCCGGTCATATGGCCGGTCGGGGGCCTTGTTGGTTGAAGGAGGAGTGCGACCGCCCACACGGGCATCGCGATAAATAATGACCTTATAAAGGAGTCGAGCATGACTGCGACGGTTCTGGTTCCGCTTTTGGGGATTGCCGGTCTGGCAATGGCCTTCTGGATGTATCGCCTGGTGCTGCGATACCCGGGAGGCGAAGGGAAGATGGCCGAGATTGCCGAGGAGATTCACACCGGCGCGATGGTGTTCATGCGCCGGGAATACTCGATCCTCGCCATCTTCGCCACGGTGGTCACGGTGCTGCTGATCATCGGCTTCCAGAGCTGGCACACGCCGCTGGCGTTCGTGGTGGGTGCGCTGGCCTCGGGCACGGCCGGCTATATCGGCATGTATACCGCCACCCGCGCCAACGTGCGTACCACCGAAGCGGCCCGTACCAGCGGTGCCGCGCCGGCGCTTTCGGTGGCCTTCTTCGGCGGCTCGATCATGGGGCTGACCATTGCCGCCATGGGTCTGTTGGGGCTGGGCTTCCTGTATCTGCTGTTCGGCTCCGATCCGGCCCACGCCGAGGCCATCCACGGTTTCGGCATGGGCGCCTCCAGCGTGGCGCTGTTCTCGCGTGTGGGCGGCGGCATCTTCACCAAGAGCGCCGACGTCGGCGCGGACCTGGTCGGCAAGGTCGAGGCCGGCATTCCCGAGGATGACCCCCGCAACCCCGGCGTGATTGCCGACAACGTGGGCGACAACGTCGGCGACGTGGCCGGCATGGGCTCGGACATCTTCGAGTCATACTGCGGCTCGATGATCGCTACCATCGCCATCGCCACCACGCTGACCGCCGGGGCCATCGCCGTGATGGGCCCGCGTGAACAGCTCATGTTCCTGCCGCTGGCCCTGGCCTCGGCCGGGCTGATCTGCTCGATCATCGGTATCGGCATCGTGCACTTCTTTTCGGCCAATGCCCCGGCGCGGGCGCTGCGGTCCGGCACCATCGGCGCCACGCTGATCTTCATGCTGGCGGCACTCGCGGTGATTACCGCCCTGGGCATCAACTGGGCCGTCTGGGTGTGCGTGGCGATCGGCGCCTCGGCCGGCATCATCATCGGCCTGGTCACCGAGTACTACACCGGTGGCAAGCCGGTGCGCGACATTGCCGAGGGCGGTAGTACCGGTCCGGCCACGGTGATGATCCGCGGCTTGTCCGTGGGCATGGAATCGGTGGTGTTGCCGGTGCTGTCGATCGTGGCCGTGATCTTCTTCGCCAGCGTGCTGATGCCCGAGGGTGCCGGTGTGTACGGCGTGGGTATTGCGGCAGTGGGCATGCTGTCCACCGTGGGCATGACCATGGCCATCGACGCCTACGGCCCGGTGGCCGACAACGCTGGCGGCATTGCCGAGATGGCCGAACTGGGCGACGACGTGCGCGAGATCACCGACGGCCTGGATGCCGTGGGCAACACCACCGCCGCCATCGGCAAGGGGTTTGCCATCGGCGCCGCCGGGCTGGCCGCCCTGGCCATCATCGCCGCCTACATCCAGTCGGTGGCCCGGCACGTGGAAGGTTTCGACCTCACCATGAACGACCCGCTGGTGCTCATGGGCATGTTCCTGGGCGGCATCTTCCCGTTCCTGGTCAGCAGCATCTGCATGCGGGCCGTGGGCGACGCCGCCTATGAAATGATCAACGAGATCCGGCGCCAGTTCAAGGAAATCCCCGGCCTGATGGAAGGCACCGGCAAGCCCGACAATGCCCGCTGTGTGGACATCGCCACCAAGGCCGCCCTGCGCCGCATGGTGCTGCCGGGCGTGCTGGCCGTCGGCTCGCCGGTGGTGGTCGGCTTCGGCCTCGGGGCGGCCGCCCTGGGCGGCATGCTCGGCGGCGCGCTGGTCAGCTGCGTGCTGCTGGCCCTGATGATGGCCAACGCCGGCGGCGCCTGGGACAACGCCAAGAAGTACGTGGAGGAAGGCCATCACGGCGGCAAGGGGTCGGAGACCCACAAGGCCGCGGTCGTGGGCGACACGGTAGGCGACCCGTTCAAGGACACCGCCGGCCCGTCCATGAACATCCTGATCAACGTCATGGCCATCGTCAGCCTGGTGATTGCACCGCTGCTGACGCACTGACCCGGAGACTGCTACTTCCCAGCCCCTTTCCCACGGGAGAGGGGCTGGGGAGCGGGCTGGTCGACACGGGTCAACCAGGCGTGCGGCCGGTTTTCAGGCAAGGCGCAATGAATTGCGCCCTGTGGCCGTGTGCCATTGATCGGTGTAGGGCCGAATTCACTCGGCCGATCTCATTCCAGTGCTTAACCAACCCGCTGTCATCGCGAAAAAGCTCCGCGCCAGCGGGGCTGCCGCGGCGATCTCATGGCCTGAGCACGCCGCCACACGTTGCCCGCCGAACAGCATCGCCGCGTCGCTAATCCTTCAGCACCTGCTGGATGAAGATTCGTGCCGACACGATTCGGGTACCGGCATATCATTCCAGCGCCACCAGGGGACCGCCCAGTTCGCCATGCATGGAAATACTGAAGCCTGGGCGTGAGCGGCAACGGATGAAAACATCGCGGGCCGGCACGTCAGCTAGTGCACCTGTACGTATGGCAATCGTTGCGGCGTTACGGCACGCAACCATAAGATGTTGAGTGAACAAGTATCCGTGTTCCGGAGTGAGAGCATATGCGCACCTGGTGGACGAGTTACTTGCCGATCGGCGGGCCGCACCGAATAAGGGGCAGGCTTGAGTGTGGTGCTGGATGCCCCGGTTATGTCTGCAGCTACGTGTTGAGCGTCATGGGAGCACTCGCCAGCGAGTGAGGCTGTAAAGGCCTCGGTTCACTATTCGTTCAGGCAGGGCGCCGACCAACCATGACCAATGACAACCACTGGATGATCCTGGCCCTGGAACAGGCCCGTGCGGCCCAGGCGGAGGATGAAGTCCCGGTCGGCGCCGTCATCGTGCGCGATGACGAACTGATCGCCACCGGCCGAAATGGCCCCGTCGGCACCTGTGACCCCACCGCCCACGCCGAGATCGCCGCCCTCCGCGCCGCCGGTCGGGCACTCAATAACTACCGCCTGCCGGGCTGCACGCTCTACGTCACTTTGGAGCCCTGCCAGATGTGTGCCGGCGCAATCGTGCACGCCCGCATCGGGCGGCTCGTGTTCGGCGCCGACGATCCGCGGGCCGGCGCGATTCACTCGGTCGCTGCCGCGCTGGATGCCGTCTGGCTGAACCACCGCACCGACTGGATAGGTGGCGTGAGTGCGGGGGAGTGCGGTGAATTGCTGCAGACCTTTTTCCGCCAGCGGCGCGCGCAGTCCGGCCGCTAGCGCCTGACGACATCGGCGGGGCGGGGCTTCATGCCTTGCGCACAGCAGTTTTGCGCCTGTTTCAACCGACAGGGCATGCTGATATCCTGAGCGGCTACGCGCGGGCAGTACACTGCGCGGTCGATAAGGCCGGCACGGTGGCCGCTTGCATGCGGTAAGTGGCGGGCATCCAAGAGCATCCAGTTGCAACAACGTTGAAACACCCTCTGAAACTGTTCCAGCCGGGCGGCTGGCGGATCGACAACGCGTCGCGTCTGCTGGCGCTTCTGGTGTGTGTGCTGATTGCGGGGGCGCCTGGTCAGCCTGTACATGCCCAGGCGGCGCCACCAACCACGGACGCCGACCCGTCCGCGGTCGATGAGGACGAAGCCGCTCGCGGGGCGGTGGAAACCCTTAACTACGAGCTTTCCCTGACGGACATGCCCGGCGAGCCGCCGGCCGACGCCGAACCGGTCGGCGAGGTGCTGCAGGAAGTCTGGCTGCGCAACCCGCAGGTGCAGCAAGCCTTGTCCGAAGTGGAGGCCGCGGGCTACGACATCTCCGGCGCCCGTACGGGTTTCTATCCGTTCCTGCAGGTGAGTTCGACCCAAGCCGACTCCAATGCCTCCGCCACTACCGTCAGTGTGGTGCAGCCGATCTGGTCCGGCGGCCGGGTGGATGCAGAGATCGATCAGGCTCGTGCCCAGCGTGATGTGGCGCTGGCCGGCCTGAATCAATCCCGGCTGGATCTGGGTCTGCAGTCGTCGGAGGCCTATCTGAACGTCGCGCTGGCCCGTGAGCAGGTCCAGCTTTGGGAGCGGTATCTGGAATCACTGAAGTACCTGCTTGCCGTGATCAAGAATCGCGTCGACAAGGGCGTGGCGCCGGCCGTCGATGTGGAAACGGCCACTACTCGTCTGCGCGAGGCCCAGGCGGGCCTGTATTCAAGCCGCGCGGCGCTCCGGACGAACCGCTCGCAATTGGAGTCGTTGCTAAACCGGCCGGCCGGCGGCGCGGTCTGGCCGCGCGAGTCGCTGGCACTTACCCCGGCGGAAATTGACGCCATCCTGGTTAACGGCGTGGTCGATGCCCATCCCGCCCGCCAGCAGGCCCTGGCCGAAATCGACGCTGCCGAGGCCCGGGTGGATTCCAGTAAGGCCGGTCTCTGGCCGCAGATCACCCTGCAGCATTCTCGCCAGGTGGAGCAGTCGGCCGGCGACTTCACGCCTGATTCCTCGACCCAGCTCGTGTTTCAGTACCAGACCGACAACACCCTGCGTGGCATCCGCGGCATGCAGGCCGAAGAGCAGCGAGTGGAGTCCGCCCGCCAGGGGCTGGCCTTTGCCCAGCAGGACATCGCCAACCGTATCCGCACCGCTGCGATCGAGCGCGCCAGTGCGCGGGAACAGTTTCGCGCCCAGCGCGAGTCGGCAGAGTCGGCGATTCGGCTGGTGGACAGTTTTCTGCGCCAGTTCAAGGTCGGCCGCAAGACATGGATCGAAGTGCTGAATGCCCAGCGCGAGGCCAACAACGCCCTGCTGCAGGCCACCACGGTCAAGCGCACCTACTGGTCCGCCAACCTTCGGCTCGCGCTCGAAGGCATGCGCTGGAAGCGCCTTAACGAGGATGCGCCGCCCATCTATATCGATCGGCTCAGGGGGCGCTGATGGCCAAATCCGTCGGTAACGAACTCAACGCCACCCTTGGCGTCGAGGCCATCATCGACATGGCGGATCGCCGCGGTTTGCACGCCTCGCGCCACGAGGTGGAGCAGGCCTGGCAGGACGTCACCGTCGAGCGCGAGAACGAGCGCCTGTCCGCCGCGTGGCAATGGCTCTTCCAGGGCCATACGGCCGCGCCCAGCCCGATCCATCTGCTGACCAACTCCCAGCTGCCGGCGTGGGTCGTCAGCGAGGGTTGCGTGGGCATTCTCACGCGACTGCCAGACGATGACGAGGAAGCGCCGTCAATCGAATGGGTGACGGGGTCGCCTGCCGCGGACATGGAAAACGTCAAGCGGGCGCTGGTCCCCGTGCCGCCTCTGGCGCGCGGTGATGAGTCGTTTGCGCCGCCGAAGAAGCGCGGCCCCGCCACGCAGGCGATTGCTACCGCCATGTGGGCCCACGCCCCGGTATTCCGCCGGGTGGCGGTAGCCACCATCTTCATTAACATGATCGCGGTGCTCTCGGCGATGTTCGCGCTGCAGGTCTACGACCGCGTGGTGCCGAACTTCTCCTATGCCACGCTGGGGTTCCTGGCGGCCGGTGTGGGTATCGCCTACATCATTGAGATGCTGTTCAAGTTTGCCCGTCTGCGCCTGATGGAGGCCTCCACCCACCGGCTGGACGAGGCACTGTCGCTGCATTTCTTCGACCGGCTGATGGGGCTCAAGCTCGATCGTCGCCCCTCGCGGGTGGGCTCGCTGGTGGCCCAGGTGCGCGATTACGAGGCGATCAAGGCGTTCTTTACCTCATCCACCCTCTACGCCATCGCCGACCTGCCGTTCGTATTCATCTTCATCACCATTATCTACCTGATCGGCGGTCCCGTGGCCATCGTCCCGGCCACATTCGTGCTGCTGTCGCTACTGATCGGGCTGGCCGTGTACCGGCCGGTGGCGCGTCTGCAGCGCGAGCATAACGACGCAGTGGTGGCCCGTCAGGGGTTGCTTTTCGAAGCCGTGGCCGGCGCCGACGTGGTCAAGGCCCAGGGCGGCGAGGCCCGCTTCGACGATCTCTGGCTGCGGTCGACGCGGGAAACCGCCGACCGCAACGAAAAGCTGAATATGGTGACCTCCACCGCCCGGTTCTTCACCCAGTTCTTCCAGCAGCTCGGTTTCATTTCCATCCTGGTGGTGGGTGTATTCGTCATCGATGCCGGAAACCTCACCATGGGCGGGCTCATCGCCTGCTCCATCCTGGGTAGCCGCACGCTGGCCAACATCTCCAATATCACCAATCTGCTGCTGCAATGGCACCACGCCAGGTACGCCCTGCAGGTGCTCAACGAACTGCTCGACTGCCCCAGCGACGATCGCCCTGATCGGCAGGCCAATACCAAGGCCTCCTCGCTGGATCTGTCCATGACCAAGGTCGCCTACGGCTACGGCACCACCTCCATGCCGCAGCTGGTGGTCCCGGCGCTGGAGATTAAGCAGGGCGAGCGCATCGCCATTCTGGGCAAGAACGGCAGCGGTAAATCCACCCTGCTCAAGCTGCTGGCCGGCATCGCCACCCCCATCCAAGGGCAGGTCCGCATTGCCGGGCTGGATTACGAGGAATGCCGCCCCAGCTGGTTGCACGAGGTCATCGGCTATCTGCCCCAGGATGTGCGCCTGTTCTCGGGCACGCTGCTCGACAACCTGACGCTGGGCATGAGCATGCCGTCGGAGGAGCGCATCAACGAGGCGATGGAGCAGACGGGTCTGGTGCATGCCGTGCGCAATCATCCGGAAGGTCTGCACTTGCCTATCACCGAGGGCGGTGCTGGTCTGTCTGGCGGCCAGCGGCAGCTGGTCGGGCTTACCCGCATGGTGTTGCACGATCCCAGGATATGGCTGCTCGACGAGCCCACCGCCAGCCTGGATAGCGACGCCGAGGCCAAGTTGCTGGATACCATCAACAAGCTGCCGGGTGATCGCACTATCATTTTCACCACCCACCGTCAGGGCTGGCTCGACGCCTCGCAACGCGTGTTCATCATGGATGGCGGTCAGATCAAGGTGGACGAGCCGCGCGAGAAGGTTCAGATGATCGCCGGCCGCAAGCAGGCGCAGGCGCAGCAGGCGGCTGCCGGCGGTGGTGGCTTGAATATCAGCACCGGGGGCGGTTGATGGTCGATCGCAATACCCTGTTCGCGCGCGCGGAACCCCTCAACCCGGGGAGGGCCGGCCGCATGATCTGGCTGCTGGTGATCCTGCTGGTCAGCTTTACCGCCTGGGCCAACTGGGCGGAGCTCGAGGAGCAGGTGCGCACCCGCGGCGAGATCGTCGCCTCCAGTGGCTCCCAGATGGTGCAGGCGGTGGATGGCGGTGTGCTTCGCAATCTTTACGTGCAGGAGGGCGACACCGTCATGGCCGGAGAACTGCTGGCGGAGCTGGACCGGGCCCGCTTTGCCGCCAGCGCCGCCGAAACCCGCGCCAAGATCATCAACCTGCGTGCCACTGTCGAGCGATTGAAGGCCGAGCTCGCCGGTCGCGTGCCCGAGTTCAGCGATGAGGTGAAACAGTTCCAGACCCTGGCCCAGACCCAGCAGAACCTCTATGACCGGCGCACCGAACGGCTGCGCGAAGAGCGGGCCGCGATCCGTGACACCCTCAACATCGCGTTGCAGGAACTGGAGGCCCTGGAAGCCCTGGCCGAAACCGGCGACGCCGCCGAATCCGAAGTGCTCAATGCCCGGCGCCGCGTCTCGGAACTTCGCGGCGAACTGGTCAACGTACGCAACAAGTACCGGTCCGAGGCCCAGGAACAGCTCGCCAACGCACAGTCCGAGCTGGACCAGGCCACGCAGGTCCTCAACCAGCGGCAGGAGGCCCTTGAGGCCACCAAGGTGCATGCGCCCATGTCCGGCAAGATCAAGGACCTCGCCGTCAACACCATCGGCGCGGTATTGCAGTCAGGCGACGAGATCATGCAGATCGTGCCCTCCGACGACCCGCTCATCGTCGAGGCTCGCGTGTCCTCCGGCGACGTCGCCTTCATCCGGCCCGGGCTGGAGGCCAACGTCAAGCTGGACGCCTACGACTTCACCATCTATGGCTCCATGCGCGGCGAAGTCACCTACGTCAGCCCCGACACCATCGACGAGGACTTGGAGCGCGACGAGGAGCCCTACTACCGCGTGCTCATCGAAATCACCAAGATGCCGAAGCAGCGCGGCCCCGAGGCCGTCGAAGTGATTCCCGGCATGACCGCCACGATTGAAATTATCACCGGCAAGCGCACAGTGGCCCAGTACTTGCTTAAGCCAGTCCTGCGCGGCAGTGCCGCCGCGCTACATGAGCGATAATGGTGCAGCGCAGCCGGCCGATACCATTATCACGGATCAACAACCGCAGAGTTGGCGCAAGCGTATGCAGGAATCCGCAGCCCGGGACGGCCTAAGAACGCGCATGGCTTGTCACGGCCAGGCAGCGGCAGTATCGCGGTCTCGTGCAGTTCCGGGGCGGGATTCATCCCGTTACCCTGATCGATTGTCATCGCCGTGAGGAGCCGCTCGGATCAATGCGGCCCCGCATCGACTGCGGTTCTTCCGGTCCGGGTCGGTCGGCAGGGGCGGGGCATTCGAGGGGGCAAAGCGCGTCGCCGTGAGGCATCGTCGACGCGGTTACGATCGAACCGCCGAGATGGGCAATCCCGCTTGGGCAAAAAAAACCAAAAGTGGTATTGCAACCGTCACAACCCCCTGCTAGATTCGATCGCAAGTCGGAGAACCGATGGAAAAATCTTGCATGGGGTATCGACCTCGGTGAATACTTGGCCTACGATGCCGGCAAAGAAACCACGGGGTGGCGCTGACCAGGGAGACTCTCTACGGGGGATGACGCTGGTCTTGCTAGAATTGTTTCAGGAATTTATCGAATTCTCGCGCACACGCGCGGGTTAACTTTATTCGTTAGGAGAAGATCGTCATGGCGAAAGAGACCAGCGGCAACATCGAGCAGGGTCAGAACGGGGGCAACAGTGAGGTCGACAACCGTATCGACGTGAATACGGTGGTGGACGCGGCTGATGCGCCTGCCGCGCCCGCCGATGCGCATGTCGTCGTCGACGGCGAGGTCATCAATCTCGCCGAGTTGAGCGCCGATGAAATTCTCGATCTTCTCGACGAGGAGGAGAAGGATGAGCAGGACGCTCGCGACAGCGATGTGAGCCTCGAGGGTGAGGACGGCGCGATCCAGGTTGCCGATGGTGGACTGCTCTCCTCCGACTTCTCGTTCGATGATCCGGGCAACATCCATCTGGCGCAGGCCGGCGATGGCACGGCGACGGATGGCGGCGCCGGGGGCGGTGGTGGTGTTCCGACCGGTGCTTGGTGGGCCCTGGGTGGGCTTGGTGCTATCGGTATCGCCGCGGCTGGCGGCGGCGGCGGTGGCGGTGGTGGCGGCAATCCGAATGCCACGCCGAACGCCGTCACAGATAACTTTTCTGTGGATGAAGACGATGTTCTTGCTGGCGATGTTTCCGGCAACGATGGGGGCATTTCCGACGAGCCGGTGACCTACAGCGTCGAGACTGGCGATGGCCCGTCCAACGGCTCTGTCACCATGAATGCCGACGGTACGTTTCAGTACACGCCTGACGCCGATTTCAATGGGTCGGATAGCTTCATTTACACCGTGACCGATGCAGATGGGGATAGTGACACCGCGACGGTTAATATCACCGTTGCGCCGGTGAACGATCCGCCCGTCGCGACGAACGACCAGATCGTCGCAGCAGAGGATGCCAATGCGGTCTCCGGCAACGTGTTGAATAATGATTCAGACATCGATGGCGATGCGCTCACTGCAGCCGCTATCGGAGCGCCGGTGGCTGGTCTGACGATCAACAGCGACGGCAGCTACGTTTTCAATCCGGCGGATCCGGCCTACCAGGATCTCAATGTAGGGCAGACGCGCACCGTCACCCAGGATTACGAGGTATCTGATGGGAATGGCGGCACTGATACGGGTAGCGTCGTAATCACTCTTACCGGCACGAACGATACACCGGTTGCAGTCGATGACAGCGATAGCGCCACCGAGGGCGGCCCGGTAGTCAATGGTTCTGTTGCCGGCAACGACAACGACGTCGACAACGGCGCGACGCTGAGCTATGCGGCGGCGGCCGGCCAGGCAGCAGTGCCCGGGCTGACCTTCAGCAGCGATGGCAGCTACAGCTTCGATCCGTCGAACGCGGCCTATCAGGGGCTGGCGGACGGCGAGACCCAGACGCTGACCTTCAATTACACCGTTACCGACGAAAACGGCGCGTCCGATGATGCCGCCCTCACCATCACGGTAACCGGCGCAAACGATCCGGTCGTGGCGGTGGATGACAACCCGCCCGACGTCAACGAGGACGGCGCCATTCTCTCGGGCAACGTCACTGATAATGATGTCGATCCCGACGGCGACGCGCTCACCGTCACGGCAGCACCCGGGCAGGGGCCGGTGGCCGGCCTCACCGTGAATAACGATGGCTCATACTCGTTCAATCCGGCCGATCCTGCCTACCAGGATCTCGGCGTGGGTGAGTCCCGCAACGTGACCTTCGACTACGAGGTCAGCGACGGCCAGACCACCGATACCGGCACGCTGACCATCGTGGTGCGCGGCACCAACGACGCGCCTGTTGCCGGTCCGGCCGAGTCCTACGAAGTGCTCGAGGACGGCACGCTCAACATCGCCGCCCCGGGTCTTCTCGCCAATGACACCGACGTCGACACCAACGACGTCCTCTCGTCGGTAATCGACAGCAATCCGTCCAACGGCAATCTGACCCTGAACGCGGACGGCAGCTTCAGCTACACCCCGAATCCGGGTTTCACCGGTACTGATTCCTTCACCTACCTGGTGCAGGACGACAGTGGTGCGTCCAACAACAGCAGTGCGCCGGTCACCGTAACCATCGAAGTGCAGCCGGTGAGCTTCGAGTTCACGCCGGCCATTGACGATCTGCAGGGCGACGGCGCCGTTGCGGAAGTGTTCCGCGCGTCCAACTTCACCCTTCAGGCTGGCGACAGTGCCGATGGCGCCGCCACCGGAACGGATACGGAAATCGACACCTTCGTTCACCGTCTTGATTCCGGCGCCGCGCAGGGCATGGGCATGCCGCGCGTGTTTGCCGGCTTCGAGCTGGAGAACATCGAGGAGTTCGAGGTCACCTCGGACGTCGGTGATGGCAACCTGTCGGTGTGGGACCTTTCCACCACGGCCAACATCCCCGGCAACGATCCGTTCGATGTGCTGCGGGTAACCAACAGCTCCGACAACGTCGCGCTGACCAACATCCAGCACATGCCCGGCGGCACCACCAACGTGCAGATCCTGGATCAGACCGCGCCCGGTACCTCGGTGACGTTCGATCTGCGTGACGTCGACGCTGCCGGTGGTGGAGACACGCTCGGCATCGATGTCAGCAGTGCCACCAATACCGGTCAGTCGATCAACGACATCAACGTGGATACCGCGGTCGAGAATGTCGTCATCAACACGCTGGGGCCGCTGAGCGTTGTCATTGATACGCTCAACACGGACGCCAACGGCGGTGCAACCACCGTGCCCACCGGGAATCTCGGTGTCGGCCTTGGTGCGTCGAGCCTTGAGCTCAACGCCACCACCGCCAACCTGACCATCAACGACCCGCTGGACGCGAACGTCACCACCGTGGACGGATCGGCCAGCACGTTTGATCTGAGCTACTCCGCCATCAACGCCAACGCCGCAACGACACTCAGCGGCGGCAGTGGCGATGACACCATCACCGGCGGCAACTCGGTGATGAACACCATTGCCGGCAACGCGGGCGATGACCTGCTTACCGGTGGCACCGTCAACGACACCATCAGCGGTGGCGAAGGCGATGACACCATCGTGTCCCAGGGCGGCAACGACAGCCTCGACGGCAATGCCGGCGACGACAGCATCAATGCCGGTCCCGGCAACAATACCGTTGACGGCGGCACCGGCGCCGACACCGTCACCGTGGGTGGCGGCAACAACACCATCACTGGTGGTGAAGGCAACGACGTCGTCAATGATGGCGCCGGCAACAGCACCATCACCGGCGATGCCGGCGATGACACCGTCAACCTCGGTGCCGGCATCGACAGTGTCGACACCGGCGATGGCGCCGACGTGGTCAATGGTGGCGCCAACGTCACTAATGCGGATCGCCTGCAGGGTGGCGACGGCAACGACCTTCTCAACATCACCGGTCAGACCGCCGCAACCGATCTCGACTACGTCCAGGGCTTCGACACTATCAGCCTGGCCGAGAACGGCAATCCGTATAACTACGTGATCACGGATCAGGTCAATCTGCCGCCGGTCGGTCTGCCAACGCCGAACTCCTTCGATGCCGACACCACCATCGTCACGGTCGACGGCAGTGCGCTGACCAGCGATCTGACCTTCAACGCGTCGGTCATCAACCGCGCCATCCAGCTGATCGGCGGCGCAGGTGACGACACGCTCATCGGCGGCACCGGCAACGACACGCTCATCGGCAACGGCGGCAACGATGTCCTCATCGGCAACAACGGTGACGACCTGTTCCGTTTCGACGGTGGCGAGCTGACCGCCCAGGATTCCCTGGTGGGTGGCAACGGCGCCGACAGCATCGAGCTGATCAATAACAGCATCGAGAGCGTCGGCGGGCCGATCCCGGACTTCGAGGAGCAGTTCACGCTGCTGCTCGGCACCAACGACAGCGTCGAGGATGTCAACGTTGTCGATAACGCCAGTGGCGGCGATGTGCTGCTCACGCTGGATCCGAACTTCACCCAGAACCTGCCGGGCAGCTTCGACCTCAACGTCGATGCCACCGAGCTGGACGCGGGCGAAAGCTTCAGCTTCCAGGCGGGCGGCGTGATCGCTACCCGCAATTACAACGTGGCTTCCGGTGAAGGCGACGACAGCGTCGTGGTCGGCGCCGGCAACGACAGCGTCACCACCAACGGCGGCGATGATTCGGTCGTCACCGGTGCGGGCATCGACACCGTTGCCACCGGCGATGGCGATGACACCGTCCAGACCGGCACCGGCATGACCACCAACGGCGGCAACCTGACCAGCACCGACCAGATCGACGGCGGCGCCGGCATGAATGTCCTGCAGGTGGACGCGGGCACGGTCGATACCGACTACAGCCAGGTTGACAACTTCCAGACGCTCAACCTCAACAATGCCGGTACTACCACGCTGGCCACCAATGCCGAGAACACGGGCATCAACACCGTCAATCTCACCGGCGGTAATGACGTGCTCAATGCCGGTGGCGTGAACAGCGGCCTTACCGTGAATGCGATGGCCGGCAACGATGCCATCACCACCGGCGGTGGCAACGACGTGATCAACGACGGCGCGGGCAATGATGTCGTCACCACCAACGGTGGCGACGACACCGTCAATCTGGGCACTGGCACGGACAACCTGAGCCTCGGCAGCGGCGACGACATCGTCAACGTCTCCGGCGCGGGCATGAACCAGTCCCTCGACTTCATGGACACCGTGGCAGGCGGCCCGGGCGCCGACGAGATCGTGCTGCAGAACAGCTCCGTCACGGCCCAGGCCAACCTGGATAACGTGACCAGCGTCGAGACCTACACCGTCCAGAACGACGGCGACGACGTGCTGAACGTGACGGACGCCGATCAGGTCCTGCTGGAGTTCACCGGCGGGCAGAATGCGTCGGTCACCCCGATCACGGTCGAGGCCGGGAACCTCACGGATCCCGACGACACCTTCACCTTCCGCCTGCGTCAGGGTCAGGGCAACGACAACTACTCGTTCACGGTCAACGGCTCGGCCACGACCGACCGTTTCGTGAAGGAGAACGTCGGCATCGACAACAACCTGAGCCTCACCGGCGGTGAGAGCGGCGACATCCTGGTCGCGAACGCGGGTGACTTCGGCCAGAACATTACCTTTGAGGGCGACGGCCTCGGCGCCATGGCCCAGATGGTCAACTTCGATGATCTGCTTAACGGCGCCGACGTGTCGACCGCCTTGCCGGGCTTCGATCAGCTGGCCATCACCGGCGGCCTGATTACCGACGACGACTTCACCAACAACAGCGTCAATCCCAGCATTACCAATGTGGAGGTGCTGCGTACCGCCCAGGGTGGTGAAACGGTGGACGTTGTGCCCGCTACGGCGCTCAACGCCACGCTGGGCGAATTCGCGGCGCTGTCCGGGCTGGATATCGTGGTCGGTGGCACGGGTGATGACACCGTCACGCTGGCTAGCGCGTTCGACAACGACCTTCTGGCCGACATCAGCGCCGGCGGCAACGACACCATCAACGGTGGTGCCACCGCGTCCACGCTGATCTTCGTCGGTGATGTGGCCGACTATGGTCCGATGGACATCCTCACGGGCGGCACCGGCAGCATGGATGTGGCGCGCGTCCAGACCACCGGCGGCGCGTCCGGCACGGCCGACCTCACCGGCGTGACCAATGTCGAAACCATCGACATCCTGGATTCCGGCAACGCGGTGGCGACGTTCATCGTCGATACCCAGGCTGGTGAAATCCAGGCCGGCTCGCAGTTGATCACGAGTGTTGGCGCGGACCCTTCCTCCTCGGCCGACGATTACACCCTTCAGGCTGGTGCCGCGGGTGCTGATCTCGAGGTGGTGTTCACCCATGGCGGTGACAACATCATCACCACCGGTAGCGGTGACGATACGGTGACCGCCGGTAGCGGTGAAGACAGCATCGCGACCAACGACGGCGCCGATGTGGTGATTGCTGGCGGTGGGGATGACACCGTCCGCACCGGGGACGGCAACGACAGCGTCGACGGCGGCGCGGGCAACGACATCATCGATGGCGGTGCTGGCACAGATACGCTCAACGGCGGCGACGGGGACGATGTCATCCTCACCGGCCTGAGCAACGCCGATCCCAATACCGACGCGGCCGCGGACGTGGTCAACGCCGGCACGGGCGCCGACACCATCATCGCCGGTACCGGTGGTGATCAGATCGACGTCGGCGTGGATTCCGACGCCGATGTGGTACAGGTGAACCCGGCGGGTGTGAACATGGGTGACCTGGTCGAGGTCAACGGCCCGATCACGGTGTCCAACTTCGATGTCAGCGACGACGTCATCCGCATCAACGCGGCGCTGGTCACCGACCAGATGAATCCGACGCAGACGCTCAACCCCACGGGCGGCACGGCCGTCATCCAGGCCCAGGGCGATTCCTGGGACGATGCCGGCCACCCGGAGCTGGTCATCGTGACCGGCACCACCCCGGATGCCGACACCGCGCTGGGCGTGGCTCAGTACCTGGACTTCCAGGATCTGGCCGAGAACAACAACGGCCAGTCGGGCATCTTCGCCATCAGCGACGGCACGGATACCTACCTCTGGCTGTACCAGGACGACGCCAACGGCACGGTGTCCGCGGCTGACTTCCAGCTGGTGGGCACCATCCAGGGCGTGGCCACCGACGACATGGTCAGCGCCAACCTGGAGCTGAACTACACGTTCACGCCGGGTGACGACTTCATGCTGGTGGCCTCGGGCAGCACCGTGGACGGCCTGGCCGGTGACGACACCGTTCAGCTGTTCCCGGACGACGGCAACGCCACCACGCTGGAAACCACCAGCATCGAGAACGTCATCGGCACCTCCGGCGACGATTCCGTGACCCTGGTTGACGATCTCGCCAACGATCCCAACCCGGCGGCTGCCGTGGACTTCTTCAGCAACGGCGGCAACGACACCGTCAACTTCAGCAACGGCCAGCAGGTAACGGTGCACAGCAACGTCACGCTGAACGTCGGTGGCGGCAACGCCATTGACGATGACGCGACCGGCCCCGGCAACGATGCCACGCCGGAAACCGTGATCCTGGCCGATGACGGCACGCCGCATGACGTCACGCTCGACGGCACCGGCGGCGCCAACGCCGGCGTGGACGAGGTCATCGGCAGCAGTGCCGACGACGTCATTACCTACCTGACCACCAACAATGCGACGGTGGACGGCAACGGTGGTAACGACATCGTCAACGGCGCCGACGGCGGCCAGAACCTCCTGCTGCAGGAAGTCGAGTCGGTCGTGGGCGGCAACGGCAATGACACCGTCACGGCGGATACCGCCCTGATCAGTGCCACGCTGGGTGCCAACGACGACATCCTCACCCAGAACGGCGGCACCACGGGTGCATCGTTCAGCGGCGAGGGCGGCGACGATACTTTCAACCTGGATGACGTCTCCGGCTCCACCATCAACGGCAATGACGGCGACAACCGTGTCAACGTCGATGGCGTGCTGACCAACTCCAGCGTCACCGGCGGCATCGGCAACGACACCGTGGACGTGGCCGGCGACGACGGCATCGCCAACCTCGGCGTCACCGGCAGCAGCATCAACGTCGGCGACGGTGACAACCTCGTCGATATCGACGAGACCGTAACTGGCAGCACCCTGACCGGCGGCGCCGGCATGGATACTGTTCAGGTGTTCGGCGGCGACGTCACCAACAGCAACGTCAGCACCGGCGGTGCCGACGATGTGGTTACCGTTGACGGAATGCTGGATGGCTCCGATGTTCTTGCCGGCGCCGGCGATGACTCCGTGGCCATCAGCAATACCGTGACCAATGGGTCGTCCATCGACGGCGGCACCGGCAACGACACCGTTACCGTGCAGGACAGCGTCACCAACGGTTCGACATTGAATGGCGATGCCGGCAATGACCTGCTCAACGTTGACGGCAGCGTCACCGACAGCAGCCTGCTGGGCGGCGCCGGCAACGACGAGATCGATACCGGCGCGGTCACCGACAGCTCGGTGGACGCAGGTGCCGACGATGACAGCGTGACGCTCGGCGGCACGGTCAGCGGCAGCAATGTCGACGCCGGCCTGGGCAACGATGCGGTCACCGTCACCGGGGACCTGGTCGACTCCGACCTGCTCGGCAATGACGGCGAGGACGATCTCACCGTTGAGGGCAACGCCAGCAACAGCAGTCTGAACGGCGGCGCCGACAATGATGTCGTCAGCGTCCTCGGCACGGTTACCGACAGCACCATGGTTGGCGGCCTCGGGGACGACACCGTGGTTGGCGCCGGTACGATCACGAACAGCGATCTGTCCGGCGGTGCGGGCAACGACACCCTCGGTGGCTTCAATGACGTGATTGATTCCACGCTCACCGGCGGCAGCGATGACGACGTTGTTGGCGCCGACGGCGTCATTACCGGCTCCACGCTGTTGGGCGAAACCGGTGAAGACACGGTTGGAAGCGGCAGCGATGTCATCAACAGTACCGTCGACGGCGGCGCCGACAATGACATCGTCACGGTGGGCGGCGACGCCAGCAACGCCGACCTGGATGGCGGCGACGGCGACGACACCGTCACGGTAACCGGCCAGGCCCTGGCGTCGGACATCGACGGCGGCATGGGTGACGACCTCATCCAGGTTGGCAGCGCCGATACCACCGACATCAACGGCAACGACGGTGAAGACGTCATCAGCGTCACCGGCAACACCAGTGGGTCCACCCTGCTGGGCGATGCCGGCAACGACATGATCATGGTCGGCAACGACGTGCTGGCGGGCTCCACGCTCGGCGGTAACGGCGGCAACGACATGATCTCGGTCGGCGGCATGACTGCCGACTCCGAGGTCAACGGCGGCACCGGCAACGACAACGTCTCCCTGGTGGGCAACGTCTCCAACGCCACCATCGACGGCGGCCTGGGCGACGACTCCATCACCACGGGCAACGACGTGGTGGGTACCACCCTCGAGGCCGGCAGCGGTGAGGACGACGTCGACGTCGGCGGCATGGTCAATGACAGCTTGGTCGACCTGGGTGGCGACAACGACACCCTGTCCGTCAGCAATTCCACCATTGACTCCACGGTGCTCGGCCAGGGCGGTGACGACAGCATCACCCTGGGTGACAACCCGGGCGATAACGTCGTCGGAAGCTCCGTTGATGCCGGGGTCGGTGAGGACACGATCACCACTCAGGACCTGGTCAACGCCAGTGCGGTTGCCGGCGGTGCCGGCAACGACAGTGTCACGACAGACACCGTCAACAACCTCAGCACCGTTGACGGCGGCACCGGTAATGACACCATCGATACCGGCGCCGTGATCAACGGCTCGACGGTGACGGGCGGCACCGGTGACGATGACGTTACCGCGGCTTCGGTTGCGAGCAACGGCACCGTCCTGGGCGACGCGGGTGAAGACGAAATCACCGTAACAGGCAGTGTCACCGGCGGCGTGGTCGACGGCGGCACCGGCAATGACCTGATCAGTGTCGGCGGCGACGTCACCAACTCCGACGTGATTGGCGGCACCGGCAATGACACGGTCACCGTGGACGGCACCGTCGATCCGAGCCTGGTCGATACCGGGGACGGCAACGACATCGTGAGCGTCGGCAACGACGTGCTCGATTCCACCGTCACCACTGGGCTGGGCGATGACGCCATCACCGTGACCAATAACGTGGTCAATGCCTCGATCGACGGAGGTGACGGCAACGACACGATCAGTGTCGGCGGCGACCTTTCCGATTCCTCGGTGGACGCCGGTGTGGCAGCCACGGGCGGTGACGACGAGGATGTCGTCAGCGTCGGCGGCAACATGTCGAACTCCAGCATCCAGACCGGGGATGAGGCCGACCTCGTCACGGTGGCCGGCACGGTGACCGATAGCAGCATCGAGACCCAGGACGGTGACGACACCATCACCACCGGCGATCTGGACAACTCGACGCTCAACGGCGGCAACGGCGCCGACTCGATCAGCGCCGGCAACCTCACCAACGGCAGCAGCGTCCAGGGCAGCACCCAGGACGATATGATCGCCGTCGGTGAGATCACCGGCTCCACGGTCGACGGCTTCGACGGCGCCGATGACCTTGACTCGGGCAACGTCAACGCCGGCGGTGAGTTGCTCGGCGGCACCGGCATCGACGACATCGATGTGGCCGGCGACGTGGCCGGGCTGGTCGACGGCGGCGGCGACGGGGACAACATCTCCGTCACCGGCAATGTCTCGGCCGGCGGCACGGTTGACGGCGGCGTCGGGGCCGACATCGACACGATCTCGATCGACGGCACCGTCAGCGGTGATGTGCTCGGCGGTGACGGCGACGACGACATCGACATCGGTGGCGCCGTTAACGGCACGGGAGCGGTCTCCGGCGAAGACGGCAACGACAATATCCGCGTCGACCTATTCACGACCTCGGCCAACGCCGTAAGCGGTGGCAACGGGAATGACACCATTGAGATCCGCACGCTTGGTAATGGTGCAACCATCACCGGTGACGGCGGCAATGACGTGGTCCACGCCGGTATCGCGGGGGTTGGTGGAATCTTCAACTCCCTGGTCGATCTTGGCGGTGGCGACGATGTCTTCGATGTCTCCAACGGGCTCGGCGCCGGCACCGGCTCGGACAACGCGACAATAGTTGGCGGTGCGGGAATGGACACTGTCGTCGGTAGCGGCGGCGAAGATGAGTTCTTCCTTGACGGCGTCGAAATGGCGAATACCGGCACGGGCGACGACACGGTGACTTTCCTCACCGCGGCCAATGCCACCGTCGATGGTGGTGCCGGCATGGACACCGTCAACGGTAGTGGCATGGCTGACGATGTCACCATCGCCGGGCCGGGTCAGAGTGTGGAACTCGTCGACCTCGGGGCGGGTGTGGATACCGTGACCTATCTGGACACGGTCAACCTGACCGCTCAGGACAACAACGAGCACCACGTGCTTGCCAGCACCGGTGACGACACCATCACCTTCGGTGGTGCCGATGCGGTCCGGGCCGGTCAGTCGGTGGATATTACGGCCGGTGGCATGGATGACATTGTTATCCAGAACCCGACCGTAACCTCCGGGACTGACAGCTCGATCGAAATCACCGGCTTTACGGCCGGCGGAGACGACCTGCTGCAGTTCGGTGCGGGTGCCGGTGCCGATTTCGAGTCGATTGCCAACAGCGGCAATGTGGCGGTGGCCGCCACGACGGATGTCATCGAGATTGCCGCTGGGGGCGTGGTCGACCTGACCGATGCCACCAATACCGGCGAGATCGAAACGCTCATCGCGGACTCGATCGGTATGCTGGATGCCGGCACGTTCACAGTGGTGGTTTACGACGACGCCGCCTTGGCCGGCAACGCCGATGCGGGCATCTACACGATGTCGCTGGCAGCCGACTCGACCGATCTGGCAAGCGGCCAGTTCGACATCGAGTACGCCGGCCTGCTGGTGGACGTTGGTGCGGATGCCATCATGGCGGGCGACGTGCTCAACGACGTCGACAACGCCTAACCGGGTAATACCCCGGCCGGCCGTGCCGGCCGGGGCCTGACCCCGTATTGTTCAATCCCCGCTCCGGCGGGGATTTTTTTGTCCGCGATGCCGCTCGCCGGGCGGCCGCGATCCACCGATCAGGGAAGGGGCAATGTCCCAGGGCAACAGCGCCATCTTCTACCACCCGGAGGGCTTCGACACCGGGGGCAAGCAGCTCATGGGCCGGCATGCGGCGGGCGAAAGCTTCCTGCACGCCTATGCCCGCCACGGCAGCACCGAGCGGCTGTTCTGTTACGCCGCCCGGAAGGCCCACTACGAGGATTTCAAGACCCGGGTGGCCGCCGGCGCCGGCCGGGAGCTGCGGGCCCGCTGGATTCCACACGGGCAGGAGGACGCCCTGGCCGAGCCCGGCTGCCTGTTCTACCCCTCGCCCAACTTCCAGGAACTGAGCTGGCACCGCCGTCACGGCGGGCCGCGACGCTACAGCCTCACGGGCGTGACCCATACCACCGCCACCCACACCGCCATGGATGCCATGGGCGCCACGCTGGTGGCCCCGTACGAGAGCTGGGACGCGGTGATCTGCACCTCGCAGGCCGTGCGCCGGATGGTGGAGCGCAGCACCGAGCAGTACCGCGATTACCTGGCCACGCGGCTGGGCGGCGAGCCCCCGGCGCCGCGCTGCCAGTTCCCGGTGATTCCGCTGGGGGTGGAGATGTCCCGCTTTCCGCCCCGGTCGGAAAAGCTTGACGCCCGCGAGCGCATCCGCCGTGACTGCGGTCTCGACGCCGACGAGGTGGCGGTGCTCTACATGGGCCGGCTCAACTGGCATGCCAAGGCGCATCCCTTTCCCATGGCGCTGGCCCTGCAGGCGGCCGCCCGCGCCACCGGGGTGCGGGCGGCGCTGCTGCTGGCCGGCTGGTTTCCCAACGACAGCATCGAGACCTCCTTTCGCGACATGCTGGCCGCCACCTGTCCGGACGTGCGCTGCCACATCCTGGACGGCCGCAAACCGGATATACGCGCGGTGGTCTGGTTTGCGGCGGATATTTTCTGTTCGCTGTCCGACAACATCCAGGAAACCTTCGGCCTGACCCCGGTGGAGGGGATGGCGGCGGGCCTGCCCTGCGTGGTCACCGAGTGGAACGGCTATCGCGAGACCGTCCGTCACGGCCAGGAGGGCTTCGCGGTCAGCACGGTGATGCCGCCGCGCGGCGCCGGCAGCCTGCTGGCCCGGCGCCACGCCATGGGTCTGGACAACTACGACCATTACGTGGGCTACGCCAGCCAGGTGACGGCAGTGAACGTGCCGGAGGCCACCGAGGCGTTTGGCGCGCTGCTGGCCAGTGCGGACCTGCGCCAGCGCATGGGCGAGGCCGGGCGGCGGCGGGCGGCATCGATATTCGGCTGGCACCAGATCGTGCCGCAGTACGAGGCGCTGTGGGCGGAACTGGCCGAGCGCCGGACGACGGACGCGGAGGTGGCCCCGCGCGGGCCGAACGCCCCGCCGCACCCGCTGCGCGAGGACCCGTTCACGCTGTTCGGGCACTACCCGACCCAGCAGCTCGATACCGCCAGCGTGCTGCTGGCCACCGAGCGCACCACCGTCGACTACTGCAACTGGGCGGCGGGCCTGGCGATGAACCGTTTCGCCCGGACCCACCTGCTGGCCGACGAGGCCCTGACGGCCCTGATCCGCACCCTGGCCGAGGCCCGCCGGCTGCCACTGGATGCGGTGCTGGCCCTGGGCCTGGGCGACTCCGGCCGCGTGACGCGGACCGTGGTGTGGCTGGCCAAGCTGGACGTGATCGGGCTCGAGCCCTGAGTCAGGCCGATCCGGCGTTCGGGTAGCCCATCCGCTGCATGGCGTCGCCGGCAATCTCCGCCATCCGGGTCACCGTGCCGGCCTGTAGCTCCCGCTGCCAGCCATCCACATCGGCCTTGCGGAAGAAGGCGTTGCCGCGGAACCGGTCAAAGCGGGTGGCGGCGATCACTTGCTCGCAGGTGGCCCGGTCGTGGGCGACCTCCAGAAACCGGAACAGGGCGCCAAAGGCGTCCAGGGGATCGGTGACGAGGTCCTCGTAGCGGCAGATGTGCATCCGCCGGGGCCCGATCTCGGCCTGCAGGGCCAGCTCGGCCCGGGTATCCAGCGCCCAGCGCCGGGCGATGCGCACGGCCCAGCCGTCAATGTCGGTGCCGCCACGTTCGGCGAATCCCGGCTCCACCCGCTGATTGTGATGCCAGGCCGACACCGCCACCGCGCGGGGGTCCCGCACGATGGCCACGAAGCGCGCTTCCGGGAACAGGCGCTGATAGCGTGGCAGATCCCGGAGGATGAGGTTGTCGTTGACTCCGTGCCAGACCGGCCGGCGGTCGCCCGCGCCGCGCCGCGCGGCGGCCAGGACCAGGCCCCGCAGCAACCCGTCGGCATCCCCCTGGCGAAAGCCGTGGGTACCCTGGCGTGCGGTGCGCTGATCGATGCCCTCGAGCACGTCGTTGTAGTCGGACAGCAGGCGGCCCAGCCGGTCGGCCAGATACTGGAACTGGTGCTCCGAGGGACAGCTGACCTCGGGATGGGCGTTGAGCGCCATCTGCAGGAAGGTGGTGCCGGATTTCGGCGTGCCGAAGCACAGGAGTGGTCGCATGGCTGCCACGGCGGCTGGTCGGGGTGGTGCGGCGGCATCCGCTGCCGCGTGTGGCGGGAAAGTGTACGCTTGCGGTCTGTTCCGAGCCAGCCATGACCACCCCGATGCCCGATACCGACACATTGCTGAAAAAGGCCCATGGCCGGTTGCTGGAACACTGGCTCAATCATGCCGACATGGCGGCCGCCGAGGTGCTGGCGCTGGACCCGGGCAACCGCCGGGCCCGTCATCTGCGGGCGGTGACCGCCTGCCGCATGGGGCGGCTGGACACGGGTCGGGCCGACCTCGCCGGCCTGGTGGCGGAAGCGGACGAGCAGGCCGGCAGCGCCCTGCTGGTGGATCTGGCGGCGGCGCATGCGCGTGCCGGCGACGAGACCGCCTCGCGCGAGGTCTGGGCCAGGGCCGCTACCGTGGAGCCGGCCCTGGCGCAACGCCCCGACTGGTGGCGGCAGGTGTTCGTCAGCGAGCGCATGTTCTACCGCTACAAGCTGGTGGACTACGAAACCATCGCCCACAACCGGCACGGGCCGGGTCGCGGCAGCCATCCGGAGCTGCGGTCGCTGCTGGCCGCCGGTGAGCCCGATTATCACCGGTTTGTCCGGGACCTGGCCGGGCATGCCGATCTGTTTGCGGATATCCCGGCCAGCGGGGACTATGCCGCCGACCGGCCGTTCTGGCTGAACACCTGGCTGGCGCCGCTGGACGGCATGTCGCTGATGGGAATGATGGCCGTCCACCGGCCACGGCGGTATGTGGAGATCGGGTCGGGCATGTCCACCAAGTTCGCGCGCCTCGCGGTGAACCGCCTGGGGCTGGAAACCCGTATCACCTCGGTCGATCCCCAGCCGCGCAACCAGATCGACCGGCTCGCCGACACCTGTGTGCGCCAGCCCCTCGAGCAGGCCGACCCGGCCATCTTCACCGCGCTCGAGGCGGGCGACATCCTGTTCTTCGACGGCTCGCACCGCAGTTTCCCCGGGTCGGATGTGACCGTGTTCTTCCTGGAAATCCTGCCCCGGCTGAGGCCGGGCGTGATCGTGCATGTCCACGATATCTATCTGCCGGACGACTATCCGGCCGGTCACGTGCCGCGCCTGTGGAACGAGCAGTACCTGCTGGCCTGCGCGCTTCTGTTTGGCAGTGACCGCCTTCGGGTGCGTTTTCCGGGCTGGTATGCCTCGACGGAACCCGGTCTGGCGGCAGCGATTGCGGACACCCTGCGTCCCGGGGCGCTTGCGGATCTCTACGTGCACGGCATGGCGTTCTGGCTGGAAGTGATGCCGGGCGCGCCGGAGGCGGCGGCATGAGCCCGGCCGATGATATCGATACCGCGATCGGCCGGGCCCGGGCGGCGCTGGCGGACAGCCGGGCCGCCAGCGAACGGGCCCTGCGCGAGCTGGACGAGCTGCTGCGGTCGGTGCGGGCCGCGCGGCCGCGCGGCCAGCTCCAGCAGATGCGGTGGGATTGCCTGCGGGCGCTGGGGCGCCAGGGGATGCATTTCGGCCAGGCCGGACAGGACGCCTGGCTGGAGCGGCACGTCTTCCGCGGACAGCGGGATGGCGTGTTCGTCGAGATCGGCGGTTTCGATGGCGTGACCGGCTCCAACTGCCTGTTCTTCGAGCTGATGCGTGGCTGGCGGGGGCTGCTGGTAGAACCCTCGCCGCGGCTTTTCGAGCAGGCCCGGGCGGCGCGTCGCTGCCACTGTCACCAGGCGGCGCTGGCCGCCTCGGCCGGAGAGGCCGAGTTCCTGGAGATCCGGGCGGGCTATACCCAGATGGGCGGGCTGGTGGCCAACTACGATCCCGGCATGCGTCAGCGCGTGGAACAGGACCGGCGCCACCAGGGCGAGGTGATCCGGGTGCCCACGCGGACGCTGGCGGAATTGCTGGATGAGGCCGGGCATGCCCGGGTGGATTACATCTCGCTGGATGTTGAGGGTGCCGAGCTGGCGGTGCTGGAGGGCTTCGATTTCGAGCGCTATCCGGTCCGTGTCTGGACCATCGAGAACAACCGCGGGGATGTCACGCGGATTCCGGCGTTCATGGCCGAGCGCGGCTACGACCGGGTGGAGGCGCTGGGCGCCGACGATGTCTACGTGCGGCGCGACTGGTAGCGGAATTGCCGGCTCAGTAGGCCTGGTAGGACTTCTCCTCGACCAGACGCGACCCCAGGGCGGTATTCAACTGGCGCTTGACCGCCGCGCGTTCGTCGTTGCGCCGGTATACCGACCGGGCGAGATCGATGAACCGCGCGCCGAAATCCTGCTCGGATTCGCATTCCCGGATGGCGTCCTCGATCTCCCAGAGGGCTTCGTTGATGCGCCGCAGTTCGTCGGTCAGCTGACGTACCTGGGCATCGTCGGCGTCGATATGCGCCGCCCGGGCCTGTTGCAGGGTGTCGAGTTCGTGGCGGATGTTGACGAGCTTGGCCGCGTCGGCAATGCGTTCGGCCTTGATTTCCAGGATGGTGATCTTGTCGATCAGTTCGCCGGGGCTGACGTCGATGCGGATGGCGTTGGTCATGCTCGGATGGTCTCCTGCCTGGTGGGGTTCGGGTGTGCGCGTTGTCGGGGCATCAACCGGCAGCGTCGCTGGCCGTCGCCTGTCGCGACAGGTGTTCCCGCAGGGTGTTCTCGACCCGGGTGAACAGTTCATTCCAGTCGCCCTGGGCGCGCTGTCGGAACAGCCGCATGGACGGGTACCAGGGCGTGGTCTCGCCAAGACCGTATAGCCAGAAACTCTCGTGCGAAAGCAGATTCCAGATCGGCTTTTCCAGTGATCCTGCGACATGCACAACGGCCGTGTCGGTGGTGATCATGAGGTCCATTTCGTCGATGATGGCCGCCGAATCCGCGAAATCGCGATCATGCCCGCAGGCATCGACGATCAGCCCGGCCATGCCGGATTCGATGAAGTCCTGGTGTGCCGGCCCCTTGTAGAGGCTGAACAGCTGCACGCCGGGTATCTGGGCCAGCCCGGCAAAACTCTCCGGCTGGGTCGACCGTCGATTGTTCGACTTGAATTTCGCGTTCCCGGTCCAGACGATGCCGACCTTGAACTGGCTATCAAAGGGCTCGATGATGCGGCGGGCGCGCTCCCGGCTGTCCGTCGGCACGCTCAGGCGGGGCAGGGGGGGGATTTCCCCGCCCCGCCCGGTCAGGTGCGGCAGGCTCATGTTGGGGATGTAGAAATCGTACTCGCCGCCCTCGGGCCGCTCGTCCAGGCGCTGGTCGATGCCGGCCACGTCGGATAACAGCCGCCGGAGCGGTGGCTTGATCACGGCGTGGACTTCGGCGCCGAGGGCCTTCAGCCAGGGCAGGAAACGCGAGGCCAGGATGGCATCGCCGAAGCCCTGCTCGGGCAGTACCAGAACCCGCTTCCCCGTCAGCGGCTCCCCCTGCCAGCGCGGCCAGGGTGTGTTCTTGGGCAGGCTGACTTCCGCGCTGTCGTAGCGATACTCGAAATCGGCGAACCCGCCGGCATAGTCGCCAAGCATCAGCCTGCTCAGCCCCCGCTGCAGGCGGCATTCGCCGTCGGCCCAGCCCTCCTCGACGGCGCGGTTTACCCGGTCGATGACCTCCTCGTGCCGGGTCATGCCGCGCAGTGCCGCGCACAGATCCCGCTCGCGCATGGGTTCGCGGGGGAACTGGTGGCACAACGCCCGACGAATCGCCGCCGACTCCTCGAATTGCCCGTCATCGGCCAGCGTGTTCGCGAGGTTGTTCCGGCCGGCGGTGTAGTCCGGGTCGATTTCGACGGCCCGGCGATGGGCGGCGATGGCGGGCAGGAATTTCTGTTCCTGGCGCAGCAGGGCACCGTAATTGGTCCAGGCGGCAGCGTGTACCGGATTCCGGGACAGATAGGCCAGGTAGAGGGTCCGGGCCTTCGCCAGGTCGCCGGCGCGGTGATGTTCGACTGCCTTGCCGAGCGCGGCGCTCAGCGCGCTCGGGGACTTCTTGTCTTGGCTGGCCATCTGGTCCCCGGTCTGCCTGCCGGCCCGGCGGCGAGGTGTCGCCGGGCCGTCGGGAGGCGTTTCGATGCAAGCCGCGATTCTACCGCAGCTTCGGGCCCCCGGCCGCACCGCTGCGACGACGCCGGGCGGTTCATTTGCTAGCATTCAGGCAGAATGCCGACCGGCACGTGGCCGGCTCATCCTCTGGGGCAGTGGCGTTTATGCTTGTTTTGAATGCGGGAATTCCGCGTTCCGGCACCGTGCTGGTGAATGCGATCGTGCGGGAGTGGCTACGCCGGCGCGGCATTCGTTATCAGCAGGCCAACCCGCACGGCGACGAACTGGCTAGTACGGTGGCGTTCGTTCGCCGGCACTGGCGGTCGCGCTGGCATCACTACATCCTGCACACGCACAGCTGGGATGCGGCGACCGGCGCCGAGCTCGGCGGTGACTCGAATCTCGTGGCGTTCGCCAACTTTCGCGACCCGCGCGATGTGTGCGTGTCCCTGATGCGCCTGCATGATCACGATTTCGAGACCGCCGCCGGAATGACGCGCAACGCATTTACCGTGTTCCAGCAGATGTGCCGGGATATCGAGCCGGTACTGATCCCCTACGAATTGCTGGTGGCCGACCGGCGGAGTCACATCTTCCGCATCGGCCAGTGCCTGGGCATGGCACCGCGGCTGTCGACGGTGGAGGAAATCGATGAAGCGACCTCCATCGACCGGCATCGTGCCGTCATGGAGGCGGTGCAGCAGGGCCGGGGTGAGCGGCTGGTCAAGCGGAACAATCCGAAGCGGGTACTGGTGGAGGATGCCGATAGTCTGATCAACGATCGCCATATCCAGTCCGGAGCCGCCGGGCGCTGGCGGTCGGAACTCACCGCAGCGCAGATGGACGCGGCCAACGAGCGGTTCTCGGACCTGCTGGATATCTACGGTTATGCCGGCGAGTTATCGCCGGCCAATGATGCTGCTCCGCAATCCACAACCGGAAGGCCTGATGAATAGTCCACTGAGCCCGGATTTCCTGGCCACTCTGCAGTCCGCCCTGACGCGCCGCTGGTTCTTCGTCTGCGGGGCCCAGAAATCCGGAACCACCTGGCTGCAGCGGATTCTCGACGCGCATCCGCAGGTACGGTGCCGTGGCGAGGGGCACTTTTTCACCGAGCTGTCCCGCCTGCTGGGTCAGAGCTTCTCGAGCTACAACAAGACCCTGGGCAAGGTTGCCGATCAGGTGTACGAGGGGCGGCCATATTATCCCGGCGTCCGGCAGCGCGATTACCATGATGTCCTGATTCCCGTGATGGCGCTGGTGATGGGACGCGAGGGGATGCCTGACGAGGTGATGGCGCTTGGCGACAAGACGCCCAATTACGCGGTGAACCTCGACAGCATCCACCGTGTCCTGCCCGAGTCCCGGGTGGTTCACATACTGCGCGATGGCCGGGATGTTGCGGTTTCGGCGTTGCACCACGCCTATCGAGTCGGCCTGGAGCAGGCAATCGTGCCGCACAGCGACGAGTTCTATCGGCAGATGCGCCATCATGCCAGGCGATGGGCGGCCAACGTCCGGGCAGCGCGCAGCTTTGGGGCCGATCACCCGGAACTTTATCGCGAGGTATCGTACGAGCGCATGCTCGTGGATGCAGTGCCGGAAATCTCCCGTGTCTGCGAGGTTCTGGGAGTCAACGCGGACGCCACGGTTGTTGCGGCTGCCGCAGACGCCGCGTCATTCGAAAAGACGACCGGCCGCCGCCGCGGGGAGGAAGACAAGAGCGCCTTTGTCCGCAAGGGAGAGGCCGGAGACTGGCAGCAGTACTTCGATGCACGTAGCCTCGCCGTGTTCGACGAGGAAAGCGATGGACTGCGCCACGAGCTTGGCTATGCCTGATCTCGCCCGTTCCGTCTGCGTGATGCTGCCGTCATCGTGAAGGTTCTGTTCATTCATCAGAACTTCCCCGGCCAGTTCAAGTATCTGGCCCCCGCCCTGGCACGTCGTGGCGATGACGTGAGGGCGCTGGGTATTACCGGTCGGGAGGTGCCGGGCGTGCGCCTGCGCAACTACCTCGTCAGCCGGTCGAATACCAAGGGGGTTCACCCCTGGGCCCAGGAGTTCGAGGCAAAGATGCTGCGCGGCCAGGCTTGCGGCGAGGCCATGGAGCGGTTGCGCGAGGATGGTTTCGTCCCCGATCTGGTGGTGGTTCACCCGGGCTGGGGCGAGAGTCTCTGCATTCGGGATGTCTTCCCCGAGGCGAGACAGCTTCACTTCGTGGAATGGTATTACCGGCCGTACGGCTCGGATGTGAATTACGATGACGAGTTCGCGGACCCCGCGTTTTCACCCTCCCAGGTGCGTGCCAAGAACGCGGCGAATCTGCTCGCGCTCGAGGAAATGGATGCCGGGTACGCGCCGACGATCTGGCAGCGTGAGCAGTTGCCCGAGCGTGATCGACACCGCGTGGAGGTCATCCACGACGGCGTGAATACCGCGCAGCTGAAGCCGGATCGATCCGCGACCATCACCTTCCAGCGCCAGCAACTCAGTCTGGGGAGGGATGACGAGCTAGTCACCTTTGTCAACCGCAACCTCGAGCCCGTGCGAGGCTGGCATGTTTTTGCCCGCAGTCTGCCGCGCCTGATGGCGCTGCGACCGCGTGCGCATTTCGCGATCATTGGTGACAACAAGACCAGCTACGGGCCAAGCCACGGCAGCGGCAAGAGTTGGCGTGAGGTGATGCTGGCCGAGCTTGGGGATCGTGTCGACATGGACCGCATCCATTTTCTCGGACGCATTCCCTACAGTGCATTGATTCGTCTTTTCCAGGCCTCGAGTTGTCATGTCTATTTGACCGTGCCGTTCGTCCTGAGCTGGTCGATGCTGGAAGCCATGGCGGTTGAGGCCCTGGTTGTCGCAAGCGATACCCCGCCGGTGCGCGAGGTTATCGAGGACGGCGTGAATGGCCTGCTGACACCGTTTCACGATGCCGACGCGCTGGCCGAACGGGTGGCGTCAGTGCTGGCGGAACCCCGGCGATACGAACGGATACGGACCGCCGCGCGACAGACGATTGTCGATCGATACGACCTTGCCGGCCACTGTCTGCCCAGGCAGGTTGAGTTGGTCGACAGAGTGGCGCGTACGGAGGTTTCCGGCGCAATCAGCCTGCCGGGCCGCTCGTGAGTCAGGACGCGAGAGCATTCCTGATCGAGAGGCTGCCGGGCGATTCGGTCGGTGCGGAGATCGGTGTGCACAACGGCGATTTCTCGGCCCGTCTTCTGACGGCGTTGCGGCCGTGGAAGCTGCATCTGATCGACCCCTGGCTCCATCACACGGATGAGGCATATCGGGATGCCTGGTACGGCGGCCGTGCCGCCGATGGACAGAAGGAAATGGATGCGCGGTATCAGGCGGTCTGCCGCCGGTTCGCGCGCGACATCCGGTGTGGCGTGGCTGTCGTGCATCGCAAGACCTCGGCCGAGGCCCTGGCAGAATTGCCGGCGCAGTCGCTGGACTGGGTTTACATCGACGGTAATCACCGCTACGAGTACGTGATGGAGGATTTGCGGCTGTCTCTGGCAAGGACCCGCGTCGGGGGGCTGGTCACCGGCGATGACTACGGCGACGGCGGATGGTGGCAGGGCGGCGTGAAAAAGGCGGTTGACGAGTTCTGTTGCCGCGACGATGTCTCGCTGGAGGACCTGCGCAATGGGCAGTTCATCCTTCGCCGTCTGGCATGATCGGGCTTACACGATGAAGGGCATCATCCTGGCCGGCGGTTCCGGCACGCGGCTGTATCCGGTGACGCTGGGCGCCAGCAAGCAGCTCATGCCGGTGTACGACAAGCCCATGATCTACTACCCGCTGGCGGTGCTGATGCTGGCGGGCATCCGCGACATCCTGATCATCACCACGCCGGAGGACCAGCCGGCGTTCCGCCGCATGCTGGGCGACGGGGCCGGCTGGGGGCTGCAACTTCACTACGCCGAACAGCCCCGCCCGGAGGGTCTGGCCCAGGCATTCCTGATCGGGGCCGATTTCATTGCCGGCGAACGCGTGGGCCTGGTGCTGGGCGACAACCTGTTCTTCGGCCACGGCCTGCCGGCCATGCTGGCCGAGGCCGCCGCGCGCGAGCGCGGCGCCACCCTGTTTAGCTATCCGGTGCGCGATGCCTCGCGCTACGGGGTGGTGGAAATGGACGCCCGGGGCCGTGCCGTGGGGATCGAGGAAAAGCCGGCCCGCCCGAAGTCCCGCCAGGCGGTGACCGGGCTCTACTTCTACGATGCGGACGTGGTGGACATCGCCCGGCAGGTTAGCCCCTCGGCCCGCGGCGAACTCGAGATTACCGACGTCAACCGTGCCTATCTCGAGCGCGGCGACCTGCATGTGGCCCCCATGGGTCGCGGCCTGGCCTGGCTGGATACCGGCACCCACGAGGCCCTGCTGGACGCCGCCAATTTCGTGCGCACGGTGCAGCAGCGCCAGGGACTGCAAATCTGCTGCCCGGAGGAAATCGCCCACCACCAGGGCTGGATCGACGATGCGCAGCTCGCCGCGCTGGCCGAACCCCTGGCAAAAACCGAGTACGGCCGCTACCTGCAGGGCTTGCTGGGGTGAGGATCACCGAAACCCACCTGCCGGGTGTGCTCTGCCTGGAACCCCGGGTATTCGGCGACGAACGCGGCTTCTTCCTGGAAACCTTCCGCGCCGATCAGTGGCCGGATGCCGCGCCGCCGGCCTTCGTGCAGGACAACCAATCGCGTTCCCGCCACGGGGTGCTGCGGGGGCTGCATTACCAGTGGCAGCGGCCGCAGGGAAAACTCGTCAGGGTGGCGCGGGGCAGGGTATTCGACGTGGCCGTGGACGTGCGCCGCGATTCCGCCCGCTTCGGCCACTGGTTCGGGTGCGTGCTGGATGACGTGGACCACCGTCAACTCTATATTCCGCCGGGGTTTGCCCACGGTTTTCTGGTGCTCTCCGAGGTGGCGGATTTCGTCTACCGCTGTACCGACACCTACCACCCGGAATCGGAAACCGGGCTGCGCTACGACGACCCGGCCATTGGCATCGAGTGGCCCGACATCGACGGGCCGGTGCAGGTCTCGGACAAGGATGCGGCGCTACCCGGGCTGGCATCGCAGACAGACTGGCCGGTATCGCCATGACCATTCTGGTGACCGGGGGCGGCGGTCAGGTGGGCAGCGAACTGGCGCAGCGGCTGGGCGCGGGGGGCGTGGCCCTGGACCGCGCCGCGCTTGATATCACCGGCGACGACGCCATTGCCCGGGCGCTGGATTCGGCGCGCCCGACTATCGTGATCAATACCGCCGCCTACACCGCGGTGGACCATGCCGAGGATGACGAGGACGCGGCTTTTGCGATCAACGCCGAGGCCCCGGCGCGCCTGGCGCGGGCCTGTGCGATGCGGGGCATCGCGCTGTGGCATCTGTCGACCGATTATGTCTTCGACGGTCGGCTGGACCGACCGTATCGCCCGGATGACCGGCCGAACCCGGCATCTGTCTACGGCCGTAGCAAGCTTGCCGGCGAACAGGCGGTGCTGGCAGCCGGTGAGGCCCATATGGTGTGGCGGGTGAGCTGGGTATTCGGCGCCGGTGGTGCCAACTTCGTCAGGACCATGCTGCAGCTGGGCGAAGAACGCGACGTACTGCGGGTGGTGGCGGATCAGGTCGGAGGGCCGACCCCGGCGGATGCCCTGGCCGAGACGCTGCTGGCGCTTGCCTGGCGTGCCGATGCCGGTGAGGTGCGTCCCAGCGGCCTGTGGCATTTTGCCGGTCAGCCCTGGGTGAGTTGGTACGGTTTTGCCGAGGCCATCTTCGCGCGTGCCGTGGCATCGGGCCTGCTGGAACGCGCCCCGGACCTGGCGCCGATTGTCTCGGCAGACTTTCCCACCCGGGCGGCCCGACCCGCGAACAGCCGGCTGGACATGGCCGCGACCACCGCTGGGCTGGGCATCAAGCCGCCGGACTGGCGGGCTGGCCTGGATCGAATGCTGGCGGTGCTGGCATGAGCACGGTAGCCCACCAGCCCCGGCAGATGCTGGTGACCGGCGGCGCCGGGTTCATCGGCAGCAACTTCATCCGCCTGCTGCTGGCCGATGATCCGTCGGTGTCCATCGTCAACCTGGATCTGCTCAGTTATGCCGGGTCGCGGGAGAATCTGCGAAATCTGCCGAATGAAAGCCGCCACCGGCTGGTCGAGGGCGACATCGGCGACCGCGGCCTGGTGGCGGACCTGCTCGCCGAACACCACATCGACACGGTGGTGAACTTCGCGGCGGAGTCGCATGTCGACCGGTCCATCGCCGGCCCCGAGGCTTTCGTGCGCACCAACGTGCAGGGCACGTTCTGCCTGCTGGAGGCCTGTCGCCGGGCCTGGTCGGAATCGGGCGGCTTCGCCGGGCGCCGGTTTCACCAGATATCCACCGACGAGGTGTACGGCACGCTCGGCCCCGGGGACCCGGCGTTCAGCGAATCCACGCCCTTCGCCCCCAATTCGCCCTACGCGGCGAGCAAGGCCGGCGCCGATCACCTCGTGCGCGCCTACCACCATACCTACGGCCTGCCGGTGGTGACCACGCACTGCTCCAACAACTTCGGGCCGTACCAGCATCAGGAGAAGCTCATTCCCACGGTGATCCGGGCCTGCATGGACGGCCGGCCCATCCCGGTATACGGGGATGGCAGCAATATCCGGGACTGGCTGCATGTCGATGACCACTGCCGCGGTATCGACCGGGTGCTGCGATATGCCGCCGGCGGCACCGCCTACAACCTGGGCGGTGACAACGAGCAGTCGAATATCGCGCTGGTGCGCCGTATCTGCGGGGTCATGGACGAACTGCGCCCCGAACGGGCCCCGCATGCCGATCTGATCGACTTCGTCACCGACCGGCTTGGGCACGACTGGCGTTATGCCATCAACAGCGAGGCCGTCTCCCGGGAGCTGGGCTGGCAGGCGCAATCCGATTTTGAGGTATTACTGGCGGCGACCGTGCGGTGGTATCTCTCTCTTTGGCAGGGAACCTGACCCGTTTTCGGTCTGACCGCCCGATCCCCGGCATCGCCGGGGCTTGCAGGTCGGATGAATCCGACCCTGCCCAGGGGCCCAGTATTTGCTATATCTCCGTAGGGCGCCATTCATGGCGCCAGCCGAGCCTCCGCCGTCGCCATGACCGGCAGATGTATTCATCCGACCCGACGGCGTGATGCATGTTGGTGAATCGCGCGGGTCGGGACACACAGGACAGCACGTTGCCGCCTGTCTTGCAGCGCCGCATGGCATGTATACTTGGCGGTTCGGGCGCGCCCACCGGGCGACGCCCGACCTTGTTTTGGCACTTTTGTTTCCTTTGAGGAATCCTCTCATGGCAGAAACCGACGAACGCACGATCACGATCGACGGCACGGAATATAATCTTGCCGATCTGTCCGAAGAAGCCCGCAACGCGGCCGCCAATGTCAGCGCCACCGACGTGGAACTGCGGCGTCTGCGCGTTCAGGTGGGCATCGCCCAGGCCGCCCGCAAGACCTTCGCGGATGCCCTTAAGGCGAACCTGCCAGAGACCGCCGGCGAATAGGGTGCTGCCTGCCCGGTGCCGATGCCGGGCGTATCCGGTGGTCGGGGAGTCGGCTCGTCCGGCAGGAGTCGCGCCCGTAATCAGGAGTAGCTGATGGAACGTCGCCAGACCGATGTCCGGCCCGATGAGACGGCCGCGCCCGATGATGGCGCTGCGCGCGCTGGCGGTTCCCGTTCATCGAAGTCCGTGGAATTGATTGGCGAGGCGATAGCGGCCGACCGTCCGGCGGGCGAGACGTCGTCAGCCGAACCGGAGAAAACGCCTGTCGCCTTGCTGGACGAGGAAGACAAGCGGGACGAACCCGCCGACCGGGATGCCGGTGACAGCGGGGCGCCCGAGTCCTCCGGGCAGGGTGCCGCGGCGCCGGTTGCCGCTTCCGGTGGTGGTTGGCCGGCGGGGGATGCCGGGCTGCTGGCCCAGGTAGACGCCGGGGCCGAATCGACCGGCGATAACGGCGAGGTCATGCCCGAGTCGATCGAGGATGACGGCGGCTTGTTCGGCGTGGATGCCGCCACCCTGTTCAAGTGGGTGACCATCCCCGTGGGCATTGGCGCCGCGGTATGGTTGGCCGGCGAGGACAACGACGACGACGTGGCCGCGCCGGATCAGCCGCAGAATCAGCCGGCCACCTTAGGTGGTGATCTCATGGCCACCGTTACCGAGGATGACGACACCGACATGGCCACGGACGGTGTCCAGACCGTGGCCACCGGCACGTTGACGGCCACCGACCCGGATGATCCGGACGACGTATTCATGCCGCAGGACGGCACCGACACCGATTTCGGTACCTTCAGCATCGATGCGGACGGCAACTGGACCTACACGCTGGACAACGCCAACACCGAGGTGACGGCCCTGAACGTGGGCGACACGCTGGAAGACCAGATTCCGGTGCTTACCGGCGACGGCACCATCGGGGCCGTGACCATCACCATCGAGGGCGCCAACGACGCGCCCGTGGCAATGGACGATACGGCCGAGGGGACAACCGGTGGCGACATCACGGTGGATGACGTGCTGGCCAACGACGAGGATGTCGACAACGAGCTGACCCCGGACAGCGTGGCTAGTTTCACCCAGCCGGCCAGCGGCAGCGTGGCCTATAACGACGACGGCACGTTCACCTACACCCCCGACACCGGATTCACCGGCGATGACACGTTCGAGTACACGCTGGAGGACGGCCAGGGCGCGACCGACACCGCCACTGTGACGGTGACCGTCAACGACGCGGCCGCCCCGGCGATGCAGGTGTCGGCAACCGATGAGGCCGATGCGCTGATGGCGGCCGCCGTCGCCGAGCTGAGCGCGGGGGACGGACAGGCAGTGACGACCGCCGACGGCGAGGTGTTTTCCCTCGGTGCGCCCTCCGGCGATTCGATGCCGGTCTCCGAGGCATCGGCCGCTACTGCATTGCCGACGCTTGCCATGCCGGACGAGGGCAGCATCGACGGGTTGGTGTGATTATCGCTGTGGCTTGCGGGTCGGATGAATCCGACCCTACCCCGGATGCGGGCCACAAAAGGCCCATTGCCATGGTGACGTAGGCGGGCATGCATGAGCGCGCCGGCGCGTTGCCGGCAGAGCCATCCTGTTTTCAGGCGTCGAGCATCCGCTGGATCGCGGCATGGAGATCCGGTAGGTCGTTTTCCAGCTTGTTGACTGCGGCGATGATGTGCAGCGCGTAGGGCCGCCAGGACTTGGTCATAGATCGATGGCTTCGGCCAGAACAGTGTCGCGCAGGGTGGGGTTGAGCTCGTGTTCGGGTATCAGGTCGAGTTCCTGGCCGGTGATCTCGGCCAGGCGGCGGGTCAGGGGAATGCGTTGTTTGAACAAACTGTAACCAACCGGCAGTTCGACCAGGATATCGATATCAATTTCAGTGGATTCTTCACCACGGGCCACGGAGCCGAACACGCGTAATCGCTTTGCACCATATGCTTCGCAGGCACGGTGCAATTCCGTCGACTTCTGCCTGAGTTCGTCGAGCCGCATGCAGTTATAGTGGCGCAAGCTGCCCGGAGACGTAAAGTTTTGATCAGTCGGGAAGGAACGAATCAGCGGTTCCGAATCCGGCAGGTGTATCTCCTGGATCTATGGGCCAGGCCGGCATGAGCGCGCCGGCGCATTCGGTGTCGCTGGCGGGTTGCCCCCAGGCTGCCCGGCCGTGAACCACGGTCAAGCTGCGCCGGATCCCGGTTCTCGCCGTGACCGGATAGCCACGCGTTACCTTAAGGCGTTCGCGTGACCGTGGCTGCCTGGGGTTCGACGATGCTGAACGTGGCCGGATTACCGGTCTCGGCAATGCGGCCGCTGGCCGACGGCTGCCCGGCGGTGAAGGTATCGGCCGGCGCGGCGGCATTGCCACCGCCGCCCCCGCCACAGGCACTGGTGGTCAGTGCGAGAAGTAACGGGATCGCCAGGCGCCGTATTTGCATCGGGTCGGGATTGTTCCGGGGCATGCTCATTCCTCCGAGACCTCATCGCTGATGACCAGCGCCAGCCGGATGGTCTGGCTGCTGTCGATGGGCAGGCCGCCAGCCAGCGTAAACACCAGGGGGCCGGTGGACGCGTCGATGCCGGTGAGGGTCGCCACCAGGGGTTCGCCGTCCTGGATCGCGCCGTCGCCGCTGCTGTCGCGGTAGAGCCGGGCAGTATCGATCAGCGCCAGGGCCGGCGCCGTTCCCTGGATCGGGGCGGTGACCTGATCCACGACGGCGGGCTGGCCGGTATCGTTGCGCACGCCGAACGTCAGGATCACCAGCTGTTGCACCCCGGCGCCGACCTCGGCGTCCGCCAGGGCTGCCGCGGTGTCCAGCGCCGGCTCGTCGCCCATGGGTTCGTCATTGTCCGTGACGATAACGGTGGTAGCTGCCGGGGCGCCCGGCCTGGCGTTCTCCAGCGTGCCCAGACCGATCAGGATGGCTTCGTCGGCTTCGTGTGCCGTGTCGTCGAGCGCGGTCAGGGACGCGCTGGCGCTGGTGGCGCCGGCGGCGATGGACAGGGTCGGCGGGCTCAGGCTGTAGTCGCCGTCCCGGGTCGCTGCGCCGCCCAGGGCCGGCGTGACGGTGACGGTTTGCCCGGCAGGTTCCGACAGGGTGACCGTCACCGTGGTGCTGCCGCCGTTTTCAACCACCGTCGCGGCCGCGGACGAGATGCTGGCCGAGGGCAGGGGCTGGTCATCGTCGGTCACGGTCAATTGCGCCGAGGCGGCGTTGGCATTCACCGCGACACCATCGGGTACGCTGTCGACCGTGGCGATGATGGTCTCGTCGGGTTCATCCAGCAGATCGTTGACGCCGGTTACCGTGACATCGCCCGTATCGGTGCCGGCCGGGATGGTGATGCTGGCGTCGGGGAGGGCGTAATCGCTGCCCCGGTCGGCGGTGCCGGCCAGGCCCAGGGTGATGGTGATGTCCTGGGTCGCGGTGCCGTTGAGCGTGGCGATGAAGCGGGCGGTGCCGCCGTCCTCGGCGAGGCTCGGGGGCTGCGATGCCGACAGGCTGACCAGGGCATTGCCACCGCCGCCGGCATCGTCGTCCACGATAATGGAGGTGGCGGTATTCGGGGTGCCGATCACCGCGTTGGCCGACACCACCGCAATGCTGCTGACCACGGTTTCGTCTCCCTCGGCGAGCCCGTCGTTGATGGCATTGATATTGGCGGCGTTGGACAGGGTCATGGCCGCGACCACGATGTTGGCCGGCGCGCCGTAGTCGACCCCCAGGCCGGCGGTGCCGCCGTAGGCCAACGTGACGGTGACCGGTTCGTCGGCGGGACCGGATAGCGTGGCGGTGAGCTGGGCGGCGCCGCCGTTTTCGGGAAACGGTGACCCCACCCGGGTCAGGCTGACCGCGGGCCGCGGCTCGTCCTCCACCACGGTGACCGTGACCGCGTCCGGCGCGCCCCGGTCGGCGTTGGTGATGGTCCCGATCGTGACCACCAGATCCTCGTCGTCCTCGTAGACGTTGTCGTCGATGCCGGTGAGCGTGATGCCGGCATCCGGCTGGCCGGCCGGGATGGTCACCATCTGGGCGGAGGCGTTGTAGTCGGTGCCCAGTGCGGCTTCCCCGGTGAAGCCGAGGGTCACGGTGACATCCTCGTCGCTCGGCCCGGAGAGTTCGGCCGTCACCGTGGTGCTGCCGCCATTCTCGCCGACGGCGCCGGCGGCGGCAGCCAGGCTCACCGTGGGCCGGTTTTCGTCGTCGGTGACGGTGGCGGTGACGCTGGCGGGGTTGCCGATGTCCGCGTTGTTGCTGGCAACGGCGTCGATGGTGACGGTGAAGTCCTCGTCATCCTCGAAGACGTCGTCGTCGATGCCGGTCAGGCTGGCGCTGGCGGCGGTCTGGCCGGCGGGGATGGTGACGCTCGGCGGGGCGTTGAAGTCGTCGTTTCGCAGGGCGGTGCCGGCGTAGGTCAGGCTGACTTCCACGTCGGCGTCGGTCAGGCCCGAGAGGTTCGCGGTCAGCGTCGCGTTGCCGCCGTTTTCGGCGAACGGGTTGTCGGCCAGTGCCAGGCTGACGCTGGGCCGGGCTTCGTCGTCGGTGATGCTGGCCTGGGCTTCGTTCTGGGCGCCCACGATGACATTGCCCGTGGCGCCGGCGACGACCACGGTGAGGAATTCCGCTTCCTCGAAGATGTTGTCGTCGAGGCCGGTGAGGTCGAAGCTGGCATTGTCCAGCCCCGCCGGCACCAGGATCGAGCCGGACGGCGAAATGCCGGTGTCGTAATCCACGCCGAGCTGGGCTTCGCCGGTGTAGAGCAGGGACACCGTGGTGTCCGCCTCCAGTGGCCGGGCGAAGTCCAGCCGCACGGTGGCGGTGCCCCCGTTTTCGGCGAATGGCGTGTTGTTCACCGATATGGTCACCACATTGGGCGGGTCGACGATCTCGACCAGGTGATCCTCGACCTCGCCGTCGTCGGCGGCGCCGGTCACACCCAGCGCGCCGGCCGTGCTCAGCCGGAACCGGGCAAGGGTTTCGCCCGGCACGGCGCCGTCCGGTACCGGGAAGCTCAGGGCCAACGGGCTGCCCGGGCTGACGGGCTCGTCGACGGCAACCTGTTCGCCCAATTCCTGCCAGTCGCCGTTGGCGTTGAAGTCGATCCAGGCGTTGAGCAGACCGCTCTCGTTGCTGGTGATGATCTCGATTTCGTTGGTGGTGGTCTGGCCCCGCACCAGCGGGCCGTTGATCGTTACGCCGTCCTCGTCGTCGGTGTTGTCGCCGGCGGGGGTGCTGTCCGGCCCGGTATCGAGGTCGTCGCCCCGGGCCTGCGTCTCGGGCTGGCCGTCCGCCTCGTTGTCGACCAGCGCGCCGAGTAGCGGATTGGCGCGAAACGGGTTGTTGGTGACGTGCCGGGCGCCGTCGGCGGCCAGCAGGGTGGGATAGCTGGGGCCGGTGGTGGAGCCGTCGCCGGCGTCCGGTGCATCGCCGAAATCCAGCGCCGGGGGCAGGGCGTTGACTTCGAATGCACCGATATCGCAGGGCGGTTCCTGGATGAAGAAGCCGCGCTGATCGGTTTCGATGTCGTCGTCGTCGCAGGTTGTCTGGTCACCGCCGTTGATGGCCTGCTCACCCGCGACCCCGGTCAGCAGCCCCTGGGTAAGCGTGGGGCCGCCATTGTCGGCCGGATCGGCTACGAGGTCGTTGATGTTGATTCCGAGATTGTCGGGGCCGAAGAGAGTGGTGCAACTGTCGTCGGACGCGAGATTGTTGCCGATTGCGTTAAAAACACCAGTGCCGGCGCATTCGCCGGGTCCGTTCTGGATCAGCGAGTTGACCAGTGCAATGGTGGCGCCCGACACCTGCAGGCCACCGCCGGAGGCGGCGACGTTGTCGCCGATGGTGACATTGCTGAGGCTGACCTGCGCGGAGCCGGCCAGAAACAGGCCACCGCCCTGGTTGTTTCCGTCGTTGCCGGCAATGGTGCTGTTGGCGATGGTGAGCATACCGCCATCCACCTGGATACCGCCCCCGGACTGGGCCGCGTCGTTGCCGACGATGCTGCTGCCGTCAAGGGTGACGGTGCCGCCCTCGACGTAGATGCCGCCCCCGCGGATGCCATTGTTTGCCTGGCCGGTTCGGCCGGTCTGAGTATCGGTAACCGTGATCTGGAAGTCGACGTCTGCCAACCCGGCGGCGAACACCCAGAATCCGGCGCCCTTGGCATGCACGTTACCGATGAACTCGCTCTCGGCAATGGTCGCCGTGAGCGCGGTGTCGTCGCCGAACAGCCACAGCCCGCCACCGCCCTCGTCCTCGCCGGGCGCGAAGTTGCCGTTGCCCTGGAACAGGCTGCCCTTGATGAGCGTGTCACCGCCGCCGGCTACGCCGCAGCCGCTGCCTGCACACTGGTTGTTGAGCAGGTGGGAGTCATGCACATCGAGCGAACTGCCGGTGTCGCTGAAAATGCCGCCGCCGTGGCCGAAAGTGAAACCGTCGCGGATGGTCGAATCCGACACCAGCAGGTGGCCCTGGTTGAAGATGGTTCCCCCGCTGGGCGGCACGCGGAAGGATTCCAGGAACAGGTTGAACAACTCGGCTACCGCGCCGAGTGGATTGAACAGGAACCGGGCGTCCAGGCCGGGATTGTTGATGATGTCGAGACGCAGGGTGGACTCCTGGCCGAAAATCTTGAACGGCCCGGAACCGGGCGCAACCGGCACGATGGCGGGCAGGCCATCCGCGCTCGGCGGGCCGGGCTGGTCGAAAAGATAGACCTCCCCGGGCGGGAAGACGGCGACGTCGGTCTGGTCGGCAAAGCCCGGCGGGCACTCGCCCGGCACCGTGCTCAGCTGCGTATTCCCGGTGCTGTTGTCCACCCACTCGGCAAAACCGCATTGACCGTCATCCGGAATGAGCATCTGGGGGTCGGGCCCTGCCGGTGGCGGCGGCGCGATGTCGGCGCAACTCCAGGCGGGGTTGCTGTCGCAGAGCAGCTGGATGTTCTGGAAATGGATGGCCAGGGCGGCGGGCGAAACGCCGGCCAGGGCGAGCAGGCCTGCGAGAGCGCCCACGATGCGGTTGCGTCGGCGTTCGGACGTACCGGCGCCTGTCCATGTCGTTGTCATCCGGGTCCCCTCGTTCCGTCAGCCGGCGATTCCGCCTCGCGTGCCAGGACCGCCAGCTTTACCCGGATGGCGAGTGGTCCGCATCGCCCAAATGGGTTATAAGCGTTATTCATGCGCCGGAAGGGGGGTCGCATGGACGCGCAGTTGCACAGTCGCCTGCTCGGCCGGGTCTACGACGCGGTTGTCGACGATGGCCGCTGGCCCGAGTTTGTCCGGGACCTGTCGCGTAGCCTGAACGGCTCGCGCTGCGAGCTGGTGCTCGGGGCGCCGGTATCACCGTCCGATGGGGTACGGTATGCCGCCCGCTTCGACCCGGTGCTGCACCGGGCCTACCGTTCGCTGGTTGTCCCGGCGGCCCGGCCGTCGGCGATACGGGGCGAAGCGCGAGTGGCCGCCGGGCCCCGCTGCTACCAGGACTGGTTGCGCGTCGGTACCTCGGCGCATGCCATTGGCGGCTGCATCGAGTTCGGCGGAAAGCCGCGGCCTCTGGAGTCCTGGCGTGCCGGGGATACGACCGCCCGGCTGGCGCCTCCGGCGGCGACACTCGCCGATTCCCTGCTACCGCACCTGCGCCGGGCGATGAACATCCGGCGCCAGCGCCAGGAGCAGCTGGCCAGATCGGCCCGCGGCGAAGCGGCGTTACATGCCCTGCAATCGGGTGTGCTGCTCGTGGACGGGCGGGGGCGTAGCCTGTTTCGCAACGTCGCGGCCGATCGGATGCTGGCGGCCGACGATGGACTGGGCCTGCGCGCGGGCCGAATAAGGCTGCCGGCGCGCGAGAGCCAGCACGCGCTCGACCGGCAGATCGCGATGGCCTCGCGGGGGGACGCTGACACCACGGGGGGCGCGGTACTCGCGCCGCGCACCGGTGATCGGCCGGGCTATGCGCTTTCGGTGGTGCCGTTGGCGCCAGGCGTGGTTGACGCGCGCGTATGGCCGGATGCCGTCGCCATGGTCGTGATCGCTAACCGGGAGACTGTCTCCAGCCGGGTCAGCCAGCGGCTGATCGATATCAACCGCCTGACCCCGGCGGAACTTGCGGTAGCCCGGGGACTGTTGACCGGTGTCTCGCTAAAGGATCTAGCCACCCGACGCGGCATCAGCTACGAAACCGCTCGCGCCCATCTCAAGCGCGCCTTCTGCAAGACTGGCACGCACTCCCAGGTGGAGCTCGTCGGTCTGTTGCAACTATGGAATCATTGAATGCGGTCAGGGGACGGTTTGCCGATTGCGCCGGCCATTACGGCGCCGGTCCGATGGCGGGCCGAAAAACCGGGCTCATTGGTCGCTCTTGTCGGGGTATTCACACAAATCCTCTATCACACAGGCCCCGCACGCCGGCTTGCGCGCGCGGCAGACATAGCGCCCGTGCAGAATCAGCCAGTGATGGGCATCGCGCTGGTAGGTCTTCGGTACCACCCTGACCAGCTCGTCTTCCACGGCGCGGACGGTCTTGCCCGGGGCGATGCGGGTGCGGTTGGACACCCGGTAGATGTGGGTGTCCACCGCGATGGTGGGTTCGCCAAAGGCGGTGTTGAGTACCACATTGGCGGTCTTGCGGCCGACGCCGGGCAGGGCCTCCAGGGCCTTGCGGTCGCGCGGGACCTCGCCGTCGTGGTTGTCGATCAATGCCTGGCAGGTCTTGAGGATGTTGGTGGCCTTGCTGTTGTAGAGGCCGATGGTCTTGATGTGCTTTTTCAGCCCTTCTTCGCCGAGCGCTATGATGGCGTCCGGTGTATTGGCGACCGGGAATAGCCTGGCGGTGGCCTTGTTGACGCCGACGTCCGTGGCCTGGGCCGAGAGGATTACCGCGATCAGTAGTTCGAACGGGCTGTCATAGTTCAGCTCGGTGGTGGGGGCCGGGTTGGCCGCCTTGAGCCGCCGGAAGATTTCCTCGCGCCTGGTCTGGTTCATGCGGTGGCTGTGCTGTAGTTGCTCATCACGCTGTCGTTCGTCCCAGGCGTGAGGCGGAATGAATTCCGCCCTACGGTCTGGCGATGATACGGACCCGGGCTGGTTTCGCCACCATCGTGGTAGGGCCGGATTCATCCGGCCGATGGTTTGGGCATTTTTGTTTGTACCGGGCGTGAGGTGGCATGAATGCCGCCCTACGGTCCGGGTGGAGTTATCGGTCGCGTTTGGCCTTGGCGCGGGCGATGGCGGCGGCAATATCGGACCGGCGGTTGTCGCTGGCGGTTGGATCGTTACCGCGTACGCGGCGGCGCCGGGCGCGGCGTTCGGCGCGTTCCGCCTTCAGTCGCGCCAGCCGCTGGTTACGGGCGTCGAAACGCTGGCGTGCCCGGGCCGCCCGGTCCTCGTCGTTCGCGGTTTCGGGCGGCCAGTGCACCTGGCCCTCGCCGTCGGCAGCGGCTGGCATGTCGATGCAGTCCACCGGGCAGGCGGGCACGCAGAGCTCGCAGCCGGTGCATTCGTCGGCAATCACGGTGTGCATGAGTTTGGGGGCGCCGACGATCGCGTCCACCGGACAGACCTGGATGCATTTGGTGCAGCCGATGCATTCGTCCTCGCGGATGAAAGCCACCATCGGCTGCGGCACCTCGCCGCATTCCGGGTCGATTGGCTTTTCCCGGTTGCCGGTGAGGGCGGCCAGTTTCTGCATGGTGGTTTCGCCGCCGGGCGGACAGCGGTTGATGTCGGCCTCACCGCTGGCGATGGCTTCCGCGTACGGCCGGCAGCCGTCGTAGCCGCAGCGGGTGCACTGGGTCTGGGGAAGCAGGGCGTCTAGGTCGGCCGCTGTGGAATTGGCCATGTCGTTGCGCAACAGGCGGTCGGTTTGGCTCAAGTCCATTGTTTCAGGTTTCGAGTTTCATGTTCCGTGCCCGGCGCTCGGCTACGCCTGGGTGGTCTTTATCCGGGAAGTCCGAAACGCGGAACTACTTGATCTTCATCCCCGGCGTCGCCCCGCTATCCGGCGACAGCAGGAACGGCCCACCATCGTCCCCGCCGGCGGCCAGCACCATGCCTTCGGACACGCCGAAGCGCATCTTGCGCGGGGCGAGGTTGGCCACCATCACTACCAGACGATCCTCGAGCGTTTCCGGCGCGTAGGCGGCCTTGATGCCGGCGAATACCTGGCGTTCGCCCAGCTCGCCGACGTCCAGGGTCAGGCGGAGCAGCTTGTCGGCGCCTTCCACGCGCTCGGCGCGGGCCACCCGGGCGGCGCGCAGGTCGACCTTGCTGAAGTCGTCGATCTGGATGGTGTTGTCGTCCATGGTGGCTTGTTGTTCCTTGTTAGGGTCGGTTGCGGCCAGGTCTTCCTTGCTGGCGGCGAGCATGGCATCGACGGCGTCGGTATCCACGCGGGTGAGCAGGGGACGGAAGGCGTTGATCTGCCGCCCGGCGAGATCGCGGCCGGCGTCGTCCCAGGTCAGCTCGTCCATGCCCAGGAAGGCCTCCGCGGCAGCGGCCGTTGCCGGCAGCACCGGTTTGAGGAACACGGTGAGCTGGGCGAAGGCGGTCAGCGCGCTGGCGCAGATGGCCTGCAGCTCGGCCTCGCGGCCTTCCTCCTTGGCGATGATCCAGGGCTGGCGCTCGTTCACGTACGCATTGGCGTCGTCGGCCAGGGCCATGATGCGCCGCATGGCCTGGGCGAACTGGCGGGCTTCGTACAGTTCGGCGATGTCGTCGGCGGCGTCGGCGAATTGCCGGCACAGGTCCGGCCGGTCGAGCGTGTCGCCCAGTTCCCCGCCGAAGCGCTTGTTGATGAACCCGGCACAGCGGCTGGCGATGTTGACGTACTTGCCCACCAGGTCGGAATTCACCCGGGCGACGAAGTCCTCCAGGTTGAGGTCCAGGTCCTCGACGCCGGCGCCCAGCTTGGCGGCGAAGTAGTAGCGCAGGTATTCGGCCGGCAGGTGGTCGATGTAGGTGCGGGCGCGGATGAAGGTGCCCCGGGACTTGGACATCTTCTCCCCGTTGACGGTGAGAAAGCCGTGGGCGAATACGCCGTCCGGGGTGCGAAAGCCTGCGCCGTGCAGCATGGCCGGCCAGAACAGGGCGTGGAAGTAGACGATGTCCTTGCCGATGAAGTGGTACACCTCGGCATCGGAGTTCGGCGTCCAGTAGCCGTCGAAATCGCGGCCGGTGCGTTCGCACAGGTTCTTCAGGCTGGCCATGTAGCCGATCGGCGCGTCCAGCCACACATAGAAGTACTTGTCCTCGGTGCCGGGGATGCGGAAGCCGAAGTAGGGGGCATCGCGGGAGATGTCCCAGTCCTTCAGGCCGGCCTCGAACCATTCGCCGAGCTTGCGCTGGGTGGCCTCCTGCAGGTGACCGCCAATGGTCCACTGCTTGAGGAATGCCTCGAAGTCGCCGAGCTGGAAGAAGTAGTGCTCGGAATCCTTCTCCACCGGCGTGACCCCGGACAACGCCGACACCGGATTCTTGAGGTCGGTGGGCTGGTAGGTGGCGCCGCAGGATTCGCAGGAATCACCATACTGGTCGGCCGCCCCGCAACGCGGGCATTCGCCGCGGATGAAACGGTCCGGCAGGAACATCTGCTTGTCCGGATCGAATGCCTGCGAGATGGTGCGCCGGGCGATGTGGCCGGCGGCGTTCAGCCGCTCGTAGATGTCCGCGGCCAGCGTGCGGTTTTCCGGCGAATGGGTGGAGTGGTAGTTGTCGAAGGACACCAGGAAGGCGTCGAAGTCGGCCTTGTGTTCGGCGGCGAAGCGCTCGATCAGGGCTTCCGGCTCGATGCCCTCCTTGCGGGCCGCCAGCATGATCGGGGTGCCGTGGGCGTCGTCGGCGCACACGTACACGCAGTCGTGGCCGCGCAGGCGCTGGAAGCGCACCCAGATATCGGTCTGGATGTACTCCACCAGGTGGCCGAGATGGATGGCGCCGTTGGCGTAGGGCAGGGCGCTGGTGACCAGTATCTTGCGGGACATGCAGGCTGTTTCGGGGCCGGATTAACCCGCGATTATGCCACAGGGCGCCTGCTGTCCCGGGGTTTCAGCGCTCGATCTGCAGGGCCCGGAAGTTCACGTAGATCAACCGCACCAGGGTGTATTCGAAGGGCGAACCGGTCTGGTAGTAGCGGAAATCCTGGCGCTCGCGGGTGTCGAGTGCGTACGCCGTCCAGTAGGCCACGCGCCGGCCCGGATTGCCGGACAGCAGCAGCGGGTCGACGGCGAACTCGATGCCGAAATCCGCCGCCAGCCCGCCGGTGTCGCGCAGGGTGGACGGCCCCAGCAGCGGTAGTACCAGGTAGGGGCCCGGCCCCATGCCCCAGACCCCCAGCGTCTGGCCGAAGTCCTCGTCGCGGCGCGCCAGGCCCAGATCGGTGGCCGGGTCCATAAGGCCCGCGATCCCCAGCGTGGAATTGACCAGAAAGCGGCCCAGTGTCACTGCCGCGTCGTGGCCCTTGCCCTGTAACAGCGTGTTGGCAAAGGTGACGATCTCGCCGATGTTGTCGAAGAAGTTGGAGATGCCCTGGCGTGCCGGGGGCGGCGCCACGGTGCGGTAGACGTCCAGTGCCGGCAGCAGAACATAGCGGTCGGCCAGCGCGTTGAAACGGTAGACACGCTGGTTGAACGGTTCCAGCGGGTCGTAGATGGCCAGCGGATTGGCGGTGGTCTGATCGGCATCGCGTGAAACTGGCGTTTCCGGATCCACGCTGGGCGGAGGCGGCGGCGTGCCGGCGCAGCCGGCCAGTAGCACCGCCAGGCAAATGCCGAGTAGGGCGGGATTCATCCCGCCTTGCCGATGCCCGGTCATGGCCTAAAGAACGCCTGGATGGCACCGATCACGTCGCGATGCGCGAGATTGCCCATGTGGCCGCCGTGGGGAAAGATCGTGGCCCGCTCGCCAAAGGTTCGGCGCAGGAAGTCGACTTCCCCGCGGTCGAGAATGATCTCGTCCGCGCTCGTGATCACGCCCATGTGCTCGGCGCGCTTCAGGTAGGGCTGGATGCGCGCCAGCCGGCCTTCGCGGATCAGCGCGTCGCGCGTGAGCTGTCGTCCGTCCTTGTTGTAGTAGGGCAGCAGCAGCTCGTCGATGTAGTCGGCGAAAGACATGCCGAAGGAGCGCACCAGATAGGTGTCGAGACTGGTGAAGGTGCCGGGTTCGCGCGCCGCCGGGACGATCACGCCGCTGTTACTGAGCAGGTCGGCGGCGAAGTTCATGTTGGCCAGCCACAGGCGGAAGGCCAGGCCGATGATGGCGGCGATGTCCTGCTCGCGCGTTTCGGTGGCCAGATAGGCCTGATAGAGAAAATCCTCGTTGAACTCGATCGGATCCTCTCCCGCATAGATCTGCCGGAAGCGTCCGAGTGCCTGCTCGAGAAATGCCGGCAGCCCGGCGATGCCCTGTTCCAGCCCGGTTTCGAACAGCCGGTCCATGCGTCGCACCGAGGCGTACAGGTCCACCGCCGGATTGATCAATAGTACCCGCTGGAAATCGAAGACCTGCTGGTCGCGGTCAAGCCGGTCGACGAACGCCGCCTGCAGGCCGCCGAGACTGTAGCCGGTCAGGGCAAAGCCGGTGATCCGGACGCGCTCGGGCAGATCGTCGCGAACTGCCTGCATGAAGCGATACACATCGGCCACGTCGTTGTTCATGCGGCCCGGCACCGGGTGGGTGGCGGCGCCCAGCATGAACCCCACACTGGTGGGCGAGGGCAGGGTGACGACGTGATAGCCCTCGGTGTAAAGCGCCCGGGCGATGAGGTCGCTCTTGGCACTCTTGGCCCCGGCACCCGTGCCGGCGAGGATGAAAACCAGCGGCGCGGGTTCGTCCTGGGCGATCAGGCCGTATTCCAGCGGGACGGCGTAGACCAGCGGGGATGGCACCGGGCGTTCCATCAGCGGGGCCAGGGTTCGGGTTTCCCGGGGCAGATTCGCGGGCAGGCTGGCGCGATACGCCCGCGGCGTGCCGACCACCGTGGCGGCGAGCGGGTCCTCGATGGGATAGGCGCCGTCGCCGGCCGCGGCAGCGGCGGTTATGTGGCCCAGCAGGCCGATCAGCAGGGTGGCGGCAGCGGTCCGGGCATGTCGGCGGAACGGGACTGTCGGGAACGTCGGAACCATGCGGGGGACGGTCTGTCCTGGCGGTTTGGCGGTATCAAAACAACGCGCCGACGCAATGGGCGCCGGCGCGTGAGTGTATCGATTCCGCGCGATGTTCGCGCGGCGGAAAGCATCAGACCCGCTGTTCCCCGGGCAAGTTCACGGGGAAACCCTAGATGCTGCCCCCGCTTTCCTCGGTCCGCTCTACCGACTGCAGGTCCAGCCGGATCTGGGTACTGCCATTCTTGCGGTGTTCCACCCGCACCGGCAGGAAGTCGAGCGCCGGGGCCGCCCAGAAAACCAGCTGCTTGTCGCCATCGTCCACGCGGGCCAGCCGGATGGTCTTGAAGGTGCCGGCCGCGGTTTCCACGCTCGGGCCCTCGGATACCGCCAGGCGATAGGTCTTGATCTCGTCCTCGTCCACTACCGTGAACTCGCGGGCGCCCGCCTCGGCAGGATTTTCCGCATTGGCCAGCCAGCGGCGGGCGGCGATCTGCAGCAGGAAGGGGTCCACCGCGCCGGCCGGCACATCGAAGGCCTCACCGCCGTTGTAACTGGCGGTGGTGTCCGTCGGGTTGAAGCCGAGCTGGTAACTGTCTTCGGCATCGTCGGATTCGTGGTGACGGAACTGGCGCGGGGACAGCTCGCCGCTATCGGTCACGCAGAAGCGCGAATCGTCGGTGACGGTGCCGATCAGCATCGCTGCCAGGCCGCTGGGGTTGGCCACGCCGTGCCAGCGCCAGCAGCCGTTGTCGCGGCTGAGTTCGAAGGTGGCCTCGCCCAGGCCGATGATGCCGTGCGAGGCACGGTAGGTGGCGGTGAACGGTGACAGCACCGCCGCCTGCGCGGGGATCACGGCAAGCAGGCCGAGGGCAATCAGGCTATGTCGAATCGCAGTCCACATGAATCGGTGCCTCCAGGGGGCGGTTGTCCATCCGCACACGACCGTCGGCAAAATCGACCCGACCGCTTGCCAGCCAGCCCAGTGCCTGCGGGTAGATGCGGGTTTCCACCTGATGCATCACCCGGTCGGCCAGACTGGTCGGCGTGTCCTGTGCGGCCACCGCGACGCTGCCCTGCAGGATGCCCGGGCCGGCGTCCAGGTCTGCCGTGACGAAATGCACGGTGGCGCCGTGTCGGGCATCGCCGGCGGCCAGCGCGCGGCGGTGCGTGTCCAGCCCCCGATGCCTTGGCAGCAGCGAGGGATGGATGTTGACGAGCCTGCCGGCAAACTGCTGAACGAAAGCTGAATCAAGAATGCGCATATAGCCGGCCAGCACCACCCAGTCGGGGCTCTCGGCGGCCACATGGCGTGCCAGCTCGGCATCGAAGGCGGCGCGCGAGGAAAAGCCCTTCGGCTGCAGCACGGTGCTGGGCACACTGGTTCGCGCCGCAATATCCAGCGCGGGAATCCCGGGACGATTGGTGATGACCCGCGTGATGTCCAGCGGCAGGGTGCCGGCCTCGCGCGCTGCCAACAGCGCCTGCAGGTTGCGGCCCCGGCCGGAGACCAGCACGACGGCTCGCATCAAGTCAGTCGAACCGCGTCGTCCTGCTGGTCGCGCGCGAGGATCTCGCCGATCTCGAACACCGTCTCGCCGGCGGCCTCGAAAGCGGCCCGGACTGCAGCGGCCTGGCCGGCATCCACCACCACCGCCATGCCGATGCCGCCGTTGAAGGTGCGTTGCATCTCGGCGTCGCTGATACCGCCGGCTTCCTGCAGCCAGTTGAACAGCGCCGGTCGCGGCCAGCTGTCGGCCCGCAGCCGGGCACCGCAGTGGGCCGGCAGTACCCGGGCGAGATTTTCCGCCAGACCGCCGCCGGTAATGTGGGCCAGACCCTTGAGTGGTTGTCGGGCCATCACCTCGCGCACGGCGGCGACATAGATGCGGGTGGGGGCGAGCAGGATGTCCCCGAGCGTGGTATCACCCAGCGGTTGATCGAGTTGGTGGCCGCTGATTTCCAGCACCTTGCGGATCAGCGAGTAGCCGTTGGAATGGGCGCCGGAGGAGGCCAGGCCCAGCACCACGTCGCCCGGCACAATGCCCGAGCCGTCAATGATTGCCTCGCGTTCGGCCACGCCGACGCAGAAGCCGGCCAAGTCGAAATCGCCGGGCGCGTACATGCCGGGCATTTCCGCGGTTTCCCCGCCGATCAGCGCCATGCCCGACAACTCGCAGCCGCGGGCGATGCTCCGGATTACCTCGGCGGCAATGTCGGCTTCCAGTCTGGCGGTGGCGTAGTAATCGAGGAAGAACAGCGGTTCGGCGCCGGCTACCAGGACGTCGTTCACGCACATGGCCACCAGGTCGATGCCGATGCCGTCGAACCGGCCGGCCTCGATGGCCAGCCGTAGCTTTGTGCCCACGCCGTCAGTGCCGGAAACCAGCACCGGCTCGCGATAGCGTTCGATGGGCACGCGGAACAGGCCGCCAAAGCCGCCCAGTCCGCCGATGACCTCCGGGCGCTGGGTGGCCGCGACGGCGGGCTTGATGGCATCGACCAGGGCGTTGCCGGCGTCGATGTCAACGCCGGCGTCGCGGTAGCTCAGGGAAGGGCGATCGCTCAAGGCAGGGCTCGCTGCAGAGTCGGGGTGAATGGGCGCGGAGCGGGGCAGGCCGCGTGATATTGTAGCGCAGCGATTCATGCCTTCGTCGATGATGCCTGTATTCCGGCTGCTGCCCCTTGTTGCGTGTCTGTTGTTCGCCCTACCCGCCGCTGCGGTGGAGGTTGCCGACCTCTACGGTGCGGAGGTGGAAGCCGCCGACCAGAGCGAGCAGACGCGTGAGGGCGCCCTGCGCCAGGCACTGGGGCTGGTGCTGGTCCGGGTGACCGGGGATCGCGCCGTGACCGAGCGCGGCGGCGTGGCTGGCATCCTCGAACGGGCCGACGACCTGGTGCAGCAGTACGGCTATCAGGGCAGTGATGCCTCGGGGGTGACATTGCGAGTGTCATTCGAGCCCACGGCGGTCAACCAGGCGTTGCGGGATGCCGGTATTGCGGTCTGGGGCCGCGAGCGGCCGGCAACCATGCCCTGGGTGGCGATGGCTGCCGATGGACTGCTCACCGAAGCCACGCCCGCCGACGGCATCGAGGCCATGCGTGATGCGGCGCGCGCTCGCGGGCTGCCGTTGCAGTTGCCGCGCGCCAGCGAGGCAGAGCGCGACCGGGTGACGCCGGCCGATATCGCCAGCGGTAACGATGCCCGGCTGATGTCGGTGGCCCGTGGCTACGGCACCGCCAACCTGCTGGTCGGCCGCATCGGCAGCGAGGGCGGGTCCTGGGGCGGCCGCTGGCGTCTGCTCAGCGACGGCACCGAGCTGGCCAGCTGGCAGGGCGCGGCCGATTCGCGTCCAGCGCTGCTGGCCGAGGCCCTGCACCGGGTGGCCGATATTTACGCCCGAACCTACGCGGCGCGCGATAGCGCCAGCTCGACGACGGCATCCGGCGGCGGATCGGGCGGCACCGGCGCGGTGGGGGCGTTCGATGCGGGTGACGACGGTGTGCTGGTCGCGATCAGCAATGTTGCTGGCGCCAGTGACTACAACCGTGTGACCGCCCATCTGGCCGACATCGGGGTGGTGGAATGGCTATCGCCCGCGCTGGTGCGCGAGGACATGGTGCTGTTCCGCGTCAAGGTCACGGGTGGCAGCGGCGTACTGGACCGCAACATCGATCTGGCCGACTGGCTGCGTCGCGACAGCGACGCCACCCGAAAGGCCGAGGGCCTGACCCGCGGCGGCGCGGCCCTGGGTTACCGGCTGAGCCGCTGACGCCGGCCATGATCGCGCCCCGCTACGCCCTCTGGCTGCTGCCGCTGCTGGCAGTCATCCTGTTCATCTGGTTGCTCGGGCCGATTCTCACACCATTCGTGTTCGCCGCGGGGCTGGCCTATCTGGGCGACCCGCTGGTGGATCGGCTGCAGACCTACCGGCTGTCGCGTACGGCCTCGGTCCTGATGGTGTTCGGCTCCCTGACGGTCCTGGGGCTGATGCTCGTGCTGCTGCTGTTTCCGGTGCTCGAACATCAGCTGCGCACCCTGATCGAGAACATGCCGCGCTACCTGCAGTGGCTGCAGGAACGTATCGAACCGTTGATGCAGACCTTCCTGCCGGAAAGCGAGGGCCTGAGCATGGAGGCCCTGCGCAACCTGGTGGCCGAACACTGGGGCAAGGCCGGCGGCGTGGCCAACGTGATCTGGCAACAGGCGTTTTCCTCGGGAACCGCGCTGATCGCGCTGGTGGCCAATCTGGTGCTGGTGCCGGTGATTACCTTCTATCTGCTGCGCGACTGGGACCACATGGTGGCCTGGATTCGCGATCTGCTGCCGCGCCGTATGCTCGGCACGGCCACGGAACTGGCCCGCGAGACCGACGAGGTGCTGGGCCAGTTCATCCGCGGCCAGCTGCTGGTGATGGCATTCCTCGGGCTGACCTACGCGGTGGGCCTGTGGCTGGCGGGGCTGGACCTGGCGTTCCTGATCGGCATCGCGGCCGGGCTGGTCAGCTTCGTGCCCTATCTGGGGGTGATCGTGGGACTGGCGGCTTCATCGGTGGCCATGCTGGTGCAGACCGGCGGCGATCTGCTGCCGCTGCTTTGGGTAGGTCTGGTGTTCGCGGTTGGGCAGACGCTGGAAGGCGCGGTGCTGCAGCCGCTGCTGGTGGGCGACCGCATCGGCCTGCATCCGGTGACCGTGATTTTCGCGGTGCTGGCCGGGGGTCAGCTGTTCGGTTTTGTCGGGGTGCTGCTGGCCCTGCCCGCGGCGGCGGCGATTGCCGTGCTGGTGCGTTATGCCGGGCGGGTCTGGCGCGAGAGTCGGTTGTATCAGGATGAAAGCTGAGTCCGCCACGCCTCTACTATCCGCCCAGTTGCCCCTGGGGGTGCAGTTGCCGGATACCGCTACCCTGGCCGGCTTCGCCCCCGGACCCAACGCCGCGGCGCTGGCCGCTGCCCGCCAGGCCGCGATCGGTCCGGACGAGCGCGGCTACTTCTGCGGCGGTCCCGGCAAGACCCATCTGCTGCAGGCAGCCTGCCGCGCCGCCGGCGAGGCCGGGCGCCGGGCCACTTTTCTGCCGCTGGCCGACTGGTGCGAGCAACCGCCGGCCATTGTCGACGGCCTGACCGGGCTGGACCTGGTGTGTCTGGACGAGGTGGATGCCGTGGCCGGTAACCGCGCCTGGGAAGAAGCCCTGGTCGGGGCACTGGACGGCTGGCGAGCCGCCGGGGCCAGTGTGCTGGCGGCCGGGCCGGCCGCACCGGCGCAGCTGACCGATCTGCTGGCGGACCTGCGGTCACGTCTGGGGTGGGGCGCTGTCTATGCGTTGCAGGAACCCGCGGATGACGACAAGCGACGGGTGCTAGTGGCGCGGGCAGCCAGCCGCGGCCTGACGATGCCCGACGAGGTGGCCCGTTATCTACTGACCCACACCAGCCGCGATCTGCGCCGACTGATGCCGCTGCTCGCGCGGCTGGACCGGGCCTCGCTGGCCGCTCAGAGGCGCCTGACCATTCCCTTCGTCAAGCAGGTCTGTCTGTCGTGAAACGTAAGCAAGTGTTTCTCGCGGCACTGCTGGCCCTGGCCAGCGGCGCCGCGTCGGCCCGCGGCATGGTCTGGCAGGTCAGCGATGCCGACAACACGGTCTATCTGGCCGGCTCGGTGCATCTGCTGCCGCCCTCGGCCTATCCGCTACCCGAGGGGTTTCAGCGCGCCTACGAGAACGCGGCCATCGTGGCTTTCGAGACGGATATCGGAGCGTTGCAGTCGTCGGCGTCCCAGACGCGGCTGTTCCAGGCGGCCCGCTATCCGGACGGGACCGGGCTGGACGATCATCTGGACGATGCGCTGTATGCCCGGGTGGCCAATCTGCTGGGCGACATGGGCCAGTCGATCAGCGCCATGCGCAGTTTCCGTCCCTGGTTCATCGCGGGGATGATCGAGGTGCAGGCGTTCATGGCCGAAGACTTCCGCCAGGACCTTGGCCTGGACACCCATTTCCACGAGCGGGCGGTGGAGGACGACAAGGCGATCCTGCCGCTGGAAACCCTGGACCGGCATCTGGCGGTGCTCACCGAGATGCCGGCGGACATGGCCCGGGATTACCTCGCGGCGACAGTGGAGAACGTCGCGGCATTGAGCGATGCCCCGGCCGCGGTGTTCGACTTCTGGCGCGAGGGTGACGCCGCCGGCCTGGCGGATTATGTCGAGGAACAGATCGACGACACGCCGGCCCTGTACGAGCGTCTGCTGTTTTCTCGCAACGATGACTGGATGGCGCATATCGAGGCGCTGCTGGCCGGCAGCGACGACGCCATGGTGCTGGTCGGGACGCTGCACCTGGTGGGCGAGCGCGGCCTGATCGAACAGCTGGAGGCCGCCGGGCACCGGCCCGAACGCGTCGAGTAGCGGGTCAGGCCGTCGGCGGCGGGGTCTGTTCGCGCGCCTGCCAGCGCACGAAACACAGGCAACCGGTGAACACGATCACCGTGGCCAGCAGCGCCGGGGCGGTAATCCAGCCGCTGGCGCCGCGGGCGGTGAACTCGGTCAGCAAAACCGTCAGATAGACCAGCGACAGCAGGCTGGTCCAGCCGTAGGTGTAGCGGCGCCCGCGCCAGAGGCCGGGCAGGGCCGGCAGCAATGGCAAGCAGGTCAACGGGCCGTAGAGCGGGCCCAGCCACAGCACCAGGCCGCCAATCAGCCCCACCATGGCGACGAGCGTCGCCGTACGAGCGAGCCGACTCAGTTGCATGGCTGGTTCAGCCGGCGGGCCGTGTCGGCCACCCGTTTGCCCAGCGCGCGGGCCAGGCGGCGTTCGTGGTCGCTCAGCGGCCGGGGCGATCCCCCACTGACATGGCTGGCGCCGTACGGGGTGCCGCCACTGGTGGTCTCGTTGAGCGCGCCTTCGCTGTAGGGCAGGCCCACCAAAAGCATGCCGTGATGCAGCAACGGCAGCATCATCGACAGCAACGTGGTTTCCTGCCCGCCGTGCAGGCTGGCCGTCGAGGTGAACACGCCGGCCGGCTTGCCGGCGAGGTCGCCGGACAGCCACGGCCCGGCGGTGGTGTCGAGAAAGTACTTCAGCGGCGCCGCCATGTTGCCGAATCGGGTGGGCGATCCCAGCAGCAGCCCGGCGCATTCGGCCAGGTCCGAATGCTCGACGTAGGGCGGTCCACTGTCCGGCAGGCTGTCGCTGACTGCCTCGCATTCGGCTGATACCGGCGGCACGGTGCGCACGCGCGAGTGCATGTCCGCCACGCTGCTTACGCCGCGGGCGATCTCGTCGGCCAGGGCGGCAGTGGCGCCGTCGCGGCTGTAGTAAAGGATCAGGATGTCGGGCATGACAGCAGGGTCCGGATCTGTTCGGGCGGCCGGCCGATCACCGCATGGTTGTCGGTCTCGAGGATGGGCCGCTGCAGCAGCTTCGGCTCCTCAAGCAGAGCCCGGATCGTGGTATCCGTGTCGATTGCCGTGAGCTGGTCCAGTCCCAGAGCACGAAACGTCGGCTCGTTGTGGCGGAGCACCTCGGCTGCGGACACATCGAGCTTAGTCAGCAGCGCGCGAAGCGCGGACGCCGAGAGTGGTTCGTCGAGATATCGAACCACGGTGAATGAAGTTCCGGCCTCTTCAAGCAGAGTCAGGGCGGCGCGGGATTTGGAGCAGCGGGGGTTGTGGTAGAGGCGGTACACGGCGTGTTTGTATCGAGCTGGGCGGCTAAGGGTAACCGATCGGGATCGAGCGCCGGTTCGGGTCATGGCCGGCTGTGCCCGACGTATTCCACTGAAGGATTCTGCCCCGCTAACGCGGGCCGGGTGTCTTTCTTGTGCGACAAGAAAGTCACCAAAGAAGCGCTTCCGGCGGGCGAGTCCTGCCTCGAACGGGGTTCGCGGCAGGATGCCCTGCGCGCTTCGGTCAGCGAGGGGGTGTTTCGCCGGGTCATCCCTGACCCGGCGAAAACCGCGCGCCCGTCCTGGGCGCGCCCCTTCGGGCCGGGAACCTCGCCGCCCTGCAGTGCTCGGCTCGTCCCGACGGGAATGAAGAGGTGCCATATCCGGGTGTGGTCGCTTCCTTTCTCCCGTTAGCGCTTGCCGCCCGACCACCGGGGCATCGGGTAAACGGGCCACGGATGGCCCGTTTTGTGCCGTTCAGGACACGATGTCCTGTCGGCACGGCCCGATTCATGCCTCGGTGGTAGGGCGGGAATCCCCCGGTCAGCCTTCGCTGACCGAGGGGCAAGCGGTCCGGGTCGCCTTTCTTTTCGTCTCTTTTCTTTGGCGACGCAAAGAAAAGAGACTCGCCCTTCAGGGCGAAATTCTTGAAAATTCTTCCCCAATTGGATCGATGCGCCAGACCCTCAACGCCGATACCACCGCTTCGACAACGCCGTGTGCACCCGCGCCGGATACCAGTACTGCCCATAACTGCCGTTGTAGCGAGCCAGGGCCTCGGTGAGGTTGCCGTCCGCCATGTCGAGGTAATAACGCAGGATGGTGCAGCCGTAGCGCAGGTTGGTGTCGACGTCGAACAGGTTGTCGTCGGGGCGGCCGATCTCGTCCACCCAGAAGGGCATTATCTGCATCAGGCCGCGGGCGCCCGCCGAGGAGATGGCGAAGCGCTGGAAGCGGCTTTCCACCTGGATCAGGGCCAGCACCAGTTCGGGCTGCAGGTCGGCGCGGTGGGCCTCGCGGTGCACGGCGCGAAGCATCGGCAGGCGCTTGTCGGCGTCCGGCAGGATCGGTGCCAGCCGGGTGGACATGTCCAGCAGCCAGACTTCGGCGTCGAAACGGTTGTCGAAGCTGTCGGCGTTGCTGACGGCTTCGATCAGGGCCTTGCGCAGCGCCGGGTCGACAGCCTCGCCGTCGGGCTGGGCGGCAACCGGCAGGGCGGCACTCAGCGCCAGCAGAAGCAGCAGCGATCGGATCAAGAGCGGGCGTGGCCGATGGCGTTGAACACGGCGTCGATGTCGTGGGTGATCTCGGTGGCGTTATCGGCCGACCGGGCCTTGTATTCCAGCGTCCCGGCATCCAGGCCCCGTTCACCGACCACGATGCGGTGCGGCACCCCGATCAGGTCGGCGTCGGCGAACATCGGGCCGGGGCGCAGGCCGCGGTCGTCCAGCGCGACGTTCACGCCGGCGTTGCGGCAGGTGTCGTAAAGCGCCTCGGCGGCCTCGCGCACCCGTTGGGACTTGTCCGCCTTGATCGGACAGATCAGCAGCGTGAACGGCGCGATGGCGTCCGGCCAGAGAATGCCCTTGTCGTCATGACACTGCTCGATGGCCCCACCCACGATGCGGGACACGCCGATGCCGTAGCAGCCCATTTCGGGGATGATGTCGCGGCCGTCCTCGTCCAGCACCTTGAGCTGCATCGATTCGCTGTACTTGCGGCCGAGCTGGAAGATATGACCTACCTCGATCCCGCGCACCAGGGTCAGCGTGCCCTGGCCGTCCGGCGACGGATCGCCGGCCATGGCATTGCGCAGGTCGGCGAATTCGGGTTCGGGGAGGTCGCGGCCCCAGTTGACCCCCGTGAGGTGCTTGCCGTCCTCGTTAGCGCCGGTGACGAAGTCGGACTGCGCGGCGGTGCCGTGATCAGCGATCACGCGCACTCTGGCGCCTACCGGCCCCAGCGAGCCGGGACCGGCACCGAAGTGGCGGCGGATGACGGCTTCGTCGGCAAATGCGAGCGGCGCGGCAACGGCATCGAGCCGCTCGGCCTTGATCGGGTTGAGCTGATGGTCGCCCCGTAGCAGCAGGAGTACCGGATCGCCGTCGGCGCCATCGACCACCACCGATTTCATGGTCCGTTCGGCGGGGACGGACAGCGCCTGGCACAGGCCGTCGATGGTGGTGATGCCGGGGGTGTCCACCGTGGTTCGCTCGGCCTGCGGTGCCGGCCGTTCGGCGCCGGGCGCCGGCAGGGCGGCGGCCTCGACGTTGGCGGCGAAGGGGCCGCTGTCGGAGACCGCCAGTTCATCCTCGCCGCTGCTGGCGAGGACGTGGAATTCCTCGCTCTTGGAGCCGCCGATGTCACCCGGGTCCGCGGCCACCACGCGGTATTCCAGGCCCAGCCGATCGAAGATGCGGCAGTAGGCGGCGCGCATGTTGTCGTATTCGCGCTGCAGATCGGCGGCGTCCATGTGGAAGGAGTAGGCATCCTTCATCAGGAATTCCCGGGCGCGCATCACCCCGAAGCGCGGGCGGATCTCGTCGCGGAACTTGGTCTGGATCTGATACAGGTTGACCGGCAGCTGGCGGTAGCTGCGCACATCGCGCCGCACCAGGTCGGTGATGACTTCCTCGTGCGTCGGGCCGAAGCAGTACTCGCGCTCGTGGCGGTCGAACATGCGCAGCATCAGTGGGCCCATGGCATCCCAGCGACCGGATTCCTGCCACAGTTCGGCGGGCTGCACCGCGGGCATCAGCAGTTCCAGCGCCCCGGCAGCATCCATTTCCTCGCGCACGATGGCTTCCACCCGGCGCAGGACCCGCAGGCCCAGTGGCGTCCAGGTATACAGCCCGGCGGCCAGCCGGCGGATCATGCCTGCGCGCAGCATCAGCTGGTGGCTGACGATCTCGGCGTCCGCCGGGGTTTCCTTGGTGGTATGCAGCGAAAAACGGGACAGGCGCATGCGCGGCAATCGCTTGTGTGGGAGTGGATGCGTGGATTCTAACCGGGCCGGGCCCTCAGTGCTTGCAGGCCGCGGGCGATGCGGCCACCCTCGGGCAATGAGCATCGATCTGGATACCTGGCATGCCCGCGGGCAGACCTACCGCCATGAACGGCACCCGATCTTCTATGTCGACGAGGGACAGGGTGAGCCGCTGCTGCTGATCCATGGCTTTCCCACGGCCTCCTGGGATTGGCACGCCCTGTGGCCGGTACTGACCGAGCGTTACCGCTGCATCGCACCGGACATGCTGGGCTTCGGGTTTTCCGCCAAGCCCCGGCGCCATGACTACCGGATCGCCGAGCAGGCCGACCTGCACGAGGGCCTGCTGGACTCACTCGGTGTCAGTCGCGTGCACGTGCTGGCGCACGACTACGGCGATACGGTGGCCCAGGAACTGCTGGCCCGGGATGTCGACCGGCGCGCGGCGGGACAGGCGACCCGTATTGCCAGCGTGGGGATGCTCAATGGCGGGCTGTTTCCCGAGACCCATCATCCGCGGGTGGTGCAGACGCTGCTGCTCGGCCGCGCCGGGTGGCTGATCGCTCGACTGATGAGCGAGCGGGCATTCGCCCACAACATGCGGGCGATCTTCGGCGAGCAGACCCCGCCCTCGCCAGAGACGCTGGCGGCCCTGTGGGCCCTGGTGCGGCACAACCACGGCACCCGCATTGCCCATCGCCTGATCCGCTACATGCCGGAACGGCGCGAACACCGGGCCCGCTGGGTGGGCGCGTTGCAGTCGGCGGACGTGCCCATGCGGCTGATCAACGGCTTGCAGGATCCGGTGTCGGGCCGCCATATGGTCACGCGCTACCGCGAGCTGATTGCCGCTGCCGATGTGGTGGCGCTGGACTGCGGCCATTATCCGCAGATCGAACAGCCCGAGGCGGTGCTGCAAGCCTATCTGGCGTTTCGCGCCGGCGTCGGCGCCCCGGATCCGGGGATGGGAGAATCGCCGCAGGCTTGACCGCACCCGCCTGTCTGGTCGCGGGTCCGGGGATCACTGGCTGTGAGCGTCGCGATCCGCTGATCTGGCCTGCCGCGGCGGCCCGAGATTGCGACTGGTTCGCTTCCGCAGTGGATCTAGCTTGCCGCACCGACCCACAGTAGTCCGCCGCCCAACAGAACACCCGATACCAGGAAGGTGATGAAACAATAGCCCAGCACGCTGCGCAACGGCAGGCCGGCGATGGCCAGCAGCGGTATGGTCCAGAAGGGTTGGATCATGTTCGTCCATTGGTCGCCATAGGAAACGCCCATGATCACCTCGGGCAGGGGCACGTCGAGCGCCCGGGCGGCCTCCACGAATACCGGTCCCTGGACCACCCACTGGCCGCCGCCGGAAGGCACGAAGAAGTTGACGATGCCTCCCGACACGAAGGCCCAGAAGGGCAGGGTGTCCGCACTCGAGAAGCTGACGAAGAAATCGGAAATGAGGACCACCAGTCCGGTATCGCGCATCAGACCCATGATGCCGGCGTAGAAGGGATACTGGAGCAGGATGGGGCCGAGGGTGGCGCCCGCGCGGGTGACCAGCCGGACATAGTGCAATGGTGAGCGGGCCAGCAGCAGACCGGCGGCCAGGAAGCTCCAGTTCACCACGTTCAGCGTCAGGGCGGGGCCGCTCGCGGCGAAGTGGCGGGCCAGCCAGACCGCCAGCAGTAGCCCGATGGCCAGCGACAGCGGACGCCATTGCTCCAGGCGCTGGCCGGGCGTGGTCGGGTTCGGATCGGGATCCGCCTCGTCGTCGTCCGTCAGCAGATGGTCGGGCAGCGGCGTCGTGCGGGACGGCCTCATCAGCGCGCAGACCAGGGCGACGGTCGGCAGCGTGATGGCCGCGATGATCAGGTTCCAGTACGCGAACACGGTTTCGGTGACCGGTACCAGGCCGATGCTGTCGGAAAGCGCATGGCCCGGCGTCGCCACGAACAGCGGCGAGGAGCCGGAGTAACCCATGTGCCAGACCACGAATCCCGAGTACGCCGACGCCACCAGCAGCGGATAGTCCAGCGCCAGCCCCCGCCGGTGGCCGGCCCGGGCAACCGCGGCAGCCAGCAACGCGCCGGCCGCCAGACCCAGCGACCACGCCAGCAGGCTCGCCAGCCCGGCCGCCATGGCGACCGTGAAATAGGCGCCGAACGTCGACCGCGGGAGGGAGGCGACATGGCGCAGCAGGGCCCGGGCTGCATCGGTATGCGCCAGGGTGTGGGCCAGCACCAGGGTCATGGCGATCTGGGTGGTAAAGGTCAGCAGTCCGGAGAGACCGTCGCCCCAGATATCCACCGCTGCCACCGGCCCGGTGTCGGTCAGGCCGATCGCCAGCCCGAAGGTGACCAGGGTCAGCAGGATTGCGAAGACATAGGGGTCCGGATACCAGCGCTCGACCAGCACCACGAATGGGCGGGCAACGGTTTCCAGGGAAAGCCGGGGCATGGATCCGACGACTCAGTGAGGGGCGAGGCGCGTCGGTCTAGGTAGGCACGTTGTCAGGACGTGGCGAGGAGTTCGCCCAGATGTCGGTCCACCTGCTCGCCGAATCCGGGATCTGGCCCGAACAGCGCCAGGTGGCCGCACACGCTGTTTATGACACGCAGTTCGCTGCCTGGAGTAAGCGCCTGTTCCGCCTCGCAGTCCCGCGGCGGGAAAAACATGTCCTCGTCGATGGGCATCACGAAGGTCTTCGCCTTGACCCGGCCCAGCGCGGCAGCCAGGTCGCCGCCCGTGTGCCGGCTGACGTCCCCGTGCTGCCACTTCCAGGCCATGCAAAGCAGATTATTGGGGTCCATAGGCAGGAAATAGCCTTCCAGGAAGTTGGTCACGAAATCCTCGGCTGAGTGAAAGCCCAGGTTGCGCCAGAACTCCTGCTGGTAGAACTCGGTGCTCCAGCCCATGACCGCCCAGAGTCGCGCCTGGCGCCGGAGTCCCTGGCCGACATCGCCGGAGGCCTGATACCAGCCGCCGTTCCACGCGGGGTCGGAGGTAATGGCCTGATTGAGCGTCGCGGTGTAGAGGAAGTCGTGATCGGTATTCCTGGCCGTGCCGGCAATGGGCGCGGCGCGGCGGACCATGTCGGGGTAGCGTACTGCCCATTCATAGGTCTGCTGTGCGCCCATGGAGCCCCCCATGACCAGGGCAAGCTCCTCGATGCCGAACTTCTCGGTCAGCAGTCGGTGTTGGGCGCGTACGTCGTCCCCGATCCGGACCCTTGGGAATCGAGCCATGCCGGCCGGCGCGGGGGTGTTGTGCGGTGAACTCGACAGGCCGTTGCCGATCTGGTTGATGACGATGATGAAATATTTGTCCGGGTCCAGCGCCCGGCCCTTGCCGATGTAGACGTCAGCCATGATGCCGCTGGTGCCGGAGTACCAGGTGGTGACCAGGATGGCATTGTCCTTCGCGGCGTTGAGCTTGCCGTGGGTGGCGTAGGCTAGCTGGCAGCCATGGATTGCGCCGCCCTCCTCGAGCGGAAAGGCGCCGAGATCATAGAGTTCGAACGGCCCGTGGTTGTCGGCGGTGTAGTAGTCGTTGGCAATCATGCCTGCTCCCCCGGTTTCGCCGGATGTCGCGAGTGTAAGTGTCTTGCCTCTTCCCGCTGCACACGAAATCCTGTCGTGACGCCGTGTAATACCGGCCGGCGCGTGTCCGATCAGCGCTCTACCGGCTGGAAGGCGCGCACCGGGTCGCCTGGTCCCGGCGCATTATCCGTTGAACGTTGGTCCAGTGTGGGTCTGCGGAGCTATAGCTTAGTTGCCGCGTATGATCAACGGCCGCACCGGCCGGCGACGCTCAATCCATCACCTTGAGGGGGATTTCCTGCACGCCGCTGCCGGTTTTCCGCCACCCGCGCATCTCGAGAACGCCCTTGATGTTGAGCGATATGATCAGCAGCAGGGCATCCGGGTAGCCCAGTTCATCCAGGTCGCGGGCCGAAGGCTCGGGCGGAGTGACCGGATGCGAGTGATAGATGGCCAGCAGCGCTTCGCCGCGCTCGCGCATGGCGCGCATGGCGTCGACCTGTTCGTGCGGATCCATAAGAAATTGGCGGGTGGGGTCATCAGCGACGTTGGCCACGGGATACAGGTTCGCCGGACTGCCCTCGACGCCGCCGACGAGGCCGCAGACCTCGGCATCGGGTCGTTTCTGCGCCTCGAACAGCAGTTTCGTGGCCAGCGGGCGCGGCATCAGGAGTTCGTCCGAGGTCATATCGGCAACGGGTCCGGGGAAAACGGCGCGCAAGGATACCGCCTCGCCCGCCGCGCGGCACCCGCCGGACGGGTGGGTCAGGGGTAGATGTGGATGCGGGTGTCGTCGGGCACCAGCGACCAGATCCGGTCCATGGCCTCGTTGGAGACGGCGATACAGCCATCGGTCCAGTCGCCGGAACGCGGTTCGTCATCGTAGCTGGGCTGGCCGTGGATCATGATGTTGCCGCCGGGGTCGCGGTCGTGACGCAGGGCTTCGCGCATGTCGCCGCTGTCCGGATACGAGATATGCAGCGACTTGTAGAACAGGCTTTCCGGATTGCGCCAGTCGATCAGGTACGCGCCCTCCGGGGTGCGTTCATCGCCCTCCTGCCGCTTGTGACCCTCCGGCTCGTCCCCCAGTGCCACCGGGTAGCTGTGGATCGGGATGCCGTCCCGATACAGATAAAGGGTGCGTTCGCCCTTGAATACCACGACCAGATCGACCGGCTCGTCCGCGGCCGAGGCGATCCCGGCGATCAGGACAAGCAGGGCCGGCAGCAGCCGGAAGAAGGACAACGTTCGGGGCATGGGGTTACCAGTGGATCGCCTGTTTCTTGAAGCGATGCACGTACTGTTTGTTGAGAACGCGCAGGATACTACCGAACAGGTGAAATCCGCTGCCGATCACGAACAGCCAGATCGCCAGGTCTTCCCGGGGCGGGTAGAAGAACAGCCAGGAACCGACCAGGAACAGCAGATTCCCGAGCCCCAGCACGACGATATGCGACCACTCGAAACGCTGGTGAACGCGGTATTCGACATCGCTGGCGAGGGTGTCGAAACGGGAGTGCTGGGCGGTATTGCTCATGCGTTTGACCTCGCGGGATCGTTGCGGATGCTGCGATGCCGCAATGGTACGATGCCGGTAAACGCATTCAAGAGCACGGACAGTCATGACAACGAGCCACAGCACCGACGGCCGGCCGGTTACGGTGATCCGCGGCGACGGCATCGGGCCGGACATCGTCGATGCCACGCTGCGGGTGCTGGACCGGGTGGAAGCCGGGCTGGACTATCGCTTTCACGACGTCGGCCCCGCCGCGCTTGAAGCCGGCGATGAACTGATTCCGGCGGCCACGCTGGATTCCATCGCCGAAACCGGCCTGGTGCTGAAGGGGCCGGTGACCACGCCCTCGGGCAAGGGCTACACCTCGGTCAACGTGGCGCTGCGCAAGCGCTTCGATCTCTATGCCAACGTTCGGCCGGTGGTGTCGCTGCCCGGCGTGGTCAGCCGCTACGAGAATCTCGACATCATCACCGTGCGCGAGAATACCGAGGGCATGTATTCCGGCGAAGGCCAGACGGTGAGCGAGGACGGCAGCCGCGCCGAAGCCCTGTCGGTGATCACCCGCGACGAGTCCGAGCGCATTCTGCGGTTCGCCTTCGACCTGGCCCGCGAGCGTGGCCGGCGCAAGGTCACGCTGGCGCACAAGGCCAACATCATGAAGTCCACCTCGGGTCTGTTCCTGGAGGTGGGGCGTGACATCGCGCGCGAATACCCGGACCTGGAGCACGACGAGCGCATCGTCGACGCCTGCGCCATGCGCCTGGTGATGAACCCGGAAGATTTCGACGTGATCGTCACCACCAATCTGTTCGGCGACATCCTGTCCGACCTGTGCGCCGGGCTGGTGGGCGGTCTCGGTGTGGCGCCGGGCGCCAACATTGGTGATCGCTGCGCCATGTTCGAGGCGGTCCACGGCAGCGCCCCGGACATCGCCGGACAGAACATCGCCAACCCCACCTCGGTGATCCTGGCGGCCGCGCTGATGCTGGATCACGTTGGCGACAGCGAACGCGCCCAGCGCATCCGCACCGCCATCCGCGCGGTAATTGCCGAGCACGACCGGGTCACGCCCGATCTGGGCGGCGATGGCACCACCGACAGCTTTACCGACGCGGTGGTCGAGAGGCTGTAGCTACCGCTCCTGTCGGGTCATGCCCAGCGTGACCCGCGGCCGGTCGCCCAGGTCCTGGTCGGTGCGCACGTCGCGAAAGCCGCAGCGGCCGAGAACATGACGCGCGAAAAATCCCTGGTCCGGCCCGTGCTCGAGCAACAGCCAGCCGCCGGGCACGAGATGCGCGGCCGCGCCTTCGGCGAGCCGGCGCAGGCAGCTGCAGCCGTTGTCGTCGGCCACCAGCGCCGCGCGCGGCTCGTGGGTGAGAGCGGTCAGATGCGGGTCGTCCTCGGCCACGTAGGGCGGGTTGGACACGATCATGTCGAACCGCGCCTCGCCCAGCGCCGCGAACCAGTCGCCCTCGGCGAACTCGACGTTGTCCAGCGCCAGCCGCTCGGCATTGTGGGCCGCCACCGCCAGGGCATCGGGACTGGCGTCCGTGGCAAGCACTCGGCATTTCGGCCGTTCCCGCGCGATGGCCAGGGCGATGGCGCCACTGCCGGTACCCAGGTCGGCAACCGTCGCCGGTTGCTCCGTCGGCAATAGCGCCAGGGCTGTTTCCACCAGTGTTTCGGTATCGGGTCGGGGGACCAGCACGCGGGCGTCCACCGCCAGGTCCAGCGACCAGAAACCCCAGGTGCCGACGAGGTAGGCCACCGGCTCGCCGGCTCGGCGCCGTTCCACCAGCGCCTCGAAGGCGGCGCATTCGGCGGGCGCGACCGCATCGCCGCCATGGGCAAACAGGAAGCTGCGGGGCTTGTCCAGCACATGTGCCAGCAGCAGGCCCGCGTCCAGCTCCGGGGTATCGCTGATGCGATGCAGCCGGGCGGTGGCGCGGGTCAGCACCTGGCGGATGCGTTCCGCGGCGTCGGTCTGGTCAAGAACGGTCGGCATCACGGGTCGGCGGCCGCCGTCAGGCGGCGCCCATGGCCGCAAGCTGCTCGGCCTGGTACTCGCTGGCCAGGGCGTCGAGGATTTCGTCGATCTGGCCGCTCATGGCCTGTTCCAGTTTGTAGAGCGTGAGATTGATGAGGTGGTCGGTGATCCGGCCCTGCGGGAAGTTGTAGGTGCGGATGCGTTCCGAGCGGTCACCGCTGCCCACCATCTGCTTGCGGCTGGCCGCCTGGGCGGCATTCTGGCGGTCCTGCTCCGCGGTCTGGAGCTTGGTCTGGAGCAGCGCCAGGGCGCGGGCGCGGTTCTTGTGCTGGGAACGCTCCTGCTGGCATTCCACCACGATGCCGGTGGGCAGATGGGTCATGCGCACGGCAGAGTCGGTCTTGTTGACGTGCTGGCCGCCGGCGCCGGCGGCCCGGAAGGTATCCACCCGCAGATCGGACGGGTTGATATCCACGGCCTCGACTTCGTCCAGCTCCGGCAGCACCGCCACCGTGCAGGCCGACGTGTGGATGCGGCCCTGGGATTCGGTTTCCGGCACTCGCTGCACGCGATGGGCGCCGGATTCGAACTTCAGCCGCGAATAGGCGCCGTGGCCGATTACCCGACTAATGATTTCCTTGTAGCCGCCATGTTCGCCGGGCGAGTCGGACAGGATTTCGATCTGCCAGTTGCGCGATTCGGCGTACTGCACATACATGCGGAACAGGTCGCCGGCGAACAGCGCGGCCTCGTCCCCGCCGGTGCCGGCGCGCACTTCCAGATATATGTTGGCGTCATCATGCGGATCGCGTGGCACTAGATGCCGCTGCAGGGCGGCTTCCAGTGTCGCCAGCCGGTCCCGGCAACCTTCAAGTTCGTCGTAGGCCATGTCGCGCATGTCAGCTTCATCCGACTCGGCCATGTCCTCCAGCCCGGTGATTTCATCCCGCAGCTCGCGCCAGGCCCGGTAGTCCTCGGCCAGCTCCCCGAGCTGGGCGTACTCCTGCGACAGCCGCCGGAAGCGGTTCTGGTCCCCGATCACGTCCGGGTCGGCCAGCGAATGGGCGATGTCCTCGTGGCGTTCGGCCAGTTCCTCGAGTTTGGCTTGCAGGGAGGCTTTCATCATTCCTCGTCGGGCAGGTCGAACAGGCGCCGGGCCTGTTCCAGAAGCTGTTGCTGTTCCTGACCCCGGGCCCGGCGCAGGGCGGCCGTGGGGTCGTGCATCAGCTTGTTGGTGAGCGTGTTGGCCAGGTACTGCATGACCTCGTCCGGGCTCTGATCCTGGGCCAGCATGCGGCGGGCTCTTGCCAGCACGGCCTCGCGCTGCTGTTCGGCGCGGTGGCGCAACTGGCTGATGGTGTCGACCGCGCGGCGGGAATCCATCCACGCGACGAACTCGTCGATGCGTTCGTCGATCATGCCGTCCGCCACCAGCGCGGCGCTGTGGCGGGACCGCAGGTTATCGCGGATCACCCCCTGCAGATCGTCGACCGAATACAGGTAGACGTCCTCGAGACTGCCGGCGGCGGGGTCGATGTCGCGGGGTACGGCCAGATCCAGCATGAAGATCGGCCGCCGCCGGCGCTTGCGCACCGAGTCGCGCACGTTCGCCAGTGACACTACATGGTTCGGGGCCGCGGTGGAGGTCACCACCATGTCCGCTTCGGCCAGATGGGCGGCCACGTCGCTCAGCGGAATGGCGTAGCCGGTGAAGCGCTCGGCCAGGGCCTGGGCACGGTCGAGGCTGCGGTTGGCGAAGATCATGCGCTGCACGCCGGCGTCGGCCAGGTGGCGCGCGGTGAGTTCGATGGTGTCGCCGGCGCCGATCAGCATGGCGGTGGTCTCGTTGAACTCGGCGAATATCTGCCGGGCCAGGCTGACCCCGGCATAGGCGACCGACACCGGATTGGCGCCGATATCGGTTTCGCTGCGCACGCTCTTGGCCACCGCGAAGCTGTGCTCGAACAGCCGGGTGAGCAGCGGCCCGGCGGTGGTGGCGGCCTGGGCCTGGCGGAAGGCTTCCTTCATCTGCCCCAGAATCTGCGGCTCGCCCAGAATCATGGAATCCAGTCCCGCGGCCACCCGCAGGGCGTGGCGGATGCTGTCGCGATCGCGGTAGACATAGAAATGCGGCGCCAGGCCGGCGGCATCCAGCCCCCGCTGATCGCACAGCCAGTGGCGCAGGCGCTGGTCATCGGGCGTCTTGCCGGCGGCGTACAGTTCGGTGCGGTTGCAGGTGGACACGATGGCCCCTTCGGCCACGCCCGGCAGTTCCGTCAGGCGCGACAGGGCGGGCCCGCACTGGTCGATCGGGAACGCCAGGGTCTCCCGCACCGCCAGCGGCGCGGTGTTGTGATTGAGTCCGACCGTGATCAGCGTCATTCCGCTATTCTATCGTGCCACCGGCAGCCACCGACGCGGTTGTGGCCGGATTTTCGACAATCGCGTTATAGTCGGGCGTCGAACTCGCGACGGCCGAATCTCTTGCGCAATCTTTTCAGTCTGCTCGCGGCCGGTCTGGCCGCGGGGCTTGCCGCCTGTGCCATGCAGGCGCCCCCGGGGAGTCACCCCAGCGTGGATGCCGATGCCGCGAAGGCGCCGGATGCAAGCGTGGAGCTGCAGTATCACGTGCTGGCCGGCGAGTGGGCGGTGCAGCGCGGCGAGCGCCGGGCGGCCGCCGAGAATTACGTCGAGGCCCTGCGCTATTCCGACGATCCGGCGCTGGCCGAACGCGCCACCCGCATCGCGGTGTTCGCGGACGCGCCGGAACTGGCCTACCGGGCCGCCCAGGCCTGGGCGCAACGTTCACCCGATGACGGTAACGCCTACAAGACGGCCGCCCGGCTGGCCCTGACACAGGGCGACGAGGCGCGGCTCGATCGCTACGTGCAGCGTCTGATGGCCGCCGATGCCGAGCAGCCGGGCGCGGCCCTGCGTGGTCTGGTGGAGGTGCTCAGCGGCGAGCCGGCGCAGGCCGACCTGGCCCTGTCGACCATGGCGGAGCAGGTCGCCGAGCATGACGATCTGGCTGAGGCCCATTACGCCAGGGCCCTGCTGGCCCTGCGCTATGAGCGGCTCGAAGCGGCCCGGCAAAGCGCTATGCGGGCGCTTGCGCTGCGTTCCGACTGGAGCGAGGCGGTAATGCTCCATGCCGGCGTGCTGGTGCGCCAGGGTGACGTCGATGCCGCGCGCGCACAGATCGATCGCCTTGACGGCACCAGCGGGGAGCGCGCCGAGTACCGCATCGCATTCGCCCGCATGCTGGTGGACAGCGACCAGAACGCGGCGGCCGCGGATGCCTTCGAGTGGGCCCTGGAAATCGACCCCGATGATGTGGATGCCCGCTTCGGCCTGGGCGTGCTGGCCCTGACGCTGGAAGAGTGGCAGCGGGCCGAACAGGCATTCGAACAGCTCTACGAAGCCGGCAACCGCGCCGATGACGCCGCCTACTATCGCGCCAGTGCCGCCGAATCACAGGACGACTACACCGAGGCTCGACGCTGGTACCAGCGGGTGGCCGGCGGCAGCCATGCGTTCGACGCCAAGCTGCGCGCGGCTCGGATGCTTTATCTGGCGGGCGACCTCGCCGCGGCGCGGGCCGAATTGCGCTCGCTGCGCCGCGATAATCCCGATCTCGCGGAGCGCCTGTTCCTGGCCGAAGGCGAACTGCTGTACGAGGCCCGACGCTTCGACGACGCACTGGCGATGTATGACCGGGCGCTGACGCAGCATCCGGGTGACACCGATCTGCTATACGGACGGTCGCTGGCGCTGGAGCGCCTCGGACGCATCGATGAAGCGGCCGCGGATCTGCGGCGGTCGCTGGCCGAGGAACCGGACGATCCGCGGGCCCTGAATGCACTGGGATACCTGCTGACCAATCACACCGATCGGCACCAGGAGGCCCTGGGCTACATCGAGCGGGCGCTGGAGGCCGAGCCCGACGACGCCGCCATCATCGACAGCATGGGCTGGGTGCAGTATCGCCTCGGCAATCTCGAGAAGGCCCGGGACTACCTCGAGCGCGCCCATGAGCGATTCCCCGATCCGGAAGTTGCCGCCCACCTGGGCGAAGTCCTGTGGCGGCTGGGCAAGCGGGACCGGGCACGCGAGGTCTGGCAGGAAGCCCTGTCCGAGGCCCCGGATCACCCCGTGCTCAACGAGACCATCGAACGGCTGACCCCATGACCGGCGGCGGCCATGCCCGCTGGCTGTTGGTGCTGATGCTGGCGGGCCTCCAGGGCTGCGCCATTATCGGCACGCCCGCCCAGCGCGATCCCGGCGTGGCCGACCCGGCTGCCTGGGAAGCCCGGAAGGAGCGGCTGGCCGAACTGGACGGCTGGTCCCTGCAGGGGCGCGCCGCCACCGGCAAGCTGCTGGGCTGGACCGGCAATCTCAGCTGGCGCCAGCGCGCGGAGGAATTTCGCATCCGTCTGGCCGGACCGCTGGGTGCCGGGGGATTTCGCGCCGACGGCACCCTGGAGCGCGTGCGCATTCGCACCCGGGAAGAAACCTTTAACACGGAAATGCCGGAAGCGCTGGTGGAGGAAATCCTGGGCTGGCGCTTTCCGCTGACCGGCCTGCGCTACTGGGCCCTGGGCCTGCCGGAGCCGGGCAAGCCCGCCAAGCTGACGGTAGACGACAACGGCCTGCTGATCGGCATGGAGCAGGCCGGCTGGCGGCTGGATTTTCCGGCGTATGAGTCCCATGACGGGCTGGCCCTGCCCAAGCGCATCACCCTCACCGACGACGAACACACCATCCAGCTGGTGGTGGACCGGTGGTTCGATCTGAGTGGCGCCGAAATTGAATCGGCGCCGGGAGAATCATAGAATTCGCGGCGTTCCGGCCCCGGACCTCCGGCACAACATGCCGTACCGACCAGGTCCAGCGGGTACAATTGGTGGAGGGATGCCCGGCGCGTAGTCAGGCGATAAGGCAACGGCCTCTTCAACAGACAATCGATCCCGTGATGCGCAGGTTCGATAAACAAGCGCATGGAAGCGCTTGTTGACAGCGGCGCCCGGCGCCGCTGGCCCGCAGGGCGAGGGACAGGACAGTCCCGAGCAATCCTGCCGCCGGCTTGATGAGATCGACCGGGTACAATTCGACAAAACGATTTCTGGGGCGTAGCCAAGCGGTAAGGCAACGGGTTTTGATCCCGTGATGCGCAGGTTCGAATCCTGCCGCCCCAACCAAACAAACCACCACCCAACCACAAAGACCCCTCAACCAATGACAGGTAACAGAATGGCGGACTCCAGGTTGATGGTCTTTACCGGCAATGCGAACCCGGTACTCGCGCGGGATGTGGCGGGTTACCTGAAAGTGCCCGTGGGCAAGGCCTCGGTCGGCAAGTTTTCCGATGGCGAGGTGATGGTCGAGATCGAGGAAAACGTCCGCGGTCGCGACGTGTTCGTGGTCCAGCCGACCTGCCAGCCCACCAACGATAATCTGATGGAACTGCTGATGCTCATCGACGCCCTGCATCGAGCGTCGGCGGGGCGCATCACGGCGGTGGTGCCTTATTACGGCTACGCACGGCAGGATCGCCGGCCACGCTCGGCGCGGGTGCCGATCTCGGCCAAGGTGGTGGCCAGCATGCTCGGCTCGGTGGGTACCGACCGCGTGCTCACAGTGGATCTGCACGCCGACCAGATCCAGGGCTTTTTCGACATGCCCGTGGACAATATTTATGCGTCGCCGATCCTGCTGGGCGACCTGTGGCGCCGCAAGAACGACAAGCTGATCGTGGTATCGCCCGACGTCGGCGGCGTGGTGCGGGCCCGGGCGCTGGCCAAGCGGCTGGATGATGCTGACCTGGCGATCATCGACAAGCGGCGCCCGCGGGCCAATGAATCCAAGGTGATGAACATCATCGGCGACGTGGCCGGCAAGCAGTGCATCATCGTGGATGACCTGGTCGATACGGCCGGCACGCTTTGCCAGGCCGCCGGGGCCCTCAAGGACGCCGGCGCGGAAAGCGTGCACGCGTACATCACCCACCCGGTGCTGTCGGGGCGGGCGGTGAGCAATATTTCCGAGTCCGCGCTGGATGAACTGGTGGTCACCGACACCATTCCGCTGTCGGAAGAGGCGGTGGCCTGCGATCGCATTCGCCAGCTGCCAATCGCCGCCCTGCTGGCCGAAACCATCCGCCGCGTCAGCAACGAGGAATCGGTGAGCACGCTATACGTGGACTAGGTGCGGATAAATCGCGGGTTGACCCCTCACATTTCTTCGCAATAGCCGCTATAATGCGCGGCCTTTTGCGGGGCGGTCCGACCGTCCACCGCGACATTTCCCGTTTCAATCCGTTCATAAATGAGGCTGATGGGCCTTTTGCCCGCGCCCAGGACGACCCGGAGCCGACGCTGCCATGAAACCCTTTGAGCTCAACGCCGAAACCCGCACGGCCCAAGGCCGGGCCGAAAACCGCCGCCTGCGGCGCCAGGGCAAGGTGCCCGCCATCATTTACGGTGGTGCCGGCGAGCCGGTGATGCTGTCATTCGACCATGACGATCTGAGCCATCATTTGGACAACGAGGCGTTCTACTCGCACGTGATCAAGATCAACGTGCCCGGCGGCAAGCCGGAAGAAGTGGTACTGCGTGATCTGCAGCGCCATCCCGCGCGCCCGTTCATCCAGCATGTGGATCTGCTGCGCGTTGTCGCGGGCGAAGCCCTGCGCATGAACGTGCCGCTGCACTTCCTCGGCGAGGACGACTGCCCCGGCATCAAGGAAGAGGGCGGCATTGCCACCCACAGCATGAACGACGTGGAAGTCGAGTGTCTGCCGCGCAATCTGCCCGAGTACATCGAGGTGGATTGCTCCGCGCTGGCAGTCAACGATGCCCTGCATCTGTCCGATCTCAAGCTGCCGGAAGGCGTCGAGTTGGTCGACCTGATGCACGAGACCGATCGCACCGTGGTCACCATCCAGCTGCCGCGCGCCGCGCTGGAGCTGGAAGAGGAAGAGGCCGCCGAGGCCGAGGCAGCCGCGGAAGAAGCCGCTGCCGAGGACGAGGATGGCGGCGACGACAGCGACTCCGACGAGGGCGAGGCCGAGGCTTCCGGCGACGACGAAGACAAGGGCTAAGCCGGCGGCACGATTGTCGTCATGACGGCCGAGGTGCGTGCCCTGGTGGCGCTCGGGAATCCGGGCGCCAAGCACGAGCGGCAGCGCCACAACGTGGGTTTCTGGCTGGCTGACGCCATAGCCATGACCCACCAGACCTCGTTCCGTGAGCAGAGCAAATTCAAGGGCTGGGTAGCCCAGGTGACAGTTGCCGGCGAGCCGCTCTGGCTGCTCAAGCCGGCGACGTTCATGAATCGCAGCGGCGAGTCGGTGCAGCCGTTCGCCGCGTTCCACAAGTTCACCCCCGAACAGCTGCTGGTGGTCCACGACGATCTGGACCTGCCACCCGGCGCCATCCGCATCAAGCGCGGCGGCGGGCATGGCGGCCATAACGGTCTGCGTGACATTCACCGGGTGATCGGCCCCGACTACGCGCGTCTGCGTATCGGCATCGGGCATCCCGGCCACCGCGAGGCCGTGCTCGGTCACGTGCTGGGCGTGCCGCCGGCCGACGAGACGGATGCGCTGTTGGGCGGGCTGGAGCGGGCCTATGCCGGGCTCGAACGAATGCTGGACGGCGACTGGAATCGCGCCGCCCAGTTCCTGCATACCCAACCGGAGACCTGATCGTGTCACTGCGCGCCGGCATCGTCGGCTTGCCCAATGTCGGCAAGTCCACCCTGTTCAACGCCCTGACGGCTGCCGACATTCCGGCCGAGAACTACCCGTTCTGCACCATCGACCCGAATGTCGGCGTGGTGCCGGTGCCCGATCCGCGCCTGCAGGCACTGGCCGATATCGTCAACCCGGCCAAGATCGTGCCCACGGCGATGGAATTCGTGGATATCGCCGGCCTGGTGGCCGGCGCGGCCCAGGGTGAGGGGCTGGGCAACAAGTTCCTCGCCCACATCCGCGAAACCGACGCCGTGCTGCACGTGGCCCGCTGCTTCGTCGACGACGACGTCACCCACGTGGCCGGTGCGGTGGACCCGCTGCGCGATGTGGACATCATCGATACCGAACTGGCGCTGGCGGACCTGGAAACCGCCATCCGGGCTCGCGACCGCGCGCTCAAGGCCGCCAAGGCCGGGGGCAAGGAAGAAATCGCGCGAGCCAAACTCTACGAAGCCCTGGTTGCGCACCTGGATGAGGGCAGGCCGGTTCGTGCCGGTGACTGGTCCGAGGCCGATCGTCAGCGCATGTATGAGCTGCATCTGATTACCGCCAAGCCGGTGCTGTACGTGGCCAACGTCGACGAGGACGGGTTCGAGAACAATCCGCTGCTGGAAAAACTGCAGGCCCGGGCCGACGACGAGGGCGCGCAGGTCGTGGCCGTGTGCGCTGCGCTGGAAGGCGAGATGGCCCTGCTGGACGAGGCCGACAAGGCCGAATTCCTGGCCGACCTCGGGCTCGAGGAGCCCGGCCTCAATCGCGTCATTCGGGCCGCCTACCGCCTGCTGGGCCTGCAGACCTACTTCACGGCGGGCCCCAAGGAAGTCCGTGCCTGGACCGTGCGCATCGGTGCCACCGCGCCGCAGGCCGCCGGGGTGATCCACACCGATTTCGAACGCGGTTTCATCCGCGCCGAGGTCACCGCCTACGACGATTACGTCGGACTTGGCGGCGAGCAGGGCGCCAAGGAAGCCGGCAAGCTCCGGCTCGAGGGCAAGGAGTATCGGGTCAGCGAAGGCGATGTGATGCACTTCCGTTTCAACGTCTAATTGCCCGCCGGGCTCGACTTTTCCCCCGTCTTTTGAGTAAGATTCGCGCCGCCGTGGCCACGTAGCTCAGGGGTTAGAGCACAGCATTCATAATGCTGGTGTCGGTGGTTCAAATCCACCCGTGGCTACCATATCTTTCCCGCGTCGCCGGTAAGTAACGAGCTTCGCCAAGTAGACACGCGTGTTGTTTTTTGGCTGGTGTCGGAGGTTGCGCGGGCCATCCTGGCCCGCGTCCTGTGGACTCGCCGCAATGCGGCTCGCGTCGATCGGCCATCCTTGGCCGATCGGTCAAATCCACCCGTGGCTACCATCTTTCCTTTCGCGCCTGCATAACCCGACAAGCGTCATTCAGGGCGACACGCGTGCTTTTTTCTAGTGTCAGAAGTTGACTGCGGCCATCCCTGGCCGCAGCCCTTCGGGTGGCGCATGCGCGCCATCAACACGGCTTTCCTTGCCGGGTTTATGACGGCGGCTGTCCTGGCCCGTGTCCTGCGGACTCGCCGCCATGCGGTTCGCGACGATCGGTTTTCCTGCCGATCGGTCAAATCCATGCGTGGCCACAACGGGCAGTGTCCGTCATTCGCTAGAATGCTGTATCGACTACGTCCTGGTTCTTATTTGCCGACCATGACCCAGCAATCGGCTACGCTCGCCGGCATTGCCTCGGAATCCGCCCTTGTCGCGGCGGTGACTCAATGGATCGAGCGGGCCAATTCACGTTTCGATCTCATGGTACCGGTGCCGCAGGTGCGTATGGACCTGCGCGGACGCAGCGCCGGGCTGACGGTTTATGCCCGACGGCATCGGCAACGGGCGCTCATCCGATTCAATGCGTCGCTTTGCGCGCGCTATCCCGCCGAGATGCTCAACGAAACTGTGCCGCACGAAGTAGCGCATGTAGTGACGGTCTGGCGCCACGGTTCCCGGGTGAAACCTCACGGTCGGGAGTGGCGGGCGGTGATGCAATGCTTTGGGAAGGCTGCGACCGTATGCCATCGAATGGACGCACCGGCGTCGCGCGCCATGCGCTATTTTCCCTATCGCTGTCGCTGCGATGAACCGCGTTATCTCAGTACGATCCGGCATCGGCGGATTGCTCGTGGTGCCGCCTATCTCTGCCGACGGTGCGGAAGCCGTCTGGTTGCCACGGACGGCGAACCCGTGATTTCGCCGGATCGAATCTAGGCGGATACCGCGGACGTTCCACCCGGCGAGACCGTACCCTCGAGAAACCACACCGGCATCCGCCCCTTGCCGCGCACCCGCAGGGTGCCGCGGCGCTCCAGGTGGAACTGGTCGGCGAGCAGGTCGTGGGTGGCCTCGGTGACCTGAATGCGGCCGGGCAGCCCCTGGCTCTGCATGCGGCTGGCGATGTTCACGGTGTCGCCCCAGACGTCGAACGAGAACTTGCGTGAGCCGATCACGCCGGCTACCACCTCGCCGCTGTGCATGCCGACACGCAGGGCGAGTTTGTGGTCCAGGGACTCGTTCAGGTCATCAATGGCCGCGATCATGTGCAGTGCCGCGCGGGCGACCGCCGGGGCGTGATCCGCGCGGGGCAGGGGCAGCCCGCCGGCCAGCATGTATTCGTCGCCGATGGTCTTGATCTTCTCCAGGCCTTCCTGCTCCGCGATGCGGTCGAAGCGCGAGAACACCTTATTGAGCAGTTCCACCAGGTCGCCCGGCGGCAGCCGGCCGGCCAGTTCGGTGAAGCCGACGATGTCGGCGAACAGCAGGGTGGCGTCAGGGAAACTGTCGGCAATGACCTGGGAGCCTTCCTTCAGCCGCCGGGCCACGGTCACCGGCAGGATATTGCGGAGTAGTTCCTCGGAACGCTGGTACTCGCGCTGGAGCATGTCCTCGGTATGGTTGATCTCCTGATAGAACAGAGCCACCAGCCCGCCCAGCAGGGCGAAGGCGCCCACGGCGTTGATGAAGAAGGCCAGATCGGTGAACCAGGCCGGATCGCGCATGGCGATGACCGGCTGGTTGAACGCCAGCTGGATCCAGATGAACAGGCTGATCCAGAGGCCGGCGAACAACACCGACAACCAGCGTTCCCCCCGCGTGAACAGCAGAAACAGGGCGGTCCACAGCACGAAGAAGTACAGGTGCACGCCGGCGCCGTTGCCGATCACCCAGGAGGCGAAGCTGAGTTGTATCGCCGGCACCATGGCCAGAAACAGGCGGGCCAGCAGAAACCGTCGACGGTGGTTGCTCCACAGGACTGCCGCGTAGCCGGCCAGCACCGGCGGGGTGATGGCGGCGATCGGCCACAGATCGGCCATCCCCAGCAGCTGCACCCCGATGGCCACGATGGCGTAGAACAACGTCACCGGCAGCGCTAGAATCGCCATCTGGTTGACCAGCACCACCCGGCGATGAGTGGTCTGGTCGAGCATCGGCCCCACGCCGATGTGGGCGCCGGCTTCCCACCGGGCCCGCAGGTTGCCCGGACGGCTCATGCCAGGAAGAACCAGAGGCCGGCCCAGACCGGTTTGCATGCCAGATGCAGACACTGATCGGCATGGAAGCCGTAGAACCGGCGGGACTTACCGTAATCGATCAGCCAGTGGACGATGGCTTCGGCAATACCCAGGCCCACCATGCCGGTGGCCGCGGCCACCGCGCCGCCGTGGATGAGCGCGTGGGCGGACAGCACATGCACCCATACCCATTCCCGGTGCTCGCCGGCCGACCGGGGCGCCCGGCGGGTGGGGTTCTTGCTGCGGACCATCCACTCGGTCTGCAGGGCGAAGTCGCCCACGGCGTGGCCGACAAGCAGCCAGAACAGGACCTCGACCAGGCCAGCGTCAATCATTGCGGGGGTGTCAGCGTCATGATGTGCGGGAGTCTATCAGTGCCCGATGGCAGTAACGGTGCTAACGTGAGCGCAACCATTCCGGAGGCACCATGACAACCTGCCCGGCCTGTGCCCACGGTAACCCCGAGGAGGCGCGTTTCTGCAATCAGTGCGGGGCCGCGCTGGTGGCGACGGCACCAGCCGCCGCGCCGCGGGATTATACCCCGCCGCATTTGGTCGAACGGGTGCTGCAATCGGCACATGCGGTAGCCGGGGAGCGCAAGCAGGTGACCGTCATGTTTGCCGACGTCAAGGGGTCGACGCGGCTCGCCGCCCAGATCGGGCCCGAGGCCTGGCACGGCATCCTGGATCGTCTGTTCACCCTGCTTGCCACCGCTGTCCATCGTTTCGGAGGCACGGTCAACCAATATACCGGTGACGGCGTGATGGCGCTGTTCGGAGCCCCGCTGGCGCACGAGGATCACGCCGTCAGAGCCTGCCACGCGGCGCTGGCGGCCGGGCAGGCGGTGCGCAGTTTCGCCGATGAACTCCGTCTGCGGGAGGACGTGAATCTGTCCATTCGCACCGGCCTGAATTCCGGTGAGGTGATCGTGGGGCGCATTGGCGACGATCTGCGGCTGGATTACACCGCCCAGGGTCTGACGGTGAACCTGGCCGCCCGGATGGAAGCCATCGCCGAGCCGGGGCGCATCTGTCTCACCCGGCATACCGCGGACCTGGTGCAGGGGCATTTCGAACTGCGGTCGCTGGGCGACATGACGGTGGCCGGCGCGGAGGCACCCGTGGCGGTGCACGAATTGCTGCGGGCCGCACCCGCCGCCGACTGGCAGCGGCTTCCCACCCGCCGCCGCGGCCGGTTCGTGGGCCGTGACGTGGAACTGCGTCAGCTCATCGATGCGCTGGAGGCATTGGTTACCGATGGCCGGCACGGCATCCTCGCCGTGAGCGGCGAGGCGGGTATCGGCAAGAGCCGCCTGTGCCACGAATTCGTGACCCGTTGCCGGGCGCGGGGCGTGAAGACGCTGACCACCTTTGCGCTGCCCTACGCCGATGCCGTGCCATATTTTCCGGTACGCCAGTTGCTGCGCACCTATTTCGACATCGCCGACGACGACTCGCCGGCCCGTATCCGCCGCCAGGTCGCCGGGGTGCTGTTGCTGGATGATCCCGGTGCCAGCCGCCAGGTCGACTGGATCAGCGATTTCCTCGGCGCCGGCGAGGGCGGTGATTCCGACGACATCGATCCGGCGCGGCGGATGCAGGGACTCCACGATCTCTGCGCGCGGACCCTGTCCGAGGCCGAGGCACCCGCGGTCGTGCTGGTCGAGGATGCCCACTGGCTGGATGCCGGCAGCGAAGCGTTCTTCCGGCATTTCGTCGAATCGCTGCCCGGCTGTCCGGTGCTGGCGGTATTCAACCACCGGCGTGAACGGCCTTTGCCGTGGCTGGCCGACGCCGCGGATGCGCAGGTGGATCTGGCGGCGCTGACCGGCGCCGAGCTGGATGCCATGCTCGACGAACTGCTCGGGCGCGATCCGGGGCTGGGGCCACTGCGCACCACGCTCCGGGAGAGAGCGGGCGGCAATCCCTTTTTCATCGAGGAGGCAGTGGCGGCGCTGGCCGAGGCCGGCGATATCCGCGGCGTCGCGGGGGACTACCACCCGGCGCGCACTGAACCGCGTCTGGTGCTGCCGGATTCCGTTCAGGCCCTGCTCGGGGCCCGCATCGATCGTCTGCCACGGCGCGACAAGCAGTTGCTGCAGGCCGCCGCGGTGGTGGGCAAGCGCTTCGTGCTGGCCTGGCTGGCGGCACTGGATGATCTCGGCGAAGACGAACGTGCGGCCGCGGTGTCCGCCCTCGAGGCGAGCGGGTTCATCGCGCCTGTCAATCCCGCGGGCACGGAATACGAGTTCTGCCATCCGCTGCTGCAGGAAGTGACACACGGCATGCAGCTGGCGCAGACCCGGCGATCCCGGCATGGCCGGCTGGCGGCCCATCTGGCGGTGGATTGCCCGGACCCCCGCCAGGCCGGCGAGCGGGCCAGTCTGATCGCCCATCACTGGGAGCTGGCCGGGGTGCCGGCCGAAGCCGCGCGCTGGCAGCTGGGGGTGGCGAGCTGGGCCGCCCAGCGCGATGTGGATGCATCTCTGCAGGCTTTCCGCAAGGCACTGACACTGGTCGGCGAGGAACCGGACACCCCGGCCGCGCGCGAGGCGGCAGTGGCGGCCAGCAGCGGCATCTTGCGGGTTGCGTCGTTGCTGCCGGTGCCCGCTGACGAAGCCGCCCGGGCCTACGAGCGCGGGCTGCGGCTCGGCGATGGGCCGGCCCGCGCGGAACTGGCCATCTCCAATGCCTCGCGGCTGCTCGTCCACGGGGATGCGCGCACCTCGCTGGCCGCGGCCCGGGAAGGTGTGGCGCTGGCCGATGGCGATACCGATCTGCTGGGTCGTTTCCGCATCCCGGTGCTGATGGCCTGCTTTGCCGCCGGCGAGCTGGCCGAGGGCGAGTCGCTGCTCAGCGATGCGGGGGACGCCGACTGGATCGACGGCCCGGTTACGCTCGACAACGCCGCTTCGCGGGCGCTGCTGGCGATCCAGCGCGCCTATCGTGGCCAGCTGGACCGGGCGGCACTGGATCTCGAGGCCTGCGGCGAGCTGCTGGCGGCCGACGGGCGGCGCATCAGCTGGCTGGTTGCCAATCAGGTGGAAGTGGCGTTCCTGCGTGGCGAGGCCGGCGACAGCCGCGAGCAGGCTGCGCGGGCGGTGGCCTGGGCCGAGGAATCCGGCAGTGGCACCTTCCGGGAAGTGGCGCAACGGGCCCTGGCCATGGCGCACATACTGGCCGGTGAATGGCAGGCGGCGGTGCGCATCTTGGATAATGGCCGGGACCTGGTGAAAGCCGGCGCGCCGGCGCACCAGTTCCTCAGCCTGCATCTGAGTCTGCTGGCCCAGGCGCGTTACCGCGCTGGCGACCCGCAAGCCGGTCTGGATGACGCCCGAACAGCGCTCGATGTGGCCGAGCATGCCGGCAGCGCGGTCTGGGCGTTACGGGCGCGGCTGGTGGTGGCGGAACTCAGCCTGGGTTCCGGTGACGAGGCGGCGGTCCCGGCATTGCTGGATCAGGTGGCTGCGGGCATCGAGCAAACTGACGCGCGGCTGTTCGCGGCCGAACTGGCGCTGCTGCGGGGTGACTACAGCGCCCGGGCCGGTGATGGCGCCGCGGCGCGTGACTGGTGGCGGACCGCGGCCCGACGCTGGCAGGACAGCGGCGCACCGGTGCGGGCGGCGGCGGCCCGTCGGCGGACCGCCGATGATCTTCTTCAGGAGGCATGACGCCATGATGCGAGTTGTTGTGTTGCTGATCGCCGGGGTGGCCGGCGTGCTGACCGCGCCCGTCCGGGCGGCGCCCGACCCCGAGGAAGTGCGTGCCTGCAGCCGGGCCAATCTGCCGGAAAAGACCATGGTCCAGGACCTGACCCTGGACAGCACCGACCGGGCGGGCAATCGCCGGCAGATCGAGGCCACCTTCTTCGTGAAGCGTTTCGAGACGGAAAACCGCGCCAACCTCGTGGTGCGGGCACCGATTGATCTGTCGGGCGTGAGCTATCTGATGGTGGACACGCCGGAATCCGACCGCCTGTTCCTGTATCTGCCGTCGCTCCAGAAGGTCCGGCGGGTCAGCGGCAAGACCGCCACGGAAAGCCTGCTGGGCACGGATTTCAGCTACGAGGACATGAAACAGTTGCGCAGCATCTCCGAGGGCGGCACGCTGGCCGGTGAAGGCACGGGGGAGATCGACGGCCGCCCTGTGGACATCGTGGCCCTGACCCCGCCGGCCGGTGACGAAAGTGCCTACGAACGGCTGGTATTCCGGGTGGACCGTGAAACCTGCGTGACCCTGCGGGTGGACTTCTTCGAGCGCGGCGCGGAACTCACCAAGCGCTATACCGCGGACCCATCCTCGCTGCGTCAGGTGGGCGAGCGCTGGCTGGCCACCCGGTCGACCATGACGGATCGGCAGGACGGGACCGAGACGCAGCTTGAGATAACCTCCGTCGAGTACGACGAGGGTGTATCCGACGGCGTGTTCAACTCCCGCACCTTCTATCTGGGTGTTTATGATCCGGATGCGGCCCGCCGCCGCGATGCCGGCTGATCCGGGGCCCGGCCGCCGGTGATTGCCACGCTGTCCCAGCGGGTGACCCGCCATGCCGGCTGGGTGGTGGCAGGCGTGGTGGCCCTTACCGCGCTGGCCTCCGCGAGTCTGGTGGACTGGCCGGAACGGCGGCTGGCAATCGATATCGATCCCGCCATCGGCACGTTGCTGCCGGCCGGCGGTGAGGCGCAGGCCTATCTGAAGCGGGTCGAACGCATTTTCGGTCAGTCGGAATCCGTGGTGGTGGCGCTGTATCCGGACGAGGTGTTCGCGCCGGCCACGCTGGCGTCGCTGGCGGCGCTGGATCGTGAGCTGGGGGCGTTGCCCTACGTGCAATCGGTCACGTCTCTGGCGTCTGCGCCCCTGATGCGGGCCGATGGCGACACGCTCGATCTGGGTGCTGCCGGCGCCGGCGAAGGTGAGGCCCTGGCGCAGGCGGCTCGGGCCAACCCGCTTATCGCCGGGACCCTGCTGGGGGCGGAGGGTCGCGCCACCGCCCTGGTGGTGGCGCTGGCCGCCGATTACGAAACCGATCCCGGCGGGCAGGTCGCCATGGCGGGCATCCGCGCCGCCGTGGATGCGGCATTCGCTGATACGGCCACCGTGCGCGTCACCGGTCCGCCGGCGATCAAGGCCGCCACGGTTGAGGCGCTGATGCGGGAGCTCACGCGGCTGGTGCCGGGGATTCTGGTGCTGGTGGCCCTGTTCCTGCTGGTGGCGTTCCGCAGTGCCCGCGGCGTGCTGCTGCCAATGGCGACCATCGGCATCGCCCTGATCTGGGTACTGGCGGTGATGTCGCTGACCGGCCGGAGCCTCAATCTGATCACCGCCATCGTGCCGCCGGTGGTGATCACGGTGGGACTGGCCTATACGCTGCATCTGCTGTCGGCCTACTACCGGGTGCGCCGCGCCGCCGACCCGGCCGCGGCGGCGGTGGCCGATGTCGGCATGCCGCTGCTGTTGACCGGGGCCACCACCGGCTCCGGTTTCCTTGCGCTGATGCTGTCGCCGCTGGCGCCGATCCGGGAATTCGCCTGGCTGTCGGCCCTGGGTATCGGGTTCTCCGTGCTGCTGTCGCTGACCTTTCTGCCGGCCATGCTTCGGCTGTTCGCCTGCCACAACATCGGGGCGCCGCCGGGGGCGCGGCTGGTGCGCTTCGGCTCCAGCTGGCTGGCGGCATTCAACGTCCGCTACCGGCGCCGGATTCTGGCGGCCGGCGGGCTTTTGATGCTGGTGGCGCTGGTCGGGGCCTCGGGCATCCGGGTGGGCACGGACTATGTCAACGGATTCGGCGAGTCCACCCCGGTACGCCAGGACTTCAATCGCATCAGCGGGGATTTCGGCGGGGCGACACCGTTGTCGGTGGTGCTCACCGCGCCGGCGCAGGGCAGCTTCGCGCGGCCGGATCTGCTCGAGGCGCTGGATGAACTGCAGCGCTGGCTGGCGGAGCAGCCCGAGATCGGCTCGGTGACCTCGCTGGTGGATTACGTGCGCACGCTCAATCGCGCGCTCAACGGGGGCGATCAGGCGGCCTATGCGATTCCCGACAACGCCACCGCGGTCAAGCAGCTCCTGCTGTTCGGCGGTGGCGATACGCTGGAGAGCCTGGCCGACACCGGGCTGCGGCACACCCAGCTGAAGGTGCGCGCCAACGTCAGCGACAGCGCGGCAATCGGCGCGCTCGTCGAGCGCATCCGCGACCGGCTGGCGACCCTGCCCGAGCCGCTGTCGGGCCGGGTGACCGGTACCCCGGTCCTGCTCGGCAACGCGGTGGACGACATTGCCAGCGGCCAGATCGTGACCATCGGCGCGGCGCTGCTGGTGGTATTCCTGCTGCTGTCGGCGCTGTTCACCTCGTTTTCCACCGGGGCCCTGGCACTGCTGCCCAATCTGCTGCCGGTGTTGTTGTACTTCGGCGCGCTGGGATTTTCCGGGGTCACGCTCAATCCCACCACCAGCCTGATCGCCTGCATCGTGCTGGGCATTGCGGTGGATGACACGCTGTACTACCTGGCCCGCTTCAACAACGATGCGCGGCGCTTCGCCAGCGAGTCCCGGGCCACGGTCAGTGCCCTGCGGGCCGTGTTGCGGCCGGTCACCTACACCTCGCTGGCGCTGATCGCGGGTTTCCTGATGCTCACCACCAGCGGCCTGCAGAACCAGGTGCAGTTCGGCGCGCTGGCGGCGTTCACCATCGGTGTGGCCTGGCTGACCGACGTGACCTTCACCCCGGCGCTGGCCTCCGGCGTCAAGATCGTCACCCTGTGGGACGTGTTGCGGCTGGACCTGGGCCGCGCCCCGCAGGATTCGATTCCGCTGTTTGCCGATCTCAAGCTGCGTCAGGCCCGCATCTTCGCGCTGCTGTCGGAAATTCAGCAGAGTCCGGCCGGGGAACGGGTGATTGCGGAAGGCGACGAGGCCGGCGACATCTTCGTGGTGATCGATGGCGAACTGCGGGTCTGGATCGAGCGCGAGGATCAGCAGGTAGAACTGCAGCGATTGCGGCGCGGCGCGGTACTCGGCGAGGTGGGCCACTTCGCCCGTCGCCGCACGGCTAATGTCGATGCCGTGACCGACGTGCGGCTGCTGCGATTCGATTCCGACGACCTGGAACAGCTGCGGCGCCGGTATCCGCGGACCGCGGCGCTGGTGTTCCGCAACCTCAACCGCATCCAGGCGCAGCGGCTGGCGGAAGCCACCCGGCGGATTGCCTGAGCCGCCGATTATCCGGAAAGCGTCCTGTTATCATCGAAGGAAAGCGAACGTAAATCGGGGAACCCGCGCCATGGGTGCGGTTCCAACGGGTGCGAGCTGCGGGCAAGGAGGATGCAATTACCGTGATCGACAAGCGATGGCGCTGGCTGTGGGTTGTCTGTTGTCTGCCGATGCTGGCGGGCGCCGCCGACCCGGTGGAGCAGGCGCGCAGCACGGTGGCCGAGACCAACAAGGCCGACGCCGCCTCCCAGGACCGCATCGATAACCTGTCGGCGGAAACCCACCGGATGCTGGATGCCTACCGCGAGGCGGTCACCCGGACCCAGCAGCTGCAGGTCTACAACCGTGAGCTCGAGAAGGTAGTGGCCGAACAGGAACGCCGCAAGCAGGCGTTGCAGGACCGGATCGACCGGGTAGGTGACCTGCGCGAGCAGGTGGAACCGCTGATGCTGCGGATGATCGACGGGCTGGAACGGTTCGTGGAAGCCGATCTGCCGTTTTCGCTGGCCGAACGTCGCGAGCGTGTGGCCGGGCTGCGCGAGGCCGCCGCGAATCCCGACCTCAACGTGGCGGAGCGCTTCCGGCGCGTGCTCGAGGCCTATCAGGCCGAAGCCGAGTACGGCCGCACCATGGGAACCTACCGCGGCGAGATCGAGCTGGACGACAGCCCCCGGTTGGTGGAGTTCCTCCGTGTGGGGCGAACCATGCTGTTCTATTTGACACCGGACGATGCCCGCGCCGGCTACTGGGACCGCGAGAGCGGCGACTGGCAGCCGTTGCCCGACCGCTACCGCAATCCCGTGCGCGAGGGCATTCGCGTGGCCAAGGATGTGGCAGCCCCGCAGTTGATCGAGGTGGCGGTGCCGGCGCCCTCGGCCCCCGAGCCCGCGGCGCTGCCCGAACCGGACAGCCCGGAAGAATCACCGGATACCCCGGCCGAGCCCGCCGCCGACACGCAAGAGGGTGCGTCGAACGACTCGGCTGACTGGAACACCGCCCCCGCCCGGGAGCAGCCGTCGGGGAGCGCCTCATGATCCATCTTGTCCCCGTTCTGCTTGCCGCGCTGTTTGCCGGGACCGTGTCGGCCGCACCAAGCCTGGAATCGCTGCTGCGCGAGGTCGAGGAGGCCCAGCAGGCCAGCAATCGCATCAACCGCGAGCGCGAGCAGCGCTTCCTCGAGAACAAGCAGGAACAGCAGCGGCTGCTGGCCGAGGCGCGGGCCGAGCTGGCGCCGATCGAGAACCGCACCAGTGAACTGCGCGGCCGTTATGGCAGCCTGCAGCAGGAGATCACGGCGTTGCAGAGCGAACTGGAAGACAAGGCCGGTGATCTCAACCAGATGGTGGCGGTGGTGCGTCAGGCGGCCGGCGATCTGCAGGCGGTGGCGTCGGATTCGCTTATTACTGCCCAGTATCCGGAGCGCGAGTCGCAGCTGTCGGCACTGGCCGCCAGCGACAGCGTGCCCAGTGCGGACGAATTGCAACAACTGTGGTTCCTGCTCCAGCAGGAGATGACCGCCAGCGGTCAGGTCACCACGTTTGACGCCCCCGTGGTTGCACCCGACGGCAGCACGACCGAGGAGCCGGTGACGCGGGTGGGTTCGTTCGTGGCGGTGGCCGACGGCGATTACCTGCAGTATCTGCCCGGAACCGGGCTCAAGCGTCTGGCCCGCCAGCCGGGCGGCGGCGCCCGCTCGATGGCGTCGGACCTGGAAAGCGCGGACAGCGGCCTGGTGCCGATGGCGATCGATCCTACCCGCGGCAATATACTGTCGCTGCTGGGGCAGCGGCCGGATCTGCTGGAGCGGGTGCATCAGGGCGGCGGCGTTGGCTACGTGATCATCGGTCTGGGCGTTTTCGGGGTGCTGCTGGCGATATGGCAGTTTCTGCGACTGCTGGCGATCGGCCGGCGCGTTCGTGGGCAACTGAAGAACCTTGGTGAACCGCGTTCGAACAACCCGCTCGGCCGTATCCTGCAGGCGGCCCGCGACGCCGATGCCGATGATCCCGAAGGCCTGGAACTGAGCCTCGACGAGGCGGTGATTCGCGAAGCGCCCCGGCTGCAGCGCACGCAGCCGCTGATCAAGCTGCTGGCCGCGGTGGCACCGCTGATGGGCCTGCTGGGCACGGTGGTGGGCATGATCGCTACCTTCCAGGCGATCACCCTGTTCGGTACCGGCGATCCCAAGCTGAGGGCCGGCGGTATTTCCCAGGCGCTGGTGACGACGGTACTGGGGCTGGTGGTGGCGATCCCGCTGCTGTTCGCCCACAGCCTGCTGGCCTCGCGCAGCCGTGGGCTGATCCAGATTCTGGAGGAGCAGAGCGCCGGGCTGCTGGCGCGTTATCTGGAGAGTCGCACGTCCGGGAGCCCCCGTGCCTGACTGGGGCATGATCGCGGATATGGCGCCGGACTGGTTCGATCAGTTCATCGATACCGGTGGCGACATCCTGTGGGCGATCCTGTTCGTTACCGTACTTTTGTGGACGCTGATCCTCGAGCGCCTCTGGTTCTACCGCTTCGTCTTCCCGCGGCGGGTGCGCCGCTGGCAGGACGAATGGCGGGCCCGGGCCGATCACAGTTCGTGGCGGGCGCGGGCCATCCGCGGGCTGATCGTGTCGCGGGCCAACGCGCAGCTGCGTGCCGGGCTGCCGGCGATTCGCAACCTGATCGCCCTGTGTCCGCTACTGGGCCTGCTGGGCACGGTGACCGGCATGATCCAGGTGTTCGACGTGATGGCGCTAAAGGGTACGTCCGATGCCCGGGCTATGGCCTCGGGGGTGTCCCAGGCCACCATTCCCACCATGGCCGGCATGGTGGTGGCCCTGTCGGGGCTCTACTTCGGCACGCGATTCCCGCAGCGGGCGGCGCGCGAAACCCGCCGGCTGGCCGATCGGCTCGACATCCACGGGTCGGGAGGCGGTCATGGCCAGGCGTAGGCGGCTGAATCTCGCCGACGAGGACGACAACGAAATCAACATGACCCCGATGCTGGACATCGTGTTCATCATGCTGATCTTCTTCATCGTTACCACGTCATTCATCAAACCCTCCGGCATCACCGTGGATCAGCCCACGGCGCAAACCGCCGAGAGCCGCGATGCCAACAACATTCTCATCGGCATCAACCCGGCCGGCGAGGTCTGGATCGACAAACAGTCGGTGGACGTGCGGGCAGTGCGGGCCAACGTCGAACGATTACGCGCCGAGAATCCGGATTCCGCGGTAATCATCCAGGCCGATGAGAAGGCGCCGAGCGGACTGCTGGTGCGGGTCATGGATCAGGTCCGGCTGGCCGGCGTGGACGACATGGCCATTGCTGCCGATCCCGAGTAGCCCGGACGATGCGATTCCCGCTGGCCCTGTTGTCGGCACTTCTTGTCAGCCTCGGCCTGTTCTGGGTAATGCAGTGGCTGGTGGCCCCGCCGCAGGGTGACGAAGAAGCCCGCCCGGACAAGGCCAAGGTTCGCGTGACTCGCATGACGGAACCGCCCGAGCCGCAGTCGAAGCAGGCGGCGGGCGGCGGCGGTTCCAGTGCGCCACCGGAACCGCCGCCGGTGCCGGGGTTGTCGCGGCCCAGCGGGATTCCCATTCCGGCGCCGAAGACCGACGCCAACACCGTGCTGCCGCAGATGGATTTCAAGCCCGAACTGTCGAGCAAGACCGGCATGGGCGAGTCCTTCGGCGGGATGGCCGCTGGTGGCAGCGGCGGTGGTTTCGGCGGCGGCGAGGGGAGCGGCAGCGGACGCGGATCCGGGCCCGGCAGCGGCGGGCGCGATCTGGTGCCGTTGTCCACCGCGCGACCCCAGATTCCCGAAAGTGCCTGTCGCCAGGGCATCGAGGGGTGGGCAATCGCGGAATTCAACGTCACCCCGCGCGGCAAGGTCACCAACATCAAGGTGGTCGATGCCGAACCGCGCGGCGTATTCGAGAAGGCGATGGTCGAGAGCCTGCAGTACTGGCTGTACGAAGCCAGCGACGAGGACAAGGCCTACCGGGTGACCTGGAAATTCGAGTTCAAGCTCGACGACTGCAAGCTGAACTGGCGATGATGAATCCCTTGCATTCAATGAAAGGCGGAAGCCGCGGAGATAAACCGCAGAATGGCGCAGATTGGCGCAGATTTCAGACGGACGATCTGCGGCTAGTGCTCTGGTCAAACCATGCGCTTCGGGCGAACGCCAGTCACGGTAACCATGGCAGGACGGTCCCCTCGGATTTACGGGCTCATCATGGAACATCATCCGTCTGCGCGAATCTGCGTCAATCTGTGGTTACCGGTCTTGTCCTCATAGGTTTGTCCGGCGTTTCTCTGCCCGTAGCGGCCCAGCAGTACCGCTCGCAGGTGCAGGAGGTGCCGGCCGAGGAAGCCGAAACCGCCACCCGTGAGGACCTGGAGCGCCAGCTCGAGCAGGGCGGCGGCAGTGACTACGGCCGGGCGCTGACGCTGCAGCATCTCGCGGGGTCGGCGGCGCAGGAGGGGGAGCTGGCCAAGGCGCGGGGCTATCTCGAGCGGGCCATTGCGCTGAACGCCCTGGCCGAGCCGGCGATGAACGAGATGCGCGCCAACCTGGCGCAGTTGCAGGCGGCGGCTGGTGAATACCGCCAGGTGGTGGAAACCATGCAGCCACTGATCGAGCGCGGCGTGGCCGCCGGCGCGGTGGACGCGCAGGCCTGGCTGGCGCTGGGCAATGCCCACGCCCAGCTGGGTCAGTGGGACCAGGCGGTGGCGCCGCTGGAACGCGCCTCGCAGGTGGGCAGCCGTGATGAGGGCCTGTACCGGCTGCAACTGGCGGTGTTCATGGAAGCGGGCCGTTTTGACGCCGCGGCTCGGGCGCTGAATGAACTGGTGAAGCTGGCCCCCGACAACAAGGCTTACTGGCTGCAGCTGGCCGCGGTGAATACCCGTCGCGGGGCCGATGCCGAAGCCGTCTCGGCGCTGGAAATCGCTCAGCGCCGCGGCATGCTGGATACCGCCTCGGAACGTCTGCAACTGGTGCGGGCCTACCTCGAGAGTGGCGTGCCCTATGACGCGGCCACCCAGTTGTCGGCGTGGATGGAGTCCGGCCAGATACCGATCAACGCCGGCAACTGGCGGCTGCTGGCATCGGCATGGACCCAAGCCGAGGAATTCACCCGCGCCATCGACCCGCTGCGCCGGGCGGCGGATGCCACCGGCGACCCGCAGTTGTATGCGCAGCTGGGCCAGCTGCAGATGGATCTGGCGAACTGGTCGGCCGCGGCCGAGGCCTTCGAGCGCGCCCGGGCCCGGGGCGGCATCGGTGGGGAAACCGGCACGCTGTTGCTGTCGCAGGGGCTGGCCTACTACCAGCAATCGAAACCGGAACAGGCGCGCCAGGCATTCGAGTCGGCGCGTGGTTACCAGGCGGTCGCCAAACTGGCCGGGCAGTGGGTGGAGTTCCTGGACGCCCGGCCGCCCGGTCTGGAGCCGCTGGCCATGCAGGGGCTGGCCGGTAGCGGTACCGAATCGCCGGCAGAGCCCACCGATGGTGACGGCGGCGGCGACGGCGTGGCGGCGGCGGGCCCCGGGGATACCGGGGCGGTTCCGATGCCGGCCGGCGTGCCGGATACCGGTGACGACCTGACGCCGGTCGGAGCTGTGCGGGCCGGCAATGCCAGTGGCAGTATTCCGCCCTGGCGTGGCGGTCTGACGCCGGACCGTGCGCCTGCCGGCTTCGAGTCGGGCGACCGGGTGGTGGATCCGTTCGCCGACGAGGAACCGGCATTCGTGATCACGCGCGATAATCTGGACCAGTACCGGGATCTGCTGTCCGCCGGACATCGCGCCCTGTTCGAACGCTATCCGGACTACCGCATGCCGGTGTATCCCACGCACCGCACGGCGGCCTATCCGGAGGCCATTTACCGGGCCACGCTGGCCAACCAGCGCCGGGCCCGGCTCGAAGACCCGGATTCACTGGTTGGTGCGCGGCTCGGCTTTCCGTTTCGACAGCCCGAAACCGGGGTGGAGGTGCTCTGGAATCATCGGCTGCGCTTCCGCAGCAACGACATCTGGGTGCGCTCCGACGAGGCCGTGGTGCGTGACGACGGTATCGCCAATGTCCAGCGCCGGGTGGAAGAGGTGCTGTTCGGCTACGGCAACCTGTCGGCGCCCGCCGGCATCGGCGAGAACATCATCGCCTATTACCTGATGTCGCTGGACGACAATGGCCGGCGCAAGGGGTCGGTGCTGGTGCACGAGACCATGAACAAGCGTCGCGGGGAGCGCCGCATCTGGGCGTCGGTGCCCGGCGCCATGCGCCTGTTCCGGGTGCCGCCGATCGGCTACGACAATCCTCGGCCGTCCACCGACGGGCTGATGTATCTGGATCAGATCGACATGTACAACGGCGCGTTCGACCGTTACGTCTGGCGGCTGGTCGGCCGGAAGGAAATGATTGTGCCCTACAACGGTTATCGCCTGCAGGACCCGGACCTGAGCTATCAATCGTTGCTGGAGCCCGGCCATCCCGACCCCGGCGAGATGCGTTACGAGCGCCACCGCGTGTGGGTCGTGGAGGCCACCGAGCGGGGCGGCGAGAACCACGAGTTCGGCACCCGCATCTTCTACATCGACGAGGACTCCTGGTCCATCCTGATGGTCGATAACTACGACAAGGCCGGCAATATCTGGCGCTTCCAGGAAGGCCACGCGGTGCAGTACTACGACCTGCAGCTGACCTATACCGGCCCGGTGTTCATCTTCGATCTCAAGGATGGCCGTTACTTCGCCACCCGGCTGACCAACGAGGCGCCGGGCGTGTTCTACAACACCGGCCGCTACCAGCCTGGCGACTTCCGGCCGGCGGCACTGCGCCAGCGCATGCGCTGATGCGCATCATCGCCCATCGCGGCGCCTCCCGAGCCGAACCGGAAAATACCGCGGCGGCGTTCGATGCCGCGCTGGCGGATGGGGCGGACGGAATCGAACTGGACCTGCAGCTTTCGCGCGATGGTGAAGTGGTGGTCTTCCACGATGCCACCCTCGCGCGCCTGGGTCTGCGCCGTGCCCGCATTCGCGATCACGACTGGCTTGACCTCGCGAGCCTGGACGTGGGCCGCTGGTTCACCGGGCAGGCCACATCCCATCGGATGCTGCGTCTGGCCGACGTGCTGGCCGGCTGGGGTGGTCGCACGCACCTCTACCTGGAGATCAAGCACGCCGAGGGGTGGTGGGGGCGTGACCGCCATCGCGAACTGGCCGAGCGCACCGCGGAGACGGTGCGGGCCGCGGGTCTGATCGAGCATGTATCGATCCTTTCCTTCCACGGGGCCGCGCTGGACGCGGTTCATGCCCTGGTGCCGACGCTGGCCCTGGTGCGTAACGTCCAGCAGCCCGGTTTGCTGGCATCGGCGGTGCGCCAGCGGGCACGGTTGGCGGCCATTTGTGTGGCCATCGATCGCTTCGGCGAGCGACAGCGCGCCCGGCTTGCCGCGCTGGACCGGCCGGTCTATGTCTACACCTGCGATACCCCGTCGCAGTTCCAACGAGCGCGGGTTCTCGGCGCCACGGCCGTCATCAGTAACAATCCGGCTGCCGCCCGGCGTTGGTTCGAGGCCGAAGCGCCCGCCTGAGAGCTTGAATCCCGACCGGCAATGCCAAGATTACAGGCATGGAATTCAAGAACTACTACGACATCCTTGGCGTCAGCCCGGAGGCCGGCGACGATGAAATCCGCCGCGCCTACCGCAAGCTGGCCCGCAAGTATCACCCGGACGTCAGCGAGGAAGCCGACGCCGAAACCCGATTCAAGGATGTCAGCGAGGCCTACGAGGTCCTGAAGGACCCCGAGAAGCGCGCTGCCTTCGATCAGGTGCGTCGTCAGCCCAGTGGTGGCCGGACCGACGGCGGCTGGCAACCGCCGCCGGGTTTCGAGCAAGGCTTCGGTTTCGGCGGGGGCGGCTTCACCGCATCGGACCCGTCCGGCTTTTCCGACTTCTTCGACACCCTGTTCGGCGGTCGTACCGGCGGTGCCGGCGGGTTTTCCATGCGGGGTGCGGATCAGCGCGCCACCATCCGCATCGATCTGGATACGGCCCACCGCGGCGGGGTGCGCAAGCTTAGCTTGTCCGAGCCCGACGCCCGCGGTCAGTCGCGCACCCGGACTCTCAATGTCCGCATCCCGGCCGGGGTCACCGACGGTCAGCACATCCGCCTGCGCGGGCAGGGTAGTAGCGGTGCCGGTGGTGGGCCCAGCGGCGACATGATTCTGGAAGTCGAGATCGAGGCTGATCCGCGTTTCAGTCTGGAGGGTCGGGATGTCCACGTCACCCTGCCGGTCGCCCCCTGGGAGGCGGCGCTCGGGGCCACCATTCAGGTGCCGACGCTGGAGGGCAGGGTCGACCTCAAGGTGCCGGCTGGCGCCCAGTCCGGCAAGCGTCTGCGACTGAAGGGACGCGGCCTGGCCGGCAAACGGCCGGGTGACCAGTACGTTACGTTGCGCATCGTGAATCCGCCCGCCGACACCGAGGCTGCCCGCGCGGCATTCCGACGGCTGGCCGATGAAGTCCCGTTCGATCCGCGCGCGGAACAGGAGGGCTGAGATGGTATCGATATCGTTAACCGCCGAGCCGATCGAAACGCTGGAATTGCGGGAGCTGTGCCTGGTGTGCGGGGTCTCCGCGGAACTGGTGATCGACCTGATGGAAGAGGGCATCCTGGAGCCCGTCGCCCACGGCCGACGCGGGCCGCTGTTCACCTCAGTGGCGGTGCGCCGGGTGCAGATCGTGCGCCGTCTGCAGCGCGATCTGGGCGTGAATCGGGCTGGCGCCGGCCTGGCCATGGAACTGATCGACGAACTGCAGCGCCTGCGGCGCCGGGTGGCGTTGCTAGAAGCCCGGGACCGATCCGGCCCCGCCGGGTGATAAAGTCGCGGTATTCCTGATCGACTGGAGCGGTGCATGGCCCGCGACCGCAAGCGGCCCCTGAAGCTCAAGACCGGCGCATTCGACCGCAATCTGGCACTGGCCCGCATGGGCATGATCGCCGGGACCCAGATGGCCGGGCATACGGTGCGCAACTTCTTTCGCGACAAGGAAGGCCGCGAGGCCTCGGATCGCGAGTTCTATCGTGAGCAGGCGGAGTTCCTGGCCGACGAGCTGGGCCGGCTCAAGGGCAGCGTGATGAAGGTGGGCCAGATGCTGTCGGTCTACGGTCAGTACTTCATGCCCCCGGAAGCCATCGACGTGCTGCAGTCGCTACAGGATGACAGCCCGCCGGTTGCCTGGTCCGATCTGGAGCCGGTTCTGATCCAGCGCCTGGGTGAGAAGCGTCTGGCCGAGCTCGACATCGATTCTGAGCCGCTGGCGGCCGCATCCCTGGGCCAGGTACACCGCGCCACCCGGCGCTCGGACGGCCGCGAACTGTGCGTCAAGATCCAGTACCCCGGGCTGGCCGAGGCCATCGGCAGCGATATCGCCACGCTCACCCGCATCGTGCGGCTGGCGCGGCTGGTGCCGCGGGGCGTGGAGTTGTCGGCGGTGATGCACGAGGTGCAGGAGATGATCTACCGCGAGGTGGATTACATGCACGAGGCCCGCATGACCCGGGAATACGCCCAGCGTCTGGCCGATGACGACCGCTACGTGGTGCCGGAAGTATTCGACGAATACTCTACCGACACGGTGCTGGTGACCTCGTTCGAGGTTGGCGAGCACGTGCGCTCGCCGGCGGTCCAGGAACTGGCGCAGGCACGGCGCGACCGGCTCGGCCGCAATGCGTTGGCGCTGTTCTTCGGCGAGTTCTTCGAATGGGGCCGGGTGCAGACCGACCCGCATTTCGGCAACTACCGGATTCGCCTCGATGACAGCGGCAATGACCAGATCGTGCTGCTGGATTTCGGCGCGGTGCGCGAATTCGAGCCTACCTTCCTGCAGAGCTATTTCGATATCGTGCGCGGTGCCTTCGATGGCCAGCCGGAACGGCTGGTGCGCGGCGCGGTGGGTATCGGGCTGTTGCGGCCGGATTCCCCGCAGCATGTGTACGACGCTTTTGTCGAGGTCGGGATGCTGATGATCGAGCCGTTCTCGGAAGATGCCCCAGCGCGTCTGCTAACCGAGTCGGGCGCCTACCGCTGGGGCGATTCCGATCTGCCGCGGCGGACCTCAACGGCCATCTCCCGGGCGGCGATTTCCCGCTGGTTCCGCATCCCGCCGCGCGAGATCGTGTTCCTGCACCGCCGGCTGGGCGGTGTGTTCGTGCTGCTGGCCGTGTTGCGCAGTCATATCGAGGGCCGGCCGTTGCTCGAGGACTATCTGTCGCGGCTGGAATAGCCTGCCGCCGGCACCGGTAATCTGCTAGGCTTCGCGCCGCCTGGCCGGTATGAATCGCGGTTCGACGAGCGCCAGGTTTTCGCTAGATGGTTGAAACCTGGGGCTTTATCCGGGGCGGGAGAAATCATGCAGACGTCAGAAACCCAGTATCTGGATCACAGTGCCGAGCAGGTGCTCGGCCTGTTCACGACCCGCGACTACTTCGTGCAGAAGTACGAACGCCTGGGTGCCACCGATATCCGGGTTCTCGACTGTCAGGACGATGGCGACCACTTCACCATCACCGTGTTCCAGAAGGTGCCCCAGAACACGCCGCTGCCCGGTTTTCTCAAGAAACTGGTGGGGCCGCGCATCGGTATTACCCAGACCGACCGCTGGCAGCGTTCCACCCGCCAGGGTCAGCTCGACGTGGTGTTGCAGGCCGCGCCGGTCAAGGTGGGCGTGGCGCTGGCGCTGGCCGAAGCGGACAACGGCAGCCGGCTGGATCTGACCTATGACATTCACGCTCCGGTGCCGCTGATCGGCGGCCGCATCGAGAAGTTTCTTGCCGGTGACGTGATCGCGCGTACCAACACCGATCTGGACGAGACGCGGAAAATGCTTGCGGAGGGGCTTTGAGCGGCGACAGACATCGGGACGACTCCCGTGAGGGTCGCCCGCCCAGCCTCGGCCAGACCGTGACGAGCGTGCTGGCCGCCTTCTTTGGCGTGCAGAGCAGCGCCAACCGCGAGCGGGATTTCACCCGGGGCCGGCCGATCCATTTCATCCTGATCGGCCTGGTGGCTACCGTTGCCTTCATTCTGGCGCTGGTGCTGATCGTGCGCCTGATTCTGGCTACGGCTGTCTGACGCCAGCGTCGACTGACGATACCGCCGCACACGAAAAAGGCCGGCCACCTCACGGTGACCGGCCTCATCGCCCGGCGGGTCGCGCCGGGCGAAAGCGACGGTATCAGCCTCAGAGGCCGACGGTGACCGTCTTCGTCTCCAGGTAGTTGTTGAGCACCTGGGCGCCCATCTCGCGGCCCCAGCCGGACTGCTTGTAACCACCGAACGGCAGCGCCGCATCGAACACGTTGTAGCAGTTCACCCACACGGTGCCCGCACGCAGGCGTGAGGCCATCTTGTGGGCCTTGCTGATGTCCTGCGTCCACACGCCGGAGGCCAAGCCATAGACGGTGTCATTGGCCCGCCGGATGAGGTCGTCGTCCGCTTCCTTGAACGGGGTGGCGGTGACCACCGGGCCGAAGATCTCTTCCTGATAGACTTTCATGTCATCCTTGACATCGGTGAGCACGGTGGGCTCGACGAAGTAGCCGGCGCCCTCGCCCCGGCTGCCGCCGGCCGCCGCGTTGGCGCCCTGGGTCTTGCCGGAATCGAGGAAACCGGTGACGCGCTCCAGCTGGGTGCGAGACACCAGTGGACCCATCTGGGTCTCGGTGCTCATGCCCGGGCCCAGCTTGATGTTGCGGGCGATGTTGGAGATGCCCTCGACCACCTGATCGTAGATGCCTTCCTGCACGAACAGGCGCGAGCCGGCGGCACAGCACTGGCCGTGGTTGAAGAAGATGGCATGCGCCGCACCCTCGATGGCCTTGTCGATATCGGCATCATTGAGAATGATGTTGGGGCTCTTGCCGCCCAGCTCCAGCGAAACCTTCTTGAGGTCGTTGGCGGCAGCCTCGACGATCAGGCGGCCGACCTCGGTGGAGCCGGTGAAGGCGATCTTGTCCACGTCCGGGTGGGCGGCTAGCGGCGCGCCGGCGGTCTCGCCGAAGCCGGTCAGGATGTTGACCGCGCCGTCCGGCACCCCGGCTTCCTGCATCAGCTCGGCCAGCTTGAGCACTGACAGCGGGGTTTCCTCGGCCAGCTTCATCACGATGGTGTTGCCGGTGGCCAGCGCCGGGGCCAGCTTCCAGGCTGCCATCAGCAGCGGGAAGTTCCACGGGATGATCTGACCGCAGACGCCGATCGGTTCGCGCTTGAGGTAGCTGTGCCACTCGGCGCCCGGGGCGTAGGGGATGGTCGGGGAGATGGTCTCGCCGTTGAGCTTGGTGGCCCAGCCGGCCATGTACTGGAACATTTCGGCCGACAGCGGCACGTCCGCGGCGCGGGCGATGGTGATCGGCTTGCCGTTATCCAGGGACTCGAGCTGCGCCAGCTCCTCCTGGTGCTCCATGATCAGGTCGCCGATCTTCCAGACGATGCGCTGACGCTCGGCCGGCGCCATCTTGCCCCAGGGGCCGTCCTCGAACGCCTTGCGGGCGGCCTTGACCGCCTTGTCCACGTCGGCCTTGCCGGCGGACTGGACGTGGGCGATGACTTCATCGGTGGACGGGTTGTAGACCTCGAAGGTCTCGCCGGATTCGGCGGCGACCCACTGGCCGCCGATGAACATGTTGCGCGGCTTGGAAATGAAATCCTGCACGCTCGATTCGAGCGCGACATCCGCAGCTGCTAGTGCACACATAAGGGTTACTCCTCCTGATTATTCGACATTGACGTACGGCTCGCGGCCGTTTTATTCGCCTGCAGCGATCGTCCGCCGCTGCTGGCGTGTGACCGTCCGATAGGTTTAGCAAAATCCGGACCACGCCACAACGCGCGCGATGCCCGGTCCATGCGACCCCGAACCACCCCTCGGTGTTCCACTTCTGGGGCATCGCGGTCGCGTCTGTGGACGAGGCGGGACATTCGCCTCGTCGCAGCATACCAGTCAGGGCATAATGGCGGCGGACGGTTGCAGCCATGCGTCGTTCGGGTGCGTAATAAGGGTGACAGCAAGATCTGCCGGCAAGGCAGGCGATGATCACGAGCCGCGGCTCGCTAGCGGTGCGTCGGGAGGAGAGCTGAATCATGGACCATCACGAGTCCACCATCATGTCGGTTGCCCGCGGGGGCCGCCTTGCCGATGATGCCCCGCCGGGTCAGCTGATCGGCGGGTCCTGGAAGCGTTGCCTCGAGGATTACGGGCTGGACCCGGGCCGGATCGCCGTGGATGTGCTCACCCATCGCGAACTGGCCGAGCACCGCGACCACATCGGCGAGGTGATCGATATCGCCCGGGCCGAGATGGAGAACCTCGCCGCGCAGATTGCCGGATCGGGCTACGCGCTGCTGCTCACCAATGCCGAGGGCGTGATTCTCTGCCATCAGGCCGAGGCGGCGCTGGAATCCAACTTTCGCCAGGCCGGCCTGTGGGATGGGGCCGACTGGAGCGAAAGCCGCCAGGGCACCAACGGCATCGGCACCGCGCTGATCGAACGGCGAGCGGTGACCGTTCACTGCAATGATCATTTCGCCACGCGTCATACCAGCCTGTCCTGTTCGGCCGCGCCGATTCACGCGCCGGCCGGTGAACTGCTGGGCGTGCTCGACGCCTCGTCGGTGCAGTGCGAGGACAGCCGCGCCAGCCAGATGCATACGGTTGCGCTGGTCTCGATGTCGGCGCGACTGATCGAGAAATGCGTGTTTCTCAACACCTATCGGGATGAAACCGTGCTGCGCTTCCACGGCCGGCCCGAGTTCGTGAACCTGGTTCACGACGGCATGCTGGCGGTCAACGGCGAAGGCCGGGTGGTGGCCGCCGACGACAGCGCCGCCATGCAGCTCGGTTACGACGACCGGGATGCCCTGGTGGGCAAGGAAATCAGCCAGTTCTTCGATGTCACCCCCAGCCTGCTGGCCCAGCGGGTGTCGGAAGGCAATCTCACCGTCTGGCCGATCCGCGAGGTGCGGCGAGGCCGCCGCTACTTCGCCTGCGTGCGGGCGCCGGGCCGATCGACCGCGGGCGGGCGCAGTGCCGCCTCGACCGGACGCGGGTCGCGCCTGAGCGCCCGGGGTTACCGCCGCGAGACCGTCCGTCCGACCCTGGATGACCTGCAGGGGCAGGACCCGCGCATGGCGTTCAACGTGCGCTGTGCCCGGCGCGTGGTGGACAAGGGCGTGCAGTTGATGATTCACGGCGAGACCGGCACCGGCAAGGAGGCCTTTGCCCGGGCGGTTCACGAAGCCGGCGCCCGCGCCGAGCAGCCGTTCGTGGCGGTCAACTGCGCGGCGATTCCCGAATCGCTGATCGAGTCCGAGCTGTTCGGCTACAAGGCCGGGGCCTTTACCGGCGCGCGCCGCGACGGCATGCGCGGCAAGATTCTGCAGTCATCGGGCGGCACCCTGTTCCTGGACGAGATCGGCGACATGCCGGTCGAGCTGCAGACCCGTCTGCTGCGGGTGCTGGAAGAGCGCGAAGTCGTGCCGCTGGGCAGCGAGGTGGCGGTGCCGGTGGATCTGAACCTGATTTCGGCCACCCACGCCCCGCTCAAGACCATGCTGGCCGACGGCCGCTTCCGTGAGGATCTCTACTATCGTCTCAACGGCATCACCCTGACACTGCCGCCGGTGCGCGAACGGGCGGACCGGGATGCGCTGCTGCGCGCGATCCTCGCCGACGAGGCGGGCGAGGAGACGGTGGAAATGGACGAGGCGGCGGTCGGCGCGCTCATGGCCTATCACTGGCCGGGTAATATCCGCGAGATGCGCAACGTGCTGCGCACCGCGGTTGCCCTCTGCGACGAGGGCGTGATCCGGCTGGCCGATCTGCCGGGCGACATCGGCGAGATGTCGGGACTGGCGTTGCCGGTATCGGCCGAGCAGGCCGCGACGGATACCAACGGGCAGACACCGCCCGTGGCGGCGAATCCGCTGGAATGTGCCGAGCGCGACGCGGTGATGCGGGCGCTGCAGCAGAATCGCTGGAACATCACCAACACTGCGCGCCAGCTGGCCATGAGCCGCAATACCCTTTACCGGAAAATGAAGAAGCACGATATCGCGCTGTCCTCCGGCCGCTGAATCCGCGGCAGGTAGCCTGGCCACTAGTGGCCAGCAGACGCGCCACCGAACCGCCGTCTGCCAGTGTCCGGCGAGGGTTGAAGCCCGCTATTCGGCGGTTTTGCGCGACATGCGACCAGTGGCATGGTCCGTGCTGCGGCATAGCTGCCGCGAGGCGCGGTTATCGATTCAACAAGACAAGGAAGGCTCTGGTGCGAGTTCACGTTCTGGGTTCGGCGGCGGGTGGCGGTTTCCCGCAGTGGAACTGCAACAGCGGCAACAATCAGCGGTTTCACGAGGGCGCGATGCGGGCGCAGGCGCGCAACCAGTCGTCCATCACCGTCAGCGCCGATGGCGAGAGCTGGGTGCTGATCAACGTGTCGCCGGACGTGCGCCAGCAGGTGATCGGGTTTCCCGGGCTGCGGCCGGCGCCCGGCACCCGCGAAACCGGAATTGCCGCCATCGTTCTGATCGACAGCCAAATCGACCATACCGCCGGCCTGCTGGTGTTGCGCGAGGGCGCGCCGCTCAACGTCTGGTCCACCGAACCGGTGCGCGAGGATCTATCCACCGGGTTGCCGCTGTTCAAGCTGCTGGATCATTACTGCACGGTGAACTGGAACGAGATATCCCTGCAGCAGCCCGAATTCCGGATTCCCCAGGCGCCCGGGCTGGCGTTCCGGGCGATCCAGCTGGAGTCGGCTGCGCCCCCGTATTCGCCGCATCGCAACGACCCGGACCCGAATCGGGGTGACAACATCGGTCTTCTGATCACCGACGAGCGCACCGGCGGCAAGCTGTTCTACGCCCCGGGCCTGGGCAAGACCGGCCCCGGCGTGGCCGAGGCCATGGCGGCGGCCGACTGCATGCTGGTGGACGGGTCGTTCTTCTACGAGGACGAGATGGTGCGCATGGGCGTGGGTACCAAGCCGGCGTCGGCCATGGGCCACCTGCGCCAGTCGGGCCCCGGCGGCATGCTGGAGCTGCTCGGCGGTTACCCGGACAAGCGCCGGGTTCTGATCCACATCAACAACACCAATCCCATTCTCGATCCGGACTCGCCGGAGCGGGCCGATGTGGAGAATGCCGGGGTGGAAGTGGCCTACGACGGGATGGATATCGAGTTATGAGCGAGCCCTGGCCGAAGGACGAATTCGAACGCCGGCTGCGCGCCAAGGGGGCGCGGTATCACATTCACCATCCCTTCCATCAGATGATGCACAACGGTGAATGCACCCGTGAGCAGATCCAGGGCTGGGTGATCAACCGGTTCTATTATCAGATCAGCATCCCGATCAAGGACGCCAATCTGCTGGCCAACTGTCCCGATCCGGACGTGCGGCGCGAGTGGGTGCAACGCATCATCGACCATGACGGTGCGCCCGGTGAAGTCGGCGGCATCGAGGCCTGGCTGGCGCTGGGTGAGGCCGTCGGGGTGAGCCGCGACACGTTGTGGTCGCAGGAACAGGTGCTGCCCGGCGTGCGTTTTGCCGTGGATGCCTACGTGAACTTCGTGCGCCGCGTGCCCTGGCAGGAGGCCGCCTGTTCGTCGCTGACGGAACTGTTCGCGCCGGAAATCCACAAGCAGCGTCTGACCGGCTGGCCGGACCACTACCCCTGGATCGACGCCGAGGGTTTGTCCTACTTCCGCAAACGGCTGTCCGAGGCCCGACGCGACGTGGAGCACGGGCTTGATCTCACGCTGGCGTATTTCCGTACCCGGGCGGATCAGGAACGGGCGCTGGACATCCTGCAATTCAAGCTGGATGTGCTCTGGACCATGCTCGACGCCATGACCATGGCCTACGTGCACCATACGCCCCCTTACTTCAACTGCGACGAGGCTAGCTGATGGCCGAGACGATCGATCTGAGCCGGCCGAAGCTGGCGCGCACCCACCGCATGCAGTGGGAAGAAGCCCAGAACTGCTACGTGCTGCTGTATCCGGAGGGCATGGTCACCCTCAATCACAGTGCGCAGGAGATTCTCAGCCGCTGCGATGGCGCAAAGACCGTCAGCGACATCGTCGCCGAGTTGCAGGCCGCCTTCCCCGGCAACTCGCTAGAGGATGACGTGTTCGAATTCGTCCGGCTGGCCAGTCAGCAGGGGTGGATCGAACTCGATCCCTAGGGCGTTGCTGAAAAAGACCATCCTGGCCTTGATTCAGCGTCGCCGCACGCAAACGCGGTTTGCGCTTGCGCCCAAAATCAATCGCTTCCAGCGCATGATTTTGGCGGTACGTCCTTGTACCGCGCGGGACCTGCCGAAAAACGGGGTTTTCAGCAGCCCCTTGGGCGTCCGGGAAAGCGCTTACAGGTCGGCCAGAACCCGCACATGCGCGGCGGCACTCTCGCCCAGGGCGTCCAGGTCGTAGCCGCCCTCCAGCACCGAGGTCACCGGCACGTCATCGCCTACCGCGTCGATTACCGCGCCGGTGACCCAGGCGAAATCCTCGGCTGACAGTTCCAGACCGGCCAGCGGATCAGCGCTGTGGGCATCAAAACCGGCGGAGAAGATCACCAGTTGCGGCTGCCAGTGATCAAGCAGATCCAGCCAGTCGCGGGTGATGGCCTGGCGGAAGCCGTCGCCGTCGGTGCCGGCATCCAGCGGCGTCTTCACGATGTGTCCCGGTTCCTGCGCCAGGCTGGAATAGGGGAACAGCGGATGCTGGAAACTGGAGGCGTAGCACAGCCGCTTCTCCCCGCGCACGATGTCCTCCGTGCCGTTGCCGTGGTGCACGTCGAAATCCAGCACGGCGACACGGTCGAGCTGATAGGCATCCAGCGCGTGGAAAGCGGATAGCGCCACCGCATTGAAAAGGCAGAATCCCATCGCGCGATCGCGCTCGGCATGATGGCCGGGCGGGCGGATGTTGCAGAAGGCGCGGCTCGGACCGTCGCCGCCCATCACGTAATCCACCGCGGCCACCGTGGCGCCGCAAGCGGCCAGGGTCGCCTCCAGGCTGCCGGGGCTCATGGCGGTATCCGGGTCCAGCGACACGCGGCCGCGGCGTGGTGACGCCGCCTCGATGTCCCGCACGTAGGCCGGCGTGTGGATGCGGTCGATGCGGTCGATGGCCACCGGCGTGACCGGCGGCTTGTCCAGCAGATCGAGCAGGCCGTCGGCCATCAGGCGGTCGCGCACGGCGCTCAGCCGTTGTGGCCGCTCCGGATGATAGGGGCCGGGCTCGTGCTCCCCGCAGGCGGGGTGGCTCAGGTACGCGCAACTCATGGTCTGAGCCTAGCACGCACGATGGTGCGGGAAAGGCCGCTAGAAATTCGCGCTCTTGCTGATTGGTTCGCCGTCGGCCAGGCCGTGCAGGCGCTTGGAGTTCTTGGGGTTGCGGAAGATCAACGGCTGCGCGGCGGCTTCCTGCGGGTCGCGCTCGTTGGCCCGGGCCACCGCGTCGGTCACCACGTGGTGATCGGGCGATTTGCTGCAGACCGGGTCGGCGGCGAACATGTCGCCGGTGAGCATGTAGGCCTGGCAGCGGCAGCCGCCATAGTCCTTGAAGCGCTCGTCACAGCTGCGACAGGGTTCCTTCATCCAGTCGAGCCCGCGGAACATGTTGAAGGCCTGCGATTCGCACCAGATCTCGTCGATGCTGTGATCCTTCACGTTCGGAAAGTCGATGTTCGGCAGCTGTCGCGCCGCGTGACAGGGCAGGGCCATGCCGTCGGGCGTGATGGTGAGGAAGATATCGCCCCAGCCGCTCATGCAGGCCTTGGGACGGTCCTCGTAATAGTCGGGCACCACGTAGTAGAGCTTCATGCGGTTGCCCAGCCGTTCGCGGTATTCGTTGGTCACGCGCTCGGCGTGCGCCAGCTGCTCCCGGGTGGGTAGCAGGGCGTCCTTGTTCTCCAGCGCCCAGCCGTAGTACTGGGTGTTGGCCAATTCGACGTAATCCGCCTCGAGCGTCTCGGCCATGTCGAGAATCTCGGCGATATCGTCGATGTTCTTCCGGTGCAGCACGATGTTGAGCACCATCGGGTAGCCGTGCGCCTTGATGCGCCGGGCCATCTCCTTCTTCTGCTCGAAGCTGGAGGTGCCGCCCAGGAAATCGTTGAGCTGTTCGTTGGAAGCCTGGAAGCTGATCTGGATATGATCCAGGCCGGCCTCGTGCAGGCGCCCCACCCGCTCGTCATCCATGCCGATGCCGGAGGTGATCAGGTTGGTGTAGTAGCCCAACCCCCGCGCCTCCGAGACGATCGCCTCGAGATCCTTGCGCACCAGCGGTTCGCCGCCGGACAGGCCGAGCTGGGTGGCGCCCATGTCGCGGGCCTCGCGCAGCACGCGAATCCAGGCATCGGTATCGATTTCGCGACCGATGTTGGCCATTTCCGTGGGATTGCTGCAGTAGGGACACTGCAGGGGGCAGGCGTAGGTCAGTTCGGCCAGCAGCCACAGGGGCCTGGCGGGGCCGTTGCCGTCATGCCTTGCCGGGAGTCGCTCGACATCGATCATGGGAACCTTCCTGCGCCGGAAAGACGACGGGGGCCCGATGGGCCCCCGTCGATAACATCATCGACAACCGTTTTACCGGTTGCAGACGTACATCGTGATTTCAAAGCCGAAACGCATGTCGTTGGCCTTGGGAGCATTCCAGTTACGCATTTTGAACTCCTCCAGTTCTGAATGAATGGTCTTTCAGTGCGCCCTGAGTGATGCAGGGTGCGTGCCAAGTGCAGCAGATGTTGTGCCATGTCGCGACGGATCGGGCGTAAACGCCGGCACGAGCGACTTTAGGGGGTCCATCTGATCGGCGGCGCCGCGCCTGACGTCTGCGAAGTGGTTTCAACATGGCTTTGTGGCGACAGAATCGGCCAACAATGGCCAGGCGCTGGCCAGTAGTGGCCATTATGGCGTCGCGCCGGTCGTGCCCGACTCGCAAACCGGATAGCATCCGGCCATGCCCCGTCAGTTTACGTTTTCACTCCAGGGCCTGCTTCGGGCCTATCTCGGCAGCCTGCTGGTGCTGGTGCTGGTGACTGCCGGCCTGTCGCTGGCCTGGGCGCTGGTGTGGCAGCAGAGTTCGCAGGCCTCGTTGCGGCTCAACGGGCTGCTAGTCGAGGCGCAGGCAGTACGCGGCGATCTGTATCGGCAGATGAAGGAGATCACGCGGCTGGGGGAAGCGCCCAGCCGCGACGCGTACTGGCGGCGGCTCTATCGTATTGACGAGCACTTCTATCTGATGCGTCAGTACGCTGACACTGACGCGACGCTGGAGGCCATCGGGCGGATGGAAGAGGCCTACGAACTCATCGGGGTCGTGCTCAACCGGCTGGCCTACACCGCGAACCAGGCGCCCGATGAACGCCGCATCGACGAGTTGCTCAACCCGGCCTACGATCGCTGGATGACCGGCGATTTCGAGATGGCCTACGATGACCTCAACGAACTGGTGGCCGACCGGCGGCAAACGCTGCAGGCGCGGCTCGATCGCTGGCTGGCGCTGGCGCCCTGGGTGTCGGCGGTGCCGCTGATTCTGGCCGGCCTGATGGTCTGGCGGGTCAGCCGGCGCTTTCGCCGCGGGTTCACCCAGCCGCTGGAATCGCTGGTGCAGGGCACCGACGCGCTGGGCCAGGGACAGCTGGATCATCGGGTACCGGAGCAGGGCGTTGCCGAGATCCGTTATCTGGCCCGCACTCTCAACCGCATGGCGCGGGAGCTGGAGGCAAGCCGCCGGGAATTGGTGGAGCGTGAACGCCAGGCCGCCCTGGGCGCCCTGGTGCCGGTGATCGCGCACAACATTCGCAATCCCCTGGCCGGCATCCGCGCCAACGCACAATTGCTGGACGCCGAGGCGACGAGCGCCGAGGTGCTGGAAACCGGCGCCGACATCATGGGAGCCACAGATCGGCTGGAGCGCTGGCTGGCCGCGCTGCTGGCCTACCTGCATCCGTTGCGCCTGGACCCGGCGGCGCAATCCCTGGATGCGGTGCTGGAGGCCGCGGTAGCCGCCCTCGGCCCGCGGCCGGATACCCAGGGTGTGACCATCCGCCGCCAGGGCGAGGATGTCCTGCTGAATCTTGACGGCGCGCTGCTGGAACAGGCGCTCCACGGTCTGATGTCGAATGCGCTGGAGGCCTCGCCCGCCGGCGGCAGGGTGGACATCACGCTGGCGCCTGACGAGCGCGTCGTGCGGGTGCATATCGACGATCAGGGGCCGGGCATGCGCATCGAGCCCGACCCGGATGCCCGCGGCCCCCTGCCGACCACCAAGAAACGGGGAACCGGGTTGGGCATTCCGTTTGCCTACAAGGTGGTTCAGGCCCATGGCGGGCAGCTGCGGTTCGAGGACCGCGATGGCGGCGGAACCCGCGTGACCATGACCCTGCCCCGCAGTGGCGGCGCACCCGCATGAGTCGCGGTGCTCGCATTCTGCTGGTGGAGGACGAGGGCGCCCTGGCGCGTGCGGTTGCTCGGCGTCTGCAGCGAGACGGCCACGTAGTGGTCACCGCCGGCAGCCTGGCGGCGGCGCGGGACGCGGTGGACAAGCAGGCGCCGGATCTGCTGCTGCTCGACCTGAACCTCCCGGACGGCCTGGGCCTGGATCTGCTTGCCTGGATGCAGGACGAGCGCGGCATCCAGGCCCCGGCGCTGGTGATGACCGCCTACGGGGAACTGGATGACGCGATCGTCGCGCTGCGTCGGCGGGCGGTGGATTTCCTGCGCAAACCGGTGGATCTGGATCATTTGTGCCGCGCGGTTGGTGAGGCGGTACGCGGTGAAGCCCCGCGCCGTCCCGGCGCGCCGGATCGCGCCTCCGCTGCCACGGTTCTGATCGGTGAGTCACCGGCCATGCAGCAGATCCGCCACGAGTTGGCGCGGGTCGCGCCGCTGGGGCGTGGCGATGCCCCGCCCAACGTGCTGATTACCGGCGAGACCGGTACCGGCAAGGATCTGGCGGCGCGGGCCCTGCACGAGGCCAGTCCCCGAGCGGCCGAGCCCTTCGTGCAGGTGGACTGCACCGCGCTGCCCGGTGAATTGATCGAATCCGAACTGTTCGGCCATGAAAAGGGCGCGTTCACCGATGCCCACCGCGCCCGCGACGGGTTGCTGGCCGCGGCGGGCGAGGGCACCGCGTTTCTCAACGAAGTGGGCGAGTTGCCGCTGTCGCTGCAGGCCAAGCTGCTGACAGCGCTGGAAAGCCGCACCATTCGGGAAGTCGGCAGCTCCCGGTCGCGGCCGATTGCCGCCTGGTTCGTGGCGGCCACCAATCGCGAGCTCGATGAACTGGTCGCCGAAGGCGGCTTTCGCAGTGACCTCTATTACCGTCTGCATGTGCTGAGTCTGCGCATGCCGCCGCTGCGCGAACGCGGTGATGACGTCATCGAGCTGGCCCGTCATTTTGTCGCGGATACCGCCGGCCGCTACGGTCTGGCGGCCCCCGAGGTCACCGCCGGGGCCGAGTCGGCGCTGCGCGGCTATCACTGGCCGGGCAACGTGCGCGAGCTGCGGCATGTGATCGAACGGGCGGTACTCATTCGTGCCGATCAGCGGCTGGAGGCCGAGCATCTTCAGCTGACGCCGGACGTGGTCGAGCCCGGGTCGGCGGCTGACGCCACGGACAATCTGACCCTGGCCGGCCAGGAACGGGCATTGATCGAAGCCACCCTGGCGCAGACCGACGGCAATATCTCGGAAACGGCCCGCCGGCTGGGTCTGTCCCGTGGGTCCCTGCGTTACCGCCTAGACAAGTACGGGCTCTGACGGTCAGGCGTCGATCACGGCATCCAGTGCCGGCAGCCAGGGCAGGTCGGTCACGCCGTAGTCCACGCCCATCTGGCTGAGCAGGGTGGTGATCTGGCCACGGTGATGCGTCTGGTGGTTGAAGAAATGTGTCACCAGTACCGAGGCTGAAAGCCGCCGGGTCAGGCCGTCGACATTGCTGGTATAGGTCATCGGTGCCGCGAGCCAGTCGGGTGACACGGTGGCCGCCCATTGCTCGATGGCCTCGTCGGTTGCCTGCCGCGCCGTCGTCAGTTGGTCGAAATCGGCATGCCGGTCTTCGCCGAGGCGCTGATCGACCGTGTCGCCGCGAAACCGGGCCAGCCAGGCCAGGTCGCCGTCGAGCAGGTGATTGAGGGTGCCGTGAAGGGAGCCGAAGAACGCGCCGCGATCCTGCTTGCGCTCGGCATCGTCAATAGTGGCGCAGACCGCATAGAGCCGTTCGTTCATCCAGCGGTTGTAGGCTGCCAACATGCGGACGTGATCGGGCGAGATCATGCCGGGTCATCGCGGTAGCCGAGTCCGCCGGTTTCGCGGCCGAGAAGGGTGGCGGACAGGCCGACCAGGTTGACCACGCAGAGCAGGGCCAGCCCGCGGCGGTAGTCCGCGTGTTGCAGCATGTCCCCGACCGCCTGGCTTTCCAGTAGCCAGCCGAATGCCGGCTGCAGGACGGCAGCGCCGAGAAACAGGCCGGTGTTCACCAATGCGATGGCCATTCCCGTGTGCCGGAACGACACGCTTTCCTTGGCGGCGGTGTAGCAGACCACCATGCCCGCGGGGCACAGGCCGTGGGCCAGGAACAGCCACCAGGCGGATGCCCCCGGTACCCAGGGCCCCAGCCAGGTATAGAGATAGGTCAACAGCGACAGCACCGCGGCCGCGACGATCACCGGTTTGCGTCGCCCCAGCCGGTCCGACAGCCAGCCGGCAGCGAACGAGCCCAGGGCAAATGCCACCAGCGAAAGCGTGACGTAGTCCGAGGCGCTGGTGCGGTCGAGCGCGAACACGTCGTGGAACATGGGCACGGCCCACAGGCCGGAGAATGCGAAGAAGCTGCCCACCACCGCGAACAGGCCGGTGAAATGCGGCCAGAGCGCGCGATTGCCGGCCACGGCGGCCAGGCTCGACCACCAGGGCTCGCGGGGCGTGGCATCGGTGGTGCCGTGATCCGGGGCCGCGCTCGCCGGCCGATCCCGTACCACCAGAAAGATTGCCACCGCCAGTAGCAACGAGATCAGCGCCAGGCCGACGAAGGCTTCTCGCCAGTCCACCCAGTTCAGCAACCGGGCCAGCGGACTGACGCCGAGTACGGCGCCGGCGTTGCCGATCAGGATTACCACCCCGGCCATGCGGGCGTACTGACGGGCATCGAACCAGTTGGCGTTGAATTTCATCAGCCCGACAAACGCGGTGGACACCCCCAGCCCCACCAGCAAGCGGCCGGCATCGGCGGCCAGCAGCCCGCCGGCGGCGGCGAACAGCAGCGATCCGCCCGCCGCTACCAGGCAGCCGCCGGCCACGGTCAGGCGTGGGCCGTATCGATCGGCCATGATGCCCGCGGGAATCTGCATGGCGGTGTAGACGTAGAAATACACCGCCCCCAGCCAGCCCAGCGCCACCGCGCTGGCGTTCAGGTCCTGCCTTAGCTGATCGACGATTACCGTCGGGGCCACTCGGTGGAAGAAGGCCACCATGAAGGCGCTGGCCAGCAGCGAGAACGCAATCAGGCGCAGGCGACGCTGTCGCGGGTCGAGTGGCTCGGTCATGCGGGCTCGTCGGGTTGCTGGCCGAGCCAGTGCAGGGCGAACTGGCGGGCGGCGCGCCCGCTGCGCACGCCGCGGGCCAGCGCCCATTGCAGCGCGGCACGGCGGAACGAGGCATCACCATCGACGGCTTGACCCAGTCGGTCGAGATGGCTGCGCACGATCGCCAGATAGGCCTCCTGATCGAAGGGATAGAACGACAGCCACAGCCCGAAACGTTCCGACAGCGACAGCTTTTCCTCGACCGCATCGCCATGATGAATCTCGCCGTCCACATTGCGGGCCTGGCGATTCTCGTCCAGGTATTCCGGCAACAGGTGGCGCCGGTTGGAGGTGGCGTAGATCAGCAGGTTGTCCGGTGGCGCCAGCAGCGAGCCGTCCAGCATCGACTTCAGGGCCTTGTAACCCGGGTCATCGTCGCCGAACGACAGATCGTCGCAAAAGATGATGAACCGCTCGGGCCGATTGGCCAGCAACGGGGCGATGTCCGGCAGGTCGACCAGATCCCGGGCATCCACCTGGACCAGACGCAGCCCGCGGTCCGCGAACTCGTGCAGCAGCGCGCGGATCAGCGAGGATTTGCCGGTACCGCGCGCGCCCCACAGGAGCGCGTTGTTGGCGGGCTGCCCGTTCAGGAACTGGCGGGTGTTGGCAACCAGGGTGTCCTTCTGCGCGGCAATGCCATGCAGGTCCGACAGCGGCAGGGTGTTGACCCGGGATATCGGCTGCAGGCGATCGTGGCGGCTCCAGCGGAAGGCCGGCGCCTGCCAGTCGACCATGGCGGCGCCGTCGGCCCGGCGTTCGAATCGGTCGAGCAGCGCCTCACCTCGGTCAATCAGGCCGTGAAGCCGTTGAATCAGCTGCTCGTCCATGGGGGCGGATGATGGGCCGCGAACGGCCTCGTGGCAAGCCGGGCGGCAGCCATAAAAAACCCCCGGCGGATGCCGGGGGTCGGATCGTCGATAGCGTCGCTGACCCTACGGCAGGGAAGGCAGACTCGGCAGGCCGGCACCACCGCCAGCCGCCAGGAGCTGCTGCAGGATGGCGGGATCGAGGGCATCCAGCGGAAGACCGAGTCCATCGATGCCCGGAATCGGCGACATGCCGCCACCGGTGCCGCCCGGCAGGCCCGGGAAGTCAAAACCATCCGGCGCGAAGTTGCCGAAGATGTCAGTGAAGAAGGCGAAACCGTCGCCCGGGTTGTTGAAGCCCAGCAGCTGGTCGAGGACACCCTCTTCGCCGGCCACGCCCTGCATGATGATGGTATCCACCACGCCGCGCTGGACCTGATCCGGATCCTGGTTGACCAGCAAGCCCTCCAGCACGTCGTTCAGGCCGCCGCCGGCGGTGCCACGCAGCAAGCCGCTGTTGCTTCCGGTAGCACCGTCAGTGGTGGGTTCCAGGTTCTGGGTCATCAGCGTGTTGACCAGACCATCAACCGGGCCAGCCGGTCCGAGCAGGACGCCCACGAAGCTCTCGTTCTGAGCCGAGGCAGTCCCCGACAGGGAGAGGCCGAGCAGGCCTACAGCAATCAAACGTTTCATTTTCCAGTTCCTCGTGAAATGTCGACAATTATCAGATCAGAATTCGGTGGTTGTTCCGGTTGGTGCGCCGCCGTGACGATGTTCAACCTACGCAGTGTATCGGCATTTTCCTACAGACCTTTAGCCTATTATGTCGGCAATGCACGGGAAAAGAAAAGAGCCCCGCATTGCCGGGCTCCGAGTCGTCACAAATAACTGACTCTCGACAAGGTTACAGCCCCTGCAGTGTCGCCCCGTTCACCAGTGCCAGCGCCGTGGCCGGGTCGAGATCGGACAATGGCAGCGGCAGGCTGTTGAGAGGCAGGCCGCTGGCACCGCCGGTTGCCAGGCCGCCGCCCAGCAGGCCACCAATGATAGGCAATCCGCCATCGCCGCCGAACAGGCCGCCGATCAGAGGGAGGCCACCGCCGTTACCGCCGAGCAGGCCGCCACCGATGCTACTGCCGTCGCCGGTGAGCGCCGTCAGCAGGTTGGGAACCAGACCGGGTCGGGCGTCATCGCCGATGACCAGAAGGCCCACGCCGTCCAGGGTGCTACCCAGATCCAGTAACGGGTCCTGAAGCAGGCCGCCCAGGGTGTCGTTGAGCGCCACACCGGCATTGCCGCGAATGAGCCCGCTGCCGCCATCCGCGCCGGCCACGCTGCTCACCAGCGGTTCCGCCTGAAAGGTTGTCAGCGTCTCCAGCAGACCGGGGACGACGCCGTCACCCGCCAGCAACAGATTGAGCACACCGGGGTTGTTCTGAGCGAGGGCCGGGCTGCCATGCAGCAGCCCGGCCATCACCACACCTATCAACGTCTTCTTCACCACTTCCTCCTTGAAGTTTCACGGGAACAGTCCTTTGTCCCGGCGCCGTATTGTCGGGTGACCGGCCTACCGCTGGCCGATCACCTTGAGTTCCACACGACGGTTCTTGGCCCGACCCTCGGGGTTATCCGAGCCGTCGGGGTTGACGTTGGGGGCAATCGGCTGACTCTCGCCATAACCGCGGGCCACCATCCGGCTCCGGTCGATACCCTGGCCAACCAGGAATTCGACCGCGGATTCGGTGCGCTCCTGCGACAGTTCCAGGTTATAGGCATCGGAGCCGATCGAGTCGGTATGACCGGCTACCTCGACATTGAATCCGGGCGAATCCTTGAGCGTTTCCGCTACGCCGATCAGGATCTGCTCGGCATTCGGGGTGAGCCGTGCACTGTTGAACTCGAACTTCACGCCCTGGAGCACGGTGCTCTGACCCACGGCACAGCCGTCGGTGGTCACCGGCTGACCCGGCGGGGTATCGGGGCACTTGTCACGGTCATCCGGGACGCCGTCGCCGTCGGAGTCCACCACCAGCGGGCAGCCGGACGCGTTGACCTGCGTGCCCTTGGGCGTGTTCGGGCAGTCGTCCTTGTAGTCAGGGACGCCGTCACCGTCGGAATCCAGCGGGCAGCCGGTATCGTCGACCGGTACGCCGGCGGGCGTGTTCGGGCACTTGTCCGCGTAGTCGGGCACGCCGTCGCCGTCGGAATCCAGCGGGCAGCCGTCGGCATCGACCGGGGCGCCGGACGGCGTGTTCGGACACTTGTCGTCCACGTCCGGTACGCCGTCGCCGTCGCTGTCGGTCAGGGCCGCCGGGGCGAAGACGTAACGCAGGCTAAGCATCGCCGAGTGCTGCTCGTAGTCCACATCCGTGCGCTGGGTATTGCCGGTCGCCGGATCAGTAGCTTCGAACTCGGGATCATCGGTCTTGAAGAACCGGTAGCCGAGGCCGAGGGCCAGGGTATCGGTCAGATCGAATTCGATACCGGCACCGAGCTGGGCTGCCAGCACCGTGTCGTCGGCGGCACCGCCCCCGGCGTCGAGTTCGATCTCGGCGGCACCAAGACCACCACCCACATAGGGGTGCCAGTTGCCGTCCGGATTGAAGTCGAACCAGGCATTCGCCATTAGCGCGGTGGAGGTGATGTCACCCTCGGCATCGGTGCTGCCACCCATGCCGTCGTTGATCATGTCCAGATCGTTCTCGCTGTAGCGAAGTTGCAGCTCGGAGCGGAAACCACCTTCCCAGGCATAACCGAGTGACAGGCTGCCGAAGGCACCGTCGTCGTACTCGATTTCAAAGTTCTGGGAGTTGCCAAAGCCGCCAGCGCCGCCCGCGCCGCCCTGGCCACCCTGTCCCGGCCCGGTGGGAAACAGGTTGATCAGGCCCGGGATGACCAGAAAGCCGCTGCCTCCCTGACCTGGTTGGCCGGGTTGACCGGGTTGGCCTGGCCCGAAGGTTTCCTGCGTCGCGTCGCTGTCGTTCAGCTTGCTGTAGCCGAGTCCGCCTTCCACGTACCAGCCCGGATCAACCGCCCCAGCCGTGGTAAACGAAAACGCCAGAGCGGCCGCCGCCGCCATGCGGAGGTTCTTGCTCATCCCTGATCCCCTTGATTGATGCAACCGGTTGTCCCCAAGCCGGCACCGTGGCGCCGACAACTTGCCTATTTGAAGTGTAACGCCGCGCCATGCGGTTGTACATACGCGTGCAAATGAAATTTTTGCGGCGTCAACCGGGGCTTGCAGCCGGTAGTTCAGGCCAGCTTTCGATGCTTTGACTTGGTGGGCGCGTCCGCGGCATCGCCCAGGCGGCGCTTGCGATCAGCCTCGTAGTCCTGGAAATTGCCTTCCAGGAAAACGGGCCCGTCGTCCTCGAAGGCCAGAATGTGGCTGGCAATGCGGTCGAGGAACCAGCGGTCGTGGGAAATGACCAGGACGCAGCCGGGAAATACCAGCAATGCCTCCTCCAGCGCTCGCAGGGTTTCCACATCGAGGTCGTTGGTCGGTTCATCCAGCAGGAGCACGTTGCCGCCGGCCCGCAGTAGCTTGGCCAGATGCACGCGGTTGCGCTCGCCGCCGGACAGGTCGCCGATACGCTTCTGCTGGTCGCCGCCCTTGAAGTTGAAACGGCCGACATAGGCACGCGAGGGCACTTCGTAATGCCCCACCCGGATGATGTCCTGGCCGTCGCCGATTTCCTCCCATACCGTCTTGCCGCCATCGAGGCTGTCGCGGGACTGGCTGACGTAGGCCGGCTCCACGGTATCGCCGACCGTCACCTCGCCGGCATCGGGCTGTTCTTCTCCGGTAAGAAGGCGGAACAGGGTGGTCTTGCCCACGCCGTTGGGGCCGATGATGCCCACGATGGCGCCGCGCGGGATGCGCAGGTCGAAGTCCTGGTACAGCGCGCGATCGCCGTAGGCCTTGCTGACGCCTTGCAATTCGAATACCTGCTCGCCCAGACGCGGTCCCGGCGGGATATAGATTTCGTTGGTTTCCGAGCGCTTCTGGTGCTCGCGGCTGGCGAGTTTCTCGAACTGCTTCAGACGTGCCTTGTTCTTGGCCTGCCGGCCCTTGGGATTGGTACGAACCCATTCCAGCTCGGCCTTGATGGCCTTCTGGTGCGCGTCCTCGCTTTTCTGTTCGCGGGCCAGGCGCTTTTCCTTGGCCTCAAGCCACGCCGAGTAGTTGCCCTCGAACGGAATGCCGTGTCCGCGATCCAGTTCCAGAATCCAGCCGGCGACGTTGTCCAGGAAATAGCGATCATGGGTCACGGCCACCACCGTGCCCGGGAAGTCGGCGAGGAACCGCTCGAGCCAGGCTACCGATTCGGCATCCAGGTGGTTGGTGGGCTCGTCCAGCAACAGCATGTCCGGCTTTTCCAGCAATAGCTTGCAAAGGGCCACGCGGCGGCGCTCCCCGCCCGACAGCTTGCTGACATCGGCATCCCAGGGCGGCAGGTTCAGGGCTGCGGCAGCCCGGTCGAGCCGGCTGTCCAGTTCCCAGCCGTCGGCGGCTTCGATCGCCTCCTGCAGGCTGGCCTGTTCCGCCAGCAGGGCGTCGAAGTCGGCGTCCGGATCGGCGAATGCGTTGCTGATCTCGTTAAAGCGATCAAGCTGTCCCTTGATCTCGGCGACCCCTTCCTCGATGTTGCCGCGTACATCCTTGCTGTCGTCCAGCGGGGGCTCCTGGGGCAGGTAGCCGATGCGGATGCCGGGCATTGGCCGTGCTTCGCCCTCGATTTCGGTATCGACCCCGGCCATGATCCGAAGCAGCGTCGATTTGCCCGCCCCGTTGTAGCCCAGCACGCCGATCTTGGCGCCGGGGAAGAAGGACAGGGAAATGTCGCGCAGGATGTGCTTGCCCGGCGGCACGACCTTGCCGACCCGGTTCATGGTGTAGATGTACTGACTCATCGTGGTGGCGACAGTGGCAAGTGAGGCGCGCCATTATCCGCGAGCCACTGCCGATGTGCCATTGGTGACGGCAAGTCCAAACAAAAAAGAATTACAAGGCGTATCAATATAACCTTAAATGCATGTCATGAGGGCCGTGTGAGCGGGATACTGCGCACCATCAACAATCCGTCAACGCGTTGCTAGAGACGCGAGGCCGAGTATGACCGACACCGATACCACCAATCTGAATCAGCAGCTGGCGAACCAGTCCGCCGAAGCTATCGTGGCGTGGGCCCTGTCTCGCCCGGGTCGCCCGCTGATCACGACCAACTTCGGACCCTATTCGGCGGTCCTGTTGCATATGTGCATGCAGGTGCGCGCGGATCTGCCGGTACTGTGGGTGGACTCCGGCTATAACACGCGACAGACCTATCTTTATGCTGAGAGCCTGATCGAGATGCTGGATCTCGATATTCACGTGTACAACCCGCTGCAATCCGCGGCGCGGCGCGATGCGCTGATGGGCATTCCGGACGTCGACGATCCCCGTCACGAGACCTTCACCGAGCAGGTCAAGCTCGAACCGTTTCGCAGAGCATTCGCCGATCTGAAGCCGGACCTCTGGCTGACGGCGCTGCGGCGCGAGCAGACCGAGTTTCGCCAGGGGCTGGAGACGGTCACGCAGGATCAGCCGGGCGGTGTGCTCAAGGTGTCGCCGTTGCTGGACTGGCGCGAGACCGACATGAAGGCCTATCTGCTGGCCCATGGCCTGCCCAACGAGAACCGCTACTTCGATCCCACCAAGGTGCTCGGCAATCGCGAGTGCGGCCTGCACAACCGGTTCACCGCGTAATCCGGCACGTGTGGAAGTCGGCCGGCAAAAGCGGGCGGTCGTTGTAAGAAAATTTCCGGTTTGCCCCTCATGCCGGGACCCTGGCGGTCGATACCGGAGCCTGTACGCGGAACATCTGGTTCGCGACTCGGCTCCCCAATCGATACGTTCACGAGGTGCAGGTATGAATTTTCCGAGTTCAAGATTTCTACTGGGTGCGTTGTTCAGCGCCTGGCTGGCGCTAGCCACCGGCTGTGGCGGCGGTGGCGGCGGCTCCGCGGCGGATGATGGCAATCAGCCGGTTCCGGTTGGCGGTAACCAGGTCGCCGGCCCGGCCGACCCGGTACAGGACGCGCTGACCGATGTCGGTGATACCACCGGCGACGCGCCGGTCATCGGCGATACATCCGCCGCGCTGCTGTCCGCGCTGGTTGCGCTGCTCGACGCGCCGGATGGCCTGGCCAGCGGTTTCCAGAATTTCCTCACCAGCCAGAATCCGGATGACCTGATCGCCGGTGGCGATCTGGCCGGCGACGCGCTGCTCAGCTTTGCCGCCGGGCTCTCCGAAACCCTGATTCAGTTGACCGAAGAAGGGCAGGCTATTCCCGGTTCCGAGAATCTGCTGCCTCTGCTGACCCAGCTGCAAACCGAGGTACAGAACGGCATCACCGGCCAGACCGACGGTGGTGACCTGACCGCGATAACCGATCTGCTGGTTCAGATTTCCGCCCAGCTCGACACCCTCTCCGATCAGGTGCCGCCGCAGGTGGCTGATGCGCCGCTGGTGGGTGACCTGCTCGCCGCCCTGGGCACCGGTGCTGGCGACCTCAGCACCATTCTGGATGCCACCGGGCGGCTCGATGGTGACGACACCAGCGCGGCGCTTGTCGGCGCGTTCAACAACGTGCTGAATGCATTGTCCGGTTCCCTGCCGGGGGGCGCGGGCACCGCGCTGAGCGGCGCGGTTGACCAGGCGGGCATTGATTTCGAGAACGGCCTGGCCGTGGTGCTCAATCCGCTGTTCCAGGCCCTGCGCGGTGTGCTGGCGCCGGTGACCGGCGAGAATTCGCCGCTGGCGCCGGTGCTTGGCGCCGGATTTGCCGGTGACTTCAGCGATTTCGGTGGCGAAGCCGGGTTTGGTGATCTCCTGGCCGGCGGCGGCACCGGGAGCGGTGGCACCCAGATTCCGCTGCTTTCCGATCTGCTTTCCGGACTGCCAGTGCTCGGTGACGTGCTCGCCGGCCTGATGGGCGGCGAGGCTGCTGGCGGTCTGGATACGCTGAGCAACCTTCTTGCCAATGGTGGTACGGGTAACGTGCCGCTGCTGGGCGACGTGCTGCAGGGTGTTCCTGCCCTGGGTGGCGCAGACCCGGCCTCTCTGCCGCTGCTGGGCGATTTGCTGACCGCGCTACTCAGCCTGGATGGCGACGGCGTGCCGGTGATCAGTGACATTCTCGCTGGTGTCGGTGGTACGGATAACTTCAATCCCACCCAGTTCAGCAGTGTGATCGGCAATCTGTTGCCGGACCTTTTCAGTCAGTTCGGTGGCGAAGATGCCAATGGCGGCTTCCTCGATGGCACCGAAGGGTTGCCGTTGATTGGCGGTCTGATTTCCGGCCTGCTTGGCGGGATTCTCGGTCTGCTTGGGGGAATCTGACTCGCGGTAATAATTCGCGACGTCATAGGCTTACGACGCCGGCCCTCGGGCCGGCGTTTTTCGTTCAAAGCGCTGGCACATTCATGTCCAGCGCCCGCTCCGCCGCCGTGTCGGACGTTTCCGGTTCGCGCTGCAGGCTTTCGGGCTTCTCGGTGTCGGGATCGCCGGTCATCCACAGCAGAATGTCGTAGTAGGCGCGGATATTGCCGACGTATGTCACCGCTTCGTGGCCGCGTGCATACCCGTAGCGGGTCCGGCTGTGATAACGCTTCTGGGTTAGCCAGGGCAGGGCATCGCGAAGGTTGATCCAGCTATCCGGATCACGCTCGCGCTGGCGCAGCAGCTCACGGGCATCGAGTACGTGCCCCAGGCCCAGGTTGTAGGCGGCCAGGGCGGTCCAGGTGCGATCCGGCTCCTCGATGCCATCGGCCAGGCGTTCGCGCAGGTCCCGGATGTATCGTGCGCCCCCCTCGATGCTCTGCGCCGGATCCGTACGGTCGGCCACGCCGAGTTCTTCCGCGGTCTGCTCCGTGAGCATCATCAGCCCCCGCACGCCGGTCGGGCTGACCGCTTCCGGGTCCCAATGGGATTCCTGATAGCCCACCGCCGCCAGCAGGCGCCAGTCCAGGCCGTTTTCCTCGGCCGCCGTTTCGAACGCGGGACGCCAGCGGTCGAGCCGTTCCTCGGCGATGCGGGCGAAGGTCTGGCCGCCGACGAATCCGAGCCGTTTGGCATGGCCGAAGTGTCGGTCCCGCAATATGGTCATGGCCGTATCGCCGCGCATGCCGGCCAGGAAAGCTATTGCCCGGTTGTAGAGGGCATCGTGTTCCCGGGCGGGAAATACCCAGGTACGCGATGCGGTGACGGGCAGGGTGAAGGCGGTGCGCAGGCGCGGGTAGTAGCGCTGATTGAGCTGCACCAGCCGGGCGTCAGCGACGGTTGCACGGATGTCTCCCTCGGCCACTCGGGCCAGCAGTTCCTCGGCGTTGGCCGCTTCGTCCACCCGGAAGTTCAGTGTCGGATGCGCCTGCTGCAACCAGTTGGTAACCGCATCGTCCCGGGCGACGGTCAGCGTGCCGTCGAGCGAAGCAAGGTCGTCGGGCGTCGGATCGTCGGCCTGATAGACCAGCGTGGGTTGCAGATCCAGATAGCCTGGTGTCAGCCGGTAATCCCGACGCAGCGCTGCTGTAGCGGTGAGGCCGACTGCGAAATGGCTGTTGCCCTGGCGCACCGCGCGGGTGAGGGCGGCGCGGGTGTCGACGACCTGCATCTCGAGTTCCACCCCGAGTTGATCGGCGAACGCTCGGGCGAGGTCGTATTCGAACCCGGTAGGGCCGGCCGGCCCCAGATAATAAGTGGTGGCGGAATTCACGGTCGCGACCCGGAGCGTGCCCGTGGCCTGAATCTCCGCCATGGGCGAAACCGGCGGCTGACAGGTCGCCAGCAGGGCCAGTGCCAGCAGTATCGTCACCCAGCGCAGTGAAACCCGATACCGCTGCGCTGACAGCCGAAGGACGGCGGCGTTACCCATGGAATGCATATTCTCGCTTGGGGCCGCGTTCCATTCCCTGTAAACTTCGCCCGTCGGTTGGCTGATGTATCGCACCGACAGCTTTCCGGAGAGGTACCGAAGTGGTCATAACGGCACCGACTCGAAATCGGTTGGGGGCTTACGCCCCACGTGGGTTCGAATCCCACCCTCTCCGCCAGATTCCCCACTGCTCGGCAATCCGGACGCTGGCCGGCCGGCATACCGGTTCTGGTGTGGATGCGCGAGTCGTAGCGGCGTGTCCTGACCGCCGAATTCCTGTGATGCCGGCATGGCCGCATCTTAACGCAGCAATCGCCGGGAGACGCTGACCAGCATGGCGGACAAGCAACGCCTTTATCGGGTGACCTTCTTCAATCAGGGTCATATCTACGAGGTCTACGCCAAATCCGTGTTGCAGGGCGGGTTGTACGGTTTCGTGGAGATCGAGCAACTGGTATTCGGTGAACGCAGTGAACTGGTGGTCGACCCGGCCGAGGAAAAACTGGCCAGCGAATTCGCCGATGTGATCCGCTCCTATATTCCCATGCATGCGGTGGTGCGCATCGACGAGGTACGCAAGCGTGGCGCGGCCAAGGTGACGGACGCCGGCGGCAGTGACGGCAAGGTCATGCCGTTTCCGGTCTACACCGGCCGGAATTGACCGAGGCAATGGCGCGAAAGCAAGCTCCCGGACCGGCGTGATGCGATTCGCGTTTCTGGGCAGCGGTAGCCGGGGCAACGCACTGGTGGTGGAATCCGGGGGGACCCGAGTTCTGGTTGATTGCGGCTTTTCCGCCGCGGACATGCAGCGACGCCTGGCCCGGCTGTCGCTGGACCCGGCCTCGCTGGATGCGATCCTGATCACGCACGAGCACGGCGATCACGTGCGCGGCCTGGCCCGGTTCGCCGGCCGGCACGGCCTGCCGGTGTGGATGACGCCGGGCACTCGACAGGCCTGCGCGCCGGGTCCGGAGCTTTCAGTACGCTGTTTTTCACCGCACGAAGCGTTTGTCATCGACGATCTGAGCATCATGCCGTTTCCGGTACCCCACGATGCCCGCGAACCCTGTCAGTTCGTGCTCTCCGATGGCCATCGGCGGCTGGGCGTGCTGTCCGACATCGGCCGGTCGACGCCGCATGTGCGGACCATGGTTGATGCCTGTGATGCGCTGCTGCTGGAATGCAATCACGATCCGGCGCTGCTGGCGGCGGGCCCCTATCCGGCCTCGGTGCGGGCGCGGGTATCGGGGGACCTGGGGCACCTGAGCAACGGCCAGGCAGCCGCGCTGCTCGGCACGATAGGCCGCGAACGGCTCCAGCATGTGGTCGCCACGCATATCAGCAGCAACAACAACACGGCGGACCACGCCCGTCAGGCCCTGGCCGACGTGCTTGGCTGCACTCGGGACTGGGTGGCCGCCGCGGATCAGCAAGAGGGATTGTCTTGGCGCAGCATCGTCGCACTCTGATTCTGGCCGGGCAGGCCGCGTTTTCCGCGTTTCGCCTCGAGGCGCAGCGGCATCGGTTGCGGGCAGCCGGGGTGCCGGTGCGCGGGCTGGCCGCGCGCCATCTCTATGTGGCGTCGGTCGATGCCGGCTGGACCGACGATCACACCACCCGTCTGCGAACTCTGTTGCCGGCGGACCTGCCTGACTGGCCGGCAGAGGCGCCGCCGGGGCCGGTCGTGGTGCCGCGGCTGGGCACGGTGTCACCGTGGTCGAGCAAGGCGGAGGACATTGCCCGCAATTGCGGTCTGCCGCATCTGCAGCGGCTGGAACAGGGCGTGGTCTGGGCGATCGACGCCGACGATCAAGACGTATCGCGCGAGGCCCTCTTGCGCGAACTGCATGACCCGATGACCGAGAGCGTGCTGGCGGACGCCTCGGCACTACCGGACCTGTTCGAGACGCCACCCGCCGGTACGCTGCGGCGCGTGAACCTCGGCGGGGATCCGCTGGTCGCGCTTACGGCGGCCAATCGGGACTGGGGACTGGCGCTGTCGCCGGACGAGATCGATTACCTGGCTCGCGAGTACGCGCGGCTGGATCGCTCGCCCACCGATGCCGAGCTGGTCATGTTTGCGCAGATCAACTCCGAGCACTGCCGCCACAAGATATTCAACGCCGGGTGGACCATCGATGGCCAGGCGATGCCGGCGAGCCTGTTCCGGATGATCCAGGCTAGCCACGCCGCCAGTCCGGAGGGGGTGTTATCCGCCTACAAGGACAACGCGGCGGTGGTGACCGGCGCGACCGCACTGCGCTTCTTCGCCGGCGCGGATCGCAGCTATCGCGGGGAAACGGAGCCAGTTCACCTGGTCATGAAGGTGGAAACCCACAATCACCCGACCGCCATCGCGCCCGACCCGGGGGCCGCCACCGGCTGTGGCGGCGAGATCCGGGACGAGGCAGCCACTGGCCGTGGTGCCCGCACCAAGGCCGGTCTGTGCGGTTTTTCGGTGTCGAACCTGCGCCTGCCGGGGTACGAGCAGCCCTGGGAGATTGACCACGGCCGCCCGCAGCGGGTGGCCAGTGCGCGCCAGATCATGCTGGAGGCGCCGATCGGTGCCGCCCGCTACAACAACGAGTTCGGGCGGCCGAATCTGACCGGCTATTTCCGTACCTTCGAAAAGGACGGGCCGGATGGCCTGCGCGGTTATCACAAGCCGATCATGATCGCCGGTGGTATGGGCAACATCCGTGGCGATCATGTCGAAAAGCAACCGGTGTCGGTGGACGCGCGGCTGATCGTGCTGGGCGGGCCCGCCATGCGCATCGGCCTGGGTGGGGGCGCGGCGTCCTCCATGGCCAGCGGCCGATCCTCCGAGGCGCTGGATTTCGCCTCCGTCCAGCGCGCCAACCCGGAGATGGAGCGGCGCTGTCAGGAAGTCATCGATGGCTGCTGGGCGATGGGTGATAGCAATCCGATTGCCTCAATCCACGATGTCGGCGCCGGTGGCCTGTCGAACGCGCTGCCCGAGATCATCGATGCCGACGGTCGCGGGGCCAGTATCCGGCTGCGGGACATCCATAGCGCGGATGCCAGCCTGTCGCCGATGGAAATCTGGTGCAACGAGGCGCAGGAGCGCTATGTCCTGGCGGTCGCGGCCGATAGCCTGTCCGTATTCGAGGCCCTGTGTCGGCGCGAGCGCTGCCCGATGGCGGTGGTGGGCGAGGCGATCGCCGAACCCCATCTGCAAGTCCGCGACAACGCGGCCGATGCCCCGGTGGACATGCCCATGCCGGTACTGCTCGGCAAGACGCCGAAAATGCATCGGGAGGGGCGCCGCCCGGCGCCGGTCGCCGGACGGCCGTTGCCCGAGGGTGTCAATTTGCAGGAGGCGGCCTACCGGGTCCTCCGTCTACCCACGGTGGCCGACAAGTCCTTCCTGATCACTATCGGCGATCGCAGCATCGGCGGGCAGGTGGCGCGTGAACAGATGGTTGGCCCCTGGCAGGTGCCGGTGGCCGACTGCGCCGTAACCACCACCGGCTTTACCGGCACCAGCGGCGAGGCCATGGCGATGGGCGAGCGCGCGCCGCTGGCGGTGCTGGACGCGCCTGCCTCGGGCCGCATGGCAGTCGCCGAGGCCCTGACCAATCTGGCGGCCGCCCGCATCGAGCGTCTGTCCGACGTACGCCTGTCCGCCAACTGGATGGCCGCCTGCGGTGACGCCGAAGAGGACGCCCGTCTGTTCGATACCGTGCGTGCGGTGGGCGAGCAGCTCTGCCCGGCACTGGGCATCGCCATCCCGGTGGGCAAGGATTCGCTGTCCATGCGTACGATCTGGGAACAGGACGGCCAGTCCCGCGATATGCGGGCGCCGGTTTCGCTGATCGTGTCGGCGTTTGCCCCGGCGCTCGATGCCGGCGCCACCCTGACCCCGCAACTGCGACAGCTGTCCGACAGCCGGCTGATTCTGCTGGCCCCCAATGGCGATCAGGCCCGTCTGGGCGGTTCTGCCCTGGCCCAGGTGTACGGGGTCGAGGCGGGGCCGCCGCCGGACGTGGACAACCCGGCCACCCTGCGCGCCCTGTTCGATATCGTGCAGTCGCTCAACGCGGCAGGACGGATTCTGGCCTATCACGACCGCAGCGACGGCGGCTTGTGGGCCACGCTCTGCGAAATGGCATTCGCCGGCCGGACCGGCCTGGAGGTGGACCTTGGCCGGCTGGCAGGCGGGCCGCTGGCGGCGCTGTTCAACGAAGAGCCCGCGGCGGTGATCCAGGTGGCGGCGGCGGATGCCGCGCCGATTCTCGGGCAATGCCGCGAGGCCGGTCTCGCGGCCACCGACCTGGGCGTGGTGGCCGCAGATCGGCGTATTCGTATCCACGGGAACGGCGACTGGCTGCTGGATGAGGACCGTATCGACCTGCATCGCGCCTGGTCCGAAACCAGCTACCGCCTCAAGGCGCTGCGTGACGATCCCGACTGCGCCCGCGAGGAATATGATGCCTTGCTGGATGCCGATGACCCGGGCCTGCCTGCGGCGCCGGGTTTCGACCCGGCCGAGGATCCGGCAGCGCCGTTTCTGAATCTGACCCGGCCGCGGGTTGCCATCCTGAGGGAGCAGGGCGTGAACGGTCATCTGGAAATGGCCTGGGCGTTCCATGCCGCCGGTTTCGAGGCCGTCGACGTGCACATGAGTGAACTTCTGGCCGGCAGCGCGTTGCTGCGGGACTTCCAGGGGCTGGCGGCCTGTGGCGGGTTTTCCTACGGCGACGTGCTCGGCGCGGGGCGGGGCTGGGCCGGCACCATTCTGAACAATCCGGCCCTGCGCGAGGCGTTCGCGGCCTTCTTCGCCGACGAGCGGAATTTCGCCCTCGGCGTTTGCAACGGTTGCCAGATGTTGTCTCACCTGGCCGACCTGATTCCCGGAACCGACGATTGGCCAACGTTTCTGGAGAATCGGTCGGCGCAGTTCGAAGCCCGCACAGTGGCAGTGGAAGTGCTGCCCTCTAGGTCGGTGTTGCTGGACGGCATGGCCGGTGCCCGCGTGCCCATCGCGGTAGCACACGGGGAAGGCCGGGTGGTTTATGCCGACGACGCGGCCGCGCAGCGGCTGACGGCGGCGGGGCAGCTAAGCCTGCGTTATGTGGACAACGCCGGCGGGCCAGCGGCGCGCTATCCCGCCAACCCCAATGGCTCGCCCGGCGGGGCCACCGGTTTCTGCAACGTGGATGGCCGGGTGCTGATTCTGATGCCGCATCCGGAACGGGTCACGCGGACCATCACGCAGGCCTGGCGGCCGGCGGCATGGTCGGGCGAGCGCGCCCCCTGGGCCAGGCTGTTTGCCAACGCCCGTCGTTTCAGCGGCTAGCCGGAGCGGGGACGCTGGCGATTACATCAGATCGCCCGCCCACCGGCCCGCGCCTTGAGCAGGTTCACGGTATCCAGCAGGATGCGGGCGGCTTCCTGCTGGTAGGCGTCGGGTTCTTCCTCTTCCTCGCTCTCGCCGGTGGGATTTTCCGGGGTGGCAACGTCATCCTCGCTGTCCTGGAACGCCTGATAGTCCTCGAACGGTTCTTCGCCGTTGGCTCGCCGCTTGGCGTTGACCAGTTCCAGGCTTCGCTCGCGGAATTCGGCCTGCTGTTCGCGCCGTTCCTCGAGCTGCAGCGACAGTGACTCGCGCTCACTGCGTTCGCGCAGTAGATCGATGCGCTTGACCTGGTACTGGAAGTCGCTGTCGTCGGTGATGCGCTTCTCGTGCCGATCACGCAGTTCGGGGAGAATCTTCTTTAGCGTGTCCAGTTGCGGGTGCGACACCGAGTCGATCTTGTCCCAGGGCAGGGCGTTGGGCAGGGCCGATTCGCCGATCTCCTCGGTGTTGAACGGCGACGGAAAGCTGATATCCGGTTCCACCCCGCGCGCCTGGGTGCTGGCACCCGTCACGCGATAGAACTTGGCCTGAGTTAGCTTGACCCGGCCCTTGGACAGCGGCATCAGGGCCTGGACCGTGCCCTTCCCGAAGGTGCGCTGGCCGAGAATGACGCCGCGGCCGTAGTCCTGAATGGCGCCGGCGAAGATCTCCGAGGCGGAGGCGCTCAGCCGGTTGACCATCACCGCCAGTGGGCCCGGGTAGACCGGATCGCCGTTGGCGCCCAGCACCTGGGTGTTGCCGCTGGCATCGCGGATCTGCACCGAGGGTGACGAGGGCATGAACAGTCCCACCAGCTTGGTGACTTCGCGCAGGGCGCCGCCGCCGTTGCCGCGCAGGTCCAGTACCACGCCATCGACGTCGGCTTCGCGCAACTCCTTCAGCAACGCCTCGACATCATCGGCGGTGCCCTTGTAGAACGAAGGCAGGGTAATCAGCCCGATCCGGCGGGTTTCGCCTTGGTCGTCCAGCGGCACGATACGGCTCTTGGCCGCCTGATCCTTCAGCTCGATCTCGTCGCGCACGAGCGAGATAGTGCGGGTCTGGGAATTGTCCTTGGGCAGTATCTGCAGCCGGACCGTGCTGCCCTTCTCGCCGCGGATCAGCTGCACCGTGCGGTCCAGGCGCATGCCAACTACGTCCACCAGATCACCTTCCTTGCCCTGGCCGACGGCGATAATCCGATCGGTGGGGCTGAGCTTGCCGCTCTTGGCCGCGGGACCACCGGGAATCAGTCGCACCAGTTCGGTGTAGCCGTTGCGGTCGCGCAGCTGGGCGCCGATGCCCTGCAGCGACAGATTCATACCGATGTCGAATTCCTCCGACCGGCTGGGGGAGAAGTAATCGGTGTGCGGGTCGTAGCGGTGGGTATAGGCCCCCATGTAGGCGGAGATCACGTCGATCGGCTCGGCCGCCAGCAGTTGCTCCCGCTCGCTTTCATAGCGGCGGGTCATACGGTCCTGGATGTCCGCCGGTTCGACGTCGTTGAGATGCAGGTTGATGACCTGGTTTTCGAGATTGTGGCGCCACAGCTCGCGGCGAGCCTCGTCATCCGCCGGCCAGGGGGCGTCTTCACGTTCGATGGTCACGCTTTCCGCGTCCGTCAGGTCGAGATTCTCCACCCCCTTATCGAGCAGGCCCAGTATCCACTGATTCACCTCCAGCCGGCGCTGCTGGTAGGTGTTGAAGATATCGAAGGCCGCGCCGAGTTCGCCGTCGCGCAGATCATCATCGAGTTGATCGCCGAATTCCCGCTTGAAGCGTTCGATGTCGCTGGCCAGGAACACGCTGTGGGTACCATCGAGGTCCTCGATATAGTCGAGGAGCATGTCGCGCGAGAAATCGTCGTCCAGCGCTACCGGGTTGTAGTGCTCGTCCTGCAGCCGCTGGACCACCTGCTTGTCGATCTGCACCTGGGCATCGCCGGGCTGCAGCGGCTGGAACTCGCCGGTGGTGTCCGCCTCCGGGGCGACGCTGCCGGCCTGACAGGCCTGCAGCAGCAGTATTGCGGACGCGAACGGAACGACGAATCTGGACATGTCACACCTTTTATTGGAAACACCCGGACGCGTACGCGCGCGACGCCGAAAACTACGCGTCCGGGGAAAATCGTTGCCTGTTACGACAACCGATTGTGCCTTTTTTTCCCGGCGTGGAGTAAATCGGCTGGTTCCGACGCCAGTCCGGGCCGGCCGGGGCGGGGTTGCCGTGGCGTGATCCGGCCACCGGCGGTGCTAGCCGGCCGGGTCCGGGTCCTCGCGCGCGCCGGCGAGCATCTCGGTAGTGATGATGCTGAGCGCCTCTCGCCAGGCGAATTCGGTGGCGCGGTCGAAGTCCGAGCCCATGTGGGTGGCCAGGCTCCCTAACAGGGCCTCGCACACAACGGGGTAGTACTTCGTGCGGGCGCCGTAGTCACGGTGCCGGCGGCCCAGTTCCCGCAGCGATGGCCGTATCTGCTCCAGCTGCGACAGGCGGGAGACGGCGATATTGAGCGTGATCAGGAGCTTGCGCTTCTGGCGGCCGAGGTCCGCGGGGAAAAGATCCCGCAGGGCGGGGGCCTGCTCGAACAGGTGGTCGTAGAAGTCGCGGATGACCTGTTCCCGGGCCGGGGCGGCACGATGCCAGCTATTGCGAATGAGTTCATGCTGCGCGGGGGTCATGCGGGACAGGGTGCGGTCATCATCCTCCGGTATCGGCCTGCCCGGCCGGGTCTGAAGGCGGTTCCCAGCGGTATCGGGCCAGATCGATCCGCCCGCCGATCATGGCAATGCCTTCGTCGGCGAGCCGGCGATGCTGGGCCAGGCCGGCGGTGGAATCGGCGGGCAGCGAGATGCGGCCCTGAGCATTGACGATCCGGTGCCAGGGCACGTCCGCCGGGCAGTTGTGCAGGGCGTAACCGACCTGGCGGGCCTGCCGTGGCAGACCCGCCAGGGCCGCAATCTGGCCGTAGGTCGCAACGCAGCCGGCCGGCACCCGGCGTACGACCGCGAGCAGCCGCTGTCGGGTGTTGCCGGCCGTCACCGCCAGCTTACTGGGCGGGGTCGCTCACGCCGCCGCCGTAGCGGCGTTCCATCTTCTCGATCAGTGCGTCAAGGCCGCCGGCCCGGATCTGGGCGTTGAACTGACCGCGGTAGTTGGTCACGAACGACAGATTGCCGATGCTGCCGTCATAGATTTTCCACTGGCAGTCGACCAGGTGCATATCCATGTCCACCGGGATGCGGTCGCCTTCCTCAGTAATCACCACGGCCTGGAAGGTGATGTCGGTGGCGTCCTCGGGTGCATCCACCGGCTGGAATTCGATCTGCTCGTCGTCGAATCCATACAGCGCATTGCCGTAGGTCTGGATGATCATCTGCTTGAAGGCCTGGGCGAAGCGGTCGATCTGCTCGTCCGAGGCATCCTCCGCGTGCTTGCCCAGAACCAGTTCCGACATGCGCTCCAGATCAACCAGCGGCACCAGCTCCCGCTCGATCATCGCGTACAGCGCCTGGGGATTCTTCTTGAACTCGTCGCGACGCTCGGTGAGCTGGTCCAGCACCGTATTCACCGTCTGTTCGCCCAGCTCGGCGGGCGGGGTCGGCTCGCAGGCCTCTTCCTGGGCCATCAGCGGCGTGCTGACCAGCGCCAGGGCGGATACCAGGGCCGCCAGTGGACGGATGAAAGTTCGCATGAGATGTCTCCTTGCCCGTAGTAGGTGAATGCAGCTTATGAGCGCGTTACTGAACCGTACCTGAATATGGTGAACCCGCCCGGCGTGCGCGGCGTCGGCGGGCCCTTGATTTAGCCCATCGCCGGTGCTGGCGCAAACCGGTGTTCGTTCGCCGCGGGCCGCGGCAGGCGGAGTCGCCGACAGATCGCGGGCGCCAGATCCGCGGCAACCCGGTCCAGGCTGATCGGGGCCGCCAGATCGGCGATCCGGGTCATGGCCAGTCCCTGGTAACCGCAGGGATTGATGCGCCCGAATGGCTCAAGATCCAGGTCCACATTCAGCGCCAGGCCGTGATAGCAGCGACCACGGCGCACCCGCAGCCCCAGCGAGGCGATCTTGGCGTCGCCGGCAGCCGGCACGTAGACACCGGGCGCATCCCGCCGGGCCCGGGCCGTGATGCCGTAACCGTCCAGGGTGTCGATCACGGCCAGTTCGAGCCCCTCGACCAGCGACCGGATGCCCATGCCCAGCCGGCGCACATCGGCCAGGACATAGCCCATCAGCTGGCCGGGGCCGTGGTAGGTGACCTGGCCGCCGCGGTCGCTGGGCACAATCGGGATGTTGCCGGGCGCCAGCACGTGCTCCGGTCGCCCGTTGGTGCCCTGGGTAAACACCGGCTCATGCGCCAGGAACCAGAACTCATCCGGGGTATCCGGGCCGGCCGCGTCGGTGAATGCCTGCATGTCGCGCCATACGGGTTCGTATGCCAGCGGCGCATCCAGCATGGTGCGGATGCGCGGCGCGGGCGCCGGCGATGACTTGGCTGGCGTTGAGGACAAGGTCATGGTCCGAGTTTAACGCAGAGCATCTGCATGGCACCCGAAACGCCGCGACCGATGCCGGCGGCTTTCTACAATGCCATCAGCACCGCGTCGCAGGCGGTGAGATCCTCGTAGATCGCGTCCAGCTGGGCCCGGTCGCGGGCGAGCACGTCGACGGTGATCGCCACGTAGTTGCCCTTGCGGCTGGGATTGCGGGTGAGATCGTCCTGGCTGAGCTCGGGCACATGCGGCTTGAGCAGATCGAATATCTGCTGCTCGAAGTGGCCATCATGTGCGCCGAAGACCTTGATCGGAAAGCGGCAGGGAAATTCGAGCAAGGAATCGTCAGTCATGGGTGTCAGCCTGCAGCAGCGCCCGCAGTCTTGTCCACAGCGCGCCGGGTCGGCCGCCACCCACTGGCTCGCCGTCCAGCCGGGTCACCGGGAAGATTTCCCGGGTGGAGCTGGTCAGCCAGATTTCGTCCGCTGCGCGCAATTCGCTAGTCTCGATCCGTCGTTGCGCGACCGGGATGTCATTGGCTGCCGCCAGGGAAAGGACCCGGGCGCGGGTGATGCCCGGCAGAATGGCGGCCTCGAGCGGCGGCGTGGCCAGCGTGCCGCCGCTCACCACGAAAACGTTGCTGGAGGCGCCTTCGGTAAGCCGGCCATCGCGCACCAGAATGGCTTCGTTGGCGTCGTTGGCCTGGGCATCGCCGGCCAGCAGCACGTTGGCGAGCAGGGCGGTGGACTTGATATCGCACCGGGCCCAGCGGGTGTCGTCGCGCACCACCGCGGCGATGCCCTGCTCGAACAGGGATGCCGCAACCGGGGCCCGCGTCTGGCAGAACCCCACGACGGTGGCCGGGCCGGTGGCGCTGGCAGGCCGGTGGTCCCGCCGCGACGGTGCGCCCCGCGTGACCTGTAGATAGACCGCCATGTCGCCACCGCCGTTGCGCGCGATCAGGTCGTTGACCAGGTCGCTCCAGCCGTCCGGCGCCAGCGGATCGGCCAGCCCGATGCTGCGCAGGCTCCGGTCCAGCCGCTGGACGTGATCGGCCAGGGCATAGGCGCGGCCGGTGTAGACAGGGATGACTTCGTATACCGCGTCCCCGAACAGGAAGCCCCGATCCAGGACCGGGACCTGCGCGTCGGCCAGCGGCAGGAAGCGGCCGTTGAGGTATGCCGTATCCATGGTCAGCCGGCTACTCGAAAAGCAGCCAGAACTCGTCGATTAGACTCTGGAAGAAGCCGCCTGCGCCGACGTCGGTGCCGGCATAGAGCGGACGCTTGTGCAGAGGTTCGCCGTTGAAGGTGATATTGAGCGTGCCCAGTTCCCGGCCCTTTTCCACCGGCGCCACCAGGTTGCGGGTGACCTCGGCGGTAGTGGCCAGTTTGTCGCGACCGCCGCGTGGCGCGGTGACGTAGACGGGCCCGCCCGCATCCACCGGCAGCAGGTCGCGGTCGCCCTTCCACACCCGGATTTCGGTAATCGGCTTGTCGGCGTCGAACAGCTTGTAGGTTTCGTAGAAGCGGAAGCCGTAGTTGAGCAGGGCCGAACTGGCCGACTTGCGGGCGTTGTTACTGCTGGTGCCGGTGACCACCGATATCAGCCGCATGCCCTCGCGCTCGGCCGATGCGGCCAGGCAGTAACCGGCGGATTCTGTATGTCCGGTCTTGACTCCGTCCACCGACGGGTCGGTCCACAGCAGGGAGTTGCGGTTGTACTGCTTGATATCGTTCCAGGTGAATTCCTTCTGCTGGTAGAAACGCTCGTACAGATTCGGAAAGTCGCGGATCATGGCGCCGGCCAGGGTAGCGATGTCCCGCGCGCTCATGTAGTGGTTCTCGGCCGGCCAGCCGGTGACGTTCACGAAGTGACTGTTCGTCAGCCCCAGATCGCTGGCGTACTGGTTCATGTAGCCGGCGAAGCTTTCCTCGGAGCCGGCCACGTGCTCGGCCAGGGCCAGGGTGGCGTCGTTGCCGGAAATGATGATCATGCCCTGTAGCAGGTCGACCACCGGAATCTGCTTGCCGACTTCGATGAACATCTTGGAGCCGCCCATGCGCCAGGCCTTTTCGCTGACGGTGACCTGGTCATCCAGCGCCAGGTTGCCGCTCTTGATCTCGTCGAACAGGATGTAGGCCGTCATCAGTTTGGTGATACTGGCCGGCTCCACCGGCTGATCCGGATTGGCGCCCGCCAGCAACTGGCCGCTGTCGTGGTCCAGCAGTATGTAGGTCTTGGCCGGCACGCTCGGTGGTTCCGGCAGCGAAAGCGCCTGGGCAGGTGCCCCCAGCGACCCGAGCAGCAGGGTGAGGGCGATGAACAATGTGCGACGGCGATAGATCATGACGGGGTCGGTCTCTCTGGTTTGCGGCGGTGTGCGAAGCCTGCGGCGCGAGACTAGTCGCGCAGCGTGTCGGACTGGATGCCCTGGTCCGCCAGCCGTTGGCGGGCGTCGGCCAGGCCCTGGGCATCGGGATAGGGGCCGATCCGGACCCGGTAGAGTGGCGGGTCGCTGGCGGTCGGGGACACGAATACCCGGTCCAGGCCCATTTCCTCCAGGCGCTTGGCCAGGCCGCGAGCGTTGCGGGCGTTGGAGAAGGCCCCGGTCTGCAGGTACAGCGCCGGGTTTGCCGGATTGTCCGAGCGCGCGGTGCCGGTGGCGATGGTTTCCACCTTGACTTTGGCGGTGCCGTTGTCGAGAAATCCCAGCTGGGCGGCAGCGGCATAGGACAGATCGATGATGCGATCGCTGTGGAAGGGCCCCCGGTCGTTGATGCGAACGATGATTTCCTTGCCATTCTCCAGGTTCGTCACCCGGGCGTAGCTGGGCAGCGGCAGCTCCTTGTGGGCCGCGGTCAACTGATACATGTCGTACGGTTCGCCGCTGGAGGTGCTGCGGCCGTGAAATTTGCGGCCGTACCAGGAGGCGGTTCCGGTCTCGCGGTAGCCCTTGGCCGAGGTCAGGACGCGATAACGCTGGCCCATGACGTGGTAGCTGTCGGGATTGCCGAGACGGCTGAGCGGTTCCGCCCTGGGTTCGGGTTGCGGAACCTTGGTGACGTCCACCGGCGGTTCGTTCGCTGGCGGGCCATCGGTGGTAATGGGCGCCTCATCGGAGGCGCTGTCCGGTGCGCCATCGTCGCCGGGCGTGCTGGCGCAACCGGCCAGCCACAGGGCGCCCAGAATCAATACAGGGAAACGCATCGCGGTCATGCCGAAGCTGCCTTTCGGGAACGGGCGGCGGCGATGGCGTCGGCCAGCTGGCACACTGCCATCGCGTAAAGCCGGCTGTGGTTGTAAGTAGTGATCACGAAGAAGTTGTTCAGCCCCACCCAGAATTCGGGACCGTGGTTGCCGGCCAGTTCCACCAGTCCGACTGGGGTGTCGTCGGCGGGCGGGTCCACGGCAACACGCAGGCCGGCCGCGGTCAGGTCCCGGTATTCGTAGCGGGTCTTGCGCTTGCTGCGGGTCAGGCCGGACAGGTCACCCCCCTCGGTACGACCGGGCAGGGCGACGCGCCCGTCCCGCTGCCAGCCGTGCTCGGCCAGGTAGTTGGCCACGCTGGCGATGATATCGGCCGGGCTGTCCCAGAGATCGCGTTGCCCGTCGCCGTCGCCGTCGACGGCGTAGTGGCGATAGCTGCTGGGAATGAACTGAGGCATGCCCATGGCGCCGGCATAGGAGCCCAGCGCGGTGTCGATGTCGATTTTCTCCTCGCGGGCGAGCACCAGGAACTGGCCGAGCTCGCGACGGAAGAAGTCGGCCCGGGGCGGGTAGTCGAATCCGAGCGTGGCCAGCGCATCCAGCACCCGGTCGCGACCGATGAAGCCGCCGTAGCGGGTTTCCACGCCGATGATCGCGGCAATCACCGGGCCCGGCACGCCGTATTTCCGCTCCACCCGGGACACGATGTCGGCATGTTCGCGCAGAAAGGCGGCACCGGCGTCGATACGCGGCTGATCGAGGAATATCTGGCGGTATTCGTGCCAGCGCAGCACCCGCTCCGCGGGTTTGCGCATGGTCTCGATGATGTGCGGCCGGGATTCGGCTTCGGCCAGCCGGGACCGTACCCAGGCCGGGTCCAGTCCGTGCTCGCGTTCCAGTTCGCTCACCAGCTCCCCGGCGCGCGGATGGTCGCGATAGTCGGCCCATGCCGGCGCGATCGCGGCGGTCAGGATGAGGACGGCCAGCAGGCCGGGCACGCGCAACGCCGGAGTCATGAACTGAGCAGTTTCCGATGAGTGTTGATGGACATGAGTATGCCGAATCCCATCAGCAGCACCACCATCGAGGTGCCGCCGAAACTCAGCAGTGGCAGGGGCACTCCCACCACCGGCAGCAAGCCGATCACCATGCCCATGTTGACGAATACATAGATGAAGAATGTCAGGCTGATACTGCCCGCCATCAGGCGCTGGAACGTATCCTGGCTACGTACCGCGATGCGCAGGCCCCGCGCCACCAGAAAGCCGTACAGTGCCAGCAGCGCAATCACGCCGAGCAGGCCGGCTTCCTCCGCGAACACCGCGAAGATGAAATCCGTATCCGACTCCGGCAGAAAGTTCAGATGCGACTGGCTGCCGTTGAGCCAGCCCTTGCCGAACAGACCGCCGGAACCGATGGCGATCTTGCTCTGGGTTATATGATAACCCGCCCCGGCCGGGTCGCGCGCCGGATTCAGGAAGGTAAGCACCCGTTCCTGCTGGTATTCGTGCATATTGAACCAGACCAGCGGTGCGGCGGCGGCGGCCATCAGCAGCAGGAGGGCCAGAACCCGCCAGCGCAGCCCCGCCAGGAAAACCACGAAGCCGCCGGCCATCACGATCAGTAGCGCGGTGCCCAGATCCGGCTGGATGGCCACCAGCCCGACGGGTAGCGCGACGATCGCCGCTGAGGCGATCACGCCTTCCCAGCCGGTGGGCAGGGCCCGCTCATGCAGAAAGGCGGCGGTCGCCAGCGGTACCGCGATCTTCATGATCTCGGAGGGCTGGAAACGCACCACGCCCAGGTCAAGCCAGCGTTGCGCGCCCATGGCGGCATCGCCCAGAAGCAGGACCAGCAGTAGCAGGATCAGTCCCAGCACATAGGTCCACGGCGCGACCGTGCGATACCAGTCCGGCGGAATCTGGGCCACCACGATCATGGCGGCAAAGCCGATGCCGAGCCGGATGCTCTGCGAGATCACCACCGACATCTGCTCGCCCGACGCGCTGTAGAGTACAAACAGGCCCAGCCCCCCGCAGGCCATCAGCGCCAGCAGGAGTTGCAGGTCTAGCCGCCAGCGGACCAGCCAGTCCGCCAGTGACGGCGGTTGTTCGTGCTCCTCGGCCGCGGTGGTCATCGGGCGGTATCGCTCCGGACCAGTCTGGGGCCCTCCAGCGCAGCGTCGATCACCTGCCGGGCGATCGGCCCGGCGGTGCTACTGCCGCCGCCGCCGTGCTCTGCCACCACCGCCACCGCGATCTCGGGATTGTCAGCCGGCGCATAGGCGACGAACAGAGCGTGATCACGGAAGCGATGCTCGATCTCGTCGTACTCGGGCGCTTCCTCGTCCTGCGCCAGCGCCGCCACCTGGGCGGTGCCGGATTTGCCCGCCATGCGATAGCTCAATCCCTGATCAACGTACACGTTGGCAGTACCCCGACGCGCGTGAACCACCGACTCCATGGCGCTGGACACGACCGACCAGTCGTTTCCATCGGTCAGCCGGATCGGTTCCGCTGCCGGCGGCTCGTAGGTCTCGGGACTGGCGTTGCTGTCACGCCGGCTGGCCATGAGTACATGGGGTTGTTTGGCCTTGCCCCGGGTGGCCAGTTCGGCGGTCATATGAGCCAGCTGCAGCGGTGTGGCGCTCATGAAGCCCTGACCGATCACGGTGTTCAACGTTTCGCCGGGAAACCAGGGCTGCTGACGGGTTCCGTTCTTCCATTCGCGCGACGGCATCAGGCCCGAATTCTCGCGGGGCAGGTCGATGCCGGTTCTCTCGCCCAGACCGAACAGGGTGGCATAGTGGTGCATGGCGTCGATGCCCAGATCCATGCCCAGCTTGTAGAAGTACACGTCACTGGACCGGAAGATGGCTTCCTCCAGGTTCAGCCAGCCGTGGCCCTCACGCTTCCAGTCCCGCCAGCGGCGGTCACTGCCGGGCAACTGAATGTAGCCCGGGCACCATACCCGTCGGCCCGGGTCGATGCTGTTGCGGTCGAGCGCCGCCAGCGCCATCACCGGCTTGATGGTCGAACCTGGTGGGTACTGTCCCTGCAGGCTTCGGTTGAACAGGGGCCGGAACGGATGATCGAGCAGCTTCTGGTAATTCTTGCGGCTTATGCCGTCCACGAACAGGCCGGGCTCGAAGCTCGGCTTGCTCACCATGGCGAGTACGCCGCCGGTCTTCGGGTCCAGTGCCACCACCGATCCGGCGTGGTTGCCCAGCGCCTGATATGCCACCCGCTGGATATGGGCGTCCACCGTCAAGTAGAGGCTCTGGCCCGGCTGTGGCGGGGTGAAGGAGAGCTCCCGCAGGGCACGGCCCATGGCATTGGTTTCCAGCAATCGCGAGCCCGGGCGCCCGTGGAGTTTGTCTTCGTGGCTGGCTTCCACCCCGGTCCGGCCGATGTGGGTGCTGCCTCGGTAGCGCTTGTCGTCGATGACCAGCTGATCGGCCTCGGTGATGCCGCCGACATAGCCGATCAGATGCGCGGCCACCTCGCCCATCGGATAGTGGCGGGTCAGGCCGGCGCGGATTTCCAGTCCCGGGAAATCGCGGCGGTTGACCTCGAAGCGGGCGACTTCGCGCTGGCTCAGATTCAGGCGGATGGGTATGCCCCGGAAGCGGGGCTGCTTGCGCATGCGCTCGTAGAAACGCTGACGGTCGCGCTCGCTGATGGTGACGACTTCGGCCAGGCGGTCCAGGGTGGCGTCGATATCGGCCACCTGTTCGGGAATGATCTCCAGCCGATAGGCCGGCAGGTTATCGGCCAGGACGATCCCGTTACGGTCGTAGATCAGGCCGCGAACCGGGGGCACGACCTGCACCCGGGTGCGATTGTTGTCCGAGCGCAGGGTGTAGTAACCGTGTTCGACCACCTGCAGATAGGCCAGCCGGGTAATCAGTCCGCCCACCATGACCGCCATGATGACGCCGGCCACGACGGTTCGCCAGAGGAACAGGTGGCGTTCCGCGCCGTGGTCCTTGATCGGGGTATCCGACGACATGGATCAGTGCCCGGCCCCGGTTGCCGGTAGTCGACAGGTCATCAATTATCGACCTCCACGAGCGCGAAGCGTTCCAGGATCAGCGACCACAACGGCCAGGCGACAGCGGTGCTGACCACCGGCAACCATCGCCACCAGAGGTCCACCTGCCGCCCGTTGATACCGTCGATCCAGAACAGGGTGAAGGCATAGGCGATCAGGGCCGGCAGCAGTGCCACACCCTGCTGGATCAGTGGCAGGGTCCAGAGCAGATCGCGCATCTTGAACACGATGAAGGCCGCCAGTGCCAGTGCCAGTGCGTGCTGGCCCAGCGGCGTGGTGTAGCCGGCGTCCAGCAGCAGGCCGGCGAACCAGGCGGCGAGCACGCCCACGCGGTGGGGCTGATGCAGGACCCAGAACAGGATTGTGGCGGGAAACAGGGCCGGCCGTGCGATCGCCGCCCAGGGCGGCAGGGGCAGAAACGTCAGCACCAGGGCCACCACCAGGCTGCCCAGCATGAGCAGCAGACTGGATCGCAGGGTGGCGGTCATTGTTCGTCGGCGTCGGCGTCCGCGTCATCCGTGGCAGCGGCGTCCGGGGCTGATGTTTCATCCTCGGCGTCATCGCCGGTGGCGGGCGGTTCATCCGCCTCGGCGTCCTCCTGATTGCGCCAGACCAGCAGCACTTCCCGGCCCCGGTTGAGCTTGGCTATGGGATCCGCGGCGATGGTGAGAAACTCGTTGCCGGCTTCGTGGCTAATGCGCCGTACCCGGGCCACCGGGTAACCCGGTGGATAGCGGCCGCCCAGCCCAGAAGTGACCAGCAGGTCGTCTTCCTGCACGTCGGCATTGCTGGGCAGGAAGGGCAGCAGCAGGGTGTCGGACTGTCCGGTGCCCTGGGCGATGGTCTGCAGGCCGGTGCGGTTGAATTCCACCGGAATGCCGTGATTGGCGTCTGTGATCATGATCGCCGTCGCCCCCATCGGATTGGCTTCCGTGACCTGACCCATGATGCCGTTGGCGTCAACCAGCGCCTGCCCCTCGAACACGCCGTCCAGCGTGCCCTTGTTGAGCTTGACGTGGTGGCGGTAGGGGTCCGGGCTCAACGACATGATCTCGGCGATCAGCACTTCCTCCCGCAGCGACTTGGATGAGGCCAGCAGGCCGCGGATGCGCTCGTTCTCGGCCTGCAGAGACGCCAGTTTCTGCAGTCGCCGCTCCATCAGCAGCACCCGGCGTTCCAGGGATTCGTTGCGGGCCGCCAGCTGCCCGCGGTCGAGATAGGCCGACACCGTGTCTGCCAGGTCGTAGGGCATCTCGGCCAGCGACTGGACCGGCTGGATCACCGTGGCCAGGCCGGCACGCACCGGGGACAGGTCATCCCGGCTATGATCGAGGATCATCAGCACCACCGAGACCACCAGCACCAGGATGATCCGTGCGCTTGGTGGCGGGCCGCGCAGGAACAGCCGATTCTCGTCCTCGTCCAGGCCGCGCATCGGGATCAGGTCAACCGTCGGGGGTGGCGCGAGGCATGCCGCATCGATAGCGCCCACCGCCGGCGCTCATGGTCAGGGCCGTTCACGTTGCAGACCTGACGCAGCAACACCTGAGCAATCACTCCAGCGCGAACATCTGTCCGGTCTTGCGGTCGATCATTTCCAGCAGAATGCCGCCGCCACGGGCCACGCAGGTGAGAGGATCGTCGGCGATGATTACCGGCAGGCCGGTTTCCTCGCTGATCAGCTTGTCGATGTCGGTGAGCAGGGCGCCGCCACCTGTCAGCACGATGCCGCGCTCGGCCACGTCCGAGCCGAGTTCCGGCGGGGTGGCCTCCAGCGCCGTCTTGACCGCGCCGACGATGCCGGATAGCGGTTCCTGCAGCGCGTCGAGCACCTCGTTGGAGTTCAGTGTGAACGAGCGGGGTACCCCCGCCGACAGATGCCGGCCGACCACCTCGATCTCCTTGACCTCGTGGCCGGGGAAGGCGGTGCCGATCTGATGCTTGATCGATTCGGCCGTGGCCTCGCCGATCAGCATGTTGTATTGCCGGCGCACGTAATTGACGATGGCCTCGTCGAAGCGGTCGCCGCCCATGCGCACGGATTCCGCGTAAACGATGCCGTTGAGCGAGATCACCGCGACTTCCGAGGTGCCGCCGCCTATGTCCAGCACCATGGAGCCGCGCGCTTCGCCCACCGGGATACCGGCCCCGATGGCCGCGGCCACCGGCTCTTCCACCAGATACACCTTGCGCGCCCCGGCGTTGGAGGCCGATTCGCGAATCGCGCGTCGCTCCACCTGGGTAGAACCGTAGGGCACGCACACCAGCACTCGGGTGATCGGGCGCAGCAGCCGCTTCTTGTGGACCTTGCGGATGAAGTGCTGGAGCATCTTCTCCGTGACGGTGAAGTCGGCGATTACGCCATCCTTGAGCGGCCGGATGGTGGTGATATGGCTGGGGGTGCGCCCCAGCATGCGCTTGGCGTCGTGGCCGACGGCCTCGATGCGCTTGCCGCCGCGGGCGTCCTGTCGGACGGCGACCACCGAAGGTTCATTCAGGACGATGCCCTGGTCGCGGGCATAGACAAGTGTATTGGCGGTGCCCAGATCGATCGACAGATCGTTGACGAATAGGCCCCGGAAGTTATCGAACATATTATTGGGAGTCCCTGTTGCCCGAGGGGAGCGCGGCGGCGATCCAATGCAAAAACCGCGGCCCGGTGACGCTGACCGGTGACGCGGTGAGATTGCCGGGTATGCTAGCCGAGCCTCGAATCACGGGCAAGCAAGGCGAAAGCGGCGCTTTCCGGAATCTGCGTTGATGCCGGGCCGTGATTAAGCCGCAACGGTGAATATGCTAATTTACCGCGCCGCGAGACCGCCGAGCGCCGGCAGTCCGAGCCGCCCAACAACCCTCGGAAACATCGTGAGTCTGAAACCCGAACAAGTGCGCAAGGTTGCCTTTCTGGCCCGCCTGCGGCTCGAAGAGGACCGGGTGCCCGAGTATGCCAGTGAACTTTCCGGCATTCTCGGCCTGGTCGATCAGCTCGAGCAGGCCGACACGGAAGGTGTCGAGCCCATGGCTCACCCGCTGGACCTGACCGCCCGCCTGCGGCCGGACACGGTCACCGAAGCCGATCAGCGCGATGCGTTCCAGGCCGTTGCGCCGGCCACCGAGGACGGCCTTTACCTGGTACCGCGGGTGATCGAATGAACGGATTGCGCGAACTGGTCGCGCGGCTGGCCGCGCGCGAGGTCTCGGCGGTCGAACTGACCCGCGAGGCGCTGGCCCGTATCGAACGGCACGACGGGGATCTGAATACGCTGGTCACCGTCTGCGCCGACCGGGCCCTGGCCCAGGCCGAAGCTGCCGATGCCGCACTCGCCGGCGGCGCCGGCCCCCTTGCTGGTATTCCTCTGATCCACAAGGATATTTTCTGTACGAAAGGCGTGCGTACCAGCTGTGGTTCACGCATGCTGGACAACTTCGTGCCGCCGTACGACGCCACCGCGGTGGAGTGCCTGCACGCCGCCGGCATGGTCACGCTGGGCAAGGCCAACATGGACGAATTCGCCATGGGCTCGTCCAATGAAACCAGCTTCTACGGCCCGGTTCGCAATCCCTGGAACACGAACTGCGTGCCCGGCGGCTCCTCGGGCGGCTCGGCCGCTGCAGTCGCCGCGGGCCTGGCCCCGGCCGCCACCGGCACCGATACTGGCGGCTCCATCCGTCAGCCGGCGGCGCTGTGCGGCATTACCGGTTTCAAACCCACCTACGGCCGCGTCTCCCGCTGGGGCATGATTGCCTTCGCCTCCAGCCTGGACCAGGCCGGCTGCTTTGCGCGTTCGGCCGAGGACTGCGCGCTACTGCTCCAGGCCATGGCCGGCTTCGACGAGCGCGACTCCACTGCCGTGGACCGGCCGGTGCCCGACTATGCCGCCGCCCTGACCGGCGATATCAAGGGCCTGAAGGTGGGCGTGCCGTCCGAATACTTTGCCGAGGGCCTGGAAGCCGGCACCCGCGCCGCGGTGGAGGCCGGCATCCAGGAACTGGAAGGGCGCGGGGCGGAGATCGTCGAAATCAGCCTGCCGCACACGGATCAGGCGGTGCCCACATACTACGTGGTGGCGCCGGCGGAGGCCTCGTCGAACCTGTCGCGTTTCGATGGCGTGCGCTACGGCTACCGCTGCGACGACCCGGCTGACCTGGAGGACCTGTACCTGCGGTCCCGAGGCGAGGGCTTCGGCCGCGAGGTCCAGCGCCGGATCATGGTCGGCACTTATGCGCTGTCCGCCGGCTATTACGACGCTTATTATCTGAAGGCCCAGAAAGTCCGCCGACTGATCGCGGACGATTTTCGCCGTGCCTTCGAGCAGGTGGACGTCATTGCCAGTCCCACTACCCAGGGACCGGCCTTCCGCCTGGGCGAGAAGCTGGACGATCCGGTAACCATGTACCTGAACGACATCTACACCATCCCGGCGAATCTCGCCGGACTGCCCGGTATTTCCGTGCCTTGCGGGTTCGTGAACGACCTGCCGGTGGGCATGCAGTTGCTGGCGCCCTGGTTCGAGGAGGGCCGTCTGCTCAATGCCGCCCACGCCTATCAGCAGGCGACCGACTGGCACACGCGCCGGCCGGAGGGCTTCGAGGCATGAGCTGGGAAGCCGTTATCGGGCTGGAAATCCACATCCAGCTCAGCACGCAGAGCAAGATTTTCTCCGGCGCGTCCACCGCCTACGGCGCCGACCCCAACCGCCAGGCCTGCGCCATCGACCTGGGCATGCCCGGCGTGCTGCCGGTGATCAACCAGGAAGTCATAAGGCGGGCGGTGATGTTCGGCCTGGCGATCAACGCCGAGATCGCCCCGCGTTCGGTGTTCGCGCGCAAGCACTACTTCTACCCCGACCTGCCCAAGGGCTACCAGATCAGCCAGTACGAGCTTCCGATCGTGGCCAACGGCCGCCTCGAGATCGTGGCGGTGGAGGGTGGCGAGCCACGTACCATCGGCATTACCCGTGCCCATCTGGAAGAGGATGCCGGCAAATCCTTGCACGAGGGCTTCGAAAGCATGACCGGCATCGACCTCAACCGCGCCGGCACGCCGCTGGTCGAGTGCGTGTCCGAGCCGGATATCCGCACGCCCGCCGAGGCCGCCGCCTACGCACGCAAGATGCACGCCCTGGTGCGCTATCTCGACATCTGCGACGGCAACATGCAGGAAGGCTCGTTCCGGGTGGACGCCAACGTCTCGGTACGGCCGAGAGGTACCGAGGCATTCGGTACGCGTACCGAAACCAAGAACGTCAACTCCTTCCGCAACCTGGAAAAGGCGATTGCCTTCGAGATCGAGCGGCAGATCGAAGTACTGGAAGATGGCGGCGAGATCGTTCAGGAAACCCGCCTCTTCGACGCAGATCGTGGCGAAACCCGCTCCATGCGCAGCAAGGAAGAGGCCCACGACTACCGCTACTTTCCGGACCCGGACCTGCTTCCTGTCGAGATCGACGACGCCTTCGTTGAATCCGCTCGTAGCCGTCTGCCCGAACTGCCGGACGCCAAGTCCGAGCGCTTTGTGGCCGACTACGGTCTGTCAGCGGCCGATGCCAGCCAGCTCACCGTCACCCGCGAGCAGGCCGACTACTTCGAGGCCGTGGTTGCCGCCTCCGACGGCGCCGGCGGCAAACTGGCCGCCAACTGGGTGCTCAGTGAACTCGCCGGCGCGCTGAACCGGGACGGTGTGGATCTGACCGAATCCCCTTTGAGCGCCGAGGCGCTGGGCGGGCTGATCGCCCGTATCCATGACAACACCATCTCCGGCAAGATCGCCAAGGACGTGTTCGACTCGCTCTGGAAGGGCGAGGGCCATACCGCGGACGAGGTTATTGAGGCGCGGGGTCTCAAGCAGATCACCGACACCGGCGCCATCGAGGCGTTTGTCGACGAGGTCATCGCCAGCAATCCCGATCAGGTAGAACAGTACAAGGCAGGCAAGACCAAAGTGGTCGGCTTTCTGGTCGGCCAGGTCATGAAGGCTTCTCAGGGCAAGGCCAACCCGAAGGAAGTCAACAAGCTGATGACGGCCAAGCTGGACGAGTCCTGAAACGCGTCAGGCGGTAGCTTCCTGCGATCTCACGTCCGCCCGGCGACAGTCAGTCACCCGGGTCGGCCCGGTCGACTTCGCCGGTGTCGGCTGCAGCGGACGGTGCATGCCGGCGTACCATGCGGCCATTGACTCACGCTATTCGGTTCCGCGCTCACGATGAATCTTCAAGCCGTCATGCTCGACCGGCTGCCGCTGGATCGGGGAGATCTGGATTTCGCGCCGATCCGGGCGGCAGTCGATCAACTCGTCTGCCACGACGCGACCGCGCCGGGCGAGATCGCGGACCGTCTGGCCGGCTTCGACGTGGTGCTGGTCAACAAGGTTCAGCTGGACCGCGCGGCGCTGGCAGCGGCCGACCGGCTCAAGCTGGTCTTGGTAATGGCAACCGGCACCAACAACGTGGATACCGATGCCTGCCGGGACCTGGGCATCAGTGTCTGCAATTGCCGCGGCTACGCCACACCGGCGGTGATACAGCATGTGACCGCGCTGCTGACCGCGTTGGCGAGCCGCTGGCATGACTATGACGCCGCGATCCGCCGCGGCGACTGGCAGCCGGGGACCTTCTGTCTGCTGGATTATCCGATTGCCGAGCTCGCCGGTCGGCGGCTGGGGATCGTTGGCCACGGTGAGCTGGGGGGCGGCGTGGCCCGGGTGGCCGAGGCACTGGGCATGACGGTGCTGGTGGCCGAGCGGCCTGGCGCCCGCGATATCCGGCCCGGGCGATTGTCCTTTGACGCGGTACTGGCACAGGCTGATGCGCTGACGCTGCACTGCCCGCTGACCCAGACCACGCGCCACCTGATCGACGCCGATGCTCTGGCGGCAATGCCCGATCATGCCCTGCTGATCAACACCGCTCGCGGCGGGCTGGTGGATGAGGCGGCGCTGGCGGATGCGTTGCGGGCCGGCGAGATCGGCGGCGCCGGAATCGATGTGTTTTCGCGGGAGCCGCCACCGGCCGATCATCCTCTGCTGGCCGATAACATCCCCAATCTGATCATCACACCGCACAGCGCCTGGGGCAGTCTCGAGGCCCGTCGCCGGCTGGTAGCGCAGCTGGCGGAGAATCTGCTGGCCTTCCGGGACGGGGCGCCCATCCGGCTGGTGTGAGCGACCGCCTCCCGGCCGGATACGTTAGGCTCCACGGCGACAGTTTTATCAGGCGGATTGGCATGGCAGGTATGAATCGATCGTCCCGTTTAGCCCGTGGGTTCGCGTGGGTGGCGCTCGCGGGCGTAATAAGCGGTTGCGCCGCGTTGCGGACCTATCAGGCGGAAGCGCCGGGTGTGCGGGTGGCCGATATTCAGGTAGCGAAGTTCTCGTTCACCGAGCAGGTACTCGACGTCACCCTGGATGTATCCAATCCCAATGCCTACGCGCTCGCGATTGCGGGTATCGACTACGAATTGCTGGTGGACGGGCAGGCCCTGGCCGACGGCGCCACCAATGATGGATTCACGCTCCCGGCCACTGGGTCGGCCCAGGTGCGGATCAGCGTGGCGGGCGACCTGCTGGACGGCATGTCGCGCTATCAGGAATGGCAGAAGCAGGGCCGGAAGTCGATGGCGTATGTCCTGGCCGGGGGGCTACGCGTCAGTGGGGTGCCCGTGAGCCTGCCGTTCAGTTATTCGGACGAGATATCGCTGACACCACCCTGATCGCCGCGGTGCGCTAGCATCAGACGGGGTTCAATACGGGATACGAGCATGCAGAGCAGGACTAGTGCCGCGATTCTCGGCATTTTCGTGGCCGCCGGGCTTGCGCTGGCCGGCTGGTTCGTGGCCGATGCGGCCCGGGCCCTGCGCGCGGCGGACCGTGTGGTGGAGGTCAAGGGCCTGGCCGAACGCGAAGTGGCGGCCGATCTCGCGCTGTGGTCGCTGGCCTATACCACCACCGCCGACGATCTGGAGGGCCTGCATCGGGCCCTGGATGCCGATGCCGAGGCGATTGCGGCGTTTCTGACCGAGCGCGGTTTCGAGGCCGACGCCATCACCCGAGGGCCGCCTAACATCACCGACCGGGATGCATTTTCCAATAACAACGCCGACGACCGCTACCAGGCCCAGGCGGTGACGCTGGTGCGTACTGGCCGCGTGAAAGCGGTCAAGGCCGCGCAACAGGAAACCAATGCGTTGATCGCGGCCGGGGTCACGCTCAATCGCAATTACGAGTATCCCACCGAGTACCTGTTCACACAGCTCAACGAGATCAAGCCGGACATGATCGCGGAGGCCACAAAAAGCGCCCGCGAGGCCGCCGAACAGTTCGCCGAGGATTCCGGCAGCGAAGTGGGCGGCATTCGCCGGGCCCGCCAGGGCTATTTCTCGATCGAGGACCGTGACCGGCTGTCGCCCCAGGTCAAGCGCGTACGGGTGGTGACCACAGTCGAGTATTTCCTGACCGATTGATTCGCTTGCACTGACGGCGGGGGCCGCCTACCGTCGGCCGCCGGCATTCACCGAGATGGGGCGATACACCCATGCCGCAGAAACTGCTTTCCTTCGCCACGGGCGGCCGCGGTACCACGGACATCACCGGCGATGTGGCCGCGGTGGTGGCCGACGCCGGGGTTGCCACCGGCCTCTGTCATGTCTTCTGCCGCCATACCAGCGCTTCGCTGATGATCTGCGAGAACGCCGATCCGGACGTCCGGGCCGACCTGGAGCGATGGCTGGCCGATGCGGTGCCCGACGGGGATCCGCGCTACGTTCACCAGAGCGAGGGACCGGATGACATGCCGGCCCACATACGCAGCATCCTGACAGGGATGTCGCTGATGCTACCGGTCACCGACGGCCGGTTGAACCTGGGCACCTGGCAGGGGGTGTATCTCTACGAGCACCGTGCCGGCCGGCATGACCGCCAGATCGTGGTGACCGTGACGCGTGATCAGGCGGACTGACGTCCGAGCAGGGCGTGTTTCATCCATCGTGTCCGGGCAGCCATTCGGTGCTGCCCCGGATTTCTGTGCGTTCGCCGTCGACATCCACCGGAATCGACCACTCGCTGACCACGGCGGGCTTGCTCCGGTCCGCGGGCGGGTCGCCCTCGTGGAAGGCGCGCGGCTCACGCCAGCCGAATCCGCCCGTTGTTGACGCGACGGCCCATTTCGCGCCGTCGCCGCCGCTGTCTTCATGACCGATGGGCGAGTCGGACGGCGCGGCGATGCGCCAGGTCGGGCTGCGGCGATTTACCAGCACCTTGCCGGGGATATAGCGCACGAAGGGCTCGCCCTCGATACCCAGGACGGTGAAGCTGGCGTTGCCGCGGTTGGCGATGAATACACCCGGCACCAGGCCCGCCAGCGGGTAGACGCTGACATCCGCCGCGGGCGCCTGGTCCGATGCAAGGCGGGTGCGGTACAGGCCGTTGGGCGCGTCGCGGTAGAGGAAATAGCCTGAAATGATGTGCTCCTCGCCGCGGAAGCGCACCGGAATGGCCCAGCGCTGCACCAGCACCTCGTCCTCGTATTCGCGCAACGTCGGCACCGTCATGCCGTCCACCTGCAGGCGTGAATCGAACCAGGCCCAGGCCGGCCCGTTGTCCACCCGCTGCCAGCGCGGTTCACCGGCGGCGCTGGCGGGCGGCTGCCGATCCTCGGCATAGCGGCTGCGGTGAAAGGCCGAACTTGCCAGGTTGGCGGTGGTCTCGTGCGGGCCGATGCGCAGGAATGGCTGATCGCCGTGATCGAGAATCTCGAGGGTGTCGCCGGTCAGGTTGTGCACGGCGATACGGGGCGAGGCAGTCTGCTGCAGTTGTACCAGCAATCCGTCCAGCGCCGGCGGGAGCCGATCGAGCGAGGGGCGGATCTGCCAGACGCCGGCATCCGCATCCGCCGCATGGGTGAACGGGCCGGCCAGCAGTAGGGCGGCTGCGGCCAGGCAGCTAAGGAGTCGGCTTGTAATGTTTCGCATCATCCGGCTTTAGTGCCGGAAATGACGCATCCCCGTCAATAGCATGGCAATGCCGGCCTCGTCGGCGGCGGCGATCACTTCATCATCGCGGATGGAACCGCCGGGCTGGATGACGGCCTTGATGCCTGCCCTGGCGGCCGCGTCGATGCCGTCGCGAAAGGGAAAGAAGGCGTCGGAAGCCATCACCGCGCCCGGGACTTCCAGCCCCGCTTCCCCGGCCTTGATGCCGGCAATGCGGGCGGAATCCACGCGGCTCATCTGCCCTGCGCCGATGCCCACGGTCTGACCGTCGCGCGCGTAAACGATGGCGTTGGACTTGACGTATTTGGCCACGCGCCAGGCAAACAGCAGGTCGGCGTGCTCCTGCTCGGTGGGTGCGCGGGCGGTGGCGGTCTGCAGGCTGGTTTCGTCCAGCAGCGGGATGTCGTCGTCCTGGACCAGCAGGCCGCCGCTGATCGGCTTGAAGGTGAGCGCCGCCGCCGCGGTGCCGGGCCAGCCCGTTTGCAGCACGCGCACGTTCTTCTTGCCGGCCAGGGCCTGGCGGGCGGCCTGGTTGACCGCCGGCGCGATGATCACCTCGGCGAACTGATTGTCGACGATGGCCTGCGCGGCCGGCCCGTCGAGCTCGCCGTTGAAGGCGATGATACCGCCGAAGGCGGATACCGGGTCGGTGGCGAAGGCGCGCCGGTAGGCGTCCTCCCGGTCGCGCCCGGTGGCCACGCCGCAGGGGTTGGCGTGCTTGACGATCACGCAGGCCGGGGCGTCGCCGTCGAACGCGCGAATGCAGGCGAGGGCGGCATCCGCATCCGCCAGATTGTTATAGGACAGGGCCTTGCCCTGGAGTTGTTCGGCGGCGGCCAGGCTCCCGGCCGCCGGCTTCGCGTCGTGATAGAACGCGGCCGCCTGATGCGGATTCTCACCGTAGCGCAGGATTGCCTGCCGCTGATACTGACGATTGAAGGTGGCCGGAAAGGGCTCGCGTTCGCCATCCGGTGCGATGCGGCCGAGATAGTCGGCGATGGCGTCATCGTAGCCGGCGGTGTGGGCGAAGGCCTTGCCGGCCAGCGCCACTCGCTGGTCCGTCGGAATGCCGCCGTCATGGGCGCGCATGGCGTCGAGCAGGGCGGGGTAGTCGTTCGGGTCCACCGCCACGGTGACGAAGGCGTGGTTCTTGGCGGCCGCGCGGATCAGCGTCGGGCCGCCGATGTCAATGTTCTCGATCGCTTCCGCGAAGGGGCAATCGGGCCGGGCGATGGTGTCGGCAAACGGATAGAGGTTGACCACCACCAGGTCGATCGGCTCGATGCCGTGCTCGGCCATGACCGCGCCGTCCACGTCCCGGCGGCCGAGAATGCCCCCGTGGATGCGGGGATGCAGGGTTTTGACCCGCCCGTCCATGAGCTCCGGGGCGCCGGTATGCTCGCTAACGTCGGTGACTGGCAGATCAGCCTCGCGCAGCGCCCGGGCGGTGCCGCCGGTGGAAAGCAGGTGGACGTTCTGTTCGACCAGGCCGGTGGCCAGCGCGACCAGGCCGCGCTTGTCGGAAACACTCAGTAACGCGCGACGCACGGGCCCGGCATCGGCCATGTTCAAACTCCTTCGGAACCGGTGCGCTGGACTAGCGGTCCAGCGCGTACTGTTTCAGTTTCTTGCGCAGCGTGCCGCGATTGATCCCAAGTACCTCGGCGGCCCGTGACTGATTGCCGGCGCTGTATTCCAGCACTGACGACAATAGCGGCTTCTCCACCTGCTCCAGCACCATCCGATACAGGTCGCTGGGTGGCTGGCAGCCATTGAGAGCGCGGAAGTACTCATCCAGGCTGTCGCTGACGTGATGACTCAGCGGGATCGGTTGGTCCAGGCGGCGGTCAGTCATCGGCGATACGGCACACGCGCGTCAGCGGTAAGCGGTCGACCACTATAACCGCAAGCTGGAAACAGGCAAACCCGTGGACTCCGTGCTTCATGCCCTAGGAGGGGAAGAAGCGGATCGGGTAGTTGCCGCGCCAGACGGGCACGCCGTCCTGGGCGCCGAAGTTGATCAGGCGGACACGATTGAGAATCTTATCCTCGAGCTCCGGATTGTCCAGGTCGCTCGACACGATCGACGCCGACGTCACCTCGCCCGAGGGCTGGATTTCGAGTTCCAGCACCACGGTGCCGCGCATGCCGGGATTGGTGCGCAGCCCGCGTTGATAGATCGAGAACAGCGAACTCTTGTTGCGATCGAACACCACCTGAATGGATTCCACCGATCGCACCGCCTGACCCCCGCCGCCACTGCGCCCGCTGCCGCCGCCAACGGCCTGGCCACCGCCCGGCGGCCCCTCCACGCGCGTGGTGCTGCGGCCGGCCAGTTCGGTGCCACCGCCCAACTCGCCGGGCGATCCCACCTGGGACTGGATGCCGGTACTGCCTTCGCCCAGGTTGTTGGTGATCAACCGACGGGTATTGGTGTTGGCCGCCGCGCCGGCGGACAGGTCGCGCTGCGAGCGCACGGACTGCGTCGCCCGATTGTCGCGCACGTCCTGCAACTGGTCGGCAAAGGCCATCACGCCCGAATCCCGCGCCCTGGGCTGCGGACTGGGTTCGGCCACCTCGGGCTGCGGCTGGGGTTCGGGCTCGGGTACCGGTTCGGGTTCCGGCTCCGGTGCGGGCTCGGGTTCCGGTGGTGGCTCTTCTTGTTGAACGGGCTCCGGCGGGGGTGGCGGCGGCGGTTCCTCCTGCTGCTCGATTACCAGTTCGGCCAGGCGCGGCGGCAGATCGTCTTCCTGCTCGTCCTCGGGCAGCTCGAACAGCGGCAGCAGCGGCATCAGCAGCGACAGCAGCAGGATCGGCAGCAGGATACCGAACAGGATGCCGGAGAAACGGCGGTCGGCGCGGTCATCCGCGCTCCACGGTAGCTGTGGACCAAGGGCGATCGCACTCATCCCTGCGGTTCCTGTAGGACGGCCAGCGATACCCGGCCGAATTCGGCCGCGGTACCGGTGAGCATGACTTTGCGGATCAGGCGATAGGGCAGTTCCTTGTGTGCCATCACGGTGATCTGGCCGCGGCCGACGGGGGCCTCGCCTTCCTCGGCTTCTTCGGGGTCATCGAGTGCGCTTCGCTGCAGGGCCTCGGCCAGTGCCGGAATGGTGGCCTCGTCGCCGGCCATCGCGCTCTCGTGATCGATGATCTCGCGTCCATTCACCATGATCCGGTCGCGGGTGAGCATCACCACGATGGTGTCCTCGGCCTGCTTCTCCGCGGTGGATTCGGGCAGGTCCAGGTCCTTCGGGCTGGGCAGCGTCTGCACATCGGAGGCATTCACCAGCAGGAAGAACACCAGGATGGTGAAGATATCCATCAGCGACACGAGGTTCATCGTGGGCCGCCGGTTCTGGCGGCTGTGATGGCGCTCCATGCGGCGGGCGCGGCGCGAGGTTCTCATGGCGCATCTCCCAGCGCGATTTCCGGGAACAGTTCGGTCGACACCGACTTGCCGGGGTTGTCCGGATCCGGCTGCTGGGTGATGCGCACGGCATCCATTACGTTCACCAGGATGTCGTATTCGGTGTCCGGCTCCAGCAGCACGCTGGCCTCGGTGACTTCGGGGTTTTCCGCCTTGATCGCCTGCATGATTTCCGAGAGCCGGTCGTAGTCGAAGCGGTCGTCTTCGGTCTGCTCGATGGTAGCCACGCGCCGGCGGCCATCGCCGACGATCAGGGCGGTGTCGCGCACGATCACCTCCAGCCGCAATTTGTCCTCCTGCTCGGTCTGCTCACTGGCGCTGGGCAGGTTGAGCTCCAGGATCGCCAGTTTGGTGAACACCGCGGTGATCAGCAGGAACGGCACCAGAATCACCATCAGGTTGAGGAACGCGGTGATATTGAGCTCGCCGACGTCCTTGTCACGCCGGCGGGAGGAAAAGCGGCGACGCATCAAACTGTCTGCCCGTCCTGCTGACGCTGGGCCGGCACCGTGTTGAGGAACTTCACCGAGGCCATTTCCAGGCTATCCACCACGTGGGTGGTCTTGGTGGACAACAGGGCATGGATGAGCAGCAGCGGAATCGCCACCATCAGCCCGAAGGCAGTGGTGTTCATGGCCACCGAGATACTGGCGGACAGCAGGTCGGCCTTTTCCGCCGGATCGGCATTGGCCACCGCAGTGAAGGCCTGGATCAGCCCGATGATGGTACCCAGCAGGCCCAGCAGGGTGGCGATGTTGGCAAATGTCGCCAGGTAATGGGTGCGGCGCTCCAGGTTGGGCACCGTCTCCATCAGCGACTCCTCCATGGCCATCTCCACGTCCTCGCGACGGTGGCTGGTGCGCAGACGCGACAGCCCGTAGTTGAGAATGGTGCCGATCTCGGCCTTGGAATCCGCGGTGGCGGACTGGGCGCGGTCGTAATCACCGCTGGCCAGGATCGGGCTCAGGCGATCCCATTCCTTGCGGTTGCGGATTTCGGTGCGGCGAAGATGCCACCAGCGCTCCAGTGCAATCGCCAGGCCCAGTCCCAGAATGAACACGATCGGGAACATGAATGGCCCGCCGTTCTGGAAAAAGCTGACGATGGTGTTGTAGGCCTCCATTGAACAATCTCCTTGATTTGTATGCGCCCCGGTCCGGCGCCCGGTGCCGGTGCGGACCTGTGGGACCGACGCAGGCCCTGATTACTGCCCTTGTGCCTGTTCGTAGTAGTCCAGCCGACGCTGGAATTCGTCGGGATCGATCGGCTCCAGCGGCTCCTCGACCAGGCGGGTGGGCTCGCTGGTCAGGTCGCCCACGCTGCCCTTCTTCCAGGGCACGATGGTCAGGCCCTTGGGCAGTTCCTGGGAACCGAAGATGTTGCTGCCGCCCTCCGGCCCGGCGGCCGGCTGTCCTTCCGGCTGCGCCAGCGCCACGCCGCTGACGGCCAGCATCACCCCGGCGGCTAGAGTCGTTGCTTGATGTCGGCGATCCATAGCGCCACCTCGTCGTCTGGCTGTTCGGACAGCGCCTGAAAGCGCTGGTAGTGTGTCAGAGCCTGCTGCGGCCGACGCAGATACACGTCGTAGAGAATGCCGAGATTCAGATTCGCGTAACGGTTCTCGGGTTCCGCATTCAGCGCCGCCTTATAGGCCTGTTCCGCCTTCTGGAACTGGCCGTCGCGCCGGTACAGCACGCCCAGACGGATCAGCGCCTCGGTCAGGCCGGGCTCGAGCTCCACCGCCTTTTCGAAGGCCGCGCGTGCTTCGTCGTCGCGCGACTGCAGCATCCGCGCCGTGCCCAGGTTGGCGTGGGCCTCGGCAAGGCTCGGCACTTCGCGGGCCAGTGCGTCGAACACCTCGGCCGCGCGCTCCGCATTGCCGGCGCGCAGGGCGCTGGCGCCGCTCTCGAAGCGGGCCGCCTGGTCGCTGGACATCCCGGTCGCCCGGGCCGGCTTGCTGGCGGTACCGTCCTGGTCGGGCCCGGGGCCGGGGGCCACGGCACAGCCGGCGGCCAGCAACGCCACCCCGGCGACCAGCGCCAGGTGCTTACTCAACCGTAACAATGCCATCGCTCATGCGCTCCGTCTTGGCGTACCGGGCGGGTAGCAGTTCGGCCAGTTGCGCCAGGCTCTTGCGTACCCATTCGTCGTAAATGCCGTTGTCGATGCGCTCGACATTGGCCTCGTGAATGCCGATCGCATCCTCCTCGAAGGGGAAGGCCTGCTCTTCCAGCAGGATTTCATACTGCGCCTTTTCATTGCCGGACAGTTCCGACGGGCGCGGTGATTCCAGCAACGCCTGCCCGAAATCGTAATACAAATCGCCGGTGTGGTACGTGGCGGCGGTGGTTACCTCGGCAATGCCGTATTCCGCGGCCCGCCCGTAGGCGTCGAGTGCCGCCTGGAGCCGGTCCTTCTTGGCCGGCAGGCTCTGCTCCAGTGGCAGGTCCAGGCGAGTGGAATCGAACGCGGCGCGCTTGTCACCGGCCAGTTTGAGCGAGGCCCGAGCGGCCAGCGTGCGGGTGCGTTCGGTGGCGGCGCCCGCGTTGGCGGCGTGGCTGTCGATCAGGCGCTGGCGCCAGTCGTCCGCCCGCGCCGGGTCGCCCGAGTCCTGGCATAGATCGACCAGCGCGTGCTGGGCCTCGATGGTGGTTTCGAAGTCCGGGTCGTGCTCGGTCAGGAGCGCCTCGTAGCCGGCGATGGCAGCACCGGTGGAGCCGGCCTCGGCGCTGAGCTGCGCGGTCTGCATCGCGGCGTCAAGCCGCTGGTCGGGCGCCAGCTGGGCCTGCTGGCTGACGCGGGCGAACTCGTCGGCCGCGGCCAGCTTATTGCCGTCTTCCAGATGCAGTTCCGCCAGCTTGCGGGTGGCATCGTCGGCCAGCTCGTTGCCTGGATACTCGCTGCGGAATGATTCCAGCAGGCCGATGGCCGCACCCGTGTTCTCGGCGCGGATCTGCGCGGCGGCGGCATCGTACAGCGCGGTGGCGCGCACATCTTCGGCCACGCCGGCGGGCACGAGGTCGCGCAGCCGCAGGAATTCCTCGGCGGCGGCCTCATCCTCACCGGCTTCCACCAGCACTTCGCCCTGCTTGTAGAGCACTGTGGCCAGCTGCTGCTCCCAGTTCTCGCCTTCCTGCGGGGTGGCGTTGTTCAGCAGCCAGCGAAGCGCGGTTTCCGCGTCGGCATAGGCTTCGGTGTCCTGCGCAGCGGCGGCCCGTATGCGCCAGGCATTCGCCAGCTGCGTGTTGGTGGGTGGCGGCTGGTGGTCGATCAATTGTTGTGCTAGCTCGTCGGCGGTAGCCAGTTCCCCGGCGCGGTAGCGGTCCTCGGCCAGACGCGCCAGGGCATTGACGGCGTTTTCCTCGGCAGGGTATTCCGTCGCGAAACGCCGGGTGGATTCGAGCACCTGCGGATCGGTTGCGGCGGCATCGCCAGCGGCTTCACGCCAGGCCAGGATCGCCGCGTAGCCGGCTTCCGCGGCCTTTTCATTGGGGGCCATGTCGTAGGCAACCTGCTCGTACATGGTGGCGGCGTCGGCGAAGCGTTCCGCCTCGTAGAGCACTTCCCCGCGCAGGAACGCCAGTTCCGGCGCACGCGGTGTTTCCGGGAAGATGGACAGGTAGCGGGCGTACCACTCGGCGGCGGCTTCGTAGTCCACGGTCAGTCCGGTCTCCTGGGCGCCCGCGTGCAGGGAGCCCGTGATGCTGTCCAGATATTCCTGCAGTCGATCGCGGACCTCGTCCACCGTGAGCGGATCCTCGCCGTACCAGGATTGCTTGTCGATGCCGTAGCGCGTCACGTAGGCCTGTTTTGCCTCCAGGGCCGGCTTGTCGAAGCCGCCGGCCTCGAGGGCTTCGATGGACGCCACTTCCAGGGCCTTGGCCTGGGGGTGTTCGGGATTGCGACGGGCAAAGGCCAGTGCCGTTTCGGACGCGTCGGTGTAGCGTTCCTTTTCCAAGTAGTAGTCCATGAGCCGCTGCGTCAGCAGGTATTCGTAGGGCTGGGCCTGCTGCTGGTCGACAAAGTCGGCGGGCGTGTATTCCGCGCCCAGCAAGGCGAAGTTGAGCGTCATGTTGCGTAGTGCATCACGGGCCACCTCGGCCCTGGCCTCGGAGATGTCTGCCAGCGCCAGGGTGCCGTCCTCGGCAATGCCGTCGGTGCCGACCAGTTTCTCGATCACCTCGAGCTCATCCGACAGCGCATCCTGATGGCGCGCCAGCTTGTAGTAGGACCAGCCGCGCTTGTATAGCGCCTGGATGTAGAAGTTGGCATCCTCGCCGCGTTCCACCAGCCAGGTGTAGTCCTCGGCGGCCACCCGGTAACTGCCGTTGACGAACCGGGTTTCGGCGCGACGGAAGTAGGCCTCCGGGATCAGCTTGAAATCGGGGTAGTTGTCGATCAGCCGGGTCAGGGCGGTGATGCCGGCGGCGGTATCACCGGCCAGGTCCGCGGCGTGCGCCGCGCGATACAGCAGATCGGCTTCGCGCTCGCGGTAGCTCTGCACCGCGACCAGTCGCTGGTAGATGTTGAGGGCCCGGCGGGCAGGTTCCCGCGGATCGCTAGACTGGCTGGCGATGGCCAGCTCGGTGTCGGCCAGGCGACGGAGAATGGGGTTGCGCTCGCTGGGATCCTGCGTGAGTTTCAGCAGTTCGCGATAGTTCTCGCGCATCTCCTCGAGACCGGCTTCACGCGGCTCCGAGGGGGTGATCTCGATCTGGCGTTCCTCCAGACTCTTGAGGGTGGCGGGTGCTTCGTCCTGGGCCTGGGCCAGTGCAGTGGTCAGACCTACCACGACCCCCAGGCCGAGACTGTGAAACCAGCGTGTCATGGTGCACCCCCCTCCGAGGCCCCGGCAGCAGCCGTGTCGAATAATGCGGCCCGTCCGCGCCGGATCTGGGCCAGATATGCGTCGAGAAACGCCTTGCGGCGACTCAGGATACGGTGAGTTTGCCCGCGCAGGAAGTCGGCATGCCGGTTCAGCGTCGCGGTCAGCTGCGATCGGGTGGTCTGAATGCGCTCGGCCGCCGCGCGTAGACGGTCGCGGCGTTGTGCCAGGCGGGGCGGCAGGGTATCGGACGTCAGCACTTCACGGAACACGGCCCGCTGAACCGGCTGTTCCAGTTCGGCGACCTTTTGCTGCCAGCGGTCGAGGCGGTCGAAGTTCATGCTGAGATCGTTCATATCCGCAATGATGGTCTGGACGTCCGGCCGGGCGAGAATATCCGCCAGCGGCACCGGCAGCGCTGCGGCTTCCACATCCAGTGACTGCAGCAGGCGCGCCTCGGGAGCGGTATCGGCCGACCGGCGTGGCTCTGCAACCGCGCCGGACCCGGACAGCCGGTCCAGCAGGTCCCGGGTGGCCCGGCGCCGGGGCAGGAGCCGGTCCAATGCTTCGGCATAGGCGGTTTCCGCCCGCTGGCTGGCCGCCAGCTGATGGAAGGCGTGGCCGGTCGCCATCAGCGCTTCCTGCACGGCGACGTCATCGGCATTGCGGGCGCCCAGTTCCAGCCATGGCCGCAGGGCCCGGCGGTAGCGCTCTTCCGCGGTTTCGCCGCCGTCTTCCCACTGGAACGCATCACGGTCGCGGAACATGCGCGGACGTCCGCAGGATTCGCGCGGCATCCGGCGCAGTACCGGCAGCGAGTCGGGCAGCAGGCGGGCGGGGTCCTCGAGGCAGCGGATACGCCGCAACAGCAGCAGGTCCTGGGGTTCGCCGTCGGGGGCCAGTTCCGACCAGCCGAGGCCGAGCAGGGCCTTGTCCGAGAACGGGCCGTCAAGACGGATACGCTTGAACAGGCCGCGCGCGGTAGCACCCTGACCGAGTTCCAGAAAGCCGAATGCCAGGACCAGGTTCGCCTTGTCGCGTAGTGCCCGTGCACTTGCCGTATCCGCATCCATGCGTCCGATTTCGTTGAGTTCGCCGGCACCTTCCTCGTTCCGGCCGGCGCGTACCAGCGCCACGCCGAGATTGTAGCGCGCAACGAGGTCCTCATCGTGGTCATCGATCCAGCGGCGCAGCGTCGCCGCCGCTTCCTCGGACTGGCCGGCCGCCAGCTGGAGTTGTCCGCGCAGCCCGCCAATACGGTCGGTGATGTCGTCCGGGATCATGATCACCACCCGGTCCAGGGCCGTCAGGGCCTGCTCGGGCGCGCCGCGTTGCTGCCAGGCCCTGGCAAGCTCGAACCACAGCCGGGTGCGTTCGGTGGCCGGCGGCTGGTCATCCAGCGCCTGTAACGTCTGCTGCGCCTGTTCGAGCAGCCCCGCGGCCAGCAGCGACCGCGCATGCGTCAGGTCCCCGGCCGCGCGAGTGCCCCGATACCGGAGCAACGCGTCGTGCGGCGTGCCGGTCTGCTGAAGGTACTGGGCATGGGCGCCGTGGAGTTCTTCTGCCGGGGCCGCCCGCAGGGTTTCGGCGGCGCCGACGGGTGCGACGGCGCAGGCCACACACAGGCCAAGGGCCGCGGGACCCGATACGGTCATGGGATATCGTCGTAGCTGCGTGCGATCAGTCCCGGTCCGCCATTGTTGCGGCCGGCGTTGTCCACGATGACCTCGGGCGCCAGCCGCAGTTCGAGCAGTCTCGGCCCTTCGGGCTTGTCGACGGTGAAGCGCTGCTCCCGGCGATAAGGCTGATCGTCCCATTGCCCTTCGAGGTGTACCCGCACCCGGTGCGGACCGGGATCGATGCCGGCGATGAACAGTTGCTGGGCGCCCTGATCCGAAAGCGCCGCGCGTTCCTGGTCGCTGTAGCGATGGCGCGCGACCACCGTGCCGTCCACGCTGAGCTCCACCGCATCGAGCGTGAAATCGGTCATTGCCGGATCCACGGTGAAGAACACGGTCCAGCGGCGCGGGGCGGGATAATTGATGTCCTGCTCGAGATCGGTCAGCTCCGCCTCGAGATCGAGCATTTCCAGCTTGAGGTTCTGGGTGGCCTGATCGAGCGCCCGCAGTTCGCTCTCGGCATCCGGTTCGGCGGCAGTGGCGGCAACCATTGTCAGGGCCAGGATGACCCCGATGAACGGGCGGGCAGGCAGATTCATAAAGGCGCTTTGCGGGACTCTTCGCTTGAAGTCATCGGCGAACTCGGTGGAAGTCTTGAGCCGTCGCCGCGTGAGTCCCGAGTATAGACAACCGTTGCCGAAACTGTCATGGCGTCTCGGGATTGCCCGCCCGGTAGAGTGCGGCCAGCCCCTGGCGGGCGTGGGCAAGATAGCGTTTGAGTTGCTCGGTCACGATGTCGCGGCGCTGTTGCTGGTGGTGTTCGACCGCCCGCGCGAGCCGCTGTTCCAGCGCCGCATGACGGGCCGCCAGCGACCGTACCTGCTGCGCCAGGCGCTGCAGGCGTGCCTCGTTCGGGGCGATATTGATTGGTGGCGGGGCGGTCCGGGCGGGTGGCATTCCCATGATCATGCGCCCGCGTGGGGGCAGGAAAGCGGCCGGTGTACCGCCGGCATCGGCGCGCCATGCGAGCAGCCCCGCCGCCAGCTCCTGCGCCGGCGCCGAGTCGGCGTGGCCCGCCAGTTGTTCCGACAGGCGGACGACACGGACGCTCAGGTGCTGATGCATCGTACGCAGATTGTTCGTGATTGCGGCCAGGGCGCGTCGGGTGGCGGTAGGCCGGCCGGGCTTTGCGGCACTCGCCGCTTTGGCCGCCGCGGTTTTCAGTCGGCCGATGGCACCCTGAAAGGCTTGTTCGGCGCCGGCGGGATCGCCCGCCCGCCATAACGCATGGGGCAGGGCGGCGAGGGCTTCGGCAACCACAGGATCGGCGGCATCACCGCCGCGGATGGCCGCCTGCCAGGCCACCGCCGCGCGCCGGTACTGCGAGGATTCCGTGGCCTGCAGCTCGGCCGAATCCATCAGCCGCTGGTCGTCCTCGAATTCGCGGCGGCGGCAGCTCCGGCGACTGATCTGGTGCAGGGGTTCGGCGTCGGCCCAGAGTTCCGCATCCTCCGGGGGGCAGACCTGTAGCTGGCGTTCGAGGATCGACTGCGTAAGGGCGCCGGCGCTGATTTCCGACCAGCCGAGCCCGAGCATCGCCTTGCGGCTCAGGGGCCGATCCAGACGCACGCGGAGAAAGGCCTGGCGTGCCTGGCTGCCGCGATCCCGGTCCAGTAGCCAGAATCCCAGCAGCACATTGGCCTGGTCGGCCAGCAGTTTGCCGGCGGGATCAGGGCCGCTGTAGGTGCCCAGTGCCTGCAGGATGCCGAGGCCCCGTTCGGGTTCGTCGGTCTGCAGCCAGGCGAGGCCGAGATGGTATTGCGCCAGCCGCGGCAATGGCTGGATTTCACGCTGACCCGCCAGCGCCAGGGCGGCCGGGTCGCCGCGCGCCAGGTGCAAATGGGCGCGGGCAAGCAGTCGGGCGCGGGCCAGCGCGGCCTCGGGGTCCAGCTGCAGCCGCATGCGAGTAAGGGCAGCAATCGCGGCTTCCGGGTCGCCGACGGCAAGACGGGCGCGCGCCAGAGCCAGGTGGGCGGCGTCCGCGTCGCGATAGTGCTCCAGGATGGCGCCGGCCGCCAGGGTCAGGCCGGCCCCGGCGTAGAGTCGCGCGGCCAGAGGGTCATCGTCGGACTGTCGGGCCCGCAACCGTGACAGCGCGGAAAGCGGCCGGTCGGTTGCGGCCTGAAAGCGCGCATCGGCCCGGTGCAGCCGCTCGGCCTGCCCGGCCGCCGGCCCTGCCGCGGTGAGGGCAGTCGCGAGCAGCAGCACTCTGACTCGGCCCTGCAGCGCCCTCATGGCCGGCGGGTGTTCAGGGGCTCAGCAGCGCGGTCAGCCCGGCCTGCGCCTGTTGCAGGTAGGCGGCCAGCATCCGGTCAGTAGCCTCTCGCTGGGTCTGGCGGGCGGTCACGGCGGTGTCGGCGAGACGGCGGGTGAGTCCCGACAACTCGGCTCCCTGCCGGTCCAGCGCGTCGGTCAACCGTGCTCGCCGTGCGCTGTTGTCGGCGAGCGCCTGGTCGTGGGCGGCTAGCGCATTCAGTCCGAGCAGCAGTTGTCCCCGTTCCGCCGCGCTCGGCGAGCGTGGCGGCAGCGACCAGTCGCCGCCGCGCTGGAGTTTGGCCAGAACCTGACCGAGCCGGTCCCGCGCCTGTTGTCGTCCCGCAACCGGGGTGTCTAGGCGCCCGGCGCGGTCCTTGTATTCATTCAGGTCCTGCCGTATGTCTTTCAGACGCTGCTCCTGGCGCTGGAAGCGCGCCGCCAGCGGATCGGGAAGCGACGCATTGTCCGCAGTCAGTTCGGCCCGGGCCTGCGTGAGGGTCTCGATTGCCTCGCGGTAGGCGCGTTCCGCACTGTCGGCATCGCCGGATTCGGCCAGCACATGGGGCAGGACCGCGGTCGCCTCGGCGACCACTGGATCGGTGAGGGGTCCCTTCCGCGCGGCGGTCTGCCAGGCCACGAGCGCCCGTTCCCGCTGGGTGCTGTCACCCATGCGCAGGCGAATGAAGTTGACCATGCGCCGACTCTCGTCGTACTTGCGGGTCCGGCATTCCCAGCGCTTGTCCTGATCGCGGCTGGCGTCGTCCTTCCACAGCTGGGCACTGCCCGGGCGGCAGCTGCGGGCATCGGTACTGGTTTTCACCTGGGGCAGTTCGAGCATGCCCAGTTGCGCCCAGCCGAGGCCGAGCATGCCCCTGGCGGTGAGGGCGGTGTCGGTATCCATGCGCAGGAACACGTCTCTGGCGCTGCTGGGGCGGTCGCGTTCCAGCAGCCAGTAGCCCAGTGCGAGATTGGCCTGATTGGCCAGCAGGCGGCGATCGGCCTCCTCCTCGCCGTAGCGGCCGAGTTCGTCCAGCATTTCGGCGGCGGCCTCGTCGGCGCCGATGGCCATCCAGGCGGCCGCCAGGTTGTATTGCTCCAGTGGGGCGAGGTCGCGCTCTTCGCGTTGTCGATAGATCACGTCGATGGCATCCCTTGGCCGGTCCGCGCGGAGCATGGCCAGGGCGAGCAGATGCGATTCGTCGGGGGACAGGTCATCAGCATCCGCCAGCGTGGCGATGACCTGTTCCGGGCGGTCACGGACGAGTTGCGCCCGCGCCAGCGCAGTCCGGGTTTCCCGTCGCGTGGCCGTGTCGTCGACGTCGGCGAGATGCTCGCCCGCGCGGCCGGTCAGGTCTAGTGCCAGCAGGGCGCTTGCGGCCGACGCCGCCGGGGTGGCGACGTCGCGCCAGGCGGCTACCGCCTGCGCCGGCTGCCCGGTGTCGGCGAGCCAGCGGCCGTGATCCCGGCGCAGGTCTTCGGCCGGTGATGCCGCGGCGGTGCCGGTCATGGCCAGCATCGAACAGAAAAGCAGCAGTCGCGATGCCATGGGAATGCGGTGTATCAGTGTCGGACGGCGTCAAGACGGACCCAGCCATCACGGGCGGCACCGCCCACGAAGTCGAAGTCCGCGGCATAGGCCGCCTGGACGGCGTCGGCCTGCTCGGCGAGCAGGCCGGACAGGCACAGGTCGCCGCCGGAATGAACCAGGGACGCCAGTATGGGCGCCAGTTCGATCAGGGGCGATGCCAGAATATTGGCCAGCACCAGATCCGCCGGCATCGCGGCTTCCACGGGACCCACATCGACCCGTTGCTCGAGTTCATTGGCGCTTGCGTTGTCGCCGGTGGCGACGAGTGACTGGGGGTCGATATCCACCGCCTGCACGTCGGTGGCGCCGAGCCGCGCGGCGGCCAGGGCCAGTACGCCGGAGCCGCAGCCGTAGTCGAGTACGCGGCGGCCCGCGGGCGGGTGGGCATCCAGCCACTCCAGGCACAGCGCGGTGGTAGGGTGGGTGCCAGTGCCGAATGCCAGGCCGGGGTCCAGCCGGATCACTACCTGATCCACCGAATCCGGGTCGGCCTCGACCTCGGCGTGGTGCGGGCAGACCCACAGCCGCCGGCCGAAACGCATGGGGCGGTAATCCTGCATCCAGGCCCGTACCCAGTCGCGGTCCTCGATCAGCGCGGGGCGGCAGTCGATCGACCGCGGCGCCAGGGCGTCGCGCAGTGCCGTGGTGAGCTCGACGGGATCGCGGTCGCCAGGGAACAGGCCGGTGACGGCCGCCTGCGTCCAGGCCGGCGACTGGCCGGGGGTGGTTTCCACCAGCATTTCGTCACCCGAGCCGCTGACGGTGACGGCAACCGCACCTTCCGCTTCCAGGACCGCCTCCAGCAGGGCCGGGCTGGCCCCGCTGGCCTCGATCTGCAGCCATGCGGGCGCTGACGCGATCACGACCCGCGCAGCAGCTGCTCGAGATAGTGAATATGCACGCCGCCGTCGATGTGGGCGCGCTCGCCGAGAATGCGCTGATGCAGCGCGATATTGGTGTGGATGCCCTCCACCACCATTTCGGTCAGGGCGTTGCGCATCCGGGCGCTGGCCGCAGCGCGGTTCTCGCCGTGGGCGATCAGCTTGCCGATCATGGAGTCGTAATGCGGCGGCACGGTGTAGCCGCCGTAGGCGTGCGAGTCCACCCGGATGCCGGGACCGCCGGGGGCGTGATACTTCTCGATCCGTCCCGGGGCCGGCACGAAGGTCTCGGGGTGCTCGGCGTTGATCCGGCATTCGATGGCATGGCCGGTGAAGCGGATGTCCTTCTGCGACCAGCGCAGTTTCTGGCCGTCGGCGATGCGCAGCTGTTCGGCCACCAGATCCACCCCGGTGACCATCTCGGTCACCGGATGCTCCACCTGGATGCGGGTGTTCATCTCGATGAAATGGAATTCGCCGTTCTCGTACAGGAACTCGAAGGTGCCCGCCCCGCGATAGCCGATACGCTGGCAGGCTGCCACGCATAGCTCACCGATGCGCTCGCGTTCCTCCGGCGTGATGCCGGGGGCCGGGCTTTCCTCGATCACCTTCTGGTTACGTCGCTGCACCGAGCAGTCACGTTCGCCCAGATGAATGACATTGCCGTGATGGTCGGCCAGCACCTGGATTTCGATATGCCGCGGGGTCTCCAGGTATTTCTCCATGTACACCAGCGGATTGCCGAACGCGCTGGCCGCCTCCCGCCGTGCCATGTCGATCGCCCCGGCCAGCGCGGATTGTTCGTAAACTACGTGCATGCCCCGGCCGCCACCGCCACCCACGGCCTTGACGATCACCGGGTAGCCGACCTCCTTGGCAATCCGGCGGTTCTCGGCGTCGTCATCGCCCAGCGGGCCGCCCGAGCCGGGCACGCAGGGCACGCCGGCGGTCTGCATTTCCTGGATGGCTGAGGTCTTGTCGCCCATCAGCCGGATGGTTTCGGCGGTGGGGCCGATGAAGATGAAGCCCGAGCGCTCGGCCGATTCCGCGAAATCCGCGTTCTCGGACAGAAACCCGTAACCGGGATGAATGCCGGTGGCGCCGGTGACCTCGGCAGTGCTCATGAGTGCCGCCATGTTCAGGTAGCTCTGGGCGGCCGGCGCCGGGCCGATACACACGGCTTCCTCGGCCAGCAGCACGTGCTTCTGCTCCCGATCGGCGGTGGAGTAGGCCGCAACTACATCAATGCCCAGTTCGCGGCAGGCCCGCAGGATGCGCAGCGCGATTTCGCCGCGGTTGGCAATCAGAACCTTGTCCAGCATGGCGCGCTCAGCCGATCACGAACAGGGGCTGGTCGAACTCCACGGGCTGCCCGTTTTCGACCAGGATGGCGGTGATCTCGCCGCTTGCATCGGCTTCGATCTGGTTGAGCATCTTCATTGCTTCGATGATGCACAGCGTCTGATCGGTGGCCACGCGATCTCCTACCTCGACATAGGCGTCCGCGTCCGGTGAGGGGGCCCGGTAGAACGTGCCCACCATCGGGGCGCGCACGACATGGCCCTCGGGCGTGTCATCGGCAGGGGGCGAATCAGTCGCGGCGGGCTGGCCGGCCGGTTCCGGCGTGGCGGCCGGCGGCGCGGCCGGTGGTGCGCTGGCGGGCATGCTGCCGGCCGGCGGATAACGGCCGATACGCACCGATTCCTCGCCCTCGCTGATCTCGAGCTCGGCAATGCCCGAGGATTCGACCAGCTCGATGAGCTTCTTGAGCTTGCGTATGTCCACGCTGGTTCCCCCTGTTGTTGTGATCAGGCGCGGTCGGCGGCGAGCCGCGCCAGTGCCGCCTGCATGGCCAAATCGTAACCCTGGGCGCCCAGCCCGCTGATCACGCCGACGGCAATATCGGAAAAATAGGAGTGGTGTCGGAACGCTTCCCGCGCCCAGATGTTCGACAGATGAATCTCGATGAACGGCGTAGCCACGGCCAGCAACGCGTCGCGCAGTGCCACGCTGGTGTGGGTGAATGCCGCCGGGTTGAACAGGATCATGTCCACCCCTTCCTCGGCGCCCTGATGGATGCGCTCGATCAGCGCGGCTTCGGCGTTCGACTGCAAGCAGGCGAAGTCGGTGCCGGCTTCGGTCGCCTGCTGCTGCAGGCGTTGCTCGATATTACCCAGCGTTTGCATGCCGTAGAGGCCGGGCTCGCGCTGTCCCAAGCGGTTGAGATTGGGACCGTTGAGCAGGAGAATCTTGGCCACGCATGCGCCCTGATCGAAGTTGGCCTGATTGTGCCGCAACCGGGCGGCGATGTACATAGCCGGCCGCTTTAGCGCCAGATCGCGCCCGTTCGAGGCAAGATTGCGCTTGCCGGGTCCTGAATCAGGGCTGTTTCAGCAACGGGGCCAGCATCCGGTCGAGGTCCTCACGGGTGATTTCGCCGACCGCGCGTGCTTCGATGCGCCCGCGGCGATCCACCACCAGTGTCACCGGCAGGCCCTGACCGGCGCGCAGCCGGTCCTGCACCCGCATCACCGCGCTGGTGTCGGCCAGCACCGGGTAGTTGATGTCGTAATCCCGGGCGAAGCGGGCGGCGGTGTCGGCGTCATCCACCGCAAGACCGATGATCTGCACGTCCTGACCCGCATAGTCGCGCTGAGCCGCGACCAGCATGGGTACTTCCTCGCGGCAGGGCTTGCACCAGGTGGCCCAGAAGTTGACCACGCGGATCTGCCCGGCCCAGCTTTCCAGTGTTTTCGGCTCGCCGTCGAGATCGGCGATGGTGACGTCCGGCAATGCGGGCGGTGGTGCCATGACCAGCCAGGCGAACAACCCACTCCCGGCCAGCAGCAGCGTCAGGCCGGACAGCCAGCCGGCGGTGCGGCGGGTCACGGCGAGACCGCGCCGCGCAGGCGCTGGATGAACCCGGCCGCGTCGGTTTCGCCGATCAGCCGGTAATCACGGCGTTCCTCACCGTCGGCGCCGATGAACAGGATGGTGGGGGGGCCGACGACACCGAATTCCCGCATCAGGGCGCGATGTCCGCCGGTGTAATCGGTTACGTCGAGCTGCAGTGCCGCCACCCCGTCCAGGGCGTTACCGACCTCGGGCTGGTTGAACACCCGGTGTTCCATGTTCACACACTCCACGCACCAGTCGGCGTAGAAATCGACCACTGCGGGCCGGCCGTCGTCGGCAGCCTGATCCATCGCCTGCCGCAGGGCATCGCTGCTCTGAAGGCGCGTGAATGGACTGGCGTCAGGATTGGCGGCAGAAGCCGTGTACGCGGCGCCGGTGAACGGTGCCAGGGGCCGCAGGGGGTCGCCCGCGCCACCGCTGGCGCCGACGATCAGCACGCCTGCGTAGATCACTGCCAGCAGGCCGGCGCCCTGGCGCAGGCTGTGGGCGCCGGTGGCGCCACCCAAGGCACCCAGGTGCGCCCCGTAGCCCGCGAACAGCGCGGCCCACAGCACGAGTTCGACCGGGCCCGGCACTATGCGCCCCAGCAGCCAGATGGCTACGCCCAGCAGGATGACGCCGAACAGCGCGTTGATCTGCTGCATCCACTGACCGGCCCTTGGCAGCAGGCCGCCGCCGAGGGTGCCGAGCGCGATCAGCGGCAGACCCATGCCCAGGCCCAGGCAGAACAGGGCCAGGCCGCCCAGCAGCGCGTCACCGCTGGTACTGATGTATAGCAAGGCCCCGGCCAGCGGCGGGGCCAGACAGGGCCCCACGATCAGCGCCGACACGAAGCCCATGAGCCCGGCGCCGGCGAGGCCGCCGCGATCCCGGCCCACGGCGGATAGTCGCGCCTGCAGCCCGGCCGGCAGCTGCAACTGGTAGAAGCCGAACATGGCCAGCGAGAGCGCCACGAACACCAGCGCGAACGGGGCCACCACCCAGGGCGACTGCAGCGCGGCCTGTAGGTTGAGTCCACTCAGGGCCGCGATCACGCCGAAAACCGTGTAGGCGGCCGCCATGGCCAGTACATAGGCCGATGACAGCAGCAATCCCCGCCAGGGACCGACCGCGCCCGACTGGCCGACGATGATGCCCGACAGAATCGGAATCATCGGCAGCACGCAGGGCGTGAAGGCCAGCAACAGCCCCAGGCCGAGGAAGGTGGCCAGGGTCCACAGACGGCCGTCACCGGTCAGCTGGTCGGCCACCCGGTCCTGCTCCGCCCGGAAGCTGACCGGTTCGCGGTTGGCCCCGGTCGTGGCGGTAGTCTCGCCACCGGCCAGCGAGATCTCGCGGGTTTCCGGCGGATAGCACAGACCGGCATCGGCACAGCCCTGGTAGGTGACCGCCAGACGGGCGTTGTTGCCGATGTCGCCCTTGATCGGGACTTCTACCGACAGGGACTGGCGGTAGGTCTCCACTTCGCCGAAGAATTCATCCTCGTGAATATCGCCGTCCGGTATCCGCGCCTCGCCCAGATGCACGCCACCATCGCCGGTCGGCTCGAACACCAGGGCGTGGCGGTAGAGGTAGTAGCCCTCGGCAATCTGCCAGTGCAGGGTAAGCGTCTCGTCGGCGCGGTCGGCCGTGAGCACGAAGGCCTCATCCACCGGCAGAAAATCGCGACTGCTTTTCTGCAGCAGCCCCGACTGCCCGAATGCGAGGGCGCTGATCGTAAGTAGAAACAGCGCTAGGCTGGCTCTGAATACCTTCATGCGGATTCCGTGGTCTCCTTGACCCATTGCAGATAGCCGTCCAGTCCGTCCGCGGCTCGGACCGCCAGGATCTCGGGGAGTTCGTCGGGGTGCAGTGTCAGCACCCGGGCTTTCAGCGACTCGAAGCGCGCCGCCGTGGTCTTGATCAGCAGCAGAAGCTCTTCGTCCACCTCTACCTGACCCTGCCAGCGGTAAACCGATTGCAGGCCGGGTACGACATTGACGCAGGCCGCCAGTTGTTCATCCACCAGGGTGCGCGAAATTTCGTTGGCTACGGCCGGCGCTGGACAGGTGACGTAGACGATATAAACCGTCGTATCGCGGGTTTCGGTCACGGATGAAACCTGTTGCCGTTGAAAGGGTAGCCGCGGATGGTAGGAAGCCCTGGTTCCTTTGTCACTAAAGATATAACCATGAAATTGGTTGAAAAGCCCGGCACATGCCCTTAAACCGACGTTCCGGGCAGCAACATACAACCGATGGAGTAATCCCATGGCACTGCGACTTGGCGACACCGCGCCGGATTTCGAAGCCGATACCACCGAAGGCCGCATCCGTTTTCACGACTGGATCGGGGATTCCTGGGTGGTTTTCTATTCTCACCCCGCCGATTTCACGCCGGTCTGCACCACCGAGCTTGGCGAGACGGCGCGCCTGAAGGCCGAGTTCGACAAGCGCAACGCCAAGGCCATCGTGCTGTCGGTGGACTCGGTGAAGGACCATCGCGCCTGGTCGGGTGACATCGAGGAAACCCAGGGCAGCGCGGTGAACTTCCCGATCATCGCCGATCCGGATCGCAAGGTCTCCGAGCTCTACGACATGATTCACCCGGGGGCGGGCGACACCTCCACGGTGCGGTCGGTGTTCGTCATCGACCCCAACAAGAAGGTTCGCATGACCATGACTTACCCGAAGAGCGCCGGCCGCAACTTCGCGGAAATCCTGCGGGTGGTCGATTCGATCCAGCTGACCGACGGCCACAAGGTGGCCACGCCGGTGAACTGGCAGGTTGGCGAAGACGTAATCATCCTGCCCACGCTGTCGGACGACGAGGCTCGCGAGCACTTTCCGGATGGCTGGAAGGAACTCAAGCCCTACCTGCGCGTGACCCGGCAGCCGGGCTGACCACGGTCGGTCTCGTGCCTGCATGACGGGGTGCCCGAAGTGGGCGCCCCTTTTTTGTGGGCGCTCATGAAGCGGGCATAATACCGCGCTTTCTCCATGCCACCGGGAGTTTCCAAATGGGCCAGAGTGACGAGCGCAAGCGCCGCAGCAGCGTGATCACGCAGGGGCTGGCGCGCGCGCCCAACCGCGGCATGCTGCGCGCAATGGGCTATTCCGACGCCGACTTCGACAAGCCGATCGTCGGGGTGGCCAACGGCTACTCGACCATCACCCCCTGCAATGTCGGGCTCAATGCGCTGACCGATCGCACCGTGGATGCCCTGGAAACCGGCGGGGCCAAGGCCCAGACATTTGGCACCATTACCGTGTCCGACGGCATTTCCATGGGCACCCCGGGTATGAAGTACTCGCTGGTATCGCGCGAGGTGATCGCCGATTCCATCGAGACCGCCTGCCAGGCCGAGAGCATGGATGGCGTGGTGGCCCTGGGCGGCTGCGACAAGAATATGCCGGGCGCCATGATCGCCATGGCCCGCATGAACATTCCCGCGATCTTCGTCTATGGCGGCACCATCAAGCCGGGCAAGCTGGATGGCGAGGATCTGAACCTGGTGTCGATCTTCGAGGCGGTCGGCCAGTTCTCGGCCGGCACCATCGACAACGAGCGGCTGCGGGCGGTGGAGTGCAATGCCTGCCCGGGCGCCGGCTCCTGTGGCGGCATGTATACGGCCAACACCATGTCCAGCGCGTTCGAGACCATGGGCATGAGCCTGCCGTATTCTTCCACCATGGCGGCGGAGGACGACGAGAAGGGCGAAAGTGCCGCCGCCTCGGCCCGCGCCCTGGTCCAGGCAATCGAACAGGATATCCGGCCTCGCGACCTGCTCACCCGCGAGGCGTTCGAGAATGCCATCGCGGTCATCATGGCGCTGGGCGGTTCCACCAATGCGGTGCTGCACCTGCTGGCGATCGCCTACGCGGCGGAAGTCGAGCTGAACATCGACGATTTCGAGCGCATCCGGGGTCGCGTGCCGGTGTTGTGCGATCTTAAACCGTCGGGCCGCTACCTCACCGTGGACCTGCACGCCGCGGGCGGCGTGCCGCAGGTGATGAAGATGCTGCTCAATGCCGGCTTACTGCACGGGGAGTGCCGGACCATCACCGGCGCGACCCTGGCCGAGGTACTGGCCGAGGTGCCGAACGAGCCGCCGGCCGGGCAGGGCGTGATCCGGCCGATGAACGACCCGGTCTATGCGGCCGGCCACCTCGCCATTCTGAAGGGCAACCTGGCCGAGGAAGGTGCCGTGGCCAAGATCACCGGCCTGAAGAAGGCCGCGATCACCGGCCCGGCGCGGGTGTTTGATTCCGAGGAAGAAGCCATGGGCGCCATCCTGGAGGATCGCATCCGGGCCGGCGACGTGGTGGTGATTCGCTACGAAGGGCCGAAAGGCGGACCGGGTATGCGGGAAATGCTGTCGCCCACCTCGGCCCTTATCGGCCGCGGTCTTGGCGACAAGGTCGGCCTGATCACGGACGGCCGCTTTTCCGGCGGCACCTACGGCATGGTAGTGGGCCACGTGGCGCCGGAAGCCGCCGTGGGCGGCGGTATCGCGCTGGTCGAGGAGGGCGACACCATCACCATCGACGCCGAGCGCCGGCTGCTTCGGCTCGAGGTCGACGATGCCGAGTTCGAGCGCCGTCGCGCGGCCTGGCAGGCACCGGCACCGCGGGTGACCCGTGGCGTGCTGGCCAAGTATGCGCGGCTGGTATCCACCGCCAGCCGGGGGGCCGTGACGGACTGATTACCGGCCGAGTTCGCTGGCGGTTGCTCTGATAATAAAAAGGCCCGGCCCGCGAGATGCGGACCGGGCCTGATCAACCCACCGGTGATGGACTACTCGTCGATGACGTGCAGTTCCACGCGGCGGTTCTCGGCACGACCGGCCGGATTGTCGCTGCCGTCCGGCTGGGTGTTCGGCGCCACCGGGCGCGTCTCACCAAAGCCGCGGGTCACCATGCGGCTGGCAGCAATGCCGTTTTCCACCAGGTAGGCCTTCACCGAATCGGCCCGGTCCTGCGACAACTCGAGGTTGTACTCGTTGGAGCCGATGCTGTCGGTGTGGCCCTCGATGCGGACATCGATGTCCTGTGCCGACTGGAGCGCATTGACCACGTTATCGAGTCGGTCTTCTGCGCCTGCTGTGAGCGTGGCGGAATCAAACTCGAACTTCACGCCCTTCAGCACGATCGGGGCGTCCTTTTCCAGCGGACAGCCGACGGAATCCACTTCCGTGCCCGCCGGTGTTCCCGGGCATTCATCGTTGGCGTCGATCACGCCGTCGCCGTCGGAATCCTTCGGTTCGGGTTCGGCCTGCGCCACCTTGTCGCCGCATTCTTCGCGCGGCTCTTCCTTGGGCGCGTTCGGCGTATACCAGCATTCCCCGTCCGCATTCACCCAGACTTCACCGTCCGGGTTGGTCCAGTAGGCGCCGTTGCCCCCCGAGTGGTCGTCGGCCAGTGCACTGGTTGCCGGCAAACCCATCAAGGCCCCCGAACAAGCAACCGCCGCGATTCCTTTTACCAGTGTCCAATTCCCCATGAGTCCTCCACTATATTATTTGCGCGAGCATCCCGACTTTATCGGCAATCGTGATCGGAGACAATTGAAAATTTCGTGTCTGCCCCGAAACGGGGCGTGGCCGTTCAGGAGGCCCTGCGTTCAGCCACGGCGTCGCCCAGCCTGAAGAATGCACGCGCGGTTGCCGTAGTGCTGCGGGCAAGCGCCTCGGGGGTAACGCCCCGTGCCTCGGCCAGCCGCGCGAGCACGTGGGGGAGATGCATGGGCTCATTGCGTCGTGTTCGTGGTCTCGGGCGAATGCTGCGGGGCATCAGGTAGGGGGCGTCGGTCTCGATCATCAGCCGCTCGGCGGGCACGCTATCGACGATGTCCAGCAGATGATGGCCGCGGCGCTCATCGCAGATCCAGCCGGTAATGCCGATATGGCAGTCCAGGTCGAGACATTCGAACAGAGCGCGGCGGTCGGCGGTGAAGCAGTGCACCACGCAATCGCCCAGCGCGTCGCGGTGTTCCCGCAGCACCGAAATGAAGCGGTCATGAGCGTCCCGCTGATGAAGAAAAACGGGCAGACCGGTGGCCGCCGCGATCTCGAGCTGTCGAGAAAACACGCGTTCCTGGGTGGCTCGCGGGCACAGGTCACGGAAGAAATCCAGCCCGGTTTCGCCCACTGCCACGATCCGGCCGTCGCGTGCGGCTGCGGTGATCTGCGCATACAGATCGGAGTCGGCCTGATCGGCATGGTGCGGATGCAGCCCGGCGGTGGCATGGAGCCGACCCGGGTAGGCGCCCGCCAGCTCGGCGGCACGGTCATTGCTGACCGCATCCGAGCCGGTGACCACTATTTGCGACACGCCTGCCTCGCGGGCGCGCTCTATTACCGCGTCCAGGTCAGCGTCAAAACTCTCGTGCGCCAGATTGGCGCCGATGTCGATCAGTTCGTCCATGCCGTCGGCATCCCGTCGGTAGTGGAGGGCGGCGGACCGGCAGGTGTGTGGCGGCGGCCCGCCCGGAATCAGGGGCCCTGGCAGGCCGGCGGGCGGTCCGGGCCGTCGCAGTCGATGTCGTTGGCGGGGGCGCCGGCACCGCCGGGTTCCCGATCGCCTTCATCGATGGCGCCGTCAACCACGAGGAACAGCAGAACCGCGCCGCTGGCTGCCAGCGCAACGGTGCCGATGTTGTTCTTGAGGTAGTCGACCACGCCGCCGGATCCCTCATCCTGCCGCAGAATCAACTCGCGCGAGACGATCGGCGCACCGCCCAGCCGGATGTGGTCGAAGCCGTTATCGTCCAGCTGCCATTCCACCAGCGCGGCATCCCGCCCCTGTTGCGCCACCCGCCAGTCGTGGTCCAGGCGCAGCCCGTACTTGAGGCCGGCGGCGTCGGTGTTGGCGGGGCCGTCGAAGCCGAAGCTCAAATACAGCGAGGCATTGGTGCCGTAATCGAACTCGGCGGCCGCGCCGCCGGATGCGCCGAGACAGACCGCCCCGATAGCCACTAACCGTTTCCACATGGTGTTCCCCTCCCCCTCGGGCCGGTCATGCACCGGCAACTATTCTATTAACTTGAGTATCGAGGTTAGCGGCGCGCTGAACCTCTGGCAAGACGCATTGTCGGATCGCGGTCGGCACCGAGCTGCGGGCCCCGGGGCAGGCAATGGCCCCGGTAGGCCTCGCAGCTTGCGGTGACTTGCTACAATCTCGCGCCTTTTTCGTTTGGCTGTCTGGTGGGCTATGGGGCTTATGTCGTCGCGCGTATCTCTTGCCGTCTTGCTGGTTTTGGTAGTCACCGCCGCCTCGGCGGCGGATCGCTATGTCAGCGACGAACTCTCCATCAATTTGCGGCGCGGTCCGGGCAACGACTACCGCATTACCCAGCTGCTAGACGCCGGTGAACCGGTGACCGTGATCGAGACCGGCGACGGCTGGACCCATGTCCGCACGGAAGGCGGGTCGGATGGCTGGGTGCTGAGCCGTTTTCTGTCGAACGAGCCGGCCGCCCGCACCCAGCTTGCGGAGATGCGCGAGCGGGTGGCGGAACTGGAGCAGAGCAATGCCTCGCTGCGGGATGAGTTGTCCGAGGCCCTGGAGGGGTCCTCCGAACTCGGCGCGTTGAAGAAAGAGCTGGTCGCCGAGAATAAGTCGCTCAAGCAGGAGCTGAGTCAGATCAAGGAAGCGTCTTCCAACGCCATCCGGATCAATCGCGAGAACCAGGAGTTTCGCGAGCAGATCCTGTCGATGGAGAGCGAGGTCGAACGCCTGCGCCACGAGAATCAGGCCCTGCAGAGCCGGCGTGACGGCATGAAGGTGGGTGCCATCATTCTCCTGGCAGGTGTACTGCTGGGACTGGTGCTGCCGCTGTTCCGTAGGCGTTCCCGCAATAGCTGGGATTCGATCTAGCGCGGCCTTACCCAACGGCCGCATCCGCGCCGTCAATCGAGATCATCGATGGAACATCAGCTCGGCCATACCCTGGTTCTGATCGTCTTTCTGGGCGTGTTCTCTCAGTGGGCGGCGTGGTGGCTGCGCATGCCCGCCATCGTGCTGTTTCTGGTGTCCGGCGTGCTTGCCGGGCCGGTGCTGGGGCTGGTGGATCCCAGCGCGGACTTCGGGGACATCCTGCGGCCGGTGGTCGGGCTGGCGGTGGCCGTGATCCTGTTCGAGGGCGGGCTGAGCCTGCACTGGCACGAATTCCGCGAAGCCGCGGCCGGGGTGAAACGGCTGATCACCGTGGGCGCAGCCCTTACCTGGACGTTCGCCAGCACGGCGGCCTATTTCATCGGTGGTCTGTCGCTGCCGGTATCACTGGTATTCGGGGCGATCCTGATTGTTACCGGGCCCACCGTGATCATTCCCATGTTGCGTCAGGCCGGCCTGAACCGGCGCACGGCGTCGTACCTGAAGTGGGAAGGCATCATCAACGACCCCATCGGCGCGCTTCTGGCCGTGCTGGTGTTCCAGTATTTCGTGGTCACCGGCGACACCAGCAACGGCGCCCAGGTATTCGTCGATCTGGGTTGGGCCCTGCTGGTGTCGCTGGTCATGGGCGCCGGCACCGGCTATGCGCTGGGCTGGGCGTTCAATCGCACGCTTGTGCCGGAATACCTCAAGGCACCGGCTACCTTCGCGCTGGTGCTGGTGATCTACACCCTCGCCAACATGGTGTTTGCCGAGGCCGGCCTGCTGGCGGTCACGGTCATGGGCATGGTGATGGGCAACATGCAGATCGCCGGCATGGTCGAACTGCGGCGGTTCAAGGAATACATCACCATCCTGATGGTGGCCGTGGTGTTCGTCGTGCTCACGGCCGATCTCGATCCCCAGGTGCTGTCGCATCTGGACTGGCACGCCGCCGCCCTGGTGCTGGCGGTGATGTTCGTGGTACGACCGGCAGCCGTGCTGCTATCCACCATGTTCTCCGGCATGGACTGGCGCGATCGGGTGCTGCTGGCCTGGATCGCCCCGCGCGGCATCGTGGCAGCGGCGGTGGCCGGTGTGTTCGGGCCGTTCATGGTCGAGGCCGGCTACGACGGGGCCGAGTTGCTACTGCCGCTGATCTTCGCGGTGGTGTTCTCCACCGTGATCCTGCACGGTTTCACTCTCGGCCGGCTGTCCCGCTGGCTGCGATTGTCCGCCGACCCCCACGGGGTGCTGATCGTCGGCGCCTCGCCCTGGACCACGGTTCTGGCCCGGGCGCTGACCAACGAGCTGAACGTATCGACCCTGCTGGTGGATTCCAGCTGGCACCGGCTTCGTCAGGCCCGGCTGGCCGGCGTGCGGGTGCTTTACGGCGAAGTGCTGTCGGATCAGATCCAGCAGTCCCTGGAGTTGAACGAAATCGCCTGTCTGCTTGCGGCCACCAGCAATGATGCCTACAACGCGCTGGTGTGCAATGCATTCTCGAAGAACCTGGAACACGACCGAGTGTTCCAGCTGCCGATGTACGCCGCCGACCAGAGCAACGAGGCCAAGCTGGTGGCCCAGCCGCTGCGGGGCCGGCCGGCGTTTCACGAGAACGCCCAGTACGAGGAGCTGTGGCGCCGGCACTTCCAGAACTGGCAGTTCTTCAAGGCCAAGCTGACCGACACCTATGGCTACGAGGATTTCCGGCGCGATCTGCCGCCGGAAGCCTTCGTGATCGCGGTGCTCTACCAGGACGGTATCCTGCTGTTCCGACCGGCCTACCGGAACGGCCACCGCCCGTCGGCGGGCGATACCATCGTCTACTACGCCCCGCGCCGTTCGCAGACGACGCGGCCGGATGAAACGGAAGACGCCGAGAATGCGGATGCCGCCGATCAGCCCGACGCCTGACTGATGGCCTGGCCCGACCGCAATCAGCGCCGGGAGGTCAGCTTGCCGGGGCCGGCGGGAAATCTGGCCGCGACTATCGAAACCGCTGACGAGGCGTCGCAAGGCATCGCAGTTATCTGTCACCCCCACCCGCTGCATGGCGGCACGCGCCAGAACAAGGTGGTCACCACCCTGGGGCGGGCCGCCCGGGCGGCCGGATTCGATGCGCTGCGATTCGATTTTCGCGGTGTGGGCGACAGCCAGGGCGAACACGACCACGGCGTTGGCGAACAGGACGATTGCCGGGCAGCCATCGCCCATGCCCGGGAGGCATCCGGCGGGTTGCCAATCGTGCTGATGGGATTCTCCTTTGGCGCGGCCACGGCGTTGCGGGTTGCCGCCGCCGACGGTGCCGCCGCGCTGGTCACGGTCGGCCTGCCGGCCGGCTATTTCGAGGAAGAACTGCCAACCCCGGATTGCCCCTGGCTGGCGGTGCACGGTAGTGCGGACGAGATCGCCGATCCGGAGGCTGCACGTGCGGCGCTGACCGGGTTGATGACACCGCCACAGATGCACTGGATGCCCGAGGCCGGGCACTTTTTCCACGGTCGACTGGGCGAACTCAAGCGGATCGTGGTCGACTTTCTTCAGGCGGGTGCGGGATGAATGGCATGCGTTGGCTGATTCCTGTGCTGGTGGCCCTGGCGGTCGGGCCGGCGGCGGCGGAGCGCACCGATCTCGGCCTTTTCTCGCAGGGTAATGTCGACGACTGGCAGACGCGCGGTTTCGATGATATTCCGGCTAGCGACTATCAGCTAGTGGAAAAGGACGGGCGCCGGGTATTGCGCGGGCAATGCGACGATGGCGCCTCCGTATTCGGCACCGAACAGCGCATCGACCTGGAGCGGACGCCGTATCTGCACTGGTCCTGGCGCGTCGACGGGGTTTACGCCGATCTGGATGAGCGCACCCGGGCCGGGGATGATTTCCCCGCCCGCGTGTACGCGGTAATCGACGGTGGCTGGCGCATCTGGCGGACCCGCGCCATCAACTACGTCTGGGCCAGCCGGCAACCGGTCGGCGTCGCCTGGCCAAACCCGTTCAAGGAACAGGCCATGATGGTCGTGGTCGAAAGCGGGGCCGGCGGCTGGCAGCACGAAGTACGCGATGTCCGGGCCGATTTCCGCCGCCACTTCGATCGCGATACCGACCACATCGACGGCATTGCTCTGATGGTGGACTGCGACAACCACGGCGGCCGCGGTCGCGCCTGGTTCGGCGACATCTACCTGAGCGACAGCCCGGAAAGGAAACCCTAGACGTGAATCTGCTGGAACAACTCAAGACCACGCTGGCCGATCCCGCCAGCCGCGATACCAACCCCGAGCACACCCGCGAACTGGCCGCCGCAGTATTGCTGCTGGAAATGGAACACGCCGATCACGACCACGATCCCCGTGAACAGGACGAGATTCGGCGGCTGCTGCGCGAGACCTTTCATCTGACCGACGACGAAGTCACCGAGTTGCTGCAAGCGGCGCGGCCGGCGCAGCAGGAGGCGATCTCCCTGCACCGGTTCATCCAGGTGCTCAACGACGGCATGGGCCTGGCCGACAAGCGCCGGGTGCTGGAGATGCTCTGGCGCGTGGCCTATGCCGACGCCCATCTGGACGCGCATGAGGAGCACCTGCTGCGGCATCTGGCCGAATTGCTGCACCTGCCGCACCGGGAATTCATTCAGGCCAAGCTGACGGTTCAGGGCGACGCCACCTGACGGGCGTTGGGCGCCGGCGTGTGGTCCGCGTTACTACCGTCGCAGCCGGTAGAGCGCGATTTCCCCCAGCAGGTTGGGCAGCAGACGCATGCCCCAGGTGCTGCGGTGGGCGTGATTGACCATGTGACGCCGCGTTATGTTGATGCCAAGCATGCGGCACAGTCGCTCGAAGTCCCGCACTGTGCAAAGATGAATATTGGGGGTGTCGTACCACTCGTCCGGCATGGCCCGGGATACCGGCATCACCCCGCGCAGCGCGATCGACAGGCGCGGCTTCCAGTGGCCGAAATTGGGAAAGGTCACCACGCTCTCGCGGCCGATGCGCAGCATTTCCGCCAGCAGCAGGTCGGGGCGCCGCACTTCCTGCAGCGCCGCGGTCATCAGCACCACGTCAAAGCTGTCGTCTTCGAACTGGGACAGGCCGTCGTCCAGGTCCAGCTGCAGGACGTTGACGCCCGCCGCTACGGAGGCGATGACGTTATCCGGGTTGATCTCGAGCCCGTATCCGGTCACGCCCTGCGTGGCCATCAGCCGCGCCAGCAGGGTGCCGTCCCCGCAACCCAGGTCGAGCACCCGCGCGCCCGGCTCGATCCAGCGGCTGATGATGTCCAGGTCGGCGCGCAGCTCGCCGGTTTCCGATACGGCTGGATCGGTACTCATACGCCGGCCTCCTCGGCCACCCGGTCGAGGTACCCGTTGAGCGTGCGAATGTAATGGGGCATGGTCAGCAGGAAGTCGTCGTGGCCGACATCGGATGTGATCTCGGCGTAACTGACGTGCTTGCCGGCATCGACCAGGGCATCCACGATCTCCCGCGACCGCGCCGGCGAAAAACGCCAGTCCGAGGTGAAGGAAATCACCAGAAAGCGGGCCAGCGCCGGGGCGAAGGCCTGGGCCAGCTTGCCGTCGGCCCGGGCGGCCGGGTCGAAGTAGTCCAGGGCCTTGGTCATCAGCAAATAGGTGTTGGCATCGAAGCGGTCCACGAAGGACTGGCCCTGATAGCGCAGATAGGATTCCACCTGGAATTCGACATCGAACCCGTAGTTGATCCGGCCGCCGCGCAGATCGCGTCCGAATTTCGCGCGCATGGCCTCGTCGGAAAGATAGGTGATGTGGCCGAGCATGCGGGCCAGCATCAGACCGCGTCGCGGTACGACGCCGTGTTCGTAGTAACGGCCGCCGTGGAACTCCGGATCGGTGACGATGGCCTGTCGCGCGATTTCGTTGAAGGCGATGTTCTGGGCCGATAGTCGCGGCGCCGCCGCAATCACCAGGGCGTGGCGCAGGGCGTCGGGATAGTCGATCGACCACTGCATCACCTGCATCGCGCCGAGGCTGCCACCGGCCACCGCGGCCCAGCACTCGATGCCTAGGTGTTGCTGCAGCAGCCGTTGCGAGCGCACCCAGTCGGCTACCGTCACCACCGGGAAGTCGGGGCCGTAGGGCCGCCCGGTGGCCGGGTTGTGATCGCCCGGGCCGGTCGAACCCTGGTAACCGCCCAGATTAGCTGGACAGACCACGAAGAAGCGGTTGGTATCGAAGGGCTTGCCGGGACCGATGCACTTGTCCCACCAGCCGGGCTTGTCATCGTCCTGGCCGTGGTAACCCGCGGCATGGTGATTGCCGGATAGCGCATGGCACACGAGGATGGCGTTGCTGCGAGCTGCGTTGAGTTTGCCGTAGGTCTCGTAAACCAGTTCGTAGGGGCCGAGGGTCTTGCCGCAATCCAGCGGCAGCGGCTCCACCACCTGCAGCGACTGCGGCGTGACAATGCCGACGGAATTGGCGGATCGGGCGCGTGCCATGCGGTGGTTTACCGGAACAGACCCGGCAGCGGCAGCAGCCGGCTGATCACCTGCAGCCCGATGATCACCACCAGCGGCGAGATGTCGAGGCCGCCGATCGGCGGCACATACTGGCGCACCGGCCGCAGCAGCGGCTCGTTTACGCTCCACAGCACTGCCGTGGCCGGCGTGTGATGCCCCGGCGTCAGCCAGCTGGCCAGGGCCTGGATCAGAATGGTGAAAGTGAACAGGTTGCACACCATGACCATGGTCTTGAGCAGCGCCCACCAGGCGATTGCGACCGGCTGCGCGGCAATCGCCTCCGGATACAGCCAGATATCCACCTGGATGTTGATGGCGCACAGCAGCACCGCCAGGACCAGCGCCGCCAGATCGATGTTGCGCCAGCGCGGAATCACCCGAGCCAGCACGCCGACCGGGGGATTTGTGACCTGCCACACGAACTGCGAGATCGGATTGTGGAAATCGGCGCGCGCGATCTGCAGCAGCATCCTCAGCAGCAGCACGATGATGTACAGCGCGAACAGCGTGTCCACCAGGAACATCAGGGCATTGTTGGCATTGCCGTCGGCCATGGGGCTCCCTTTGCTATTGGTCGGCGATTTGCGCGGCCAGCTCGCGCGAGCGGCCGGCGGCGGCCCGCATGGCCTCCGCCACGAGCAGATCGAAACCGCCTTCGTCGAGAATGGTCAGCGCCCGCTCGGTGGTGCCGCCGGGAGAGGTGACGTTGGTTCGCAGGGTGGTGGGAGAATCGCCCGATTCCACCGCCATGCGGGCGGCACCCAGGGCGGTCTGTCGCACCAAGCGGGCGGCGGTGTCCCGGTCCAGGCCGAGTTCCTCGGCGGCCGCCTGCATCGCCTCCATGAAGGCGAAGAAGTAGGCCGGACCGCTGCCGGAGGTGGCGGTGACCGCGTCGAGATCGTCCTCGCGGTTCACCCACAGCGTTTCGCCGGCGCCGGCCAGTACGGTTTCGGCGGCCTCGCGCTGGTCGTCATTGACGTATTCACCGGCGAACAGGGCGGTGATGCCGGCCCCGATCAGCGCCGGGGTGTTGGGCATGCTGCGGACCAGGGGCAGGTCGGCGTCCAGCCACCGGGCGAGCGCCGCCAGCGGTACCCCGGCGGCAATGGAAATCACCAGCGGCCGCACCTGTCCGGCCAGAGAAGCCAGCTCGCCGACCACGGTGGCCACGATCTGCGGCTTGACCGCCAGGACCCAGATGCTGGCCTGCGGCAACAATTCCGCCGGCGCCGCCGCGGCCCGGACATCGAAGCGTTTGGTCAGTGCCGCGCGCTTGTCCGCATCCGGCTCGATCACCGCCACGTCAGCGGGTGGGTGACCGCTGGCCAATAGCCCGCCGATCAGGCTTGTTGCCATGTTGCCACCGCCGATGAACGCGATTGTTTCGGGCATACCAGATCGTGAATCAGGACCAGCGCGGCATGATACTGGATGGCCTGCCAGCCTGCCCACACTGTCCGTCGGGCCTGCCTGTTACGATAGCCTTCGCGCTCAATTACGCCCTGACATGGTAACCGACCTGACCGCCGATTCCGTCCGTCCCGAAGCCCAGGCCGTGGACGTGGGTGACGCCGAGTATCTGCGGCGCATCGCCGCGGCCCGGGTGTATGACGTGGCCGTCGAGACGCCGCTGGAGCGTGCCGTCCAGTTGTCCGACCGGCTGGGCAACAACGTTTTGCTCAAGCGCGAGGACCTGCAGCCGGTGCACTCCTTCAAGCTGCGCGGGGCCTATAACAAGATTGCGGGCCTGAGCGACGAGCAGCGCGCCCGCGGCGTGATCTGCGCGTCGGCCGGTAACCACGCCCAGGGGGTGGCGCTGTCCGGGCAGAAGCTGGGCATCCGCGCGGTGATCGTCATGCCGCGGACCACGCCGTCGATCAAGGTCGCGGCGGTGCGCTCGTTCGGCGGGGAGATCATCCTCCACGGCGACAGCTTCGACGAGGCCGCGGCGCATGCCAATGAGCTGGCCGTTCGCGACTCGCTGACCTACGTGCATCCTTACGATGATCCCGAGGTCATCGCCGGCCAGGGCACCATCGGCATGGAGATCCTGCAACAGCATCCGGATGACCTCCACGCCATCTTCTGCTGCGTGGGCGGCGGCGGCCTGATCGCCGGGGTCAGCGCCTACGTGAAAAGCGTGCGGCCGGATATCCGGGTGATCGGGGTGGAACCCGATGACGCGCCCAGCATGACCCGCGCGCTGGAAGCCGGCGAGCGCATCACCCTGGACCACGTTGGCCTGTTCGCCGACGGCGCGGCAGTGCGCTGCGCCGGGGAAGAGCCCTTTCGCGTGGCGCAGCGCTGTGTTGACGCCATGATCACCGTGTCCGCCGACGAGATCTCGGCCGCGGTGCGCGATATTTTCGAGGATACCCGCGCCCTGGCCGAACCGGCCGGCGGCCTGGCCCTGGCCGGCCTGAAGAAATACGTGGCCGAGACCGGCGTCAGCGGTCAGTCGCTGGCAGCGGTCCTGAGTGGTGCCAATGTCAACTTCGATCGCCTGCGCTACATCGCCGAACGGGCTGAACTGGGCGAACACCGTGAGGCGTTGCTGGCGGTCACCATCCCGGAGCGCCCCGGCGCGTTTCGCGCCTTCTGCCAAGCGCTCGGGGTGCGTGGTATCACCGAATTCAACTACCGTTACTCGGGACCGGGCGAGGCGCACATCTTCGCCGGCGTCAAGCTCACCGACGGTCCGGCCGAACGCGACCGGATCATTCAGTTACTGGAAGCCGAGGGTTACGCGGTAACCGACCTCAGCGCCAACGAAATGGCCAAGCTGCATGTACGCTACATGGTTGGCGGGCGGACGTCCGGCGTGGCGGATGAAATGCTGTTCCGGTTCGAGTTTCCGGAACGTCCGGGGGCCCTGCTGAACTTCCTCGACAACGTCGGGGATCGCTGGAACATCTCCCTGTTTCATTACCGCAACCACGGTCACGCCTACGGTCAGGTACTGGCCGCCATGCAGGTACCATCGGACGAGCGCGATGCCTGTCGCGCATCCCTGGATGAACTGGGCTACGAGTACGAGGAAGAGAGCGACAATCCGGCCTACGGCTTCTTCCTGGCCGGCGATTGATCTGGCGCGCGGGCGCTTATTCCAGCGACAGGATGTAGCGCCAGTGGGTCTCGTCCACTGGCATCACCGATAACCGATTGCCGCGGCGTATCAGCGCCAATCCGCCCAACGCTTCCGGGTGGTCCTTGAGCTCCTTGAGGCTGATCGTGCGCTTGAGGGCCCGCTCGAATCGCACGTCCACGTGGTACCAGCGCGGGTTGTCGGGATCGGACTTCGGGTCGTAGTGGCTGTCGTCCGGGTCGAACGCGGTGGGGTCGGGGTAGGCCTCGCGGGCGATGGTGGCGATGCCGACAATCCCCGGTTCGGTGCAGTTGGAGTGGTAGAAGAAGACCTTGTCGCCCTTTTTCATGTCGTCTCGCATGAAGTTGCGGGCCTGGTAGTTGCGCACGCCGTCCCAGGGTTCGGTCTGTTCGGGGCGGTTGCGCAGGTCCTCGAGACTGAATTCCTCGGGCTCGGACTTCATCAACCAGTAGCGCATGGATGGAAACTCCTTGAGAACTCGGCGGCCGATTCTACCGCGGCCGGATTACCCCGGATTCGGTGACGATGGCGTCCAGCGGCACGTCCCACTCGGCGGCGGTCAGGGCATCGACCCGCTGCACATCGAAGGCCAGGCCGATCAACCGCGGCTTGCGCCAGCGGCGGTGCCGCAGAAAGGCGAAGCTGCGGTCATAGAAGCCGCCGCCCATTCCCAGCCGGTTGCCGGCCGGGTCGAAGCCGACCAGCGGTGTGATCACCACATCCATGGCCTGCGCCGGGTAGTCGGTACCCGCAGGCTCCGGAATGCCAAGGTGATTGGCGCGCCATATCGGCGCCTGCCAGCGGCGGAAAACCAGCATCTGGTTGCGCACGACCGGGGCGAAGTACTGGCGGCGGGGATCGGTGTCGGCAAGCGGGGCGGGGTCGATCTCGGCGCCCATGCCACGGTAGATGGCGATGGATCGGGCGCGAGCGAACTCGGGCAGGCGGCACAGCCGTGCCAGGGCGCGATCGGTGGCCCGCTGTCGCTGGTGTGGTTCGAGCCGCCGTCTGGCCGCCTGCAACGACCGCCGCAGGCGCTGACGCGCATCGGGATCGTGGCTGTCTGGAAAAGTCGGCATCTCCCGCCTGTGCCGTCGGTGGCCTGTGACCTTGAGACAAACGCTCAAGTGGGGCCAACCACGTCGCCTTAGGCTTTCCGCTGCAAGGCGGACCTGCTCACCAGCGATGCTTCATGACCCCGGGTTTAATACTTAGGCTCAAGGGGTACCCGGCAACCGTCGAACACGGCAGGAGAGCCGAACGATATGCTACTCGCCGCTAGCGGTTGTCATCAAGCGCGGATTCGATGCGCAGCTGCAGCTGGGAGAGCCGGTCGCTGGCCTCGTCGTCGACGGGGGCGCGCTTGCGGCGCTGTTCCATGTCGAGCAGATCCCGCGCCATGTTGAGCGCGGTCATTACCGCTATGCGCTCCATCCCGAGGGTCTTGCCCTTTTTCTGGACGGTGGTCATTCGGCGGGAGAGATATTCGGCGGATGCCAGCAGTGCCTCGCGCTCGCCCTCGGGACAGGCGACCTGATAATCGCGCCCGAGGATGCGCACCGTGAGCTGGGTCTGATCGCGGGAGGCGGATGTCATGAGTCGGACACCTCGGCCTCGGCTTCGGCCTCCAGCGCCTTGAGCCGCTCGGCCAGGGACCGCAGGCGCTGGCTGGTCTGCTCGCGCAGCGCCTGGTGACGACTCTCGAGCTCACGATGGCGGGCCTGGAGTTTCTCGTAGGCCGCCAGCAGCTCGGTGAGCCGATCCTCGAATTGATAGATGTCGAACGACGCCATGACCGCAGGACTGTAAACGATGCGCCGAGTATAGACCGGAGCCGCCCCGGCGGGGCAAATGCCGACCCGGCCGGAGCCGGGTCGGCGGTCGGGTACTGATGACCTAGCGAACGAGCAGGAACAGCGCTCCGTTGCCCCGGCGCACGTGCAACAGCAGCTGCTGTGCGTCGCGGTTGACGAGCTCGCGGAAGGCCTCGAGGGAATCCACTGGCCGGCGGTTGACCGAGGTGATGATATCGCCCGGGCGCAGGCCGGAGGAGGCCGCCGGGCTGCCACGTGCGATGTCGAGAACGGCCACGCCTTCTATCTCGCCGGCCAGGTCGTGGTCCTCCGGGATGGCGCCAATCTTCGCGCCTTCCAGAGCCGGAAAGCCGCTGTCCTCACTACTGGCGCTGGCCTGGCTGTCGTCGGCCTTGCTCAGGGTGGCGGTGACGTTTCGGGTCTCGCCGTCGCGCAACAGCTTGATGCGCACCTTTTCCCCGGGCGACCGCAGCCCGATGGCATTGGCCAGTTCCGAGAAGTCCTTGATGTCATTGCCGTTGATGCCGGTGATCACGTCACGTTCCTTGATACCGGCCTGGTCGGCGGGGGAGTCTTCCACCACCTGCGCAATCAGCACGCCCTGGGTCACATCCAGCCCCATCGCTTCGGCCAGCTCATTGGTGAGGTTCTGCCCCACCACGCCGAGCCGGCCGCGTCGGACTTCACCGAATTCCATGATCTGCTTGACCACGGTGCTGGCAATGTTGGTGGGAATGGCGAATCCGATGCCGATGTTGCCGCCGGAGCGTGACAGGATCGCGGTATTGATGCCGACCAGCTCGCCGTCGAGGTTGACCAGCGCGCCGCCCGAGTTGCCGGGGTTGATCGAGGCGTCGGTCTGGATGAAGTCCTCGTAGCGGTTGCCCAGGCCGTGGCGGCCAAGGGCGCTGACAATGCCCGAGGTCACGGTCTGGCGCAGGCCGAAGGGATTGCCGATGGCCACCACGAAGTCGCCCACCCGGAGGTTGTCGGAATCGGCCACCGGAATCTCGGTGAGGTCGTCCGCCTCGACCTGGAGCACGGCGATGTCGGAATCCGGATCGGTGCCGACAACTTCGGCCGTCAGCTCGCGGTCATCCTGGAGCCGCACGGTTACCTCGTCGGCATCCTGGATTACGTGATTGTTGGTCAGCACGATGCCCTTGTCGGCATCGACAATCACGCCCGAGCCCACGCCCCGCGGCTGCTGTGGCTGCTGTTCGTCCGGGATGCCGAAAAAGCGCCGGAAGAACGGGTCGTTGAACATCGGATGATCCGGCGTCTGACGTGCCTTGCCGGTGACCTGGATGCCCACCACGGCGGGCGTCACCTGTTCCAGCATCGGCGCGAGCGTAGGCGGATCACCGCTTAGGCCCGCGGGCAGTTCGGCATGGGCGGCCGGTACGAAGGCAAGGCCGGTGGCGGCAAACCCCGCCAGCAACAGCGAACGGATCGTCATGGATGAATCCTTGAAGCTTGTGGAATGAAACCCGTCGGCCGGGCGTCAGTTAACCGGTCTGACCATGAACGCCGCGGGTTAGTTTCAACGCAGGCGCGGGTTGAGCGTATAGGTACCGGTAACCGAGGCCGTGGCCAGGATGTGGCCATCCAGCGCCGCCAGTACCGCCGGTCCGGTGAAATCGTCCTCGACCGGACAGCGCGGCAGATCGATGGCGATCAGCCGAAACTCGTAGCGGTGGGGGATGCTGTCGTTCCAGGGCGGGGCCGGGCCGTCATAGCCGTAGTAACGGCCGCCCAGGTCGGGATCGCCGGCAAACCAGTCGGTATAGGTGTTCAGGCCCTGGCGGGCACCGGCCGGACCGGCGGGTTGGCGCTTGCCGCCGGGCTTGACTTCACTGGCGCAGGCGCCGGCATCGATACCGCCGGTATCGGCCGGCAGATCGACCATCACCCAGTGGAAGAAGTCCACCCGCGGCAGGTCCGACGGCACTTCGCGGTCTTCCTGATTGACGTCATCGGGCTTGCTCGGCGCGTCGGGGTCGATGCACAGCAGCACCAGCGACTGCGTGCCGTGCGGCACCCCGGACCAGGTTAGGTCGGGATTGTGATTGTCGGAAAACCGGAAATGGTTGTCCGCGTCCGGCTGCGCGAAGGCGTAGTGATCGGGGATCGGCTGGCCGTCGGCGAACGCGGTGGTGGTCAGTTGCATCACGCTTTCCTCGTGGGCGAAATCTAATCGGACACTGGGGTCGGATGCTCCGGCACGCAAGCCACTTGTCAGAACCGCGACAGCACGCGCTGCAGGGTAGATTCCACTCCGCTGGAGAGCCGCTCGCGCAGGCTCTGGCGGGTCTTCCAGCGCACCTCGTAGATGGCCCGTTCGTCCTTCGCCGCGGTCAATAGCAGGTCATCGCTGGTGCCCACGGCGTCGATCAGGCCGAGATCCAGCGCCTGAGTGCCATGCCAGTGTTCGCCGGTGGCCACGCGGTCGACGTCCAGATCGGCCCGGTTGTCCGACACGAACTGCTTGAACAGGCCATGGGTGGATTCCAGTTCCTCGCGGAACTTCGCCCGGCCGGCATCGCTGTTCTCGCCGAACATGGTGAGCGTGCGCTTGTGCTCGCCGGCGGTGTGCATCTCGATGTCGACGTTCTTTTCCTTGAGCAGCCGGTTGAAGTTGGGCATCTGGCCCACCACGCCGATCGACCCGATGATGGCGAAGGGTGCGGCGACGATGCGGTCGGCCACGCAGGCCATCAGATAGCCGCCGCTGGCGGCCAGCTTGTCGACCGCGGCGGTGAAGCGAATGCCCCGGTCGCGCAGCCGGCGTAGCTGGGAGGCGGCCAGGCCGTAGCTGTGCACCAGACCGCCGGCCGATTCCAGCCGCAGCAGGACTTCATCCTCGGCTTCAGCCACCTGCAGCACGGCGGTGATTTCCTCACGCAGGTTGGTCACCGCCGAGGCGCGGATATCGCCGTCGAAATCGATCACGAACAGCCGCCCCTTGTTGTCGGGCTTGCCCAGCTTGGCCGCCTTGGCTTTCTGCTTGGCCTCGGCCTTCCGGCGCTTGTCGCGGGCCTTGCGGGCCGGCTTGTCGAGCAACTCATCCTGCAGCGTGTCGACCATGCGGTCGAAGCGCTGATTGACGTTGTGGATTTCCAAGCCGTCGCCGCCGATCTGGCGCGACTGCTGCACGGCGCCGGCGATCCAGGCCACCAGCAGGCCGATCACCGCGACCACGGTCACGGCCTTGGCCAGGAACAGGCCGTACTCGGCGGCGAGCGAAATGAGAGTTTCCATGATGCTCCGGGCAGGGAAAACGCAAAAGTGTAACGGCTTGCACCCGACCCTGTGCGGCCGGGCATTCGAAATCGGGCGTACTCAGCGGTTGTCGGCGAAATACTGCCGGCTGACCCGGAACACCACCGGGCCCAGCAGGATCAGCGCGATCAAGTTGGGCACCGCCATCAGCGCGTTCATTACGTCGGCCACCAGCCACACCATGCCGAGATTGGCCACCGCGCCCACGAACACGGCCACCACCCAGAGCAGCCGGTAGGGCATGACCACGCGCGGACCGAATAGGAATTCGGCGCAGCGCTCGCCATAGTAGGACCAGGCCAGCAGGGTGGAAAATGCGAAGATCACCAGGCCGAAACTCACCAGCCAGCCGCCGGGGCCGGGCAGGCCCTGGGTAAAGGCGGTGGCGGACAACTGCGCGCCGGTCTCGCCACTCTGCCAGGCGCCGGTCACCACGATCACCAGCGCGGTCATGGTGCAGACGATGAGGGTGTCGATGAAGGTGCCCAGCATCGCCACCACGCCCTGGCGCACCGGATCGCGGGTACGGGCGGCGGCGTGGGCAATCGGCGCGCTGCCCAGGCCGGCCTCGTTTGAGAAGATGCCCCGGGCCACGCCGAACTGAATCGCCATCAGAACCCCGGCGCCGGCGAACCCGCCCGCGGCCGCAGTACCGGTGAAGGCATCCGTGACAATCGTCCCCAGCGCGCCGGGAATGGCTGGCGCGTTGACCAGCAGGATGACCGCCGCGCCAGCCACGTAGACGATCGCCATGAACGGCACCAGTTTTTCCGCCACCCGGGCCAGACGCTGGACGCCGCCGATGATCACCGCGAACACGGCCACCGCCATCACGGTACCGGTCAGCCAGGTGGGCACCGACAGCGACTCGTGAAACACCTGTGCCACCGAGTTCGATTGCACCGTATTGCCGATACCGAACGCGGCGATCATGGCAAAGAAAGCGAAGGCGCCGCCCAGCCAGGCCCAGCGCTGTCCCAGCCCGTTGCGGATGTAGTACATCGGGCCGCCCACGTGGGCCCCGGTGACGTTGACCTCGCGGTACTTCACGGCCAGCACCGCCTCGGCGTACTTGGTGGCCATGCCCACCAGCGCGGTTACCCACATCCAGAACACCGCGCCCGGACCGCCCAGGAAGATGGCGGTGGCCACGCCGGCGATGTTGCCGGTGCCGACCGTGGCCGACAGCGCCGTGGCCAGGGCCTGGAACGGCGTGATGTCACCCGCGTCCTCGGCGGCGGCGCGGCGGCCCGACAACGCCAGGCGCACGCCGAAACCCAGCTTGCGCCAGGGCAGCAGACGCAAGCCCAGGGTCAGGTAGACACCCGTGCCCAGCAGCAGGGCCAGCATCACCGGCCCCCACAGCCAGCCACTCAGGGTTTCCAGAACGGTCGTGACCATGGGGCTACCCCAGTAACGTGTTGATCAGGATGAAACCGATGCCGACAGGCGCGACCACCCGCAGAATCCAGAGCCAGACCCGCGCCAGCGGCAAGGGCGCGCGCCCGTCGTCGGTGGCGGCGGTGACCGCGGCCGGCCCCATCACCCAGCCCACGAACAGGGCGATGAACAGACCGCCTAGCGGCAGCAGCAGATCGGTCAGGCGCGTCATCCAGTCCAGGAAGGAGACGTCGGCGAATACCAGGCCCTCGACGGCGCCCTGGGACAGCGCACTCGGTACCCCGGCGAGAAAGCAGGCGATGGCCGCGGCGAACGTGGCCAGCCGACGGCTGAGCGACCATTCATCCACCAGATAGGTGACCACCACCTCGAGCAAGGATACCGACGAGGTCAGCGCCGCCACCGTGAGCAGGGTGAAGAACATCACGCCGAACAGGGTGCCGGCCGGCATGCTGGCGAAAACGGCAGGCAGGGTCACGAACGCCAGTCCGGCGCCTTCTCCCGGGTCGAGGCTGAAGGCGAACACCGCCGGCAGAATCATCAGGCCGGCCAGCAGTGCCACCGTGGTGTCCAGCGCCACGATGCTCAGTGCCGAACTGGGCAGCGCCTGCTGGCGGGACATGTAGGAGCCGTAGGTGATCAGCGCCCCCATGCCCAGCGACAACGAAAAAAACGCCTGGCCGATGGCCGCGCCCCAGGCGTCGGCATCCAGCCGGCTGAAGTCCGGGGTCAGATAGAAGCGCACGCCTTCCATCGCGCCGGGGAGGGTGACGGATCGGACCACCAGCACGATCAGCAGCAGGAACAGTACCGGCATCAGCAGCTTGGCGGCCCGCTCGATGCCGCGGCCGATGCCGCCGACCACCACCAGCGCGGTCAGCACCATGAAAGCCGCCGCATAAACGACCGGCCGCACGCCTTCGCCGATGAAACCGGTGAACGCATCGCCCAGCGCCTGGGGGTCGGTGGTGGCCAGGGCCCCGGACGCCATGTAGCCCACATAGGCCATGGTCCAGCCGGCCACCACGCTGTAGAACGACAGAATCACGAAACCGGTGAACACACCCAGCATGCCCACCAGTGGCCAGGCCCCGCCCGCCAGTTTCCGGAAGGTGCCGATGGGGTCGCGCTGGGCGGTGCGGCCGATCACCAGTTCCGCCATCACCAGGCTGACGCCGAACAGGAACACCAGCCCCAGGTACACCAGCAGGAAGGCACCCCCGCCGTTGTCGCCGGTAACATAGGGGAATTTCCAGATGTTGCCCAACCCCACGGCAGAGCCGGCGGCGGCCATCACGAAGCCCGCGCGCGAGCCCCAGTGCTCCCTGGTCATGCGGTTATCCCCCAGCGGTTGACGGGTGAATCAGCGTACATTCCGAGTGTAGCCGAACCCATTGCGCCGCTTCAGCCGCTAGCGCAGGGCGCCGGCGCGCAGACGAGCCAAATAGTCCCGATACGCGGCAATTGCCCGCGGGGCCAGCAGCAGGGTCAGGGGCAGGTTGATGCACAGCATCAGGGCGGCGCCGAATACACTCACCGCATCCAGCTCCCGGGCACCGTCCACCCAGCCGGCACAGGCCAGCCAGACCATGGCGCAGAAGCCCAGGCGATAGGACGACACCCAGTTATCGCCCGCCAGATAGACCACCCCCTGTTCGCCGTAATAGCTCCAGGTGATCATGGTGGATACGGCGAACAGCCAGATCGCCAGGGTGATCAACCACTGGCCCAGCCCCGGCACGGCGGTGTCGAACGCCCGGGCGGTGAGCGTGGCGCCGGTGTAGTCCCGGTACAGACCGGCATCCACCAGTTCGGGTGGCGAGTCGGCGTTGACCGATTGCCAGTCGATCACTGGTCGGTCGTCGTTGGCGCGAACTTCGCCGAACAGCCGCTGGCGTTCGCCCGTATCCGGATTGACGATGACGAATACGCGGTCGCCGGCGTTCAGCATCTGCTGGTCATCCATCGGTGCCGGCGAGTCGGCCAGCGTCCAGGCGCCGCTCCCGGTTGATTCCCAGGTCGGCGCCGGATCGAGTTGCAGTGCGGCATCCCGCTGCCAGATGCCGGTCGACAGGATCACCAGCGCCGTGATGGTGCAGACCACGAGCGTATCCACGAACGGTTCCAGCCCGGCGACGATGCCTTCGCTGACCGGTTCCGATGTTTTTACCGCGGCGTGCGCAATGGGGGCGGTACCCAAACCGGCCTCACTGGAGAACAGGGCCCGCTTGAGCCCCCAGATGAAGGCCATGGCCATGCCGCCACCGAGGAACGCGCCGGTGCCCTCGGTGTGGGAAAAAGCGCCGCGGAAGATGGATGCCAGTACGCCGGGCAGGGTGTCCCCCTGCAGGGCGAGCACGACCAGACCGGCGGTCACATAAAGCACGGCCATGCCGGGCACCAGCCAGCCGGCCACCGCCCCAATGCGCTTGACCCCGCCCAGCGTGACCAGTCCCACCACCGCGGCCAGAATGCCGCCGGTGACCAGCGGCGGCACGCCGAAATAGCTGCGGGTGGTATCCGCCACGCTCCAGGATTGGAACACTGCATTGGCCGCCAGAGCATTGGTGATCAGCGCCACGCAGAACAGGCCGCCGATCCAGGCGCCGGGCCGGGTCAGGCGGGCCGACAGGGTAGGCAGCCCGCGTCTGGCCACCCACATGGCACCGCCGTGCGGGTTGTCCGGATCGTCGGTGTTGCGATACAGCATGGTCAGGGTGACCTCGACCATCTTGATCGCCATGCCCGCCAGGCCCACGACCCACATCCAGAAGATCGCCCCGGGCCCGCCGAACTCCAGCGCAAGGGCCACCCCGGCGATGTTGCCCAGCCCCACCGTGGCGGACAGGGCAGCCGACACCGCCTGGAAATGGCTGATGGCGCCGCTGCCCTTGCCGGTGTCGTAACGCCCGGTGATCAGTGCCACCCCATGCGTCAGCGCCTTGAGCTGGCCGGCACGCGTCCACGCTGTGAACAACGCGCCCACGGCCAGCAGGGCGATCAGTACCGGGGCGGAGAACACCGCCGCGCTGACGCCGTTGACCAGAGCCAGCAGCCAGTCGAACAAGTCCCGCATGAATCCAGCGTAAAGGATGCCTGGCGCGCGGACTACGGTAGCTGTCATCTTCGCGCGGTTATCGCGAGCGGCCATAATGCAGCGCGGCGATCTCGGCGCCCGGTTTTCTGCCAGGGCATGATTGCCGGCACAGGGCTGACACCATCGCCATGGCCGGCAAACTTTTTTTGCCGGACCCCTTGAAACCCGTTGGCTTGGCTCCATGCTTAGCACTCGCCACGAGGGAGTGCTAACAATCCCTTGCGGCGCCGGCATCGTCCGCGGGCGGGTGCCGGACCAAGGGAATTCCAGACAATTCAGTCAATCGACAACGAGGAGAAGGGTGGTATGAAAATCCGTCCTCTGCAGGATCGCGTCGTGATCAAGCGGCTTGAAGAAGAACAGACCACGTCCGGGGGCATCGTGATTCCGGATTCCGCCGCCGAGAAGCCTCAGCGGGGCACGATCACCGCGGTCGGCAACGGCAAGGTGCTCGACAACGGGGAAACCCGCGCGCCGGACGTCAAGGTGGGTGACACCGTGCTGTTCGGCAAGTTCTCCGGCACGGAGATCAAGCTCGACGGCGAAGACGTCCTGGTGATGCGCGAAGACGATCTACTGGCGGTGCTGGGCTAGAACGCCCCCACCGCTTTTTTACTGGGCAATCGCTTTAACCAACGAATTCAAAGAGGAAGCTAGAAATGGCTGCCAAGGAAATCAAATTTGGGGAAGACTCGCGCCAGCGACTGATGCGCGGCGTCAACACCCTGGCCAACGCCGTCAAGGTCACGCTGGGCCCGAAGGGCCGCAATGTGGTCATCGACAAGAGCTTCGGCTCCCCCACCGTCACCAAGGACGGTGTCTCCGTGGCCAAGGAGATCGAGCTTGAGGACAAGTTCGAGAACATGGGCGTGCAGATGGTCAAGGAAGTCGCTTCCAAGACCTCGGACGTGGCCGGCGACGGCACCACCACCGCTACCGTGCTGGCCCAGGCCATCGTGCGCGAGGGCATCAAGGCCGTGTCCGCGGGCATGAACCCGATGGAACTCAAGCGCGGCATCGACGCCGCCGTGAAGGCTGCCACCGACGAGCTGGCCAAGCTCTCCAAGCCCTGCAGTGACGAGAAGGCCATCGCGCAGGTCGGCTCGATCTCCGCCAATTCCGACGAGGCGGTCGGCAAGATCATCGCCGACGCCATGAACAAGGTCGGCAAGGAAGGCGTGATAACGGTCGAGGAAGGCTCCGGTCTCGAGAACGAGCTGGACGTCGTGGAAGGCATGCAGTTCGACCGCGGTTACCTCTCGCCGTACTTCATCAACGACCAGCAGACCATGCAGGCGGAGCTCGAGAATCCGTACATCCTGCTGTTCGACAAGAAAATCTCCAACATTCGCGACATGCTGCCGCTGCTGGAAAGCGTGGCCAAGCAGAACCGTCCGCTGATGATTATCGCCGAGGACGTGGAAGGCGAGGCGCTGGCCACCCTGGTGGTCAACAACATGCGTGGCATCGTCAAGGTTGCCGCCGCCAAGGCGCCCGGCTTCGGTGATCGTCGCAAGGCGATGCTGGAAGACATGGCGGTGCTGACCGGCGGTCGCGTGATTTCCGAGGACCTCGGCATGAGCCTGGAAAAGGCCACGCTGGAAGACCTCGGCGAAGCCTCCAAGGTCCAGGTGGGCAAGGAAGACACCACCGTCATCAGTGGCGCCGGCACTAACAAGGCCATCGAGGCCCGCATCAAGCAGATCCGCGCGCAGATCGAGGAATCCTCCTCGGACTACGACAAGGAGAAGCTGCAGGAACGCGTGGCCAAGCTGGCCGGCGGCGTGGCCGTGATCAAGGTCGGTGCTGCCACCGAAGTCGAGATGAAGGAAAAGAAGGCACGTGTCGAGGACGCCCTGCACGCCACCCGTGCCGCGGTGGAAGAAGGCATCGTCCCCGGCGGCGGCGTGGCCCTGCTTCGCTGCACCAAGGCGCTGGAAAAGCTCGAAGGCACCAACACCGAGCAGAACGCCGGCATCCGCATTCTGCGTCGGGCGGTCCAGGAGCCCCTGCGCCAGATCGTCTACAACAGCGGCGCCGAGCCGTCCGTCGTGGTCAACGAAGTGCTCTCCAAGAAGGGCAACTACGGCTACAACGCGGCCACCGGTGAGTATGGCGACATGGTCGAAATGGGCATTCTCGACCCGACCAAGGTCAGCCGCACCGCGCTGCAGAACGCGGCCTCCATCGCCGCGCTGATGCTCACCACCGAGGCCTGCATTGCCGACGTCCCCGATGACGACGACAAGGGCGGCATGCCCGGCGGCGGCATGGGCGACATGGGTGGCATGGGCGGCATGATGTAGTCGCCGTTCGCGCTCAAGTTTCGCAGACTCAAGGCCCCGTCGGTTTCGTTCGGCGGGGCCTTTTTGCTGATGTCGCCACGGGCCGCTCACTTCCCGGAAAGGCCTGGCCCCCGCACAGGGGAAATACAACGTGCTAGGTGATTGGCAATATCGACTACCAGCGGCTGGCAAGCCTTACTTGACCGCGTCTAGGTCGCGTTCGTCTTATATATCTCTTTGGCTGTCTCAAGCCGCCGCAAGCTAACTGGCTCCCGGTGACGTGGACATTGCCATTACGAGGCCGCCAACATCGAGCTGTTGCCCACAGCTAATCGAAGAGAAGTTCGGTTTCTGCGGATAAGTACGGGAAATCAACCAGACCTTCTATGACGCGATCATCCTGAAATCGACCCGCGTCTGTGATGCCGCAATTGCCCTTGAAAAGCGTTATGCACAAAAGTTATCTCGATGCCTTTGCAGCTTTTTTGCGCAGTTTCTCCAATCCTTGGTCTCCGAGTGCTGACACTTCTTAGCCCCACTGAAAGTGGCGAGATAGCTTTTGGCGAAATCGCTGAGTAGCATGTGAGCCAACAAAGTGGCGATCGCTGAGAGGGCTGTGGTCGGATTCATGCTTATGTCAGATATCTGCTTCTTAACGCCAACCTATCGCGGTGACTACAAACGCTTCGTCAAATTGCGACGAACGATGGAGAAGTGGGCGCCTGAGATACCGCATTACGCAGTCGTCCAGACCGAGGATATAGCGCTTTTTGAAAATATCGAGTTTCAGAAAAACTTAAAGCTGCTAACGACTCGACAAATTCTCCCCCAACATATAGAGCGTGCGCGGCAATGGCGAGTCCGAGGTAAACCGCTGCGCCAAAAATATCTGCATGCTCATCCCACAAGAAAAAGTACTACTGGTTGGCGGTGTCAGCAATTTGTAAAGCTCCTTGCGCATGAATTCGTGCAGGAGAAAATTATTGTCTGTATCGACTCAGACGTTCTTCTTACTGATCGTTTCGATATTAAAGATTTCCGAACCGATGAGAGAACACATCTTTTCTCCTGTATCGATGCGGACGCCGAGATGGCGAGTTGGTTAATCGATACGCTAAATTATTTTGGTTTGCAGCTTCAAGGAAAGCCTATATCTAGATATATATACGCACCGCTTCCCCTGGATCGTGATGCGTTAACAAGTCTGGCGCGCCACATGCAGCGAGGTCGTAAATTGACTGATAAGCATTGGTTGGACGTCGTAATTCGGCGGAAATTGAAATCAGAATATACGGTCTACGGTGTATTTCTAGATCACCTAAAATGCTCTCATTCTTCTACATTAAAGATCGAGCCAAGCTGTACTACAAATATTTGGTGGCATAGTGATATTGAGTTCGCTGAAACGAGTATTGCTGGATTAGCCAGGCGAAGATATTTGCTAATCCAGTCCAATCTGGACTTGCCAGAAAGTGTTATCGAGGCTCATTTTGAATGGGCTATGAATTGAATTGTTAAGGAGTTATATATCAAAAATTCGCAACCTGTTGCTAAGAACTCGCATTAGGCTCATGTGTGTGAATGCCCCCCTCGTTTTTTGAAAAGCTGAATGACGTATTGTTTCGGCGAGCAAAGTGTCACCAACAAGACGCTGAATTCCATCATTGAACTGGGATGCGGACTCGGCGTGTAGATAGTGAGTACCTGGTTGGAAGTCGAGACCTTCGACAGCCTTTGCCGTCCCAACAATAATTAAACCTCGCAAAGAGGCTTCAATTGCTTTCAACCGTGTCCCGCCACCCCGAAAAATTGGCATCAGCTGAATGCCGCAGGCTTCCAGATAGGGCGTCATGTCGGGCACCCGGCCGGTTACCTCGAGCATCTGGTGGCGTCTCGCGGCCCGTTGCATGAAACGCTTGGGACCGCTGCCGACCAGGGTTAGCTGCATGCCCGGAACATGTTCCAGCCTGGGTGCGAGTTTTTCGCAGATGAACTTAGCCGCCTGGCGGTTCGGATAATAGGCGTAGGTGCCGGCATACAGCGCTTTGGTCAGCCGCTCCGGGCTAAACGGTGGCAGCGCCTCTGGTCGGTCCCAGATGATGTTCGGTACCACCGAGATCCGGTCGCGGCCCGGATGCCTCGTTTCGAGGGTGTGCTTGTCGAGCTCGCTGCAGACCCAGATATGTGCCGGACTCCGCAGCACCCTGTCTTCAATGGCGCGATAGCGCGCCGCGGTTCGTCGAATGTCGTCGCGGCGGCGCCAGCGCCATATCGGGTAGGCCTGGCTGATGGACAGCGCGAGTTCCGATTCGATGTTGTGCATGTCGACGACGATCGCGCCGCTCGACACACCGGCCACGGCTTCGACCAGCGGGTACAGGGCCGGGTCTTCCAGCAAGGTCAGCGCGATTCCGAATGACCGGGTGTAGTATCGCTGAACCGCTGCCTGCAGGGCGCTATGGTCGTCACCGAACGCTTCCCAGTCACCGATTGCCGGGAGTTTTTCGCATCGTGGTTGCGCCGAGCCGAGGGCGAGAACGTGGATCCTGCGATACCGGCCCAGCGTGCCCAGCGCCCGCAGGTTGTTGTGCAGCCGCAGTTTCAGACCGGAGTCGAGCGGCACGGGCAGGCAGGGCAGAATCGCGAGAAGATCGGTCGAAGCCATCCGTGTGAGCCCGCTACAGGTGGCCTTGACCGGCGGGTTGGCCGCGTTCGGAGGCGACAGTGGGTGATTCGCCGAGGATCCGGTCGATGCGTTCGTTGACATCATCAACCGGGATCAGGTTAGCCACCCCGTCTCGTCGGACCTGTGTATGCCAGCGCATCTGGTCCGGGGATTTTCCTAGGTAATCGCGGGCAGCGGCTTCGTAATAGTCCACGGCGTGCTCGAGACTGCAGTAGGGGCCGGTACGGCGGCTCGGGCTTATCGCATGCAGGGCGATGACCGGCAGGTTGACGGTATTGGCGAAGTGGGCCGGCCCGGAGTCCGGCGTGACCAGGAGGGTGGCACGGTCCATGACTGCCAGCAGCCCCTTGATGGATGTGCGCCCGATTAGGTCGAGCGCGTCGCCGCGCATGGCGCTGGCGATGGCCTCGCCCAGCCGTCGCTCGTTGTCGCTCGGGCCGCCGATCAGCACCACGCGTAGACCATGGCGTTCGATGGCGTAGTCGGCCACCTCGGCATAGCGTTCCGGCGGCCAGTTGCGCCGCAGGTCGCTGGCGCTCGGGCTGATAAGCAGGGTCGGCGGGCCGGGGGGCAATAGTTGTCGGGCTTCCTTCCGAGCCGCTTCGGGGATCGGCACCGACCAGTCCATGTGCCGACGGGTGATTCCCAGCGTTTCCAGTTGCGCGAAATAGCCGTCCACCATGTGCGAGCCGCGCGCCGGCCGGCTCAGCACGTCTACAAACCAGGGTTGTCCGTCTCGCGCGCGCGACGGCTCGGAGCCGAGGCGCAGATCGGCATGGATATGGCGACTGGCCAGATTTGCGCGCAGGGAGGGGTGCGCATGTAGCAGGACGTCGAATCGCCGCCCGCCGAGCTGGCGTTTCAGCTTGGCGTTGCGCGACGGATCCCGCTTGTCATAGACCACGAACTCGATGCCTGGCAGGTCGCCGAGAAGGGCGGATTCGGCCTTGCCGATTACCCAGGTGATGCGTGTCTCCGGCCATTCGCGCTGAAGGGTGTGGATGGCTGGGACAAGGTTGTAGCAGTCGCCCAGCGCCGACAGGCGCAGCAGGCAGAGGGTTGCCGGTGGCGCAGCCAGCGGCAGCTTGCGGCGACGCAATCCCAGCCTGTGGCCGAAGCTTCGGCCGATGACGCTGGCCATGCTCATCAGCCGTATCGCTTGGTGTTGCGGGGTCGCGGTCGCATTGGGCAAGGATACCCGCCGCAGCGTGATAGACGTACCCCTGCCGATCCGATTCCGTTGGTCGGGATAGCCGGCGGGCCGGCCCAGCGGTATTCTGAACGGCCGACGGTCGGCGCGTGGCGCCGTCCGGCTCCGGCTGGATTCTTCGAGGTCGACTACCCGTGAAAGCGCCGCGACATGCCCATCCCTACGAGGCCCCATCCGGCCCCGCAGCAGTCGCCGGGGTATTGCCACTGGCCTGTGCCGTGATCACTCGCAATGAAGCCGACAATATCGGCCGATGCCTGGGCAGCGTGGCGGGGCTGGTGTGCGAAATCGTGGTCGTGGACTCCGGTTCCACCGACGAGACCTGCGAGATTGCACGGGCGTACGGCGCGCGTGTCATTAACCGGGACTGGACCGGGTTTGCGGCGCAGAAGCAGTTCGCAATGGACCAGTGCCACCAGCCCTGGCTGCTGTCTCTGGATGCGGACGAGGCCCTGGAACCGGCTGCCCGAGCGGCGATCGAGGCCCTGTTTGCCGTAGACAACGAACCGAGTCAATCGGGCTACGAGCTCAATCGTCTGACCTGGTATCTCGGCGACTGGGTGCGCCACACCTGGTACCCGGAATGGCGCCTGCGGCTGGTTCGCCGGGACCGGGCGGTATGGCGGGAATACAATGGACACGATCTGCTGTCGGTAGATGGCGCGGTTGGCCGGCTGGGTGGCCACCTGCTGCATTACACCTATCGGGATCTGGAACACCACATGCAGCAGTCGATCGGCTATGCCCGCATGTCGGGCCGGCAACTGGCCGCGAGCGGTCGGCGCATCCCGGTATCCAAATTGGTCTTCTCGCCCCCGGGGCGTTTCATCCGGTTGTATCTTCTCAAGCAGGGCTGGCGCGACGGCTGGCGGGGACTGCTGCTGGCTTTCAGTTCCGTGATGTCGGCGTTTCTCAAGTACGCTTTTGCGCTGGAGGCCAGGCAGGCGCGCGACAGGACGAACAACCCGCCGGGTGGTGACTCGTGAAGCGCCGCCGGTTGCAGCAGCGAACGGTAGCCACGACCGTCATCCTGACCAGCTATAACCAGCGCGAGGTATTGCCACTGGTGCTACAGGCGCTGGCGCGCCAGAGCGTATCCATGGACGAACTGATTCTGGCCGACGATGGCTCCCGGGACGACTCGCCAGCGGTTGTTCGGGCCCGGGCCAGGGAATACGGCCTACCCTTGGCCGCAGTGCTGACCCAGGAAGACCTGGGTTTTCGCAAGGCCACCATTCTCAACGCCGCCATCCGAGCCAGCCGCGGGCAGCAGATCGTATTTCTGGATGGCGATGTGCTGCCGGCGCTCGACTGGTTGCAGGCGCATCGGTCACGGTTTCGCACCGGCGCGTACGTTGTGGGTAGTTATGCCCGGCTGAGCTTGCAGGAGAGCCGGTCGTTTCATGGCGATAACGTAGCCTCGCGGCTGGATGAACTCTGCCGGCATCAGGGGCATGGTCGGTGGTTTCGCCGTCACGACATCAAGGCCCGCTGGTATGCCCTGACGCGAAAATTCAATCGGCCCCTGCTACACGGCGGCAATTTCTCGGTGGACCGCGGCGTTTTATTCGGTGTGAACGGCTTTGATGAGCAGTTCAACGGTTTTGGCGGAGAGGATTCGGATCTGCGCTGCCGCATGAATCTCTACGGCGCCCGCCCCGTCAGCGCCATCCATGCGGCCAAGAGCTTCCACCTGGAACCCGAACCGGCTTCCGGCGATAGCCCCAGTGCCATCGCGGACCGACTGCCTCATAGTGAAAGCCCCTATCAGACGCTCAAGGGAACGCGCGTCTGGGCAGAGCAGGGCCTGACTCAGCATCCGATGCCTGTCGGGGAAGTTCACAAGGAAAATCCCGCTTGAAGCTTTTCGGTACCAAGGAAATAAAGGTGCATGTCGAGCGGGTACTGCACGCCCGCCGCCGGGAGCTCGAGGGACGAACCGTGGTGGATGTACCCGCCGGTTCGGGGCATTCGAGCCGCATCCTGCAATCGCTAGGGGCAAACGTGGAGGCGCTCGATCTGTTCCCGGCGTTCTTCAATGTGGAAGGGCTTTCCTGCGGCTACGCCGACCTGGCGGACCGGCTGCCGCTGCCGGACGAACATGCGGACTACGTGCTTTGTCAGGAAGGCATTGAACACATGCCGGATCAGTTGCATCTGTTCGCGGAGCTCAACCGAATCACCCGGCCCGGCGGAACGCTGCTGATAACCACGCCCAACTACGGGATGCTGCGGGCACGGCTGAGCTACCTGCTGGGTGAAACCGAGTTCTACGGCAAGCTGATGCCACCCAATGAACTGGATTCCATCTGGTTTGCCGACGGACGCAGCGAGAAGGTGTACCACGGGCATATCTTCCTGCTGGGTATCCAGAAGCTGCGTCTGCTGGCTCGGTTGTCCGGGTTCCGAATCCGCAAGATTCATCACCTCCGGGTCAACCACACGTCGCTGGCGCTTCTCGTTCTGTGCTACCCGTTCATTCTGCTGAGCAACCTGGCCGCATACCGCCGCGCCATGCGAAAGCGGCCGGAGGTGGATGATGAGCGCAAGCGCGCCGTCTACCGCGAAACGCTCAAGCTGGCCCTGGATCCGCGCCTGCTGGTAGACGGTCATCTTTGTGTCGAATTCGAAAAAGCTTCAACGCCGGCGCAGGCGGCCGCCGAGTTGCATGGCAAGTACGCGGACTTCGATATCGAGACCTGAGGGTATTCCCGTGCAATCAGTGCTCGCGCCGATTTGTCATGAACGAACTCAATCGTCGCCCGACTGCGGTGTAGTCGATTGACGCCATATCGAACGGGTCGGCGTTATCCGGCGGGGTGAAGGCGAAGCGATGGTCCTCCGGGGCCAGCGTCTGCCAGCGTAGCGGCCCGGCGGTGGCCAGGCCGGGATAGAAAGTGGCGGTCGGCCGGGCCAGGGCGCCGGCCAGATGGGCGGGGCCGGTGGAGCCGCTGATGAACAGGTCCGCGTGGCGCAGGTTGGCGGCGAACTCGACCAGGCCACCCTGCGAGTGGTAGATCACCGGTGACAGGTCGGCCATGGCCGTCGCGAGCTGCTTGGCCAGTTGCAGTTCGTCCGGCCCGGCCGTGATCACGAAGCGGCAGCGGGTGACGGCCAGCTCGTCGGCGACGCGGGCGTAGTCGGTGGGCGTCGGCGCCGGAGCGGAGCCGCCGCTGCCGGGATGGATGAACACCCAGGGACGCGCCGGCTCCAGTTGGTGTTCGGCCGCGAACGCGGCACGGCTGTCAGCAGCCGAGTTGCGGAACTGTAGCAGGGGAGCGCGGGGAATCGGGCCCGGTTCCCCGCCGGTCTGCCGGATCAGGTCATGGGAAAGATCCAGGTTGTAGCACCATTCCGGCTTGATCGATGCCGACCGGCGCTGGGCCACGCGACGGTTGTAGAACACCTGCGCCAGCTTGCTCGCCGGCCCCAGCCGCCAGGGAATGCGTCGCCGCCACAGGGCGAAGGCATTGGGGAAGTCGGAAAAGTAGCTGATCACCGCCGCCGGGCGCGTCCGTCCGGCCCAGCTGTCGCGGTCGAATCGGCCACGGCCGTCGACCACCGGCAGCGCCCATACGTCGTCGACCAGCGGACAGGCCGATACGATGGGTGCGGTGTAACGCGATACCGCCGCGATAACCTGTCGATCGGGCCAGTGTTGCTTGATCGCGGCAAACGCGGGCAGGGTCAGCAGCACATCGCCGAGCCGGTCGGGACGCAGGAGTAGAATCGCCCCCTCGGGCAGTCGGTCAACGGTAGCGGGCACGGGAGATCACGGGTTGGGGATGCGGATTCTGGAAGTCTGTTTTGCCGATGGCAGCGGTGGCCTGGAATTGTATGCCGCGCATACCAGCGTGGCGCTGCAGTCGCGCGGTCACGAGGTGCTAACACTGGCCACCGAGGATACGTTATTCGCCCGCCGCTGCTCGCAGCCGGGCTGGCTGGCCGGTCGCGGCAGCTGGTCGCGCTGGCGGCTGTTGCGCCGCGCGCTGCGGGAATTCCGTCCGGACATCCTGCATCTGCATCATCGCGCCGATTTCGCCCTGTGCTCGCTGGCCTGCCGCCTGGCCGGGCGGGCGCGGCCGGCGCTGGTCTACCATCGGCACATGGAGTTGCCCGCCTCGCCCAAGAAGGACTGGTATCACCGCCAGCTCTATGCCCGGGTCGACCTGCTCGTTGCGGTGACCGAGCGCATCCGGCGAACCGCGGTCGAGATGCTGCCGCTGGCGTCCGGGCGCATCGTGGCGCTGCACGCCGGGGCGCCCGGGCTGGATGGCCCGTCGCCGCCCGTGGATCGCGGTGGCTGTTGCCTGCGGGCCGGCTCGTTTTCCCGCATCGAACCGCGCAAGGGGCAGGACACTCTGATCCGCGCACTGGGCCGGCTGAAGCGCGAGGGCTACCCGGTGCAGCTGGCGCTGGCCGGCCAGGTTCATGACCGGGAGTATTTTCAGTCCCTCCAATCGCTGGCCGAGGCCGAGGCGGTCGCCGATCAGATCGAGTATCTGGGTTTTCTGGATCATCCCCAGACGGAAATGGCGCGCTGCGACGTTAACCTGCACGCCGCCGAGATCGAGACCTTCGGGCTGGTGATCATCGAGTCCATGCGGGTCGGGGTGCCGGTGATCGCGGCGGAATCCGGCGGCGTGACGGAAATCCTGCGGGACGGCGATAACGGTCTGCTTTACGCCCCCGGCGACGATGCCGCGTTGGCGGCGCATTTGCGACGCCTCGTCGATGCGCCGGCCGAGCGCGAACGGCTGGCCGGCCGGGCCGGCGATGATGCTGCCGATCGCTTCTCGACAGAGGCCCACTACGACCTTCTCGAAGCCCATTTCGCCGCGCTTCTGTCCGTGGCCCCAGCGACCGGAGACGCGGCATGAGCGCCGATCGGCCCGCCGCGCCCGCGGGCGTGTCCTCGGCCACTGTCGACCGGGTGGCAACCGCCAGTGAATTTGCTTGCCGATGGATGCTGGCCCGGCCGGCGCGTTTCGCGGAACTGGTGGCGGCCGAGGCGCTGACGACGCCAACGGATCGGACCGAATTGGATACGGCCGCCGGATCCCTTGGCGAGGCGGCGGATTGGCTGGCGGCCTGTCGGCAGCTACGTAATGAATGGCTATTCCGCATTGCCTGGCGGGACCTGACCGATCAGGCGGACCTGGACGAAACACTGACGTCGCTGTCCGATCTGGCCGATGCCTGTCTCGAGGCGGCGCTGACCCGGGCGGAAGCCGAACTGGCCGAGCGGCATGGCCGCCTGCTCGACGACCAGGGCCGGCCGCAACGGCTGATCGTACTCGGCATGGGCAAGCTCGGCGGACGCGAGCTGAATTTTTCCTCGGACATCGACCTGATCTTCGCCCATCGCGGCGCGGGCGAGACCGATGGTGATCGGCCGCTGGAAGCCGCGGAGTACTTCAAACGGGTCGCCCGCCGGTTGGTGCAGCTACTGGCCGAGCAGACCGCCGATGGCTTCGTGTACCGCGTCGATACCCGGCTTCGACCGTTCGGCGACAGCGGGGCCCTGGTGGCCAGCCTGCCGGCATTGGAGCAGTACTACCAGACTCACGGGCGCGAATGGGAACGCTACGCCTGGATCAAGGCGCGCCCGGTGGCCGGTGACATGGCGGGCGGCAAGCAGGTTATCGCCATGCTCCGGCCCTTCGTTTATCGGCGGTACCTGGATTACAGCGCGTTCGAATCGATCCGTGACATGAAGACCCTGATCAAGCGGCAGGTGGCCCAGCGGGGCATGGAAGACAATATCAAGCTGGGCAGCGGCGGCATCCGGGAAATCGAGTTCATCGCCCAGGCCTTTCAGCTGATCCGTGGCGGCCACGAGCCGGCGCTGCAGGATGCTCGCCTGCTTCCCACCCTGGCGCGGCTGGGCGAGCAGGGCCACATTCCCGCACACGTGGCCCGGGATATGTCGGAGGCCTACCGGTTTCTGCGCCGCCTGGAGAATCGTCTGCAGGCATGGGCCGATCAGCAGACCCATGATCTGCCGAGCGATGATGACCGGCGTCAGCGCCTGGCCGTGTCGATGGGGTTCGACGACTGGGCGGCGCTTTCGCAGGTAGTGACGGACTGGCGGCGGCGGGTGCACGACGCGTTCGAGCAGGTTTTCGTGTCGCCCCAGACGGAAGAATCCGGCGACGATGCCGACGACGACATCCTGGCCCTGTGGGAGGGCGACATGGACGCCGACGCGGCCGCCGATCTGCTGGCCGACTACGGCATCGACGACGCCGAGCCGGTACTGGCGGCGATGACGCGCCTGCGCGAGGATAGCCTTTACCGCGCGCTGGCCGATCGCGGGCAGCGATGGATGACGCGGCTGCTGCCGCTGCTGTTCGGGGCCGCCGCGGCCACCCCGGAGCCGTCGCTGGCCATGCAGCGTTCGCTGCAGGTGATGGAGGCGGTGACCGGGCGCACCACCTATGTGGCGCTGCTGGTCGAGCATCCCACGGCCTTGTCGCATCTGGTTCGGCTGTGCGCGGCCAGTCCCTGGATTGCCGAACAGATCAAGGCACAACCGGTTCTGCTCGACAGCCTGCTGGATCCGCGTGTGCTCTACCGGCCGCCGCGCAAGGAAGAACTCACCGCCGCGCTGGCCGAGGAACTGGCGCCCGTGCCCGAGGCCGATCTGGAAAACCGCATGGACCTGCTGCGGCGATTCCGCCAGCGGGCCCTGCTGCGGGTGGCCGCGGCCGATGTCAGCGACGCCATGCCCCTGATGATCGTGAGCGACCATCTCACCGAACTGGCCGAGGTGATTCTGGCCGCCGCCCTCGACATGGCCTGGACGCAGATGATCGCGCGCTACGGCCGGCCGACCATCCGCGGTGGCGACCGCGATGGCGAGACGGCGCGTTTCGCGGTGATCGGCTACGGCAAGCTGGGTGGCATCGAGCTGGGGTACGGCTCCGATCTTGATCTGGTATTCGTTCACGACAGTCCCGGGGAGCAGGAAACCGATGGCGACCGGCGCAACCTGACCCATCAGGCCTTTTTCCTGCGGCTGGCGCAGCGGTTGATTCACGTGCTCAACACCCAGACCGGCGCCGGGCGGGCCTACGAGGTGGACATGCGTCTACGGCCCAGCGGCCAGTCGGGCCTGCTGGTCGGCCATATCGATGCCTTCGCCGCCTACCAGCGCGAGCAGGCCTGGACCTGGGAGCATCAGGCGCTGGTGCGGTCGCGGCCGGTGGCCGGCGACGAGTCGCTGGGCGAGGCCTTCCGGGTGGTGCGGGCCGAGATTCTCGGCGCGCGGCGCGATCTCGACAAGCTGCGTCGGGAAGTTGCCGGCATGCGCCGCAAGATGCGCGAGAATCTCACCCGGCACGAGGCTGGCAAGCTCGACCTCAAGCAGACGCCGGGCGGGCTGGTGGACATCGAGTTTCTCGCCCAGTTCTCGGTGCTGCGCCATGCTTGCGACTGCCCGCCACTGCTGCGCTTTTCGGACACAATCCGGATTCTGGAAACGCTGGAATCCGCGCAGTTGCTGGACTATGAAACCACCAAGCAGCTTACCGATGCCTACCGCGCCTACCGCATGCGCGTGCACGCCGGGGCGCTGCAGCAGTCACGGGCGATGATCGGGGATACGGAGCTGCAGGGCGAGCGCGATGCCGTACGTGCCGCCTGGCAGGCCTGGATCGGCGAAGCCGAGAATCAGCCGGAAGCCGGGCCCGACGTCGCGCCCAAATCCAGCCCGTAGGCGTCGCGCAGCCTGGCCTCGAACCGCGCCCAGTATAGCCGGATACGGTTGCGCGCCATGAAGGCGAGGTGGTTGCGGATGGGGATGTAGTCGCGATTGCCGATATCGTCGATCATCAGCAGATCGCCCCCACCGTCCGCGCGCCAGCGAAACACGAGATTGCGCGGCGCGATTTCCTGCGAGATCACCCGGTTGTCGATCAGGAAGCGGCGCAGTTCGTTCAGCGCGGGCCCGAGGTCAGCGTTGCTGACGAATTCGGGGGTATCCGGGTCCAGGTAATGCTCCAGCGTCCGCGACACCGACCCGTCGTGGTCGCGAATCAACTCGAACACGTAGCCGCGGCCCAGGTTGGTGTCGATCTCCCCGAGCAAGCGTGACAGCAGACGCCAGTCCGCGCCGTTCCGTTCCAGCACGCGGTAGGCGGTCTGTTCACGCTTCCGGTCCTTGGGATCGGGCCGGTGATAGACCTTGATGCAGGCGCTGGGATCCCGCGGGTGAACGTAGCAGGCCCGATGATGGCCGCGGGCCACCAGTAGATCGGGCGTCAGCGTGACTGGGTCGGCGTTCGGGCCTGCCCTTGTCGAGGTCCGGTTGCCGCCCGTGCTCTGATCCATGCGGCGATTATCCCACAGTGCCGGCACGGACGGCCGGGCCGGGGACAGTGGTGGCGCCGAGCGGTACAATTCGAGGCTATCGGTTCATTCGCGGCCCGGTTATTGCGGTCGCGCTCACCAACGGGTTTCGAACATGCTTGTAGTCACCGGCGGCGCCGGCTTCATCGGCAGCAATCTGGTGGCCGGCCTGAATGAACGGGGCCGTCGCGACATCGCGGTGGTGGATGATCTGCGCGACGGTCGCAAGTCACTGAATCTGGCCGATCTCGATTTCGCGGACTACTTCGAGTTCGACGATTTCGAGGCCCGGCTGCTGACCGGCGAGGACCTTGGCATCGAGGCGATATTCCACCAGGGCGCCTGCTCCGATACCACCGAGTGGGATGGCCGTTACGTGATGGCCAACAACTACCGCTACTCGGTCAATCTGCTGGACTACTGCCAGGCGTGGGGTGTTCCGTTCATCTACGCCTCCTCGGCCTCGGTCTACGGCGCCGGCCCGACATTCACGGAAGACCGCGCCCACGAACGCCCGCTGAACATGTACGCGTTTTCCAAGTTTGCTTTCGATCAGCACGTACGCAGCCGACAGGGGGCGTTCAAGAGCCAGGTGGCCGGCCTGCGCTACTTCAACGTCTACGGCCCCCGCGAGCAGCACAAGGGCAAGATGGCCAGTGTGGCCTGGCACTTCAACAACCAGATTGCCGCCGACGGGGAATGCCGCCTGTTCGCCGGGTCGGATGGTTACGGCGACGGCGAGCAGCGGCGCGATTTCGTCTACGTCGGCGACTGCGTGGCGGTGAATCTCTGGCTATGGGAATCCGGTACGGCCGGCATCTACAACTGCGGCACCGGCCGCTGCCAGCCGTTCAACGACGTGGCCGATGCGGTGATCGCCTGGCGTGGCGCGGGCAGCAAGCGCTACATCCCCTTTCCGGACGAACTCAAAGGCCGTTACCAGAGCTATACCGAAGCCGATCTGACCGCCCTGCGTGCGGCCGGTTATCCGCACGAATTCGCCACGGTGGAGCAGGGGGTGCCGCGGTATCTGGACTGGTTGGGGGCGCGGGAGACCTGAAATGACCGCGGATGGTTTGGCTGCGCTGGTGCCGCACCCGGAATACGTCCGCGGTGATCAGAAGGCCCTGGTGCATCTCGATTGGTGTGTCGAGTGGCGGGGCTGTCCTGGGCTGTCCCCGAGGGGCTGAGCGGGAAATATATGCCCTCAGCGCGCCGGACTCTGGTGGTGGGCCCCTCGTGGGTCGGCGACATGGTGATGGCCCAGAGTCTGCTGAAGACCCTGCGCGAGCATGATCCGGCCGTCGTGATCGATGTGCTGGCCCCCGGCTGGAGCCTGCCGATCATCGAGCGCATGCCCGAGGCCCACCAGGGCTTCGACCTGCCGACCGGCCACGGCGAACTGGGCTGGGGCAAGCGCCGGCGCGTGGCCGAGCGGCTAAAAACGATCGGCTATGAGCAGGCCATAGTGCTGCCGCGGACGCTCAAATCCGCGCTGGTGCCGTGGTTTGCGGGCATTCCGCGACGCACCGGATATCTGGGTGAATCCCGTTTCGGGTTGATCAACGATCGACGGCCCTTTAACGCCGAGCGACTGCCCCAGACGGTGCAGCGCTACGTGGCGCTGGGTCTGCCGGCCGATGCGCCGCAACCGCCGCCGGTACCGCATCCGACCCTGACCGTTGACCGCGACCGTCAGGCGATTCTGATTGATGAACTGGGTCTGAATCGCGACGAAAGCTTCGTGGCCTTCATGCCCGGCGCGGAATACGGACCCGCCAAGCAGTGGCCGGTGGCGCATTACGCCGCGCTGGCCCGGGCGCTGGGGCGGCGCGGGCAGCGGGTGCTGATCTTCGGTTCGCCCAAGGATGCCGAGGTCGGCAGCGCCATCGTTAGCGCGGCCGGTGATGCGACGGTCAATCTGTGTGGTCGGACGCAGCTTGCCGACGTCATCGACCTGCTGGCCCTCTGCGAGTTCGCCGTGACCAACGATTCCGGGCTGATGCACGTGGCCGCCGCGGTGGGCACGCCGCTGGTCGCCATTTACGGCTCATCCACCCCCGGGTTCACGCCGCCATTGTCCGATGCCGCGCGGATTCTGCACCTGGGCCTGGCCTGCAGCCCTTGTTTCGAGCGGCGCTGCCCGCTGGGCCATACCCAGTGCCTGACACGCATCGGGGTGGCCGATGTGCTGGCCTGCCTGCCCGCCTGACAGACCCTACCGGCTGGCGCCGATTCCGACCCCGCGCGGTAATGCTGGCCGGTAGCTAGCCGCCTGTGGTGAAATAGCGGACTTTTGGCGCCGGGCGACGGCGCAATACCGGACGGAGAACGGCATGGCGACGATGGCGGACCGCGACGGTCTGATCTGGCTGGATGGTGAAATGGTGCCCTGGCGCGAGGCCAAGGTGCACGTGCTCACCCATACGCTGCATTACGGCATGGGCGTTTTCGAAGGGGTACGTGCCTACGCCACTGATCGCGGCCCGGCCATCTTCCGGCTGGAAGATCACACCGGGCGGCTGTTTCGTTCCGCCAAGATCCTGAACATGCCCATGCCGTTCGACGCGGACACGCTCAACGCCGCCCAGAAACAGGTAGTGCGGGAAAACGGTCTGGACTCGGCCTACATCCGTCCCATGTGCTTCTTCGGGTCGGAAGGCATGGGCCTGCATGCGGACGGCCTGAAGGCGCACGTGATGGTGGCGGCCTGGACCTGGGGCAGTTACCTGGGCGAGGACAACATGGTCAACGGCATCCGCGTGAAGACCTCGTCGTTCACCCGCCATCATGTCAACTCGGCCATGTGCAAGGCCAAGGCCAACGGCCACTATTTCAACTCGATGCTGGCGGTCAACGAAGTCTCGGCCGACGGCTACGACGAAGCCCTGCTGCTCGACGCCGACGGCTACGTGGCCGAAGGCAGCGGCGAGAACGTGTTCATCGTCAGCAACGGGGAACTGATCACCCCCGATCTACGCTCGGCGCTGGACGGCATCACCCGCCGCACGATCATGACCTACGCCCACGAAATGGGCATTCCGATCCGCGAAAAGCGCATGACCCGCGATGAAATCTACGTGGCTGACGAAGCCTTCTTCACCGGCACCGCGGCCGAGGTCATGCCCATCCGGGAACTGGACAACCGGCCGATCGGCAACGGCAGGCGCGGGCCGATGACCGAGCAGTTGCAGAGCCGCTATTTCGATCAGGTGATGGGCCGGCGTGACGATCACGCCGAGTGGCTGGCCTTCGTTTGAGCTAGCCGGGCGGGTCTTGTGACGCGTCGCGATAGGGGTCAACCCCCTCGCGTTTGTAGCGCTGGTGCAGCCAGAAATACTGCGCCGGGGCTTCGCGTACCGCCGCCTCGATCATGTCGTTCAGCCGTTGGGCGTCAGCCTCGTCGTCGCCGCTGGGGAAATCTTCCAGCGGCGGCTGCACCAGCAGGCGATAGCCACGGTTGTCGGCCCGCCTCAGGGTGAAGAACGGCACCACCACCGCGTTGCCCCGGGCCACGAGGCGCCCGGTGGCCAGACTGGTACGGGCCGGCTGGCCGAAAAACGTCAGATCCGCGCTGAACTGATTGCTGGCCTTCTGATCGGCCGCATACCAGACGGCATCGCCGCGCTTGAGGGCCCGCAGCAGCCCGCGCACGTCGCTGTCCGGAATGCTGGCCCCGCCAATGTGATGTTCCCGGCGCTTGCGCATCACGGTGTCGACCACGGCGTTGTGCGGCGGCCGGTACATGGCGGTGGTGCGAATCCCGAGCCGTTTCAGATACAGCTGGGCCATGCGCACCCCTAGTTCCAGCGAGGTGAAGTGGGCGGATAGCAGCAGCATGCCCTGGCCCCGCGCGGCGGCCGCTTCCAGGTGCTGCAGGCCCTCCATATCGGTCAGCCGTTCGATCTTGCCCGCCGGTGCCCACCAGCAGATCAGCGTTTCCATCGCGCCCATGCCCACGGAACGGAAATGGTCGCGCAGCATCCGGTGGCGGGTGTCGGCATCCAGTTCCGGGAAACTCATTGCCAGATTGGTGGCCGCCACGTGCCGGCGGTAGGGCACGATCCACCAGGCCAGATCGCCCAGCCGCCGACCCAGCCACATCTGCAGCCGGTAGGGTAGCCAGCCCAGCAGGCAGCCCAGCCCCATGCCGAACCAGGTCGGCCAGTGGCGAGGGGCGAACAGTGATCCTTGATGTTTCATCGAGTTGCCTGCCAACAGCGGGCGCGTCGCGGTGCGAGCGATTACAATGCGCCTCGACCGGACGGATTCGTGACAGCGTCGGTCCGGGAGCATATCCGGGCCGCTATGATGCGGGATTCGCCGCCACGCGCAACCCTCAACCACGCGACAGGCATGCAGACAATTCCCAGTTTCGAGCCGGCCCGGGTACTGGTGATCGGCGACATCATGCTCGACCGCTACTGGCACGGTGATACCGGTCGGATCTCGCCGGAGGCGCCGGTGCCGGTGGTGCGCATCGCGCGTGAGGAGGCACGGCTGGGCGGGGCCGCCAATGTCGCGCTGAACCTGGCCGCAGTGGGCGCGCAGGTGAACCTGATCGGCGTGGTGGGCGACGACGAACCCGGCCAGCGCGTGCAACGGATGCTGTCGGACGCCGGGGTACACACCGGTCTCGTGGTCAGCCGCTCCTGCCCGACCATCGCCAAGCTGCGGGTGGTCAGCCGCAACCAGCAGCTCATCCGGCTGGATTTCGAGGAAAGCTTCGCGGAGCAGGCGGCCGCCGACATCGACCAACTGGGTACGCGCTACGAGCAGGCGTTGGCCGACTGGGACGTGGTGATCTGTTCCGACTACGGCAAGGGCACGCTGGCCCGGGTGGGTGAACTGATTGCCGCGGCACGAGCGGCCGGCAAGCCGGTGCTGGTCGACCCCAAGGGCACCGACTGGGCCCGCTATCGTCAGGCCACGCTGATTACCCCGAACCTGGCCGAACTGTCCGCGGTGACCGGCGAACCGTTCTCTGACGAAGATCTGGCCGCCCGTGCCGCGGCGCTGCGCGAATCGCTGGCGCTGGAGGCGTTACTGGTCACGCGCAGCGAGCGGGGCATGACGCTGTTCCACCGGGACCGCGATATCCATCTGCCGGCGCTGGCTCGCGAGGTGTTCGATGTCACCGGCGCGGGGGATACCGTGATCGCGTTGCTCGGCGCCGGTCTGGGCGCCGGGCTGGCGCTGCCCGATGCCGCCAATCTGGCCAATCTGGGAGCCGGGGTCGTGGTCGGAAAGCTGGGCACGGCCACGGTCAGCCGCGCCGAGTTGCGCCGGGCTGCCCGCACCCGGCATGCGGACGAGGATACCGGCGCACTCGACGCGGGGCAGCTGCAGCAGCGCGTGGAGGAAGCCCGCGCCCACGGTGAACGGGTCGTGATGACCAATGGCTGTTTCGATCTGCTGCACCCGGGGCACGTGCGCTACCTGGAGGCCGCCCGCGAACTGGGTGACTGGCTGGTAGTGGCGGTTAACGATGACGCTTCTGTACAGCGCCTCAAGGGCGAGGGCCGCCCGATCAACACCCTGGCCGATCGCATGGAAGTGCTGCGCGGGCTGGGTTCGGTGGACTGGGTAACGTCGTTTTCCGAGGACACCCCGGCGGCACTGATCGAGCGCGTGCTGCCGGATGTGCTGGTCAAGGGGGGCGATTACCGCCCCGAAGACATTGCCGGCGCCGATGCCGTGCTGGCCGCCGGCGGGGAAGTGCGGGTGCTGGAATTCGTCGAGGGCCATTCCACCTCCGGCGTCGTCGAGCGCGTGGCCCGGGGCGGATGACGGCGGGCGCCCGGACATGATCTGGCGCCACGTCTACAGTCTGCTGCTGATTCTGCTGCTGCCGCTGGTGCTGGCCGGCTTCGCCTGGCGCGGCCTGCGCGAGCCCGGTTACCGGCGCGGCTGGGGCCAGCGGCTGGAGTTCGGCCGACCAGCGGCCACCGGTGGTATCTGGGTGCATGCCGCGTCGGTCGGCGAAGTCCAGGTGGCCGCCGGCCTGGTGCGGGGCCTGGCCGAGCGGCATCCCGAGCTGCCGCGTCTGGTCACCACCTTTACGCCCTCCGGCTGCGATCGGGCCCGGCAGGTGCTGGGAGATATCGCTGAGGTGCGGTTACTGCCGTTCGACCTGCCCGGCGCCATGCGGCGGTTCGTGGTGCGCCACCAGCCGCGGCTGGTGATCGTGGTGGAAACCGAACTCTGGCCCAACATGCTGGCCGCCTGCCGCGCGAATGGCGTGCCGGTGATGCTGGCCAACGCCCGGTTGAGCGACCGGTCGGTTCGACGTTACCGGCGATGGCCGCTGCGCACTCTGATGGCGGAAACGGTCACGGCAATCGATCGCGTGGCGGCAGCCCGCGAGACCGATGCCGGCCGATTTGCGGAGCTGGGCGTACCGGTGGAGCGAATCCACACCACCGGCAATCTGAAATTCGATCTGCCCCTGCCGGACGACGTTCTCGCCCGGGGGCAGGCCCTGCGCAAACGCTGGCAGGCCGAGGCCCGCCCGGTCTGGGTGGCGGCGAGTACCCATGCCGGCGAGGAAGCCCTCGTGCTGGAAGCGCACGCGATCCTGCGGCAGTCTCTGTCGGATTCACTGCTGATTCTGGTGCCGCGCCATGCGCCGCGCTTCGAGGCCGTGGCCGAGCTGGTGCAGGAGCGGAGCCTGAGCTATGCCCGCCACAGCCGCGGGGAGGCGGTGCACCCGGATACCGCGGTGGTGCTGGGCGATACGCTGGGCGAGCTACCGCATTTCTACGCGGCGGCTGACCTGGCATTTGTCGGCGGCAGTCTGGTGTCGGGCGTCGGCGGGCATAATCTGCTGGAGCCGGCGGCGTTGCGCCTGCCGATGATGACCGGGCTGCATCTGGGTGCCTGGCAGACGGTGGCCGACTGGCTGATCGAGGCAGGCGCGCTGTGTTCGGTCACCGATGCGGCGTCCCTGGCCGCCGCAGCGGCCGAGGCGCTGGCGGACCCGGCCGGCCGCCGGCAGGCCGGGCTGGCCGCCGAGCGGGTGGTCGAGGATCATCGCGGCGCGCTGGCGCGCACGTTGCGGGAAGTGCCGGAATTGCTGACGCAGATAACGGAGAACCCGCCCTAACGGGTGGCAGGCAGGCGCCTTTCGCCGCCTATGCTGGCGGACGGTGCCACGAGCTGTTTCATGGAACTGGAGAGTTGTTGATGTCGGATTACCACGCCCCCGTGCGGGACATGCTGTTCGTGATGACCCATCTCGCCGATGCGGCTTCGCTGGCCGAACTGCCCGGCTACGAGGAGGCCACGCCGGATCTGCTGTCGTCGGTACTGGACGAAGCCGGCCGCTTTGGCAGCGAATGCCTGGCGCCGCTCAACCAGACCGGTGACCGCGATGGCGTCCGCTGGACGGCCGAGGGCGTGCGGTCGTCGCCCGGCTTCGCGGATGCCTACGCCGATTTCGTGGCCGGCGGCTGGAACGGCCTGACCGCCACCCCGGATTCCGGCGGCATGGGACTACCCACGCTGATGGGTAGCGCCACCCACGAAATCTGGAATGCCGCCAACATGGCCTTCGCGCTATGCCCGCTGCTCAGCGCCAGTGCGATCAAGCTGCTGGAGAATCACGGCGACGAGACGCTCACTGCTGCCTATCTGGAGAAGATGGTCAGCGGCGAATGGACCGGCACCATGGACCTGACCGAGCCGCAATCCGGCTCCGATCTGGCCACCATCCGCACCCGCGCCGAACCGGCCGGCGACGGTAGCTACCGGCTGTTCGGCCAGAAGATCTACATCACCTGGGGCGAGCACGACATGGCCGCCAATACCATTCACCTGGTGCTGGCGCGACTGCCGGATGCACCCGCCGGGGTGAAGGGCATTTCTCTGTTCCTGGTGCCGCGCTATCTGCTCGACGATAACGGCGAACCGGGCACCACCAACGACATGCGCGCGGCCTCCATCGAGCACAAGCTGGGCATTCACGGCAGCCCCACCTGCACCATGGTCTATGGCGAGGCCGATGGCGCCGTGGGCTATCTGGTCGGTCCGGAAAACCAGGGTCTGCGCTGCATGTTCACGATGATGAATGCGGCCCGCCACAAGATGGGCGTGCAGGCGCTGGGCCTATCCGATCGTGCCTATCAGCGGGCCCGGGCGTACGCGTTCGACCGCGTGCAGGGCCGGCCGGCCGACCCCGAGGCTCCGGCCAGCGCGCCCATTGCCCACCATGCCGATGTGCGCCGCATGCTGCTGCTGATGAAAAGCCAGATCGACGCCATGCGGGCCCTCTGCTATGTAACCGCCGCGGACATGGACCGGGCCGGCCGCGCGCCGGCAGCCGAGGATCGCCAGCGCCACCAGGCACGGGTGGACCTGCTGATCCCCGTGGTCAAGGCCTGGTGCACGGAAGCGGCGATCGAGATCACGTCGCTGGGGGTGCAGGTGCACGGCGGCATGGGTTATGTCGAGGAAACCGGCGCCGCCCAGTACTACCGCGACGCCCGCATCATTCCGATCTACGAAGGCACCAACGGCATCCAGGCGATCGACCTGGTCGGCCGCAAGCTCCTGCGCGACCAGGGCGAGGCGATGCAGGCGCTGATTGCCGACATGAGCGCCACTCGCGACGAGCTGGCGGCGCATACCGAACTGGGCACGATTCGCACGGCGCTGTCGGAGGGCATTGACGCACTCGGCGCCGCCACCGAGTCATTGCTGGAAACCGGCAAAGTGTCCGGGGAACAGGCTACCGCCAACGCCTTCGATTATCTGATGCTGGTCGGCACCGTCACCGGCGGCTGGCTGCTGGCCCGGCAGGCGATGGTGGCCAGCGATGCCCTTGAAAAGGCCGGCGACGATCGGCCGTTCTACGAGCAGAAGGTGGCAACTGCCACCTTCTATGCCGCCCAGGTCATGCCGCGGCTGCACGCCCATGCCCGGGTCGTGGCCAACGGCTTCGAACCGGTATTGTCGGTATCACCGGTGATGCTGGCGGCCGGCTGATTGCAGGGCTGCGACACAATAATTAACGGAGGAGAGATTGCGATGAGACAGGACATCGAATTCAACACGGAAGACGGCGTCACCCTGCGGGGGTGGTGGTATCCGGGTAACGGCGACGGCGCTACCGTGATCATGACCCATGGTTTTTCCGGCACCAAGGAAATGTATCTCGACGGCTTTGCCGAGGTGTTCGCCGAGGCCGGCCTCAATGTGCTGGTGTACGACAACCGCTGCCTGGGGGAATCTGGCGGCGAACCGCGCGGCGAAATCGACCCCTGGATGCAGGTCCGGGATTATCGCGACGCCATCACCTGGGTCAGTCAGCGTGAGGATGTCAATGCCGAACGCATCGGCATCTGGGGCTCCAGCTATAGCGGTGGCCACGTGCTGATGGTGGCGGCCATGGACCGGCGGGTGAAGTGCGTGGTGTCACAGGTGCCGCTGGTGCACGGCGGCATCAACGCCTCGCGTCTGGTGCGCGCGGACCTGCTGCGCGAACTGCGCCGCAACTGCGACGCCGACCGGGTGGCCCGCTATAACGGCGAGCCGCCGGCCATGGTGCCGGTGGTGGCCGAGAAGGAAGGCGATCCCTGCGTGCTGCCGACCGCCGATTCCACCGAGTTCTTCATGCAGATTCCGCCGGAACGCACCAAGCATTGGCGCAACGAGTGCACTATGCGGTCGGTGGACCTGTTCGCTTCTTACGAGCCCGGGTTTTATGCGCCGCTGATCAGCCCGACGCCGGTGATGGTGGCGGCAGCCGTTGACGATGTGCTCACGCCGTTCGACGTGACCGCGTCGGTGTTCGAAAAGATGCTGCAGCCCAAGAAATTCGTGACGCTGCCGGGCGGTCATTTCGACGCCTACGTCGACGAGGCCTTCGCCATCTCCGCGCCGCAGCAACGCGACTGGTTCCGGGCGCATCTGGCGGCCTGATCGGCCAATCGGGAGAGTAAAATGGTGGGCGGTGCTGGGTTCGAACCAGCGACCCCTGCCGTGTGAAGGCAGTGCTCTACCGCTGAGCTAACCGCCCGATCGGGCGCGCAATATACGATGCGCTCGGATGAGCGTCAACGCGCGGGTGCATACCTGCGGCCGCGGTTGGCGTATTGCGTGCAAACCTGACGGGACATTGCCCATGCTCTTGCAAGAACGCGTGACCGTACCGAGGTCGGTCGCCGACTGCTTTCGGTATCTGGTGGATTTTTCCACCTGCGAGCAGTGGGATCCGGGGGTCGAGCGTGCACGCAAGGTGACCCCCGGTAAGCCCGGGGTAGGCACGCGCTTCGATCTGACGCTGGCGTTTGCCGGGCGGTCCGTGCCGATGACGTATGAATTGTCCGAGGTCGTGACCGATTGCCGGCTGGTGTTGAGCGGCCGGGGCGAGGGTTTTCGCGTCACCGACACGATCGAACTGGCGGCTCATGGCGGCGAGACCGTTATCGATTACCGCTCGACGATTCACTTTCTCGGCCCCGGTCGCCATATCGCGCGCTGGCTGCGTCCCTGGTTCAATCGCATGGGTCGCCGGGCCGTGGCGGGCCTCGGGACTACCCTGTCGCCGGGGGCCGAGCCGTCCGATCATCTGGTGGGCGCGCTCGCGCACCGGACGCTGCTACCCGCCATGGTGCAGTTCACGCGGCGCGGCTATCGGGCGATGCCGGACAAGGGGTTGAGTGATTTCATGGACGGCCGGGTGGTGGTCGTGACCGGCGCGACCGGCGGCCTCGGGTTGGCTGCGGCGCAGGCGCTGGCCCGGCTGGGTGCCAGCGTGACCATTACCGGTCGTGACGCCGAACGGCTGGCGGCGGCCCGCCGGGCGATTGCGGACTATGCCGGCATCGAGCCGGAAGCGATCCGCGCGTATCAAGCGGACATGCTGTCGCTGACCCAGGTGCGCGACCTCGCCGAATGCTTGCGGCGCGATCTGCCGGCAATCGACGTACTGATCAACAACGCCGGCGCACTGTTCGCCAAGCGGGTGCTCACCGAGGACGGCGTCGAGCGCAGCATGGCGATCAATCTGGTGTCGCCGTTCGTGCTGACCGAAGCGCTGGCACCGGCGCTTGGGCAGGCGGGGGCACGGGTCGTGAATGTTGCCAGCGGCGGGATGTACACCCAGGCACTGGCGCTGGATGACATGAATTTTGATCACGGCGAGTTTGATGGCGCGAAGGCGTATGCCCGCGCCAAACGGGGCCTGGTGGCGCTGACCGAGCACTGGGCACAGTCCCCAGGGTTTGCCGGCGTGGATGTCCACGCCATGCACCCCGGCTGGGCGGCAACACCGGGGGTGGCGAAATCGCTGCCTGCCTTCAACCGTCGGCTACAGGGGCGTCTGCGGGATGCTCGAATGGGCGCGGACACCATGGTCTGGCTGGCCAGCAGTCCGCGGGTGGCGGGGCGGTCGGGCGAGTTCTGGTTCGATCGTCAGCCCCGTCCCAAAGCGATTCTGCCCGGCACCACCGTGACGCAGCCGCAACGCGAACAATTGATGGCCTGGCTAGAGCGGGCGGCAGCATGAGCGACGACAAGCGCGATCAGCGCAGCCGCCGGCGCAAGCTGTTCGGCGCCGGGCTGCGCACGCTGGGGCGGGGCGCCCGGCGGGTGATGCCCGGCTATGACCGGGCCCAGTACTGGACCCAGAGCGGGCTGGACTGGTTCGACACCCTGGGCAATCTCAAAGGGGCGGCGATGAAACTGGGACAGGTGGCCGCCCAGTATCAGGACCTCCTGCCGCCGGAGCTGACCGAGCAACTGGCCCGCCTGCAGCGTGATGCCCAGCCTCGCCCGTTCGAGCAGATGCGTACCGTGCTGGATGCTGCCTGGGGGCCGGAACAATGGGCACAGGTGGAGTCGATCGATAAGACCGCGATGGCGGCGGCCTCCATCGGGCAGGTGCATCGCGCGCGATTGGCGGATGGCCGCGCGGTGGTGGTCAAGATCCGCTATCCCGAGGTGGCCGGCTCGGTGGATGCCGACGTGGCCAATCTGGGCCGTCTGCTGCGCTGGTCGCGGCTGCTGCCAATCGACGCCTCACGCCTCGACGAGGTGCTGGCCGAGGTCCGGGACCGTCTGGCGGAGGAAACCGACTACCGCATCGAGCGCGACAACCTGGTGGCCATGCGCGCGCTGGAGCTGCCGGGCTTTGTCCTGCCTGCGCCGGTGGACGTGCTCAGCGGCGAGTCGGTACTGGTCATGGAAGAGATCATGGCTGAGCGGCTGGACGGTCTGCGCGAGGCCGATCAGGCTGCGCGGGACCGGGTGGGCGAGGCGCTGGTGGCCAACCTGGCGCGGCAGGTCTTTACCCACGGGCTGCTGCATGCCGACCCGCACCCCGGCAACTACGGGCTGACGGCGGATGGCCGGGTGGCCGTGTACGACTTCGGCTGCGTGAAGCGGGTGGCACCGGCCGAGGCGGAAGGCATGCGGCGGGTGCTGGCGGCGAGCCTGGCACACGACTGGGCTGACGTGCACGCCGGGCTGGCGGATCTGGGTATTGTGAACCCCGTGGCGTTTGCCGACGACCCCGATGTGTTCGCCGACATCTACCAGCGGCATCATCATGCCGCGATCGATGCGGTCAAGGCCGAACCGTTCTACGACTTCGCCGAGGGCAGCGTGATCACGCGCCTGCGCGCGGAAGTCCGGGCCGATCTGCGGCACTGGCGGCGGTTCCGGCCGGCGCCGGAGCTGGTATTCGTAATGCGCACCCTCAGCGGTATGTACTGGCTGCTACGCGGCATCGGGGCGCGGGTGCCCCTTTACGACATGCTGGAGGCGGTGGCCGACGGGCGCGAGGACGATCTCTAGCGGGCGAACACCCGCCGCCAGAGTCCGTCGCCCCACTGGTAGATCGCCAGGGCGGTCACGATAAGCGTCGCCCCGAGCAGGGCGTGCCGGGTGAGCGGTTCGCCGGCCACCAGCCAGCCGATGCTCAGCGCGGTGGGCGGGGTCATCAGCGGGATCAGTGCCACGGTAGCGACCGGCAGCCGTGCCAGCAGATGGAAATACAGCATGAAGCCCAGCACCGAGCCGAATACGCTCAGGTAGGCGATGGCGCCCAGCGTGCGTGGGGCTGCCTCGCTGGGAAGCTGTCCATCAGTGACGGCCCACACCAGGGTGAAACCGATGGCGGTAATCCATAGCGCGCCGCCCACCTGGGACAGCGGGTGCATCACCACGCTGTTGCGTTTCACTAGCACGCTGCTCAGTGCGTAGAACGTGGTGGCGACCACGAGCGCGGCAATGGCCGGTGCGGCGTCGGCGTTGATCGCCATCTCGCCGCGGTAGAGGATGGCGAGGCCGGCCATCGCGGCAAGCAGCGCGCCGACCCGCAGCGGGGTCAGCGTGCGCTCACCCAGCATCAGGGCGCCGAACAGGCCCGCAAACAGTGGCGCTACGCCGAAGACCACGGCGATCAGTCCGGACGGCAGGAACTGCGCCGCCCAGTAGAGCAGCCCCATGGCGCCGAAAAAGCCCAGCGCGCCCGAGGCATACATGCGGCAGGCGGCACCGGAGTAGTCGCGGGTCAGGCCGAAGGCGCGGATCAGGAGCGAAGCCAGCAGGGCGCCGGCCACCATGCGCAGCGCCACGCCCTCGAGAAAGGTCACGCCGCCGCCACTGCTCCATTTCACCGCCAGCGGCGTGGTGGACCACACCAGCACGACGATGGCAAAGGCGGCAGGCAAGGGCATGGCAACTCGCTTGTCGTTGCAGGGCGGACGGCCCGGCGTGGGGCCGATCGACGGGTGCGCGATGATAGACTACGCGCCGGCCGGCCGCCCGCCGGCATGACTGGTTCAAGCGAGCGATTTCATGCAATTCATTGATCTCCAGGCCCAGTACCGCCGGATTCAGGCGGACGTGGATGCGCGGATGCGCGCCGTGCTCGAGCACGGTCAGTACGTGATGGGGCCGGAGATCGAGGCCCTGGAACAACGCCTGGCCGACTACGTCGGGGTGCCGCACTGCGTGGCCATGTCCAGTGGCACCGATGCACTGCTGGTGGCCATGATGGCGCTGGATATCGGACCGGGCGATGAAGTGATCACCACGCCGTTCACGTTCATCGCTACCGGCGAAATGATCGCCCTGCTGGGGGCAAAGCCGGTATTCGTGGATATCGACCCGCTTACCTACAATCTCGATCCTGAGCTGGTTGAAGCCGCGATCACGCCGCGAACCCGGGCAATCGTGCCGGTGAGTCTCTACGGCCAGTGTGCCGACATGGAGGCCTTCACCCGCATTGGTGAGAAACACGGGCTGCCGGTAATCGAGGACGGCGCCCAGAGTTTCGGTGCCACCCGCCATGGCCGGCGTTCCTGCGGCTTGTCCAGCCTGTCGGCCACGTCGTTCTTCCCGGCCAAACCCCTGGGCTGCTATGGCGACGGCGGGGCGGCGTTCACTACCGACCCGGACCTCGATCGGCGCATGCGCGAGCTGCGCAATCACGGACAGGACCGCCGCTATCACCATCCGCGTCTGGGCATCAACGGCCGGCTGGACACGCTGCAGGCAGCGGTACTGCTGGCGAAGATGGAAATCTTCGAGGATGAAGTGCAGGTCCGGGGGCAGCTCGGGGCCCGCTATTCGGCGGCACTCGCCGATCTCCTGCAGACGCCGCATCTTGCCGCGGGCAACACCAGCGTCTACGCGCAGTACACGGTCCAGGTCGATCAGCGTGACGCGGTTCAGGAGCGCCTGAAAGCGGCGGGTGTGCCTACCGCGGTGCATTATCCGGTTCCCCTCAACCAGCAACCGGCGCTGTACACGGATGATCCCGTGCCGGTGGCCGATGCCGCGGCCGAGCGGGTGATGAGCCTGCCCATGCATCCCTATCTGACCGAAGCGGAGCAGGATGAAGTCGTGGTGGCCCTAAAAGCCGCGCTGACCTAGGGGTTCGTCAATTAGTGGTTGTGGCCGAGCGCCATGCCCCCTATAATTCGCGGCCGTTGACGAGACCCGGGGCCATAGCTCTGTTGGGAGAGCGCAACACTGGCTGTGTTGTGGTCGGGGGTTCGAATCCCCCTGGCTCCACCAGTCTCCGGCAGCGATAACGACTCGATACGTCCCCATCGTCTAGAGGCCTAGGACACCGCCCTTTCACGGCGGTAACAGGGGTTCGAATCCCCTTGGGGACGCCATCGAAGCGATTCCGGCGATTTTTCGCCGCAGCGCCTCCCGAAGTCGGACGCGTCGCGCAACCCAAGTTGCGGCAAATCGCAGTCGTCATATCGACGCAACATGTTCTGACTAGCATCCGCCCAAATTCACGCGGATGCCGTAGTCTTCGGCTGCCCGAAATCTCTTCGGGGTTGCTTGTTGGCGAAGGCTTCGCCCTTGAACGGGTGGCCTCTGTTGCGTATCACGATCTTCGGAACCGGATATGTCGGTCTGGTTACCGGCGCCTGTCTTGCGGAAACGGGCAATCAGGTCGTTTGCGTCGACATCGACGCCGACCGGGTCGCGCGGCTGTCGCGTGGCGATGTCCCCATCTATGAACCCGGTCTGGACGCGTTGGTGACAGGTAATGTGAACGCCGGACGTCTGTCCTTTACCGCCGATGCCAAAGCGGCCGTGGCCCACGGCAGGCTCCAGTTCATTGCGGTCGGCACGCCCTCGGACGAGAATGGCGCCGCCGACCTGCAGTACGTGCACCAGGTCGCGGACACGATTGGTCGCTACATGACCGAATACCGGCTGGTCATCACCAAGTCCACGGTGCCGGTGGGCACGGCCGATGAAGTGCGCGCCACGATTTGCGCTGCGCTCGACACGCGTGATGTCTCGCCGGAATTCGATGTGGCCTCGAATCCCGAGTTCCTGAAAGAGGGGGCCGCGATCGAGGACTTCATGAAGCCCGACCGGGTGGTAATCGGCGTGGACAACGAGCGCGCCGCTGACCACTTGCGTGCGCTGTACGCGCCCTATAACCGCAGCCGTGACCGCTGCATGGTCATGGACATCCGCTCGGCCGAGCTGACCAAGTACGCCGCCAACATCATGCTGGCCGCCAAGGTAAGCATGATGAACGAGCTGGCTCAGATATCCGATCGGGTGGGCGCCGACATCGAGCGGGTGCGGACGGCCATCGGTGCCGATCATCGGATCGGCTATCACTTCATCTATCCCGGCTGCGGATTCGGTGGCTCCTGCTTCCCCAAGGACGTGCGGGCGTTGGGCAGCACCTCCAAACAGCACGGCTACGAGCCGGCTCTGCTGGACGCGATCGAGGGTGTCAACATGCGCCAGAAGCGGGTGCTGTTCGAACGGCTGCAGGCGCATTTCGGCGATCTCGCAGGCCGGACTGTCGGCGTCTGGGGGCTGGCCTTCAAGCCCAATACCGACGACATGCGGGAGGCGCCCAGCCGGACCCTGATGGAAGCGCTCTGGGCGGCCGGCGCGTCGGTGCGCGCTTACGACCCGGAAGCCATTGGCGAGGCGCGACGAATCTACGGCGACAGAGCGGATATGGTTCTCTGCGAGAGTGCGCTGGATGCGGCCCGGGATGTCGATGCCCTGGTGGTAGTCACCGAATGGCATATCTTCCGCAGTCCGGATTTCGATGAACTCAAGACGCTAATGGCCCAGCCCGTCATCGTGGATGGGCGCAATATCTATGAACCAGACTACCTGCGGCGCGAGGGGTTTACCTATTACGGCATCGGCCGCGCCGCGGGAAATTCGGCGCCAGTGTGATCCGAGGGCTTGCTTTTCCCGCCACTGGCCTTAATTTGGGCGGGTGACGCGGGAACCCCCGCCCCTGGATGATAGCAACATGCCGATTTACGAATACGTTTGCGAGTCCTGCGGCGCCGAAATCGAGCGTCTGCAGCGGATGGCGGATGATCCGCTGAAGGATTGTCCGGACTGCGAGAAACCGTCGCTCAAGCGCAAAATCTCGGCCGCCGGGTTCCGGCTTGCCGGCAGCGGCTGGTACGAGACCGACTTCAAGAAGGACGGCAAGCGCAATCTTGCCGGCGCCGAGAACAAGGCCGATAGCGGAAAGTCCGACAGCGGGAGCGAAAGCAAGTCCTCGTCTGCCGGCAAGTCCGACAGCACGGCAAAAAGCGACAAAAAGGACAAGAAGACCAGCACGTCCACCGGCACCGGCTGATTGTTGCGCCGGTGGCTGATCGCCGGCCTGCTGGTCTGGCTGCCGTTGGTTGCCACCCTCGTTGTTCTACAATTGCTGGTCGGCTTTCTCGACCGGTCACTGCTGCTGGTGCCGCCGGCCTGGCGGCCGGAGGCGCTGCTCGGTTTCGCGATACCGGGATTGGGCATTCTGCTCAGCCTGGTTCTGGTGCTGGCCACCGAGGCGCTGGCGGCTAACCTGTTCGGCCGGCGTCTGGTTGCATGGGCGGAATCCCTGCTGGGTCGCGTGCCGCTCGTGCGAACGGTCTACTCGGGGGTCAAGCGGCTGGCGGAAACCGTACTGGGGGACCAGGGCTCGTCATTCCGCCAGGTGCTGATGGTGGAATACCCCCGGCGCGGGATGTGGACCCTGGCGTTCCAGACCGGCAATCCGGTCGGCGAGGTGCAGGCGAAAACGTCGCAGGAAGTGTTGACGGTGTTCATCCCCACCGCCCCCAATCCCACGTCCGGTTTCGTGGTGCTGGTGCCCCGTGAGGACATCATCGAGCTGGACATGTCGGCGGAAGATGGCCTGCGGATGGTGATTTCCCTGGGTGTCGTCACGCCCGAATCCGCCGCTGATGCCGCACCCGCCGGCGGTCGTGCGAGCATCGCGCGGTAACGGTCGCGGTGGGCATCCTGGCCCGCTTCATTTAGTATTGCGCGCCTTTGACACTGGCGCGGAGCCCGACACCCCATGCGTTCCCATTACTGCGGCGAAGTCGACGAAAACCTGATCGACAGCGAGGTCACCGTTTGCGGCTGGGTGCACCGACGTCGGGACCATGGCGGCGTGATCTTCATCGATCTGCGTGATCGGGAAGGCCTGCTGCAGCTGGTTTTCGACCCGGACCGGGCGGACCTGTTCGCCGAGGCCGAGCGCCTGCGTCCCGAATTCTGCATTCGCGCCACCGGCCGGGTGCGCCGTCGGCCCGACGGCACCATCAACCCGAAGCTGGCCACCGGCCAGATTGAGGTGCTGGGCACCGAGCTGACCGTGCTCAATGCCTCCGAAACGCCGCCGATCCAGCTGGACGATACCGACGGGGTGGGCGACGAAGCGCGGCTGCGCTACCGCTACATCGAACTGCGCAAGCCCCGCATGCAGCGCCACATGCAGATGCGCGCGCAGACCACGCGGGTGCTGCGCCGCTATCTGGACGAGCGCGGTTTCCTGGACCTCGAGACGCCCATCCTGACCAAGGCCACGCCGGAGGGCGCCCGCGACTATCTGGTGCCCAGCCGCACCCACCCGGGCCAGTTCTTCGCGCTGCCGCAGTCGCCGCAATTGTTCAAGCAGCTCCTGATGATGGGCGGCATGGACCGCTATTATCAGATCGCCCGCTGCTTTCGCGACGAGGACCTGCGCGCCGACCGCCAGCCCGAATTCACCCAGGTGGATATCGAGATGTCGTTCGTCGACGAGGCCGACATCGTCGATCTCAACGAAGGCATGATTCGCGAGCTGTTCCGGTCGGTGCTGGACGAGGAGCTGCCCGATCCGTTCCCGCGCATGGCCTACGCCGAGGCCATCCGCCGTTTCGGGTCGGACAAGCCGGACCTGCGCATCGACCTGGAACTGGTGGACATTGCCGACCTGGTGGCGGATGCCGAGTTCAAGGTGTTCTCCGGCCCGGCCAACGATGCCGGTGGCCGCGTGGCGGTGCTGCGGGTGCCGGGCGGTGGCGCGCTGACCCGCAAGCAGATCGACGACTACACCGACTTCGTCGGCCGTTACGGCGCCCGGGGGCTGGCCTACGTCAAGGTCAACGACGCGACGGCCGGTCGGGATGGCCTGGCCTCGCCGATTCTCAAGTTCCTGTCGGACGAGGCCGTGGCCGGCATCATGAGCCGGACCGGCGCCGCCGACGGCGACCTGCTGTTCTTCGGGGCCGACAAGGCCGGCGTGGTCAACGACGCGCTCGGGGCGCTACGAGTACGCCTGGGGCATGACCTGGATCGCGTGACGGCCGGCTGGAAGCCGTTGTGGGTGGTCGACTGGCCGATGTTCGAGTGGGACGACCGCGAAAAGCGCTGGGCGGCGCTGCATCACCCGTTCACCGCCCCGGTCGGCGACGACGCGGCCACCATGGCTGACGCCCCCGGCGAGGCGATGTCGCGGGCCTATGATCTGGTCCTCAACGGCACCGAAATCGGCGGTGGATCCATTCGTATCCACAACCCGGAGGTGCAGAACCGGGTATTTGAGGTGCTGGGCATCGGCGCCGAAGAGGCCCAGGAGAAATTCGGTTTCCTGCTCGAGGCACTGAAATACGGCGCCCCCCCGCATGGCGGCATCGCCTTCGGCCTGGATCGGCTGGTGATGCTCATGGCCGGGGCCGATTCCATCCGCGAAGTCATCGCCTTCCCCAAGACCCAGACCGCCACCGATCTACTCACCGGCGCCCCCGGCGATGCCGATGCGCGACAGTTGCGCGAACTGGGAATTCGCCTGCGCCAGACGGGCGGCGACGGCACCGCCTAGCACGGTTGGTCGCCCGCACAGGTCGGGCCTGGTCCGGCTCATGATGACTGAAAAGGCGCCCCGTTTCGGCGGGGCGCCTTTTTTCGTTGAGCCGACTGCCCTTTGCTCGCGAAAGGTTTGACTTGTCGCATCAATGCGGGGAACATTTTCCCATGTTCTTGGGATGCACATCCCATCGGCATGACAGGGGGCGCGCCTACCGCGTCAGTGAGCAGGAGGAATCGAGATGCTGGGATGGAAACTTCAACAAGGCCGTGGCGCGCATGGCCGCCGGGCCGGCCGGGTGGCAGCGGGCCTTCTCGCCGCCATGATGCTGCCGGCTTCGGCCACTACCATTACCGTGGATAGTCTGGCCGATCCGGGTACGGATGACGATCAATGCACGCTCCGGGAGGCAATCACCAACGCCAATAGCAACCTCCCAGGCCCGACCAACGGATGCGCTGCGGGGGAACTGACCGGTGACAACATCGTCTTCGCCGAGAGCATTCAAGGTGACACGATCACGCTCGATGGTACGCAGTTGCCCGGACTCGGCGGTCTGACTGCCGGCCCGCTGACCATCACGGGCCCGGTCACCATTGATGCGGATAATGCCAGTCGCATCTTCACCAATGCCGGCAACAGTACGCTGGTCGAACTCACGTTGGTCAACGGCATGACGGCTGGTGGTGACGCATCGGCGAGCGACCGATCCGGCGGGGCCATCCTCAACACGACCGGCGGCGTCCTGACGGTCAACGGCGGCGCCATGAACAGCAACACCTCGGATCGTGCCGGCGGCGCGATCGAGGACGAGTCCAACGAAATGAATGCCGTGACCCTCAATGGCGTTGATTTCAGCGGCAACAACGCCGGCGTGAACCCCGGCAACGGCGGTGTGCTGCATGTGAGTGGCAGCGGTGGCGTTTCTGTTTCCGGCGGCACCTTCGACGGCAACATGGCCGTGGAAGGCGGCGCGCTCTGGAATAATCAGGGTGCAATGACGGTCGATGGCGCGACGTTTACCGCCAACACTGCGTCCGGCGGCGATGCCGATGCCGGTGATGCGACCGGTCAGGGCGGCGGCGCCATCTTCGCCCAGAACGGCGCCGGTATGCTCACCATCAGCAACAGCAGTTTCACCGGCAACATGGCCACGGGTGACGTCAGCTCCGGCGGCGCCATATTTGCCAACGAGAACGCAACGCTGACGGTTTCCACGTCTTCGTTCACCGGCAACACGGCCAATCGCGCCGGCGGGGCGATCGAGGCGCGGGCCGGGACCACCACCACGCTCGACCAAGTGTCTCTGGACGACAATACCGCCAATACCACCGCTGGCGGCGGTGGCGGCAATGGCGGCGGTTTGCACGTGAGTGGCAACGGCAACGTCGATATTACGGCGTCCCAGATCATCAATAATACGGCAGCCACGGAAGGCGGTGGTCTCTGGAATAACACCGGCACCATGACTATTGACGGCTCAACCGTGAGCAGCAATATGGCAAACGGTATGGGTGCTCAGGACGGCGGCGGTGGCATCTTCAACAATGCAGGCGGCGATGATGCGGGTAGCGGCTCGGTTGTCGTAACCAACTCCGTGATCACCGGCAACAGTGCGCCCGAAGGCTCTGGTTCCGGTGGCGGCATCCTCAACAACTTCGGCGGCACGTTAACCGTCGAGAACAGCCGCATCAGCGGCAACAGCGCTCAGCGTGCCGGCGGTGGTATAGAAACCGTGGGCAGCACGCAGGTGACGCTGACCGTGGTGGATCTGTCCGGCAACATCACCGGCCCCATGCCCGGCAACGGCGGCGGCTTGCACGTCTCCGGTGACGGCAATGTGGATGTGGTCAATTCCTTCGTTGGCGGCAACGAAGCGGCAGCCGAAGGCGGCGGCCTGTGGAACAATACCGGCGTGATGAACATCAGCGGCACGTCCCTGGTCGGCAATGTCGCCCTGGGTGATGAAGCCACCAACGGCGGCGGTGCGGTGTTCAACAACAACGGCGACGGCTCGACCAATGGCACCGTCAATATCCGTTTGTCCCGCATCGCCGACAATGTGGCCAGCGGCAACGCCGGCTCCGGCGGCGGCATCTTCGCCAACACCGGCGGCACGGTGAACGTGTTCGATACCCGTATCGAATCCAACATCGCCAACCGCGCCGGCGGCGGTATCGAGAGCAACGCGGCCACGGTAAACCTGACCCGTGTCGTCCTCGGCGGATTGAGCGCAGCCCAGGGCAACGATGCCGGCGCCAACCCTGGCAACGGCGGCGGTCTGCATGTCACCCAGGCCGGCACCACGACGGTGGTTGATTCCTCGGTAGGCTACAACGTGGCAAGCGAGGGCGGCGGTTTGTGGAATTTCAACAGCGGCATCATGACCGTGAGGAATACCACCGTCTCGAACAACCAGGCCATGAACCCGGATGTGGGTGGTGGCGGCGGCGTGTTCCAGCAGCCCGGCGAGGGCAGCGGCACGACTTCTCTGCAGTTCACCACGGTGGCGCGCAACATGAGCGCCGGCAACGGCGGTGGCGTGTCGGCCCCGGGTGAAGGCCAGACCATCGACGCCGACGACGGCACCCTGATTGCCGAAAACAGTGCCGATGGCATGGGCGCCAATGTGAACGGCCCGGGTGCCATGACCGGCGACGCGCTGGTCAGCGACATGGCCGGTATCGATGATCTCAAGCTGTTCGGTGGCCGTTTCGATGGCCCGCTGGACGGCATCGGCGACAGCGGCCCGACCATCACCGCCACCGGCGTGCATCCCCTGCTAATGGGCAGCGCCGCCATCGACGGCGGGCCGGCTGCTTGTTCGCCGTTGATCGGCGATCAACGCGGGGCCACGCGTCCGAGTGGGGACGCCTGTGACATTGGTGCCTTCGAGGCGGCTGGCAATCCGGTGCTCAGCGTATCCAACAACAACACCAGTCAGATTGTCGTCGGCTCGGACGACGAGACGGTGTTTCCGGTGCTGGCCTTCGGTGTGACCAACAACGGCGACGAGTCGGTCACGGCCGGCGGCATGTCGGGGATTCTGGAGGTGGACCGCATTCCGGCCCAGCCACTGGACTTCGCCAATGTCGACGCCCAGTTGTACGTCGACGACAACGGCAACGGCCTTGCCGATGACGGCAACAGCCCGATCGGCAGTGTCGACGTGAGTGCCAACGGCACCTTCCAGGTCAGCTTCGGCAGCGGAGGCCAGGCCTTCGAGGCGGGCGAGGGCACCAACTACGTGGTTACCGTGTCGCTCAACGGCGGTAGCGGTGACCTGGCCGGAGCGAACTGGCAGACGCCGGTATTTGCCGGTGGCACTCTGCTGGCGTTACTCGGCCTGTTCAGCGTGGGTGGTCTGAGCCGGCGCCTGCGCTGGGTGCTGGCGATTGGCGTTGCCACCGTGGGTCTCGCGGCCTGCGGCGGCAGCGATGGCGGTGGTTTCTTCAACCCGCCGGGTGATGATGAAGCACCGGCTGATCTGCGTTTCGTCGCGGTGACGCTGGATGCGGTATCGGCCGTCTCCACCAACGATTTCCTGATCGGCGATGGCCTGCCGGTACGTGGCGTAGGAATTCAGTTCAACGACGATTGATCACCGACTAAACGTCACGGACGGCCGGGGCCGGATCGGGTATTGCCTGATCCGGCCCTTTTTATTGCGCGTCGTCCGCTTCCGGTTCGGTCGGCAGCAGTTGCACCGTCGTGGCGATATCGATGCCCGCCGCGTTGTCCGGCCCGGCCGCGGTGATCGGCACCCCGGGTTCGGCCCGTTCGAAGAACGAATCGCGTGACAGTGTGCGACCTGTTTCGTCGCGGAAGTCGGTGCTGCTGTCCGTATTGATGCGCACGCCGCCAACCACCAGCTCGCCACTGCTGCTGTCGCGGCTGTCCACCGGGCCGCGCACGCTCGATGTGGTCGAATCGCTGATCCGGGTCAGGCGCGTGACCACGAAGCCGCCCTCACGATCGGCGTAGCCGGTCAGTTCCACGTTGTCGCCGACGGCCAGATTATCGATGCGCAGGGCCCGGTCAGCGCCCTCGCGGGCGTCCACATAGAGCGTGTCCGGCAGCACAGCCGCCTCGATGCCCAGAACACGCACGCCGGATGCGTCGGTCATGACCTCCGTCACCCGGGCGGTGATGCGGCGATCGGGCTCCGGCTCCACCTGCAGGGATTCGGCCACCAGCCGGCCGTTGACGAACTCGCCTCGCAGTGAGACCCGCAGGCCGACCTGGAGGCTGGTCACGCTCGAACTGTCCCGCCGGGACGCGGATCCCGCGTCCGCCGGCACGTTGTCGACCTGGAAGTCTTCCTCGTTGTTGAATGCCGTAATCACGCCTTCGACGAATGCCGATCCGCTACGGTCAGCGGTGGACTCGCTGCGGGCTTCGACACGGGTGGCCATGAGAGGTCCACTGCTTGCGTCGGCGCGGGTGCCCGTTACCTCGACCAGTGCACCGTCTTCAAGAGCGGCTTCGTTTTCCACGGTGGCGGCATCCCGCATCACGACCAGGTCACCGAGCTGGAAAGTCGAACTGGTGAGATTGCTTACCCGGCCTTCCACATCCAGTTCCGTGTCGCCCGGCACGAAGCTGCGGGCGATGCCGTTGTCGGCCAGCTGTTCGATCGACGTGGCGCGGAGGGCGGCGTCGCCCCGGCGCAGGCCACTCACCGCCACGAGATCGCCGGACGCCAGCGTATCGGCATCGGTACCGATGAAGCGGGTATTGGCGTCCACCAGCACAGTCTGCTCCAGCACTCGGATTTCGCCGCTGTCGCTGGCAATCGAAACGGCTTCCACGGGGCCGCCGATGGTCCGGTCGAAGACGATGCGATCGGCGATGGCCGCACGGTCGTCCGGATTGCGGCCGGTCACGGTTACCACGTCCCCGACCCGCAGGTCGGATTCGTCGCCCGGCTCGCCGTTGATCTCGACGGCCACCTCGTCGGTGCTGAACTCGACCCCGTCCACGAACACGCTGCCGAAGCCGGTGACCACACCGGTGCCCTCGATCCCCGCCAGCAGCACATCACCCGCGCCCCCGCAGGCCGTGATCAGCAGCGCCAGCAGCAAACCGCCCGTGCGCCGTGCCGTTGTTCGCCCATGCCCAGTCATGTGTCACCTTCGGAGTCGTCGGGGTCCTGGAAATAGTAGATGCCCACGCCCACCCTGGTGGCCGGGCGGCTGTCGTCCGGCATCTCGTGACGGTCCAGCCAGTCGTCGAGGATTTCCAGCAGTTGCTGCCCATGTTCGCTGACCAGCCGATGGAAGACGGGCAGGGCGCGCACGTCGACCCGGGGATTGAATACGCTGCGCTGGAAACGTGGCCGCTCGCTGCCGTCGGCATCGAGGTTGTGCTCGATGGTGCTCAGCAGGTCATGCACGGCCGTGCCCAGCATGCGGGTGCCTTCCGGATCCCCGGCTTCGGGCACGAAGGCGCGGCGCCGGGCTACCAGCATGCCCTGTCGCTGGGTGATGGCGCCCACCCGCTCGAGTTCCGCCAGGATCGCGCTGACGGGGATGTCGCCGCTGTACTGGCGTACCAGCGCGGGAAAGCCCGTGTCCGAATCCGACGGGGAAAGCGGCCGCGGCTTGCCGTCGGTATCGGTGAAGGCCGGGTCGCGATGCCAGCCCGACAGCACCCGGGTTGCGCGGTTGGCACCGCCCCAGTCGCGGGCGGCGTAGACCGGATCGGTCTGCTCGCGCAGCCGCTTGACTTCCTTGCGCGTCAGGCCGGTAACGATGGCCGTGCGGGCGTCGGTGGGGCGCTTGCCCGGTGGGGTGAAACTCTCGCGCGCCACCTCCACGTAAACGCTCTTGGTGACCTCGGCAAAGTCGTCATACGCCACCCCGTGGCGCAGCAGTACCCGCACCAGCGGACGCAGCAGCCGGTGGCAGGCGTGGGCAATCCAGGTTCGGGGCGACTCGCTCACACTGGGAATGGTATCCCATTTGACCCTCCCGGCGCCGCATGTGGCCCGGTTATACGGGTGACTGTGATATTTTCGGAGGTTGACCGCATGAAGGAACTGTCACGATGACCGCTAACGCTCTGGCCCTGCAGGATTTCGCCCAACTGGACGATCAGGCCTGTGATGCGCGTATCCGTGCGGCGAAATCCGCGCTGGGATCGCGTTGCGTGGTGCTCGGTCATCATTATCAGCGCGATGAGGTATTCGCGCATGCAGATATTGCCGGCGATTCACTCAAGCTGTCCAAGCAGGCGGCCGAGTGTGACGCCGAGTACATCGTGTTCTGCGGCGTCCACTTCATGGCCGAGGTGGCCGACATTCTGTCGCGCGCGGAGCAGCAGGTGATCCTGCCGGACATGGCCGCCGGCTGCTCGATGGCCGACATGGCCAACCTGCGCAACGTCGAGCGGGCCTGGCGCGAACTGAGCGAAGTCCTGGATCCGGATGCGCAGGTCACGCCCGTTACCTACATCAATTCCGCGGCCGACCTGAAGGCGTTCTGCGGCCGCCACGGCGGCATCGTGTGCACATCCAGCAACGCCCGCGGAGTGCTGGAATGGTCCTGGTCGCGGCGCGACAAGGTACTGTTCTTCCCCGATCAGCACCTGGGCCGAAACACCGCGCATGCCATGGGTGTGGGTCTGGACGAGATGGTGACCTGGGATTTCGACAAGCCCATGGGCGGCCTGACCGAAGCCGACATCCGGAACGCGAAGATCATCCTGTGGAAGGGCTTCTGCTCGGTGCACCAGATGTTCCATCCCAATCATGTTGCCAAGTTCCGCGAACAGCACCCCGAGGGTCGCGTGATCTCGCATCCGGAAAACGCCTTCGAGGTCTGCCAGGCCTCCGACGTGGTCGGTTCAACCGAGACCATCCTTAAGACCGTGCGCGCCAGCGAACCCGGCACTCACTGGCTGGTGGGCACCGAGCTGAATCTGGTCAACCGCCTGCACAACGAAATGGCGCCGAAGGGCGTGAAAGTGCAGTTCATGTCGCCGGTGGTGTGCATGTGCTCCACCATGTTCCGCACCGACCCCCAGCATCTGGCCTGGGTGATGGAGAACCTGGTGGATGACACCGTGGTCAACCGCATCCGGGTCCCGGCCGACGAGGCTCGTGAGGCCAGGGCGGCGCTGGATCTGATGCTGGAAATTACCGCCTAGCCCCGGCCACGGCCAGGCCCATATATGGGGTCTGTCCGCTTGTTGCGGTACAATATTGGGCTTCTTCACTTGAACGGGGAGCCCACCTTTCCATGTTCGATCCGTCCCAGACCATTGCCGGCTTCGATGATGAACTCGCGGCGGCCATCGCCGCCGAACAGTCGCGCCAGGAAGCGCACATCGAGCTGATCGCCTCCGAGAACTACACCAGCCCGCGGGTCATGGAGGCCCAGGGGTCGGTGCTGACGAACAAGTATGCCGAGGGCTACCCCGGCAAGCGTTATTACGGTGGTTGCGAGCATGTCGACGTGGCCGAAACGCTTGCCATTGCGCGCGCCTGCGAACTGTTCGGTTGCGACTACGCCAACGTGCAGCCGCATTCCGGGGCCCAGGCCAACGGGGCGGCGTTCATGGCGCTGGTCAAGCCCGGCGATACGGTGCTGGGCATGAGCCTGGCCCACGGCGGGCACCTCACCCACGGCGCCGCGCCCAATTTCTCGGGCAAGCACTACAACGCGGTCCAGTACGGCATCGACCCGGTCTCCGGCCGGATCGATTACGACGAGGTCCAGGCGCTGGCCGACGAACATCGCCCGGCCATGCTGATCGGCGGCTTCTCGGCTTATTCGCGGCATGTCGACTGGCAGCGCATGCGCGCGATCGCCGACAGTGTGGGCGCCTGGCTGTTGGTCGACATGGCCCACGTGGCCGGGCTGGTCGCGGCCGGCGAGTACCCCAGCCCGGTGCCTCACGCCCATGTGGTGACCTCCACCACCCACAAGACCCTGCGTGGTCCGCGGGGCGGGATCATCCTCTCCGCCGAGGGTGACGAGAAGCTCTACAAGCGGCTCAACTCGGCGGTCTTCCCGGGTCTGCAGGGCGGCCCGCTGATGCACGTCATCGCCGGCACGGCGGTGGCTTTCAAGGAAGCGCTGAGCGATGCCTTCCGCGCCGATCAGGCGCAGACGGTGGCCAACGCCCGAGCCATGGTCGACGTGTTCCTCGAGCGCGGTCTCGACGTCGTTTCCGGCGGCACCGACAACCATCTTGCACTGCTGTCGCTGATCAGCCGCGACATCACCGGCAAGGATGCGGAAGAGGCACTCGGCCGGGCGCACATCACCGTGAACAAGAACGCGGTGCCCGACGACCCGCGCTCGCCGTTCGTCACCAGCGGGCTTCGCATCGGCACCCCGGCGTCGACTACCCGCGGTTTCCGCGAAACGGAAATGCGCAGCGTGGCCGGCTGGATCTGCGACGTGGTTGACGCCCTGGCCACCGAGGATGGTGCGGATGCCACCATCGACAGCGTTCGCGGCAAGGTCGAAGAGCTTTGCACGCGCTTCCCGGTCTACCGCCAGCCGGCGCAACTGGACCGGGCCGCCGCCGGCTGATCGTCCGGCCACACCCCGTGCTCTGCCCTTTCTGTCACGCCGACGCCACCCGGGTGGTCGACTCGCGCCTCGCGGCCGAGGGCAGCCAGGTGCGTCGGCGGCGGGAATGCCCGGACTGCGGTTCGCGCTTCACCACGTTCGAGAATGCGGAACTGGTGCTGCCGCGCATCGCCAAGAACGACGGCACGCCAGAACCCTTCGACGAGGCCAAGCTGCGGCGGGGCATTGATCGTGCCCTCTACAAGCGGCCGGTGAGCGCCGAGGCGGTGGATGCCGCGGTCAGCCGGATTCGCCAGCGGCTGCGGACCGATGGCGAGCGCGACGTGCCGTCGCGGCGCCTGGGTAATTGGGTGATGGAAGAGCTACGGGAGCTTGATCAGGTGGCATTTGTGCGTTTTGCATCCGTCTACCGCCGGTTCGAGGATGTCAACGCATTTCGCGAGGAAATCGAGCGGCTGGAAGCGACCCCGGGGCCTGAAGCCGCCCGCGCTCAGCTGTCGCTGATCGGCTCCGATTCCGGCAAGTGAAGGCGGCGGACGACGCCCGGTACATGGCCCGGGCTATCGGGCTGGCCCGCCGCGGGTGGCATGGCACGCCGCCCAATCCCCGGGTCGGCTGTGTGCTGGTGCGGGACGGGGAGATCATCGGCGAAGGCTGGCACGCCTCGGCCGGCAAGGCCCACGCGGAAGTCAACGCGCTGGAAGACGCCCGGGCACGCGCCGGCGGCGGCGCCGGGGCAACCGCCTACGTCACGCTCGAGCCCTGCAGTCACTACGGTCGGACTGCCCCCTGCACGGTCGTGCTGATCGAGGCGGGCATTCGGCGGGTCGTGGCCGGCATGATCGATCCCAATCCGCAGGTGGCCGGCAACGGGCTCGCCACGCTCCAGGCGGCGGGCATCGACACAGAGTGCGGAGTCCTGGAGAACGACTGTGCCGCGCTCAATCCGGGGTTTGTCTGCCGCATGCGGTATCGACGCCCGCGCGTCCGGCTCAAGATGGCGGCGAGCCTGGATGGCCGAACTGCCGGGGCGGACGGGCAGAGCCAGTGGATAACCGGACCGGCGGCCCGGGACGATGTACATCGCCTGCGAGCCGAGAGCGGGGCGGTACTGACCGGCATTGACAGCGTGCTGGCCGATGACCCCTCGCTCAATGTGCGTCTGCCGGGGGAGTGGCGTCAGCCGTTGCGGGTGGTGCTTGATACTCGACTGCGGCTGCCGGTGACGGCGCGCATGCTGGGGTTGCCGGGTCGCACCCTGGTATTCACCGCGGCACCTGCCGGCCCCGCGTGGGATGCGCTGGCGGTGGCCGGCGCCGCGCTGGAACGGGTACCCGCCGGCACCGGGGGGCTGGATCTGGCTGCCGTGATGGCGGGGCTTGCCGAGGCGCAGATCAACGATGTGCTGGTGGAGGCCGGGCCAACGCTGGCTGGCGCCTTGCTGGATGCCGGCCTGGTGGACGAACTGGTGGTGTATCTTGCGCCGTCCATTATCGGTGATGGCGGCCGGCCGCTGCTGGCAATGCCGGGGCTGACCCGGTTCGCCGACCGGCGGGTGCTTTCGATTGTCGAAACGCGCGCGGTGGGTAACGACTGGCGCGTGATCGCCCGGCCCGTCGACGCGACGAATCAACGGAGAGAGTAGGGCGCATGTTTACCGGCATCATCCGCGGCGTGGGCAGGATCGCTGAACAGGAAGCACGCGACGGTGACGTCCGCCTGCACATCGATACCCGAGGCGTGGACCTGGGTACGATCGGGCTGGGTGACAGTATTGCCGTGGACGGTGTCTGTCTTACCGCGACCGGATTTTCGGCGGGCGGATTCTCGGCGGACGTGTCGCGTGAAACCCTGACCCTGACCACGCTCGGGGATCGAGCGGTCGGCGCGCGGGTCAACCTGGAACCCGCGCTGAGGGCCGGGGACCCGCTGGGCGGGCATCTGGTTTCCGGCCATGTCGATGGCATGGGGGCGCTGCTGGATCGGCAGGCCGATGCCCGCTCCTGGCGGGTGTGGTATCGGGCGCCGGCGGATCTGACCCGCTATCTGGCGCGCAAGGGCTCGATCACCGTCGACGGGGTGAGCCTGACCGTTAATGGTATCGACGGCGACGTATTCGACGTAAATCTGGTGCCCCACACGGTGGATTGCACGAATCTGGGCGACCGCGCGCCGGGCGACCGGGTGAATCTGGAAATCGACCAGGTGGCGCGCTATCTGGAACGCTTGCTCGAGGTCAGGGGATAGGAGACCGCACATGGCGCTTTCGCCGATCGAAGACATCATCAAGGACATGCAGGCCGGCCGCATGGTCATCCTGCTCGACGACGAGGATCGTGAGAACGAAGGGGACCTGATCCTGGCAGCCGAGTGCGTGCGTCCGGAGGACATCAACTTCATGGCTCGCTACGGACGCGGGCTGATCTGCCTGACACTCACCCGCCAGCGCTGCCAGCAGCTCAATCTGCCGCTGATGGTGGCCACCGGGGACGAACCCGGGCGTACCAACTTCACGCTGTCCATCGAAGCCACCGAGGGCGTGACCACCGGCATCTCCGCCCACGACCGGGCGCAGACCGTGCGCGCCGCGGTCAAGGCCGATGCGCGGCCGGCCGACCTGGTACAGCCGGGCCACATCTTCCCGCTGATGGCCCAGCCGGGCGGCGTGCTCGCGCGCGCCGGCCACACCGAGGCGGGTTGTGACCTTGCGCGTCTGGCGGGCATGGAGCCGGCGTCGGTGATCGTGGAAATCCTCAACGAGGATGGCAGCATGGCGCGCTTACCGGACCTGGAGCAGTTCGCGGCCACCCACGACATCAAGCTCGGCACCATCGCCGACCTGATCCGCTACCGCATCGCCAACGAGCGCACGGTGGCCCGCGTCACGGAAACCGAAGTCGACACCGAGTTCGGCCCGTTCCGGCTGTTCTCCTACGAGGACGAGGTCGACAAGGTGGTACATCTGGCCCTGGTCAAGGGCGATATCGACCCCGACGAGGCCACCCTGGTGCGCGTGCACGTGCGCAATACGCTGGCCGATGTCCTGGGTGTTCGCCACCCCGAATTCGGCTGGCCCCTGCGCGATGCCCTGGCGCGGATCGCTGACGCCGGCAGCGGCGTGGTGGTGATATTGCGCAAGCCGGAAACGCCGCGCGAGCTGATTTCGCGCATCCGCGTGCTCGAGGGCGAGGCCGAACAGATTGACGACACCCTGGATAACGGCGACGGCGAGGACAGCCGGGTGCTGCGCACCTACGGCATCGGCGCGCAGATTCTCACCGATCTGGGGGTTCGGCGGATGCGGGTGCTGTCCGCCCCCATGCGGATGCACGCGATTTCCGGTTTCGGTCTGGAAGTGGTGGAATACGTCCACGATTAAGCCCCATTCCATGCGCCCCGGCGTGACATAATCGCGCCTGTCACCTTTCGTCCGGACACAGTCATGCAAACCATCGAAGCCGAATTCGATGCCAGCGGCGCGCGCTTTGCCGTCGTGGCTACCCGCTGGAACGACGCCATCGTGGATCTGCTGGTGGACGGCGCGCTCGAGGTGTTGCGCGATGCCGGCGTCGACGACGCCGACATCACGCTGATTCGCGTGCCGGGGGCCTTCGAGTTGCCGCTGGTCTGCGACCGGCTTGCCGATTCCGGCGATTACGACGCCGTCATCGCCCTGGGCGCCGTCATCCGCGGCGAAACCCCGCATTTCGATTTCGTCGCCGGAGAATGCGCCCGCGGCCTGGCCGCGGTAGCGGTGGAAAACAGTATCCCGGTGACCTTCGGCGTGATCACGGCAGACACCATTGAGCAGGCCGAGGACCGGTCGCGTCCGGGCGAGGACAACAACAAGGGCATCGAGGCCGCCAGCGCCGCAGTCGAAATGGTCGGCATCCTGCGCCAGATCGATGAGTGATTCCGCGCCGGCCACGTCCGAGGGGCCGGCGGCGCCGCGTCGCGGCAGCCGGCGTGTGGCCCGCCGCGCGGCGCTGCAGGCTGTCTACCAGTGGCTGGTTTCCGCCACCGAAAGCGGCGATCTTTTCCGGCAGTTCCAGTCCGCCGGGCATCTCAAGGGCGCCGACGGCGACTATTTTCGCGCGCTGGTGAGTGGCGTCATGGCCGACCCTGACGGTCTGGAAGTGTTGATCGCGCCCTATCTCGACCGTCAGCCCGAGCATCTCGATCCGGTCGAGCGCAGCCTGCTGCTGCTGGCGGTGTTCGAACTGCGTCAGCGGCTGGAAGTGCCCTACCGCGTGGTGATCAACGAGGCACTGGAGCTGGCCAAGCAGTTCGGCGCCGAGGCGGGCCACCGTTACGTCAATGGCGTGCTGGACCGCTGTGCGCGCGAGCTGCGGCCGGCGGAGGCAGCCGCCCGCGGTTGACGCCCACCGGGCGGTCGGAACCCGCATGAGCGAATTCGATCTGATCCGGCGCCTGACCGCCGGCGCGATAACCCGGCGCGACGATGTGGTGGTCGGCCCCGGCGACGACGGGGCCGTGATGGCAGTGCCGCCCGGCCACGAGCTGGTTCTGACCACCGACGCGCTGGTCAGCGGCCGGCACTTTCCCGCTGATACGCCACCGGCCGATATCGGGTGGAAGTCACTGGCCGTCAATCTGAGCGATCTGGCCGCGATGGGGGCCGAACCGGCCTGGGTCACGGTGGCGCTGGTGCTGCCCGAGCGTGACCTCGACTGGCTGACCGGTTTCATGGCTGGTTGCGCGCCGCTGCTGGAGGGCAGCGGCGCGGCATTGGTGGGGGGGGATCTAACCCGCGGCCCGCTGACCGTGAGCATCCAGGCGGCCGGGCTGGTGCCGGCCGGGCGTGCCCTTCGCCGTGACGGGGCCCGGCCCGGCGACCGGATTGCGGTGACCGGGACCCTGGGGGACGCGGCTGCAGGCCTGGGCGACTGGCTGGCGGCCCGTCATCCGGTGGATGAACACGACCGGCATCTGCGAGATCGTCTGACCCGGCCTGCGCCCCGGCTGGCGGCGGGCTGCTGGCTGCGTGATCGGGCCAGTGCCGCCGTGGATGTGTCGGACGGGCTGGCCGCTGATCTCATGCACCTGCTCGCCGCCAGCGGGGTGGGCGGCTGGATCGATCCGTCGTCCCTGCCGGCATCTGCGGCCCTTCGGTACCGGCTGTCGGACGCTGACCGTGTCGCGGCCCAGTTGAGCGGTGGCGATGATTACGAACTCTGCGTGTGTCTGCCGGCGGCCGTGGCTGACGTGGCGATGACGGACTGTCCGGATGGGCTGACCGTGGTTGGCCGCGTCGAGGCCGAGGCCGGTCTGCGCCTGGTCGGGCCGGATGGCTCGATGCAGGCCTGGCAGGGCACGGGCTACGACCACTTCCCGATCGGCGGCTGAGGGCGCGCCATGCTGTTCCAGCTGGCGCTGTTCGCCATTGCGCTGCTGGCCAACACGTTCTCGGCGCTGGCCGGGGGTGGCGCCGGGCTGATCCAGTTTCCGGCGTTGATCTTCCTCGGCCTGCCGTTTCCGCTGGCACTGGCTACCCACAAGATTGCTTCCGTGGCGCTGGGCCTGGGCGCCACGCTGCGTCACGGACGGGACAACCGCCTGACTCCGGGTTTCGCCGCCTTCATGCTGGTCTTCGGGGTGCCCGGGGTGTTGCTGGGCTCCCGGCTGGCAGTTGTCATGCCGCAGCGGGCCGGTGAGATCGGTCTGGGTCTGCTGACGCTGGGTCTGGGTTTCTATTCATTGTTATCACCCGGCCTCGGTCAGCATTTCCGCCCCCGGCACCGCGGTCGCGCCGGCATGCTGGTCGGCGGTCTCGGCCTGTTTCTGATCGGCGTGGTCAACGGTGGACTGGCCTCGGGCACCGGGCTGTTCGTGACGCTGCTGCTGGTGCGCTGGTTCGGGTTCGACTACCAGCGGGCGGTCGCCTACACGCTGGTGATGGTGGGGCTGTTCTGGAACGGGGTCGGAGCGTTGGCCCTGGGTTGGATGACGGAAGTACAGTGGCACTGGCTGCCCGCGTTGCTGGCCGGCAGTCTGCTGGGGGGTTATCTCGGCGCGCATCTGGCGATTGATCGCGGCAACCGGCTGGTCAAGCGAGCGTATGAAATTGTCACCATCGCGGTGGGCGTGAGCCTGCTAGTCTTTTAGCTAGCGTTAAGCAAACAGGTTGGGCAGCGAGAGGTTCGCCATGCGCCACACCGGACGGGAACACGCGGCCGCGCCCAGCGCGCGGCCAGACGCGGCGCAGCCGGGCGGGTTCGTTGTGGTCGGGCCGGCGTCCGGCTCACACGCGACTGCCTGCCCCAGCTTCGACACCGCGGCAGTGATGGCGGCGCTGGCCGACCTGGACTGGCTGCAGGCGCGACCCAGCCCCGCGCATCGGTCCGCGTACGCGCGCCGCCTGAGGCACGCCCGGCGCTGGTTCGGCGGACGGGTTGCCGCCTGGCTGCGAGCGGGCATGCCCAGTTCGCATGCGTTACCCGACGCCCCGGGGCTGGCGGATATCGAGCCACGCATTCTTGCCCGCAACGGGCCGGCTATCGAGACCTATCTGGCCGACGGGCCGGATGGCGTGCCGAACCCGCTGTACGACCGCCTGACCGCGCGTTTTGCGCTGGCTTCCGAAGGCGTCCGGCTCGCTCCGGCCACGGTGCGTTCGGCGCTGGAACCCCTGCACCGGTCGCTGGCCTGGCGGTTGCTGGTGCGCGAATTCGGCTGCCACCGCGTGGAACGGGCCATGCGCCCGGTTGCCGGGCTGGAAATCCGTGCCGCGGCCGATGGCCTGGCCCGCTATGCCGGCCTGTATCGCGGATTCGATCGGCGCTGGCTGATCATGGGTCGGGATGGCCGGACGCGGGCGAAATGGTCCCGCCTGTGCCGGCGTGCCGTGTTGCTGCCCGGCGTCGGTGTCAGCGACAGCCTGCAGGCGGCGCGCAATCTGCTACGGCGGGCGGCTATCCCCCACGGCCTGGATACGGGTGAACAGAGCCGGCAGCTACGGCTGGTGCTGTTGCACCTGGCCCAGTGGGTACTGGTGACCGAACGCGGGAATTATCCGTTGTCGCAGGCCGGCTGATAGCCCAATCGGCAGGCCGTGGCCTCGGCCGCACCGGCCTGCTCGGTTTCGCCCAGGGCGGCCAGGCTTCGGCCCAGCAGGTGCCACCCGCGGCCGTAGCCCGGCCGGGTGCGGGTGAGGGTCTGCAGCGGCGTGATGGCCTGTTGGTGTTCGCCCTGATTCGCCCGGGCAACGCCCAGCCATTCCAGCGCGCCCGGGTGATCCGGGTTGATGCCCAGTGACCGCTGGAGCTCGTCGGCGGCTTCCTGCATGCGGCCGCTGCGGGCCAAGGCCACGCCGCGCCCGTAGTAGCCCTCGGACTGGTCGGGGGCCATGGCGATGGCCTTGTCGAATGCCACGATGGCCTGCTCGAAACGGGTCTGTTCCAGCAGTTGCCGGCCCTGCTGAACGCGGGCTGCCGCCGCGTAGCGTTCGTAGCCGGTGGCACCGGCCTCCACCAGCATGTCAGCCAGCCGGTAACGCTGTTCATGCAGCGCCAGCCGTAGCGGTGTCCAGCCCTCGATGCTCACGTTCGGGTCGGCCCCGTGTTGCAGCAACAGTCGCGCGGCGGGGCGAGCATTGGCGACCACCGCCTGGTACAGGGGCGTGCGCCCGCGGTCGCTCGGATGATCGATTGCGGCACCCTGATCGAGCAGATAGGCCACCAGCGGCGTATGGCCGCTGCGCGCGGCCATGTGCAGGGGCGTGTGGCCCTTGTCGTCCGGCAGATCGATCTCGGCGCCAAACGCCACCAGCAAGCGGGCTATCTGGGTGTTGTCATGCCAGGCCTGCCAGGCAGCCTGCCACAGCGGCGTCTGCTGCCACTGATTGCGGGCGTCGGGATCTGCGCCCGCCCGCAGCAACCGCCGAAGCACGGCGGCATGCTGATGTTCGGCGGCTTCGTGCAGCGGGGTAAAACCACGGACGTTGTCGGTTGGCGTCAATGCCGCGTTGTGCGCGAGCAGATGGTCCACGGCCTCGATCTGGCCCCGCCGGGCCGCCAGCGCCAGAGGCGTCAGGCCCTGGGCGGTGCGTTCGTCGATATCGCTGCCATAAGCCAGCATCTCGTCGATCACGCCGGTGGCGCCGCGGGCGGCGGCGTGATGCAGGCAGCTCCAGCCCTTGAAGGCCGGGTCGCCGGCGTGCAGTCCCTGCTGCAGCAGGCAGAGCGTGTCCATCCGCGGTGCGGCGGCCAGCGCGCTGAGGCCGCTGACAACCAGGCAGGCCAGCAGGAACAGTAACCGGCGATGTGAGCGTCGCTTGATCATGACGCTCATATTATACCGGCACGAGCAGTCCGGACCCCAGCCGCGGATGAGTCGGACCTGCACGGACGTATACACTACGCGCCTTTGAACCTGCCGAAGTCGCGCACGATGATGCGAATCCATAACAGCCTGAGCGGCCGCAAGGAACCGCTGGAAACGCTGGAGCCGGGCCATGTCCGCATGTACGTCTGCGGCATGACGGTTTACGACTTCTGCCATCTCGGGCATGCCCGGGCGATGGTGGTGTTCGACATGGTGGCCCGCTATCTACGCGCCACGGGTTGGCGGGTGACGATGGTGCGAAATGTCACCGACATCGACGACAAGATCATCAAGCGGGCCGCCGAAACCGGCACCGACCCCGACAGCATCGCCCGGACCTACACGGACGCGATGCATGAGGACACGGACGCCCTGGGTCTGACGCCGCCGGATGTGGAACCCCGGGCCACGGCCCATATCGGCGAGATCATCGCGATGATCGAGCGGCTGGTGGCCGGCGGTTACGGCTATGCCCCCGGCAACGGCGACGTGTATTTCGCCGTCAGCCGATTCGAGGCCTACGGGCGCCTGTCCGGCAAGCGGCTGGCCGATCTGCGGGCCGGGGAACGGGTGGCGGTGGACGAGGCCAAGGACGATCCGCTGGATTTCGTGCTCTGGAAGGCGGCCAAGCCGGGGGAACCGGCCTGGGATTCACCCTGGGGCCGCGGACGGCCGGGCTGGCATATCGAGTGCTCGGCCATGTCCACCCACTGCCTGGGTGACACCTTCGATATCCATGGCGGCGGCATGGACCTGAAATTCCCGCACCACGAGAACGAAATCGCCCAGAGCGAGGCGGCGACCGGGCATGCCTTCGTGCGCTACTGGATGCACAACGGCTTCGTCACCATCGATGACGAGAAGATGGCCAAGTCGCTGGGCAACTTCCTGACCATTCGCGACGTGCTGGCCGTGCACCGCGCGGAGACGGTGCGCTACTTCATCCTCAACAGCCACTATCGCAGCCCGCTTGCCTATTCGGGACCGCAGCTCGAGGCGGCGGCGTCCGCGCTGTCGCGGCTGTATCAGGCGCTGCGCGGTCACGCCCCGGCGGCGCCGGCGACGGATACCGAGTTCGAGACGCGCTTCCACGCGGCGATGGCCGATGATTTCAATACGCCGGGCGCCATCGCGGTGCTCTTCGATCTGGCTCGAGAGACCAATCGACTGGCTGATGCCGAGCCGGCACGGGCCGCGACGCTGGCAGAGCTGATGGTGCAACTGGGCGACACCATCGGTTTGCTGCAGACCGACCCGGCGGCGTTTTTCCAGGATGATGCCGGAGAGGGTCCGGACGCCGCCGACATCGAACAGGCCATCGTCCGCCGGCGCGAGGCCCGTGAACAGCGGGATTTTGCCGAGGCCGATCGCATTCGCGATGAACTCGCGGCGGCGGGGGTTACGCTGGAGGACGGTCCGGAAGGCACGACATGGCGGCGGCATAGCTGATTGTTTTTCGTCTTCCCGGGTTACACCGAAATTGACCGCCTACGGCCGCGGGATTATGATTCGCGGCCGCAACGAGGCGGGTCCGAGGCCGGGTTTCCTGGTGAGACAGGAGTCGAACCTGGAAACAGACTGCTCGCAGGGCAGACGCGAGGTTGTGGCAGTAGACGGACTAGCCGGTTTAGAGTGTGTCCGGTGTCCGGGGTATAGCGCAGCCTGGTAGCGCGTCTGCTTTGGGAGCAGAAGGTCACAGGTTCGAATCCTGTTACCCCGACCATCGGATCGAGCCGGTTGCTGTGGTTCCGGCAGACTCGGGTCAGGTAGACATGGCGCGGTGTTTGGCGGTGTTCCCGGTGCGGGTTTGGCCTCAGGCCCCGGTAGCTCAGTGGATAGAGCAAGAGCCTTCTAAGCTCTGGGTCGGGGGTTCGATTCCCTCCCGGGGCGCCATCGAAGGAAGTGTGTAGTCAATGGTGGGCGTAGCTCAGTTGGTAGAGCCCCGGATTGTGATTCCGGTCGTCGTGGGTTCGAGTCCCATCGTCCACCCCATATCAAGGATCGGGCCGCGGTAGCGGCCCGCTCTCCGTCTCCTCGCCCATCGGGAGAGACCGAGAGAGGGGTGCCGCATGCCGGTCGGCCATCCGCGACGAACGGAAAACCATCTGGTGGCGCTGCTGAAGCCACTTCCGGCCGACAGGAATCCGGCGCAGCCTGGCCCCCCGGCAAGCATGGACGTGCTTCCCGGCGCCGGTCGAGATACAATGCCGCGCTGAAAACAGCCGGGCCGTTAGCTCAATTGGTAGAGCAGTAGACTCTTAATCTATTGGTTGAAGGTTCGAGTCCTTCACGGCCCACCATTTTTCAATGACTTACGACGATATCCGGAGCACTCCGCGTCTACCAAAAGGCCGGGGTGTCTACCAAACCGGCTTCGTCCGCCGCACTCGCTTGTAGAGCGGCAGCAGCCCAAGACCTTCCTTCGAGTCGGATTCTGCCTTCGCGCGCAGCGCGTGAGGGGACCAGTGGGCCACCTCTTTTCCGCTTTTCCGCAGTTTCTCGCGCACCCGGCGTAGGGCGCTGTAGATTGCCCATTCTGTCCATGGCTCGCCGCGGGCGTTGGTGAGCAGGTATGGGCTCCCGGTCGCCTGGGCGCGGGAGTGCGCGCGCAGTACGAAAAATCGCAGGGCATCCGACCAGTCCACCAATCGCAGCTTGCCTGTCTTTGATTCCTCGATGCGCAGACCGTCTACCGTGACGTGCTCCGTGCGCAGTGCCCGGACCTCCCCGGGGCGGAAGCCGGTCAGATACAGGACCGCCAGAAAATCCTGCAGGTGCTCGGGCGAAGGCTCGAACACGGTCAGGAACTCGTCGTTGCGCACGTAGCGGTCCTTGGGCTTCTCCTTGTTGCGGCGCACGCCGCGGCAGGGGTTGAATTCGACCCAGCCTTGGCGCATCCCGAAGTTGTACGCGCTCGACAGGCAGGCAAGCTCCCGGTTGCCGGATACGCCGGCCTCCTGATCCTTTCGCATCTCCAGGTACTGCGCGACGTGGACCGGCGCCAGGTCACCCGGAACCATCTCGCCGAATACCGGGCGCAGCGCGCGGTCGATGTAGCCGAGATAGCCCTTCTGGGTGCCGGATGACAGTTCCGCGAACGCGGCAGAGCCGATGAACGAATCGAACAGGTCGTTCAAGGTGCGCGCCTGGGGGCGGGTGATCTTCGCCAGCGCCGCATATAGCTCGTGATCGCCCTCGGAAACCCGGGTGAGTTTCAGCCAGCGGCGCTTGCCCTGATCGTCGCGTCCGGCGTCGTAGTAATACCTGCCGTGCTTAACCCGGACGTTCTTGGGTAAGTGCATCGAACCTGGGCCCCGTCTTCGGTCTGGCCTTGCCCGCCAGCACGGCGGTAATGGCATCCTCGGTGGTCACCAGTCTACCGCCAACCTCGCGAAACGGAATCCCCGCCGCGCGCAGGGCGCGACGCATGGCATCCCGGTTGCGCTTGCCGGTCATCGCCTGCAGGTCTTCGTGGGTGAGAATGGCCATGTCGGGATCTCGGGCGGCGCGCTCAGTCGCGGCGCATCCGGTGGTCGTCCCAGTCGAAGGTCACGGCCAGGCCATTGGCTTCATGCAGGCGCGAGACCGCGCGCTCGCCCAGATAGGCCGTCAAGCCGTCCATGTCGACGTTTCCCGCAACCAGCGTCGGACGCAGGGCCAGATACCGGCGATCGAGCACGTGATGCACCAGCGCGCGCTCCGCATCGGTGCCGTACTGAACGCCCACCTCGTCGATCACCAGCAGGTCGGGCGCCAGGTACCGGGCAATGGCCTCCTGCTCGGATTCGGCCATTCCGCGCCCATACGTCGAGCGAATCGCCTGCACCATGCCCATGATGTCCGTGTACATGGCGTGCCAGCCAGCGGCCATCAATGCCTGCACCAGCGCGCAGGCGAGGTGGGTTTTACCGTTGCCCGTGAAACCCAGCAGCATCAGCGAGCCGCCGACGCGGCGCCGGTCCTCGAATCGATCCAGGTAACGGCTGACCACGTCCAGCGCACGGCGCTGGCCCGGGCATTCGGCCGCGTAGTTTTGCAGGGTGGCGGCGCGAAACCTGGGCGGGATGCCGGACGACGCCATGCGGCGGGATTCGGCCTCGCGCTTTGCCTGGGCGTCACGCTCGGCCAGGCGCTCCCGGTGTTCCTCCTCGCACTGCGGGCAGGACGGCTGCAGCCAGTTGTCGCCGGTCAGGGTGAACGGACGGCCGCGGAACTCGCCGTGATCCGGGCAATGGTGCGCGGTCTCGTCGCCGTAGCGGAGATTCACGCGGCCCAGCTGCTTGGGTTTTTCGCTCATGTCACCACCTGCTCACGATTTTCTGATCCCGGGCCAGTTCCTCGTCGGTCTTGGCGAACGCATCAGCCGGGGCAGGGCGAGCCATGCCGAGGCGGGTTGGGCTTCGGGTGGGGGTCGCCTTGCGCATCCAGTTGCGCCAAGTCGCCGCCCAGTCGGTTTTCGCGCTGGCAAACTCGTGGTCGCGGAATTTCGCGGTCTCGTGCTCGACGTCAATGCCGGGGCATTGCTCGGATGCCCAGGCGCACATGTCGTCGGTTACCTCGAAGTCAGCAGGGCATCGCTTGGCCGGTCGCCGCTTTTTCGGTTTCGGGTCTGCGGGGGGCTCAGGGGGGTCTTTTATATCCTGCTCCTGCTCCTGCTCCTGCTCCTGTTTAGGGGAAGGCTCCCCGAAGGTTGGGGGCAACGTTTCACCGAACCTTTCGGCAACCTTTTCGAAGCCTTCCCCCCAACCTTTTGCGGCGACCGCAAGTCGTTGCTGCTGATTAGTTTTAAGGTTGCATCTCGGCACCGCCTGCCAGGCAGGGAGCCAGCTAGACAATACGTTTGGGTTAGATGGTTTGTTCCAATCGAAGAAGCGCGGGAACGCGATTACATGGAACCTTTCGTCATACTCCACTAGGCCTTTCTCGGAACATTCCCCGAAACCTTTGCGGTAACGTTCCAGGGGCCACCGCTTATCCGCCGCGAGCCCTTCAATCGGGGCCTTGTAGATCCCGACGGCATTAGTGAATTCATTGGTGTACAGGTGGAACCAGACGAGCTGCGCGTCGTCGCTCAGGAACGGGAACTTGTCGTCCGACCAGATCGCGCAGAAGATATTTCGGTAGCGGCTCATGCCCATCCCTCCCGGCCGCCTTTGCGGCTGTTGCATGAGCGACAGGCAACCACGAGGTTGGATCGGTCCATCGGGTCACACCCTTGGCAAGCGGGTTTGACGTGATCAACAGTTGGGTCGTCGATACAGTCCATGCCGCAGTACCGGCAGGTTGTGCCTTGCTCTTCGATGATGGCTAGCCTCAAATGACGCCATTCGGCGCTGTACAAGTCTGGGCGTCGCCTCGGGGAATCCGCCACACGGAATCTGGGTCCGACATAGGCCGAGAACGCGCCAGCATCACGGCCGAAGGCAATGGCCTTTATCGTTTCCATTTTTCTGCCGTCACTGAGCGCGCAAAACTTGGCGTCATTCCAGATTCGGGAGTCGATCTTTCGGTACTTGGCCATGATTGAACTCGTTATGTCCTTGCGGCGCAGGGGATGCCCGCGTCGCGCAGAATCGTCAGGAACTCCTCGACATCGCGCGCGACCATGAACCGGCCGCCCGCCGCCTCGATCTCCTCGCGCATTGCCTTCTGCACGGCAGACAGGCTTCCCTTGCGGTTCTTGAACTCCACGAACAGGGCGCGGCCCTGGTGGATCATCAGCAGGTCGGGAACGCCGGCGCGCATACCCATCGCCTTGCTGATACCGGCCACGGCCGCTGATTTAGCCGGAATCGGGTTGATTGCCGACCAGCAGGGCCCCTCGGGCGGTGGTGGCACGAACCGCTGCAGGATCAGCGCACACTGGCGCTGAATGGCCTGTTCCGGGCGCTGAACCGGGCGCCGGGCGGTGGCCGGCCTCACCGCCGCGCCCTCCGCGCATGAACCGCCACAGGCCGACGCTTGCGGATGATTTCCCGGGCCCGGCCCAGGATCATGTCGGCGATGTTGGAGTTATGCTCGGCCCGGACCTTGGCCGCGGCGCCGGCCATCGCATCTTTCGGCAGGCTGGCCAGATGCTCGGCCTTGGCCTGGATGTCCGCCGGGGTGGTCATGTCGACGCCCTGCATGGCAGGCCAGTCGGTGGCGACGTTGCGGCTCATAGCGCCAGCGCCGACTGCCGGCTGGTTTCTCCGGCTGAAAAGAAGGGCGCCCGCATCAATGCGCCCACCAGTCGGCAGGACTCGAGGCGATCCGCGTTCTCGCGCCCATAGGCGATCAGCACCGAAGGCGCCCCACCATTGGCGTTCGCCCGGCGCCCGTCCGCATGGTGAAAAGTCAGGCGGCCACGAAGAAAGAGCAGCGCGTCTGCCCGGGCCCATACCTGCTCGAAAAACGCATCGGTTTCGGTCCGGGCAAATATCAGCGCGATGCCGTCGCCGTGATCCGCAAGGCGAGATAGCCATGCGTCTGTCTTGTCGCCGTAGGGTGGGTTGAGCCACACGCGGCCTCGCCACGGGCGCGAAAGCCCGTCATCCAGGATGGTGTAATGCTCGGCGGCCATATCCCACGGCCGACGAACCGGCGCGCAGGGGTCAAGGTCAAACGGGCCCAGCGCATCAAGCACATACGGCGGCGTCAGCCATTCCTCTTTCAGCGCCCGGCTGGATTGGTGATTGCCCATGCCCATCACGCCGACCGATCCGCCGTCAAAATCACCACGTCAACAGACGCCCCCGGAAACCGGTTCCGGTAGACATCGGACCAGCTCATCGAAAGGCCCGGCAGCACGTTCTTGCCGGCGAAGCTGGCCGGCAGTACCGCCACCAGCCGCCCGCCTGGCGCGAGCATCGATGCCGCGTGCTCAATATGAGCCTGAGCGCGTCCCTGGCTGAACGGTGGGTTCATGCAGATGCGATCGAAGCTGCAGCCGGTGTCTGTGAATGTCAGGAAGTCCGCGCAGCCCGTCTTTAGCCCCTTCTTTCGCAGCACTTCGCAGTGCAGCGCGCTCACCTCGACGCAAACCGTCTGATCGACAGGCATCAGGCTGGCTATGGCGCCCTGGCCGGCGCTGGGCTCAAGGCAGCGGTGATCCGGGCCGATCTCAGCCAGGGTCACGACATCCCGCGCGATTTCCTCGGGCGTCGGGTAATACTGGTAAGACTCCTGGTCCGGGATCATGCCGGACGCAATCACCTCGCCGATCGCGTCGGTGGCGTCGTACTCGAAGCAGAAGAAGCCCGCTTCATTCTTGACGCCACCCAGCGCCTCAAGAATCTCGCTCAGCGCCTTCTTGACGTGGCTGTCCTGGGTGCTTGAGAAGCTCAGCGAAAAGGTGTTCCTTTCGTGGATGTTGGTCCGCTGCGCGTAGAACGTGCCGGCGGATAGCGCCTCCAGCACGGCAAACGGAATCGGTCGCTCGAACAGGGTTACCGACTTCGGCGCTCGCTTCGGGCGCTGGCGGTGCGCTGGCGGGATCGCGGACGGATGACGATGCGCAAGAATCTGATTCAGGCGCCAGGCGATCTGCGGGTGAACCTCGATATGCGCGGTTCCCTTCTTGTACACGCGCACCTTGAAGGCACCGCCGTCCATCAGGTGCCATTCCCCGGTAAAGCGGCGGAAATAGCGCATAGCTGCGGACGTGGCGCCGTAGCGCGGGTGGTCGCGGCTCATGAACTTGGCCACCACCGCCCGAAGATCCTGGATCAACCCCTGCTTGCGGCCGGACGTGCCGAATTCCGTGTAGCAGCAGTCAACGATCATCCGCTTTGAAAAGCCCTCGGGACGATTCGTGACGTGGTCGCCAGAAAGGCCGCGGAAAATGCCGTCGACCATCTCGGACAGGAAGTCCATCCGCTGGGCCATCAGCAGACCGATGTTGTCGCGCACGGTGGCTTCATCGAATGGCGGGCATTCGTGCTCGTGGATCTGGTTGAACCATTCACGCCGGCGCTCATCCGGCATGTAATCGATAACGTCTGTCAGATCGAGCGCGCGCTTCCAGAAAGCCGCATCCAGCGCCTTGCAACCGCGGTCAAGGGCGAACAGTCCCGCTATGTTCGGCGTTCCCCGGTGGAACTCCTGGCGGTGCGCCTGAAAGAAATAATCGGTGGCGGACGCCATCTCCTCGGATTCCATGAACGCCGAAACCCGCTCGAGATTGGCCCGCGCCGTCTGGTACTGGCCGATCAGCGCATCAATCGCATCGCCCTGAACGGGCGCGAAGAACTCGGGATCGGTCGCGGCGATTAGGAGGGCGCTCATTGAAAATTAGCCCCTTCCTGTTGGCTGCCGCGCTCGGACAGCGCCACCGTCAGCCGCGCGGCGTCACGAAAGTCGCGCGCCAGCCGCCGGACATCCCCGGTCTCGCCAAAGGCGTCGGCCACATTCAGGAACGCCAGCACGCACTTGCGCGCCTCGGCCCCAGTCAGGCCTTCGGCAATCAGTTCCGGCATCGTCTGCGCGGGGGAAGGCATCAGGCCTGATCCAGAAACGGCGGCACGTCATCGGCCGGTTCCCGGGCGGGCCCGCTGGGCGCCGCGGTCTCGGGTGAGAAGAAGTCATCCGGCACCCGCACGGCCAGCAGCTGGGCGCGCCGCACAAGGTGATGTCGGTACCCATAAGGGATGCCGCGCCGCTTCCACATGCTCACGCCCTGTGGCGTGAAAGCCGGGTCCAGGCGAAGCACCCGCGTCAGGTGCTCGGCAACCTGCTTCGGTCCACCCAGGCGGTCGATGAAATCGCCCTGCTCGGGGGATGACTTGGGGGCGTTCGGGCGGCGTCTTTTCATACGATGGGAACCAATGGTTACGTAACCAATGGTGATGCTATGGCAAGGCGTACAGAAAAAGCAAGCCCCCCGCGGCGGCGCATCCTTCGACAAGTCACTAAACGTGTCGTATAAGAACCCGGTTGCTTATCGACGACGTGTTAAATGCCCAGAGACCCCAAGTCGGTTCGGATGCTCCAGCAGTTCGGGCAGCGACTACGCGCCGCGCGGATCACCGCCGGGTATAACGATGCCAGCGAATTCGCCGCCGCCATCGGCATTGATTCCCATCGCTACCGCAAGAACGAGCGCGGCGAGAGCCTGCCGCATCTCGACGCGCTCGAACGCATGAGCCGCCACCTCAACTGCACCCTGGACTGGCTGTTGCTGGGCAAGAGCAGCGACCGGCGCGACACCCTGCAGTAGCTCACCGCGCGCTGAATCGCGCGCAAATCCACCGCCGAAGCGCCAGCGAAACGAAACGCGACGCGATTTTTTTGTCTGCCTCTTGACGTAACCAGTAGTTACATGCAATCTGCCCCCATGACGTAGCGAAGGCCACCCGGCCAACCGCGAAACAGGGGAGACGATGAGCAACATTCCGATTCACGAGCGCCGCAACTGGCTGGGCGCTTCCGAGGTCGCCGCGCTGTTCGGTGCCTCGCCGTTCACCACCCGATTCGAGTTGTGGCACCAGAAGGCCGGCAACATCCCGCCGCATGACCTGGACGGTGACGAGCGGGTCAACGCCGGCCGGTTCCTTGAGCCCGCCATCGCCGCCTGGGCGTCCGACAAGTGGGAATGGCCGCTGGCCAACGTCCGCGAATACCTGTCGCACCCGAAGGTCTCCCGCATGGGCGCCAGCCTCGACTTCGAGGTCACCGGCGACGGCGAGCCCGTCGAGATCAAGAACGTCGACAACCTGATCTTCCGCGACGGTGAATGGGAAACCGACGGCGACGTCATCGTCGACGCGCCAATGCACTACTTGATCCAGGTGCAGCACCAGCTGGCCTGCCGGCCGGACGCCGGCCGCGGCTGGCTGATTCCCTGCGTCGGCGGCAATCGCCTGTATCGCATGGAAGTCCCGCGCCATGACGGCCTGATCCGTCGCATCGAAACCGAGGTCGCCGGCTTCTGGGAATCCATCGAGGCCAACCGGCCGCCGGAGCCCGACTTCGACACCGACGCCGCCGCCATCTCCCAGCTGTACGGCGGCAACGGCAACGAGGTCATCGACCTGTCGGACGACGAGCGGATGCGCGCCCTGTGCCTGGCCTACAAGGCCGCCGGCGAGCAGGAGAAAGCCGCCCGCAAGGCCAAATCCGCAGCCCTGGCCGAAATCAAGACCCTGATGCAGGACGCGCGCTGCGCGTTCGGGCCGGAAGGCTTCTGCGTCAAGGCATCGCATATCAAGGAAGGAACCTCCACGCGGCAGGCGCATTGGCGGTTCTCGGTCAATCAACGCAAGCAGGAGAGCGCCCAATGAGCAACGACAAGCAACAGATCAAACAGAAGGCCGACAGCGTCCGCCACGCGCTGGAGAAAATGAAGCCGCAAATGGCCATGGCCATGCCCAAGCACCTGACCGCCGAGCGGTTGCTGCGGGTGACCATGACCGCCTGTCAAAACACGCCGAAGCTGCTGGAATGCGACCGCACCAGCCTGTTTTCAGCGGTCATGACCTGCGCGCAGCTGGGCCTCGAGCCCGACGGCGTGCTGGGGCAGGCCTATCTGGTGCCGTTCAAGGTCGGCGGCAACATGAAGGTGCAGTTCATCCCCGGCTACAAGGGCTATCTGACGCTCGCCCGCAATTCCGGCGAGATCAGCAGCATCCAGGCGCATGAAGTCTGCGAACAGGACGACTTCTCTTACGCCTACGGCCTGGAAGAGCACCTGCACCACCGCCCGGCAGAGGGTGACCGCGGCGCCGTTACCCATTTCTACGCCTACGCCAAGTTCAAGGACGGTGGCCACGTCTTCGAGGTCATGACCCGCACCCAGGTGGACGAGATCCGCGACGGCTCCGAGGCCTACAAGGCCTTCAAGAAAAAATGGATCAAGTCCACACCGTGGGACAGCCACTACCCGCAAATGGGCCGCAAGACCGCCATCCGGCGCCTGGCCAACTACCTGCCGCTGTCCGTGCAGCGCGCCGCGGCCATGGATGCGGCCTACGAGGAAGGCGGCAAGCACAGCACCACCAACGACTACGGCGATCTGGTGATCGAGGGCGAAAGCGAGCGCATCGAGGACGAGGAGGGCAACGAGGCCCCGGCCGAGAACAAGGCCGGCTCGAAGATGGACGACCTGGCTGGCGATGACGCCGGCGGGGCGGATAAGCCGTCCGAGGATAAGCCCCAAAAGCCGTCGTTCAAGGCCCCGCCCGGCACCTACTGGGAGCACGGCGAACTGGTGGACATGGAAACCGCCGAGATCGTCACCGACCAGTACGACAACAAAGGCAATCGGCTGGCCAGCGCCGGCGCCCAGCAGAAACAGGACGCCGCCGACGGCAACGGCCTGTTCGCACCGGAGGGCTGAACCATGCTGATACTCGCCTACGACTCCGAGACAACCGGCCTTCCGCTGTTCGACCAGCCCAGCGACGACGAGCGCCAGCCGCATATCGTGCAGATCGGCGCCATCCTCGCCGACGCCGGCACCGGCCGGGTGGAAGCCAGTCTCGACATGATCGCCCGGCCGGACGGCTGGGACATCCCCGACGACGTGGCCGACATCCACGGCGTCACCACCGAGCGCGCCGCCCGGGTGGGGCTGCCCGAGGCATTCATCGTGCATTGCCTGTGGTGCCTTTGGGAGCAGGCCGACCTGCGGGTGGCGCATAACGAATCGTTCGACGCCCGCATCCTGCGCATCGCGCTCAAGCGGCATTTCGGCGACGAGCCGCTGCCGCCGGGCGACAAGGCGCCGGCGGATATCTGGAAGGCGGGCAAGGCCGAATGCACCGCCCGGCAGGCCCGGCCGCTGATGAAAATGCCGGCTACCGCGGCGATGAAGGCCGCCGGCCGCAAGCAGCCGAAGATGCCCAAGCTGTCCGAGGCCTACGAGCACTTCTGCGGCAAGCCCCTCGAGGGCGCGCACAACGCCATGGTCGACGCCCGCGCCTGCCTGGATATCTGGCTGGCCATGCGCGCCGACGTGGTCGACGCCGACGAGCCGCCCGCGCCTGAATCCACCCCCGCCGCCGGCGACGACGGCGTCCCCTTTCTTGGAGGTGCATCGTGAGCATCAACCTTTCCATCCGCGACTTCCGCGGCGTCGCCCGCGCGGACATCGACCTGGCCCCGCTGGCACTGATCGCCGGCCAGAATGAGCATGGCAAGACCAGCCTGGCCCAGGCCGCACGCGCCGCCCTGGCCGGTCAGCCGATCCCGGTCCCCGGCGTGCTCAAGAAGCAGGCCGGCCTGCTGGTTCGCGAGGGCGCCGACGGCGGCTACGTCAAGATCAGCGATGGCGGTGATCCGCGCATCATCGAATGGCCGAAAGCCGCTATCACCGGCAACGAGGACGCGCCCCAGGCCAGCGGCTATGCCGTGGGCCTGACCCACCTGCTGGATCTGGACGACAAGGCCCGGGCGACGGCCCTGGCCGACTACGTCGACACTGCCCCGAACGAGGGCGACCTGATCGCCGCCATGTTTGATGCCGGCTACAGCGACAAGGCCGCGCTGCAAGTATGGAAGGCCATCGACAAGGACGGCTGGGACACCACCCACGGCAAGGCCCGCGAGCACTCCACCAAGCTGAAAGGCCAGTGGGAAGGCGCCACCGGCGAGAAGTACGGCGCCAAGAAGGCCGCCGGGTGGACGCCGGCCAACCTGCCCGAGGAGACCGACCGCGACAAGCTCGCGGCCGCGGTCGACAAGGCCCGCGCCGCGGTCAAGGCCGCGGTGGGCAAGGTCGCCGTATCCGACGACGAAATCGCCCGGCTCAAGGCCCGCGCCGAGGCCGACCTGCCGGACGGGGATTCCCTGCAGAAACTCGAAGACAAGCTGCAGGCCCAGCGCGACGATGCCCGCCAGAAACTGGCCGAATTGCCCGAACCCCTGGGCGACGGCCCGGCCACGGCGGATTGCCCCGCCTGCGGCGCAACCCTGTCGGCCACCACCGAAAACGGCCTCGCCCTGCATGTGCATGACGAGAAAGCCGACAAGGCTGCGGCCAAGAAAGCCGAGAAGGCCGATGCCGAGCGCGCCAAGCTCAAGGAACTGGTGCAGGAGCTCACCCAGGAAATCGGCAACCTGCAGGGCCAGATCCGGGATGCCGATCAGGCCCGGAAAGCGGCCGAGGACGCCCGCAAGCGCCTGGCCGAGATCGACGGCGCCGACAAGGGGCAGGGCGGCGACGCCGTGGCCGAGGCAGAAAGCGCCGAGGCCGAGGCCCTGGCGGCGCTGACCGCCTTCGACGCCAAGGCCCTGGCCGACAAGCTGCACGCCGACATCACCAAGAACGACAAGCTCGCCGCCGTGCTCGCGCCCGACGGCCTGCGCCGCCGCAAGCTGGCCGATGGCCTGGAAAGCCTCAACGCCAAGCTGGCCGCCGCCAGCCGCGCCGCCAGCTGGCCGATTGTCCGGCTGGACGACAACCTCAAGGCCCACTATGGAACCCGGCCGCTATGGGCGGCATCCGCATCCGGCCAATGGCGGGCCCGCGTCGTGCTGCAAACCGTCATGGCCATGATCGACCAGTCCGCGGCCGTGGTCATCGACGAGGCCGACATCCTCGATTTTCACGGCCGCAACGGCCTGATCGAACTGCTGCGCTTTGCCGACATGCCGGCGCTGGTCTGCATGACCGTCAACAAGCCGGCGCTGGTTCCCGATCTCGCCGCCAACCGCATCGGGCAGTCCTACTGGATCGAAAAAGGCGAATGCCGGCTCGCGCACGCCGAGGAAATTGCGGCCTGAGCGGTAACGGAAAAAAGGATTGGTTAGCGAAAAAAGGTCAGGAGGGAAAAGGTCATGGGTGAAATCGCAGAGATGATGCTCGAAGGGCTACTCGACGAAGAAACCGGCGAGTACATCGGAGACATCAACAAGGGAATTTACGGCACCGAGTCGCCGGGGTTCCCGATCAGCTATGAGCGCGGCCACTCGAGCCGACAGAAACGAGTCAGGGTCAGCTGCCCGGAGTGCGGCAAGCGGGTGAAAGAAATCGGACTCTGGCAGCACCGCCGCGACGCCCATGGCAACGGAGGTGATCGCTCATGACCGATGCCGACAACAAGTCCTGGCAGGAATTCAGCGAAACCGCTGATCGCCACATTTCCGAGCTGGTCCGTGCCGCCGCTAATTCCGACGACCCAGTCAAGTTCCTGGCCGACTACATGACCGCGGTTGCTGGCGCATCCGCTGCCGTCGTGGGCCACGCCGAGGCCATCAGAATTCTAAAAATCAACGTCATCGCCGTGGAAACGGCGATGGGCCTGAGCATAGGCGGGCCCGAGGAAAGGGGTCACTGACATGCTGGAAAACCACATGGCCATCGCCCACGCCAACGACGAACTGTCGGGCCGCGATGAGCCCACCGCCGACGAGGTCAAGGCCGCCGAATACGCCGTCCTGGCCCGCCTCACCCGGGTCACTGGCGCCAGCAGCCTCTACCACGAGGACGGGCGCAGCCGGCTCATGGATGCCTTGGCCGCCGATGCCACCGCCCTGCGCGACATCGCCGCGCTGGTGCATCGGCGCTTCCAGTTCGGGCGCCCGGACCATACCGCCATCGGCATCGAGATCGTCAACTGCGTCGAGGCCCATCTGCGCAAGGGCCCGCGCTTCCAGGAATGGGTCGACGACGAGATCCAGGAACAACGGGAGACCGACCATGAAAACTGATTACGGACACTGGCCGGACGCCACCGAAGGCCTGCAGCGGCGCATCGAGGGCGCCGGCTGGATCGCCGCCTTCGTGGTCATGGTCTTCGCCGCCGGCTTCGTTACCGCCGCCTACGGCCTGCCGGTCTGGCGTCTGATCCAGGCCGGCGACGCCACCGCGGCATCGGCCTGCGCCCCGGTGCCGCACGTCATCGACCGGCCCAAGGCGCCCCCTCCCACCCGTCTGGCGGAGAAATGACATGGCCTCACTGCGACGCGCAATCAACCGGAAGTGCAAGGACTGCGCCCACGATCCCAAGTCCGGTCAGGGCACCTGGCGCCAGCAGGTAGAAGCCTGCCCGTGCGTCGACTGCCCGCTATGGGAAGTGCGGCCGAAGTCCCTGGCCCGGCCGGACGACGACAGTACCGAAGACGCCGAGGCGCCCGAAGATGCCGAAGCCGAACTGGAATTTCTCGGTGTCTAGGCCGCTGCGCAAGGCGCTGATCCTGTCGCTGGCGCTGGTCATGCCGGCCAGCACCGCCCTGGACGACGGACCCCAGTCGATTCCCGTGCGATGCCTGGACTACGAGCAGCTGAGTGAATCCCTGGAAGGCGATCACGGGCAGGTGATCGCCCTGACGGGTCGCGGCAGTGCCGGCAGCCTGCGCGGTCGCCCGCTATGGCTGCGCATCACCTATCACCCGGGCCGGCGGGATTACGCCATCTACCTGATCGACCCCACCAACGACGTGGCCTGCCTGCTTTCCGCGGGCCAGCTGGACGACCGGGGTTCATGAACAAGCTACTCGCCTATCTGCGACGACGGGCCACCGAGCGCGGCCAGCGATACGTCGAATTTCAACCACCCACCACCAACAACGAGGCAAAGGACGATGCAACAGGAACGCACGTTTGACTTCTGCGAACTCATGCAGGAACTCGATGCCGGCGTCTTCAACGGCAAGGTCAGCCGCGCCATCGCCGACGTGGCCATGGCCACTATCTACAAGGCCAAAGCCGGCCAGAAGGGCAAGGTCACCATCACGCTGACCATGGAGCGCATCAAGGATTCCAGCCAGATCACGCTGGATCACCAGGTTTCCTATGACCAGCCCACGCCACGCGGCAAGGCCACGGAAACCGATGTCACCAGCACCGCGCTTTACGTCGGGCAGCGCGGCCACCTCAGCATCATTCCCGACACCCAGGTCGAGATGTTCGGCCAGCAGGACAAGGAGCATTCGTAATGGACCAGAGCGCAATTCAACGCATCCAGGAACTGTCAGCCGCGGCTGCCGAGCTTCCCAGCACCCACGTCCCGGCCAAGGTGCTGCCCGGCGACTCGCACATTCATAGCCTGGAGGAATACCTGGCCGCGCCGCTGTTCATGCGGCAGACCTTCAAGACCCACCGCGTCGATGACTTCGTGCGCTACGTCAACGTCGAGGCGGTGCCGGAAGAAACCGGCCTGTTCATCAGCCCGGATGGTGACAAGGCCACGGCCATTATCGACTACGGCGTCCACAAGACCCCCAAGTGGGGCCACCATCGGGCGAAGCTGGCCCTGCAGCCCACGCCGGCCTACGAGGCCCTGCTGGCGCTTTGCGCCGAGCCGGTCACCCAGCGCGGCCTGATCGACTGGCTGGAAGACTGGCGCGACGCGATCGCCCCGATCATGGCCGACGACGATGGCAACGAAGAAATCATTTCGCTGAGCAAGGCCATCGCCAAGCTGCGCCGGATCAACATCAAGGCCAAGGTCGAAAGCGGTCACGAGGAGGGCAACTTCCGCGGCTCCCGCACCACCATGGAAGAAGTCGAAGCCACCAGCGTCGACGGTGATCCGCCGGCCTACTTCGATCTGTCTTCGGCCTTGTACGAAGACACCCAGGTCCGGGATATCCGGAGCCGCCTGGCGCTGTTGTCCGGGGCCGAAAAGCCCATGTTCCAGCTGCGCATCATGGGCCATGACTACCTGAAAAAGGCGGTGGCCACCGAACTGGAAGACCGTATACGCGCGGGGGTCAATCCCGGGCATGGCGTGCGCATCTTCGTCGGCAACGTGTAACGAGTATGGCGGGCCGGCCCCAACCCCCGTTGTCGGCGCGGTGGTTTCCCCCACCGGCCGCGCCGAGGGGCCGGGCCGCCGCCCTTACAGGAGATAGTCATGCCGGACAACGCCCATCTCGATTGCTACCTGATCCTGCAGGCCGAGGGCCCGATATGGGCGCCGGTGCAGAAGGTCAAGGCCGATCGCGTCACCGCGAAACCGCCGGCGCTCAAGGCCAACCAACGCGCACTCAAGCTGTCGCTCAAAATCCCGCGGGCGCTTTTCGCCACCCCGCAGCTGGCCGCGAATATCTGCGTGCCGGACGAGGCCATATCCGCGCCGATAATCGACGTGGAAACCGTCACCCGCATCGAGGAACTGGTATCGCGCGAGGTCGGCGTATCCCTGCAGATCAGCGTCGTGGGCCAGCAGGAGGGTAACGGCCATGCCGATGCCGAGAATCCTTGAAAACCTGCGCGAATACCTGGACGAAATCGAGCAGGCCAGCGACTGGGAATACCGCTTCGTCTGCGACCAGCTGGAGCGCCTGGCGGAAAACCCGGATGCCCGGCTCACCGACAAGCAGTTCCGAAAGGCGCTGCATCTGCACCAGAAATACGTCACATGAGCACCTGGCGAGATATCGCGCGCCCGATTGTCGCCGAAACCATCAACCGGGTCGGTCGTGACAACCCGCGCGAACTACGCAAGGCGCTGCGCGACGCCTACCCGTTCGGCGAGCGCAAATACTGGCCCTACCGCGCCTGGCTGGCCGAGGTCAGGGCACAGATAGGCCATGACCGCACGAGTACCGAGCAGAAAGACCTTTTCGACCAAACCACCGAAACAGACTGAGGAAAACCACCAATGCCCACCGACTTGAACGACTGCAAATTCATCGGCCGCCTGGGCGCCGACCCGGAAATCAAATACCTGCCCAGCGGCAGCCCGGTCGCCAACCTGAATCTCGCCGTCAACCGCACCTGGAAGGACAAGGAAACCGGCGAGCGCAAGGAACAGGTCACCTGGGTTCCCATCGTCTACTTCGGGCGCCTGGCCGAGGTCGCCGGCGAGTACCTGAAAAAGGGCAGCCAGATCATGGCCGGCGGCCGCTTCCAGAAACGCAAATGGCAGGACAAGGACGGCAACGACCGCTGGGCCACCGACATCATCTGCGACCAGCTGCAAATGCTGGATGGCCGCGGCGATCGCCAGGAGGGCGCCACCACCAACCCGGGCAAGCCCGAACCGGCCGGCGATGACATGGATGACGACGATATCCCGTTCTAAAACGGGATTCTCACCGCGAGGGAAGGCACATGAAAGAAACGAGTCTGCACTACGATCGAGTCCGCGAGTTCATGCGTCTGGCCGGCCAGGCTGCGCCGAGAAAGCCGATGCCGATGCCCCTGGAAACCCGCCAGCTACGGGCCAGGCTTCTGCTCGAGGAAGCCCTTGAAACCATCCAGCATGGCCTTGGGCTTCGCGTTCGCGTCGCGCCCGGCACCATCATGGAATCCACGCTGGATGAAGTCGAGCAATGCGCGTTCGATGAAATGCACGGCGGGGATCTGGTGGAACTGCTGGACGGTTGCTGCGACGTATCCGTCGTCAATACCGGCACGCTGATCGCCGCCGGCCTGCGCGACGTCATCCCCCAGAAGCTGGTCGACGACAACAACCTGGCCAAGTTCGGCGCCGGCAGCCATAAGCGTGTCGACGGCAAGTGGGTGAAGCCACCCAGCCATCAGCCGCCACCGCTGGCCGAAGAACTGGCCCGGCAGATTGATCATCCGTACCCGCGCCGGGAGATCGTCCATGGGTGATACCTGGGTGGTGCTCGCATGGATAACCGACGGCAATGGTGGCTACCGGTGGCATAAGTGCTACCGAGGCGAAAGCCTGCTCAGGGCCATGGCCGCGGCCTTCACGGCAAAGAGGGCAGGCGCCGGGTGCGTCAAGGTGGAATGGCGGTGAGTCTGGCGCAGAAAACCCCGGAAACGCGGGGCCCTGAAAGCGCTGGATCAGGCACGCGCCAAACAGTGACCGGCCTTGTCAGGCGAAACCCTCGGCCCGGACGTGCGGCGAGATTTCAGATACGCGCCTACCTGCGACAAAGGGATGGCGAGCACTGCTTCCAGTGTGGCGAATCGATGATGTTCCCGGAGCGCGGCCATGCCTGCGCTGATTATTTCGAGATGGCCACGATAGAGCACAAACACGCCATTGATCATGGAGCCGAAAACGACATTTCGCATTACAGACTGGTCCACAAAAGGTGCAACCGATGAGCGAAGACCGCGCGATGAAAGCCTATGGCGACATCATGGATATCGCCCTGCAACTGGATCGTGAACACGCCCTTGCAATCAGGGACGCGGCGAACGCCATGAAGGCCGAAATTGTGCATGGCCGGAGCAGAAATGCTGCACTGGGCAATGCCATCGAGCTTGCCAGCCAGGCGCTCAAGGAGGCACAGATTCTTCTCAAGCCTCGTCACCATCGGCTCGGCTCAATCGCCCAACTTCGCGGATGCGTGTTGATCGACGATGCGTGCGCGAAGATCACTGCCGTGCGGGGCCTGCAACTGGGGCATAACACTTGAGTTCAGCCGTGACCGCGCAGCGGGCATCGGCTGCAACGATTCGTTATACGGGAGCAACGATGAGAGCCGAGAAATTAGAGGATTGTCCGAGGTGCGGCGCATGGTTATCTCAGGTTGCCTATGACCGCCAGCAATGCATCCGCTGTGGCTACGGCTTGATGCCGCCCGTCGGCGACCCCCAAAGAGCATTGCTCAAGGCCGCCACTGATGCGCTGGATACTATGCGATTTGCGGAGGTGTTCGTCACGAGCCGCCAGCGGATCAAAAAGCCCGAAGGCGAGGATATGTACCGCGAACACATGCGGAAGCTCGCCGCTGCACTGGCGTCGTATAACGCCGAAGCTGAGGGGCGCGGGTGAAACCCGCGTCCCGCTCCAGCGCCTTGTTCGGACAGGAGTAAAAATATGAAATGCCCCAGTTGTGACGGCAAAGGTACGCAGTTTGTGTTTTTGAACAAAGGCCCGGATTGGCGAGATCATGAATCCGGCGAAATAGAGTGCGATCGTTGCCAAGGAGGCGGAACAGTACCTGACGAAATGGCGAAATGGATGATCCGAGGCGCAGATATGCGCGCACGTCGAATGGAGGCCGGTATACCCCTGCACGAGGCCGCGATACGCAAAGGGATAAGCGTTGCGGAATTGAGTGCGATGGAAAACGGGAAACGTAGGCCGAACGCTGGAATTGAGCGGCGCGAGCACGGCGCTGACGAAAATCGCCAGACGGTTGGCGCGTCCGCTCCAATGACTGGTTCGGCGTCAGCCGATGGAGGGAAATGATGGAACTACTTAGGAGCCTGACGCTAAACGTAGAGCTATCACCGGGGACAGACATTCGGGACGCTGCAAGCGACCTATGCCAACTTGCAGACAGGATCGGCGTGCTGTGCGAGGCGAATTTCAACGGCGTGAAGTTGTGGGCGCGGCCAGGCAACAACCCGCTCCGGCTGGTCGATGACTTCCACCGGCAACTACAGAAGCCCGCGCAGCGCATCAAGATTGCGCAAACTCACATATGACGCCGAACGACCAAGCTGAGTTGACCCGGTGAAGCGAAGCGGAACCGGGGTCAACTCCAGCGCATTGTTGGGTGGCGACGGAGTACGAAGATGAGCAGATGCCAGGAATGCGGGAACCGGCTTGAACTTCCGGGCGGCGAATGCGCCGTTTGTGAATTGGTGCAGGCTGCTGACTACGCCGAGCAACAGGAACACGACGAAATACGTGCCCGCCAGGGATTTGACCCTGCACCGTGCTGGTTTTGCGGCGGTGAAACCCGGTTCCGACTGCGCGAGGACATTGATAGCGAATACATCGCATGTGACTGCGGAGCGTATTACGACGGTGACGACCTGACGGTATGGAATAAGCCGCTGTTGTTGGCCCCTGAAAACAAGACAACGCGCAGTGCGCATTAGTCCACCCAACGCCTGAGCTGAGCGGCATTGCGGGCGCGAACTTGGAGGGAAAGATGGAAACACCGAACGACACAGAAACCACCGCCGGCGGGTGCAATGTCCGCTCCAGCGATTTGTTGGGCGGCTTGGTCCGGCCGGAGTGCTGGGATTTCGCAATGGAGTTTCTCGGTTCGCCAGAGGATGCCGAGGTGGTGGCCTACGTTGAACGCTTGGAGGGCTCGTTGGCCGAACTCGCGCGCTACTTCACCAGCGGCAATTCCGTGCCAGTGGAGAGGGCGACGATCAAAGCCAATGATTTCTGGCGAATCACCGGCATGACGCCCAACGAATGATATACGACAAAACTGTCGCATAGCGCATCGGTATGCAGCCGGGAAAGCCCGCGACCAAGGCAATCCCGACCGGGTTTCCGAGGAAATAAAGACACCACCCCATGAACGCAATCGCCATCGACAACCGCCCGCCCATCGGCATCATCATCGATCCGGATGCGGCCGATTTGATCGCATACTGGCGCGACGGCACCGGGCAGGCTTACTGCATGGTGGTGGGCGGCGATGGCTATCTATTCGCCCCGAATCGCCGCATCCAGCAGCTTATCGAGGCCGATCAGGCGCATCAGAGGGCCAAAGGCCATGAGTGAACCAAACCCGGACTTCTCCGATGCCGCCCGCCTGGCTGGGCCGCATCTGCCGAAATTCTCAACCATCACTGGCGTGAGCCGGCGCATGGTGTTCGACCCGTCCGTTCGCGGTCGGCGCAAGTCCGTGCTCTGGGTGACATTCAGATTCCCTGGCGCCACCGCCGAGGGGCACTGGCGGGAAGACCTGCCCGAAATAGCGACCATTGCCGCCGATGACTACGAGCGCTATCAGGCGCTCAAGATGGCCGCCGAAGATGACTGACACTTCTATGCCGGAAGACGAGCAGGGCAGGGCTCAGTGCCCATCCTGCACCGGCATCAAGTTCTACCTGCGGCTGCCGGATCAGCGCGTCGAGCCCTGCGCCGAGTGCATGACTTGTGGCGCCTGGCTGATATTCGCTCCGCCACCGCTTGAGCAGCGCCATTGAATCGCCGCTGATTGCGCCGGGCGCGGCATTGGCCTAGCCTTGCGGGTCACCGACAACCTGCGCGGGGCCGGCTGCTTGAAGAAACTCCTAACCAATATCGGTGCGCTGGTGCTCACCGCGATTCCGGTTGCCGCCATGCTCGCCCTGTTCGAGATCGTCACGTTCGTGGGTTCGTACAAATACATGGGCTTTCTGGTGGCTGGCTACCTGATCCTGGTGCTGTCCATCCTCACCTACAAGATCCTGCAATCCCTGTTCGACCTCATCTGGCCGGATCAGCGCAACCCATGAAAAAGCCCCACCGAAGCGGGGCTCGATAGGTCTATCCGTTCTCGGGAGTCAGGTCGCTACCAGTCCGTGACCGGGTGGCGATCGTTCGTGTTGTACTTCCCGTTGCCGTAGATGTAGCCGCTGCTGCCGTCCGAGCCGAGCGTCTGATTGCCGTACCGGCGAATTGACGTGCCGCCCGGGCCATCCAGGCTACGGCCGCGCTGCTCGAATCGGGCGCCATCGTTGCGGTAAAGCGTGTTTCCGCCATCCCGGGACCGATAGCTTGAACCGTTGTCGCAGTAGATGCTGCTCGAGCCCACGCGGCCGCAATCGGCCCAGAGCGCGGACGACGCCAGCGCCAGTGTCATTGCCAGAATCATGCGCATGATTATCTCCTCCAGGTGAACCCCCACCTTGGAGCACATTGCGCCGATCCCGGCCGGGCGTCAATGCCGGCGCCACAAAAAGGGCCCGCCAGGGCGGGCCAGGTGCGAGGAAGGCATAGGCCTTCCGGAGGAGTCAGGGAATCGGCCTGGAAGATGCTTGCCCGGTACAGCGCAGGCGCATGTCATAGGCGGTCAGCACCCAGAATGCGCCGTTCCAGTAGCGGTGAATCGTGGGCCTGCTCATTGGCCGGGCTCGCTCGCCCAGTCGCGCCAGGCGCGTTCCCGGGCCAGCAGCTCGCGGATCAACCGTTGCAGGGTGCGCTCGCCATCCGGGTTCAGCGCGCTCGTGGCCGTCGCATCCAGCGGTGCGATGAAAACCGGCGCGGCGATTGCCGGCGGGCTCATCAGTTCGGCCGGCGGCTCGGCCGGCACAGGTACCGGCACCTCCACTTCCACCGTGCGGGTCACCGTGCGGATCTCTGGCTCGGTCGGGGAAAGACAGCAGCCGCCCGCAAGGACGGCCGCCGCCAGGGTCGCAATGGCCCGTATCGTGGGCCGGACGGTCGGTTCCCGGGCAGGAGAGCCCAATGTCGAGGCGTAAACCGCGTGCCGACTGCCGGTGTTGTTAAGCGCACCACCGGCTGGCGCCACGCCCTGGATCGTCATCAGGGCGTTACTCATGAATCGGGTCCGATGGGCCGATCACGTCCTGCAGCCAGGCATTCATCGCCTGCGGACCATGACCGGCGGGAAGGTCTCGCTGGCGCTCGCGGGCCAGCACGCGCACCGAGTTCAGGGATGCCAGCGCTTCGGCCTCGCGGCGCCGGGATTCAATCTGGCGAATGCGCTCATTCTGGCGGGCCACGGTGTCGGCCAGGGAGTCGGCCGCGGCTTCGCACACCGCGATGCCGGCCTTGGCGTCGGCCGTGGCCGCCTGTGCCTTCGCGGTTGCGGCTTCGGCCAGGGCCAGGTCGGCACGTAGCCCGTGCGCCTGCCAGTGAAGCGACGCGATATAGCCGCCTACCGCCAGCACCAGCACGCCGGCACCACCAGCCAGCCAGGGGAACAGGCCGCCGCCCACGGCCGAGGCCAGCCCGCCGCTCGCCTTGCCGAGCAGGCCGGTCACCCCCGAAATCAGGCGGCGCAGCATCAGAATCCTTCGGGCTTGGCCACCGCCCGAATCAGCGCCATCACCCCCTGTTGCAGGTGGGTCTGGGCGATGTTGATCCAGCGCAGCGGCTCCGCGTCGGGCGAACCGTGTTCTTTCGTCATCAAGTCCTGCACGTCGCGCACCGAAGCGACGAGTTCCGACAGTTCCTCGCCCTTGGCCTTGATCTGGTTGATCAGGTCGATCTCGCGCTGCTCAAGCTCGCGGTAGCCGCTGATCTTCCGGTGCTGGTTATCCATTCGATTGCTCCATCGTCGTTGCGGTCAAAGCACCATCATCTGACGATGCCAGCGCCAGATTCGGCGCACGTAGGTTCTGGTTTCGGTGGCATGGTGGCCGGTCACGCGATGCAGCTGCCCGAGTATCGAGCAGGCCATCAGAGCCCCGCCTGCCTCACGCTGAGCAGCCAGGATGTTGCCTGCGCCGGCGTTGTATCCGGCCATCGCAAGGGTATGTCGGTCCCACTCGGGCCGAGGGCTTTTCCAGATCGAGCGCTGGCGCTGCATGTACCAGGCCGCGGCGAGGATCGACAGCTTAGGATCGAAGGCGCTGGCACCACGCGCCCAGCCGAGCCCGGACACGGCTTCATCCCAGGTGGCCGGCATGAACTGGCACAAGCCCATAGCACCGACAGGAGACACCGCATCAGAATCAAACAGGCTTTCCTGATAGCACTGCGCAGCCAGAATCTCGTGACCCCAGGCCGAGGTCGCCATCGGTAGATACCGAATCGCCGCCCGCCGGAAATCGGCCTCGTGGACAATGTCCAGGGCCGCGCCCGCCGGCGCCCAGAGCAGCAGCGCGGCGAGCAGTACATGAATCGGGCGGGTCAGCCGACGCACGCCGCCGCCACCCAGGCCACGCCCACGAATCGCAGGCCGAGATATAGCGCCGAGGCCACCGGATCACGCTCGATGCGATCACTGATGGGCTCGATATCCATGTCCAGCGCAATATCCATCAGCCGCAGCACCAGAAATACCGCCGCGATCGCCAGCGCGAAACGCATCAGCGAAATGGCGATGCTCACGCCCGACATCTGCGCCAGGCTGGCCGACTCGATCCCTGGCAGCAGGGAAAGAATCACGGCGGATAACGTCATCACCGCCAGCGCAAACAGCGCCAACCAGTGCTTCCGGGCCAGTTCGATCAGTGCCATGGCAACATCCCTCGGAGTGGTCGGGAAGATATTTCAGAGCCTTGAGCGTAACCAGTAGTTCCGTCTATGGCAATATGTGCGCGCGCCCACCCGGACGGAGCAGTCCCGCAGAGATTACCGACGCATCAGCGCCGCACTGTCAGCCGATGTTTTCCCACGCCCGGGAAATGCCATCGTGGATAGGCTCCATGACCTCGGCCGCGTCATCTTCGCCGGCATGGCTGGCCAGCGCTGCCTCCAGCCGCTTCGAGGCATTCATTAGATCAATCATGGCCTGCCCGATATCGCGGCAGCATGGGCGGCTGCGCCGCAGGATCGTTTTGTGTTCCGGTGCCGACTGCGCGGCGAGCAATGCTGTCATATTCCGTCCCCTGACCCCTCGCACCGTACATTACGGAATGTCCGTAACTATCAGTGCTGTGGCATAAAGTCAATTTGAACAGGTCACCCACCAGCTGCGCTTGCGCGCAAAGGGGGAGCAATGAATACAAAATCCGAACGCTTCGAGATGCGCATCAGTAGCGATCTGGTGGCCCATATAGACGCCTGGCGCAGAATTCAGGATGACATCCCGTCCCGATCCGAAGCCGCGCGTCGTCTGATAGTTATCGGCCTGGGCAAGGAGGGTGACAGTCGGTCTACTCGCCGGTGAAGCCCCGGACCATGATTGCCTTGCCGGCGTGGCTGCCGGACAATAAACCGCATTATCTTCCACACCAGTGGTGAGAATTCATGAAACGAACGGCCTATGCCATAGGTGCACTGCTGGCGGTCGCCTGTCTGATCTTTCCGCCGTGGAATCTGGTTGACTCGGCCGGGGTAGTGCGGTCGGAAGGCTACGGCTGGATTTTCGATGGGACGCCCCATGTGGCGGCTCATGAAGAAATCGGGCAGACCGAAAAGCTGGATGTCAGCGGACTGACGCCGCTCGAAACCGAGCCCCGCGATTGGATGGCGGTCGACCTGTCGCGCCTGCTGGTTCAGCTTCTGGCAATTGCCATTGCCACCGCCGGCGCGGTCGCGGTTTCCCGTCGCCGCTAAGATACCTCCAGGCCGACGGTCATTTGCCATTGAACGTCTCGCGGCGCTTTTCATTCAGGTTCGACAGCTTCTTGATCACCCGCTGCTGCCGCTTCTGATGCGCATCTCGTGAGATCAGGCCACGGTTGTAATCCCGCCCGATTCTGCTCATCCGCGCCTTCAATTCGCGCTCTACCCGGTCGAATTCAACCCCTTTCCAGAAGAAGCCCTCGTCCACGTCCTGGGGCTTGAGCTTGACGCCAACCGACGACAGCGCCGCCGAGCCCAGATCGTAGGGCCGGCCCTGATAGTCCCGAGCGCCGGTCATGGCGTCGCCCAGTTTGCTGAAATACCACGAACCCGGAATCCAGGCGGCCGACGGCATCCAGGACTTCCATGCCCAGTCGGCGATCGTGCCGGTCTTGTCCCACCAGTCGTCGGCCTCGTGGTTGACGATCTCCCGGCCGGTAAAGGCCTGCTTGTTCAGCATCAGTTCCGCGCCCAGCAGCATCGGCCCGCCGAACTGCAGCCAGGCGGGCATCGCCACTGCCCCATGGCCCTGATTCATGTCGAACACGTCGCCGGCCGGCACCCAGCGGCGCACGTCCAGGAATACTGGATTACCGTACTCGTCGGCATAGGGCATCCGGATCATGCGCGGTGCGCCAATCCACGTGTCGCCCTGCTCGTAGCTACGGAGTGACCGGCGTTCCTCATCCTCGTCGCCCGGCGCCAGGGCATAGCCCAGCGCATTGACCGCATATGCCACGGACATATATTTGGCAAGCTTCCAGGGCCGCAGCGCCACGGATTTGGCCACCACGGGCATTGCGCGGTAGGTGTAGGAAATGAACGGCAGCACTGACCGGCGGGCTGCGTTCACCCAGGGCGCGCGGATGTCGTAGTTCAGGAACTGGTCGCGGGCCTCGAGCGCAGCTTCCCTCGGGGCCATCCCCTGAGAGCGCTTGCGCATGTAGGTGGCCATTCTGAAGACCTCATCTTCAGCTTGGTACAGGTCCACCATCTTGCGGTCGAGACTGCGCCCCTTGGACCATATCCCGTCCGCCAGTTTCCCGAGCAGCCCGAAGCGCGCCTCGACCGTGCCCTGACCGCCCTGGATTTCCTTCTGCAGGTCTTCAAGGATGGGCTCCAGCACGTTGTTCCGGATTTCCTGCGACATCATGTCGGACCCGAACGCGCCGTTCTCGACGGCGTTCTGATACTCGCCGTCCTGCTTGAGCATTGACCGGATGCCGCGCACCAGATCGGTGGTGCGCACGTCCGCAAGGTCCATCAGCAGGAAGTTGCTGACCACGTTGTTCATGTGGACGACAGGACTTCTGGCGGTCTTGTTCAATTTCCAAGATGTCAGAATCGAATGCCAGACGCCGCCCTTCTGCATCGCCTCGAGTTCATGCAGGTCGCGCCAGATTTCCGCGCGCACGTAGCGGCCGGCCAGGGCGCCGTATCGCTTGGTGCGTGACTTCGGGATGACGGTGTCCGGAACCTTCACCCACTCGATTTCCTCGCTGGCCCAGAATCGGTTGTATTCGTTGGCATCCTTCCAGCGATCCGCCGGGGGCTCGCTACCCGTCGACCAGTCCTGGTTCTTGGCGATATCCGCATAGAATCGGCCCGTCGACAGGTCATGGGCCATGCCCATGTAGGTCTTGGCGATGGTGTAGCGGGCGTCCACGATCTCGCCCATCTGCTCGCGCTCGGCCTTGGTGAAGTCGCGCCAGAGGGTGGCCTTGCCGCCCTTGGTGGCGCGCACCTCCCAGACCCCGCTGTCCCGGTAGCCGGAGATCGCATCCGGAATCGGCGCATCTTCCGGCAGGAACACCCGGTCGAGCACCTTCCGCCGCTCTGCCGGGTCGATGCCGGAAAGGCGCTCGTTCGACTCATCGATCACCTTGTCGAGCACGCGCACCCGCTCGCCGGCCACCGGGCCACCGCGCTGCCCCTCGCGAAAGCCGGGAATGCGCTGCATCAGGCGCCCGTTATCCACCTCGATCCAGAGGCCCCGGCCCTTGAACTGATTGCCGATGATCTTCTTGCGTTGCCGCCCGGCCATGCGCGCCACGTAGCGCTGCAGGCCGCCCTGGTCGGTCTCGTGCTTGAGATACACGCGCTGCAGGTAGGCGCCGCGGTTGCGATCGAAGGCCTCGGCGGACAGCAGGCCCAGCTGTACGGCCTCGGCGCCCATGTCGTCGATGGCATTGCGGATCGGCTCGGCCAGGGCCGCCATGTCCGCATCGGCCACCGCCTCGCCGGTCAGCACGGCCTGCAGCACCCGGGATTCCTCCGGCCCGATGTCGGCGCGTTCCAGCTTCTGCAGGATATCCGGCACCTCGGCCATGATGCGGCGCTCGTCTAGGCCACGCACGCGCTCACGCTCCACGTACTCCGGGTCGAGGCCGTAGCGGTCGATCAGGCCGGCCCGGGCCCGCTCCATGTAAGGGTTGACCCATGCAAATCGGCCATCCTCGCGGAAACTGGCGCGGGTAATCACCTGCTCGGCCCGCTCACTCAGGTTCTTGCCCCAGTTCCACTCGCCGCGCTCGTTGATCCCGCCAGCAAGATGGAAGGGCAGGCGCATCGCCTGATCCAGCGGCTGTGAGCCGAACCACTGCCCGGCCGCCTTCTGCCGCGCATCGGCGCCGCCCTCGGCGGTCGGGTCGTTGGCCTGATCATCGTTCAGCGGGAAGTCCGGGCCGGGATCTCGGATGGAGTAGCGAAAGCCTGGATTCGATCGGTCGAAGTTTCCGTCGTTGTCCGTCGCCGACTTGGTCTGTTCCGGCCGGAATGCCACCCACGCATCGATAAGCTCGCCGTTGGCGGGGTGCTGGTCGGTGAACGTCGCGCCGTCAAAGCCTTCGCGCTCGAGTGCGTCGATCAAGCCCTGCGCGTCCGAGTCACCCTGAATAATGGCGTCCTCGTCGAAGCCGAGGCGTGCAAAGTCTTCCGGTGTGGCCGGGTTACGGATATCCAGGTAAACCGGTTCGACGGTCGCTTCGCCGCCGTTACCGAATGCCGCTTGCTCAGCGTAGCCCTGGGCGGCGGCCCGATCATCGGTAAACCATGTCGGGCCGCGGAACGCATCGAACCGCGATGCCGTGCCGTGGAATACCACCCGCGGTCGCCCGCTTTCATCCACCACCTTGCTGACGCCGTCACCCTTGACGGCCGCCACCATCTGCGCGAATCTTTTATTCTCGGCGCTGGGCGGCGGCGAGGACGCGGCATCGCCGCGCCGGAACTGACCGGGCAATCCAGGCTCCTCGCCAACTACCCCAGCGTCGATTTCCACCGCCTGCACCAGATACAGCCGGGTGCCCTTGTCGGGGTTCTCGAAGGCCTTGGCCATCATCTTCACCCGCACGACCTCGTCCCCGAAGCGCATGGGCGCGTCGAAATGATGGATGGCGTCAATATCCGCCGAGCCCTCGCGATCGGGCCGCTGCGCGCGGTGCAGGGCAATCGGGAACAGCCGGTCCAGGTTCGCCACCGCCTGCATGTGAGCCTGCGTGGATACCGACCGCTCGCGCGACGACTTGCTCAGCATCTTGTCGAGGGAGGCGCGCGATACCGTGGCCTCGATGCCGGATTCCGTGTTGCGCAGCGGTTGGTTCAGGAAACCTTCGGCCGCACGCTTGGCCAAGTCGGAGCCGGTGACATCGCGCAGATTCTGGTTGACGACCGAGACCTCCCAGTCGCCAAACCACCGCTTGAACTCGTCCGACCGGGTCTGTCCTTCGCTGCCATCGCGCGCGGAATACCTGGCAGCCTCCGTCGGGACGAAGCGGCCGCTGGCATCCCGCGGCGGGGGCCCGGCCCGGCGGCCGACATCGCCTCGCTCCACCCGGCTGAATACGCTGTCCGCGGTGCGGAATCCTCGGCCGGTCAGCACCCGTCCAACCGCCCTGAGCACATTGCGCACGCGCTCGAACGCGGCGCGGATGAAGCCGCGGCGGCCAGTCTGCCCGGTCGCCCAGTCCGAATACATTTCCGCGACGGTTTCCTCGGTCAGCTGGGTTTCGGAAAGGCCCATGCGCCGATAGCGCCGCCGAACCTGGGAAAACCGCGCCTTGTCGGCCCTGGCCGCCTTCTCCAGGGTGCGCCATTCCGCATCCCGGAACAGGCCCATGTCGCGCAGGGCGTGAATCGCCTCATGGTTCATGGTGGCCATGGCATCGGGGGCGGTCATCGACACCTCGATCAGGCCGGCCAGATACCGGCCGTCGGCCTCGCTGGCGGTACCATCGGCCACCGCCTGGATGCGCTCCCGCATCGCCACCGCCACCTTGTCGGATATCCCCAGCTGCGACAGGCGCGCCTGCAGGTCCGCCGCCACATCCTCGGCCTGGCGGGCGAAACCCTCGGTTGGCGTCACCTGGATGTCATCGCGCATCCGCTGGCGCATGTTCCGCGCCTTGACGCGGTCCATCCAGTCCAATAACTTCTGATCTCGGCTGGCGTCGGCGTCAGCACTCGTCGGCTTGCTAACGTCGGAAAGAGGCTGGCCGCCGGCGTCGGCTCTACTCACTCCCACCTGCGACAGCGCCACGTTGTGCAGCTGCTGCTGCTCCCGCCGCGCCTCCTTGACCGTCAGGCGCACGTAGTAATCCCGCCCGTCGATCGACACCTTCGATACGTAGTTGTGGAAGGCATCCACGCTCGAGGCAGTGCGCGGGTTCCGGTTCTGCTCGGTGTAGGCCCAGGTACTCGCCTCGGCGATGCGGCCAAGTTCCGGCATCACCTGAAACAGGCGCTCGCGGTCGCGGTGGCGGGTCAGTTTGCCAAGGCTGCTGTTGACCACGTCCACCCGGCTGCCGTCGGGCAGGGTGATCGACTCGGTTTCCCGATAGGCCTTTTCGGCCGCATCCCGGTTCACGTCGTTGCGCGGCAGGGTCAGGGACGGCATCCCCTCGATCGTCGCCAGGCGCTCGCCTACCGGCGTCGTATCTCGCCGGCGGGGCAGGGCGAACATCTCCGTGCCGGCATCGGTCTCGCGCGTCTGCAGGGTCTCGAAGAACGCATCGAAGGCCTGATTGATGGCCCCCCGCTCGTCGCCTTCGGGGAACGGCCGGATGTCCTCCAGCCGGTAGAACCGGTTGTCCGAGCCGTAGGACAGGAACACGCTCGAATCGCCGCGCTCGTCGATGCGATCCTCCACGTAGGCGGAGAACGCCCGCGCCGCCATCTCGTGCGGCGTCGACCAGTAGTTTTCGCGCCGCCCCTGGTCGATCGATAGCGATTCCGAGGCAAAATCCGTGGGCACGTTGCGGGTCTGCACGTCCTCGTTGCGTGCCTCATCCAGTTTCTCGCCGCGCTGGAGATAGACGCTCATCCGGTAGCGCACTTCGTCGAGCACGCCTTCGCCCTTGGCCTTGAAGCCGGAATAGCCGCGCACTTTCTTGAGTACCGCGCTGATGCCTTCCAGCGAATCGTTGGTCACGCGCATGTTGGCCGTGCTCATCGCACTGCGCGCGCGCCCCTCGTCGAAGCTGCGCACCTCGGTGGCCAGGTCGCGGCCCTCGATCAGGTTTTCCGCGTGCCGGTCGAACTCGGCCAGCATCTCGGCGGATGCGGGCTTGTTCATGCGCTTCTTGTAGCGCACCTCGTTGGCCAGATTGTCGCGGATGCGCTGCAGGGAACTCGCCAGGTCGTCCCGTGCGCTGCTGACGAAGCCTTCGGCGCGCTGGGTGTCCTCGACGTATTCCTCGGCCCGCCGGCGCATGGTGATTATCAGCTGCTCGTAGGCCTGCTTGACCTCGTCGCGCAGATTCGACTGCCGGCTCCTGCCCCCGCTCTGGAAGTCGCGCGAGACATCCTTTGCCTGGTAGATCGGCTCACCTTCCGCGGCATCCTCCCGCCGCGGGTTGGCCCGGCCATCCTGCCGCGCCAGGTAGTGGTCCATCGCATGGAACCACTCGTGCGCCAGGCTGCCGGCGCCACTCATCTTGGTCAGGTTGATGACGCCGTAATTGCGTTCGTAATGGGCGCGTGCGCCCTGCAGGCCGTGGCCGCGGGCGCCGAATGCCAGGGCCAGTTCCCCGTTCATCGACAGCGCCGCCGGCGGGACGCCGATCAGGTCGGCCAGATCCATGAGCCCGTCATAGGCGTAGTTCATCACCTCCTGACGCTCGGCCTGATTGTTCCAGTTGCCGAACTCCACCCCGCGGAACCCGAAGTTGTCGCGGAAGTCCTCGCCGACGACGTCGCCCTCGCGGTAGGCCTTGCCGGTGCGCTGCACGGTATCCGGCTTGGCCAGGATTTCCTCGCCGAACGACGTCCGCGTTTCGATGATCTCGACCGGGTTGTTGGCCATGTAAGCCATGGCCTCGTCGCGGGTCTCGAAACCGTCCGATACCTGCACCCGCTTGCGGTCGGTCACGTCGCGCCAGATCGCAAACTTCGACGGGTCTTTGCGGCTCGGGGCGACACGGTGATTGCGGCCCGCCTCCACCAGCGGAATTGCCGCCAGCGCTTCCTCCTCGGACGCGAACGTCTTGCGGGTTGCCGGGCGCACCCCGAATCGGGACTTGCGGCGGGTATCGGCCAGCGTCCAGACGCCATCCTCTTTCACCGACTGCATCGCCACGTAGCGCTTCGCCCAGCCAGGCCGGTCGTCGCCATCCTGCGAAGCCTCCCGCGCCCGGCGCGGGCCGGTGGCGCTGGCGGTGTCCTTGCGCGCGCCGCCGATCTTCTCGCCCAGATCGTCGATTCGGCCCGGCTCGGCTGCCGGCGCATCCTCAATATCCCGCTGCCGGGTTGCCTGCGAGAAAAGCCCGCCGCCAAGGTCGGCCGGCACGTCGGCCCCGGACGAACGGCGCTCGTCGCGCCGGCGGGCCTCGTCGGCAATGCCCTGCGCGGATCGGGTGTCCTCGCCGAACAGATCGGTGACCGGTTGCTGCGGCCCCTGGGTCGTGCCGGCCTGCGAAACACTGGCGGCGCGCGTCGGGTTGCCGAACAGGTCGGTCGACGGGCCCGGCGGGCTCGCCGCCGGCTCGGCGCCGTCTTCCACGGTCAGGTCGTCCGGTTCCTCCGGCGGTGGCGGCAATGGCTGCTGCCGGTCCTCGGCCGGCGTCTGCTCGGCCGCCCGTCGCATTACCTCGCCATCCCAGAATCGGCCGTCTTTCAGTGTGAACTGGCCGTTTACCGGGTCGACCTTCACCAGTTTCTGCTTGCGCAGGGTCTGGAACGCGCGACCCGCCTCATCGTCGGTCAGGCCGAACTGCTCCATGGCAGCATCCATGAAGCTGCGCTGGGCGTTGAACTCGCGCTGGGCCATGGGCGCCACGCCCTTGGCAATGAATTCGCGGTCGGATTGCGTGCCGACGCCGGGGGTTGCCGCCCCGGAACCCGGCTCGGCCAGATCCGCCAGCGCCTGGCGTACCTCGGCCTCGCGCTTCTTCGGAAAGGTCCAGCCGCCGGCCTTGGCGTTGCGGATGGCCTTGCGGTTGGGCAGGGCGGCCTTGATGCGCTCGACGTTCTCGCCCGTCAGGTCGCGGACGATGATGGTCTCGTCGGAATAGTCCTCGACGCTGACACGCGGTTCCCCGGCCGGCGGGGTGGCGGGGCCGGCGGTGCCTAGTGGCGCTTCATCCTGGGCCGGCGCTTGGGCACGAAGCCGTCCATCCGGTTGCGGATTTCCCGGGCCAGTACCTTGTCCGCGCGGGCCCTCGGGTTGGGCTTGCTGTTGTTCTCGTCGTCGTCCTTCATTGGCGATCTCGCTTAGGCGACGCACGACCACGTCGTCTTCCTGGCCGCTGGTCAGTATATCGTCGGCCGCCTCCGGATCATAACGCTTGGCCTCCTGGAGCCATTCCTCCATGATCCGGGTGTCGGCGTCCCAGTCCTCCTCGTAGGCGGTTTCCTCGAACGCCGCGCCGCTGCCGATGGGCTCGGCATCCGGCTCCGGGTCCGGCGGAATCGGCCGGCCCAGTTCATCTTCGGCCACCGATGCCGCCGCGGGCGCGTCGTAATCGATCGGCGCATCCGCCAGGTTCTCCATGCGGCGGGCGGCTTCCTGCTCACCGCTGGCCGCGCGCCCGAATACCGGCTCGCCGGTTTCCGCCCGGGATAGCAGGTCGGCGACCTCGGACTGGTCGTAGGCGTTTTCCGGCGTGCCGATATAGCCCAGTTCCGCCAGCCGTTCGGCGATCTCGTCCAGGGTCCGGCCCTTGCCCGGTCGCTCGATGCCCGGCAGGCCCACGCGGCGGTCATTGGCATTCAACTGATTCAGGCGGCCGCGCCAGTCGCTTTCCCGGTCGGTGTCGATGCCGCCCAGCTTGCGGATGGCGGTCACCACGTCGTCGGTATCCGGGTTCACCTCGCGCATCTTCCTCATGCGCTCGCGCTGCTTGTCGGCGGTCGAGGTGCCGGGCTTGCGCTGCTGGCCGATGATGATGCGCTGGGCCTCGGTCGGCTCGGTGGCGTCGATCTCCGCGCGGCTGTAGCCCAGATCGGCCATGTCCTCGCGCATACCGCGGGTGATGCGTTCGGGCGCCGCCACGTTAGCCGGTTCGGTGGCCTGGCCACCGCGGGGGCGCCGCATGACCGTCCACTGCGAATCGCCGTCGGGCCCGGTCTGCACGGTCTGGTACTCGAAGCCGGGGTTGTCCTGCTCCAGGCGCGATACCTCGGCCTGGGCGCTGCCCATGCGCTCTACCTGCAGGCCGGCGCGGCCGACGTTCTCCCAGCCTTGCTCAAGCATCGGCGCGACGGCGGGGTTCTCTTTCGGGCCCTGATCGGCACGATCGAGTGTCTGCTTGCGCGCCTGCGCAGCCGCATCAACCCGGTTCGAGCCCTCGAAGTAGCGTTCGGTGTCAGCCTCCTCCTCGGCCCAGATCGCATCGACTTCCTCGCGGCTCCGGGCCTGGCCAATACGCTCGACGCGGCTCTGAAAGCGGGATTCATACTCGCCGGGTTCCGTGGCCTCGGTCAGACCCGAAACATCCAGCGTCCCGCCATCCCGCTGCTGCGCCGCCGCATCCTCGCGGATCGCCTGCGGATTGATCGAAATGGGGTCGCTGTCAGCGCTGCCGCCTTCCCGGGCCTGCCGCCCACGGAAAACGTCCGCGCCCAGTTCCGTGAGCGAAATGCCGCCATCCTCGCGCTCGGTGGCGAATCCGGTGTCAATCAACGCGCGGCGATCGGTGTCGGCCAGTTCCTCGCGCCGGTAGAGCTTGTCCAGGGCCTCGCGGGCAGTCTCGGTGCCGCGGCTGCCGGCGGTCTCGCGGGGTTGCTGTTCATCGGCTGTCGAGTCCTGCGGCTGCAGCGGGGCGGCCGGTGCGACTCGGCCCTGTAGCGACTCGAACGGCTCGGCCAGGGTGCGGCCGTCATCCAGCAGCACCTTCGCGCCGCGGCGTCCGCCGTCGTCGAAGGCATCCTCGATCGTGCCGGTCACCAGATTGCCGCCGTTGTCGCGCACCTGCACCCGCTCGCCCACGCCCGGCAGGCCGGCTTCCTCGAGCATCTGCACGGCCGATACCTCGGCATCGGCGTCCTGCAGGGTGGCCCGGCCTTCGGCAATCAGGTCGGTGGGAATGGGGCTTTGCACGTCGCCCGGGCTGGGCGGTGGCGTCTGACTGCGGGCCTTCTCGCGCACGCCTTCGGGCTGCGCCTCCTCGCCAAGCAGGGTGTCGCCGCGCACCGATCCCGGCGGTACGCCGTCCGGGGTATTGCCGCTGTCGGGCGGGGTCAGGCCGGGCCGGTCAGGCGAACGACGCGCGCCCTCGGTGGCGCCGGTCACGGCGCCGAACGGCGCAAACAGCGCACCCTCGGCCGCGGCCCGGCCGACGCCCTCGGTGGCCGACTGGCTGGTATCCACCTCGCCCACGGCCCGGTTGGCGGCATAGATACCCATGGCCTCGTCGGCACCTTCGGCCGCGCCTTCGCCCAGAAAGCCCTTAGCGCCGCCCTTGAGCGCACCGCCCACGCCACCGCTGCCGGCCTTCGCGCCACCGCCCAGCACCCGCTCGACCGAGCGTGCGCCCGGTATCAGCAGGTTCACGCCCGCGGAGAATGCCGCCGATTTCAGGAACGCCATGCGCGACAGTTCCAGCGATACCTGCTCGCGGGCGGCATCGGGGGATACGCCCTCGTCGATCAGCTTCTGGTAGGCGGCGTTGCCGGCCCACAAGTCCTGGCCGTCCAGTTCCGGCGGCGCCTCGCCGTCGAAAAAGCCGTCGGCAATCGCTTTCTGCTCCTCGGCGGTCGGGATCTCGGACAGGCGGTCGAATGCCTGGCCGCCGGCGTCGGCGCCCTGCATGGCCGCACCGGTGCCCACTGCGCCTGCGGTCGCGGCACGGCCGGCACCTTTCGCGCCAGCACCCAGTAGCGCAGCGCCAGCACGGGCCACCTGGCCACCCGCGCCGGCGCTGACCAGATTCGGCACCTGCTCGGCCATGAAAGTGCTCATCAGCGCCGGATCGCTGGCGGTGGTGCGCAGCATGGTCAGGAACTGGCCCAGTTCGCCGTCGGCGTTCTCGATCGCCTCCTGCTGGATCGCGCGGCGTTCCTGCAGGCCTTCCGACTGCATCTGCTGGTAGAACTCGCGGGTTCGCTCGCCCTGGCGGCGGGCGAGATTGTCCATGTCGCCCGTTGTCAGGCCGTAGAGCGTACCGCCCAGTTCCAGCAGGCCGCCGGCGCCGCTGCCGAAGGCCGCGCCCACGTCGGTAATCGCCTCGCCCCAGGTCCGGTCGGTACTACGAGCCTCGCGCACCGGCTGCAGGCCGGTGGTATCCAGCGGCGTCAGGCCGCCGACATCCAGACGGGTGGAAGGCGAGGCGGCGCGGCCGCTGTCCTCGTCATCCAGCGCGCGCAATCCGCTGACATTCAGCGCCATGGGCCGGGCCTCACTTGGTGTAGAGCTTGCCTTCGACTTCGATCACCGCACCCTTGGGCGCGCTGTTCTTGAACCACTCGATATGGGCCTGGCTGGTGCCCTTGAACGGGCTCGCCTGCGTACCCTGGCCGGGTGGGGCACCGCCGCCGGATGCCGGCTTGCCGGCGTTGGCCTGCCGATTGCCGCGATTCGCGCTTCCCTGGCCGCCGCCGACAAGTTCCCGGGTGCGCATGTCGATCCAGGCCTTCTCGTCGCCGCCGGTCTCGGAAAACTCGCTCGAGCGCGGCTTGAACAGCGACTTTCGGTTGTCCGCCTCCCGCCGTGCCTGAGCCCTGGCCTCGCTGGCCGGCATGTTGGTGCCGATGCTGCCGGTCAGCTGGTCGGCAATCTGGTTCCAGCGCTCGCCGCCGCGCTCGAGCGGAACGCTGCGAAGATGCTGCACCAGCTTGTCGTAATCCACCTGATCGGTGTTCGGGTCGGTGTAGCGGCCTTTCAGTTCCTCGTAGGTGCGCTTCTCGCCGGCGGTCATCTCGATGCCCGTGTTTTCCGGGCCGTCCGGGGCATCCGCGCCACCGGCCGAGGCGCTGCCGCCGCCGCTTGCGGCGCTTCCCGCCACGCCGGTTGCCACGCTGAAACCCAGATCCTTGACCTCGCCGCCCTTGGTCACGCCCTGAACACGCCCGGTCTCGTCGTTCATCACCCGGGTGAGCAGGCCTTTTTCGCGGTTGAATTCGGTCTCGCTTTCCTGCCGCGCATACTCGTTCGAGATACGCTCAAGTTCGAGCGCCGCTTCCTCCCTGGCTTCCTGCTGCAGTGCCTGGAAGTCGATGTTGGCCTTGGCGATCAGGCCATCGCCCAGTCCCTTAACCGCCTTGCTGAGCAGACCCATTGCGTGCCTCCAGTTTCTTGAGTGCCCGGGCGGCATCCTCCGGCTTGGCCCCATAGGCCTGCGCCAGGGCGGTGAAAACCGCGCCCATCATTGCCTGTGCCGATTCCGGGGTGACCTTGATGATCTTCGAGCGCGACACCGCCTCGAGCACGTAGGCCGCCAGGCTGGTGCCCAGCGGCAGGATCGTGGTCTTGGGCAGCTGCATCTTCTTGTCCACCTGCACCACGATGTTCGCGATCATCGTCCCGGCGGCGTTGTTGAGCCCGTTCTTCTTCACCATCGATAGCAGGCGATCCATCTGGCCCTTGGCTGTAATTGCCTTCATGCCCACCGCCTTGGCGGCGTCGAACGCCTGTTGCTCCTCGGGACTGGCCTTTTCCTGGCCCGGAATCTTCCCGTTCTTGACCAGTCCCTCCAGTTCGGCATCGCCAGTGCCGGCGGGCTGACCCGGTTGTGGCTGTTCGCCCATGGGCATCTCACCGCCCTGGGCGTCGTCGGCCGGCGGCGGCGCGGATTCGCGCCGTTTCGGCTGCTCTGCTGCGGACATCAAGCCGGCCATGTCTACCCTCCTGTTCAGGCCATCTGAACGCGGGTGCGCTCGATACGGCCGCTTTGCGGGTTGTACTGGTACTCGAATTCCTGATTCACCGAGGGTCGACGCGGCGCTGCGGCCGGTGCCGACCGGCTGCCGCTGTCGCTCTGGGAAAGCAGGCCCTTGAAGTAATTGCCGGACGCATTGCGGATGCCGTCCAGGCCGGAAGACAGATCGATCGACTCGCCGGTCAGGTTGTTCACGCCATAGCGGTTGTCGCGGCCCCGGGCCCGGTTCTCGGCGGCAATCTGCTGCTTTTCGCGCTCGCGCTCCAGGTCTTCCTCGTTGGGGCCGAAGGCCGACGACAGCACGTTGCCGGCGAGCAGGGCGTTGCCGGGGTTGTTGGTGATCGCGGTTCCCAGTTTCCCGGCGCCCTCTAGTGCCTTGCCTGCATAACCGCCGATCTGGCTGAGAAGTCCCTTGCCGGCCTCGGCCGCCGAATTGCCGCCCGCTGTCGCGCCACCACCGAAGACATTGCCGCTGTTCACCCCCTTCGCCAGGGCCTGCGAGGTTAAGTCGCCCGCGCTCTTGGTCAGGCTGGCGCCCGGACTGCGCAGCGCGGTGCCGGCGATGTTTGCCGGCCCGGCGCCGCCGCCCGTGGCCCCGCCGGTAAACTGGAATGGCGAGCCGGCCGCCCCCGAAAAGGCACTGCCCGATCCTGCGCCGGAAAGCACCCCGCCCGAACCGGCGCCGGTCGATGCACCCGTGCCGGCCAGCTTCACGCCGGCACCATTCACGCCGATGGCGCCCGGGGTAGCCGGCGCGGTCGCGGAACCGAAGCCGAAGGCCGACGCCGCGCCACTGCCCAGCGATGCACCGGCGTTGAATATTCCGCTGGTGATGGCGTTCGACTGCAGCGTGCCCAGAACCCCGGTCGTCGTACTCAAGCCGAAAGCCCCTGCTGCCGCGCCTGCGGTGAATACCGCCGCCCCGGCAATGGCCACGATCTTGAACACGTCGTTATTGAGCAGTTCGCCCGCGAACTCCGTGACGCCGTCGAACAGCTTTCCCACCCCATCGAAGATGCTCTCGCCGATGTCGGCAATGGCCTCGAACGGGGCCTCGAATATGTCAAGCAGTCCCATGGTGCGCCTCCTTAGACGACGTAGGGGTTATCGGGCAGCGAGAAGGTCGGGTCGATCTTCCGAATTTCAGCCAAGGCTTTATCCAGGCGCTGTTGCGCATTTTGTGCAGCGATAGCTCTGCCAAATCCTTGGCCAAGACCGGCGTTCCCGATGTTCTTCCTCTCGTTGAATGCGGAAATGACGTTGGCGTAAGCCGCGTCATAGTCAAACTCGCCGGAATTACTGCCATCATTGCCTGAACCGTTGCCGTTGCCGTTTCCGGTCCCAGTGCCATCGCCCGTGCCGGTCTCGGCGTTGAAGTCCAGGTCATCGGCCACCTGGTCGCGCGGTGTTCCGCCGAAGATGGCATCGATGGCCCCGCCGGATGCGCCGATGAATCCCATGCCCTCCTGAATCTGACCGATGATCTCGCGTGCCCCGGCGGCCAGCTGGTCGGCGCTCAAGTCCTTGGTCGCATATAGCTGGGCGAGGTTGTTCATCCCGGTTGCCAGGAAGTTTGCGGCGGTGGCGTTGTTCTGGATCAGGGCATCGTTCTGCGCCTGCACCGTATCCAGTTCCTTGGCCAGGTCGTTGTCCAGCGTGCGCAAATACTCGGTCAGCGGTAGCAGCTGCTGCTGACGGTAAATGTCCAGGTCGGTTTCTGCCGTGGCCAGTTCGATCTGTTGCTGACTCTGTTGCGCCGAAAGCTCAGACTCCGCCTGCGTCCGCTTCTCGATTTCCGCGATGCGCTGCTCGAATTCTTCCGCCTGCAACGAGGACTGGAACCCGAACTGCTGGGCCGCCTCCTCCTTGCGCTGCTGCGACTCCTGCTCCGATAGCCCGGTCTGGGCGTCGATCTGGCGTTCCAGTTCGCGGAAGCTGGCCGCGGCATCCTGCGCCTGCAGTTCCGACTCGAAGCCGAATGCCTGTGCGGCCTGGGCCAGGGCCTGCTGCGATTCCTGTGCGGACAGCGAAGACTGCGCCTCCGTCTGCTTGTCGATCTCGGCCAGCCGTTGCTCGAACTCCTCGGCCTGTAGGGCAGACTCGAAGCCGAACTGTTGCGCAGCGAGATTCTGCTGCTGCAGGGCTTCCTGCGCCGACAGGTCCGACTGCGCATCGATCTGCGCCGACAATTCCCGGAAGCTCGCGGCGGCATCCTGCGCCTGTAGCTGACTTTCAAAGCCAAACGACTGTGCCGCCAGCTCCTTCTGCTGCTCGGCTTGTTGGGCGGAAAGCTGGGACTCGGCTTGCGTGCGGGCGTCGATCTCCGCCAGACGCTGAGAAAACTCGTTGGCCTGCAGCGCGGTTTCAAAGCCGAATTGCTGTGCGGCCAGGTCGGACTGCTGCAGGAACTCTCGCTGTTGCAGGGTCAGCTGCGCCTGCTCGGCCTGCGTTTGCGCGGTAAGCGCCTGAGTGGCCTCCTGCTCGGACAGTTCCAGCTGACCGGCAATCTGCTCCTGCTGCAGCTGCAGGCGATTCGCGGCGTCCTGGGCCTGCAGGCTGGTCTCGAAACCAAATGCCTGTGACGCCAGATCCTTCTGCTGATCGGCCTCCTGTGCCGACAACTCGGACCGCCCCTCAATCTCGATCTGCAGCCGTTCCTGGGCAGCATTGAGTTCCTGCAGCGCGATGCGCTCACGGGTGGTCAGTTCCTGCCCCAGGCGCTCCTTGGCCGCGGCCAGTTCGGCTTCCTGCAGGCGTTCGCGGCTGCCAAGTTCAGCTTCCAGCGCCTCGCGGCTGGCCTCGATCTCGCGTTGCTGCAATTCCGATCGGCTGCCCAGCTCGCGCTCCTGCAGGCGCTCCTGGCTTTCGATCTGTCGCCGCTGCTGCCGATCTCCCGCCGCAATAGACGCATCCTGGCTGGCTATCGGAATAGCCTGGTCGATCATCGCCGCCTGGCCGGCCTCAACCGCCATGCTCGAATTGAGCAGGCCGCGTCGGTTGGCCGACTGCAAGCCGCGGGCGCCGGCGCGCTGCATCGTTGGGCTGTCCTTGGACAGCATCCGATTGACCCGGCTTTCCACGCTGCCGGCTTCCGGGCCGTTCGCGTTGCCGCCGGCACTGGTCGCGCTGGCAGACGGCGACGGCCCGCTGGTCGCCGCCATCGTCTGCATGTTCGCGGCGGGCAGGGTGCCCATGCGATTGCCGCTGCCGTTGCTTTCCCCCGGGGTAGGCAGGCTGGTGGTCATGCGCATCAGGCCAGTTGAGCGCTGACTGGTATCGCCAGGTGCCTTCGGAGCAGATTCACCGCCCTGCTGGCTGCCGGCCGTCGTCGGCGCAAGGCCTCGGCGACGCTTCTTCTTTCCAGGCATTGTGGGGTTCGGATACGCCATCTCGTTATCCTCTAAAGGCCGCCCATTAACAGTTTCAGCAGCCAGGGCCCGGCAACGCCTGCCGCTGCACCGGTGCCCAGCGCCACGCCAACCACTATCCCTATAAGCCGTACCTTGTCGCGCCGGTAGTCGGCCACGCCGCTTTCCACGTCATGCAGCCGGTCGTCCAGGCTCAGGACGCGGTCCAGCTTCCGGTTCATCTCGACAAGCGTGTCCCGCATGTCGTCAAACTTCTTCCACTGCTGTTCCTGCGACTTCTGCATTGCTCGCACCTGTCCCTTGAGCGCGCCGACATCGCCGACAAGCCGATAACGCCAATCCCCATCGCCAGGAGACGGCATGTAATCCGGATCGGTCATGCGCCGGCCCATGCCGCCTCCAGATCGAAAGCCGCCGCCTCCGCGGACGTTTCCAGGGCGTCGATTGCCACTTCAACCGCCCACTTGGTCTGGTAAAGGCCCGTTACCGCCGCAAGCACAGTCTGTCCAAAAGCAATCGCCTGTTCCGGAGTCATCATGTGCGTGACGTTCTCGGCATCCCGGAATGGCATCACCGGATCGGTCACGCCTTGGGCTTGCAGCACCAGCCCATTGGTGACCGTCGCGTGAATGTTCGCCCGGTCGGTGTCGTTTCGGGTCTGGGCCGTAACGGCACTGCCGTCGGGGAAGTCATAGGAAACACCGGATTGCGTCAGGGCAATGCGCTTATGGTGATTCCCTGCCTTGAGAGTTTCTTTCATCTCCCGCAGACGATTTGCCTCCCAGCCGGCCTGGTCGGATATCCACTCTTTTCCACGCCAGCGAGGAAACGCCAGGTCACCGGGTCCGGCAGGCACGGGAATCGACCCGTTCGGGTCAATGAAGCCAAGGTTGTTGACGCGCATTACAATACCCTCGCGTAGGCAAAGAGAGGCGTATTATCGATATCTGATTCAAGCCGCCCTATCCGAACAAACTCATCAACACCATTATTTAGATAAATGGACCCGCCGGAAGCGCTGGCAACGTAATTAGAGCCGTCCGATAGCAATACATTGCTGCCAACCGTATAAATATCCAAACCCGGTATTTCCTCCCAGGAAATTCCATCGGAAGATCGGAAGAAACCGGTTTCACTGCCAGATTGCTTGTCAACGCCGATCAGAAACTCCGACCCAGTCCAGGTAACTGATTCAAAAACATCGATCCCACCCACGTCTATGCTTCTATCAGTCCAGGTCGCCCCATCCGGCGAGGTATACAGGACACCGTTAAATCCCACTGCAACAAATAGACCGGCGCCAAAAGCTATTCCCTCGAAATCGGTCGAGGAATCTCCAAGCGTCCTTTCGGTCCAGGTGATGCCGTCGGGGGAGGTTCGGCAGTTCCCATCTCGGCCGACAATGCAGAAAACACCTGCGCCATAAGCAATTCCGTACTGGTAACCGTTAGAGGCTGGCGTTCGATCAGTCCATGTGATCGCGTCGGTGGATGAAATAATTTCATTGTTTGAGTATCCACACGCAACATAAACGCTGCCGTTCCAGGCAATGGCTCTTAGGCTATCGGTCCCGGTGAATGGAGTTGCTCTTTCCGTCCATGTCTCCCCGTCCGGCGACGTCATACAGCTTCCGCCCGTAGAAACGGCGACATACTGGGAGCCGTCATGGATTACCCCGTAGCAATTTGAAATTGCCCCGGTATGTGCAGTCCAGGTAACACCGTCAGAAGATTTGGATACTTCGGTGCCGCCGCCAACAAGCAGAAATTCCGAACCATTGTAAACACCGGAAAATTTAGTCTGAGAAGCATTGCTTACTTGCTCCCCGTAGGGGCTTTTATATGCTTCGGGCAACAAGGAAGAATGGGTGACATTTTCGTTGTATTGGACTGTTATCCCTATTCTCTGGAAAACGGCTCCATTCTCCGAAAAAGTGTCAGAAGTCTCGGGGGCATAAATCGTATGAAGCAGGCCAAGCGTCCCACCCAGCTGGATCTCGGCATACTCAAGCCCGGTCTCATCCGACTTCTGCCGCAGAAACTTCTCGCCGTTGCCGGTCGGATCGGGTAGCCCGCTGAATTGCTGCGCATCCTCGGCATACTGGCGCGCGCTCTTGAGCCCGTCGGCGACGTTCCCCGACTCCTTGCTCGCCCAGTCCTTGGCACTGCCGGTCGGCACGGCGCTGCCGATGGCCTGTTCCTTGGCCGAATACTCGCCGCCGGCGACTTCGCTGCCGGTCTGGGTGGCCCAGTTCTGGGATGTCGTTGCGTGACCACTGGCGGCGCCAGCACTGGCGCTGGCGGCGCTCGCACTGTTGCCTGCATCGCTGGCATGGCCACCGGCAGTCGATGCGTGATTTCCGGCGGTGTTGGCGCTCCCCGCGGCGGCGGTTGCACTGGCCTGCGAATTGGTCTCGGCCGCGCCGTGGGCCCCGGTGAGCACCAGATACATCCCGTCGTAGACCAGCGTGGCGATCATCCCCGCGACCAGGTCGTTGGCATCAAGGTCGCTGCCGTCGTAGCGCTTGATCGTCTTCACGCCAAGCCCGTTCACGTTGCAGGTCGCAGCACCCGTATTGTCGTTGGCCACCTTCATGTTGAAGGTCAGGCCGGCGCTGTAGCTGGGCGGCGGATAGGTCAGGGTGACCACGTAGGCATTGGCCGCGCCGCTGTCGGCCACGTAGTTGCCCTTGCCCTGTTTCAGGTCGGCCTCGGCCGGCAGCTTGTCGAAGCCGGCCTCGATTGCCTGCGCCAGGTTGTTGATCTGCGATGCGCGGCCCAGGGTGTTACGGGATATCGCCGTGTCGTGTTCAAAGTAGTCGTTGCTCATCAGCGCACGATCCCCCGGTTGGAGAAGTTGAAGATCACGCCGCTGAGGACATGCGGCTGCTCATAGGTGGCATTCGATATCAGGGTCAGGGATACGTTTCGGCCGATGCCGTCCAGCGGGGCTTCGGCCTGGCCTTCAACGGGCGAGGACCAGTAGAACTGGTCCCAAATCATCTCGTCCCAGAAGCCGCCGCCGCCCGCCACGTCGAAGGTCTGCTCGATCGAGGGCGGCTGGTCCGGGTCGCCGTAGCTGAATTCCGCGGTCAGGCCCAGGGTGGTGCTCGGGCCGCCGTCCATCTCAACCGTGGCCTTGGTGAACCGCTGCTTCTGCGACGGGCTGCCCAAGTGGTTGAATGCCAGGCGCAGGAACGCCGGGACCGGCTCGCCATCGAAACTGGTGCCGGCATCGAATTCGTACACCATGCCGTCGGCGTCCCCGGCCAGCAGCACTTCCGCGCCATCAGTGTCGGTCTGGGCCGAATACAGGCAGGTCGGCACGAAATCCAGCTTGAAAAGCAGGATCTCGGCCGGCTCCCGCCCGAAGTAGATCGTCATGCCCGTGCCGTCCGACCAGTACAGCCGATACTGGTCCTTGGCCCGCACCCGAATGGCGCCAATCGGCGTCACGCCCGCCGCGCGCTTGGCGCGGAACAGCGGCTCCACAAGCTGGGTCAGGGTGCCCAGCAGGAAATTGCCGAACCGGTCGGTGGTGGTGGCGCTGCGCACGCCCAGCCGGTCCAGGTAGATCGGCGTGCCGATCATCTGCCCGGTCCATGCGGCCGCGCCGGCGTCCTCGGCCAGGATGTTGAGCACCCAGTTGGCGCTGTCGTCGCCCACTAGCGTTGCCACTTTGTTATCGCCGAACACGATCAGCGCGCCGGCCACCGACCCCAGCAGGTCGCTAATATCCTCGCCGATGCCGATCTCGCCGGCCCCGGTGATCGGGCTCCACACGTATGGCTCGCCGGTGCTCGAATGCTGCAGCGAACCGCCGCGGAAGCCGAAGAACAGGTGATTCCGGTGGACTTCTACCCGGATCGGCTTGTCCTCGACCATGCCGGTGTCGATCGGCACGAACACCGTGCCGTCGAACTCGAAGCCGCGGCCCTCGCCGTTGCAGCCGTACATGCGGAACAGGTCCGATGCGCCGTAGAAATTGTGGTTGCGGAAGTCGTAGCGGCCGCCGGCCGGCAGGGTGATCGCCGCGTCCGCGCCATCCGATGTCGCGCTGCCGCTGGCGCTGGTGATCGTTTCGTTGTCCTGAAACGTCCCGGTCACGGACGCCAGAATCAGCCGCCCGGCGGCATCGCTGCCGGACCAGCCGCCCGACTCCTTGACCACCCGCTTGATCGTGGCCGTGGCCCCCGACGTGCCGCCGGTGAGGGTTTCCGCCTCGAAAAACTCCGCCGTACCCGCATCGAAAGCGATTTCCCGGCCCAGATCGACCGCACTCCAGCCGGAAGCCGTTGCCTTGTGCATCACCCCCGCGGTGCCGCCGCTGTTGTCGCGGAATGCGTAGATATCGCTGCCATACGCCCAGGCGCCGCGCACCGGACCGGAGCCGGGCAGGGCATCGATGTCGGCGCGCGCCTTCTCGATTGCCGACTGAATCCAGGTAGCGTCGTCGGTATCGTTGCCGGCGCCGCGCTCCACCGCCACGCCATCGGCAACGACCTTGGTGGCGGCGGATACCTGCAGGTTCTCGTTGTCCTGAAACGTGCCGCTCACGTTGGTCAGCACCACGTAGCCGGCGGCATCGGAGCCGCCATAGCTGCCGGATTCCACCACCGCGTCGATCACCGCCCGGCCGCTGGCGCCGGACGTGGCGCCGGTCACCGTGTCGTCCTCGGCAATCGCGGCCTGGCCGGCATCGAACTGGATCACCCAGTAAGAAGCCTTCGACGGGCGCGGCCGGCCATCGCGGCGCTCGTAGCCGTCCACCCGCTGGTAGCCGGCCGGGTGGGGCTCGTAGTTCACCCCGGCGATGGCCCGGCCCGGGGGTACCTGAATCGCCGGCGTCGTCAGGTCCAGGCCGCCGATCAGGGCGAAATACTGGGTCTGGATCACGCCAGCGGCCCCCCGATGATGGTCTGGGGCAGCTGGTCGCGCTCGAGGGTGCCGATGATGTCGTAGAACCGCCGGTTGGCGGTCTGGATATGCAGCTCCGCCTCGTCATGCTCGGCCATCAGCATCAGTGCGTGCCAGGCAATCGCCTCGTGGAAGCGTGCCGGCATCTCCGGCACGTCATCGTTGGCCGCCAGCGCCTGCGGCGACTTCCGGTACATGCCGCGCACTCTGTAGGTCGCGTCCGGCTTCGGCCCCAGGCAGAATTCCCCGTCCGGGCTGATCGCGTAGTGCAGCGGTCGGTCCTGATTCTGCACGCCGCGGTCGTAGGTCCGGCGGTAGTCGTGCCACGGAAGGTAGAGAATCACGCCCTCGTCCGACACGCCCTCGCTCACCTTGTAGAGCGTGACCAGATCACCGCCGTACAGCCATTCACCCCAGCGATCCAGGTTCCAGCTGCTCGAGGTATAGCGGGCCGAACCGGCGGTGGTGTCATCCTCGAATTCCGCCTGCATCCAGCGCCAGGCATTGCGCCGATTCTGGATCGCGGTCCAGGCGGTCTGGGTCCAGTTGACGAACTTGCCCAGCCGGCCGGTCTGATTGACCACCGTGCTGGGCTGGTTGCCGCTCACCGTCCCGCTTTCGCGGGCCGCCATCTGCACCAGGTCGAGGAACTTCATAGCCGGTCAGCCGGGCGTCAGTGCATGTCGCCGCGGGTCTGGAACGGGTACGACGGCACCTTGCGCGGGATCGGGTTCATGCCCCCGTCCGGCAGTGCGTCGTAGATGTCCTTGACCGCATTGCGCAGCACCTCGTAGAACGCCACCGGGATCGGATGCCACTCGCCGCGCGGAATCAGCATCCCGCGACCGTTGACCGCTACGAACACCGGATCGTCGCCGCCGGCTTCTTCGGTGCGCTGCACCATGATCGTCACCATGCCCTTGTCGTCGGGCTGCTGGTCGGCGGTGACCGGCGGCGGCGCCGCGCCTTCCGGCTTCGCGCCCTCGTCGTCGGCGCCGATGACCACGATATGGTCCTTCGGCCAGGCTTCCTTGACCTTCGCCAGCACCGTTTCCGGCCGGGCATTGGCCGCGATCGTGATGCCGAGATGGCTTTCCGCGAACGCGCGCAGCTGGGGCTCGGTGGCCTCCTGGATCGGGACTTTCTTGTCACTCATGGCAGGGTTACTCCTCGGTGAATGCCACGTCGACGGCCTGGCGCAGCGCAGCGGCCACGCTGGGCGGTACCGGCGTCGGCTGGTTGATTGGCAGGTGGAAAGACTTGCCGTTGAGCACCAGATCCACGCCGGCGGTGGCCGGGCATCGGGTGACGGTCACCGTGACCATGTCCTTGGGCGCGGCCGGGGCCTTGCTCCGGGCATCGGGGTCGGGGCCGGGATCGACGTCGCCACCGCCGGATTCGGCCTGTTTGGCCTGAATCTCCAACAGATCGGCGACCATGTCGTCCTTGGTGCGGCGACTGTCCAGGTCGATGCCGAATACCTCGTTTCCGTAGGTATCCAGCTCCGTCTTGGTCATCTTCCGTAGCTCTTGCTCGGTCTTCATGTGCTTGCTCCCTGGCGGGGGTTAGCCGCCGGTCAGGGGTTAGGCCGCGGCGACGGTGCCGCCGGTATCCGACCGCTTCCAGTTGGTGCCGTCGGACCACGCCAGGATTGCGCTGCCGGCCGCACCGTCGGTGCAGACCACCGCGCAGTTGGTGTAATCCGCCGCCGTCGGCAGATCAGCCACGGCAAACGCCGGCAGGCCGACCGGGAACTGGGGTTCGGATACCTCCCGAAGCAGGCGCCCCAGGCTCGTGTCATGGCCACGCTCGGCGGCGCCGGCCAGTTGGGTTTTCTCAGCAGGCTTCATGTCGTTGCCCTCGGTTCAGGTGGGGAAGGGCGGGCCGGCGTCGTGCCGGCCCGTTCCCGGTTAAGCGGCCGCGCCGTCGCGCACGGCCATGTAGAAGATCGTTTCTCCGCTGGCATTCACGTCCGACTCGGCGCCGATCGTGAAACCGGAGCCGTCGGAAGTGCTGCCGGCGTATTCGGAGATCCCGTTGCTGGTGATCTTCTCGGACGATTTCTTGCTGGTCGTGCCGTCATCGGCGATCGACGTGGTTTTCAGCGCGTGACCATCGGTCATGCCATTCCACCATTCGAGCGTCGGAAACAGGCTTCCTGCGTCGTCGTAGTTGAAGACCTTGACGTAGTCGGGAACAAAGCCGAGCGACACGTTGATCGCGGCGCCCGTGCCCTCCACCGACCCGGTGCGGATATTCGGATTCATCGCAGTATCCTCTTGATGCGGAACTGATAGTTACGTAAGCAGACGCGGGGAAATGGGCGGGGGCGTCATTCCCCCGCCACGTTCGCCGCTTACAGGTCGGTGGCCCCGACTTCCAGCCGCGCCATCCAGTTCTGATTCAGGATGACGGCCGTATGCCAGGCCTTCCAGCCGACGTAGCCGCGCTGGCCGAGCGGATCGGACTTGTCCCGCACGCCGGGCCGAAGCACCGTCGGCGAGATCGCGCCCTGACCGCGCAGCGGCACCATCCCGTAGGCTTCCTTGCCGAAGATCAGGATCGGGTACACGTCCACGTTGCTGCCGCCGTCCGACACCATGCCGTTGAGCGTGCCGCTACCGGTGCCCGCCCAGGGCTCGAGGTCCGGCGACAGAATGAAGCGCAGGTCTTCCACCGAGCCGATTTCATACTCGGAGACCGGCTTGCGCTGGCCGTACTCGGCGCAAGGCACGAACCCGGCGAGGCCGCGGATGTCCGCGTCAAGGTCGGTATGCGAAACGGCGATGTACGACGCCTCGATCGGCCGGGTGCCATAGTTCACGCTGCCGTCCAGAATGCGGGTGATCTTCATCGCCTTCTGAGCGCGCAGGAACCGGAGCACGGCACGCAGCTTGTTGAGCGACACCGCCGTATTCACGTCCGACCGGCTGGAGCCGTTGGCGTAGAAAACGCTGGTGCCGGCCTTCACGATCCCGTAGTCGATCGCTTCCATCGTCCGGCCGATGTTCTCGCCGGCCTGGGTGGTTGCGTCGTTGAGCACGGGATCTTCGTGCGTGTCCTCGATCTGGTCGGTGATCTCCACCAGCATCCCGTACTGCTTCAACGACGCCGAAACGTCCTCGTAGCTGAACTGGGTTGCCGACGGGGTCACGCCCTCGACCAGCGGGGTGGTGGCCGCGGTGAAGACCTTGGGACGCCGGAACTTGATCGTCTGGGACTTGTTCTTCGGCATCGGACGGGTCATGCCGAACTTGTCGAGCACGCGAACGGGGCCCGCGTGCTTGAGCATCTGACGTTCGGCGTAGACCTGGGTACGCGGGCTGACGCCAGCGTCGCTATACCGGGTCATGGTCATGGCTTAAATCCTCATGGATCAGCCTCTGGCCTCGCGTCGCTCTGCTTTGTCGAACTGGTCCCAAATCACCTCGGGGTCGCCATCTTCCGCGATCCCCGACGCCACGCCAGGGCCATTGGCCCGTGCGCTGGAAGCCGATTCAAGCTGTCGCGCTCGCCTGCCAGAAAGCCGTGATTGATTGCCAGCGCCGTTGCCGGCGCCGTTACGGTTTCCTGCGGACGAATCGCCACCCTTCTTGGCCTGAACGAACTCCTTGAAGCGGCCGACCACGTCGGCGGCCTCTGACGCATCCACGATTTCCTTGCCATTGCGTGCCGCGGCTTCCTGGATATGACGCGGCTGGGACTCCAGCCACTCCGGGAACCCGTTTTCCACGGTCAGCAGGTCTTCCCAGTCGGGATGCTCGCCTACAAGCAAGCCTTCCTGCTCATCCAGCGCAGACTGCCGGCGCTCGTCGCCGATCGCGGACAGTTCCTTTTCCAGGCGCGTGTTCTGGCTGCGCAGGTCGCCGATGACACCTTCCAGTGGGCCGGCGATCTCCGGGTACTCGCTGCGGAATTCGCTCCACTTCGAGCCCTTGAAGAAGTCGCTACCGGCGGCCCCGCCCGGGGCGGCCTGTCCACCACTGGCCCCGGCCGGCGACTGCCGGCCAGACTGACGGGTGACATCCTGCAGCTGCCGCTGGAGCGCGGAAATGCGTCCACGGTTGCTGCGTTCGGCGTGCTTGAGTCGTGCTAGTTCGCTCTGGGCGGCGTCAAACGCGGCCCGCTGCTCCTGGGTGGCGTTCGCCCATATCTGGTCATCATTGCCAGACGGGGTCTTGCCATCGGCGCCGGACTTGTCGTCGGGCTGCCGTTGCGCGGTAGACGACGAATCGTCATCCCCGCCAGCAGCGGCGCTGTCGTCGCCGGAACCGAAATCGGCCGAAGCGGCATCGTCATCCCCGCCATCACCCGACTTGTCGTCGGGGGAGGGCGCGGCATCATCATCCGATGCGGCCTGCTCGCCGGTCTCCAGTTCCGCCCACAGCGCGGCGTCATCCTTGCCTTCGTCTTCAAGGCGATCATCGACCAGTGACAGATCATCCGCTGTCACTGCGTCGTCGTCGGGGCGGGCGTTACCGCCGGCCACCGTTGAATCCTGTTGGTTACCTTCCGACATGGCTATTCGCCCACGCCTTCCAGGTTCTTGGCCATCTCGCGCTTCTTCTTCATCGCGGCTTTAAGTCGCGCGTCATCGCGCTTGATCTTCTCGGCCTCGATCAGCGTGCGCAGATCATCCTCGGCCCGCCAGTCCTTTTCCTCGGCGGACATTGTGTCTTTGGCTGTCCCTTTCATTCCTCACCTCGCTGGTTGGCTTGCTGCAGCCGCTCGGGCAGGTTGCGCAGCAGTCGTAGTTCATTGAGCGCGCCGCGGACGTTCTCGGTGTCGGTCGGCGAAAGCCCCGTTGTGAGCAGCGATCGCATCAGGATTGCCTCGCGCTCCTCCATGTGCGCCTTGACCGCACGCCAGGTCGGGCAGTGCTGGTCGATAAGCGGCTTCATTGCCCACCACCGTTGCTGTTACGCGGTGCCGGCGCGGAGATATAGCCGCCGGAGCCCTGGGCCACGCCCATGCGCGCGAACCGCTGTTCCACGGCCGTTTCGGCGGCAAACGTGCGCTCGCGCGAATCCGTGTCCATCTGCTTGATCTGCAGGCGGGTGCGCAATTCGTCGAGTGTCATGTTGTGCTTGGCGGCCAGCGTCATCATCGCGGTCTCGCGCTCGAACTGGGCAAGCTCCAGCTTGGTTTCCCGGTCCATCTCGGCACGGTTCATCTCGGCCTCGATCTTGAGAATCTGGGGATCTGGCTGGGGCGGCTGATCGGCAGCCTTGGCGGCTTCCTCGGCGACCTCCTTGTCGGTCATCACGATCTCGTCGGCCGGGATCATCATCGTCTGCGCCAGGCGGCGCATGGCTGGCAGGCCCTGCTTTTTCAGGAACCCGCCGAGTGTCGGGTGACCGGAGAAAACCTGCAGGAAGCTCATCAGGTTCTGGCTCTGCATCTCGCGCACCAGCAGCACCGACGTGCCGCGGGCATCGACCTGATAGTCGCCTTTTATATGGTCCTTGTCGCTGAACTGCATCAGCCAGTCGTAGATGCGGCGGATATTCGGGATCGTGACCTGATCGTCCCAGTTCTTGACGATGCCGCGGAACACGATGTTCGCGCTGTTCATAAGCAGGGTCATGCCCTGGGCGGTCTTGGTCGTCTGGGCGCCCTGTTCGCCCTGGGCGACCATGGGCATCCCGGTCTCCTCATCGGAATTGCGCTTCGACATCTCCACGATGTTGGCGAGTTCCGCCTGGTGCATCGGGATGTCGTAGGTCTCGAATGCCGGCTGGCCCGGAGTCGACCCGTTTCTCCGCCGCCAGACCTTGCGCGACTCGAGTTCCCAGCTGCCATTCGCGGGCTCGACCACGTCCTCGTTGACCACGATCTGCGGGCCGGACGAAAGCCCGGCGTTGTCCATCATCGTGCGCCAGCCGGCGTTAATGCTCGACTGCGAATGGCGCATCATGTACGGCACGCCGAAGCCGAACATGCTGGCTTCGGACTGCTCCAGGTTGAACACCGAGTAGACCGGCTCACCGCTGTCCAGCGGGTGGATACCGAACTTGAGCATCTGCCCGTCGCAAAACCAGACCACCGCCTGGATTTCCTCCAGCGGATCGTCTTCCTCCAGGTCTTCGGCCATGTCCTCGCGGCCGCTGGCCACGGCGAGATCGCGCAAGTCCTGGCCGGTGATCGGGCCGTGGTATTCCCAGACGTGATATCGGTTGGTTGCCGTGTCGTTGTAGTCGCCGTTGATCGAGCGCAAATCGGCAATGAACGTCGGCGTACTGTGCCGCGGCTCGGACTTGAGCAGCGCCCGGATGGCATCGGCATCGAATCCCGGCTGGCGGGCCATTCGGCGCAGCTGGCGGGGGTTCATCAGGTGGCGCTCGTAGACGGATTCGCAGTCATCCATCGACCGCGCGTCCATGTCGGGGAAGAAGCCCCAGGGGTCCACGCGCCAGAAAGCGGGGCGGGTATCCTTCGGCGATTGCAGCTCGAAGGGTGCCGGGCCCTGGTCCTGGCCCTGCATCATGCCCATCGGCATGGGCTGGCCATTCTCGTCGGCCTGTTCGGGTTCCTGCCGGGCCCACTTGCGGCGGTTTCGGTCGCCTACTACCGGGCCCTTGATGACACCGGTGCCAATGCGGCAGGCATCGCGAATCGCAAGCCGCGCCTGGCCGCCGTAGTCGCACTGGCGCAGGTGGTCGTCGATCTCCTCCTGCATCGATGCCGAGCGCTTGCGCGCCTCGTCCATTTCCGCGCGCAGCCTTGCCAGCACGTCATCGGCAGCCTTGGCGCGCATCTGCGCCTGCTGGGCCTGCGGGGAATCCTGGGGCGCCTCGTCAGCCTGTTCGTGGGCCTCCTGGGCCTTGCGGGCGGCGTCCTCCGCTTCGACCGTCAGTTCCGGCACCGGGGTCGGCTCGATGCCCCAGTTGCGGTCGTCGGTCGGAAACAGCATGTCCGATAACCGACGCTCCATCGCGTTGGTCTTCGGCCGGGTCTGGTTGATGAACAGCTGGCTCTTGTTCGCCTGGGACAGGTCTTGCTTGATCCCGTCCTCGTACTCACCGTGAAACTGTTGCAGATCCTTGAGCCAGCGCTTCTCGATGATGTCGCGCTTGGATACGCGATCGAGGGCTTCCTGCTCCAGCTTGCCGATCAGAGCGCCGACGCGCTCGCGAATCAGCGCCTGCTGCGACTGATCCTGCTCGCCTTCGGTCTCTTTTTCCGCCAAGCTCGTAACCACTAGTTACGCCTCCAGGCACACGTTTAGATACCGGCCATCGGGTCGCCACGACCCGCTGATCCGACGACATTGCGGCCGCTATGAACGGGCTGGCATCTGCCGTGCTCGCGCATTGATAGCACAAGATAGCGGGTGTCGTCCATAAGGTGGTCGAAGTCCTTGATGATCTTCCCGTTCTCGTCGCGGCGGTACAGCCGATACTCGGCCAGCCAGTTCTGCAGGGTGCGAAACACCTTGAGCCGGCCGGTGCTCAGCCGCTCCCAGACTTCGTAGATGCCCGCGTCGACCGCATTGTTCGCCACGGTCAGATTCAGTCCCAGGGCCATGTAACTGGCCATCAGCTGGCGGCCGTCGGCCTGCGCCCGGCCTCGAGCCGCCGGGTCGATCACGCCGGGTATCCATTCGCCGCGGGCCTTCACTGCCGACGCATGGACGCTGGGCTCGGCCTGCCCGCGGTAGTGCTCGGTGTACAGGTAGATGCAGTCGATCGTGCGATCCCAGGCTCCCCACAGCGCGGCCGTCCGCTTCCAGCCGACGTCCAGCGCATACAGGCGCGGCCAGTAGGCGGGTATCTGGAACGGGTCGCACAGGATTTCGGACGGCGCAATCGGGTAGATCGCGCCCGCGCCCAGCGACGGCAGGCCCTTGGATCGCGCATCGCGCAGGTGGGGCTCGGTGGAATTCAGCAGCTTGGCCTTGGTGTCGGCATCCAGGTGCGGCACGTCATCCCAGGACGCCTGCACCAGATATTTGCTCTCGGATATCTCCGGCACGCGCGGCTACTCCTCATCGCGCCCGTGGCCCTCGTCCCATTCCACGGTCTTGCGGCCGTGGCCGGGGTCGATCGCCTCGAGGATCAGCAGCAGGTAGTAGTTCACGCCGCTATCCCGGCCCTTGGCCTTGACGTGCTTGTACGCGCGGCTGGAAATGGTCTCGTCGGGGTCGCCGGCGAGCAGTGCGTTGCCCAGCTGATCGATGGCAATGAGCAGATTCCACAGGTATCGCTTCACGCTTTCCATGCCGCTACTCCCGGCCGGGCGGCAGTACGCCCACGGATGACGCCGATTCGGTACGCTTCACCCGCGGCTGGGTCTTGGTGGTGGTCACCATCAACAGCCGGCCGGAAACCAGCACGCGCAGCCGATCCCGCCAGTCCAGACGAACCCGCGCCTCGGTGACAAGATGCACCGCCGAATAGGCCGGGTCCGGCCGGAAGCCAGGCGGCTCACATGGGCCGAATCCCAGCCACGCCCAGAATCGCTGCCGCCAGGTGCGCTTATCGTCGGCATCGGTCGGCTGGCGGCGCACCAGCGGCAGCTTGCGCGGCTTGGTGCTCATGCGTAGACATCGTCGCTGGGTGAGCGCTCGGGGTGGCTGTCGCCGGACACGAACGCCAGAAACCGCTCGGCAGTCTCGACCGGATCCATGCCCTCGCGCTTGAGGCCCGTCGCCATCTCCAGGCAGCGCAACCGCACGTCGGTTTCCGACAGGCCGTCCATGCCCGCGGCGGTGAACGGCTCCGAATCGAACTCGGTGGCGCCCGGCACCCGGGTGTAGCCCGACTCGAAGGCCGCCGACGGCGAGTAGCTTTCGCAGCCGTCCGCATCGAGCACGTAGTAACCGCCGGCTTTAGGGTTGTGCTGTTCCACGTACAGGCCGTTGACTCGTATTGCTCCGCAAGCGTGGTGCAATAAGGCGCCGTAGCTATGCCGGCTGGTCTGCCCTGGCATGAGTTGAACCGAGCCGATCTTCACCGCCATCACCCGCTTGTGGCACTGGTAAACCGGCAGCGGCATCTCCGTTCCTTCCACCATGATCGTATCTCCTCAGTCGATTGCGTCCGGCCGCTGGTCGGCCGGCATGAAGCTCAGCACTACCTGGCTCATGCCCTCCAGGGGCGTGAACGTGATGAAAACGATGCCGCCGGTGGTGGCGGTTCTAATCAGGCATTCGCCGTAGACGGGCAGGGGCGGTTCCTCGTCCAGCCAGATCACATGCTTGCCGGTGCCCTCGAATGAGCCCCGGCCCTGCTCGTAGCTCTTGAATCCCAGGTCGGACCATTCGCCGCTTGTGTGCCGAACCTGGATCGTGTCCACCAGATCGGCCACGCCAGATTTCCACGTCGGCTGGCCCAGCATGTCGCCGGGGATCAGGCCGCGGCCGTCGACGGTCTTGCGGCCGTTGATCGTCTTGACCTCGCCCAGCAGGGTCAGCTGCATGATGTCGCGGGTGGTCTCGAACCCCTTGCCCGCCGCCCAGGCGGATACCGGGTGATCGAACATCCGGCCCTCCCACCAGTGCGGGTACATGCCGGTCAGATGGGCCGCCATCTCGTAGCCGCCCATTCCAAAGGTCTTGCCGACGCGATTCGCGCACATGGCGCAGCGCTCGTTGAAGTCGGCGCCGACGCGGAAAAACTCAAGGTGCTTCGGGTACAGGTCGCGTGCGTAAAGCGTCTGTCCGTGAACGATCAGGCCCTTCTGAATCGTCGGCCCGTGCCATATCCGGCTCTGCTCCGGATACAGGTGCCCGAATATGTTTCGGCCCAGCCGGTAGTGCTTTTCCTCGAGCAGCGACAGCGCCTCGGCCTTCACGGCGCGGGGCAGGGCGGCCAGCCGGCCGGCGTCAATCGGTGGCGGCGTCTGCAGCTGCATCGCTCGGTCCCGCCAGCGCGCCCATGATCTTGGCTAGGCGCTCATCCAGCTGATCGTCGGTCAGGTCGGAATGCGCGGTCTTGATCGGCCCACCGTCTTTCCCGGTCAGTTCGCGGCGGTTGGTGTGGACGTTGCCGACCTCCTTAGCAATCCGCTCCATCATGTCGGCCATGCCCACGTAGTTGCCGCGGCCCTTGAACGCGCGCGCGGCATGGGCCAGGTGGCGCACCCGAACCACCTTGCTGGCCTCGGGTACGTACTTCTCGAGGTTGTCCTGAAAGTCGGCGCGGGTCTTCTCGAACAGGTCGCGCCACTTCTGCGCCAGATCCCGGCCCGCGCGCTTGTTCGGGTCGTAAGCCTCAACCGATTGCGGGCTGATCTCGACGCCGTGCTCATCCCTGAGCGCTTCGGCCACCTCCTTGGGCGTGTCAAAACAGGCCAGGCGCTGGACGACAAAGTGCCGGTGCTCGTCTTTCAGCTTGCCGCGTTTTCTCGCTGCCATCAGATCACCGTCAGGCCGCCGCGCGCCGCTGGCAGGTGGTTCCGAGAACGCCTCGCCCGTATGTCGTAAATGGTTCCGCGAGACACGCCATAGCGATTCGCCAAAACAGCCGGTGAATCCGTTGAAGTGCGGATCACCGAAACATCTTCCTCAGTTAGTTTGGACTGACCGTTGTCCTCACCGGATGCTGATAACCGACCGACGCGATATGCGTGCAGCCTGTTACCAGTAGCGGTTACCCATTCCAGGTTCTCGACGGTATTTCGGTCACGCGAACCGTCGATGTGATTCACCTCAGTCGCGCCTTCAGATACTGGGATGAAGGCTTCGGCTACCAGCCTGTGCACGCGGATGCTGCGGCGATAACCATCCCGGCGGCAGAGATTCACGGAAGGGTAGCCGCAGACCAAGAATTGCTTGAGTACGGCTCCTGCCATCGCCCGCTTGTGTGACGTGAGGCGTTTCACGCGCCCTAAGGTGCTGACCGCATAGTCTGGGAAATCAACTACCGTGGCCCAGCGCTCCATTACGCAGCCCTCGCTATGCATGTTCCGCAGGCTTGCGCGAGCCTTGCTGGAGCGATTTCGGGCTTCTGGGCGGCCGCGATGACGAACTCGGCTGCCTGCGGGCCCGCCGCTTCAACACCGAACCGGCGGACGACAGAAACAAATTCTTCGAGATCGTGGCCTCTGATCGTCCAGATCGGGTCGCCTGTTTGCTGGTTAAAGCGGGGCATCCCGAATTCATCTACCGCTTGGGCGCAATGCGTCAGCTCGTGATCCACCAGCGCGCAGAAGGTGGCGTCATCGCAGTCCGCCGCGAATACCGCATCGAGCGTAATCAGGAAGTCGGGCAAATCACCACCGAACCAGTCGCGCAGCTGCATCTCCGCGCGTGCCTGTTGCCAGCGGCCACCCTTGCCACGAATCGAACGCTCCGGCATTTCCGCCTGGCCGACGATGCGCCGCTGCTGTCGCCGGTTCTCGGCGTTGGTCCACAGGAAGCCGATGAATGCCGGGCCGAGATGGGCATGGTCCGGATTGAAAAGCGGGCCGCCCTCCTCGAGATACGCCGACGCGATCCATGCCCACAAATCGGGCGCTGGCTGGAACTGGTCACGCATCAGGCCATCCATCGACGTGAGATCAGCCGGCGGTCGCGGACGATGCGCAAGGCGGGCAATGTTCGATTCAGACATGGCCCGGATTCTTGCCCGTAACTGGTGGTTACGTCAATGGGTAAACGGAATCACTGGGTACGCAATAAGGCCCCTATGAACACCACCCCTATACACCGTTGAATGATAAATCCGCGCGCGCACGCGAGGGCAGGGTTCTACGTGGAACATCACCAGTCGTTACGCCATGTTTTTCGCACCGAAAATCAAGGTTTCACGGGCCGGCATTGCGCGGCCCGGGATCATCGCGGACACTACGCGGCTGTTCATTGTCTGGCGCTGTTCAGGCGGTGGCAGATTGGGGCCGAAAGTGTCTACCACGCCCCCGGGAAAGCCCGTGATATGGGCCCTTGAAAGAGCAGAATTGGTAGACGAAACGAGGTTAAGTTATTGATTACAGGGCTTAGCGAAGCAGACTCTTAATCTATTGGTTGAAGGTTCGAGTCCTTCACGGCCCACCATTTTTACGTCCCCGCCCGCGTCGGACGGCCGCCCCGGCCGGGGCATTTCCGGAATGCCATTTTCGTCACGCTTTGGTCGTGCAGATTGCGCGGCCGTGGGCAGCGGCAGACATGTCCGGTGGCGAATCCGGCAGGGTACAAGCGCAACGAGGTCATTCATGGAAGTCAGTGTCGAGAGTGCCGAGGGATTGCAGCGCCGCATCCGGGTGCAGATTCCCGCGGAGCGGGTCGAGCAGGCGGTGGACGAGAAGGTCCGGCGCGTGGGCCAGCATGCCAAGGTACCGGGCTTCCGGCCGGGCAAGATCCCGCTCAAGGTACTCCACCAGCGCTACGGCGAGAGCGCCCGCCACGAGGTCACCAGCGAGATCATCCAGTCGGCCTATCCCGAGGCGCTGGCACAGGTCGATCTCAAGCCGGCCGGGCAGCCGCGCGTGGAACTGGCCGACCAGGCCGAAGGCCAGGGACTGGCCTTCACTGCCGAATTCGATGTCTACCCCGAGATCGAGCTTCAGGGACTGGATAAGCTGTCGGTGACGCGCCCGACGGTGGAGATTACCGACGGCGACATCGACAAGACCATCGAACAGGTGCGCGATCAGCACAAGACGTTCGAGCCGGTCGAACGGGAATCCCTGGACGGTGATCAGGTGACCGTGGATTACGTGGGCCGCATCGATGGCGAGACTTTCGAGGGCGGCTCCAGCGAGGACATCGAGGTCACGCTTGGCGAAGGCCGGTTTCTGCCGGATCTGGAGCGGGCCCTGGTAGGGCGCAAGGCCGGCGAATCGTTCGAAGTGCCCGTCAGCTTCCCCGAGGATTATGGCGCCGAGGATCTGGCCGGCAAGACCGCCGAGTTTTCGGTGGAACTCAAGCAGGTGACCGAACCGCGCCGGCCCGAACTGGATGACGAATTCCTGGCCAAGCTGGGGATCGAGGAGGGCGGCGAAGCGGCCCTGCGCGAGAAGGTGCGCGAGTCGCTGCGCCAGCAGGCCGATGACGCCATCGCCAAGAGCGTCAAGACCCAGGTCATGAATGGTTTGCTCGAGGCCAATCCGATCGACGTGCCGGGCTCGATGGTGAGCGAGGAAATGGAACGAATGCGCCAGGAGGCGGTCTCCCGGATGCCCCCGCAGATGCAGGAGAATCCTGAGCAGCTGCGGGAGATGATTCCCGACGACATGCTGAGTGATGACGCCAAGCGCCGGGTGTCCCTGGGGTTGCTGCTGGCGGAAGTGATCAAGGTCAAGGAACTCGAGCTCGACAACGCACGGGTCGATGCCAAGCTCGAAGAGATTGCGGCGCAGTACGGTGAAGCCGAGCAGGTCAAGCAGTACTATCGTTCGCAGCCGCAGATGATGCAGGGTATTCAGGCCATGGTCATGGAGGAGCAGGTGGTGGACGATCTGATCCAGCAGGCCTCGGTCGCCGAGGAGGCGAGTAGCCTCGATGCCCTGATGAACCCCGACAACGCCGGCGGCGCCGGCGCCTAACGCAACGCTGGAGTTAATGCATGAGTCACGACGGCGACGATATGCGCACCCGCGATCTCGGTCTGGTGCCGATGGTGGTCGAGCAGACCGCCCGCGGCGAACGTGCCTTCGATATCTACTCGCGCCTGCTCAAGGAGCGGGTGGTGTTCGTGGTCGGCGGCATCGATGACCATATGGCCAATCTGATCGTGGCGCAGCTGCTGTTCCTGGAATCGGACAACCCGGACAAGGACATCCAGCTCTACATCAACTCGCCAGGCGGCGTGGTCACCGCCGGCATGTCGATCTACGACACCATGCAGTTCATCCAGCCGGACGTGTCCACCATGTGCCTCGGCCAGGCCGCCAGCATGGGCGCGGTGCTGCTCGCCGCCGGGGCCGAAGGCAAGCGTTACTGCCTGCCGCATTCGCGGGTGATGATTCACCAGCCGCTGGGTGGTTTTCAGGGTCAAGCGACGGATATCGAGATTCACGCCAAGGAAATCCTGCGGGCCCGTGAGGCGCTCAATCAGATCCTGTCGCACCACACCGGTCAGCCAATCGACAAGATCGCCAGCGACACCGAGCGGGACCGATTCATGAGCGGGGAGGAGTCCCGCGAATATGGTCTGGTGGACCGGGTGATGTCCTCGCGTGCCGCGCTGGCCGGCGGAGACGATAAATAACGCCCGATCCACGCCGTTACGCCTGATCGGCATCGGGCGGACCACGAACGGCCGTATCTGTGTTGTAGTATCGGGGTAACGTTTTCGAGAGGCGCATCATGACTGACGACGCACGCGGCAATGACAACCAGGGGCGCACCCTCTACTGCTCCTTCTGTGGCAAGAGCGAGCACGAAGTCCGCAAGCTCATCGCCGGTCCCTCGGTATTCATCTGCGATGAATGCGTCGAGCTCTGTAACGACATCATGCGCGAGGAGCTCGCCGCCAAGCCGGCGCGCAAGGGCCTGCCCACCCCGCAGGAAATCAATGCCGTTCTGGACGAATACGTGATCGGCCAGGAGCCGGCCAAGAAGGTGCTGGCGGTGGCGGTCTACAACCACTACAAGCGCCTCAATGCGGCGGCCGCGGAGGATGGCGTCGAGCTGCAGAAATCCAACATTCTTCTGATCGGGCCCACCGGTTGCGGCAAGACGCTGCTGGCCGAGACCCTGGCCCGGCTGCTGGACGTGCCTTTCACCATCGCCGATGCCACCACGCTCACTGAAGCGGGCTATGTCGGCGAGGACGTGGAAAACATCATCCAGAAGCTGTTGCAGAAGTGCGATTACGATGTCGACAAGGCCCAGCGCGGCATCGTCTACATCGACGAGATCGACAAGATCTCGCGCAAGTCGGAAAACCCCTCTATCACCCGCGATGTATCGGGCGAGGGCGTGCAGCAGGCGCTGCTCAAGCTGATCGAGGGCACCACCGCGTCGGTACCGCCCCAGGGCGGGCGCAAGCATCCGCAGCAGGAATTCCTGCAGGTGGATACCGGCGGCATGCTGTTCATCTGCGGCGGCGCGTTTGCCGGCCTGGAGAAGGTCATTGCCAACCGCGCGGGGCGTTCCGGCATCGGGTTCTCCGCCGCGGTCAAGAGCGTCGATCAGGTCGAGGAAATCGGTAAGGTGCTGCGCGGCGTCGAGCCGGAGGACCTGGTCAAGTACGGTCTGATTCCCGAGTTCGTCGGCCGGCTGCCGGTGGTGGCCACGCTGGAAGAGCTTGACGAGGCGGCGCTGGTGTCGATTCTGCGCGACCCCAAGAATGCGCTGGTAAAACAGTACGGCAAGCTGTTCGACATGGAGGACTGCGAGCTGGAAATCCGCGAGGATGCCTTGCGTGCGATCGCCACCAAGGCGATGGAACGCAAGACCGGCGCTCGTGGCCTGCGCACCATCCTGGAAGGCATCCTGCTGGATGTGATGTACGACCTGCCCTCGATGGAGAACGTGGCCAAGATCGTGGTGGACGAGGCCGTGGTGAAGGGCGATGCCCAGCCCTATATCGTCTACGAGAACGCCGCGCCCGCTCGCGCCGCAGCCGATACGACCCGCCCGAGCGCTTGAAAAGGCGGCCGCCCGGCCGCAGCTTCAAGGCAAGGTTTTTGACGGCGGCTGCCGATACCCTTCGGTAGTCGCCCCCGTACTCGAGGCTGCATCATGGCCGATTCTTCTTCCCGCACCCCGGTTCTGCCCCTGCGCGATGTGGTGGTTTTCCCCCACATGGCGATTCCGCTGTTCGTGGGACGCGAAAAGTCCATCAGCGCGCTGGAAGCCGCGATGGCCGATGACAAGCGCATCCTGCTGGTGGCCCAGAAGGCCGCGGACGTGGACGACCCGGGCGCGGACGACATCTACCGCGTCGGCACCCTGGCCAGCATCCTGCAGTTGCTGAAGCTGCCGGACGGCACCGTGAAGGTGCTGGTCGAGGGCGGTGAGCGGGCCCGCGTCGCGGATCTGGGCGAAGAGGACGGCTACATGGTTGCGGACTATGTGGCCCTGAGTGACGCCGACGACCGCGAGGATGACGCCCAGCTCGACGCGCTGATGCGCTCGACGCTTTCCACCTTCGAGGGCTACGTCAAGCTCAACAAGAAGGTGCCGGCGGAACTGCTGCCGTCGCTGTCGAGCATGGACTCTGCCGGACGCCTGGCCGACACCATTGCCGCCCATCTCAATCTGAAGCTGGACGAAAAGCAGGACGTGCTGGAAATCGACGACGCCGGCGCGCGTCTCGAGCACGTGCTGGCCAAGGTCGAGGCCGAAATCGAGGTGCTGCAGATCGAAAAGCGCATCCGCGGCCGCGTCAAGCAGCAGATGGAGAAGAGTCAGCGCGAGTACTATCTCAACGAACAGATGAAGGCCATCCAGAAGGAACTGGGTGATCTGGACGATGCCCCCAACGATCTCGATGAGCTCGAGGAGAAAATCGAGAAGGCGGGTATGCCGAAGGAGGTCAAGAAGAAGGCGACCACCGAGTTCAACAAACTCAAGAGCATGTCGCCGATGTCGGCCGAGGCCACGGTGGTGCGCAACTACCTGGACTGGATCGTGGACGTGCCCTGGAAGAAGCGCACCAAGACCCGCATCAAGCTGGACGAGGCGCAGGACATTCTCGACGAGGATCACTACGGACTGGAGCGCGTCAAGGAGCGTATCGTCGAGAACCTTGCCGTGCAGAGCCGGGTGCGCAAGATCAAGGGGCCGATTCTGTGTTTCGTCGGCCCCCCCGGTGTGGGCAAGACCTCGCTGGGCCGCTCGATTGCGCGCGCGGTCAACCGCAAGTTCGTGCGCATGAGCCTGGGCGGCGTCCGGGACGAAGCCGAAATCCGCGGTCACCGGCGCACCTACATCGGGTCGCTGCCGGGCAAGATCGTGCAGAACATGGCCAAGGTGGGGGTCAAGAACCCGCTGTTCCTGCTCGACGAGATCGACAAGATGGCCATGGATTTCCGTGGCGATCCCGCCTCGGCGCTGCTCGAGGTGCTCGACCCGGAGCAGAACAATACCTTCAATGACCATTACCTGGAGGTCGAGTACGACCTGTCCGAGGTGATGTTCATCTGCACAGCGAACACGCTCAACATCCCGCCGGCCCTGCTCGACCGGATGGAGGTGATTCGCCTGTCGGGCTATACCGAGGACGAGAAGGTCAACATCGCCACGAAGTACCTGGTGCCCAAGAAGATCGAGGAGTCCGGTCTCAGGGATGGGGAACTACAGGTGTCGGAGAACGCGCTGCGGGAAATCGTCCGGCGCTACACCCGCGAGGCCGGCGTGCGTAATCTCGAACGAGATATCGCCAAGATCTGCCGCAAGGTGGTCAAGGAGCTGATCAGCGAACCCAAGCGCAAGCAGGTCCGGGTTACGCAGCGCAACCTGGACCGCTACCTGGGTGTCCCCAAGTACCGCTACGGGCGGGCCGACGAAACCGATCGCGTGGGCCAGGTGACCGGCCTGGCCTGGACCGAGGTCGGCGGCGAACTGCTGACCATCGAATCGGCCGTGGTGCCGGGCAAGGGCAAGCCCCTGCTGACCGGCAGCCTGGGCGACGTGATGCAGGAATCCATCCAGGCGGCCCTCACCGTTGTGCGCCGCCGCGCGGCCAAGCTCGGTATCGAACAGGATTTCATGACCAAATCGGACCTGCATGTGCACGTCCCCGAAGGCGCAACCCCCAAGGATGGCCCGTCTGCCGGCGTCGGAATGTGCACCTCACTGGTGTCCGCGCTGACGGAGATTCCCGTGCGTGCCGAGGTTGCGATGACCGGTGAAATCACCCTGCGCGGCGACGTGCTGCCGATCGGCGGGCTCAAGGAGAAGTTACTGGCGGCGCATCGTGGTGGTATTCAGGTGGTCGTGATCCCGGAGGAAAACGTCAAGGATCTCGCGGAGATACCGGCGAATATCAAGAACAAGCTGGATATTCGCGCGGTCCGCCGGATCGACGAAGTGCTGGAGATCGCGCTCAGCCGCATGCCAGAGCCTCTGCCGGAGCCGGAACTGGCCGCGGATGGCAAGTCCGCCGGCGATGCCGGGGAGATCCGGGCGCACTAGAGCTTCGTGGCCGGCTTGTCAAGCCGGACCATCTGCCCGAAATGCCCGTCAGACGGGCGGTTGACCGGCTTGAGACGGCCTTGGTATAAAACGGTGTCGCTGGCTTTCAAACCTGCTTCGAAGCGGTGAAGCCAGCGGAGCCGTTTTTATGGTCTCGCCGGGTGTGCGGATTTGCCGAATCGGCATTTCAAGATTTCCGGGGGGGTGGACATTCTCGTTTTCCGACTTCCGACCGACAGGGGATGACAAGCATGAATAAATCAGAACTCACCGATGCCGTCGCCGCCGACGCGGACCTTTCCAAGGCAGACGCAGCCAAGGCCGTCGACGCCACCATCGATGCGATTACCGACGCGCTCAAGAAGGGGGATAAGGTTTCCCTGGTCGGGTTTGGCGTGTTCTCCGTACGCACCCGTGCCGCCCGTCAGGGCCGCAACCCCAAGACCGGGCAGAGCATCAACATCCCGGCCGGCAAGACGCCCGGTTTCAAGGCTGGCAAGGCGCTCAAGGATGCCGTAAACTAGCGCACCTCGCGGGTGCTAAACGCCATATGAGCGGTACCCACGGGTGCTTAGCTCAGCTGGTAGAGCGTCGCCCTTACAAGGCGAATGTCGGCGGTTCGAACCCGTCAGCACCCACCATTTCGCGGAGCGGTAGTTCAGTTGGTTAGAATACCGGCCTGTCACGCCGGGGGTCGCGGGTTCGAGTCCCGTCCGCTCCGCCATCCTGACATCAGTTGACGGGCGCCTCTGCCAGGGTGCGCCCGATCCGAAAGGGCGCTTCGCAACGGGGCGCCCTTTTTCGTTTGACGCCACCCCAGCAGGGGGCGTTTCCAGGAATGTGAACCGTTATGCTGCAACGTATTCGTGATAAATCCAGCGGCCCGGTCGCCTATGCCATCGTCGGCCTGATTGCGCTGGTATTCAGTGTCTGGGGGGTGGGGTCCTACTTCACCCAGTCGGCCAATCCCGCGGTGGCAACGGTCGGCGGCACCGACATTACCAAGTACGAGCTGCAACGGGCCTACGACCAGCGCTACCAGCGCCTGCAGCAGCTGATGGGGGAGAATTTCGATCACAACGTGATCGAGCCCAAGCGCTTCCGGCGTACGGTCCTGGAGAATCTGATCCAGCAGGAACTGCTGGTGCAGTACGCCCAGGACAACCGGATTCGGGTCACTGATCAGGGCCTGCTGCAGGCGCTTCGGGGGGATGAGCGTTTCCAGGTCGATGGCAACTTTTCTCCGGATCGCTATCGCGCCCTGCTGTCGCAGGCCGGTATCAGCGCGGCCGCGTTCGAGGCGGGCCTGCGCAACGATCTGCAATCCAGCCAATTGCGCGAGGCGGTACTGGCCACCGGTTTCGTGACCGATCCGCTGATACAACAGGCCCACCGGCTGAGCAATCAGGAACGCGAGCTATCCTATCTGTCGTTCTCACCGGACGCGTTTCGCGACGAGGTCAGTATCGGGGAGGGGGAGGTCGAGGCCTACTACGGTGATCACCCGGATGCCTTCATGCGCGATCAACGGGTGAAACTGGCCTACGTGTCGCTGGATCGCAGCGAGCTCGAGGTGGCCGAGGCGCCGGACGAAGAATTCCTGCGCACCCTCTACGAGCAGGAGAAGGACGCGCGCTTCAAATCGCCCGAGCGTCGCAAGGCGCGGCATATCCTGATTCGCGAGGATGGCGACACCAATGCCGAGGCGGCGCGCGCGGAGATCCAGGCACTGGCCGACCGGTTGGAACAGGACGACGTCGATTTCGCGGATCTCGCCAGTGAGCGTTCGGATGACCAGGGCACGGCAGAGGACGGGGGCAGCCTCGACTGGGTTACCCGCGGTTCGATGGTCGCCCCGTTTGAGAAGGCACTGTTCGACCTCGAGCCGGGATCGATCTCCAATCCGGTCAAGACCGAATTTGGTTGGCATCTGATCAAGCTGGAAGATGTGGACCCGGCCGAGGTCAAGCCGTTCGACGACGCCGAGGTTCAGGACGAACTGTTGTCGCTCTACCGCTCACAGGAGCGCCAGGAACGTTTCAAGCAGTTGAGTGAGGAGCTGGACGCCTTGGCGTTCGAGGCCCCACAGTCCCTGGACACCATCGCCAACGAGCTGGACCTGGAAATCCAGACCACCGGCTGGGTGACGCCGGATGGCGGTACCGGGCTGGCCGGCAACGAGGCGGTGGTCGAGGCTGCTTTCTCCGATGCGGTCCTCAAGGATGGTCTGAACAGTACTCCCATTTCGCTGTCCGGCGACCGTCTGGTGGTGGTGCGGGTTGCCGAGAACGAGCCGGCAGCACGGCTACCGCTGGCCGAAGTCCGCGACCAGATTCGCGACCGAATCCGTGACGAGACCGCGGCCAGGCTGGCGGCGGAACGCGCGCAGGAGGCGCTGGATCAGCTGGAAAGCGGTGACAGCAGCCTGGAGGATCTGGCCGAACAGTCACCCGGCGAGCTGGTGACGCCGGGCTGGGTCGCGCGGGACGGCGGTACTTCCGTCAGCAGCGCCGTCCGGGAGGCGGCGTTCAGCCTGCCGCAGCCCGGGGACGGCGGTGTCTCCCGCCGGCTGGTGGCGCTCGGTGACGGCGGCCATGCGGTGGTCTCGGTCAGTGGCGTCCGCGTGCCGGACAACCTCGACGAGTCCACCCGCGGAACGCTGGTCAGCCGCATCGAAGGGCGCCTGGCCGGTCTCGAGTATGCCGTAATGCGCCGAGCGATCCGGGCGGACTATGATGTGGAAATCTACGAAAACCGCCTGAACTGATGACCCCCGGGCAGGTCGGTACCGCACTGATCGGCCTGGCACTGCTGCTGCTGGCGGGCAAGCTGGTGCGCCTGCACTGGCGGGCCGGTCAGAACCTGTTCCTGCCGGCCTCCATCCTCGGCGGCGCGATCGGCCTGGCACTCGGTCCGGATATTCTTGGCGGGATCGTGGGTGTGATTTTCGGTAGTGATCACACCCTCGCAGACGGCCTGATTCCGGCCGACGTGCTGGAAGTCTGGTCGAGCCTCCCGGGACTGATGATCAATGTGGTGTTTGCCACGCTCCTGCTCGGCGTGCCGCTGCCACGCTGGCGGCGGGTTTGGCATCTGGCCGGCCCGCAGCTGGCCTTCGGGCTGAGTCTGGCCTCCGGGCAGTACATACTGGGGATTCTGCTGGCGGTCGCCGTGCTGGTGCCGGTATTCGGTTTGCCGGTGATGGCGGGTGCCCTGATCGAGATTGGCTTCGAAGGCGGTCATGGCACCGCGGCCGGCCTGCAGCCGGTGTTTGCAGAACTGGGATTCAGCGACGGCGCGGACCTCGCGGTCGGCATGGCCACGGTGGGCGTGGTCGGCGGCATGGCGCTGGGCATCATCCTGGTGAACTGGGGCATCCGGCGCGGTCACACCGAGGTACACGATGCCTCGGTCGCGGCCATGCCGCGGGCGCAACGCCGCGGGCTGGTCGACGCGCATGAGCGGCCGCGGTACGCCGGCGAAATGACAGTGCGTCCGGAATCCATCGAACCGCTGACTCTGCACGCCGGTCTGGCCGGCCTGGCTATTCTGATCGGCTACGGGCTGCTGTCACTTCTGCGCTGGATCGAGGCCATTACCTGGGGCGGCCCGGACGGCGTGGCACTGCTTGGCGCGGTGCCGCTGTTCCCGCTGGCGATGATCGGGGGCGTGCTGGTCCAGATCGGGCTCAATCGCGCCGGTTATGGTGATCTTCTGGATCGCGGCACGACCCTGCGGCTACAGGGGCTGGCGCTGGATGTGCTGATTGCCGCGGCCATTGCCAGTCTTTCGCTGAGCGTGATTGCCGCCAATCTGGGCCCCTTCCTGCTGCTGGCCGGGGTGGGGCTGGCCTGGAACGTCGGCATGTTTCTCTGGGTGGCGCCGCGCATGATTCCGCGTTACTGGTTCGAACGGGGTATCGGCGACCTGGGGCAGTCCATGGGCGTGACCGCCACCGGGCTGATCCTGATGAAGATTGCCGATCCCGACGGGCGCTCGCCGGCCTATGAGGCCTTCGGTTACAAGCAACTGGTATTCGAACCCTTCTTCGGCGGTGGTCTGATCACCGGGCTCGCCTTGCCCGTGATCTATCATTTCGGGCCCTGGCCGTTGTTCGCGGTCATGGTGATCCTGCTGGCGGGCAGCCTGGTCCTGGGCATCGGATATTTTGGGCGCCGGAACTCGGACTGAGTCGCGCGATGCTTTACTGGATCACGATGCTGCTGCTCTGTCAGTGGCTGGGCGAGCTGGCCGCCACCGCGTCGGGACTGCCGGTACCCGGACCGGTGATCGGCATGATCCTGCTGCTTGCGTTCCTGTTGTGGCGGGGCGAGGAGCCCCCGGATCTGGCCCGGGTTGCCGACGGGTTGCTGGATCATCTGGCACTGCTGTTCGTGCCGGCCGGCGTCGGGGTGGTGGCCCACCTCGCGCTGCTGCGGGCGCAGTGGCCGCCCATTGCCGCCGCACTGCTGGTGAGCACTGTGGCTACCGTGCTGGTCACCGGCTGGGTCATGCAGCGCCTGGCGCGCGAGCGTGACTGACGTCATGGATCTGCAATCCCTCTGGGTCTACCTCGCCGCGCGTCCGCTTAGCGCGCTGCTGCTCACGCTGCTGGCCTATCAAGCGGGGCTGTGGCTGTACCAGCGCAGCGGCCGCCGGACCTGGTGCAATCCGGTGCTGATTGCGGTGCTGCTGCTCGGCGGTCTGCTCAAGCTCAGCGATACCGATTACCGGACCTATTTCGAGGGCGCCCAGTTCGTGCATTTCCTGCTGGGGCCGGCAACCGTCGCGCTGGCGGTGCCCATCTATCGTCAATGGCGGGCGGTGCGACAGTCGATCGGGGCCATCGCCATGGCGTTGACCTGCGGGTCGGCCACCGCGATTGCCAGTGCGCTGCTGGTGGGCTGGGCCGCGGGCGCCACGCCGGCAGTGCTGGCCTCGCTGGCGCCCAAGTCCGTGACCACGCCGATTGCCATGAGTCTGGCCGAGTACGGCGGCGGCCTGGTATCGCTGACTGCCGTGCTGGTGATCGTGACCGGCATTCTGGGGGCTATGGTCGGGCCGCCTTTGCTGGACATGATCCGCGTGCGCGATCCCCATGCCCGGGGTCTGGCGCTGGGGGCTGCCGCTCACGGCATCGGTACCGCAAGGGCGGTCCAGGAATCGGCGGCGGCAGCGGCCTTCGCCGGTCTGGCGATCGGCCTCAACGGGCTGGCGACGGCCCTGTTGCTGCCCTGGGTCTACGCGCTGTTCTCCTACTAGGCAGCCAGTAGCCTGGCCGGGGGTATCATTCGGCGTCTTCGTGCGCCGGATTCATGCCCATGATGTGATAGCCGGCGTCGACGTAGACCACTTCTCCGGTTATGCCCGACGCCAGGTCGGAACAGAGAAACGCCGCGGTGTTGCCGACTTCCTCGGTGGTGACGTTGCGCCCCAGCGGACTGTTGCCGGCCGCGTGGCCCAGCATGGTGCGGAAACCGCTGATGCCGGCGGCCGCCAGGGTCTTGATCGGCCCGGCGGAAATGGCGTTGGCGCGGATGCCGCGGTGGCCCAGATCGGCGGCGATGAAGCGCATGTTGGCCTCGAGGCTGGCCTTGGCCGGGCCCATCACGTTGTACCCGGGTACCGCACGTTCGGCGCCCAGATAAGTCAGGGTCAGCAGGGCCGCCTGATCGCTCAGGAGCGGCCGGGCGGCCCGCGCCATGGCCGCGAAGCTGTAGGCGCTGATGTCGTGGGCGATTGATGACGCCTCCCGGGTGACGCTGTCCAGATAGCTGCCGGACAGTGCTTCGCGGGGGGCGAAGCCGATGGCGTGCACCAGAATATCGAGCTGGCCCCAGCGTTGCTCGATGGCGGCCACGGCATTGTCGATATCGTCGTCGCTGGACACATCCAGCGGCACCACGAAATCGCTGTCCAGCTCGGCGGCCAGTTTTTCCACGCGGGGGCCGAGTTTCTCGCCTTGATAGGAAAATCCCAGGGAGGCGCCTTCACGATGCATGGCGCGCGCGATGCCCCAGGCGATGGAGCGGTTGCTGGCCACCCCGGTGATGAATGCCTTCTTGCCGTCGAGAAATCCCATAAATCCTTCCTGAATGAGCCGGCGTAGCGGCCGGTGGTGATCTAGATCGCGGCGGCCGCGTGTATACGCAGGCGCTGGCCCGGCTGCAGCCGGTTGCTGTCCAGGCGATTCCAGCGCCGCAGCGCTTCGATTGTGACCTCGAAACTGCGCGCGATCGACCAAAGCGAATCGCCTTGTTGCACATCATAGTAGATCACCGGGACGTTCGGCCTCGTTGCCGGCGTTTCCGGCGGGCCTGCGGCGCCTGGCGCAGAACCGCTAGTGGCCGCCACGGCATGGGCGCGCGCTAGCGCCCAGTCGGCTGCCTCGGCAGTGCTTGACTTCCGCATCTGCAGCGTCTGGCCGGGCCGCAATACGGCGTCGGCCGACAGGCCGTTGAGACGCCGTAAATCGTCGACGCGCATCCCGTGGTCTTGGGCGATTTGCCAGAGACTATCGCCGCCGCGGACCTGATAGGCGACGGATTCCGCCTGTTCCCGCCGGGGTTGCGCCCGTGTCGGGATGCGCAGCTCGTCGCCGGGCCGGATCACCGAGCCTTGAAGATTGTTCGCGTCGCGGATCAACGCGACGGTGGTGCCATAGCGCGCGGCAATGCCCCCAAGCACTTCTCCTGCCTGCACCCGGTGGCGACGCCGGGTCACCAGGCGTGCCGGGTCGGTGCGGGCCAGTGCGGTGCGAAACTGCCAGGATCGCTCGCTGGGCACCAGTAGTCGATGGGGTCCGTCCGGGTGGGTTGCCCAGCGACGAAAGCCCGGGTTGATGTCAGCCAGTGTCTGCGCCGGCATATCGATCATGTCGGCGGCCACGGCAAAATCGATCTGCGCGTCGAGCTGAACCGCCTCGGTCAGGGGACGGTCGGGAATCGTTGGCAGCGCCAGGTCGAATGCGCCCGGCGTCTGCAGCAGGCGCCGCAGCGCAAGCAGCTTGGGCACGTAATCATCGGTTTCTGCCGGCAGGTCGAGGTGCCAGAAGTCCCGCGGCTGTCCGGCCGCCTCGGCCCGGGCCAGGGCGCGGCCTACCCGGCCTTCACCGGCGTTGTAGGCGGCCAGGGCCAGCAGCCAGTCATCGAACCGGCGATGCAGGAACCCGAGGTAGTCGAGCGCGGCGCTGGTGGCCGACAGCACGTCTCGGCGGCCGTCGTACCACCAGTTGCGTTCCAGCCCGAAACGGCTGGCAGTGAGGGGCATGAACTGCCAGAGGCCGGCGGCGCTGGAATGCGAGTTGGCACGCGGGTCGAACCCGCTTTCCACGATTGGCAGGAGCGCGATTTCCAGCGGCATATCGTGCTGCTCGACCGCCTCGGCGATATGCCAGATGAAGGGGCTGGCGCGTTGCGCGGCCTCCTCGATGTGCCGCGTGCGGGCGGCGTAGAACCGGGTCCACGCGCGGACTTCGGGCCGCTGCTCATGCCCCGCCAGGGCCATGCCCTCGCGAATACGCGCCCAGATGTCGTTATAGACCACCGGGCGGATTGCGGGTGCGGGTGGCCCCATGGGTTCCGGCGCGACCGTGACGGCCGGCGGCGGCGCCGGGCGGGAGGCGCATCCGGCGAGAGCCAGCGACAGCAGCATCAGCCCGAGTGCCGTGAGTCGCACCCGGGTGGGGCCGTGGATTGTCATCAATTTGTTCGGGAAGACGGCACCGTCAGGCGCTGTCCTTCCAGGCACGAATCGTGGCGAACACCGCATCCGGCCCGGTGGCCGACGGGTCACGTGCCTGAGCTGCCGCGATCACATCCGGTTGATCCCAGCGCATGAAGGGATTGATTGCCCGCTCATCGGCCAGTGTGGAGGGCAGGGTCGGCCGTTTCTGCTCCCGGTCGGCACGCGCCTGCTCGAGCGCGCCGGTCACCGCCGCGTTGTATGGCTCGACCATCGCCGCGAAGCTCAGGTTCTTGACGGTGTACTCGTGACCGCCGAATACCTGGGTATCGCCGGATAGATCCAGCAGGCGTGCCAGCCCGGGCCGCATCATGCCGGCATCGCCCTCGAACAGGCGGCCGCAGCCGCCGCGGAACAATGCATCGCCGCTGAATAGCCAGCCATGGCCGGTGTAAGCGATGTGGCCAAGTGTGTGGCCCGGGACCGACAGTACATCCAGCGTGATGCCGATCTCATCGATGGTGACCCGGTCGCCGTCGGCAATCTGCCGGGTAATCGGACAAGCGCGGGTGGCTTCTTCGGGGCCGTAGACCGGCACGCCGGTGTCGCCGACCAGCGCCGTCACCCCGGCTGTGTGGTCGGGGTGATGGTGGGTAATCAGGATGGCGGCGAGGGTATGGCCATGCTCGGAAAGCCAGGCGGCCGCCGGTTCGGCCTCGCCGGGATCGACGATTACCGCGCGGCGACTGTCATCGTCGGCGATGGCCCATATATAATTGTCGGCGAGGGCCGGGATTGCGAACACGTTTGGCATGCCCGGGATGTTGCCAACCGGCCGAGGTAAAATCAATTGCGACACGCGACGCCGGTACGCATCCGATCCTGGCTCGAGGGTGACCGGCCCCGGAATCTGATTGCGCTCGAGACCGAACGGCTGCAGGCCTGCCTGCATCGGGTGCCGGGTTATCGCATCCTGCAGATCGGTCGCTGGGGCGTTCCCGACGATACGCTTGCGACCTGCCCGATGTTGTGCCGCTGGATTGCGGACAGTCAGCCGGATACACCGATGGATATTCGCTTTGACGGCCGCACGCTACCGCTGGCCAGCGGCAGCCTCGACGCCGTGGTGATGCCCCACAGCCTGGAACTCATGCCCGATCCGCATCGCCTGCTGCGCGAGGTCAACCGGGTGCTGTCCGATCGCGGGCAGGTGCTGCTGCTGGGCTTCAACCCCTATGGTCCGTGGTCGCTGGGGCAGCGGTTGCGCTTGCGTGGCAGCGGCTATCCGGCTGCGGACCGGCTGATCGCCCTGGGACGGGTCCGGGACTGGCTGCAGCTGCTCGATTTCGAAGTCACCGAAATGCGACGGTTCGGCCCCGGCTTTCCCTGGCTCCCGCGCTCGGGCGTGTCGCTGCCAGCAACGGCGGCCTACTGGCTGATTTCGGGACTGGCACCGGCGTATCTGGTGACCGCGCGCAAGCGCGTGGTTCCCATCAGACCGATTCCCAACCGCTGGCGCGTCCGGCGGCCTGCGCTGGTCGGGCGCGGTATGCCGGAACCCACCGCCCGTAGCGGTCATTCGCGCCGGGATGCGGCATGAAGGAGGTCGTGGTTCATACCGACGGAGCCTGCCGCGGCAATCCCGGGCCGGGCGGCTGGGGGGCGCTGCTGGTGTATGGCGATCACCGGCGGGAGCTGTGCGGCGGCGAAGAACGAACCACCAACAACCGGATGGAGTTGCTGGCCGCGATCCGGGCGCTGGAGTCGCTGCGTCAGCCGTGCCGGGTCCAGCTATACACCGATTCCAATTACGTGCGTCAGGGAATTACCGACTGGCTGCCGCGCTGGCAGAAGAACGGCTGGCGCACCGCAGGCCGCAAGCCGGTGAAGAATGCCGATCTCTGGCAGCAGCTGGACGCGCTCAATCAGAAGCATGAGGTGGCCTGGCACTGGGTCAAGGGCCACGCCGGAGATCCTGGCAACGAGGCGGCGGATGCGCTGGCTAACCGGGGCATCGACGAATTGCCGGACGGCTGAGACGGGAGTCGCCATGCCTGACCGCTTGCCAACGCGCGTGCGGTTGCACATCCTCTGGTTCCGAGAGTTCCGTTACTGAGTCGCATGCGTCAGATCGTCCTGGATACCGAGACCACCGGCCTGGAGCCGAGCGATCATCGAATCATCGAAATCGGCTGCGTCGAGTTGCTGCACCGCCGTCCTACCGGTAACAACCTGCATCTCTACGTTAATCCGGAACGCACGGTGGAGCGGGGCGCTATCGAGGTGCACGGCATCACCAACGAGTTCCTCGCCGACAAGCCGCGATTCGCGGCGATCGCGGACGAGCTCCAGGCCTATCTTGGCGACGCGGAACTGGTGATCCACAACGCGCCGTTCGATCTCGGATTCCTCGACGCCGAATTCCGCCGGCTGCAGCCGGAATTCCCCGGTCTGCAGTCGCAGGTAAGCGTGCTGGATACGCTGGTGGAGGCCCGCCGCCTGCATCCCGGCCAGCGCAACAGTCTGGACGCCCTGTGCAAGCGCTACGGGGTGGATGACTCCGCGCGCGAGCGCCATGGCGCGCTTCTGGATGCGGAACTGCTGGCGGATGTGTACCTGTTCATGAGTGGCGGCCAGACCGCGATAACCTTCGCGGTTGAGAACGCCGAGCAGAGCCACCAGCATCACGCTGATGTGGCGGCCATTCTTGCCGCGGCGCAGAATCGGCCTCGGGTGGTGGCGGCCTCCGACGAGGAACGAATGGCGCATGACGAGTATCTCGGGCGACTGTCCGAGGCCAGCGGTGATCGCTGTCTCTGGCAGTCGCTGGAGCGCGCCTGAACCCTGAACCCGCATGAGGGAGTGACTAAAAACGCATGTCTTTGAACGATCGCATACCCAACCTGGTACAGCCTGCTGATAACTGCTACTGCGGCGGCATGGTGGATGAAACGGCGCTGGCCGAGGCTCGTGAAGCCGGCGTGCGTCACGTGGTGAACCTGCGGCCCGACGCGGAAACCCCGGATTTCAACGAAGCCGAGGCTGCCGCCGTCATCGGCCTGACCTATCACCACCTACCGATTGCCAGCCCGGAGGATCTCAACGAATCCAATGTGCGCCGGTTCGACGAGATCATGGACCATGTGGGTGATGAACCGGCGTTGGTTCATTGCGCCAGCGGCAACCGGGTAGGGGCATTGTTCGCCCTGCGCGCGGGCTGGCTTAAGGGGCAGGCACCGGATGCGGCCCTCGCCCTGGGCCGGTCACACGGCCTGACCAAGATGGAGCCCGCGGTCGAGAAACTGCTGGCGGGCTGATCCGACCCGGCCGGGGGCTAGACCGCCATCTGTGGCAAGAGCGCGTCCCGCTGTTCGGCGAGAAAAGCCCAGAAAGCGGCCATCGCCGGGGTGGCATGGCGGTCCGCGCGCCGAACGGCGTACCACTGACGGCGGATCGGCAGGTCCTCGACTGGCAGGATGACCAGCCGGCCGTCCGCGATTTCTGCACCTGCCGCGTGGGCCGACAGCAGCGCGATCCCCAGCCCGGCCATCACCGCCTGCTTGATGGTCTCGTTGCTGGCGATTTCCATGGCAATGGTCGGCTGCCGGGACATTCGTCTTGCCAAGGCCTCGAACACCGTGCGGGTGCCCGAACCCGGCTCGCGCACCAGAAAGGTTTCGTGGCTTAGCTGATCGATCGGGAGTTCCGGGCGGTGGGCCAGGGGATGACCCGGCGCGGCCACCAGCACCAGCGGATGGTCGCCGATGACCAGATGTTCAACCGGGAAATCCCGGGCGGGTCGTCCCATGACTGCGATGTCGGCCGAATAGTCGGCCAGCCGGGCAATCGTTTCCTCGCGGTTGCCCACATGTAGCTGCATGTCCAGCCCCGGATGCCGGCGCCCGAATGCCGCGATGGCGTAGGGTGCGAAGTACTTGGCGGTGGATACCACCGCGATGCGCACCCGGCCGCTGGCAATTCCCCGAAGACTGGCCAGGCGATCGGTACACTCGGTGAGCGCCGCGCGAACCTGTTCGGCGGCCTGCAGTACCGTCTGTCCGGCCTCGGTGAGTTTCAGGCCCTGACGGGTGCGGTCGAACAGGACCAGGCCGAGCGTATCCTCGAGTTGCCGCAACCGGGCCGTCAGCGCCGCCGGGGTGACATGGAGTTCCCCGGCTGCACCGGTGATGCGGCCGTGCCGCGCGATGGCCTCGATACCGCTGAATTGCTTGAGGGTCAGGCCGCGCATGAGCGCATAACAAATAAAATTTGGTGAACTGTCAAATAGATTAAACTGGATTTAACAAAAACTGCTCGCTAGGGTTTGCGGGTTCGATCACGCGGGCCGCACCATGAACGGTCCCGATAGAGGAGGTTCGGCATGTCGGAACCGATGACCCTGCAGGCCTTCCTGGCTGCCAACGGGGCCGATAATCCCGCCGTCAACCAGGTAGTCGCAGTCATCGCCGAGGCATCGCGCGAGATAGCCGCGACCATTCAGCTGGGCACGCTCGCCGGGCGGATGGGAGATGCCCATGGCGATCGCAATGCCGACGGCGATGAACAGAAGGCGCTGGACGTGATCGCCCATGACGCGTTTACCGACGCGCTGCGCCGGGCGCCGGTTGCGCTGGTGGCTTCCGAGGAATCGGACAGCATGGTAACCCTGGACGCCGACGCGCCGCTGGCCGTGGCCATGGATCCGCTCGACGGGTCGTCTAACATCGACACCAACGTGTCCATCGGTACCATCTTCTCCATCCTGCCGGCTCGCCGGGGCGAGCCGGGCGAAGCCTCGTTTTTGGTGCCCGGGCGCGAGCAACTGGGTGCCGGTTTCATCATCTACGGGCCCCAGGTATCGCTGGTGATGACGGTCCGCAGGGGCACCCACATCTTTACCCTGGACCCGGCCCGGGGCGAGTTCCGGCTGGCGCAGCAGGATGTATGGATTCATCCGGCACGTACCGAGTATGCCATCAACGCCTCCAACTATCGGCACTGGGACGAGTGCGTGCGCACCTACATCGACGACTGCCTTGCGGGCGAGGACGGCCCGCTGGGCGCCAATTTCAACATGCGCTGGATTGCCTCGATGGTGGCCGACGCCTACCGGATTCTCGTGCGTGGCGGCATCTTCCTGTATCCGGGTGACCAGCGACGGGGCTATCAGCAGGGACGTCTGCGGCTGCTGTATGAAGCCAACCCCATCGCGCTGATATTCGAGGAAGCGGCCGGGGCGGCCACCGACACCGTCAACCGGATTCTGGATATCAGGCCGCGCAATCTGCACCAGCGCACGCCGCTGGTGTTCGGATCCGCCGACAAGGTCGAACGGGTGGTGCGCTACCACACCGATCCCAGCCACGATTTCACCCGGTCCCCGCTGTTTTCGCACCGCGGTCTTCTGCGGGTCTAGGAGGTTCCATGTCTGCCCTGCATCCGATCATCTCCATCACCGGCTCGTCCGGCTCGGGCACCAGCTCGGTCAAGCAGACCTTCGAGAACATCTTCCGGCGCGAGAAGGTCACTGCTGCTTTCATCGAAGGTGATGCCTTCCACCGCTACAACCGGGCCGACATGAAGCAGGCCACGGCCGATGCGGAAGCGGCGGGTAACGACCACTTTAGTCATTTCAGTCCCGAGGCCAATCTGCTGGAGGACCTGGAGATGGTGTTCCGGCAGTTTTCCGAGAACGGTACCGGACGCACCCGGCATTACATCCACAATGCCGAAGAAGAGGAAATGTATGCCGCGCCGCGGGGCACCTTCACCGAGTGGGAGGACTTCCCCGACAACGCCGATCTGCTGTTCTACGAGGGGCTGCATGGCGCGGTGGTGACCGAGGGGGTCGATGTGGCCCGGCATGCGGATCTCAAGATCGGCGTGGTCCCGGTGATCAACCTGGAGTGGACGCAGAAGCTGCATCGCGACCGCGAGGCCCGCGGCCACACTACCGAGGCGATCACGGACACCATCCTGCGGCGCATGCCCGATTACATTCGCTACATCTGTCCGCAGTTCTCGGAAACCGACATCAACTTCCAGCGCGTGCCCACGGTGGATACGTCCAATCCGTTCATCGCCCGCTGGATTCCCACGCCGGATGAATCGATGGTGGTGATCCGTTTCCGCAACCCGCGCGGTATCGACTTCAATTACCTGCAGAGCATGCTACATGGCAGCTGGATGTCGCGGCCCAACTCCATCGTGATTCCGGGCGGCAAGATGGATCTGGCCATGCAGCTGATCCTCACGCCCATGATAATGCGTCTGGTGGAAACCCGCCGCCGCATGCTCTGAGTCAACCCGCCGCTTTCCGCCGCTGGCTCCGGCCGGCCCGATTGCGGGTCGTCCGGGTCTTTAGTGACGGTCTCTAGCCGAAGTAGAACAGCAGGTAGGCCGCCAGCAGGGCCGCCACCCATAGCGTCATGATGCCGGTGCCCCAGGGCTTCGCGAAGACACCATCCGGCTGGTAAACGCGTCGGGTCAGGGCTAGCCCGCGGCGGCCAGTGTTCGCGGCCAGGGTTCCCAGCGCTTCCATCGAGTCGCCGGTTACTGACCGGATGCGGGCCAGCAGCGTCGGCGCGAGCCGTCGGTAGAGCCAGTCGGTATCCAGATTCAGGGCCGGGACTTCGGGCGGATACCAGCCGTTGCGGAACAGCGTGGTAAACGCCAGCGCCGCGAACAGCAACAGTTGCAGCTGGGTGATCACGTGGGCCGCGGTATAGGGCGCGTAGTCCACCGCGAAGGGGAGAATCGCGTACAGCGGCGCCGGGTACACGCCGATGGCAATGCATAGGAATGCCGTGGTCCCCATCGCCGCCAGCATGTTCCACGGCGCTTCCGGTACCCGATGCCCCACGTCGTGGTGGAAGAACGAGAAGAACGGCACCTTGATGCCGGAGTGATCCAGCACGCCGGCCGAGGCGAACAGCAGGACCAGCCAGGCGATCCAGTGATGCTCCACCGCGGCGGCGGTCAGGATCATCGACTTGGTCACGAACCCGGAAAACAGTGGGAACGCGGAAATCGACATCGCCCCGATGATGCAGAACACCGCGGTCAGTGGCATCGACTTGTACAGCCCGCCCAGCTCGCTGGCCTTGATCGTCCCCACGCGGTAGAGCACCGCCCCCATCGACATGAACAGCAGCGCCTTATACAGAATATGGGCGAAGGCATGGGCGGCCGCGCCGTTCAGCGCCATTTCGGTGCCGATGCCGATGCCCACCACCATGAACCCCAGCTGGTTGTTGAGGCTGTAGGCCAGCACCCGGCGCAGGTCGTTCTCGATCACCGCGAAGAAGATCGGGAACGCGGTCATGGTTGCGCCGATGGTGATCAGAATCTCCTCGCCGGCGAAACCCCGCGCCAGGGCATAGACCGCCAGCTTGGTGGTGAAAACCGACAGCACCACCGTGCCGGTAACCGTGGCTTCGGGATAGGCATCCTGCAGCCAGTTGTGCAGCAGAGGAAAGGCGCACTTGATGCCGAAGGCCAGGAAGATCAGCCAGCCGCCGGGGGTCTCCAGCCCCAGATGATCGAACGCCAGCGAGCCCGTGGCGCGGTAATGGATGATGGCGCCAGCCATCAGCAACAGGCCCGAAATGATCTGGATCACCAGGTAACGCATGCCCACGCGATAGGACCGGGCCGTGCCCCGGGCCCAGATCAGGAACACCGAGGCGATGGCGGTCAGTTCCCAGTAGATGAACAGCGTGACCAGATCGGCGGCCAGCACCGCCCCGATGCCGGCGCCGGCGTAGACCAGGGCGGCGGCATGCTGCAGCCGGTCCCGCACGTGCCAGGCGTAAAGCCCGGCCAGCCCCCCGGCGATGTGAAAGATGGTGGCCCAGATGCGGCTCAGGCCGTCGATGCGGATGGTGACCAGATCCAGCCCGAACAGCGTCGCCGGCGCATAGGTGCCGGTCGGCAGCTGCCAGAGCAGCATCAGCCCGAGCGCCGGCAGGGTCACGGCCAGCGCCCCCAGCCAGGCACGCGGTGCCATCATGGCCAGCAGGCCGCCGGCCATCACCACGAGCGCGGGGTTGACCAGCCACTCAACCATCGTCTTCCTCGCCGTAGTAGGCCTCGTCGCGCGCGATCAGGCGGCGCAGACCCTTGGCCGAGAACACGATCACGCAGTAGGCGCCGAAGCCGGCCAGCGCGTAGAACCCGAACCAGCCGTCGAAGCCGAAGTAGGGATGCTTGTGGTAGATGAACTCGGCCGCGATCAGCAGCGCGCACAGAGCCCACAGCGTGTAGACGATGCCGTTGACGGTGCCGGCCCGTTCCAGCCAGCCGGTGCTTGTCGGCTTTTCGCTCATGATCCGGTCACCGGTGCCAGCAGTTGCAGGATGTGGCCGCCGACGAAGAACAGCACCACACTACCGGCGGCGGTGACGCACAACGGCACCACGCAGGCCAGCGGCGCCTCCTGGCGGCCGGCAGGCAGGTCCGTTCCGGGCCGGAAGAAGGCCCGGGCCGGGATGTCCAGCAGATAAACGATATTCAGCAGCGAGCTGATTGCCAGCACGGCGATCATCAGTAGCTGCCCGGCGTCGGCGGCCCCGACCATCAGCGCCCACTTGCTCCAGGCGCCTCCCAGCGGCGGCAGGCCGATGATCGACAGCGAGGCCACCAGGAACGCCCCCATCGTGAAGGGCATCACCCGGCCGAGCCCGTCCAGCTCGCTGACCCGCGTGCGGTGCACGGCGGTGTAGATCGCCCCGGCGCAGAAGAACAGCGTGATCTTGCCGAAGGCGTGCATCACGATGTGGGTGGCGCCGCCGGCGATGGCCATGCCGTTGGCCAGGGTCGCGCCGAGCACGATGTAGGCCAGCTGGCCGATGGTGGAGTAGGCCAGCCGGGCCTTGAGATTGTCGCGGGTCAGCGCCACCACCGACGCGGCCAGGATGGTGAAGGCGGCGACCCACATCATCGGGGTGGTGAAGTCGCCGGCCCCGGCGAAGTCGATGCCGAAGACGTAGACCGTGATCTTGAGTACCGCGAATACCCCGGCCTTGACCACCGCCACGGCGTGCAGCAGGGCGGACACCGGGGTGGGCGCCACCATTGCTGCCGGCAGCCAGCGGTGGAACGGCATCAGCGCCGCCTTGCCGGTACCGAACAGGTAGAGCGCGAACAGGCCCGCGGCCGCAGCCGGCGCGATGTGTCCCTGCAGGATGCCGCCGGGAGTGAAATCCAGCGTACCGGCCACCACCCAGGTGAGAATGATCGCGGGAAGAAGCAGACCGATTGAGGTGGTCAGCAGCACCCCGAGATAAGTCCGCCCGCCGGCCCGGGCGTCGTCGTTGCCCTTGTGCGCCACTAGCGGGTAGGTGGACAGCGTGAGCATCTCGTAGAACAGGAACAGAGTCAGCAGGTTGCCGGCCAGTGCAATCCCCATGGCCGCCGCCAGCGCCAGGGCGAAGCAGGCGAAGAAGCGGGTCTGGTTGTGCTCGTCGTTGCCGCGCATGTAGCCGATGGCATAGATCGCGGTGACGATCCACAGCCCCGATGCCACCAGCGCGAACAGCAGGCCCAGCGGTTCCAGCGCCAGGCTCAATGACAGACCCGGTAGGATCTGGATCAGCGTGATGGCGGGGCGTGCCCCGTCGAGGACCTGTCCCAGCCAGCTGCATACCGCCGCGAACAGCAGCACGGCGGTCACCACGCTCAGACCATCGCGCAGATTCGGCCAGCGGCCGAGAGCCATCACCCCGAGGGCGCCGGCGGCCGGTAACGCCATCAGCCAGGGCAGGGCGATGGTCACGCGCCGCCCCCGGTCAGCCCGGCCGCCGCCGACCGGACAACGTCGACCACCGGCGCGCTGTGAAGCCCGAGGCCGATGTTCACCAGCACCAGCGTCCAGGTGGCCGCCAGCATGGCGGTGGGCGCCTCGGTCGGCGCGGGCACGTTGTCCGGGGCCGGACGCAGGTACAGCAGCTCGGCCACCCGGCCGATGTAGATCACCGCCATCAGCGAACTGATCAGAACCACCGCGGCCAGCCAGCCCTGCTGGGCCTCGAAAAGGGCGGACAACAGATACCACTTGCTGATGAAACCGGCCGTTGCGGGCACCCCGATCAGGCCGAGGCCGGCGGCCAGGAATGCCGCCGAGGTCCATGGCATGGCGCGGGCAGCCCCGGCCAGCGAGGCGAGGTCACTACGGTGCAAGCGCCAGAACAGGGCGCCGGCGGCGCAGAACAGCGCCCCCTTGATGACGCCGTGGTTGAGCATGTGCAGGATGGCGGCAGTCAGCCCCTCGGGCGTGGCCAGCGCGATGCCCAGCACGATGTAGCCGATCTGGGCCACGCTCGACCAGGCCAGCAGTCGCTTGACGTCGCTGGCGAAGATGGCGGCCAGTGATCCATACAGCATCGCCGCCACCGCCAGCAGCGCGAGAATCTCGCCCAGCGGGAGCTGCCCGAACGCATAGACGGCACCGAACACCGTGAAGATGAAACGGATCAGCACGTAGGCCGCTACCTTGGTGGCGGTGGCCGCCAGGAACGCGCTGACCGCCGACGGCGCATAGGCATAGCCGTCCGGCAGCCAGGCATGCAGCGGAAACAGCGCCAGCTTGAGACTGGCCCCCACCACGATGAAGGCCAGGCCCGCCTCCACCGTGCGGGTGTCGGCCACGGCCGGTAGCCGTGCGGCCAGATCGGCCATGTTGAGCGTGCCGGTCATGATGTAGAGCAGGCCGATGCCGATCAGCAGGAAGGTTCCCCCGATGGTGCCCATCACCAGATACTGGAAGGCCGCCAGCAGGGCGCGGCGCTTGGTGCCCAGCGCGATCAGCGCATAGGACGACAGCGACGATATTTCCAGGAATACGAACAGGTTGAACGCATCCCCGGTGATGGTGATGCCGAGCAGGCCGCACAGGGTCAGCAGCATCAGCGCATAGAAAAGATAGGCCCGCTCCGCCGGCAGTTCCGCGGCCACGCTGGCCCGGGTGTAGGGCCCGAGCACGGCGGCAATGCCCGATACCAGCACCAGCACGAAGGCGTTGAGCGTGTCGACGCGCAGTTCGATGCCCACTGGCGGCGCCCAGCCACCCATGGCGTAGGAGATCGGGATTCCCACATGCACCTGGACCAGCAGCAGCAGGCTGATGCCGAATACCGCCAGGCTCACGGTGCAGTAGGTCAGCCAGGCCAGGGTGGCGTGCCGCAGCAGCACGCACAGCGGCGCGGCCAGCAGCGGCAGAATCACCGGCAGGGCCGGCAGCTGGGCAAAGAAGTGCGCGATCATGCCTTGTCGCGGTGCTCGGCAGCCGGCTCGTCACCGGTATCGCAGGCGGCAATAATCTCGCTTTCGTCGAGACTGTCGTAGGCTTCGTGAATGCGCACCACCAGCGCCAGTCCCAGGGCGGTGGTGGCTACCCCCACCACGATGGCGGTGAGGATGAGCACGTGCGGCAGCGGGTGGGCGTAGGGGGCGTCGACGTTTCCGAGGATCGGCGCGGTGGCGCCGTCAATGGCACCGGCGCTGATGTACATGATGAATACCGAGGTCTGGAACAGGTTCAGACCGATAAGCTTCTTCATCAGGTTGTCGTGACCGATGACGATATAGAACCCGATCATCATCAGCAGGACCACGATCCAGTAGTTGTAGAGCCCGAGGAAGGTGCTCATTCGACCGTCCCCTCCCGGCGCCGGCCACGCCCGGCGAACACGAAGAAGATGCCGATCATGCCGCCGGTGACGGTGACGCCCACCCCCAGTTCCACCAGGATGATGCCGAGATGCTGGCCGTGCGCCGGTTTGTGGGCGAGCACGTTGTAGTCGAGAAAGTCCCCGCCCAGCAGCATGCAGGCCACGCCGGTGCCGGCGTAGATCAGCACTCCGCCCGAGATTAGCGCGCGCACCGCCCAGGGCGGGATTACGCGGCGGGCCTCGTCGAGCCCGAAAATCAGCGTGTAGAGAATGATGCCGGCCGCGAAGATCACGCCGGCCTGAAAACCGCCGCCCGGGCCGTATTCCCCGTGGAACTGCACGTAAAGTGCGAACAGCAGGATGAAGGGAATGGTCAGCTTGGCGACCACGCGCAGGATGGTGTGCTCGGTCATCGCCGACGCCTCCGGGCGGTGCCCAGCAACACGAACACGCCGATTCCGGCGGTGAAGATAACCGTGACCTCGCCGAGGGTGTCATAACCGCGATAGCTGGCCAGTACCGACGTCACCGCGTTCGGGATGTGGATTTCCTTTTCGCTGGCTTCCAGATAATGCGCGCGTAGCGGGTGCTGCTGGACCGGCGTGTCCGGCTGGCCGAAATGCGGCATATCCAGGGTGGCGTAGACCAGCGCCGCGCCGGTGACGCCGGTCACCAGTAGCGCCTGGGCCGTGCGCATCTTGGTGACGGTTTTCTCGCGACCACGGGTCAGGGCAAGGGCCCCGAGCATCAGCACGGTGGTGATGCCGGCGCCTACGGACGCCTCGGTAAATGCCACGTCGACGGCATCCAGCGCCATGAAAACACTGGCCGACAGCAGGCTGAACAGTCCGGTGAGCATGGCCGCCGCGAACAGGTTTCGCAGGCGGGCGATCGCCAGACCGGTCACCGCCAGCAGGGTGAGCAGAACCAGGGTGAGGGCTTCGATCATCAGATTATCCACGCCGCTGCCCTCCCAGCATCGGCTTGATGCCGTCCTGGATCGCCGCATTGGCCAGGGCGTTGGCGGCAGTGGGGCTGGTCAGCAGCAGGAACAGCGCCACCAGCAGCAGCTTGACCGCTACCAGCCAGTGTGGCGCCTGTAACAGCAGTCCGCCGAGGATCAGGATCATGCCGCCGGTGTCGGTGACCGACGCGGCGTGCATCCGGGTATAGACATCCGGCAGCCGCAGCATGCCGACGCCACCGATCACCGCCACCAGCGCGCCGCTCAGCAGGAGCAGCCAGCTGGCAATGTCTAGCAGTATCGCCATCACACGTCCCCGTCCGGATGATCGGACTCGCCCCAGCCCAGATCCCCGTACTGCATGAACTTGAGTACGGCTACCGTGCCGATGAAATTGATCAGCGCGTAGACCAGGGCCACGTCCAGGAATTCGGGGCGACCGTCCAGGAAACCGAGCACCGCGATCAGCAGCACGGTCTTGGTACCGAACACGTTCACCGCCAGAATGCGGTCGTACACGGTGGGGCCCAGCAACGCCCGTATCAGAAGCAACAGCATGGTGACCGCGACCCCGGCCATGGCGGCGGCGAACATCAGCGGCGGTACCCCGGCTCGCGGGTCTCGAGGTCACGTACCCGCTGATCCATCTCGCCGCCGTTGAGGTCGGCCGCGCCCTCGACCGAGATGGCGTGCACGGTGATCGTGTTGCGCCGCGCGTCCACCGAGACCGTGCCCGGCGTGAGGGTGATCGAGTTGGCCAGGATGGTCTGTGCCAGTTCGGTGCGGCCGGATACTTGCACCGTCGCCATGGTGGGGGAAATGGCGTTGCGGCCGCGCAGCACCCGCCGGATGACGTCGATATTCGAATGCGCAATCTGCACCATCAGCCACAGCCAGTAGCCGGGTAGATGCCGCATCAGGTACAGCGGCTGGGTTTCCGCGTCCACCGCGCCCATCCGGCGGGCGAGCCACAGCACCAGCAGGCAGCTGGCGGCGCCGAAGCCCAGCAGAAGGGCGGAATAATGCCCGGACAGCAGCAGCCAGAGGGCCACCAGAACCGCGCCGAGACTGACACTGTATCGCTGCATGATGCCGGCGTGACGCCGCTCCCCCGGATGCATCGCAAGCCCGCGACTGTAGCCAGCGGGTCCGGGCGCGTCAACGCGGCATCAGCGTCGGGTCAGATGCCGCTGATGCGCCCTGGCAAACCAGACGATGACGGCACTGGCGGCCAGCAGCGCGACCGACACCAGCAATTGCGTTTCATTGAACAAGCTGGCTGGCCGGAAGTCATCCAGATTTGCCGTGAAGGCCTCGAATTCGACCGACGCGCCGAAGCTCACGAACGTGATCATCGGCGGCAGCAAGCCGATCAGTGTCCCCAGCGCGAAGCCCGGCCAGGGCACCCGCAGCAGACCGCAGCCGAAGTTCACCAGGTCGAACGGCAGATAACTGGCCCGCAGGGTCAGCACGGTGGGAAAGGCATGCACCCGAAGGGCCCGCCGCAGGGGTGCCAGGCGTTGTCCGGCCTTGTCGTCATCGGCGCTACTGGTGCCGAAAAAACGCGCGATGCCGTAGGCGGTATGAGCCGAGAAGTTCTCGCCGAAGAGTGTTGCCACCAGCCCTACCCAGAAGCCGAACAGACTGCCCGCCGCGATGGTCAGGAACATGGCCGGAAAGAACGTGAATGCCCGCAGCGTGTAGATCACGACGAACACCAGCGGTGCCAGCGGATGGGTGGATACCACCTGATGCACGGCGACCAGGATTTCCGGCGTGGACAGGCCCCGCGACCAGCCCCAGCTCAGCCCCGCGGCCAGCGCCAGCAGCCATGCCAGGCCGGCGATCCATTTGGTCCGGGTGGATACACCGATCATGCGGGCTTGGTGGCAATCAGCGTGAGCACCTCGAAATAGGGTGGCCGCGCCTCGCGAGAACTCAGTTCGCAGTAGCGAACATCCAGCCCCGCCTCGGCGGTCCAGTCCAGCAGCGCGGCGCGGGAAAAGCCGAGATTGACGTGGTCGTAGGCGGCCACCGTGGCGCCGTGTTCGTGCTCCGCCAGGGTGGCCAGCACCAGATCGCCGCCCGGGCGGAGTACCCGTGCGGCCTCGGCGATCACCCGCCCGGGCTGGTCGGTAAAGGTCAGCGCATGCATCACGAAGACCTGATCGTACGAGGCGTCGGCCATCGTCAGGGCGTGCATATCCCCCAGCTCGAAATGCACGTTCCGGCGCTGCGCCAATCGCCGCCGGGCCGCGGCGAGCACCGTGCGGCTGTAGTCGAAGCAGGTTACCGAGCGGGCCTGATTGCCGAGCAGTTCCGCCAGCACGCCATCGCCCGAGGCCACGTCCAGCACGTCGCCCAGCGTGAGCAGCCCGATTAGGGCCCGCGTGGTGGCTTCCCAGGTGCGGCCGGGGGAGTACTGGCGTTCCATGCTGCCGGCCGCGGACTCGGCCCAGGAGGGGCGGACCTGGCGGCGGCGGGCGATCTCCCGGGCCTGCTCCCGGTCCTGGTGCAGTCGGGCGTCGTCGATGTTCTCGGCCAGCACTTGCCAGAGCTGCCGGGCCCGGTCGTCGAAGGACGCGGGATCCACCGTCAGCAATGCCCGGGTGCGCTGGCCGTATTCCTTAACCAGCCCACCCCGGCGCAGACGACCGAGATGGGTGGAAACCCGGCTTTGCGAAAGGCCGGTGACCGCGGTGAGCTCGGCTACCGTGAGCGGTTCCGCCTCCAGGATCAGCAGCAGCCGCAGACGGGTGGGCTCACCAATGAGCCGGAGCAGCTGGGAACCATGTTCGAGATCGAGCAAGGGCGTTGGTGCGGTCGTCGGTCGGGAACGAAACGGGCCGCCTCGCAAGGCGGCCCGTCAGTGAAAACAAGCCGATTGGTGGTATCAGCTGGTTGACTTGGTACCCGAACTGCCGCTTCCGCTTTTGCTGGCCGTGCTGGTCTTGCGGGCGGTCGTCGACTTGCGCGCGGTCGTGGTCTTGCGGGCCGCGGGCTTTCTGGCGGTGGTGGACCGCTTGGCCGTCGACGTGCTCTTGCGGGCAGCGCCGCCGGTCTTGCTTGCCGTGGTGCTGCGCTCGGCGGTGGAGCGGGCGGCGGTGCCGGTCTTGCGGGCGGTCGACTTTGTCGCTGTCTTGGCGGTGCTGCGCCGGGCCGTCGAGCGGGTACCGGAAGACTTCGTTGCAGCCGACTTCCCGGTGGCGGCCTTTTTGGCGCCGGTTGCCGCCTGGCCCGTATCGTTCAGGCTCTTGCGGATTTCCTCGTTGATCTGCTGACGCGTCTTGTCGAGAATCTGCAGGCTTTCCCGGGCGTTGGCCATGATGCGGTCGATGGTGTCCTGCATCAGCCGAAGCTGGGATGTCGCGATGTCACGCGGGTCGCCGCCCTTGCGCAGCGACTTGATGTTCTTTAGCGCTTCCTCGTAGTGCTTCTTGATGGCATTGAGCTCGTGCTCGGCCAGGCGCTCGATGCCGTCGAATACCGCCTTGTTGGTCGACGTCATCGCCTTCGTGTAACTCTTTCGCAGCTTGTCGACTTCCTTGCGAAGCTGCGTTGCGCGACTCTCTTTTTTTGCCATCAGCCCTGTCTCCCGGCGTGGTAGGTGCGAATTGAGTGTAGGCCGGCCCCCGGACGCTGTCAAAAGCCGGTGAAATCAAGCCTTGAACGATCCCCGCCGGGACAGTTCCGACCCCGTCGACGGGGTTCGTGCCGGCTGGAAAAGCTGGGTCGGGCCGCATGAATACCGGACATGGACAGGTTGGTCGGCCGTCGGCCGGACCGGGTGCGGCTGCCCGCCGGTGCTGCTGGCAGGGGCGATCGGACAAATGTTCAATCAGGCGCGCCGGCCCGGATGGGAATGCCGATGAGGGCGACGGTGAGACGCCGATGGCCTGATTGTGTGCGCTGCCGCAATACGCTAGAGTATGGTTCGCGAAAAAGCACGACGATGAGGTCCGTGACAAGCGGGCCCGCCCGGCGCGTTGACGCCCGGTTATCCATACAGACTCGCGGGAGACGCAATCATGGTTTATGAGGGATCGAAGCTGTCGGTCACGCTGGCCGACGGTATCGCCGATTTGCGGTTCGACGCCGCCGACGAATCCGTCAACAAGTTCGATGCGGCCACCGTGCGCGAGCTGGGCGAGGCCGCCGCGGCGCTGAAGCAGACCGATGGCCTGCAGGGCGTGGTGGTGACCAGCGGCAAGCCGGTATTCATCGTCGGAGCCGACATCACCGAGTTCGGCGAAATGTTCAAGCAGCCGGACGACGAATTCCTGGCCGGCATGAAGGCATCGAACGACGTCTTCAACGCGATCGAGGACCTCGGCGTGCCCACGGTGACCGCCATCAACGGGCTGGCACTCGGCGGTGGTTTCGAGATGTGTCTGGCCACCGATTATCGCGTGATGGCCCAGTCCGCACAGGTCGGTTTTCCCGAGGTGAAGCTCGGCATCATCCCCGGTTTCGGCGGCACCGTGCGCTTCCCGCGCCTGGTGGGTGCCGACAACGCGGTGGAATGGATCTGTACCGGCAGTCAGAACCGTGCCGATGCCGCCCTGAAGCTGGGCGCGGTGGACGCAGTGGTCGCGGACGATCAGGTCGAGGCCGCTGCCCGCGATCTGCTGGCCAAGGCGATTGCCGGGGGCTTCGACTGGCAGGCCCGCAACGCCCAGAAGAAGGCGGCGCTGGGGCTGAACCAGGTCGAGGCGATGATGTCGTTCGAGACCGCCAAGGGTTATGTCGCCCAGCAGTCCAAGGGCCAGTACCCGGCCCCGGTGGAAGCGGTCAAGCGCATCCAGGCGGCGGCCGGCATGACTCGCGACGACGCGCTCTCCGAAGAGGGCAAGGGTTTCCTCGCGGTGGCCCGCACGCCGGAAGCGGACGCCCTGATCGGGCTGTTCCTCAACGACCAGCTGATCAAGCGCAAGAACAAGGGGCACGGCAAGATTGCGCGGGATGTCAATCAGGCGGCCGTTCTCGGCGCCGGTATCATGGGCGGCGGCATCGCCTATCAGTCGGCGCTCAAGGGCGTGCCGATCACCATGAAGGATATCGCCGAGAATGCGCTGCAGCAGGGTCTCGACGAGGCGGCCAAGCACTTCGACAAGCGCGTTTCCCGCGGCAAGATGGACACCGCCAAGATGGCCGCCGGCATGGGTCGTATCCGGCCGACGCTGTCCTACGCCGAATTCGGCAACGTGGACGTGGTGATCGAGGCGGTCACCGAGAATCCGAAGATCAAGAAGTCGGTGCTTGCAGAAACCGAGGAGGCGGTCGGCGAGAACGCCGTGATTGCCTCCAACACGTCGTCGATCTCGATCGACGATCTGGCGGCCGGGCTCAAGCGGCCCGCCAACTTCCTCGGCATGCACTTCTTCAACCCGGTGCATGCGATGCCGCTGGTGGAAGTGGTCAAGGGTGACAAGAGTTCCGACGAAGCCGTCGCCACGGTGGTGGCGTATGCCGCCAAGCTGGGCAAGACCCCGATCGTGGTCAACAACTGCCCCGGTTTTCTGGTCAACCGCATCCTGTTCCCGTACTTCTTCGGGTTTCAGGCGCTGGTGTCCGGCGGTGTGGATTTCGCCCGCATCGACAAGGTGATGGAAAAGTTCGGCTGGCCCATGGGCCCCGCCTACCTGTCCGACGTGGTGGGCATGGATACATCGCAGCATGTCGAGGAAGTTCTGGCCGCGGGCTACCCGGACCGGATGAAGGCGCAGTCGCAGTCCTCCCTGGACGTGATGGTGGAAGCAGGCCGCTACGGTCAGAAGACCGGCTCCGGTTACTACAAGTACGAGCAGGACAAGAAGGGCAAGCCGAAGAAGACGGTGGACGAGGCCGCCTACGAACTGGTGGCGAAGGTTCAGCCGGACGGAAGCCGCGAGGCCGGCGACGACGAGATCGTCGAACGCATGATGATTCCGATGATCATCGAGGCGGCCCGCTGTCTCGAGGAAGGTATCGTCGCCACCCCCAATGAACTGGACATGGGACTGGTGCTGGGCGTTGGCTTCCCGCCGTTCCGGGGCGGGGCATTGAAGTACGCCGATCGCCTGGGCCTGGCCCACGTCGTCGAGCGCGCGGATGCCTATGCCGAACTCGGCAAGCTCTATGAGCCGACCGCGCGCATGCGCGATATGGCGGACAAGGGTGAGACCTACTACTAAGTTCCAGGTTTCAAGTTTCACGTTTCGAGTGACGTCGGAACCGGTGTCGGAGCCGCATTCCCGAAACCGGAAACACGAAACTCGCAACTGCTTTACGGAGTAAAGCCATGCAAGATGTAGTCATCGTCGACGCGGTCCGCAGCGCCATGGGCCGTTCCAAGGGCGGCATGTTCCGCAACGTGCGGGCCGAAACGCTGTCGGCCGATCTGATCAAGGCATTGCTGGCCCGCAACGAGGCGGTCGAGCCGGATGCCGTCGAGGACGTGATCTGGGGTTGCGTGCAGCAGACCCTGGAACAGGGTTTCAACATCGCCCGCAACGCCGCGCTGCTAGCCGGCCTGCCGCACGAGGTACCGGGGCAGACGGTCAACCGGCTATGCGGTTCCTCGATGCAGGCCATCCATACCGCCGCCGGGGCCATCCAGAGCGGTCATGATGGCGTGTATATCTGCGGCGGGGTCGAGCACATGGGCCATGTGCCGATGACCCACGGCATCGATTTCAACCCGCAGCTGGCCCGCCATACCGCCAAGGCCGCCGGCATGATGGGCCTGACTGCCGAGATGCTCGGCACCATGCACAACGTCACGCGTGAAGCGCAGGATGCGTTCGCGGTGCAGTCACATCAGCGGGCGCATCAGGCCAACCAGGATGGCAGCTTTGCCGACGAGATCGTGCCGATGGCCGGTCATGATGCCAACGGTTTCGCCCAGCAATGCGACGCCGACGAAGTGGTGCGGGCCGACGCCAACGTGGAATCCCTGGCGGCCCTGCGGCCCGCGTTCAATCCGAAAGGGTCGGTAACCGCGGGCAATGCCTCGGCCATTTCCGACGGCGCCGCAGCGGTCCTGGTGATGTCCGCCGACAAGGCGAAAGCCTTGGGCCTGACCCCGATGGCCCGCATCCGCGGCATGGCAGTGGCCGGTTGCGACCCCTCGATCATGGGCCGCGGTCCGGTGCCGGCCAGCAAGAAGGCGCTGGAACGGGCCGGCGTGTCGCTGGCCGACATGGACTACTTCGAGCTCAACGAAGCGTTTGCCGCCCAGAGCCTGGCGGTGCTGCGCGAGATGCAGCTCGAGGATCGTCAGGACGTTATCAACATCCGCGGCGGCGCGATCGCCCTGGGGCATCCGCTGGGCACGTCCGGCGCCCGCATCACGGGCGCGCTGGCGCATATTCTCCAGGACAAGGATGCCAATCTGGGTCTGGCCACGATGTGCATCGGCATGGGGCAGGGGATTGCGACCGTGATCGAACGCCTCAACTAGTCGGGTTGGATCGCTCTAGACCAGCGAGAGATCCTGTTGCCTTCGCCGCTTACCCACCATTCGTAATACAAAGCGGCCGCCAGGCGGCGGCCGCTTAAAACTTGGATATTCGGGACTACTGAGCCGGGTCCCATACGACGAAATCTGACGGTTCATTAATGCGGGCCATGGATGGCCCGACCGACGCCGCAGGCGGCGGAAGCGTTGGCCGGAGATGCGCTGGCCAAGGCGTGCCAAATCATCAAATGGACTTCGTGTACTTGGCGAACTGTCTGCGCAAAGCGACACTGAAAGCCATTATCCGGTGTTGCGCGGATTCGGAGAGCGTTATCTCTTGCGAATCTGGCGCGGCTGCAAGGGCCCGGCGCAAGATGCCGGCTACGGCAAGCATCCACCAATCGACCTCAGTCGCGCTCAAGATCGATGCCTAGATGAACCGCGGTTCCAATCATATATGGTTGGCTATCGACGGAAGGCCTACGGGCATGTTATTACCTATCACCCTACGTCCTACTTGATTTCGAAATGGTTCGATAATCGGTGGTTCGTAAGGGGATGGCACAGTGAATTGTCATCATGATGTTCACCTCTGCGTTTGACGCAGGCTGGATACGCCACTTCCGGTTCGGGCACGGGTCATGAGGATCGATTTATGAGTTCTGCCAAATTCGACGACGCCCTGGCCTGGACTGGTCGCCTCTGCGGCGGCCTTCGCGGAGACATCCGCCGCCGCCTGCCCCACTATGGCAGTGACTTTCGCGACGGCCTGAGTAGCAAGGTCGTTGGTTCGACCCTGTTTCTGTACTTCGCCTGCCTGGCCAATGCGGTGGCATTCGGTGCGCTGACCGGATTGATGACCGGCGGGCAGATCGGAACCGTCGAGATGATCGTGGCGACCGCAGCGGGCGGCATAATATTCGCATTGTTTGCGGGACAACCCTTGACCCTGCTCGGGGGCACCGGGCCCATCGTCATCTTCACCGGGTTGCTATACACGTTGTGTCAGCAGTTCGGGATTCCCTTCCTGCCCACTTATGCCTGGGTCGGATTATGGTCCGGTCTGTTCATGGTGATCCTTGCTGCTATCGATGCCAGTGCGTTGATGCGCCTGTTCACCCGCTTTACCGATGAGATCTTTGCGTCCCTCGTGGCCATTATCTTCATTGTCGAAGCGGTCAAGTCGATGGTCGCACCATTCGCCGAGACGCCCCGCGATAATGCCACTGCGCTGATGACGCTGGTATTGGCGCTGGGCACCTTCATGCTGGCGCGTATCCTCAAGCTGTTCATGACGACGCCTTACCTGCGTCGGCGCATTCGTGAATTCCTCTCCGATTTCGGTCCGGCGATCGCCATTGCCGTCATGACGGCGTTCGCACTGATGATGCCTGATGTCGAAGTCGCCGTACCGGCGATACCCGAGGATTTCGGCACAACGACCGGTCGCCCCTGGCTGGTGCAGATCTTCGACGCGCCGACATGGGTCATTTTTGGCGCCATCGGTCCGGCTTTGCTGGTTACCGTGCTGTTGTTTCTTGATCAGAATATTACGACCCGCCTAGTCAACAGCCCGCTGCATTCGCTGCGCAAGGGGCCGGGCTACCATCTCGACCTCGCAATCGTCGGCATCATTACGGCGATAACTTCACTGTTCGGCTTGCCATGGATTGTGGCCGCGACGGTCCATGCACTCAATCATGTCAAGAGCCTGGCAACGACCGAGACCGTCGATCTCGGTTCGAGCACACGCGAACGTATTGTCTCCGTTCAGGAAAATCGCGTTTCGCCGCTGATGATTCACGTGCTCATCGCCGGCTCGATTCTGATGCTGCCGCTGATCCGGCTGATTCCGATGGAAGTCCTGTTCGGCCTGTTTCTGTATATGGGTTTCGCCACGTTGAACGGCACGGATTTGTTCGAGCGGGTGCGCTTGTGGGCAACCGACCCGAAGCTTTTCCCCCAGACCCATTACGTGCGCACTGTTCCCCGCAGGATCATCCATCAATTCACCATGATCCAGGTTGGCTGCCTGGTTGCGTTGTGGGTACTCAAGAGCAGTGCGCTGGGTATTCTCTTCCCGTTGCTGATTGCCATGCTGGTACCTCTGCGCATGTTCTTGCCGCGCTGGTTCGAGACGCCGCATCTCGAAGCCCTGGATGCTGACGAGGATATCGATCCCCGAGTCGACGAGGACATGATAGGCGGTGATTTCCGGCCGTGAGCCCTTGCCTCCTCAAGCGGTTGCGTGTCTGCCGACAGGCTGCTGGGGGGGCGTGAGCAGGGCGAGTAGTTGAGCTAGAGCATTGAACAGCTACGAGAAGAACTGTTCGGGTGACCGTCGAGCCCCTGATCCTGGCGCCGAGGGTACGGCTGAGCCTGGGCCGTTTCGCCGACTAAGTCGCATCCGAAGGGAGCGAACGTCGGTTCTGTAAATTGTTGGCCTGGGCCGCAAAGCGACAGACCACCGCTACTCTTTCGTTGGGACTCGTTGACCCTAGTGATGAAAAGAGAAATGAATGGCCCGTGCCGAATCGGATAACGGAGCCGGGGATGTGGCGAAACTGATTGCCAAGCGTGGTCTGGCTGGCTTGAGTGATGTGGCTCGGGTGCGAGTAATGCCGTCGAGGCCATCAAGCGCCGCACACGGGACGCGACGCTGTTACCGAACGAGGCCAGCTGTATGCGACTGGTTGCCGCCGTTGCTATGAACGTGTCGCAGGACCGACAGACCGGGCGGCGTTTTCTCAGGACCCTCTGATTTATTGTCCGCGACCCGCGTTCGCGTCCCAAGCCGCTCAATGGCTAGGTGCTCGACGCGGCGCCGTGGCGATTTCTCACGATTAAAGAGAACCAGGCAGCGTTTGGACGGCTTGGGCCAAACTCCTTCGGGGCCGGGGCTTTGCGCGCGCTCGGTCGGCGTCGCTCATTCGCAATGCGCAAACTTCCCTTCTCTTTCCGTGCCAACCACCCGCAAATATCCCGGCGCCGGCCGCGCGGAATAGCTCAGAGGGCCCCTCAACATGAGCGAGGACGAGAACGAGTCGACCATCATTACGACAACTTCAGGATCACGGATTTAGAGAGACGAGGTTGTTCAACCGTTGGCCACGACCAAGTGCCTCTCCAGCCCATGTACCTCACATCCGATATTGCGTTCCGGCGCGCCAGCGACAAAATGGTCAATGTCCTCGATCACGTCGGGGTCAATGAAGTGCGCTGCCGATGCATCGATGACGATGTGCCCACCCTCCGGTACGCGGGTTAAGTAAGACCGCAGTAGCTGACGATTGAGAAATGACACTTCACTGTTAAAGCGTAGAAGGCCATGGCTACCGTCCATGGTCATCGAAATCGCGGATTTGTAGTGCGCCCGCATCAGGAAGTACAGCGCGACCACGATGCCTGTGATGACGCCAATCAGAAGGTCGGTTGCCAGGATTGCGATGATGGTTGCCGCAAACGGTAGAAAGCGTCGTTTGCCCGCGTGCCACTGCGAAGCGATGATTGCCGGCCGCGCAAGCTTGTAGCCCGTGAATAGCAGTACCGCCGCAAGGGCAGCGAGCGGAATTGCCTCAAGCGCGAACGCTGCAAAAGCCACACTGCCGAACAAGAGCAGGCCGTGTACGAAACTGGCGATGCGCGTGCGGCCTCCGGCCTGTACGTTTGCGGAGCTGCGCACAATCACGGAAGTCATGGGGAGCCCTCCGATCATGCCGCTCACGACATTTCCGACACCCTGCGCCCCCAATTCGCGGTGCGTTGGCGACTTGCGCCCCAGCGGATCCAGTTCATCAACCGCCTCGACGCAGAGTAACGTCTCGAGGCTGGCTACCAGCGCCAGCGTGATTGCTGCCACATAGATTCCTATCTCCGTCAGCTGATAGAAATCGGGGAAAGTGATGGCGCCCAGTAGCGACGCGGGCCCGTCCAGGCCGGGCAGACTTACATGCTGGTTTGCCGCGAGAGCGAGTCCGGGATTGGTTGACTGAACCAGCATGCTGATCCCTGCTCCGGCCAGTACCGCAAGTAGCGGTGGCGGGATTATCGCCAGCTTCGGAAAGCGTTTGGCGAAGGGCGTCTCGAAAAAAATCAGGATGGCAAGGCAAAGCAGGGTTATCCCCACCGCCAGCGGTGTTATCCCGTCGAGCAATGAGCCTGGCTGCGTCAGCTTGGCATCGCTACCGGGTGAATGTCCGATCGCGAGAGGAATCTGCGTGCCGATCAGGATCAGACCGATACCCGCGAGCATGCCTTTGATGACGCCGCTGGGAACGAAGGCGCCGATGATGCCCATGCGCGCGTATCCCAGACCGATCTGAATCAGTCCGGCCAGTACCGTGGCGAGCAGTAGCCCGGGGTAGCCGAACTCGTTGATGACCTGCAGGACGATAGCCGTCAGGCCGGCCGCCGGGCCGGATACCGACAGCGGTGAGCCACTGGCCCAGCTGACCACGACGCCGCCGACAATGCCGGTGATCAGGCCGGCGACCGGTGGTGCCCCTGACGCGATGGCAATGCCAAGGCAAAGCGGGATGGCGACGAGAAAGACGACGATGCCGGCACGAAGGTCGCGCCCCAAATAGCGTGCATGCATGATCCGGGTAGTACTCCTTGCTGGATATTTAGCCGGTCGCGCTAGCTGAACGGGGCTCTATCCGCGTTCAACTGAGCGGTTACCCCCTGGTCAGGCGTTCGCGGCTGCAGCCAGTGCGGTATCGGATACTTCGCGTTCGCAAACGAATTCGAGTGCGCCCGTATCAACCTTGTAGATCAGGCCCACGATCACCGGGGATACGCGGGCTTGCCGCACAATCTCCATCTCGGTCAGCCGATCGACTTGCGCCACAATGTTCAGGCGCACCATGGCGTTTACCCGGCTGGCATGATCGGGTTCCGCCGCGAGCGTCTCGCGCTCGCGTTCGACGTGGCGAACCAGGGGCGCTATGTGGGTGTCGAGATACTTAAGACCGGTCGGCGAGGTCGAGCAGGCGGCGCCGATGCCGCCACAGTCCTCATGGCCGCAGACGATGATGTTGCCGACCTCCAGAATCGAAACGGCATACTCCAAGGCACTCATGAAGGCCGGATCTTCCGTCGCCACCAGGTTGGCGACGTTTCGGTGCATGAAAAGGTCGCCGGGAGAGGAATTGCACATCTGCTCGACCGGAACGCGGCTGTCGGAGCAACTGATCCAGAATGCCTCGGGGGACTGTCCGTTTTTCAGATGCTCGAAATACCGGGGATTTCGTCGATGCATTTCGCCGGCCCACGCGCGATTCTCCAGGAGAATCCGTTCATGAAATCTCATAACCATTCAACCTCAAGGGTGCTGATTCAATATCGCCCAAGCGTCCGGACGGGACCGGACACCGCAGCGTCATCGATGAGGCGAGAACCGGGTAAATCGCATTTACCCGCCTCGCCGGATGCCCGGACTCCGCCCGGACAACGCTATGCGGGACGGCGATCCTGCAGGGGCTTGAACGCGTCGATAGCGGGATCGTAGGTGGCTATGGCGCCACTGCCGATGTCGTAAACCCAGCCATGTAGCCTCAGGTTGCCGGCCGTTACCCGTGCGGCGACCGCGGGATGCGTGCGCAGATGCTGCAGCTGGAGCACCACGTTGCGTTCGATCAGATAGTCCAGTTTCGTTTGATCATCTGCATCGGGCTTTTGGCCCTGTGCCTCACTCACGGCGGCATGGCTATGCGTCAACCACTGGCTTACCTGTGGGAACTGCCGTATCGCGTCAGGGTTCAGTACGCCCGTCATGGCGCCACAACCGGAATGCCCGCACACAACGATGTCGCGGATTCCCAATGCGATGACGGCATACTCGATCGAGGCGCCGGTGCCTTCAGCCGAACCGGAATAGGGAGGTACGATGTTGCCGGCATTGCGGCAGACGAACAGATCACCCGGCATACTGCTGGTGATCAAACTCGGGTCGATTCGCGAGTCCGCGCAGGTGATGAATAGCGTTTCCGGCGACTGCCCGTCGGCCAGTCCTGCAAACAACTCTCGATACTCGGGAAAACGTTCCGTCTGGAAACGCTCGATGCCGTCCAGAATCTTGTCCATGGTGAAAACTTTCCTCCAAAACACTACAGATGCGGAAGGTTAGGGAATCTTGGGCAATCGCGTAAGCCGAAAGTTCTCGAGATATTTGATAGCGAAACAATATCACATGGAGTCGGATCTTGACCGAGCCTACTATCAAACAGTTGCGCTGCCTGGCTGCGGTAGCAGAGCACGGTGGCGTGCGCCGCGCGGCGCTTCACCTGGGCATCAGTCAGCCCACTCTCACGGCACAGTTAACGGCGCTGGAGAAGGCTCTGGGTATTGCGTTGGTGGAACGGTCCCGGTCCGGGACGCTGGTGACGGCGCTCGGGCGATCCCTCCTGCCGCACGTGGATCGGCTTCTGCGGGAAAGCCGGGAAATCGTCAATTTCGCGCGCGAGGCGGCGGATTCACCCTCGGCCACGCATCGGCTTGGTGTGTTGCCCACCCTGGGGCCGTATCTGCTGCCCGACGTGATCCCGGAACTGCATCGGCGCTTTCCGGCACTGCGCATTTTCGTCAAGGAGGACGGCCCGCGGGAACTCGAGGCCGGATTGGCGGACGGCCAGTACGACCTGATTCTAGCCTCGGCGCCGCTGGAGGACCGCGACATGGCGTCGACGCCGCTGTTCAGCGAGCAAATGCATCTGGTATCCGCGCCGGATCATCCGCTGGCCGACCTCGCGCGGGTTCGGCCGACGGATTGCGTGGATCAGAATTTCCTGGTGATCGAGGAGCGCCACCGCTCGTTCCTGCAGGTGCAGGGCGTCGCCCGCGATTACGGTTTCCGCCTGATGCGCGACTTCGAGGGCACCAGCCTGGACACCCTGCGCCAGATGATCGGCACCGGCCTGGGCGTGTCGTTTCTGCCGTCCCTGTATATCCGTTCGGAGATCGGTCCGCGCCACGACGTGATCCGCCTTGAGGCCGCGTTCGAGACCCCGAGGCGGGATATCGTGCTGGCCTGGCGACCGCGCTCGGCCCAGCGGCACTGGTATCAGCAGCTGGCTGGCATCATTCGCCAGATCTGCGCCCGGGATCTGGCTGACCATGTGGTGGTGGCGGTCGGGCCGTGAGAAATCGCGTGCCGGTTGGCGATGTCCGCCGGGATGCGAGGCCCGGCATTCCCGGCTACGCTGTTTGTCCGGCTGCTGCGATAATGCAATCGGCAATCCTGCCTAGCTGAAGAGAGACTCGATGCGCTTGTTTTCGACGCCGCCGCTTGTGACCGGACTCGGGCTCGTGCTCGGCATGTTCGGTACCGCATGGGCCCAGTCCGCCGACGTGCCCATGCCCGGGGCCGCCGAGACGGTCAGCGACGAGTCACGCCCGCAGGCCACCTACGATCTGATCATCGCGCCGGCAGAGGATCCGGGCGGCATTGACGCCAATCTCGCGGCGACCCGGACCGTCGACGGCCCGTTGTCCCGGCGCGTCTACCGGTCGCCGGCCGGTCAGTCGCCCGAGGCCGTGCTCGATGCCATGGCCGGGGACCTGCGCGAGGCCGGATTTGAGATCGTGTTTCGCTGCGCCGACGAGGCCTGTGGCGGTCCCGCGTTCCTGCAGGCCAGCCCCGGCGGCCGTCATGATGCCGAGCGCTTCATTCTGGATACCGGCGCGGTGGGCTACCTGGCGGCTCGCGATGATCGGCCCGGCGGCGACCGTTTCGTGGCGGTCCAGAGCAGCGCCTCGGCGGCCGGTGAGGGTGTATTTACCCTGGTTGACGTGATTGACGCCAGTCCCCGCGAACTTTCAGCCATTACGGTGGATGCCGAGGAAATGGGTCGGCAGCTGGACGAGCAGGGCCGGGTGGCGCTGTACGGCATTTATTTCGATACCGACAGTGCCCGGTTGCGGGATGCGTCGGACCCCACGCTCACCGAAATCGGCAAGCTGATGCGCCAGCGTCCCGATCTGCGTCTGCTGGTGGTGGGGCATACCGATACCCGCGGCGAATTCGAGTACAACATCGATCTGTCACGACGGCGGGCGGCGGCCGTGGTGGAAGCGCTGGTCAGCAATCAGGACGTGACCCGCAGCCGTCTCAAGCCCTGGGGCGTGGGTTTCACCTCGCCGGCGGCCAGCAACAGCGACGCGGATGGCCGTTCCCGCAACCGCCGGGTCGAACTGGTGGTTTGGTAGCGTTGCCCCGCCGTGGCGTCGTGCTTTGTCGCGCCGGGGGCGCATGAAATGTCATCGCGAGGCCGCGAAGCGGTCGCGGCGATCTGCTATGTCGGGAGAGATTGCTTCGCCACCTTCGGCGACTCGTAACGACGGTGATCCCATGGCCGGCGGGCCGCGCTGGATCGATCAATTCAGGCTGAATTCGATCGGCACGGTGAGTTCGATGCGGTTCCGACGCAGGTCGTCGGGCATGGCCGGCAGGGGCTGGGCCCGGTCAAGCAGCGCCTCGACCTCGCGATCGAGCAGGGCGATGCCGGAGCTTTCCAGGATGCGGCTTTCGAGGATGTTGCCCTCGCGATCCACCACGAAATAGATTCGCACGACACCCTCATCGCCACGCTGCCGGGCCTGTTCCGGATACTGCTTGTTGTCCGACAGCCAGCCCCGCACGGTGTCGATGTAGGCCTCGGTGGGGTCGCCGCCGCCACGGGTCGGTTCGCGCGTCTCCGACTCGGGGTTGGCATCCGGCGTGATCGTGAGTGCTTCGACCGTTTCCGACGGGACAGTGGGGTCAGCCGTTTCCGCACTTGGCTGGTCCGCCGCGGATGCCGCGAGCACATCCTGTTCATTGGCCTCGGGCACGGGATTGTCGCGCGTCGGGGCCTCCGCCACGTCGGGTGCCGGTACGTCGGGTTCGATCGCCTCTACCGGCTCCGGTGCCGGGGTGGCCGCGCTGCTCATCGCGTTGCCCATCGATTCCAGATTGATCTTCACACCCTGTTCGGACGGGACCAGGGCGCTGGGCGAATTCGGTACCAGCAGCATGATCAGTGCGGCGATGCCGGCATGGAGCAGGGCGGCCAACAGGCCGGCGCCCAGCCAGTGCCGGCGCAGCGGCAGCGCCGTCATGGCGAGGCGCTGGTGGTCAGCAGACGCAACTCATCGACGCCCGCGTCGTGCAGTTGCTGCATGACAGCCACCACCCGCGTGGCCGCAACGGTGCCGTCCGCCTTCAGCCGGACCCGGAGGGCGTCGCCGCCTGCCCCTTGCCGGCCGACGCGCGCCGCGAGTTCCGCCAACGGCACGACATCCCCGTCGATGGCCACCCGATCGTCGGTCATCATCTGGACCAGCACACCTTCGGCACGCGCCGGGTCCTCGCTTTCGGATTCCGGCGGCTCGATCGGCAGCGGGTCGGGGGTGGCCAGGCGCCCGGCCAGCATGAAGAAGATCAGCAGCAGGAACACGATATTGGTCAGCGGCAGAATCCGCTCGTCCTCGTTGCGTGGTCGGCGGGAACGGGGGAATTTCATCGCGGTCCGTCGCCTCCGAGCATGGACAGATTGTCCGCCCCGGCGGCGGTAAGCCGGTCGAGCACGGATACCGTGTCCTGTAGCGAAACGCCTTCGGCCGGCCGCACCAGCACGCGCTGGTCAGGATTGTCCTCCAGTCGTGCACCGACCCGCCGTGCCAGACCCTGAGGCGTGACGTACTGACCGCCAAGCCGGATGCCGTCGGTGCGGACTTCCACCAGTAGCGCGCCTTCCATGGTGGGCTGAGCGCCGCCGCGGCTGGGGGCGTCCAGTGCAATCGAGTGCAGGTCGAGAAAGCTCGATGCCAGCATGAAGAACAGCAGCAGGATGAACACCACGTCGATCAGTGGTGTCAGCCCTACCAGCGGCCGGCGGCGCGCCGGACTATTCGCCAAGCGGCCGGACTTCAACGCGGTCGGGGTCGAGCTCATGACCTTGCACGGCGGGGGCGCGTGACAAATCCATGGTGAAAACCTGGGTGACGACGTTGTCCATGTCGTGGGCCAGCCGGTCCACGACCCGCTCCAGCCAGTTCAGAGCCACGATCACCGGCATGGCCACCGCGAGGCCGGCCGCGGTGGTGAGCAGCGCCTGCCAGATGCCCCCGGACAGAATTGCCGGGTTGACCTGACTGCCAGCCGCTTCCAGATCACGGAATGCCTCGATCATACCCAGCACGGTGCCGAACAGCCCCAGCAGCGGCGCCAGCGAGGCGATCACCTCGAGCGGGCGGAAATGGCTGCGCAGGGTTTCCAGCTGATCAGCGCCATAGCGCAGCACTTCCTCACGGACCAGTTCATCGGCCAGGTCCATGCGGTGCTTACCGCGGATGGCGCGGGCCAGTACCTGCGCCACCGGGTTACGCGATTTACCGGCGATGGCGGCTGCATCGCCGGCGCTGCCGGCCCGGTACACCTTGAGAGCGCTGGTTGCGGTGCGGCGGTCGCCGACGCGCATGGCCGAGAACTGCCAGAGCTTGAGCAGCACGATGGTCAGCGCGAGGATCGACATGGCGATCAGCAGGGCCACCACCGGACCGCCCAGCGCAATCATCTCGAGTACGCCACCAGCCCAGCCCTCGGCCCGGCTCAGAAAATCGTTCATGCCCCCTCCAAGCGGAAAAGCGGTTGCCGCGGGCTCGCGCTACCGGCGTCCACCGTGTACGTCACGCTACTTGATGAATGGTACCGGGCCACGGGCCCGGACTGAAATATCGGCCAGGCAGTTTTCGCGGTCGCCGTCGGCATCGCGGCAGTCAAGAATCTGGTTGAGCAGCATCTGGCCGATGTCGTCACAGGCCAGGCCGCCGATGTCGAATACCTTCAGGCTGGTCTTGCCGGCGGGCAACGGGGCCAGGTCCACCGCCAGGCGCTTGTTGACGATGCCGTCGGCATCGAACATCACCACGTCCGCGCGTAACTGGTCGAAATCCACCTCGGTCTGGTTGCGCGCCACGACGTAGGCGCGGCAGGCGTCATCCAGGGCGGAGAGCTTGTTCAGTTCCAGTCGGACCTGGCGCGGGCCGTCGTCGTCTTGCGTATCGCCCATGGGCTTGTCGGTTGCGGCGGCCGATTCGCTCGGCGAACGCCCCTCGGCGCGGTCGGGGCCGGGATCCGGGCCGTCTTCGGCGTTATCGGCTTCGGCCGGTATCACCGGGGCCTGGTCATCGGCGACAGGCTGGTCGGACGACGACTCCTCGGCGGTGCCGGAAACGGCCCAGAGCAGCAAGGCGATGAGGGCCAGTGAACGATGAGTGGGCATGGTGGTACTCCTTGAGCAGGCCGACATGATCCCGCGAGCCCGTACCTCGGTATGTCAGGCGCTAGTCTACGTCAAGACAAGCCTCGTGGCCGACGGTTCCAGTCGACACCGGTCGCCGGCCATGGCCACAATCACCGCATTTTCGATCCGAGAGGGCAAACGGTGACAATACTCGAGCGCATCCAGGCATCCGACCATGAACAATTGCTGTTCACTCGCGACCGTGACACCGGGTTGCGCGCAATCATCGCCATTCACGACACCACACGTGGGCCGGGACTCGGCGGGATCCGCATCCGCGAGTACGACAGCGAAGCCGATGCCGTTGACGACGTGCTGCGGCTATCGCAGGCGATGAGTTACAAGAATGCCTGCGCCGGTCTGGATTTCGGTGGTGCGAAGGCCGTGATACTGGGGCCACTGCCCGCCGATCGCCGCGCCGCGTTCCTCGCCATGGGACGTATCGTGGAAGGGCTGGCCGGTCGGTATGTCGCCACCGAGGACATGGGCATGACGGAAGCCGACATCGCGGTGCTCAACGACGTCACCGAGTTCGCCGTGGGCCGGTCGCGCGAGGCTGGCGGGTCGGGCGATCCCTCGCCGCATACCGCGCTGGGCGTGTTCGTGGGCATGCGCGCCGCGGTCCGCGCCACGGGGTTGGTCGACGACATGCGTGGTCTGTCCGTCGCGGTACAGGGCTGCGGCAAGGTGGGGTTGGGCCTTATCGGGCATCTGATTGACGCGGGCGCTCGCGTGATTGCAACGGATACCGATACCGACGGCGTTGCCGCGGCCCGCGAATTGGGCGCCGAGATCGTGGATGCCAATCAGATACTAGCCGCCGAAGTCGATGTGCTGGCGCCCTGCGCGATTGGCGGGGTGCTGAACGAGGCCACCATTCCAACACTGCGCTGCCGCGTCGTGGCCGGCGGCGCCAATAACCAGCTGACGACCGAGGCCGACGCCGATCGTCTGGCAGCACGCGGCATCGTCTATGCCCCGGATTTCGTGATCAACGCCGGCGGTGTGATCAACGTGGGGGATGAACTGGCGCCCGACGGTTATTCACCGGAGCGGGTTCGGGGCAGGGTAATGGCCATTGAGCAGACGCTGACGGAGATTCTCGGGGAATCCCGCGAGTTACGGCAGAACACGGCCCGTATCGCGGTTGCCCGTGCTCAGGGCCTTCTCCGCGGTCGCTGAACACGGGGCCTGAATCCGAGAACGAAACGGCCGGCCGCCTCGTAAGAAGGCGGCCGGCCTTCGGCCTTCTTCAGTTATTCGCTGGAAATGGTGACGGCTGGGCCTTCCAGCGGCAGATTGTCGGCTACCGCATTGCCGGTCTGTCCGGTTGCGGTCACCTGGGTTAGCGTGAACTGGAGATTGCCGGTCGGGGGCATCATGCCGCCGCCGTCGTCTCCGCCGCCGCCACCACCACCGCTGCCGCCACAGGCACTTAGGCCGATCGCCAGGCTCAGCGCCGCGAGCGGCCAGGCGACACGCCGCCGCAGACCGCCGAGCGATGCGAGAACCAGGAACAGACCGCCCCCGGCGAACAGCATGGAACTGGTTGGGGTACCGGCAGTGCTGGTGTCGGCAGCGATGTCGATCACGATGATGTAGCTCTCGTCGCCGCCGTCCGCCATCAGCGTGCGTTCGGGATTCAGCGTGACGAAGAATTGCCCGGACGCGTTGATCTGGACATTCCCGATCGGCATGGCGCTGGCCTCACCTGCATCCAGATTGCCGTTGCCATTGTTGTCGAGGTAAACCTCGGCACCCGCGATATCGGTGCTTACATCGCCCGTCACGGTGCCATTGAAGCCGTCGACATCCACTGACTCGACCGTATTATTAGTCAGCGTGAAGGCCAGGGCCGTCACGTTCTCGTCGCCCGGCGCCGCTGGTACTTCGGCCGGACCGTTCCCGGTCAGGGTCAGAACCGGATTTCGCGTGAACTCCACTGCGCCGATATCACAACCCTGAATGCCATTACCGTCGCCATCGAAATCGCGGACCACGCCGCGCTGATCCCGATTGTCGATTGGTGCCGCGTCGCAAATGGTGTCGTTGCCGGCGTCGACGGCCGGGCTGCCGAAGGGGGCAACGTGAATCAGGGTGTTGCCGGAAATGCTCAGATCGTCGAGTTGTGCATCGCCATTGAGATCCTCACCATTGACGCTGGCGCCGGCAGTGCTGCCGATGAAGCTGGTATCCACGGTTACGTTGCCGAATGCGTCGGGTCCCATGCTGGCCGCGGTGTTGTCGGCCACGATGGTGTTGTTGGCCGTGATGGAGGCTCCATCTATGCTGGCAATGCCACCACCATTGGTCGCCGAATCATTCTGGGTGACGGTCACATTCACGAGCGTCGTGGTGCCGCCATCGTTGAACACGCCGCCGCCGCCGCGCAGCCCCGCGCCGATCGTGCTGCTGGCAGTGGCCACGTTGTTCGACAAGGTCGAGTTGAACACGCTCAGCGTGCCGCCGGCGGAGTTCCACAGCCCACCGCCCTCGGAGGCGGTGTTGAACGCGATCGCACTGTCATCAATGGTCACGTCGCCGGCGCCCGTGGTGTGCAGGGCGCCGCCGTTGCCGGGATTGTTGCCGGTGATATTGCCGCGGGCCTCCTCCATTCCGCCAATGATGGTGCGGGTAATCTCCACCGTGCCGGCGTTGTTCTCGACGCCCCCGCCGGCGCGCTGTGACGTGTTCGCGAAGATCGAACTGCGGTCGATCGTAAGCGTGGCCATCACACCGTCACCGGCATCGCCGTCGTTGAAGGCGGCACCGCCACTGCCGGACATGCCGATGGCATCATTCCCGTTCAGGGCGCTGCTGGTGATGATAAGTGTACCGGCCTGATTGAAAACGCCGCCACCGCCCTGGTCGGCGGCGTCGCCGTTGGCGGTGTTGTTCTCGATGATCGAGTCGGTGACGGACATTTCGCCCGCGTTGTTCCAGAGGCCGCCGCCTTCGGCCGCGGTGTTGTTCCGGATGGTGCTGTTCATCACCACGATGTTGCCGTTGCCGGTCACGTGCAGACCACCACCGTTGCCCGGGTTATCGCCGCCGTTGTTACCGCTCAGCGTCACGTCGGTCAGCGTCACGGCGTTTTCCGTGACCAGGGAGGCGTCCTCGATGCCGCCGCCGGCGCGGTTGGCGCTGTTCCCGGTGATGCGGCTGCTGGTGATCTCCATCGTGCCGTTGGCGGCGTTGAAGATGCCACCACCGCTGCCGGAGGTGCCGTCCGCACGATTGTCATCAATTAGGGTGTTGTCGCGAACAATCAGCGTGCCGCCGTTGTTGAAGATGCCGCCGCCGCCGTCGTCGGCTGCGTTGCCGCTAGCGGTATTGGTCTGGATGACGGCGTCCTCGACCACCATGGTGCCGGCACCGTTCCACAGCGCGCCGCCTTCCCTGGCCGCGGTGTTGTTTCGATAAGTGCCGCCGAAGACTTCAATTGTGGTGACGCCGGTGCTGTCACTCACGTGCAGGAAACCGCCATTGCCGGGATTGGCCGGTGTATTGCCAACAGTGCCGGTGCGGTTGCCGTCGGCGGTGATGCCGGAAATCCTCAGATTCTCCGAATTGCCTGAGGCATCCTCGATGCCGCCGCCGGCGCGAACCGCCGCATTGCCGTTGTAATTGCCGCCGTTGATGGTCAGCTGCCCGGCGCTGGTTTCGGTCCGGCCATTGAATATGGCGCCGCCACTGCCGGACTCGCCATCGGCCTGGTTGTTGCTAAAGTCTGTCTGATCAACATTTAGGACGCCGCCGTTGTTGAACAGCGCGCCGCCACCGTCGTCTGCCGCGGGTCCCGAGGCGATGTTGTTGGTGTAGGTGCCGTTGGTGACCGTCATGGTCTGGCCGGCGTTGTTCCACAGCGCGCCGCCTTCTCGGGCGGCGATGTTCCCGGTCGCTGTGACATTGGTGAATTCGGTATCACCGGCAGTCACGTGCACGGCGCCGCCATTGCCGGGGTTTGGCGCATTGCCGCCGGCATTATTCTGCGCGAATGTGGTCCCGCTGAAGGTAGCGCTCCCGTCCAGTTGCTCTACGCCGCCGCCGGCGCGAAACGCCGTATTGCCGCTGATATTGCCATCAGTGACGGTCAGGTTGCCGGCGTTGAGAATACCGCCACCGTTACCGGCGAGGCCGGTCACGCTATTGCCGAGAATATTCGAGTCTTCGAGGACCAGATTACCGCTGTTGAAGATGCCACCGCCGCCTTCGCCGGGCGCGTCCGCGGTGGATTCGTTGCCGGTCACGAGCGTGTTGATCAGCGTCAGGCTGTTCGACGACGTACCCGTGCCAGTGGTGTTGTAAATGCCGCCACCGTTGCCGTTCTGAGGATCACCCGCGGCGGCAAAGCCGTTCGCCACGATCAGGTCACGCAAGACAACGTCGCCACTATTACCGACGGCGGATGGGTCGGTCTCAATGATGAAAACTCGATTGCTGTCGCCGCCACTTACCGCAATGCGGTTTACATCTGGATCATCGTTGCCATTACCGCCCAGCAGTGCTCCCAATCCGTCCACGATCGTTCCGAGCAGCCCGCCACTCTCGGGTGCATCCACGGTGCCGTCGATGACAACATCGTCTTGAATTCGAAGAGAGGATGTCAGGACGATGATTTCGCCCTGGCTCGCCAGATCCACTTCAAAGTTGATTATGTCGCCGTCGGCATCGCCCAGCGACCCGTCGTCACTGCATGCATCCTCGCCATCGGCACCATTCGCAAGCGCAACGGCCTCGCGCAGCGTGCACTCACCGTCGTCGACCTCGTTGTCGGCGGTGGTGGTTACCGTGAAGGTGGCCGCGTTGGCTGTGGCAGCAAACACAGCCGCCCCAATCAAGCTCGCGAAAACAGCGTTCGAGATGAACGGGCGAAGGAAGGCGCGTGATGTTCCCCGGCGCATGACGAATACCCCTAGCGTATTGGTTGTAAGGCGAGTTTAACGTCTAAGCAAGCCAGAGGGTGGGCGGCCTGTCAAACCGCAGGCCGCCCCGATTCGCGGGAATTCGTCGTCCGGCTAGGCGGCTTCCCGGAACACCAGGCTGCTGTCATCTCCGCTGTTTATCTGAATACACACCCCGGCGCTGAATTCCCCGGCCAGAATGTGCCTGGCCAGCGGGTTCTCGACCTGGGTCTGGATCGCCCGTTTGAGCGGTCGGGCGCCGTAAACGGGATCGAATCCCGCTTCCGCCAGCTTGTCCAGCGCGGCATCGCTGATCTCGATGCGGATGTCGCGCTCGGCGAGTCTGGCTTCCAGGTGCTGCATCTGGATGCGGGCGATGGAGCGGATCTGCTCGCGCCCCAGCGGGTGGAAGACCACTGTCTCGTCGATGCGATTGATGAACTCGGGGCGAAAGTGCGAGCCGACGACTTCCATCACCGACTCCTTCATTGCGTCGTACTCGTCCTCGCCCGCCAGTTCCTGGATCAGCTGGCTGCCCAGATTGGAGGTCATCACGATCACGGCGTTGCGGAAGTCCACCGTGCGGCCGTGGCCGTCGGTCAGGCGGCCGTCATCCAGCACCTGCAGCAGGATGTTGAAGACCTCCGAATGGGCCTTTTCGACTTCGTCCAGCAGGATTACGGCGTAGGGCTTGCGGCGGACGGCCTCGGTCAGATAACCGCCTTCCTCGTATCCGACGTAGCCGGGCGGGGCGCCGATCAGCCGGGCCACGGAATGACGTTCCATGAACTCGGACATGTCGATGCGGACCATGGCCTCTTCGGTATCGAACAGGAAGGTCGCCAGGGCCTTGCACAGCTCGGTCTTGCCCACGCCGGTAGGGCCCAGAAACAGGAACGAGCCGATTGGGCGGTTAGGGTCGGACAGGCCTGAGCGGGCCCGGCGAATCGCGTCGGACACGGCCGAAACCGCCTCGTCCTGGCCGATCACCCGCTCGTGCAGCGCCTCTTCCATGCGCAGGAGCTTGTCGCGCTCGGCTTCGAGCATCCGCGCGACCGGCACACCGGTCCACTTGGACACGATCTCGGCGATTTCTTCCTCGGTAACGCTGTTGCGCAGCAGGCGGTTGCCGGATGAATCGGCCTCCGCGGCCTGGGCTTCGGCGAGTTTCTTTTCCAGTTCCGGGATGCGGCCATACTCGAACTCCGCCGCGCGGTTAAGATCGCCGGCCCGGCGGGCGGCATCCTTTTCATGGCGGGCGCGGTCGAGCTCTTCCTTGAGGCTGGCGGCACCGGTAAGCGTTGCCTTCTCTGCGGTCCAGATTTCCTCCAGATCGGCGTATTCTCGTTCCGCCTGCTCGATGTCGGCCTCGAGTTTCTCCAACCGCTTCTTGGAGGCGTCGTCGGATTCCTTCTTGAGCGCTTCCCGCTCCATCTTGAGCTGGATCAGCCGCCGGTCCAGTACATCGAGTTCTTCCGGCTTGGAATCGATCTCGATGCGGATACGGCTGGCGGCCTCGTCGATCAGGTCGATGGCCTTGTCGGGCAGCTTGCGGTCGGTGATGTAGCGCTGAGACAGCCGCGCCGCGGCGATGATGGCGCCGTCGGTGATGTCCACGCCGTGGTGGACTTCGTAGCGTTCCTTGAGGCCGCGCAGGATGGCGACTGTGTCCTCCATGTCCGGTTCATCGACCAGCACTTTCTGGAAGCGCCGCTCCAGCGCGGCGTCCTTTTCGATGTTCTGGCGATACTCGTTCAACGTGGTGGCGCCGATGCAGTGCAGCTCGCCGCGGGCCAGGGCCGGCTTGAGCATGTTGCCGGCGTCCATCGCCCCCTCGGCCTTGCCGGCGCCGACCAGTGTGTGGATCTCGTCGATGAACAGGATGATCCGGCCTTCCTGTTTTGACAGATCGGTGAGTACGCCCTTGAGGCGCTCCTCGAAGTCGCCGCGGTACTTGGCACCGGCCAGCATCGCGCCCAGGTCCAGCGACAGCACGCGCTTGTCCTTCAGCCCCTCGGGCACCTCGCGGTTGATGATGCGCTGGGCCAGACCTTCCACGATCGCAGTCTTGCCCACGCCGGGGTCGCCCACCAGGGCGGGGTTGTTCTTGGTGCGGCGGGACAGCACCTGAATCACGCGACGGATTTCCTCGTCACGACCGATAACCGGGTCCAGCTTGCCCTGTTCGGCCCGTTCGGTCAGATCGATGGTGTACTTGTCCAGGGCGCCGCGCTGTTCCTCGGCATTCGGGTCGTTGACGGCCTCGCCGCCGCGGACCTTGTCGATGGCGGTGCTGAGGTTGTCCTTGCTGGCGCCGGCATCGCGCAGGAGCTTGCCGACGGCGCCCTTGTCGTCGACTGCCGCCAGCGCGAACAGCTCGCTGGAAATATAGGCGTCGCCGCGCTGCTGGGCAGCCTTGTCGGTCAGGTTCAGCAGGCGGTTGAGCTCGCTGCTCACGCCAACGTCGCCGGTGGCCTGCTGCAGCGTGGGCAGGCCTTCCAGTGCCTGCTGCAGGCCGGCGCGCAGTCCGCGTACATCCACGCCGGCGTTGTCCAGCAATTGATGTACGCTGCCGCCCTGCTGATCGAGCAGCGCAAGCATCAGATGGGCGGGCTCGATCTGCGTATGATCGCGGCCGACGGCCAGGCTTTGCGCTTCCATCAGCGCCTGCTGGAATTTGCTCGTGAGTTTGTCCATTCGCATGTGGTGCGTCCTCGCAATTCGGTACCGGCGCCGGGCGCCGTTTACAGTTGTGGATAACTTGCGGGCGCGGCCCGGGCTTTCAAGCGGTGCCGGACACGAAAAACGATCGCGATCGAGGTAATCGATGACCAAGTCGTACAAGAACCCCGAGTTCATGATGGGTCCGGAGGCCCGGCCGCTTCGGATCCTGGCGGAGTACCTGGAACCGAAGGACCGGCTGCAGGCCCAGCAGGTGAATCGCGCGTTGATTTTCTTCGGCTCGGCGCGGCTCAAGCCCGGTCGGCACGACCCGGTGAACGAGAGCGTGGACTACTACGATCAGGCCCGGCTGCTAGCTGCCCGGCTGGCGCGCTGGACCATCGATACGCATGACCCGGGTGAGCGCTACTTCATCTGCACGGGTGGTGGGCCGGGCATCATGGAGGCCGCCAACCGCGGCGCGGCTGATGTCGATCGATCGCTGTCGATGGGGCTGAATATCTCGCTGCCGCACGAGCAGTCGGCCAACCCGTATCTCAGCGATCCGCTGAATTTCGAGTTTCATTACTTCTTCATGCGCAAGTTCTGGTTCATGAACGTGGCGCATGCGCTGGTCATCTTCCCCGGCGGCTTCGGCACCATGGACGAGTTGTTCGAGGTGCTGACACTTATCCAGACCGGCAAGCAGCGCCGCATGCCGGTGATTCTCTACGGCAGCGAATTCTGGCGGCGTCTGATCGATTTCGATGTGTTCGTGGAGATGGGCCTGATCAGCCGGGACGACCGCGAGCTGATTCACATGGTCGACCACGTCAACGAGGCTTTCGAGGTGTTGCGTGACGCGCTTCCGGATGTCGAGCCAGAGGCGTAACGGCGGCCATCGGGCCGCGGCGCTTGTCGGCGCCACGCTGCTGGCCCTGACGGCTTGCAGTCGTGATGCGGCATTCGAGCGCCAGGCGCCGGACGTATCCGTAACCGAAGCACCGCCCGTCACATTGCCGCATGAACGCAGCGGGCTGGCATTCGACAAGGCGCATCCGGAACCTGCCCGCGTGACCATCGATGCCGCTGCGGCGCTCGCCGACTGGTGCACGGCGCTGGCCGATCGACTGCACAGCGTGGCGAGAGCCGATTGCGCCAGCGGTTTCGAGCTGACCGGTCACGAATCCGTGCACGGGCGGCCGATTACCGTTCGGCCGGTACCGGCCAGTGCGCGGACGCCCAGGGGCCGGGTGCTGCTGATAGGCGGCACCCACGGGGACGAACTCACCTCCGTGAGTCTGGTGTTCTGGTGGCTGTCCTGGCTGGAGGCAACCGGCAGCGCTTATCACTGGCGCATCATCCCGGCGATGAATCCGGATGGCCTGTTTGCCCGGCCGGCGCAACGGGTGAATGCCAACGGGGTGGATCTGAACCGGAACCTGCCCACGCCGGGGTGGGAAACCGCCAGCCGCGATTACTGGCGTGATACCGGGCGCAGTGAACGGCGTTTCCCCGGCGATGCGGCGGCCAGCGAGCCGGAAACCCGGTGGCTGGTCGACGAGATCGAGCACTACAGGCCGGATGTCATCGTCACCCTCCATGCGCCCTACGGGGTTCTGGATTACGACGGCGAACCGGCGCCGCCCCCGCGCCTGGGTCCGCTCGAGCTGAATCGTCTCGGAGTGTTTCCGGGATCACTCGGCAATTACGGCGCCCGGTATCTGGACATCCCCGTGGTGACGGTGGAGCTTACCCACGCCACCCGCATGCCGGCCGCAGATCAGGCCCGCGCGATGTTGCGGGACCTCACCCGGTGGCTGGACAGCAGTATCGCGCCGCATGTGCGGCAGGCGCAGCGGCGACGCGAGGAGCGCGCCTCGGGCGGCTGACCCGACCGGCATTCATTCCGGCTCGCCCTCGCGATAGCGGTTGTGCAGCTTCACCGGCGCCCGCTTGCGGCTGGCGCGAAGACGCAGATTGAGCATTTCCACCCCCAGCGAAAAGCCCATCGCGAAATAGATGTAGCCCTTGGGAATGTGGAACGACAGACCCTCGGCAATCAGCGTCACGCCGATCAGGATCAGGAACGACAACGCCAGCATCTTCACGGTGGGGTGATCGTCGACAAAGCGGCCGACCGGACCCGCCGCGACCATCATCACAACGATGGAGACCACGATGGCCGCGATCATCACCGGCACATGCTCGGCCAGACCGACGGCGGTGATTACGGAATCCAGCGAAAACACCATATCCAGCACCGCGATCTGGGCAATCACCGCCCCCATGGTGGCCGTGGCCTTGGCGGACGCACTGTCCGATTCGCCGCCTTCTTCCAGGCTGTGGTGGATTTCCAGCGTGCTCTTGCCGAGCAGGAACAGGCCACCGATGATCAGGATGATGTCGCGCCAAGACACCTCGAACCCGCCCAGGGCGAATAGCGGTTCGGTCAGCCCCATGATCCAGGCGATCGACAGAAGCAGCACCACCCGCATGCCCAGGGCCAGCGACAGGCCGATCATGCGGGCCTTCTGTCGCTGCTCTACCGGCAGCCGGCCGGCCAGGATCGAGATGAACACGATGTTGTCGATGCCCAGCACGATCTCCAGCGCGGCCAGCGTCAGGAACGCGATCCAGACGTTCGGGTCGGCGAGAAGCTCCATGAGATATCCCTGGTGAGACGGACGTATCCGCGCGACTCTATCGCATTCGGCCGGCCACGTGAGTGGCCTAGTCCGGGTGGTCCAACCAGCCTGCACGGCGGGCCCGATACCAGTCCCGCGGATGGTCAACGTCGGCCAGCGGCCGCGTCTCCTGCCAGCCCCAGCCCAGCCGACGCAGGCGGTGCCGTGTCTGGCCGATCACACGCGGTGTACTCCAGGTGACGCCGCGGAACAGGCGCGCGGCGGGTGAGCGCAGGCCCACCAGCGCGTAGCCGCCGTCTTCGGTGGGACCGAGTACGGCATCCTCGCCCGTAGTCAGCGCCGACAGTGCGTTATCCAGATCGGCCACGGTCAGGCCCGGGCAGTCGCTGCCAACCAGCAGCACCGGCTCGGCGCCTCGGCGAAGCCGGTCGATCAGGGCGCGGTGCATGCGCTGCCCCAGATCACCCCGTGGCTGGCGGTGCAGGCAGCACCCGAATCGGCGCCGTAACTGGTGAAACAGGGGGTGACGGGTGTCCGGGGCACACAAGAGATGAACGCCTGCCGCACCGGTACCCACGGCCGTTTCAATCGTTTGGGTGAGCATGGCCCGGTACACCCGGGCGGCACGCACCGTGCCGATGCCGCGGGCCAGCCGCGACTTGCAGGCACCGGGTATCGGTGCCCGGGCGAAGATGAGTATCTCAGCCATGGGTGTTTCCCCGTGCCGGGGCAGGAATTGTTGAACCCGTGATTTGCATCGGTGCTAGAATACGCCGCCGTCGGGGCCGTAGCTCAGTTGGGAGAGCGCAGCAATCGCACTGCTGAGGTCGCCGGTTCGATTCCGGCCGGCTCCACCACGTTTCGTTGTCGACAAGGGCCTGCGCACGCGGGCCCTTGTCGTTTGCGCTATCCGGATCACGGATCGCTCGCCCGCAGATGCGGCGGCAACAGGCGCTGGATATCCGGGTTTTGCCACCGCGGGTCGATCAGCCAGACGCCGCCCTCGTCCCGGGTCGAGCGGATCACCCGCCCCGCGGCCTGCGCCACCTTGCGCAGCCCCGGATACAAGTAGGTGAATCGGTATCCCTCGCCAGCGCCCATCAGGGTCTCGATGCGTCTCGCCATGCGCTGGTTGCGATCATCGAATGCCGGCAGTCCCAGTGTGACAATGAACGCCCCCACCAGCCGGTCGCCGGGCAGGTCGATGCCCTCGCTGAACACGCCGCCGAGCACGGCAAACACCACCTGCCGCGCGGATGGTTCGAATGCCGCCAGCAGTCGCTTGCGGTCCCGGTCCGACATCGCCGGTGTCTGTCGGCGGCAGGGAACATCGGGGCAGTACCGTTCGAAGGCATCCGCCACTATGCGCAGATACGCGAAGCTACTGAAGAACACCAGATAGTTGCCCGGCCGGCGGCGCACGGCCCGGCCGATCAGGGCCGCGATGGGAGCGGCAGATGCATGGCGCATAGCCGGGGCAGTCGGGATCTCGGTCACATGCCGCACCTGTAACTGCTCGCGCCGGAATGCGCTGGGCGCGTCGCATACCGTGACATCGGGTTCGAAACCCAGCATCCGCTGGTAGAACGATACCGGTGACAGGGTGGCGGAAAAGGCGATCACGCTGACCGCGCTGTTCAGTCGCGGCGCCAGATGCGGGCCCGGCACCACATTATCGATGGTCACCCGGGTGAGGTGTTCCCGGAACAGACCCTGTTGCCGTTCGGCGCGAGTGATATCGCAGAACGAATGTGGGCCGAAAGCCTCGGTGAGTCGCAGCAGGGCCAGCACGGCGAAGCAGATATCCAGCAGCGCCTGGTCCGCCCCGTCCGGGTCGTGGGCGAGATAGGCGGTGATGGCGGCGGCGGTGCTGCTCAGGGTCTGGCAGACCTGGGTCGGCAGGGCCCGGGTGTCAGCGTTGGCGTCGTCTTCCACGTCGGGCTCGAGCGTGGACAGCGCCCCGTCCAGCGCCTGCAATGCGGGCCGTACGGCGGCGGGCAGGCCGGCTGCCGCCGCGCGTAGTTGCGCCTGGTCGAGGCTGGCCGAGTACATGGCCCGGGCGCGGTCGATCAGGTTATGGGCTTCGTCGACCAGTACGGCCACCCGCCAGCGGTACTCGCGGGTCAGCGCGTGCAGCAGGGCGCTCTGGTCGAAGTAGTAGTGATAATCACCGATCACCACATCCGACCAGTGCGCCATTTCCTGGCCCAGATAGTAGGGGCAGATCCGGTACGCCGCGGCGATGGTCTTCAGGCGCAGCGGCGTCAGCTCATGATGTTCCGCAGCGGCCTGCCGGGCGGCGGGCAGACGGTCGAAGAAAGCCCGGGCCAGCGGACAGGACTGGCCGTGACAGGCCTTGTCCGGATGCTCGCAGGCGCGATCGCGGGCGGTGAGCACCAGTCGCCGCAGTGGCAACGGCTGCTCATCCGCCGCCAGGCTGTCCAGCGCCTTGACCGCCTCCTGCTGCGCCGAGGTCTTGGCGGTCAGATAGAACAGCCGGTCCAGCTGCCCGTTGCCGAGTGCGGCCAGCGCGGGATAGAGCGTGCCCAGCGTCTTGCCCACGCCGGTCGGTGCCTGGGCCAGCAGATCGGCTTGCTCCCGGATTGCGGTATCCACGGCGGTCATCAGCCGCGCCTGTCCGACCGTGGGCTGGGCATGGGGAAAGGTCAGGTCCCGCAGGGCGGCATTGCGACGCCGGACGTGATCGGCCTGGGCATCGGCCCATTTCAGGTAGCAGTCCGCCTGTTCGATTAGTGTGGCCTCGAGCGCGTCAGCGTCGGCCAGCCAGGGCTCGGCATGTTCCTGCCGGTGATCCACGTCGTAATACACGAGTCGCAGTTCGATCCGGGTCAGCCGGTGTTCCCGGCAGTACAGGGCGCCATAGGTCTCCAGCTGGGCCCGGTGCAGAGCCCGATGGTTCTCCGGTATCCGGTCGTAACGGCCGCGGAAGGTCTTGATTTCCTCGATTGCCAGCGGGCTGGCCGCGACCCCGTCGATCCGACCGGTCAGGCGGAGGCCGTTGATCACGCCGGTAATCGGCACCTCGGTGCGGTAATCGCCGGGCCGGCGTCTGGCCACGGCGGTGTGACCGGCCATCCCCTGGGCGGCGGTGGGCGAGGGCGTAAAGCGGTGGTCGAGATCCCCGCGGCGGGCCACGAAGGCGCAGAACGCGCGCACCGAGGCGGAAAAAGCCGGTGCACTTGTGGCATCGCTGGCGGTATTCGGGGCGCTCAAGAGTTGCGCCAATCAGCGGTCGGACCGGTGCTCTCGGTTTGCCGGTATTGCCGGCCAGCGGCATTTAGGAAGGAGGCATAGCGTCCGCACATGGCGGCCGATCATGCCATGCCGCCTGGCGGTCGGGGTATTCAGGGCGCGTACTGCCAGCCCACCACCAGCAGGCCGTCGCTTTCCAGTTGCGGCCCGTCAAGCCGCTGGTACACGGGATAAAGTAGCTCGACTGCCAGACGATGGCCCGCCAGCCGGCCGCCGGCCTGCCAGTTCATGCCCAGCCCGACATCCGCACGGGTGCCGCCGCGCAGATCGCTCTCGGCGGTGGGGATGAAACCGGTGTTGGCCACCGCCAGCTCGCGGTCCTGCCCGTCGTAATCGTTCCAGTCACGGGCCGCCAGGCGGGCAGACAAGCTGATTTCCTCGCTGACCGGCCGGGCCAGCCAACCGCTGGCCTCGAACATCTCGCCCTGGGAGTAACCGTTATCGTTGCGCCCAAGCCGGAATGTGGCCAGGGCCTGGCTGCCCCAGCTCCAGACGCCGGTATCACCGCGCCAGGTTAGCCCGATGCGCGGGTCGAAGGTGCCGCTGCCCAGCTGCATGGGGTACGGAAGCTGCGCGGGGCAGTTGCTCATCATCCGGCAGCGGGGGGTGTCGTCGCGCTCGTCGATGGAGCCGGTGGGCAAACTGAGCCCCAGATTGAGCAACAGACTGTGGCCGGGGGTGTCATGCAGCCGCAGGATACCGCCGATGGACGCATCGCCGATGCCGCTTGACTCGGTGGTGAAGCGCGTGCCGTTTCGCACCCGGTGGTCCATTTCCTTCTCGACGTAGGGCAGCATCGCCATCAGGGTGAAGCGGTCGCTGAGGGCAACCATGGCGCCCAGCATGTGCATCTCGGTGGTCATCTCCAGCGGCGCGACGGTGAATCCCTGACCGGCCGGGTCGGTGATCTCGGCCGGGCTGATGTCATCGCGACCGAGCCGATTGCCGTCCATGTGCATGCGCATGTAGCGGTACGAGAACATCCATTCCCCGGTCTCGTGGGCGTGATCACCATGCACGCCAATCGGGGCGTGCCCATCGGGTCCGGTGAACGCGAAGCCGTCATGGGCGGAAACAGGGGCCGCGAACAGCATCAGGATCAGGGCGGTAATACGGGCCATGACAGGTATCTCTCGAAGGGCTGACAGTAGTGGCCGCGAAGCCTAAGCGGCCCCGGCGGAACTGACCATGCGGCAGAATGTCGCACCTGCCGTTGGTTCCCGGCCGGGCATGGCGCTAAAGTACGCGGTCCGACCCCCACGGGCAGTTTCTCTCGCGACACGGCAGGCATGGACGCAATTTTCCCGGATTTCTGGTCGGCATCGCTTCCGCTGCAATTGCTGGCCGCCTCACTTGTACTTCTGCTTGCGCTGTGGCTGTTGGTGCGGCTCTGGCGACACCGGTCCGGCCGACCCGGGTCCGCGACGGGTTACGAGCGCGCCGGCGCCCTATTGGGCGAAAACGACCGGGCCTTCTACCGCCAGCTGGTCGAGGCGGTAGGCTCGCGCGGGCAGGTGTTCGCCCGGGTGCAGGCGGCGTCGGTGGTGCTGCCGCGCAAGGGCTTGCCCCGCCGCCAGTGGCAGCAGGCGTTCGGACGGCTGGCGATGCGGAGGTTCGAGTTCGTGATCTGCCATGCCGGCAACGGCGAGCCACAGGTGGTGATCGACACGGGTAATGATGCCCGGCGCAGCGATGCGTTCCTGAAGGAGGCCTGTCAGGCCGCCGGCGTCCCGGTCGTGCGGCTGGACCCTGCCGAGGGCCTGTCGACCACGGCCATTGGCAAGAAGCTGGAGCCCTTCCTCTACGATCGTTTCGACAGCATCGAAAGCATTTCCCCGCGGCGGGCGCTGCATGTGCCCGTCGACGACGAGACGTTCGCCGATAGCGATCCGCTGGGGCCGGTCTGGCGCTAATCCCTGGTCTGCTTGCGTGCCCGTCCACCTTGCTGTCGCTGCGAAATTATAGGACAACATTGTCTGATCGTTCGCGTTAGACTCGGTTTCACAAGCTGATAGAAATCCGACATGGTGCAGGAGGAGGCATGAGCAGACTTCAGAACAAGATTGCGGTGATCACGGGCGCCGGCACGGGCATCGGCCGCGCCTGCATGCAGTTGTTCGCCGCACAGGGCGCCACCGTGGTGGGCTGCTCACGGACCCAGAAGAATCTCGACGACACGCTGGCGCTGGTGACCGGCGATGGCGGCACGGGCATGGTGGTGGCGGCGGATCTGTCGTCCGAAGCCGGGGCGCAGAAACTCATTGACGCGACGCTGGCCGAGTACGGGCGCATCGATGTACTCGTGAATGCCGCGGGCGTGGGTTATTCCTGGGCCAACGAGTCGGAAGGCTCGATGGGGTCGGTGACGGATACGCCGCCGGACAAGTGGCGCGAAGTGATGGCCATCGATCTGGATTCGGTCTACCTGGTATCGCGGCTTGCGATCCAGGCGATGCAGAAGCAGGGCAGCGGCGCGGTCGTGAACATCGCATCGGTGCTGGGCTTAGTCGGCAATCCGGATGCCCATGCCTACACGGCGGCCAAGGGCGCCATCATCAACCTCACGCGCTCGATGTGCGCCACCTACACGGCCGACGGCATCCGCACCAATTGCGTGGCGCCCGGCTTCATCGACACCCCGATGATCGCCAGCCACGTCAGCCTGTTCGACGATGAGGCGGTGGCGGACCGGCTGTGTCCCATGCACCGTCCCGGCCAGCCCGAGGAGATCGCCCAGGGCTGCCTGTTCCTGGCCACGGATGAAGCCAGTTACGTCAACGGCACCACGCTGGTGATCGACGGCGGGACGCTGGCAAGAATCTGACGGGAGGGAGCTATTGAACCCGGCGGATAAACAGAGTTCGCCGGCCCGCGTGATGACCGCGATTACCCGTGGCATCGAGAACGGCCGGTATGTTCCGGGCCAGCGGCTGATCGAGGCCGATCTGACCCGCGAACTCGGCGTCAGCCGCGGCCCGGTGCGGGAGGCGTTCAAGCGCCTCGCCGGCGAGGGCGTGCTCACCATCACCCGGCATCGGGGCGCGTTCATCCGCGCTCAGACCCGCACGGAAGTGCGGGACACGCTGATCGTGCTGGAATCGCTCACCGGGCTGGCGGCCAAGCTGGCGGCTCGCCGCATTGACGAGCCGGGGTGCCGGGAACAGGTGGAACAGGCCCGCGAACGGATCAGTCAGTACGAAAACACCGGCGAGACAATGGCATTTCTGGCGGAGCGGCGTGCCTTCTACGATCTGCTGATCTCGATCGGCGACAACCGCGAGCTCAGCCGCATCATGCCCCAGTTGCAGATCAGCCTGCTGCGGCTGCAATTTCAGGGCTACATCACCCGCAAGCAGCACGAGAACCAGTACGAGGAACTCTGCGCCATCGCCGATGCCGTGTTGGCCGGCGATGCCAAGCGGGCGGAACGGGCCACCCGCCTGCATCTCAGGCGCCGGCGGGTCAGCCTGATCGCCCTGCCGGATGAAGCCTATGCGGCCGCCGAACGCTGACGGCATGCAGGGATGAGCGTTCTCGTTACCGGTGGTACGCGCGGTATCGGGCTGGCGGTGGCGCGCTCGTTTGCGGCGCCGGGTCGGCGGGTATTCGTTAACTACCGGGAAGATCGGGCTGCCGCCGAGTCGGCGGTGGCCGTGCTGGAATCTCAGGGTGCGGTCGCTGACGCGATTGCTGCTGATGTCGGCACGCCGGCTGGTTGTGCGGCGCTTCTCGCTGCTGTGGCCGCCGCCGGCGAGCCGCTGGATCAACTCGTGCACTGTGCGGTTCGTCCGCTGCCCGGCCCGGTGCTGGAGGCCGACCCCGATACCTTCAACGCCGCCGTGCAGGTCAATGGCATGAGCCTCATGTATCTCGTGCAGGCAGCACTGCCGCACATGCGTCGCGGCTCGAGCGTGATCTATCTGACCAGCCGCGGCGGCCGGGTAGTGGTCCCGAACTATGCTGCCATCGGGGTGGCCAAGGCGCTGGCCGAGAGCCTGATGCGGTACCTGGCGGTGGAACTCGCTCCACGCGGCATCCGGATCAATGCGGTGGCGCCCGGCATCGTCGAAACCCGGGCCGTGACCACGCTGTTCGGCGAGCAGGCGCGGGAGCTGGTGGAACACGCCGCTGCGAGCAACCCCAGTGGGCGCGGCGTGACCGACGATGATTACACCAACCTCATTCACTGGCTGGCCTCCGATGCGGCGGCCTATATCCAGGGCCAGGTGGTCTACGTCAACGGAGGCGCTAATCTGATGGCGTGATTCAGAGGCGTTCGATCAGGGTGGCGTTGGCCATGCCGCCGGATTCGCACATGGTCTGCAGGCCGTAGCGGCCGTTGGTCTCTTCCAGTACCCGCAGCAGATTCCCCACCAGGCGAATGCCCGACGCGCCAACCGGGTGGCCCAGGGCAATGGCGCCACCATGCACGTTGACACGCTCGGGGTCGACGCCCAGTTCCTTCTGCCAGGCCAGCACCACGGAGGCGAAGGCCTCGTTGACCTCGAAGGCGTCGATCGCGTCCGGTGCCAGCCCGGCCCGCTTCAGCAGTTTTCGAGTCGCCGGAATCGGGCCGGTCAGCATCATCAGCGGGTCGTCGCCGACCACCGCGAAATGGGTCACCGCCGCACGCGGGGTCAAGCCCAGCCGCAAGGCCGTGCTCTCCTCGGCAATCAGCACCGCGCCGGCACCGTCGGTCACCTGGCTGCTGTTGCCGGCGGTTACCGACCAGTTGATGCCGGGAAAGCGGGCCTGCATGCGTTCGGACTCGAACGCCGGCGGCAGACCGCCGAGCTTTTCCAGCGTGCTGTTGCGGCGCAGCCCCTCGTCCCGGTCAACCGTGTTGCCGGCCACATCGACCGGTGCGATATCGCGCGCCGTCGAGTTATTGTCTTCAGCGGCCGCCGCCCGCTGGTGCGAGCGCAGGGCGTACGCATCCATGTCGTCGCGCGACAGGTTCCAGTGTGCCGCGATCAGCTCGGCGGAGATGCCCTGGCCGACCAGGCCGTCGGGATAACGTGCCTTGAACCGTGGCCCCAGATTGTCCCGGTCCAGACGATTGGCCTTCATCGGCACCCGGCTCATCATCTCGATCCCGCCGGCGATCACCAGATCATGCGCACCGGCGATCACGCCCTGAGCAGCAAAATCCACAGCCTGCTGGGCCGAGCCGCACTTGCGGTCCAGCGACACCGCCGGCACCGACTCCGGTAAGCCTGCGGCGAGAACCGCCTGGCGCCCGATGTTGGCGGCCTGTTCGCCTACCTGCAATACGCAGCCGGTGATCACGTCCTCGATCAGCGCCGGGTCGATATTGTTGCGTTGAACCAGCGCGTCCAGCACATGGGCGTACAGGTCCACCGGGTGCATCGGCGCCAGCACCCCGTCCGGGCGAGCGCGACCGAAGGGGGTGCGGACCAGATCGATGATGACGGCGCGGCGGGTCATGGGTTCAAACCTCGGCTTACATGTTCCCCGCTCCCGCGAGCGGGAGGGCAGGGTGTTGGCGGGGCACCAAGTGCATGCAATTCGATCTCAGCGCCGCAGCGTCAAGTCCATGGCCGCGGACTGGATCTGCACCAGCGGCGAGCGGGCCGTCTTCATCAGGTGTTGTGCCTGGGCCAGTTCCGGCGACGACAGCAGCGGAAAGTCGCGCCTGACCGGGCCGGCGGCCCACATGCGTTCAAGGTCCGCCTCGGGCACGAGGGCGCGCAGAATCAGTTCGTCGTCGTTGCTGGTGCCATAGCGCTGACGCAGTTCATCGATGGAGGGTTCTTCCGGCGGATTGGCCAGCACGGCCTTCGCCCGGGGGGCGTTCAGGATGCGGTCCTTCACGTCCTCGTCGATCGGCGCGACCGGATCGCCGTAGAAGCCGGCCGCGTACTGGATTACCTCGTCGGGCACGGTGCTGTAGCGCTTGCCGGTGACCAGGTTCAGCACTGCCTGGGTGCCCACCAGTTGCGAGAACGGCGTAGCCATGCCGGGATAACCCAGTTCGCGGCGCACGATGGCGGTTTCCTCGAGCACATCCTCGAAGCGGTCGGACAGGCCGTGCTGCACCAGCTGCGCCTTGAGCGTGCCGAGCATGCCGCCGGGAATCTGGTGCTGGGCGGAGAGCAGGTCGTACTCGTAGTACTGGTGCACGGGAAAGCCCGCGGCCCGGCCCACCGCCTCCATGTGCTCGGCCACCGGGGCCAGCTTCGACTTGTCGATGTTGTGGGTATGGCCGAGCTGCTCGACGTTCTTGACCATGATCTCGGTGGAGGGCACCGAGGCGCCGTTGGCCAGCGGCTTGGAGGCGGTGTGGATGATGTCCACCCCCAGATCGATGGCATCGATATAGGCCCGCGCCGACATCCCCAGGATGTTGTTGGAGTGGAACTCGATGGGCTTGCCGCGGGCGTTGGCCTTGATTGCCGGGATCAGGGTCTCCATTCGACTCCGTTCGAGCACGCCGGCGGTGTCGTAGAGCAGGATGGTGTCGATGTCGTCGCAGGCCGAAAGCTTGTCGGCCTTGTCGGCATAGTATTCGTCGGTATGCACCGGGCTCATGGTGAACATGATCGAACCGGCGACTTCCGAGCCGAATTCCTTGGCCACCCCCGCCAGCCGGTGCATCTTGTCGATGTTGAACAGCACGTCGTAGATCCAGAACGAGCGGCAGCCGTGCACGTTCAACTGGCGCATCCAGGCGTCCATCAGCGCGTCCGGCGTCACCCCGAAGGTCACCGAGGCGTTGGCGCGCATGCCGCCACGGATGGGCGTGTTCGGCATGGAATCGACCAGCAGATCCAGGCCCTCCCAGGGATTCTCCCGGCAATACTTGATCAGCACCTCGAACATTGACGAGCCGGTGAGGTCGATCACGCGGAAGCCGGCCTGGTCCTGGATGGGGCTGATGGGCAGCGCCATGCCGGCCTGCATGCGCATGCCCCACAGGCTCTGCTGGCCGTCGCGGAAGGTGCAGTCGAGAAAGTCGATATGGGCCATGGCTTTCAGGAATCCTCGTCTTGGGCGAACGCCGGCAGGCCGGTCTGTTCCAGCCAGCGGGTGTCGATGCGGTTGGCCGCGAAATCCGGATGGGCGGCGATGAAGCGTTGCAGCGGCAGGTTGGTGGCGATGCCCTCGATTTCGAAGGCGTCCAGTGCCGTCTGCAGTCGTTGCACCGCCTGTGTACGGTCGTCGCCGTACACGATCAGCTTGCCGATCATGCTGTCGTAGAACGGCGGGATCAGGCTGTCCGCGGTGCAGTGCGAGTCCAGCCGGACATGTTCGCCGGTCGGCGGCCGCCAGCCGGTGATCCGGCCGGGCGAGGGCCGGAAATCGTGGCTCGGGTCTTCGGCGTTGATGCGGACCTCGATGGCGTGACCGTCGATGCAAATATCATTCTGCGACAAGCCGAGGTCCTCGCCGCCGGCCATCCGGAGCTGGCAGGCCACCAGATCGCGGCCTGTCGCCATCTCGGTGACCGGATGCTCGACCTGGATGCGGGCGTTGACCTCGATGAAGTGAAAATCCTGGCGGTCGACGTCGTACAGGAACTCCACCGTCCCGGCATTGCGGTAGTGCACGCCCGCGGCAAGATCCACCGCCGCGGCGTGCAGCTTCGTTCGCACGGCTTCGGGCATGGCGGCGCAGGGAGCCTCCTCCACCACCTTCTGGTAGCGGCGCTGCACCGAGCAGTCGCGCTCGCCGAAGTGCCAGACCCCGCCTTCGCCGTCGCCGAGAATCTGGACCTCCACGTGGCGGGCGGTCTCGATGTAGCGTTCCAGGTAGAGCGAGCCGTCACCGAATGCTGACTGCGCCTCGTTCGATGCGCGCTCGAACGAGGCCGCGATCTCGTCCCGGCTGCGGGCCACGAACATGCCCTTGCCGCCGCCGCCGGCCGAGGCCTTCATGACGACGGGATAGCCCAACTCGTCGGCGGCGTCGGCGGCGTCGTTGGCATCGGTCAGCAGCGGGCTGCCCGGCACCAGCGGTACGCCGTTGCGCTGCGCCAGTTCGCGGGCACGAAGCTTGTCGCCCACCTGATCGATGGTTTCGGGCCGCGGACCGACAAATATCAGCCCCTCGTCCTCGCACAGCTTCGCGAACTCGGCGCGTTCCGACAGAAAGCCGTAGCCGGGGTGAACGGCGTCGCAACCGGTGGCCAGCGCCGCGTGCACCACCAGCCGGGTATCAAGATAGGACTTGCCCGCCGGCGCGGGCCCGAGTGCGACCGTGCGGTCTGCGGTTTCAGCGCCCAGGCCGTCGCGGTCGGCCGCGGACACGCCCAGCACGGTTTCGATGTTCAGGCTCTGCGCGGCGCGGACCACGCGCAGGGCGATTTCCCCGCGGTTGGCAACGAAAAGGCGACGAATAGGCATGACTCGGTGCTCGGGTCCGCCTACGCGGGCTCGATGTAGAGCAGTGGCTGGTCGTGCTCGACCATCTCCCCGTCACTCACACAGATGCGGCGTACGGTACCGGCCACGCCGCCGGTTACCGGGGTGAACAGTTTCATCACCTCGATCAGGCAGACCTCGGTATCCGCCTCCACGGTCTGACCTTCTTCCACATAGGGTGGCGCGCCGGGTTTCGGCGACCGGTAGAAGGTACCCAGATTCGGTGCCTTGACGGCGACCCAGTGATCGGGCGCGCCGGCGGCAGTCTGTGGCGCCGGTGCGGGCGGCACGGCAGTCGCTGGCTCGGGCACAGACGCCGCGGCAGCGGATGGCGGAGCCGGCGTTGCGGACGGCCCGCGATCGATGCCGCGGGCCTGGCCGTCCTTGCTGACGAACAGGTGGGTGTCGCCCACGCGCAGGTCCAGCTCGCGCCAGTCGGAGGCCTCGAACTGTTCCAGCAGATGGTTGATATCGTCGGCGGTCAAGCCCGCCGGTTTGTCTTTCTCGGTCATTGGGTGGCGCTCATGTGCTGTCTTGCGGACGGCCGCTTGAAGACGGCCCTAGGTCTGTTTTCCCGGTGCCGGGCGAGTGTCGGTACGCCCGTCATGCTCGGCGGCAATGGCCGCCAGAAGCGGCGGCAGGGTGGGGTCGGCGACGATGAACGTCAGGCCGGCGGCCAGTGACGCGGCCACGCCCTCGTCGCTGGCGATGGCGCCGCCGCGGGCCGCGGTATGGCCGGCCAGCAGCTCGGCCAGGCGTTCGGGATCCTCGCCGCCTTCGATCCGGTCAAGGTCCAGGATGTCGGTGTCCGCCGGCGCATCCTCGGGGCGGTAGACGGCCAGCGGGCTGGCCTCGGCCGCCCAGGTCAGCAACTGGGCCAGGCGTTTGTCGGCCCGTTCGTCGGGGACCACCACATCCAGCGCGCCGGCGTAGATTGCCCCCGCCGCTCCGTCCACGGTTACCGTTCGGCCGGCCAGGGCGGTGACGCTGTCGTCGCCGCAGCCGACGATGCAGGGCAGGCCTAGTGAACGCCCGACCACTGCCGCGTGCGAGGTGGAGCCGCCCTGTTCGGTCACTACCGCGGTGGCCGAGAGCATGCCGTGAACATCGTCGGGGCTGGTGGTGGCGCGGGCCAGTACCACCGCCTCGCCGGCTGCGTGTCGTCGTTCGGCCTCGTCGGAATCGGTCACCACGATGCCCACGCCAACACCGGGCGAGGCGCCCTGGCCGGTGGCAAGCGTTTCTGCGCGATCGGACACGCCCTCGGCCAGATGTGGTTTGAGCAGGCTGCGGGCCTGGGACGCCGTGACCCGCTCGAGGACCTGCTGACGGTTGATGCGACCCTCGACCGCCATCTCCACTGCGGCGCGCACGGCCGCGGCCGGTGCCCGCTTGGCGGTTCGCGATTGCAATAGATAGAGCGTGCCGTGCTGCACCGTGAATTCAATGTCCTGGATGTCGCCGTTCTCGGCCTCGAGCGTGTCGCCGGCCTGCATCAACTGGTCGTGAATCGCGGGCAACGCGGTCGCCAGTTCCTCGATGCGCTGCGGGGTGAATCGTCCGGAAACCACATCCTCGCCCTGGGCGCGGGCGAGATACTCGCCGTAGGGCTTGCGCTCCCCGGTTAACGGGTCGCGGGTGAACAGCACACCGGTGCCGCTGGTGTCGTCGAGATTGCCGAACACCATGGCCTGAACCGTGACCGCCGTTCCCAGATCATCCGGAATGCCGTGGTGCTTGCGATAGCGTTTGGCCCGGCGCGATTGCCAGGAATCGAACACCGCGCGCACGGCCGCGGCTAGCTGCTCGTGCACCTCCTGCGGCACGCCCTGCGGCGCGGATTGTTCGATCGAGGCGCGCCACTCAGCCGGTTCGCTGTCATGATCGAGATCCGGGTCGGGCAGCTTGAGTACGATGCCCGCGTAGAGCTCGTGAAACCGCCGGTAGGTATCGCGGGCGAAACCCTCGTCGCCGGCTTCGGCGGCCAGCGCGGCCATGGTGGTTTCGTTGATCCCGAGATTGAGGATGGTATCCATCATCCCGGGCATGGAAATCGCCGCGCCGGAACGTACCGATATCAGCAGCGGCGAGGGCCCGGATCCGAACGTCCGGCCGGTGCATTCCTCCAGCCAGGCCACGCCCGCGGCCAGCTCGTTCGTCAGGCCGGGTGGCAGGTCGCCTTCGGCCTGATAGGCGGCGCAGGCTTCGGTGGTCACCACGAACGCCGGCGGCACCGGCAGATCCAGCGAGCGCATGCGGGCGATTGACCAGGCCTTGCCGCCGATGCGTTCCCGCGGCGGCGGGGCGCTGCCGTCGAGGATGACTGTCCAGCGGGGCTCGCTCATTCCGAACGCTTGTTGCCGGTGATGCGGAGCAGGTCCTCGTGCAGCTCGAACCACACGGTGTGGTAGCTCTCGGTGCGGGCGTCGCTGACCCAGGCGGTGTCGCCGTCCTCGGCCTTCTCGAGCGCGGCCAGCAGCTTGTCCTTGTAGATGGACAGGCGCGGCAGCTTCGCGGACAGGCGGTCGAGCACGCCTTCCACCCGCTCGTGCACGTCCCCGAGCTTGTCGATGACCGCGTCGTCATACTCGGAATCGGAGTGATCATTGGGGACCTGCTCGCCGCCCACCGTCATGGTCTGCCATTCGGTGATGACCTGCTTGAGGTCGACATTGACCTTCTCGAAATCCTGGTAGGCGGCCAGGAAGCCGTCATCCTCACGCAGGCCACTAAAGGCCTTGCGGTATTCGCCGGTCAGCGCCATCTGGGCGGCCGGCGCCAGCATCATCTTGTCGCCGGCCTGCTGGACGCGGCCAGTGGCGACGGCGTCGTCGACAATCTGCTGCACGGCGTCCCGGTCCAGGCCGGTAATCCCGGCCACCTCGTCCACGGTCGCGTGCTTCTTGATGGCGATGCCGTGCAGCACCAGATGCTTGGCTTGCATGGGGTTCTATTCCTCTCTTTCGGCGATCAGGCGTTCGCGGACTTCGCGGCGCAGGATCTTGTTGGCACCGCTCTTGGGCAGCTCCGGCCATACGTCGATGCCCCTGGGTCGCTTGAAGTTGGCCAGATGCTCCTTCGCATGGGCGAGCAGAGCATCGGTGTCCAGATCCGGCCGACCGGCGACCACGGCGTGCACGCGGTCGCCCCATTTTTCGTCCGGCAGGCCCACGACCGCGGCCTCCACCACGCCCTCGAAGGCCAGCAGCACATCCTCCACCTCGCGGGGATAGATGTTGAAGCCACCGGAAATGAGCATGTCGTTCTTGCGGTCGAGGATGTAGAAGAAGCCATCCTCGTCCATGGAGCCGACGTCGCCGGTGTGCAGCCACCCATTGCGGAAGACCTTTTCGGTGGCTTCGGGGCGGTTCCAGTAATAGGCCATGGTCTGCGGCCCGCGGGTGACGATTTCACCGACCTCGCCGGGGGGCAGGGGATTGTCGTCGTCGTCGAACACCGCCACGTCGGCGCAGGGGAACGGCCGCCCGCAGGAGCCGATGCGGTCGTGATCCTCCGGCTTCAGGCAACTGATGACCATCGGCGATTCGGCCTGCCCGTAGACCTGGGCGAAAACCCGGCCGAAGCGGGCCTCGCCGCGTTGCAGCAGGCGCGGGGCGATCGGCGAGGCACCGTAGGCGATGCGGCGAAACCGGAGATCCGCGCCGTCGACCCCGGGGGCTTCCAGAATCATCGCCAGCATGGTCGGTACCAGGAAGGTCAGCGTGGCGCCGCTGGCGTGCCCGAGTTCGACGAATTCCTGGGCATCGAACTTCGGCATGATCAGCGAGTGCACCCCGCGCACGATGGCCGGCAGGAAGAACGCCCCCGAGGCATGGGCAATGGGCGCGGCGTGCAGGAAGGTGTCGCCTTCGCGCATGTCCGGCATCAGGTCGGATAGAAACGACGATATCTCCCACAGCTCGCCACCCGTGGTCAGCGTCACGCCCTTGGGCTTGCCGGTGGTGCCGCCGGTAAAGCCCAGGCGGTAGGGTGCGTCGAGGGGGCGGTCGACCGTGCAGGGCGTCGCGTCGCCCTCGGCAATCAGCCGGGTCAGCCGGTCCGGGCCGATATCGATTTCAGTGCCCAGCCCGTCGATGCCGGCATGGATGACGCCGCGGCTTCCGCTTTCGCCGAGCTTGTAACGGTGATCGTCGAGCGTCTCCCGCGTGTTCAGGCCCACGCGGACCAGTCCGCATTTGGCCAGTGCGTAGTAGGCGACCAGGCAGTCGATGCTGTTGGGCATCAGCACGCCGACGCGTTCGCCCGGCGTCAGTCCGAGCGCCAGCAGCGCGTTGCCCAGGCGGTCGGTGGCGGCGTCGAACTCGGCGAAGCTGATGCGGCGTTCGCCCTCGGTCAGACAGGTCGCATCCCCGAACTGCTGTGCGGCACGGCGGATCAGGCTGCCGATCTGCATGGCGTTGGCGGTTGGTGTCATTTCAGGATGCACTAAAGGGAAAGTAATTCGCTAAAAAGAAGAAGGAGCCGCAGATTTCGCAGATTGCGCAGATTCATTTCTCGGGAGAAAAGACGTGTGAGGTTCTTGTGCTGAGGCTGTGCACGGCGCTGGCAATCTAGACTTTTAAATCTCTGCAATCTGCATGATCTGCGGATAAATGCCTTAGTTCTTCCGAAGCGCCTCGACATCATCCCGCTTGAGTCCGGCGCCTTTGTCCTGGAGATTGCGCGAGCCGTTCTGTTGCAGCTTGTAGAGTCGCTCCACCGCTTCCGAGTCGTGGTTGTACTTGACCCAGGTCTCGTCCATGAAGCGGAATTCCTCGGTGCAGGTCGGCGGCGTGTTCTCGCGGGCGCGGCGGTTGTATTCCTCGTAGCCGATGACCCCGGCGCTGGTTTGATAGCGGTCCTGCTTCGGGTCCAGATAGGTCACGCCGGCCGAGATGTCGCCGACGCTGGGCACGTAATCCCCGTCGTGCAGGATCTGCTGGCAGGAGATCGGCGAATAGATCTTCTGCGGCAGATCCGAGTGCTGCATCATCGTGTACTCGCTGAACTGATGGCTCGGCCCGGCGCCGACACAGATGGTGCCGAGCATGTCCCGGCTGTACTCATCGTTGAGCAGTGGCCGGAAGCGTTCGGCGCGCTCGTCCACCTTCATCCAGTCGTCCGGGTCGTAGCAGCCGGCGACGTGGGCGAGGTCCTTGATGATGCCGTAGTAGGTCATGGCCCCGGCATCCAGCATCTGGTCGCGGGAGTAGCCGGCGAACCGCTTCCAGAGGTTGGCGGTGGCCTCCTTCACCCGGTCGTTCAGGTCGCGGAACGTGGCAATCAGCTCCTCGCGGCTGCCCATGCCCACCGGCACGTAGCCGTCGGTGAGCGAATCGGAGGTGTACAGACCGACGCCGCACAGGTGGTGCGACCGGAATTCCGGCTCCGACTCGAAACTGCCCCAGTCGTCCAGAATGTTGAAGTGGCAATCCTGCACCGCCATGGTCACGGTCAGATTGTTGTAGGGCACATCGGCGGCCACCCCGTCCAGCCAGGGCAGGTCGCATTCGGCCAGGTCCATGAAATCGCGTACCAGGAGTTCGCGCTTCTTGCCGTCCTTCTCGCCCAGGTTGTAGGGCCCGTGGTTGTGCAGGCTGATGCGCGATTCGCAGGCGATCAGGAACGCGTACTGCGACGCCGAAGCCACGAAGGTGTGGGCGGCTTCGTGCAGCTCGTCGCCCTCGGCGCAGTCGTAGAGGTCGGCATGGAAGACCTGGAGCTGGCGCTCGGGCAGGATCTGCGCCCGGTGACCGGCCTGGGCGGCGGTCAGGTGCCCGTGGTTGCGCCGCCAGGACAGTTGGTAGCGTTTCCAGAAATCCAGCACGTAGGCGACGTCCTCGGCGGCATCCTGCGGCCGGATCACGCCCATGTTGATCATCCATTCCCGGCCCAGCAGGTAGAAGCAGGGCAGGCCCCACATGGCCACCGCCTGACAGCGAATGCCCATGTTGCGCATGCGGTCGCCGATCTCCTCGGCCTTCATGTGGCGTTCGATCTTGGCCAGCAGCGAGGGGTACCGATAGAACGCCATCGCGTAGGACAGCAGCATGTAGGCCGGCACCGGGAACAGCTTGGATTCCTGCACCGTGCGGGTCACGCACAGCCAGTAGGTTTCGTCGCCGTTGATCTGCAGGAGATTGTTGGTTTCCAGCAGTTGCGGGTAATCCAGTTTGATGCGGGACATGCGGCGCTCCCTTACTTGTTGTGCCGCCAGACGCGGGCGGTCACTTCCCGACCGCTCTGGTAGTCGTCGGCGGTCTTGGCTTTGGCGGTGACCTCGATTTCCACCGTGTCGCCCTCCATGATGCCGTCCACCCTGGCATTCATCAGGCAGGGGATACCGTACTCGCGGGTCAGGATGCCCAGGTGCGAACGCACCGTGCCGCCGGCACAGATCACGCCCTTGAACTGTTCCAGGATCGGCGCGGTGAGGGTGCCGCCGGAATCGTCAATCACCGCGATGGTGTTGTCCGGCACGCCGTCGGTAAGCCATTGCAGCACCCGCGCGCTGGCGCGCACGTAGCGGGCCGTACCGGTGAGGTTGTCGCCGTACTTGACCACGTTGTCACCGCAACCGCGCTGTTCGCGGCCGTCGGCATCGGGTTCGCCGGTGGGGGCGTCGGGATGCTGGAAGCAGAAGCTCTTGAGGTCGTCATCGCTCACGCCGGCGGCCGGCTGGTAGGCGTCGGGGCGTTCCTGCGGCGAGATGGCTGCCGACCAGTCGAACCGATGGCCGGTCTCCAGCAATTGCTGCTCGACCGCGCGCAAATCCTCGGCACTGAACGTTGACGCCACATCGCCGGTGATCAGGCCTGACCAGTCGCCGCCGTTGGTATCGAGCCGCTCGCGGATCAGCTCGTGAATTGCGCCATGAAACGCATCGGCCACGGCCGAGGGCGTCTGGTCGCCGAACTTGTCGGCGTCGAGGGGTAAACGTGCCATGGTCTCCTCCATCTGGCCGGTTGCCCGATTATGGTGTTGTCTGTCGGCGGTCTCGTAAGGGCAGGTTGTCGTGCCACTGGCCACCGATCAGCGTTGTCATCGATTGTAGTACAATATTGTGTAACCCTACGCAACCCGATCAACGATCGGCGGGACTACCGCAAGGCGGTCGACCGCCGACCCGGCATGAGGAAGCGCCGTGTCCCGACTTGCCCAGGAACGGGTGCTGCTGGTCAATGATGACGGCATCAATGCGCCCGGCATGCAGCTGCTGACTCGGCTGCTTGAACCCGTGTGCGGCGAACTGTGGGTGATCGCGCCGGACAGCGAACGCTCCGGTTCGGCGCACGCCATTTCGGTCACGGTGCCGATCCGCGCCAGCGAGGTGGCGCCCCGGCGCATCGCCATCCAGGGCACGCCGACTGACTGCGTGATTCTCGCGCGGCGGCACTTCATGAAGGATGATCCGCCCACCCTGGTGGTGTCCGGTATCAACCGCGGGGCAAATCTTGGGGACGATGTGACCTACTCCGGCACCACCTCCGCCGCGCTGGAAGCCACCCTTTGCGGTATCCCCGCCGTGGCCCTGAGTCAGATATTCACCTTCGGCCAGGACGTGCCCTGGGCTACCGCCGAACATTTCACCGTGCCGATGCTGGAAACCCTGTTAGCCGGGGACTGGCCGGCGGGTGTTTATTACAACGTCAACTTTCCCGATTGCGCCCCGGAATCGGTCACCGGTCTGCGCGCGGCGCGGCAGGGTCAGCGGGCTGCAGCCTCGTTCGTGCCCGAACGGCGGATTGACGGTCGCGATGTGCCCTACTGGTGGATCTGTCTCGATTATGGCCCGGCCCCGGATCAGCCCGGCACTGACCTGGCCGTGGTCGCCGGGAACGCCATCTCGGTCACGCCGCTACAGACGGACATGACCTGCGACAAGACCATGGGTGGCCTGGCGGAGCGCTTACCAGCGAAATTCGAGCAAATCTGATTTCGCGACACCGAGGCGGTGGGCCGGAATCGGCTGGCACTAGTCGGCCCGGGATGTGGCGGCTGCTAGGATATGACTGGGAGGAGTTCGGGGCTATAGCTCAGTCGGATAGAGCGACGGCCTCCTAAGCCGTAGGTCGCAGGTTCGAATCCTGCTAGCCCCACCAACATCTCACTGGCTCTAGTGGTAGATCGGCTTGGTCGTCGCAGGTTGCCAAGCCCGTCCATGGGCTTGGCCCTTCGGGCCGGCCTGCGGCCGTCCGGATTCGTTCCCGACGAAGTCGTTTAATCCAACCAGCTCCACCATGTTCGTCCATGGGATTGCTGCGCCCGTTGGGCCGGGTAATCTCCGTGGGAATGACGGATTCAACCGGCGTCCGGCTCCGATTTTTCTGGTATGCCGGGCGAGCGGCGGAGCCAGCGAGCCAGTGTCGGATCGTCCCAGACCGGCGTTACCGTGGTGGGTAGGGGCAACGGTCGACCCAGACGCAGCCAGCGCTGGTCCGGGCTGTGGAAGTCGGAGCCCACCGATCCGAGCAGTCCGCGGTTAGCGGCCGCCTCGGCCATCCGGGTAATGCCGTTGGGGGTGCTGTTGCCGCAGACCACTTCCATCGCCCGGCCGCCGGCACTCTGGAAGGCGTCGAGCATGCGTCGTTGCCAGGCGCCGGTCATGTCGTAGGCCAGGGGATGGGCCAGAACCGCCACGCCATCCGCCGCGTGGATGGTGGCTACAGTCGCTTCGAGCTCCGCCCAGGTCACGCCGACGTGGACCGGCTTGCCTGGCTTGAGGAACCTCTTGAAGCATTGCTTGACGGTGCGGCAGCGTCCCTCCTCGACCAGCAGTCGTGCGACATGAGCCCGCGTGATCTGGCCGCCGGCCGACAGTGCCTCTAAGCGTTCCCGCGCTTGCGCCACGCCCATTCGTTCAAGGCGTTCCAGCATGGCGTCTGTCCGCTCAGCACGCCGTTGCTGCAGATCCGCAAGCTGTTCCCGCAAGCCCGGATGCGAGGCGTTGAAGCCGAGCCCGACGATATGCAGCGTGCGCTTTTCCCAGGTGACGGAGATCTCGACGCCGGGCACCAGCTTCACACCCAACTCGGCGGCGGTGGCGTTTGCCTCGCCCAGACCCGCAATGGTGTCGTGATCGGTAAGCGCCAGAGTGCGGACGCCGCCGGCATGCGCAGCCCGCACCAGCGCCGCGGGCGTCAGCGTGCCGTCGGAGGCGGTTGAATGGGTATGCAGATCGACCGGCTCGGGGTGGCGTGTGGCATTGCGCGACATCGCACCCAGCATAGCGCGTCGGCGGCGTGCCGGTGGGGGTGTGGTAATTTCGCTTCGGGAAGACGTGCTACTAATCGGAGTACAGACGTGCTGAAGTCGGTTGCGACGGGCTTGCTTGGGGTTCTTTTGTTTTTCGCCGGGGGGATGGCTCAGGCACAGGACACGCGGACCATCGGATTCGACCAGCTTCGCGCCGGCGAGGCGGTCCGCCTGAGCGGGCTGGATAACGACGCCACGCTCGACTTCGGCATACCCCGCGAGGAAGCAGTGACCGCGGCAACGCTCGACTTGTCGATGGCGCTCTCTCCGGCCCTGTTGCCTCAGTTGTCCCACGTCAACGTCCGGCTCAACGGTCGCTTCGTGGACACCATCGTCGTGGATGAAACCCGGAGCGGCGCGCGCATCGAATCATCGCTGGCTGTCGACCCGCGGCTGTTCGCCGACTACAACCAGCTGCAACTGGAATTCATCGGGCATTACGCCGAGCAGTGCGAAAATCCGGCCCATTCCAGCCTGTGGGTCGAAATCAGTCCGGAAAGCCGCCTGACGCTGGATACCGAGCTTCTCGATATCCGCACGGGGCTATCCGCACTGCCAGTACCGTTCTTCGACCCGCGCGACAACCGGGAACTGGTGTTGCCGGTGGTATTCGGTGGCTCGCCTTCGCCGGCCATGCTCGAGGCGGCCGGCATGCTCGCCGGCTGGTTCGGCATGCAGGCGTCGTATCGCGGTGCCCGGTTCCCGGTGTCGGTGAGGGGCATGCCGGACCGGCATGCTCTGGTACTGGCGACCAACGAGACTCTGCCGGCAGGCCTGGATGCGCCACCGGTGGAACAGCCGACGGTGTCGGTGCTGTCGTCACCCGATAATCCCCGCATCAAGCGACTGCTGGTGCAGGGGGCGACTGTGGATCAGGTGCGCACGGCGACACTCGGTCTGATCGAGGGGCAGATTCTCATGACCGGTGATCGCGCCACGGTGGAGTCGGTACAGCCGCCCCCGCCGCGTGCCGTGAACGATGTGCCGGCCTGGATGGATACCGATCGACCGGTGCGTCTGGGAGACCTTGCAGACAGTGCCGAATCGCTCCAGGTGAAAGGTCATCGGCCACAACCGATAACCATCAATGCCCGCATCCCGCCGGACATCTACACCGGTTTCTTCGAGGGCGTGGACATGGATCTGCGCTACCGCTATACCCGCCCGTCCGCGCCGGACGGCTCCCGGCTGGCGGTGCTGGTGAACAATCGCTTTGTCCGCTCGCTGGCGTTGCAACCGGATACGTCCGATGGCCAGGCGTCACGCATCCAGTTGCCGCTGCTGGACCGTGATCGGTCCCGGGCCCGCGATGAACTGCGGCTGCCGGCCTTTCAGCTCGGCGCGGATAATCGTCTGCAGTTTCATTTTTCCCACGATTTCCAGCAGGCCGGTGCCTGCCAGAGCGCGCCGACTGCCAATATCTACTCGGCCATCGACCCGGATTCCACCATCGACCTCACCGGCTTTCCCCGCCATGCCCCGATGCCCGACCTGGCCCTGTTCGCCAACGCCGGTTATCCGTTCACGCGTTACGCGGACCTCTCCCGCACCACCGCGGTGCTGCCGGACGGCTATGCGACAACCGATATCGAGGCATTGCTGTTCACGCTCGGCCGCCTGGGACGGCTGAGCGGGTTGGCCGGCACCCGGGTCGAGGTGGTCCGGCAATCGGATCTTGGTGAATCGGACGATGACCTCTTGCTGGTGGGTGCCGAGCCGGATTGGTTGCGGCAATCGGCCGATGATGCCGACGACAGCGGACCGCCGCTTCTGATCGGGTCGGCGCGACGCACGCTGCGCCGCGCAGCCGAGTCGACACCGGGTCTGACGACCACCATCAGTGCCCGGGGCGCTCTCGGGATGCTGGTCGGTTTCGAGTCGCCGTTTGCGCCCGGGTCGTCGGTGGTGGCGGTGGCGGGCAATTCTGCGGCCGGGCTGCAACAGGCGGTGTCGGCCCTGGCCGATCCGGCGCGTATCGATCGGGTGCGCCACGGCGTGACGGTGGTCACCGACGAGCAGGTGCGCAGCGTGAATACCGGCCATACCTATGCCATCGGCAATCTGACCTGGTGGCAACGGGTCTGGCTCTACTTTGCCGGCCATCCGCTGCTGCTCACAGTGCTGGCCGTCTTGGCCGGGCTGATTCTCGCCGTGCTGGCGTTCTGGCTGCTCCGGGGCGTAGCCGCCGCCCGAACCCGTCACTGACGCCGGCATCGAGGCCGCGAGATGGCGCAATGGCTCTGGCGCAGCACGGGCATGGCCGGGCTGCTGCTCGCCTGCCTGGGCATCGGGTGCTCCGGTGAACCGGTCGCGCCGGCCTGTCCGGACTGGGCGCAATGGCAGGATTTTCGCAACGCCTTCCTGAGCGAGGATGGCCGGGTCATCGACCTCGGTAGCCACGATTCCCGAACCGTCTCCGAAGGGCAGGCCTATGCACTCCTGTTCGCGCTGGCCGCCAACGATCGGGCGGCGTTCAACCGGATTCTTGCCTGGACCGAAGCCAATCTGGCCGGCGGCGACCTGACCGCCCGCCTGCCGGCCTGGCTGTGGGGGCGCAATGACCAGGGCGAGTGGGGCGTGATCGACGCCAATGCCGCCAGCGATGCCGATACCTGGATGGCCTATGCGCTGATCGAGGCCGGCCGCTTGTGGCAGACGCCGCGCTATACCGCGCTCGGGCGACTGCTCGCCGACCGCATCCGCCGTGAGGAGGTTGCCGATCTGCCGGGTCTGGGACCGACGCTGCTGCCGGCCCCGGCCGGTTTCCAGCCGGGGCCGGATCGTTGGCGGCTGAACCCCAGCTATCTGCCGGTGCTATTGCTGCGCCGTCTGGCCGCGGTAAATCCGGACTGGACGCCGGTGATCGCCAGCGCGCGAGCGGTGATCACCCGCTCGGCGGTGGGTGGCTTCGCTCCGGACTGGACTGACTACGGCGCCGAAACCGGTTTTGGTCCCGACCCGGAACACGGGACGCACGGCGATTACGATGCCATCCGTGTCTACCTCTGGGCCGGCATGATGGATCGCGCCGATCCTCTGCGAAACGATCTGCTCGAGGCCCTGCCCGGCATGGCGCGAGCGGTGGCCGCCAATGGTCAGCCGCCCGAGCGGGTCGCGGACGGGGATGTGGTCCGGGCGGTCGGGCCGCCGGGATTCTCCGCGGCGCTGCTGCCCTATCTGAGCGCGCTGGGTCGCGACGAACTGGTCGAGCAGCAGCGTCTTCGGCTGGAGGCCCAGCCCATCCCCGATGACTCTTACTACCACCGTGTGCTCGGCCTGTTCGGCCAGGGTTGGCAGGATCGCTGGCTGCGTTTCGACCGCGACGGTCGTTTGCAGGTCCGCTGGGAGCCGGCATGCGAGGCCTGATGAGCCGGAGCCTCGTGCTCTGGGCGCTGGTGGGCATGCTGACGCTGCCCGCAGCGGCCCGGCAGGCACCGGCGCCGGACGGTCCCGGGCAGCGGACGCTGCTGGAAAGCGCGGAATACTGGCGGAAGAACGCCCGCGCCGATCTCGCCCGTCAGGCGCTGGAAAAGTACCTGCAAACGCGCCCGGGGGATGCCCGGGCGTGGTATCGCCTGGGCATGCTGGGTATCCGCACGGGCGAGCCGGGCCGCTGCACCGCCGTGGTCCGGGACATGCGCGAGCGGCTACCGCAGGACCCGCACACCAGTGCGCTGGCCGGTCAGTGCCGGGTGGCCACCGATGACCGTCTGGCGATGGCCGCGGTCCGCCGGCTGGCCGAGGAAGAACGTTTCGCCGAGGCCGCGGAGGCGTTCCGGGATCTGTTCGACAACGACATCCCCGCGGGTCGCCTGGGGCTGGAGTACCTGCAGCTACGCGAGCGCGCGGGCGACGACTGGTCTGCGTTGCAACAGGATTATCGGCGTCTGGCCGAGTCCTTTCCCGACGACGACGCCATCCAGCTCGCCTTTTCCGGTCATCTCGCCGAGCGGCGGGCTACCGCGCGCGAGGCGATCCGCCGGCTGCGTTCGCAGTCTGACGATACGGACAATCGGTCGCGCGTCCTGCGGTACTGGCGCACCGCGCTGCGGCAGGTGTCGGATGCCCCGGATATTAGCCGGCTGGTTGCTGAGTATCTGACCGTTGATCCGGACAATGGCGAGTTCCGCCGCATGGCGGCCCGTCTGGCCAGGTCGGACGCACGAGCCCGGGCGGGCATGTTGATGGAGGCAGGGTCCTACCGGCAGGCCGAGGAGTTGCTGCGGCCGGCGGTGGGTCGCTTCCCCGATGATCCCTGGCTGCGATACGACCTGGCACGGGTGCTGATCGCCACCGATCGGCCGGCTGAGGCGCGCGCGGTGATCGAGTCCGGGGTCACGCGCCAGCCCGGCGCGCCGGAAATGCGTTACATGGCGGCCCTGATCTACAACGCTCTGGCGCAATCGGAGGCTGCGCTGGCCCAGCTTGAGGCCATTCCGTCGGACCGCCGCAGCGATACCGTGCGTGAGCTGCGTGGCCGGCTGGCGTTCACGGTTTGCCTTGGGCAGACGGGCGAGGCATTGCTCGATTGTGCGATCCCGGCCGGGCGCGACCCGGAGCGCTGGCAGCGACTGGTGGACATCTGGTTTGCGCGGGATTTAGCAGCAGCGGGGCTGACGAGGATGGCGCAGTGGCGCGATGTCCACGACCCCGGCCCGGCCCTGGACAGGGTCTGGGCCGGAGCACTGGCCCGTGCCGGCCGCCACGACGAGGCATTGGCGGTGATACGGCGGATACCGGCTGGGGAAGGCGCGGGTGCGCTGCCCGCGACCGAGCTCATGGACTGGCGGGTGCGTCTGTCGCTATCGGCGTTCGACAGCGACGGTCAGACCGATCGTCTCGCCAGACTGACGTCGCGGCTGGACGACGGCGGTGACGAGTTTCCCGCCGCGTCCCGACATCGCTGGCTGGGGGCGCTGCATCTTGCACTGGGCAATCGTGCGCAGGCCCGGCATGAGTACCAGGCCCTTCTCTCCTGCTGCCAACCCACGCCGGAGGATCGGCTCGCGCTGGCGCCGCTGCTGGCCGGGGTCGGCGACCGGAATGCTGCCGAGGCCCAGCTTCGTGCTGCGTATCTGGCGGCGGATACGCCCGCGACGCGCGCGACTGTGGCTCAGACAGCGTTCGATCTGCTCGGCCCGACCACGGGCCGTCCACTGCTCGCCGCTGCGCTGGCTGAGGATCCCGACAACGCCTGGCTGCGCCATGATCTGGCACGCACGCTGATCTCGCTGGGTGAGCCGGATGCGGCGGGAAACCTCATGCGGGAAGGCGTGGAACGACAGCCGGATCGCGCCGAGATGCGCTTTGCTGCCGGTTTGATTCTCGAATCCCTCGGTGAACGAGGCGCGGCGCTGTCTCAGGTGGAATCGGTGCCCGAACGCGAGCGCAGCGACGGCATGCGCGCCCTGGCAGCCCGCATGCGCTTCGAGCGTTGCCTGACGGCGGCCGGCGACGAACCGTCCTTGCTGAGCGAATGCGAGACGCATGCCGGGGACGACCCCGGGCGCCGGGCGCGGCTGGCGCTGGCCCGAATCCGGGCCGGGCAGGCCGGTCCTGCCCTGGCGGCATTCCAGCAGTGGCGGGGTAGTCAGCCGGAGGACCCCGCGGTCGCATTGGCCGCGCTGCGGGTCTACGACGCCGCCGGTCGCGACATGGCATTCCGGGTATTGCTGGATGATTGGGTGGGTCGGTCGGACCTGGCCCCGGACACGCGTCTGGCTTTCGATCGCGCCGAAGCGGACTGGCGGCTGGCGCGCGGTGGCGACGAGCAGGCCCTGCAGCCGGTGATCGAACGTCTCGAGGCCGCTGCCGAACAGGCCGCGGATCCCGCTCCGCCGCGCCGGCTGCTGGGCCACATCCGGATGGCGCTTTCGCAACCCGGCAGGGCGGCGGAACAGTACGCCCTGATCGTCGACCGGCCGGCGGCGGTGCTGACCGATCGCATTGCCTACGCAGAATCGTTGTATCAGGCGGACCGGCCAGCGGCAGCGCGTGATCAGCTCGACCGGGCCTGGTCGTCGGCCGGCACCCTCGACGAGCAACTGGCGGTTGCCGAGGCATGGCGTGCCGCGCCGGCCGATCCCGCGCCCAATCCCTATCTCGCGACGTTGCAGGATCGGCCGCCCTCCGATTATCGGGTCACCGCGGCGGCAGCCGATCAGGCGCTGGCCGAGGATCGGCCGGCCGATGCACTGACCCTCCTGGAACAGGCCCAGGCGCAGGCGCCGCCGACTGAGCAACCGGATCTGGCTTCCCGGGCCCAGGCGGTTCGTGACCGTCGCCAGGCACTGCTGGCGGGCGGATTCGATTTGGCCACGGTGCCTGGCGTTGCCGGCATTTCCGACCGCCGGCTGGCCACCGCCATGCTCGAGTGGCGTCATCCGGTCAATTGGGATGATCAGTTGGTGCTGAAGCTGGACGCGACCCGGATGGGGGTGGGTCGTCTGACCGCCGGCGATGCCGTGGACTTCGGCCAGTTTGCCACTCTGTCGGCCGGCGGCCGCGACCCGTTCTTCCCGCAACCGGAGACCGAGGAAACCGGACTGGGGGTTGGCCTGGGTTACGAGGGCGATCACTGGCGGCTGGACCTGGGCACGACCCCGCTGGGGTTTCCGGAGCCCTTCCTGGTCGGCGGGATCCGCTACACCGGCCGGGTCGGCCGGCATCAGTGGCAGGCGGGCGTGAGCCGCCGGGCGGTAACCAGCACCTTCCTGTCGTACGCGGGGGATACCGACCCGGTCAGCGGACAGTTCTGGGGCGCAGCCCGGGCCGATGGCCTGCAACTGGGGCTGGCACGCTACGAGGCGACCTACAGTTACGCCCTGTCACTGTATCCGCACCGGATAACCGGCGAGAACATCCCCGACAATAAGGGCGTAATCGCCCAGGCTCGCGCCAGCCGGGAGGTCTACCGCCGGCCGGGGCTGAGTCTGTCGCTGGGGGCCTATGCCAGCCACTGGGCCTATGATCTCAACCAGCGGTTCTACACCTTTGGTCAGGGCGGCTATTACAGCCCGCAGGCCTTCACCACGTTCTCGCTGCCGGTATTCCTGCAGGGCGGTATCAACCGCTGGAGCTATAGCGTGCAGGTTGGCGCCGCTTACACCCGATCGCGCGAGGACGATGCCGATTACTATCCGGACCGCCCGGGTCTGCAGACGGCAGCGCGGGCGGCCGGCGAAACCCCGGTTTACGCCGGCGGCTCGGGTAGCGGCACCAGTGTGCAGTTGGACGTCTCAGCGGAATACGCGTTGACCGAGGGGATGGCGATCGGCGCCCGATACGCCATCAACCGGGCGGATTTCTACGAGCCCGATTTCTTCACCATCTATTTGCGTCACAATCTGGGTAGTGGGACCCGGTCGCTCAGGGTGCCGCCGCAACGGATTGGTCCGTATCGGGACTGGTAATCGTCGCGGTTGGTGACAGCGGCACCGCCGACTGATTCAGCAGGTCGCCGCCGCGGCCGAGACCGGTTTCCAGCACGCTCCAGTTGCCGTTGACGTCGCGCCGCCAGTACTTGTCGCCGGCGCGCATGATCACCACCCCCTCGTTCACCGACACCGGCCGGGTGGCCGGCAGATTCTCGGTATAGCGCGACAGCGGCGGTGCGTCATCGGCGAAGGGGTCTTCCGCCAGAAAGCGTTCGAGCAGTGTTCCGAGGGCGAAATAGCTGGTGGGAGACGCGACCCGCACGGGTTCCCGCGGCGGTGCATCGCCGCCCAGCAAGTAAATGCCGACCGGCGCCAGGGTCGTGGCCGGAGTGGGCAACTCCCGCAGGCCGCGGATCTGCAGTGCGTCGCCCCGCATGGCCCCGCCATGCTCGGGCACCATGACCACCACCGTGCGCCGATCCGCGGTTGCCAGAGCGTCGATGAAAGCATTGAGATCATCCAGCAGCCGGCGCATGCGGTCGGGATAGGTGGCGATGCTCGACGCCCGCGGCTGCTCCACCAGCCGGTTGCCGTCATGGAGGCTGGTGGTGTCGTAGTACAGTGCCACCGGCTGGTCGGGATTCTGTCGTCGATCCGCCCGCCAGGCGTCGAGCAGGGCATCGTCGGAGTAGAGTGCTTCGCCGTCGTAGGTGCGCATGGTTACCGGCGCATCGCCGAAGGATCGTTGGGGTGCATCCAGGCCACCCAGTTTGCGCAGGTTGGGGATGAAGTCGTGAGCGGCGGCCGAATCCCCCCAGTTGGTCATCAGCTGGGGCCGGAAGCCATTCGCCTCCAGCTGCTCGAACACCAGGCAACCGTCCTCGGCCGGACTGTAGAGCGCATCGTGGGGCGGCTGCCCGCAGGCCGCCCGCATCAGCCGCAGCGAGGCGGGGCCGCTGTAGGTGGCTGCGGTATTGAACGCCTCGAATCCGATGTCCCGACGTTGCAACAGCGGATGGTCGGCCATGCCGTAGAGATCCAGATCGTCCCAGGCCATCGAACAGATGTGCAGGAACACCAGGTCGAAAGGCTGGGCCTGCCTGGTGGCCGGATTCAGGATCGCGCGCCGCTGCGACTCCGCCTGGTAGAAGGCTTCGAGCTCTGCTTCCGGCGATTGGTTGACGGTGCCGGCGGCGACTCCGGCCGAACTGCCTGCCTGCGCTATTGTCGGCGCGGTCGTCGGCTGCAGCAGCGAGGTGGCCATCGGTATGGTCGGTACCAGCAGAATACCCAGCAACGCGAAGCTGGACATCCGCAGTTTGGCTGACAGCAGCCAATAACCCAGAGCCAGTGCGGCGATCAGCAGGATATCCAGCGGGCCGATGAAACGGCCCGCCAGTTCCAGCATGTAGGTCAGATCGAAATCGGCCAGGACGCCCAGCTGACCGACTACCCGCGAGACCGGCGGTAGATGCGCATCGTGGTAGAGCAGGGCGATGCCGGCCGCCACCGCGATGATCTGCTGAACCCAGCGCCGCGCGCCCTGCAGCGGCAGCAGGACGAACAGGGCCAGCGCGAGATTCAGACGCCAGTGGAAGCCGATGCTGCCACTGGCGAATGCCGCCAGCTTGGTCAGGAAATAGAAAGCCCACCAGCCCATGTCAGACCGTCCGGGAGGTGTACTGGCGGCGCGCCAGCCGGACACGCCGATGAATGCCGAAAAGGCGCGCGAACATCAGCCCGTAACCTCTCAAACCAAAATAGAAAATATCCCGGAGGCTGGATAGCGGCCGGTCGACCACGGCGGTATCGTCCCAGCCCTCCCAGGCATCCGGCCGGCTGAAGGTGCAGCCCACAAGTGTGCGCTGCTGCGCCAGGGACAGGGACTCGAAAGCGACCCGCATATGGTCGTCGCGCCGGACTACCACCCGGGCCGGGAACACCGCGTCGGGACCACCGCGGGGCAGGTTGACCGAAACGGGGACACCGCGCTCAACGTTCAACGGCTCGGGCAGCGCCAGGTGCATGCCGCCCAGCGAGAAGTCCAGCGATTCACAGTCCACGGTCCTGCCGTCGGGGAACTGCAGCCGGACCGGCTCCTGCCAGTCCACCCGGTGGGTACGCCGAAGCTGGCGATGTTCTCGTGCCACCCCCAGCGCAGCACCCAGGATGATGAGGTTGTAGCTGGTCCAGGCCAGATTCAGCAGGACGGTCGCGGTTTCCTCGGGCGGTCCGATGAACAGCCACAGGATGCCCAGAGAAAAACCGCCCAGCCCCAGCAGCATCAGCACGATGAAGGGGACGGAAATACGCCAGTCGAAATAACTCTCACTGACCTGACCGCCCTTGGCGGTGACATTGAACTTGCCTAGGCGCGGATTGATCAGGGCCAGTGTGGTGGGCAGCGTGATGTACCAGGCCAGCAGGGACTCATACACCTCGGCCCAGTAGGAATGACGGAACCGTCCCTGCATCTGCGAGTTGGCCAGCATCGCCTGGGCCAGATGCGGCAGGGCGAACGCGGCGATCACCACCGCTTCGGCATTGAACACATGCAAGCCGAAATACAGGTAGGCCAGCGGAGCGGTCAGGAACACCAGCCGCGGGATGCCGTGCAGGAAATGCAGCATGGAGTTGCTGTAGCAGAGTCGCTGGAACAGCGTCAGCCCGCCACCGCGAAACGGGTTGTCCCCGGAAAAGATCTGCGCCATGCCGCGGGCCCAGCGAATCCGCTGCCCGACATGTCCGGCCAGACTCTCGGTGGCCAGGCCGGCGGCTTGCACGACGTTGACGTAAATACTGTTGTAGCCGCGCCGGTGGAGTTTCAGCGCAGTGTGGGCGTCCTCGGTGACCGTCTCTACCGCGATGCCGCCCACTTCCTCCAGCGGGCCGCGCCGCAGGATGGCGCAGGAGCCGCAGAAGAAGGTGGCGTTCCAGAGGTCGTTGCCGTCCTGGATCAGGCCGTAGAACAGGCGGCCTTCATTGGGCACCCGCCTGAAGGTACCCAGATTGCGCTCGAGCGGATCGGGCGAGAAAAAGTGATGCGGTGTCTGCACCAGGGCGCACTTGGGGTCCGCCAGCATCCAGCCCATGTTGGTCTGCAGAAAACTGCGCACGGGCATGTGATCGCAGTCGAAGATGGCCACGAAATCGCCGTCGCTGCGAGCCAGGGCCCGGTTCAGGTTGCCGGCCTTGGCGTGGTGATTGTCGGATCGGGTCATGTAGGTGACGCCGGTGGCTTCGGCGAACTCGCGGAAGGCCTCGCGGCGCCCGTCGTCCAGCAGGTAGATACGCAGCTTGTCGGCCGGCCAGTCCAGATTCTGGGCGGCGAAAACCGTGGGCCGCACGATGTCGAGCGACTCGTTGTAGGTAGGAATGAACACGTCCACCGTCGGCCACTCGTCCGGGTTGTCGGGCAGCGCCAGCGGTTGCCGGCGCAGTGGCCAGGCGGATTGCAGGTAACCGAGCAGCAGAATCATGAGGGCATAGCACTCCGCCCCGAACAGGCCGAGACCGAGGAATATCTCGACCGGCGATCCCAGGTCCAGCGAATAATTCACCCGCCACCAGAAATAGCGCAGCGAGGCGATCACCGAAAACGAGATCAGAACCAGTGTGGCTGCCCGCCCGGTACGGTTGCGCAACAGCAGGGCGATGACGAACAGGCCGCCGCCGAACCACATCTGCTGTTGCCAGTTCATCGGGGTGCTGGCGACCACAATTGCCAGGACCAGCGCGATACCGATCATCAGCCAGCGCAGCCATGCGTGACGCAGGGTGACGTCCGCCAGCAGGCCGTCCAGGCCGCTGGCATCCCGTTTAGTTTGTCGCTCGCGCAGACCCGGTATTCGACTCAGGAAACCGGTCAGACGTCGCTCGACGCGACGGCCGGCTCGGATGACGCTGCTGCTGGCGGTCTGTTGCGGGGACCGCAGGAACAGACGCCAGATAATGCGGCCGGGCGATGCCGGGGCACCGACGTCCAGACGGCGGAGTAGCCAGTCGCTGCCGCGCCGCGCCAGCGCGTCCAGCCGCCATGGCCAGGGCCGTCGCTGATCGGGGGGCAGCAAAAACAGCCAGGCCAACAGGCCCGGTTGCCGAGGCAACACGCTGGTCTGTCTTTCAGGCATGCGGCGGGTTGGCGGTCAAGCGTCCGACTCGGGATGCCGGGCGACTCCGCCGGGACGATACACACGACAAGGAGAACCGAAGCTGGGAGCGAGACATGACGGCGGTCGGGCAAAACGGCTTAATCCGGGAGGATAACGCATCGGCCAGCGACCGCCTGGCTGATAGACTCGAGCCGTTACCAGCCGGACCCGCGATGGATCAGAAACTGCTCGAAGCCCTGGACAACGGCGCGGTGCTGGTGACCGGCAACCGTCGCCTGGCCCGGGCGCTGCAGGATGATTACGCCCGCCACCAGCAGGCAGCGGGTCAGGGTGCCTGGCCCACGCCGACCATCCTGCCCTGGAGCGCGTGGCTGATCTCGCTGTGGCAGGGCAGCCACGCCGAGCGTTCTCCGCGGATCCTGCTGGATGCCACCCAGACGCGGCTGGTCTGGGAACGGGTGATCCGGGAATCCGGCATCGGTGAGGGCCTGCTCGGCATCGGCAGCACGGCGGCCCAGGTGGCCGACGCCTGGCAGTTGGCCCGGGACTGGGAAATCGAGATTCCGGCCGCTGACGAGCCGGTGGGCGACGATGCGCGAGCCTTCGGGCGCTGGGCGCGGCGTTTCGAACAGCAGTGCGGCCGGCATGGCTGGCTCGACGAGGCGCGGCTGCCGACCGCGCTGGCGGAACGCATCCAGCGCGATCAGCTGGTGCTGCCTATCAGCGTAATTCTGGCCGGTTTCGATGAACTCACCCCGCAGCAGCAGCGCCTGCTCAACGCCATGGCCCGCGCCGGTGTGACGGTCAGTCGGCATGAACCGGCGGGGCGCAACCAGTCCGCCGAGAGACTGGCGCTTGCCGACGAAGCGGGAGAACTGGCGCACGCCGCCGCCTGGGCGCGCGACTGTCTGCAGGTGGATCCGGCGGCCCGCATCGGCGTGGTGGTCGGCGATCTGGCGTCCCAGCGACGCCGGGTCATGCGGGTATTCGCCGATATCCTCCATCCCGGCCGGGTACTGCCGGGCCAGCCGCGCCGGGAACGCGCCTTCAACGTCTCGCTGGGGCCGCCGCTGGCGGGCTATCCGCTGGTACGCGGGGCGTTCAACATCCTGCGGCTGATGGCTGGCGTGATCGATTGCAACGAACTCGGCACGCTGCTGCGTTCGCCCTACCTGGAAGGCGGCCTGGCTGAGGCGGACGCCCGGGCCCGGCTCGACGCGCGCCTGCGCCGGCGCGGGGAGCGGGAGATCTGGCTGTCGGACCTGCTGGGCATGGCGCGAGCACAGACTGACGCCACCGACCAGGCGGTGGCCCCGAACTTCGTGAATCTGCTGCAACGGTTGTTCGTGCATCACCGGGAATCGGCGGGACGCCAACACCCCGGCGCCTGGGCGGCCCGGTTCTCGCAGTGCCTGACCGCCGCCGGCTGGCCGGGAGAACGGCCGCGGACCACCGAGGAATTCCAGGCCACAGAGGCATGGGGCGGGCTGCTGGACCGCTTTGCATCGCTGGACCCGGTGGCGGAACCGATGGCGGTGAAACCGGCCCTTGCCCGGCTGCAGCGGATGGCGGCGGAGCTGCCTTTCCAGCCGCGTCAGCCGGACCGGCCGATCCAGGTGCTGGGCCCGCTGGAAGCCGCCGGTCAGACGTTCGATTATCTCTGGGTTGTGGGGGTCGATGACGAGCGCTGGCCGGCACCCGCGCGGCCCAATCCCTGGCTGCCGCTGCACCGCCAGCGCCAGGCGGACATGCCCCACGCCACCCCGGCGCGGGAACTGGATTATGCCCGCCGGCAACTGGCCCGCCTGCAGGATTCGGCCACGCATCTGGTGGCCAGCCATCCGGCGCGGCGCGAGGATCGCGCCATCGGGCCCAGCCCGCTGATCCGGCAATGGCCCGTTCGTGAACCGCCGGCGCATGACTCGGGTCTGCTGGATTTTCGGGATCTCGTCCATGCCTGCCAGGCGACCGAATCATTCCGCGATGACCGGGTGCCGGAATTTCCGGCCGGACCGGCCGACGGCGGCACCGGGATGCTGGCCTCGCAGTCGGCCTGCCCATTCCAGGCGGTGGCGCGCTATCGGCTCGGCGCCCGGGCGCTCGAGGAACCGCGCACGGGCCCGGACGCCCGCGATCGCGGGCAGCTGGTGCATCAGGCGCTGGAACGGCTGTGGCGTCAGCTGGGGGATCAGCGCACGCTGCTGTCGCGCGACAGCGTGGCACTGGAAGGGCTGATTGCCGATGTCGTGGCCGATGCGATGGACCGGCTGGCCCGGCGCCGCCCGCGCACCTACACCGACCGGCTCAAGGCGGTAGAGGCCGATACCCTGCAGCGTCTGCTGCGAACCTGGCTGGCGCAGGAACAGCAACGGCCGCCGTTCACGGTGGTGGCGCGCGAACAGCCCCGCACCATCGAACTGGCAGGCCTGTCGATCAGCCTGCGGCTGGACCGCGTGGACCGGCTGGCCGATGGCAGCCATCTGGTGATCGACTACAAGACCGGACGCATCGCCGGCAACGCGTTCCTGGATGGCGATCGTCCGGATCAGCCGCAGCTGCCGGTCTACGCCCTGGTGGCGGATACTCCGGTCACCGGCGTTCTGGCCGCGCGCGTCCGGGCGGACGATCCGGGCTTTTGCGGGATGGTCTGCGGCGACGAAGGGCCGAGGGGAGCCCAGCACCGATCGGCCGAGGACTGGGCGCGCCAGCTCGACGACTGGCAGGTCGTGCTGACCCGCCTGGCTAAGGCATTCCGCGAGGGCGACGCGGCGGTGGACCCGAAAAACGGTAGCGCCACCTGCCGCACCTGTGATCTTGCCACGCTCTGCCGGATTCACGAAGCGGGCACCGGGGAAGACGACCTGGCATCGGCCGAGGTGGACGCATGACGGCCGATGCCGCGGAACGCGCCCGCGCCATCGACCCGGCCCGCAGCCTGATCGTTCAGGCGCCGGCCGGCTCGGGCAAGACGGCGCTGCTGATCCAGCGGTTTCTCGCGCTGCTGGCCACGGTCGAGGAGCCCGAGGAGGTGGTGGCGCTGACCTTCACCCGCAAGGCCGCCGGGGAAATGCGCCAGCGTTTGATCGCGGCCATGGAGGCGGCCGACGGTCCGGAACCAGCCGCCGAGCACGATCGGCGGACGCAGGCGCTGGCCCGGGCCGCCGCCCGGCACAGCGATGCCCGCGGCTGGGACCTGGCTGCGTATCCCGGACGGTTGCGGATTCAGACCCTGGATGCCCTGTGCGCGGGCATTACCCGCCAGATGCCGATGCTGTCTGCCTTTGGCGCGCAGCCGGGCATTACCGAGGCCCCGGCCGAGCTCTACCACGAGGCGGCGCGCCGGTTGCTGGGCGAGCTCGAACGGGGTCACGAATGGCGGCACGCGGTGGCCCGGCTGCTGACCCACCTGGGCAACGATCTGGACCGGGTGGAAGGGCTACTGGCCGCCATGCTCGGCCACCGCGATCAGTGGTTGCGGCTGGTGGCCGACGAGACCGACCTGCGCCTGACCCGGCCGCAGCTGGAGGCGGGGCTGCGGCGGCAACTCTGCCTGGGACTCGACCGCGTGGTCGACCGGATACCTGGCGCCTGCGTGGCCGAACTGGCGACGCTGGCCCGCTATGCCGCGGCCAGCCTGGATGCGGGCGGGCAGGGCGACAACCCGGTGGCCGCCTTGCGCGGCCTGCGCGGACTCCCGGAAGCCGACCCGGAGGGTGTGCTGCTGTGGCAGGGACTGCACGGCCTGCTGATGACAAAGGATGGCGCCTGGCGAAAACGACTAGATCGCAACACCGGCTTCGTCGCGCCCAAGGACGCGTCGGACCCGGATCTGGCGAAGGACATGAAGGCCCGGATGACTGCCCTGATCGAGGAACTCGCCGCGGTTCCCGGCCTGGGCGACTCCCTGGCCGCGGTGCCCGCGCTGCCGCCGGCGGGTTACACCGACGCGCAGTGGTCACTGATCGAGGCATTGCTGATGCTGCTGAAGCTGGCGGCCGGGCACCTGCAGCTGGTATTCGCCGAACGCGGTGAGGTCGATTTCATCGAAATGACCCTGCGCGCCCAGCGGGCGCTGGGCAGTCCCGAGGCGCCCACCGATCTGGCGCTGGCGCTGGACCATCGCATCCGGCACCTGCTGGTGGACGAATTCCAGGACACTTCGCTGACCCAGTTCCGCCTGCTGGAACAATTGGTCGCCGGCTGGGAGCCGGAAGACGGGCGCACCCTGTTCCTGGTGGGCGACCCGATGCAGTCGATCTACCGTTTCCGGCAGGCGGAAGTCGGGTTGTTCCTACAGGCCGCAGCGCAGGGGCTGGGGGGGGTGTCCCTGGGTTTCTGCCGCCTGACCGCCAATTTCCGATCGCAGGCGGGGGTGATCGACTGGGTTAACCGGGTGTTTCCCGACCTGATGCCGGGCCCGGATGAGGAGAATGCCGCCGCCGGGGCGGTTGCCTATGCCCCGGCCGAGCCGCAGCAGCCGGCGCTGCCGGACGACGCAGTACAGCTGCATGTCTTCGATGCGCGGGATCCGGACGCCGAGGCCGGGCGCATGACCGAGATCATCCGCGCTGCCCGGCTGGCGGATCCGACGTTGCGCATTGCGGTACTGGTGCGCGGACGCACGCATGTGGCGCGACTGATGCCGCGCCTGGCGGCGGCGGGCCTGCGGGCCCAGGCGGTGGAGCTCGACGCGCTGGCTGACCGGCCGGTGGTCCGCGATCTGCAGGCGCTCACACGGGCGCTGCTGCATCCGGCGGACCGGCTGAGCTGGTTGTCCGTCCTGCGGGCGCCATGGTGCGGTTTGTCCCTGACCGATCTGCTCACGCTGACCCCGGGCGACGACGACGCCAGCGTGCCCGCCCACCTGCTGGATGCCGATGCCCGCGCGCTCCTGCAACCGGTTAGTCGATCACGCGCGGATCGGGTCGCGGCTGTGCTGGCCGATGCGCTGGCGGAGCGAGGCCGGCGCGGCCTGCGGCGCTGGGTGGAAGGCACCTGGCTGGCGCTGGGCGGACCGGCGGCCGCCGCCGATCACGCGGCGCTGGACGCGGCCGGCGCCTATTTCGATCTGCTCGACGACCTAGACGAGGGCGGCGACATTGCCGATTTCGCCCGGCTGGCAGACCGCGTGGATCGCCTGTTCGCACCGCCGGACCCGGCCGCCGATCCCAACCTGCAGGTGATGACGCTGCACAAGGCCAAGGGCCTGGAGTTCGATCTGGTGCTGGTGCCAGGCCTGGGTCGCCGCACCGGCCAGGATGATCCAGCATTGCTGGCCTGGACCGAATTGCCCGGAGATCCGCTGGACGGCGAGGGCCGCAGCGAGCTGCTACTGGCCCCGATCGCAGGGGTGGATCAGCGCCGGGACCCGATCGCCGATTATCTGCGGGGGCTGGACAAGGAAAAGGCCCGTCTGGAGGACACCCGGCTGCTTTACGTGGCGGCCACCCGCGCCCGCCAGCGGCTGCATCTGCTGGGCCACGTAAACGGCGAGGCCGGCAAGCCCGCCAGCGGCAGCCTGCTTGCCCGACTGTGGCCGGCACTGGCGGACCGCGTTGCCGGGATCGTGGAACCCGGCGCCGCGGCAACGGGCGGGAACCGAGCGGTACCGCCGCCGCGCCGGCTGGTGGCGGACTGGCAGCTGCCGGACCCGCCGGCGGGTCTGTCGGTGGGGACCGTATCGGTGCCGGATCGGGCCGCCGCCGGTGGGGTGGTCACCTTCGACTGGGCCGGTCAGGAAGCCCGTCACGTGGGCACCATCGTGCATCGCTGGCTGCAGCGGATCGCGCAGACCGGCCTCGGCAACTGGGACCGATCGCGCCTGGATACGGAACGCCCCGCGATGGCGGCGGCGCTGGCGGAAACCGGCATTGCCCGCGATCGTGTTGGCAAGCTCGCCGAGCGGGTGCACGCCGCGCTGGCAGCCACTTTGAGCGACGAGTGCGGCCGCTGGCTGCTGAGCGATCATGAGCAGGCCCGTTGCGAGTACGCGTTGTCGGGGTTCGTCGACAAGCGCCTGGTGCATGCCGTGATCGATCGCTGTTTTGTCGCCGACGGCGTGCGCTGGATCGTCGACTACAAGACTGGCGTTCACGAGGGCGGGAACACCGAAGCCTTTCTCGACCGTGAACAGCAGCGTTACCGGCAGCAGCTCGAGGACTATGCCCGGCTGTTTACAGCGGTCGAAGACCGGCCGATCCGGCTGGGGCTTTACTACCCCATGCTGCGTGGCTGGCGGGCGTTCAGCCCGAATCCGGACGCCGGGCCAGCGGCACCAGAAACAGCCGCCCCAGACTGAAGATCAGCGCGCCGACCCCGGCGATCATGAAAGACTGGCCGCGTGCCCGGGGTTCGTTCACGGAGTTCAGCACTTCTTCCCGCAGGGCGGCACGCCGGGTTTCCTCCCACTGATCGCTGGCCTCGAAGTCCTCGACCTGTTGCTGCATGCGGGCAAGGTCCGCCTGGTAGGCGAACTCCACGGCCAGATCGACACCGCCCTGGTCCAGCGGTTCGTAACTGATCCAGAGATAGCCGCCGTAGCCGATCAGGCCGAAGCCGACGGCGGCGACCAGCCATAACGCAATGGATTGACGGCCGATCATGGTGGTGTGTCTCCCGGTTGGTACGGCGCCATTCTACGCAAAGCGCACTGGTGGCGGTCGCTGGCAACGCATGGTATTTTCGATTGTCAGGATAGGTATCAGAAGCGGCACGGAAATGACGTCATGCGTCTGGACTGGTTGCAACGTCTGATTCAGCACGGCTGCCTGCGCATTCACCTGCAGCAGTCGGGGCAGACCATCCGCCTGGGTGACGGTAAGCCCGAGGCAGCCATCACCATGCGCAGTCGCGGGGTATTGAACCGGATTCTGCGCAACCCCGATTTCGCCCTTGGCGACGCCTATGTCGAGGGCGACTGGTGGCCGGAGGGGCAGGGCCTGCTGCCACTTTTCCAGCTTTACTTCCTCAACGTGCCGGGTGGTTCCGCCGGCAACAACGGCCCGGGCACGCGCCTGCTGCGGCGTCTGCATCGACTAATGATTGAACGCAATGGACGACGCCGGGCGCGGCGCAATGTGCAGGCACACTACGACCTGGATGCCGATCTGTTTCGACGGTTTCTGGACCCCGAACTGCACTATTCCTGCGCCTACTTCCCGCGCCCGGGCATGACACTGGAAGCGGCCCAGCAGGCCAAGTGCGAGCACATCGCCCGCAAGCTTTGTCTGCGGCCGGGTGACCGGGTACTGGATATCGGCAGCGGCTGGGGTGGGCTGGCCTGCCACCTCGCCGAAACCCGTCACGTTCATGTCGATGGCCTGACGCTGTCCGATGACCAGTATCGGGAATCCTGCCGGCGGGTGGCCGAGCGTGGCATGACGCAGCGGGTGCAGTTCTTTCTGCGCGACTACCGCGAGCACCGTGGCTGCTACGACGCCATCGTAAGCGTTGGCATGTTCGAGCATGTCGGCCGGCCGCAGTATCCGGTGTTCTTCGATGCGGTCGCCGGCATGCTCGCCGACAGCGGCCGGGTGCTGCTGCACACCATCGGGCGCTCCGGACCGCCGGTGGACAGCGATAGCTGGATTTCCCGGCATGTCTTTCCGGGCGGTTACATTCCGGCGTTGTCTGAAGTCGCCGGGCCGCTGGAGCGAAGCGGGCTGGTGCTATCCGATCTGGAAGTCTGGCGGCGTCACTACGCGCTGACGCTGCGGGCCTGGCACCAGCGGTTCCAGGCGGTTCGCGGGGAGTTTCACGAGCGGCTGGGCGAACCGTTCTGCCGCACCTGGGAATTCTATCTGCAGGCCTGCGAGGCGCTGTTTACCTGGGGCGAACTGGTGGTATTCCAGTGCCAGATGGCGGATGCCAACGACAGCGTGCCGATTGCCCGCGACTACCTCTACCAGTCCGATCTGCCGGAGTCGCGGTTCTCGGCCAGCGCGTAGGCCCTAACAACACCGCCCGTTGACGTAGGCCTGCGTCAACTCGTGACGGGGCTGCTCGAACATCTGCGCCGTGGCACCCATCTCGATCAGCCGGCCAGCCCCGTCCTGCAGCCAGAACAATGCGGTGTCGTCGGCGATGCGCCGGGCCTGGGCCAGGTTGTGGGTGACTACCAGTACCGTGTAGTGGCCGCTCAGTTCCTGAATCAGGGCCTCGATGCGTTCGCTGGCAATGGGATCGAGTGCACTGCAGGGTTCATCCATCAGTAGCACCGCCGGCGCCAGGGCAATGGCTCGCGCGATGCACAGGCGCTGCTGCTGGCCCCCGGACAGACTCAGCGCGGGGGCGTCCAGTCGATCGGCCACCTCCGACCACAGCCCCGCCTGCTCCAGCGCCCAGACCGTCCGGTCGCGGCGTTCGGCGGCGCTGCGCAGGCCCAGCTCCTTCAGCGGCAGATCCAGATTCCGGGCGATGGATAGCGGGAATGGATTGGGTTTCTGGAAGATCATGCCGACCTGGCGGCGCAGGGCCACCAGATCCACCGCATCGCCGCTGATGGATTCGCCGTCGAGATGGATTTCGCCATCCACCCGACAGCCTGGAATCAGGTCGGTAAGCCGGTTCAGGGAGGTCAGGAAGGAGCTCTTGCCACAGCCCGAGGGCCCGATAATGGCGGTGATTCGTCCCCGCCGCAGCTGCATGTCGACACCGGCCAGCGCCGTCTGCGTGCCGTAGCGAACGCCCAGTTGCCGGGTTTCGATGATGGCGGCGGCCGGGTTGCCTGCGGCGTCCCGCGTTGACCAATCCCGGGTAGCGTCGATGGCGGCGGTGCGGTTCATTGCACGGCCAGGGCGCGTTGCTGCAGGCGGCGGCCCACCAGACCCGCGGCCAGGTTGATGACCAAAAGCAGGCTGATCAGCACCAGGGCGGTGCTGAAGGCCTGATCCAGGCTGCCGGAGACATTCATCGACAGATCATAGATGTGAATCGACAGCGCGCGGCCGGAATCACCGAGTGAATCCGGCAGGCGGGTGACGTAGCCGCTGGTGAACAGCAGGGCCGCGGTTTCCGCCAGCGCCCGCCCGATGCCCAGCACCAGCCCGACCACCATGCCCGGCATTGCCGCCGGCAGCAGTATGACCCGCAGCAGGGTGTGGCGCCGCAGGCCGGCGGCGGCACCGGCCGCGCGATAACTGTCCGGCACCGCCGCCAATCCCTGTTCGGTGGCGCGGATGAACAACGGCAGCACCATGCAGGCCAGGGTCAGGCCGCCGGCGGCGATCGAGTAGCCCATGCCCAGAAAAACGCAGAAGAAGGCGTTGCCAAACAGCCCGAAGACGATCGAGGGAACCCCGGCCAGCACGTCCAGGCTGCGACGGACCGTGGCGCCGGCGTGGTCCTCCCGGCGGGTGTATTCCGCCAGCCAGATTGCCGCGGCCAGCCCCAGCGGAATCACCGCGGCCAGGCACACGCCAAGAATCAGCAGGCTGGAGACGATGATCGGACCGATGCCCCCGTCGCGGCCGGCATCGAGCACCGGGCCGCTGAGAAACGACCACGACAGCTCGCCCAGGCCCTGGCGAAGCAGGTCGCTCAGCAGCCAGACGAAGACCGCGGCGACCAGTATCGCGCTGATCCAGGCACCACAGGCCAGCCAGCGGTCGCGCCCCGCGGCGCCGGCGGTCCGGTGGATCCGGATAGCCGCCTCAGCCATGAGCCCGCTGCAGACGCGCCGACGCGCCCACCAGTAATGTCACCAGCAGCAACAGCAACAGCCCGGTTACGTACAGTGCCCCGCGGTGGTCGCCCAGGGCATAGGCCATTTCCAGGGCGATGTTCGCTGTCAGCGTGCGGACCGGCTCGGTTAGCTGTGCCGGAATCTGGACGACGTTGCCGCAGACCATCAGCACGGCCATGGTTTCGCCGGCTGCCCGACCAACCGCGAGCAGCAGGCCGGTGCCGATGCCCGGCCGGGCCGCGGGCAGGAGTACCCCGGTAATGATGGCGCCCCGGGTCAGGCCCAGCGCGGCCGCGGCTCGCAGGTGATCGGCGGGCACCGCACCCAGCGCCGCATCGGCGAACAGGGCAACCGTGGGCAGGATCATTACCGCGAGGATCAGCATACCCGCCAGCAGACTCGCCCCCGGTGGTTGCCAGGCCCCGATCAGGGGCACCAGGACCACCAGGCCCCAGAAGCCATAGATCACCGAAGGGACTCCGGCCAGAAGCTCGATCAGGCGGCGGTAGAGCGAGCCGAGAATCGACGGGGCGTAGAAGCGGCAGAACAGGGCGGAAAGCAGGCCCAGCGGGGCGGCGATGAGAATCGCGCCAACGGTGGTCAGCAGCGTGCCGATCAGCATCGGCAGCAGATTGAAGCGGCCTGCGCCGGCGTCCGCGGTCGGATGCCAGCCGGCGTCGCTGGCGAATCGCCAGACGCCGATCTCCCGCAGGCTGAGGGCGGATTCCTTGAGCATGAACACGAAGATCAGAGCCACCAGCAGCCCCGCCAGCGCAGCGCCGGCGCGCAGACCCATGGCCAGCATCCGGTCCGCGGTCATGGGCGTCCGGCCGGCACGAAGTGCAGCTGCCGGACCAGGTCATGGACCGCCGGTGACTGGGCGTAGTCGATGAAGCGCCGGGCGAGACCGGTGGGCTCGCCAGGGGTGATCAGGTTGAGTGGCCGGGACAACGGATAGCGCCCGTCGCGAAGCGCGTCGCTGTCGGCGCTGATGCCGTTCATCGGCAGCAACCGGATCGGCTGGCCGCGCGCGGCCTCCTGCTCCCCGGCACCGATTGAGACATACCCGATGGCCCCGGGACTGCCGGCCACCGACTGGATGCCCTGCATGTTGTGGCCCACGACGACATTCGGGACCACGTCCGGCGCATCCAGGTCGAAATGGGCCAGGAACAGGGTGAGGGTGGCGCGGCCATCGGCCTTGTTGACCACGGTGATGGGGCCGGCGGGCAGACCCAGCGCCCCCCAGTCATCGATACGACCGGTATAGATGGCGCGTACCTGCGCCGCATCCAGTGTGGTGACGGGGTTGGATCGATGCACGATCAGGGCGATGCCGTCACGGGCGATCGCATGTTCGGTCAACCCGGCCTCGCCGGGACCCAGCGCGCGGGAGGCGGCGCCGATATCGATCAGGCCCCGGCGCACGTCCGCGATGCCGCGGGACGACCCCCCGGCCTGCACATCGACCTCGGTGCCCGGGTGTTCGGCCTCGAAACGGGCGGCGATTTCGGCCAGCAGCGGCGCCACGGTCGAGGAACCGGCAATCAGCAGCTTGCCTGCCGCTGGGTCGCCCTGACCGCAGCCGGACAGTACCAGGACAGCCACCATGAACAGTGCGCCACGCCAGCATCGCTGATATCGAGTCAGGGAACATGTGCGGCTGGCATCCACATGCCGCCGCCGCCAAGCCAGTTTCATGACTATCCAGACCGGGGAATCTGGCTATAGCTTACAAGCGACCGCGCTCCACGATCGGATACCAGCCCTGATCATCCGGGCGGCCGAGCTGGTCGATGAGCTTTTTCAGTCGGTCATCGGCACCGGCCCGGGCGCGCAGCCGCAGATCCAGCCGGTAGACGCCGTTGGCGGCCAGGGTGGCCTCACCCTCGACATCCACCGGGCCATCGGCTTCCTCGATGGTCAGCTGCAGGTCGCCCGCCTCGCCCGACACCACGCCGACGAAGTTGCCGATCGACGCCGGCGGCTTGAGTAGATCCCACTGCAGGCCGCGGGCCTGGACGCGGCCGGACAGCGTCTGCGCCACGCCGTTGTTGTCGAGCTCGGCATTGTCCACCGACAGGATCAGGCTGCCGCTGAGCGGCACAAAGGTGTAGCCCGCGCGGCGGGCCAGCCAGGCCAGGGACGCCTGACCGTCCACCGGGCCGGCGCTGAGACCGCCCCCGAACCCGCGGCGCAGCGAAGCCTCGATACGCCCAACATCGGTGGCGGTGGACAGCTGGACGGCCATCTGTCCGAGCAGCAACCGCAACGGCTGCAGCTGCCAGGATACGTCCTCGAGCGCGATGTCCTCGTAGAGCACATGCGCCGCGTTACCGGACAACGCCGTGCCGCTGGTGCCGGACAGCGTCAGCCCCGGCACCGCGGACTGGACCCAGTCCGCCGCCACGGGCGCGGGCAGGCGCCAGATGAGGCCGACCACCAGGGCAAGCACCCCGGCCAGAATCACGTGTTTCCAGTTCATGCGTCGGGTCGCTGCAGGGTCATGCGGGCTTCGATGCTGTTGCCCTCATCCGCGCGGCTAACCGTGAGCGCGGCCACGGTCACGCCGTAGCGTTGCTGTAACTCGCGCAGCCACTGGAGCACGCTGTTGAAGTCCGCGTTGGTGACGGTGACCGCGGCCTGGTCATCGCCTTCCGGCTGGATGCGCTGGATGCTGTTGCCCAGGTTGCTGGCACGGCTGGTCTGGTCGATCACGGACAGCAGGGAGTCATCCCGGCCCCGGATGGACTGCCGGCTGGCCTGCTGGCGCAGACGCTCGGCCTCGTCCTTTAGACCCGCCACCCAGCCGGCCAGCTCGCGGTCCCGCTGAATTTCGTCTTCCAGTTTCGCCGAGCCCTGGTACAGCGGCTCCCAGACCGCCAGGAAGAATACCGCCCCGAGCACCACCAGCCCGGCACCGAGTACCAGCAGGCGTTCGCGCGGGGCAAGACTGTCCAGCCACTGCTTCATGATGCCGCCGGGCTGACCCGCGCCCGTATCTGGACGCCGTCGCTGCCGGCGTCAGCGCTCTGGATTTCGAGTTGCGCCACGCGATTGTCGGCAAAGCCGCTGCGCAGGGCTTCCACGCTCTGTACGTCATCACCGCGCAGGCTCAGGAACAGTTCGCCGTTGCGGAACTGGAACGAGTCGATGGTCAGCGCCGAGGTTGGCCCGATCGCGTCGGCGGCCGCCTGCAGCAGCGGGAACAGACCAGCGGTGCCCTCGCGGGCGCGCAGCTGGCGGATCTCGTTTTCAGCCTGCAGGCGAAGATTGTTGAGGTTATTCACATCCGGAAACGCGGCCCGGAACTGTGCCTCGGCAAAGGCCCGCATCTGCTCCTGTTCGCGGGCAAGCTCGCGGTATTCCAAGGCCTGCCCTGCCAGCAGCAGCACGATCCACAGGCCCAGCATGATCAGTCCCGGCCGCAGGGGACGCAGCCACTCGTCGCTGGCCGAGCGGGGTGCGTAAATATCCTGTAACAGGTTGATCGGTGGGCGGATCGAGGCGGCATGCAGAAGGCCGGCGGCACCGGCCGCGGGAGCAGTGGTCGTCGCCGGCTCCACGGTGAATCCGCGATCGCGCAGCCGAGCGATGATCTGGTCGGCGGCGTCGCTGCCGTCGGTGGCGACATGCAGGGGAATGTCTTCATCCCCGCGCCGCAACAGGGCCGGGGCCAGCGAAAGCTCGCAGGCGAACCCCCGGAACGGGCCGATCCGAACCAGCGCGCGGTCGTCGCCCAGGTAAAGGGCGGCCTCGCCTTCATGCGGCAGTGACAAGCAAAGGTAGTCGGGCACGATGGCCACCACCTGTGGCGCCCGCTCGCCGATCGCGCCCAGCCAGGCTTCCATGCGGTCATGGGCGGCGATCGCGGCCGGGAATTCGCCGCCCGGGGTGCGCGGGCCGATCGCGATATGGAGTTCGTCGATCGGCTGGGCTAGCCGATCCTCCAGCGCAAAGCGTACCGCCTGTCGGCGGCGGGTGGCCTGACGGACCGGCGGGATGTCCACGGACGAGAGCAGCACGTCCTCACCGGGCACCACCAGGATCAGGCTTACGTCCGCCGGCAGGTCGGCGGGCTCGGCCGGCACCAGCCCGTCGCCCTGCGCCGCGTACAGCTGACCGTGCGCGTCTACGAGAATGGCCTGGGATTCACTCACGGGCGGAATTCTACCCGAAACCGGCCGTCCGGCGGCCGTTGACGCACGGGCGGATGGCCGGTCGCAGCCATCTGCCTGCGTTCGCGGTTACAGGGCATTGCGTTGATGCCGGATGACCCGGGTACCGCCGCGGTCGCCGCGCTGCAACACGCTGGCGAAGGAAACGCTGACCCGGTCCACCGATACGCGTCCGCTGGCCATGAAATAGCTGCTGGCCACGCTCAGGTTCTCGGCATTGATCTCGCGCCCGGCCAGGGTTTCGTTCTGCAGGAAGGCCTCCACGCTTTCCCAGGCCGCTTCCTCGCGCTGCTCGACCAGATCGGTAGCCATTGCCAGGTCAATGCCCTCGGCGATGGAGGCCAGTACCGGCGCCGGTGCGGTGTTGACGTTGACCGCGGTGGCGGAGGGTAGGGCGGTGATATACGGCGCCAGGCGCTGGAACAGCTCGGCGTTCATCCCGCGCACGCTGCGCAGTTCGGACACGTCAGTCATCGGCCGGTTGGCGGTGCGATAGGCGGGCGACAGGCCGAGATAGTAATCGTCCTCGGCACCGTCCGGCAGGGTCGGCTGGATGTCGGCGTCGATCCAGTCGCGGGTGCTCTGGGCCACGGCGCGGGCGGTGACGGCGTCGGTTTCGCCCACCAGCTGGATCAGGCGGATGAACTGGTCCAGTGCCTGCTGGGCCTGTCCGCCAGCCAGGTTGTTGATGTTGAAGCGCCCCTGTAAGTCGATCACCTGACCGGAGATGGCGCCGCCCTCGATCGGCAGATAGTCGACCGGCTGGGCCCAGGGTTCCTTGAGCGTATCGGTCTGATTGTTCTCGCGGTCACGGCGCAGGATCTCGCCCACCCAGCTTTCGACCCCGACTGCGTACCAGAGGGCCTGTTGATCCAGCCACAGGTTGCCGCCCCGGTGCATGGCGATGTTCATGCGGGTGAGCATGCCGGCGCCGAGCATGGCCACCAGGGCCACTACCATCAGGGCGGTCAGCAGGGCCACGCCGCGTTGCCGGTTCATGATTCCGCGCCGGGGATCTGGAACAGGAAACGGATGTCCTGCCAGTGATCGGTATCCAGTCGCAGTTCCACCGCTATCGGCAGCGGCGCGTCCGGGTCCTGGCCGGTGGCAAGACTGCCGGCGGCGGATTGTGGCGGCCAGCGGTCGACCCACTCGCGACTGGCGTCGAGGTAACGCCATTCGATGGTGTCCACGTTTTCGAGCATGGTCTGCTCGACCGGGGCGCTGTCCTGGGCTTGGTCCAGCACCGACCAGTGCACGCGGACCAGGTTGTCGTCCTCGTCGATGCGGTAGCCGACCCGCTGCATATTGCTACGCGGCACCTGTAACGGGTTGTACCAGCCGGTGCGGGTCACCAGGATGCCGGTGTCGGCCGACCCGACCATGGCCGGCTGGGGATCGCCATAGGCGTCGCGTATCGGCCGGCTGACCGTCTGTTCCAGGTCATTCTGCATGCGGAACAGCGTGGTCTGCAGGGCCTGGGTGCGTGCCAGCGACTGGTCGATGCCCTCGCGGGTGTCGATCACGCTGGTCAGACCGCCATACGCCATGGTGGCCATGATGCCGAACACTGCCAGCGCGACCAGTAGCTCGACCAGGGTGAAACCGTGGGTCTGGCGCATCACTGGGTGGTGGTCGTGGCGCCGGTACTGCCGGCGGGCTGGGTGAGAAAACCGCTGAGGGTGGTTAGCGGCGAATCCGCGGCATCGCCGGTGTCGGCATCGATCGGAAACACCTTGATATCGACTCGGCGCACGACCGGATCCTGGGTTTCCTCGACTTCCGATTGCCATTCCCACTCGCGACCGCCCATCTCCACCGTGCCGTCATCGCGGCCGGTATCGGGCCACTGGGGATTGGTGTCGTATTCCACCATGCGGTTGCGGGCCACCCACTGGGCCAGGGTCTTTTCCTGGATATAGTGGGCATGCCCGGCGTACTGGGTGCCGCCAGTGATGAATACGGTCAGCGCCACCGCCAGCACCGCGGTGGCCACCAGCACTTCCACCAGGGTGAAACCGGTCTGGCCCCGCCTCATGTGCCGGCCGGCGTTTCCCGCCGCATCTCGATCTCGCCGGTGATCTTGCCTTCGAACAGATAACGGGCGGCGACGTTTTCGGACGACAACTCGAACTGGAACGGGCTCACCTCGCCGCTGGACAGCAACAGCAGATCGGGCCGCCGACGTTCCTCGCTGTCCTCGTCGTCTTCGTCGGCCGATTCGTCTGTCGCCCCGCCGGGCGCCAGCGGATCGAAGCGGTCCTTGTTGCTATCGGCCTCAAGCGAGCGCAGGCGGATGCCTTCGGGCAGCTCGCGCGGACGCAGCGGCGTCTGTCCCCCGGCCAGCGGCACCCAGCCTTCCTGCTGGAGTCGCAGGAAGCGGTAGCCCTCCGGGGTGAAATCCACCCCCATTTGGCTGCCGAAGAGGATCGCCTCGTCGGCAGCCAGCGACAGCAGCGCGTCCATGCGTTCGGCTTCGCGCTGGAGGCGATCCTCGCCGCCGCGGCCATCGATCGACAGCACGGCGAAGCCGACGATGATGCTGATGATGAACATCACCACCAGAATTTCCAGCAGGGTAAAACCGCGTTGGCGCATCATCGGTGGACTCTGAGCCGGCCCTGATCAGGCCTCGTCCGCATTCCAGTTGCCGATGTCGCTGTCCATTTCCTCGCCGCCGGGGCGGCCGTCCCGGCCCAGCGTGAACACGTCAATCTCGCCGTGCTCGCCGGGATTTCGGTATTGATAGGGATTGCCCCAGGGATCGGTGGGCACGCGGTCGAGATAACCGCCGGACTTCCAGTTCCGGGGCTCGGGCTGGGTGGTCGGCTTTTCGACCAGCGCTTCCAGCCCCTGCTCGGTGGTGGGGTACTGGAAGTTGTCCAGCCGGTAGAGCTGCAGGGCGCTTTCGATCACGCGGATGTCCTGCTTGGCCTTGGTCACCCGGGCGACGTCCGGCCGGTCCATGATCCGGGGCACGGCGATCGCCGCGAGAATCCCCAGGATGACCACGACGACCATGATCTCGATCAGGGTGAAACCCTGTTGCCGGCCCACGCGGGCGGGAAGTTGTCTGCGCATCATTGACTCCGAATGGCGCCGCAAACCGGCGCGTTGTTATCGTGCTTAATCGTACGGACCATGCCCGCCCGGGCGTGTTCCGAATCTATTGCACCAGCTGATTGAGATCGAATACCGGCAGCAGGATCGCCAGCACGATCATCAGCACCAGTCCGCCCATGAGCAGGATCACCATCGGCCCGAGAATGCCCATGACACCCTGGCGCAGGGTTTCCACTTCACGTTCCTGGTGATCGGCGGCCCGTGCCAGCATGGTCTCGAGTTCGCCCGACAGCTCGCCGTTGGCGATCATGTGCAGGGTGATGGGCGGAAAGAATCGTTCCGCCCCCAGGGCCCGGTGAATGGCCTCGCCCTCGCGGATCTTGCGCGCCGCCCGGTTGATGGCCTCGCGCATGGGAATGTTGCTGACCACTTCGGCACCGATGGTCATGGCATCCAGCGCCGTCACGCCGCTGCGGGTCAGAATCGACAGGGTCCGGGTAAAGCGTGCCGTGTTCACGCCGCGGGCAAAGCGTCCGATCAGCGGGAGCCGCAGAACCTCGGCATGAAAGCGTCGCTTGAAGCTGTGTCGGCGCATTGCCCAGAGGAACGCGACCACCAGGGCGCCCACGCCAATCCCCATCAGCCAGCCCCAGGCCCGCACGAAATCGCTCATGGCGATCAGAATCCGGGTGAGAGCGGGCAGATCGGCGTCGATGCTTTCGAACACCCGCACCAGGTCGGGTACCACGGTGGCCAGCAGGGCGATCACGATGCCGATAGCTACCACGCTGAGGAACGCCGGGTAGAGCAGGGCGCCCATGATCTTCTGGCGCATGGCCTGCTGGTCTTCCACGTAGTCGGCGAGACCCTCCAGCACTTCGTCCAGACGGCCGGACTGCTCGCCCGCGGCCACGGTAGCCCGGAACAGCTCGTCGAAACTGCCGGGAAATTTTTCCAGCGCGGACGCCAGGGTCTGCCCCTCCACCACCTGGGAGCGCACCCCGATGATGATGCGCTGCGACCGGGCGTTGTCGGTCTGCTCGGCCACCGCCTTGAGCGCTTCCTCCATCGGCATGCCGGCATGGGCGAGGGTGGCCAGTTGCCGGGTGAACAGCGACAGTTCGGTGACCCGCATGCCGCGTTCGAACTGGAACAGCCGGCGCTTGCCTGCGCGGTCGGCAACCTCCCGCACGTCCAGCGGCGTCATGCCCTGTTGTCGGAGCTGGGCACGAATCGCCCGCGGGGCATCGCCTTCCAGCACCCCGCGTTTCTCCCGGCCGCGTGCGTCCACGGCCGTGTATTCGAAGGCTGCCATGGTCAGGTCGTCCGCGGGCCGGGATGCCGGGGCATCACGCGGTTATTCTTCACGGGTCACCCGGAGGACTTCCTCGAGGGTGGTGACGCCATTGAGCACGTTGCGCCGGCCGTCGGCGCGCATGCTGTCGGTGTGCTTGCGCGCTTCCTGTTCCAGCACATGCTCGGCGGCTTCGTCGTGGATCAGCGTGCGCATCTCGTTGCCGACCACGACCAGCTCGTAGATGCCGGTACGTCCGCGAAAGCCGCTGTTATTGCAGTGTTCGCAGCCACCGGGATGGTAGATCTGAGGTGGGTCGGCCGGATCAACGTCCAGCAGATTGCATTCGGCATGGTCGGGCGTATAGGGCACCCTGCAGTCCGGGCAGAGCACCCGGACCAGGCGCTGGGCCATGATCCCGATCACGCTGGAGGCGAGCAGGAACGGCTCGACCCCCATGTCGCGCAGGCGGGCGATGGCGCCGACCGCGGTGTTGGTATGCAGGGTGGACAGCACCAGATGGCCGGTCAGTGACGATTGCACCGCGATCTCGGCGGTTTCCAGGTCGCGAATCTCGCCGATCATCACCACGTCCGGATCCTGTCTCAGGATGGCGCGCAGACCGCGGGCGAAGCTCATCTCCACCTTGGTGTTGACCTGGGTCTGGCCGATGCCGTCGAGGTAGTACTCGATCGGATCCTCCACCGTCATGATGTTGCGGGTGCGGTCGTTGATCCGCGTGATCGACGCGTACAGGGTCGTGGTCTTGCCCGAGCCGGTCGGGCCGGTGACCAGAATGATGCCGTGGGGCTTGTGCACCAGAGCATCCATGTCCGCCAGGGTATCCTCGGGCATGCCGAGCTGTGGCAGATCCAGCCGCCCGGCCTGTTTATCGAGCAGGCGCATCACTACGCGCTCGCCGTTGCCGGAAGGAATGGTGGACACGCGAATGTCCACCGGGCGGCCGGCGATGCGCACGGAAATGCGGCCGTCCTGGGGCAGACGTTTTTCGGCAATGTCCAGCCGCGCCATCACCTTGACGCGCGAAATCAGCACTGGCGCGAGTTGACGCGGGGGATGCAGCACCTCGCGTAGCACCCCGTCCACGCGGAACCGCACGGTCAGGCGGGATTCGAACGGCTCGATGTGGATGTCCGAGGCGTTTTCCTTGATCGCCTCGGTCAGCAGGGCGTTGATCAGCCGAATGATCGGCGCGTCGTCGGCGGATTCCAGCAGGTCCTGCGGTTCGGACAGCGCCTTGGCTGCCGTGGACAGGTCCATTTCATCGTCTTCCAGGCCCTCGACGATCTGCATGGACTCGTTGGCGTTGCCCTCGTAGCTGGCCTGCAGCAGGGAATCGAACTGATCCCGCGCCACCGGCAGCAGATGCAGCGGCCGGCCCGCGACGCGGCGGGCCTCGGCGATGGCGACCGGGTCGGCATCGTTGATGCAGTTGAGTTCCAGGCCCTCGCCGGTGTCGCGGCCGAACATCAGGCCGTAGCGCTTGGCGAAGGCAAACGGCAGGTGGGGGACCGGTTCACTCATGATCTAGCGGATACCGTTACCGGTCTGCGGCACGCTGCTTTCCGCGTCCTCGGCGTCACCGTCGCCCGGGAATACCGGGACATCCTCGTAGCGCTCGATCGGCGGCAGTTGCGGCCGCGCATCATCTGGCATCAGCGGAATGCCGGTCTTCTGCTGCTCCTGCTGCAGTTCGCGCATGTAGTTGTACTTCTTGCGCGTGTAGTAGCCGGCCGCGCCATCTCCGCGCAGGATGGTCGGGCGGATGAAGTTCAGCAGGTTGCGCTTGCTGCGTTCGACTTCGCGCGAGCGGAAAAGCGCCCCGAGTAGAGGAATGTCGCCCAGGATCGGTACTTTCTGCTCGGATTCGGTCAGGTTGTCGTCGATCAGGCCGCCCAGCACCAGTATCTGGCCGTTCTCGACCTCGACCGAGGTGTTGAGCGTGCGCTGGTTGGTGATCAGATCCACCGCGCCCGACGTGCCCTGGGCGATGCTGGAAATCTCCTGGGCCAGGGTCAACTGGATGGTATTGCCGGCATTGATCTGCGGCGTCAGCGTCAGCGTCAGACCCACGTCGCGCCGTTCCACCGTCTGGAACGGGTTGAGATTGCCGCCGGTGCCGCCGCCCGTGCCGGTGTTGGTGAAGTTGCCGGTGATGAACGGGACTTCCTGGCCGACCTGGATTTCGGCCTCCTCGTTGTCGCGGGTGAGCAACGACGGAGTGGAGAGCACGTTGGTGTTGGAATCGCCGGACAGCGCCTTGAGCAGCACCGCGAAGCTGGTGCCATTTGAATTCAGATCACCCACGCCGAAATTCAGCCCCTGCTGGATCAGCCCGAGCGGCGTGCCATTTCCCGCCAGTGCTGGAATCGCTTCCAGAGTGCTGTTGTCCAGAATGCTGCCGGCCACCGCGGTGTTGTCGTCGAACACGGCCGTGTCGATGCCCAGCTGACGCGACCGGTCCATGCTGACTTCGGCGATGATTGCCTCCACCAGCACCTGGCCGCGGCGGATGTCGAGCTGATCGATCACCGTGCGGATTTCCCGCATCGCATCGGCGGGGGCGTTGACCACGATGGCGTTGGCGCCGGGCTCGGCGATGACATTGATGCTGTCCGATTGGCTGGCATTGTTGCCACCGCGGTTGCCTTGCTGTGACTGGTTCTCGGAGAATGTCTGGAGAATCGGGGCCAGGGTCTCGGCATCCGCGTAATCCAGATAGATCACCTGGGTGCCGCCGTCCTGATCCACTGGCGTATCCAGGTCGGCAATGATTGCTCGTACCCGTAGTCGGCTGGACGGGTCGCCGGCAATGATCACGCTGTTGGTGCGTTCATCGGCTACCACGCTGAAGTCTTCGGCGCTGGGTGCCTCTTTGCTGGCTTCGCCCTTGAGCTGCGTGATGACCTGCACTACTTCGGTGGCGGTCGCGTTTTCCAGCTGCACCCGCTCGATATCCCGGTTGCCCTCGCGGTCGATCTGGCCGACCAGGCGAACCAGACGATCAGCGTTGGTCTGTCGGTCGGAAATGATCAGGATATTGGACGCGGGGTAGGCCGCCAGATGTCCGTACTGCGGCACCAGCGGGCGCAGGATGGGCACCAGCTGGTCGGCCGGCACGTTGTCCACTTGAATAACCCGGGTGATGATGTCCTCGCGGGTGGCGGTATCGCCGCCGAAGCCGCCGTCCTGCTTGGCATTGACCTGCGGCACGATCTTGGTGACCTCACCCGCCGGAATGGCGGAGAACCCGTGCACTTCAAGCACCGAGAGAAACGTTTCGTACAGCTCGTCCGGCGTCATCGGCTCTGCCGACAGCACCGTGATCTGCCCCTTGACCCGGGGATCCACCACGAAATTGCGCCCGGTGACCTCGCTGACCGTTGCCACCAGCGCGGTGATGTCGGCTTCCTTGAAGTTCAGCGTGAACGCCTCGCCGCCGGCCGTTGCCTCCAGACCCTGATTGGCGTTCTGGGCCACGGTGGGCGTGCCAGCAAACAGCAGTACCAGTGCGGCCGCCAATGTTGTCACATGGTTTGTCATTCGAAGCTCACACTTACCGAGCGTTGCTCGTTGCCGCGCTCCAGCGTCACGGTCAGACTTTGCGCCTCGGTCAGATTCTGAAGTACCTGCATGGCGTCCCTGGGGTTGTTGAGAGGGGTACCGTTTACCGCCGTGACCAGCTCGCCCGGTCGTAGCCCGACACGCTGAAACAGCGCCCGGTCACTACCCGGATATATCCGGTACCCTTTGAGCTCACCGTTCTCGCGCTGTGGCCGGAAGCGAACGTAGTCTGACATTCTCTGCGGGTTGGCAAGAATCTCCTCACGCACGTTCTTCAGCGATGAGGTGACCGCCTCGGAGAGGTCCCCCTCGCTTTCCGGCTGTTTCTGTTCGCCAAGCGCGGCCTTTTCCCGCTCTAGTGTGAGGGTCTCGAATCGGCCGCCGCGATCCAGGATCACCCGAGAAGCGTAGATTTCATGCAGCTTGACGTTGTTCCGGATGGTATCCCCCACTGCGTATGGCTGCTGATCACCGTCATCGGTGCGGATCAGGGCGCGTGATTGGGGAGCGCGGTCGCTGGACACGATGCCGGTCAGGGTCAGGTTGAGCCGCGTTTCCGGGGCGTTCAGGATTTCGGCGTTGTTTTTTTCGTCCGGCGCTTTCCGGCCGAACAGATTGTGCGCGAGTATCGCGTCCAGATTCACGGTGGAGGGCTCACCGCGGTCCTGCGCAGACGCTGCGGGAGATTCAATATTCACCGGTTCGTTAGCGGCATCCGGCCAGGCGGCCCAGAACAGGCCGGACAAAGTCCAGCCGATCAGGGCGGCCATGACGACATTGAGCCACCCCTGCAGCGAGAGAAGTAGTTGTCTGAGCTGTTGCGTAATCTGATCAGGCATAGGAGCAAGCGCGTTAAGCGCTGCGATGATACAAGACTAAGAATGTTGATCCGGATGAGCAGCCAGCTCGGGAAGCGCCGGCAGACACTGCGTCGGCCGGTGAAAGCACACTGCGGAATGCGCCTCTAATGTACCTGCGTTTCTTTCAATTTGATGACTACCCCTTCGCGGTGACGCCGGATCCGACGTTCCTGTTTCTCAGCGAACACCACCGGGAAGCGTTGGGCCACCTGCTTTACGGTACCGGGGAAAGCGGCGGCTTCGTGCAGCTTACCGGCGAAGTGGGCACCGGTAAGACCACGCTGATCCGCGCATTGTTGCAACAGGAACATGACAATCTCGATGTCGCCTTGTGTTTGAACCCGCAACTGACGGTTAACGAGTTCGTTGCGCAGGTCTGTGACGAGCTGGGCGCCAAGCGCCCGAAGCGCGCGGGTACCACGCTCAAATCACTGGTCGACGCGCTCAACGAGCACCTGCTGGCCACCCATGCCGATGGTCGGCGCACGGTACTGATCGTTGACGAGGCGCAGAATCTCGACCGGGACGTGCTCGAGCAACTGCGCCTGCTGACCAACCTGGAAACCAGCAAGCACAAGCTGCTGCGCATTATCCTCGTGGGCCAGCCCGAGCTGGAGGAGCTGCTGCGTCGGCCGGATCTGCGTCAGCTGGCTCAGCGGATTACCGCGCGGTTCCACCTGCCGTCGCTGGATGCGGCCCAGACCCGGGCCTATATCCGCCATCGCCTGGTGGTGGCTGGCGGCAACGCCGGTCTTTTCGGCACCACGGCCTGCCGGCGCGTGCACCGGGTGACCGGGGGCGTGCCGCGGTTGGTCAATACCGTCTGCGACCGGGCCCTGATGGGAGCCTACAGCCTCGGGCGGGACGAGGTCACCACCGGCATGGTCCAGCGCGCGGCTCGTGAATCGCTTGCCGACGAGCCGTCCCGCATCTGGCAGGCCCGACCTGCGTACCGGGTAGCCGGAGCGGCCGCGCTGGTCATTGGCGCGCTATGTCTGGGAATCTACCTCGGCGTCAATCGTCCCGCCGTCACCGAAGGGGCCGACATCGCGGCGGATGCCCCCGAAACCGGCTCGGCCGAGGCACCGGCCGAAACGGCGGCCAGCGCCGAGATCGTCACGCCTCAAGTGGACACGCCGCCGGAAGATCCGCCCGTGACGATTTTTGTACCCGAGTCATCGCCCGACAGCGAAACGCCGGTGCCACCGCCGGAGCCCGATGTGGCCGAAGTCGATGCGTTGCCCGAACAGGGTGCGGACCTGGCGCAGTTGCGGCGCATGTGGGGCATCTTCGAGGATTCGGCACCGCCCTGCGAGGCGTTTCCCGCCGACGGCCTGCGCTGTCTGAGCGATCAGGCGACGCTGGATGAACTCCGCGAATTCAATCTGCCTGCGCTGCTGACGTTGCGTGATGGCGATCAGGTTCGAGAGATCATTCTGAGCGGAATCGGGGATGACGACACGGTTCGCATCGTCACCGCGGAAGGTCAGCAGACCTGGTCTCGCGAGACGTTGCTGAGTTTCTGGACCGGTGAATTCACGTTGCTCTGGCGCCTGGAAGCGCCGACGCGGCGTGTGTCCCGAGGGTCGGTGGGGCCGGGTGTGGTGTGGGTGCGCCGTCGACTGGCCATCGCGGATGGTGTAAACCCCGACAACCGCGCCGGCAGGCCGTCGCCGATCTTCGATCAGGAACTCGAAACGCAGGTGCGCGAGTTCCAGCTGCGCCAGGGTGTGACGCCTGACGGTATCGTCGGCGCCCGCACGATGATCCTGCTGAATAATCTCGAGCCGGCGCCCAATACGCCCGGCCTGAGCGTGGCCGAAGGCAGGAATTGAGATGTCGTACCTGCTGGATGCGCTGCGCAAGGCGGAACGGGAGCGGCGGTTGGGCGAGGTGCCCGACCTGGGCACCGAGACTGCCGATGGAACCGCGTCTCGTGGCAACGGTCTGCCGGTATGGGTGTTCTGGCTGATCGGAATCGTGGTGGCGGTGAATCTGGGCGGCATGGCGGCAATGTGGTGGATGTGGTCGGCCGATCCGTCCGCGTCGTCATTGGCGGCTGATGAGATGGCGGCCATGCCGGCGTCACCGGCGGATTTCGCGGTGACTGCCGACCCGGTCGAACGAGTAACGCCGCCCCCGGCGGAACCCGTTGTGCGGGCCACGCCGGAGCCGGCGCCCGTGCCCGAGCCGGCCGAGCCTGCCACGCGGTCGTTGGGCTCGGCGGACGATATCGTGCCCACGCGCCGGGCCCTGCCGGCCGCGCAGCAGCAGCGGCTGCCGGACCTCGACATGAACGGTCTTCTCTACAGCAGCATTCCCGGGCGCAGCTTCGTGCTCATCAACGGACGCCGTTATCACCAGGGCGAACGCACCGCGGCCGGCCCGGCGGTGGAATCCATCGACGAGGGCGGCGCCATTCTCAACCACCAGGGCCTGCGGTTCCGGCTGCCGGCGCCGCAGTAGATTCCGATGCATCGCCTGGCCATCGTGGCGTTATTGACCGTCGGCGCCGGCACCGCGCAGGCCGCGGGCCTTCGCTGCGATGGCGTTCTGGTCGACCGTGGCGATCTTCAGATCGAGGTGCTGGATGCCTGCGGCGAACCGGATTTTCGCGATGACTGGGTCATGGGTTCGTTGCCCGCCGGGGTGGTTACGCCCGATATCACCCAGTGGACCTACAATTTCGGGCGCGGCAATCTTTTGTATATCTTGCGTTTTCGTAACGGCCGCGTGATCGGCATCGACAACGACGGCTACGGCTTCGACGCCGATCGGGCGAATGCGGATTGCGGCCCCACTGAGATCGTCCCCGGCATGACCAAGTACCGGCTGCTATCGACCTGTGGCTCGCCGGCACAGCGAGACAGCCGGGTGATACTGCGCTCCTCCCGACAGTTCCGCTACGGCGTGGCCGAACAGATTCGGCGCGAAACCTGGATCTACAACTTCGGTAGCCGCCGGCTGTTGCGCGAGGTGGTCCTCGAGAATGGCCGTGTGGTGCGGATCGACACCGACAATCGAGGATTCGACTAGCGCTCGGTCGTCATCGCGCCTGCCTGTTCCCTTGCGGCATCTGGCGCTGAGTCTCGGCCCCAGCGCCGCGGCTTTCTGATAGCTTGCGCGCTTCCCCGTAGCTCCTATGCCCGGAGGGACGGCCTTGAGCGCCTCGGACACCACCCATCGCGAATGGCGGCGGCTGCGCCTGCTGGTTCCCTATCTGTGGGAATTTCGCGGGCGTGTGGCCATTGCCCTGGCGTTCCTGGTCGCGGCCAAGCTGGCCACGGTCACGCTGCCGATTGTGCTCAAGCACATTGTCGACAGCCTGGATGCGAGCCAGCAGGAGGTCATAGTCCTGCCGCTGGCCATGCTGGTGGTCTACGGCGTGCTGCGACTGAGCACAGTGCTGCTCGGAGAGCTCCGTGACCTGATATTCGGACGGGTGACCGAGCGGGCCATGCGCCGGCTGGCGCTGCGGGCCTTCGAGCATCTGCACGGGCTGAACCTGGATTTTCACCTGGCCCGGCGTACCGGCGGATTGTCCCGGGATATCGAGCGGGGAACCGCGGGTATCAGCTTTCTGCTGCGGTTCATGCTGTTCAACATCCTGCCCACGCTGCTGGAGATCGGGCTGGTGGTGGGCATTCTGCTGTTCTACTACGACTGGTTCTTTGCCGCCATCGTGCTGGTGTCGGTGGTGCTCTACGTCGTCTCGTCCGCCGTACTCACCGAGTGGCGCACCCGGCATGTGCGCGAATCCAACCGCCTGGATTCCGAGGCCAACACGCGAGCGATGGACAGCCTGCTCAACTACGAGACGGTGAAATACTTCGGCAACGAGGGGTTCGAGGCCGGCCAGTACGACCGCTTTCTGGCCTCCTGGGAGCAGGCCCTGCGCCGCAGCCGGCTGTCGCTGGGGCTTCTGAACGTAGTGCAGGCGCTGATCATCGGCGCCGCTATTACCTCAATGATGATTTTGGCCGCCCGGCAGGTGGTCGATGGCGCGATGACCGTGGGTGATCTGGTGATGATCAATGCCTACATGCTCCAGCTGTTCCTGCCGCTGAACTTTCTCGGCTTCGTCTATCGGGAGATCAAGCGGGCGCTGGCGGATATCAGCCGCATGTTCCAGCTACTGGACGTGGAGCCGGGCATTGCCGACGCCCCGCATGCGTCGCCGCTGGCCGTGTCGCAACCTGCCGTGCGGTTCGATGATGTCAGCTTCGGCTATCGAACGGACCGGCCGATTCTGCGCAACGTGTCGTTCGAAATTCCCGCCGGCCGTAAGATCGCCGTGGTTGGCGCCAGCGGCGCGGGCAAGTCGACGCTGGCACGCCTGTTGTTCCGGTTCTATGACGTGGATGCGGGGGCGATTACCGTCGATGGCACCGATATTCGCGAGGTGACGCAGGACAGTCTGCGCGCGGCCATCGGGGTGGTGCCCCAGGATACCGTGCTGTTCAACGAAACCATCGAATACAACATCCGCTACGGGCGGCCGGAGGCAGACCGGGTTGCGGTGGAGCGGGTGGCGCGATTGGCCCACCTGGACGCATTCATCGCCGCGCTGCCGGAGGGCTACGACACCATGGTGGGTGAACGGGGTCTGAAGCTGTCGGGTGGCGAAAAGCAGCGCATAGCCATTGCCCGGACCATGCTCAAGGATCCGGCGATCCTGATATTCGATGAGGCTACCTCGTCGCTCGATAGCCACGCTGAACGGGCGATTCTCGACGCCATGCGGGATGTGGCCGCCGACCGCACGACGCTGGTTATCGCTCATCGATTGTCGACCGTGGTCGACGCCGACGAGATCGTGGTACTCGACCATGGCCGGGTGGTCGAGCGTGGCCGACATGCTGCGTTGCTGGCGGTGGACGGTCGGTATGCCTCGATGTGGCAGCTGCAACGCGAAGCGCGGCAGGAACAGGCCTGAAATAGACTCATCCGGACGCCTACCTGTTGGGAGGGGGCGTCTCGGAGCCGCGCGTGTCTAGCATGGCAGACCGGCCACGGGGAGAATGGCCGAAAAACAATGGCGAGAGGGGGATCCATGCGACGCGATGATCAGCTTCATTGTCTCGGCCATGCGCGATCGGCCGGCCGGTCGGAAACCGTCTATGCCGTTTACGGCGCCATGGCCGTCGTGTGCGGGCTGGTCCTGGCAATATTCGCCAGCCTGGCAGGCGCGCATCCGCACGAGTCACCGTCCGCGCCGGAGGCCGACGCGTCGAAGCCGGCCGATGCCCCGGAGAGCGACGAGCCAGCGTCGCCGCATTCGCACGCGAATGTCGGCACCCTGGACTGGGAGTACAGTTCACTGGGCGTCTACGGCCCGACTTATACGAGCCCGGACGAGGAGCACAAGCTGACCCTCGGGTTGTTCGTGTGGTTCGATAATACCTTCGTCACCAATGACGATCTGGCCGAGCCGCTGGGCCTGGACGAGATCGAAGGCGACAGCCGCCTTCGCACTGCGCGCCTGGAACTGCACGGCACGTACACCGACAATTTCTCCTACTACTTCCGCGTGGACTTCCAGGACACCGGCCGTGGCAGCGGAGATGCACGCATCGATTGGGGCGTGCTGGGCATCCATGACCTGCCGTTCGCCCAGAACCTGCTGATCGGTCTGCAGCAACCGTTGTACGGCCTGGACCTCTGGGCCGCCTATCCACGCCACCGCCTGATGCTGGAGCCCTCCCTGGTTAACGCCTTCTATCGCGGTCCGCTGTTGGGCATCACCGCCTTCGATGTCGACATGGATCGCCGGATCAGCTGGGCGCTGGGCATTGCCCGCGACACCACCGAGGAGCGGGTTGCCGGCTTCCAGGCCATCGATGTCGATCGCGGCGAGGGCGACGGGCTGATCCACGGCCGGCTTTCCTGGTTTCCCCGCTACCGCGAGCGCGGGCGGCACATGCTGCACTTCGGCCTCTCCGGCGCCTATTTGAAGCCTGATGACGACGTCATCACCTTCGGCTTCTACCCCGAGATCTTCACCGATAATCCCGAACTCTTTCCGCTCGTCACCGTCAATGACGTGGGCAAATCGGTGCTCGGAGTGCTCGAGTTCCGGTTCGCGGAAGGGCCTTTCTGGATGCAGTCCGACTATGTCTACAACCAGACCAGTCGTGATCAGGCCCCGGACCTGTCCTTCGACAGCTTCTATGTGGAAGCGGGTTACTTTCTGACCGGGGAACAGTCGGTGTTCTCGCCGCTGGCGCTTAACGGGCCGGTGACGCCGGAACCACGGGTCGATCCCGGCGAGGGCGAATACGGGGCCTTCGAGATCCAGGCGCGCTACTCGCGGCTGGACCTGACGGACGAGGAGTTCCAGGGCGGCGCATTCCCCGGGCTAAATACCCGGGGCGCCGAAGTCACCAATTACACCCTGGGATTCAACTGGTACCTGAATGCGCACATCAAACTGGGTATCAACTACGTGCATTCGGTCCGCGAGGATCTGGACGACGCCCGCTACGATGCCGTCCAGACTCGCCTGGCCTGGCATCTGTAGCTCTAACGGTACGAACCCCGGGCCGGGCGGCGCCCGGGAGCCAGCTTGGGCAAGGGCTTCCGGGGCACCAGTCCGCCCGGGTGGGCCGTTGGGCGATCCAGCGGCGGCCTCAGTCAGCGGTCTCTGCCACGGCATCTCGCTGCTGTTCCTGTTGGTCAATGACCCCGTCGTCGTCCGCATCCCAGCTGCCATGGATACCGGCCATCACTTCCTTTTCGTTCAGTGAGTCGCTGGAGTCAGCATCCCAGCGCTGGAAGACGGTTTTGGTCTCCAGGCGGCAGGCAAACTCGTCACGGTTGATCCGCTCGTCACCGTCGATATCCCAGTGGCTGAAGCCAACGGGGTAGTCGTCTTCCAGCCAGAAACGGCCGCTGGATTCCCACTCATTGCTCGTGATGACGCCGTCGCGGTCGAGATCGATCAGCGAAAAATGGGCGGTAACGTATTCGTCTTCCTCAATGCGCCCGTTGTCATTGCGATCCCAGTCGCTGAAGAACCGCTGGGCGTCGAAACCCATCTTGAATTCACCGAAATCAATCTTGGTGTCATTATCGGTGTCCAGTACCGTCATCGGCTGTTGGACGTAGGCCGCATCGCCACCCACACCAACGTTCTGGGCCGCCGCTGCAACAGCCACGGCCAAGGCAGAGCCAGCTGTGAATTTGGCCAGATTGCGTAACATGATGATCCATTACTCAAGTGTCTATTCGCGACACTGGTCGCGGAGCGTCTATTTTCAACCGTCAGAATAATCGGGCGGCGGGCATCGGGAATCGGTCCGCCGGGCCCAAGACGGTACTGCCGGCGCGGTCCGCGGCAGGAGGCGGCCGCAGGCCCGATGCGCCCGGCGGTTGGTGTCGCCCTCAAGCCTTTTTCATGGCCTCAAACTTGGAATTCCGTTGCCTCGGACGTTTGCTTCTGGCAATGGCGATCTGCTCGTCCATGGCGGTTGGTTGCGCTTCGGTGCCCGAGGTTCATCTTCAGGACCATGCGGTTGAATACACGGCCTATGTGGTCAACCACGGTCGGCACACGGGGCTGGCCGTCACTCGGTCTGCCGTTGTTGACGCGATGCCGCAGCTGGCCGCGAACTTGCCGACCGGCGAGTATCTCGAATTTGGTTGGGGCGATGCGCAGTACCAGCAGGTCCGGGGCCCGGGATCCGCATTGGCGTTGCGCGCCGTGCTCTGGCCGACCGACAGCGCCCTGCATCTGATTGCCTTGCCGGAATCACCGTCCAAGTATTACCGGATCAACGAGGTGGTGACGGTCACTTTGAGCAAGGGGGGCTACCACGCGCTGCTCGACTTCATGGCCGACAGTTTTGAACGTTCTGTTAATGGAAGGCCGCGGCTTCTGACGCCGCCCGAGTATTCATCGTCAGCCCTGTACGCCGGTCAGGGCAGATTCCACTTGTTTAATACATGCAATACATGGGTTGCGCGAGGCCTGGAGCGCGCGGGCTACCCGGTATCGTCTCGATGGGTTGTAACGGCCGACGATCTGATGTCCCAACTCCGCAACCAGCAATGAAGCAGGCAGTAAGCTTAACCGGGACCGACGAGGCAACCAGTGCCCGCGCGGTCCTCATCCGCCTGGGGCCGTCACCTTGAAAAGAGCGCAACGCGCCAACGGCTTCACGCGAGCAAAGCGAGCCCGAAGGGTGAGGCCCAAGGATGGGCCGAACATCGTTCTGTCGGGAGCAGAACGACGCGAGCGAAGCGAGTCCGCAGGACGCGGCTCAGGGATGAGCCGCGCAACCAACGACCACGGTTGGTGGTGAGACGCAGGGCCAAATTCATTCGGCCTGTCTGATTGCAACGCACGAGCCGAAAGGATCGACCCGGCGGGTTGAAACCCGCCCTACACTGGATTCGAGTTGGCGGGCTCTATTGAATTCGACTGTCCTGCCTGGAACAGAACGACGCGAACAACGCGAGCCCGAAGGGTGAGGCCCAAGGATGGGCCGAACATCGTTCTGCCGGGAACAGAACGACGCGAGCAAAGCGAGCCCGAAGGGTGAGGCCCATGGATGGGCCGAACATCGTTCTGTCTGGAACAGAACGACGCGAGCGAAGCGAGTCCGCAGGATTCGGCCCAAGGATGGGCCGAACAACCCCGACGCAGTCGGCGGTGAGAGCCGATCGACAGCAAACTTCTGAAGGTGTCTCGAAGCCGGGGAAGGCTTCGGGCAATAAGAATGGCTCCCCGGGACGGGCTCGAACCGCCGACCTAGTGATTAACAGTCACCCGCTCTACCAACTGAGCTACCGGGGAACACGTTGCCGGGCTGGCCGACAACGGCGCGCATAGTAATTTAACCCCCGGGGGCGTGCAAGCCGCGACCGGCGTGATGGCCGGGGGCGGTCTCGGCAGGTTCACCGGTGATCGCGCGTCGGACATGGGCCAGCGGCGCGTTGTTGTCGAGTTCGGTGTGAATCAGGCCACGCTGAATTCCGAGCTGGGTCCACAGCGCGTCGAGGTCCACGGTCACGGGCTGGTCGGCCATGCGTTCGTACAGATCGGTCAGAATCGATTCACCGATGGCCTCGTCGCCGATCCGGAGCGTTTTGCGCAGCGACCAGCGCCGGTCCAGGGTGCCGCCGGCCTCGACGATGGCGCGCAGGGCATCCTGCAGGCCGAAACGGTTGTCGGTGCGCTGGCGAATGCGCACGTCAGCGACGAAGAAGTAGAGCGCACCGCCCCAGTAGACGCGACCCCAGGTTGGCGTGTGGTCCAGCCCGCGGTCACCATAACGGGGCTGGCCCTGTGGCAGCTGTTGTGCCAGTTCCGCCCACACGTCGCGGGCAGCCAGGTCGCCCGCTCGGGCACGCGCAATCGGCTCGACATAGGTCGCCAGACCCTCCTTGAACCACTTGTGTTCATCGCCGACCTGGGGGTGCCCCATGTGCAGCATCTCGTGGACCAACACCCAGTCATCGGCCAGGTCGTCGCTGCTGGCGTTACCGCCCAGGCGGATGTCGATGCCGCGCCGCCAGCCGTAGGCGGTGCCCCCGATGTCGTCACCGATGACGGGTCGAATGCGCAGATCCAGCCGGGGGACGGGAAAGCCGCCGTAGTAGGCGCTGACCGTGTGCGCTGCGCCGCGGACCCATGACGACACCTCGTTCTGGCCGACGGCCAGTCGCCCGTCATCGAACGTGACGCGGATTTCACCGCCGCCCACGGGGACGGTGGTGCCCTGTTCGGCCGTGGTAACGGTTGCCGTCGTCAGCAGAAGAATGCCGGCGAGGGCGACAGCGAATTGGCGGGAAGTCGGTCGCATGGTGACGACTGCTTGAGACCGTCGTCACCGGTCGGCGTTCCCGCCGTCGACGTCTTCGGTCTATTTCAGAATGTCACCGATACGGCTGAGCGCGTTCTCCAGATTCTTCATGCTGGTGGCGAACGACAGCCGTAGATAGCCTGGGGCTCCGAAGGCGGACCCGGGCACCAGCGCCACGCCGGCCTTTTCGATCAGCATTTCCGAGAACGCCAGATCATCATCCGCGCCGTTGCGGGCGATAGCCTCGGAGAAGTCCGGGAAGCTGTAGAAGGTGCCGTCCGAATCGAGGCAGCGCACGCCGGGCAGGTCGTTGAGCGCGGCGACCACGAAGTCGTGCCGTTCCTTGAAGGCCCTGACCATGTCGGCCACGCACCCCTGATCGCCGTCGAGAGCCACCTGCGCGGCTTCCTGCGACACCGTGGTGGCCCCGGAGGTGGACTGCGACTGGATCTTGCTCATCGCCTTGATCAGATCGGTGGGGCCGCCGGCGTAACCGATGCGCCATCCGGTCATCGAATAGGCCTTGGAGACACCGTTCATCACGATGGCCTGATCGAACAGGGCCGGGGTGGCATTGACGATGTTCACGAACGGCGCGTCGGTCCAGAGGATGTGCTCGTACATGTCGTCCGTGGCGACGATCACATCCGGGCGCTGGGCCAGCACCTCGCCCAGTGCGGCCAATTCGTCCCGGGTATAGGCCTTGCCGGTGGGGTTGGACGGGCTGTTGATCACCACGCAGCGGGTGCGGTCGGTGATGGCCGCGTCGAGCTGATCTGGCGTCATCTTGAAACCGTTGTCGATATCGGTCTTCACGATCACCGGTTCGCCGCCGGCAAGCTGCACCATATCCGGGTATGACACCCAGTAGGGCGCCGGGATAACCACTTCGTCGCCGTCGTCGATCGTGGCCTGGAACAGGTTATAGAAGCTCTGCTTGCCGCCGACCGAGACCAGAATCTGATCGGTGCTGTAGGTCAGTTCGTTGTCGCGCGCGAACTTGGCCACGATGGCCTTCTTGAGGCCGGGCGTGCCGGGAACCGGGGCGTACTTGGTGGCCCCGCGGTCCAGCGCCGCCTTGGCGGCGTCCTTAATGTGATCGGGCGTGTCGAAGTCCGGCTCGCCGGCGCCCAGGCCGATGATGTCCTGCCCCTGGGCCTTCAGCGCGGCGGCGCGTGCGGTCACCGCGAGAGTGGGGGAGGGCTTGATGCGCTGGACGCGCTGGGAAAGCTTGGTCGCCACGGGGAAATCCTTGTGAGTTGGGCCGGAAAACGCGGTCGAATGATAAGCAATGGCCGTTGCCTTTACCAATGATCGGCCCCAGGATGAACGGATGCATCAGGAATTCGCACTCAAGGCCGACTGGCCCCCGGCCGGCGATCAACCGGCCGCCATTGACGGTCTGGTGGAAGGCCTCGGCGACGGCCTGGCCCACCAGGTTCTTCTGGGCGTGACCGGTTCCGGCAAGACCTACACCATGGCCAATGTGGCCATGCGCGCCGGCCGGCCCATGCTGGTGATGGCGCCCAACAAGACCCTGGCGGCGCAGCTCTACGGCGAGTTCCGCGAGTTCTTCCCGGACAACGCGGTGGAATACTTCGTCTCCTACTACGACTACTACCAGCCCGAGGCCTATGTGCCCTCATCGGATACCTTCATCGAGAAGGATTCGTCGATTAACGACCACATCGAGCAGATGCGCCTGTCGGCCACCAAGGCCCTGATGGAACGGCGAGACACCATCATCGTGGCCTCGGTCTCCGCCATCTATGGCCTGGGTGACCCCAAAGCCTATTTTTCCATGGTCCTGCACCTGGACGAGGGGGACCGCATCGGCCAGCGCGACATCGTCAAGCGTCTGGCTGAGCTGCAGTACACCCGCAACGACATGGCGCTGGAGCGCGGTACCTACCGCGTGCGCGGCGAGGTGATCGACATCTTCCCGGCCGAGGCCGACGAGGAGGCCGTGCGGGTGGAGCTGTTCGACGACGAGGTGGAGCGCCTGTCCTATTTCGACCCGCTCACTGGCACCGTCAACCGCAAGGTCCCGCGGCTGACGATCTACCCGAAAACGCATTACGTCACGCCGCGCGAGCGCATGCTTTCCGCGATGGGCGAGATCAAGGAAGAGCTAAAGGTCCGCAAGAAGGAATTCGAGCAGGCCGGCAAGCAGATCGAGGCCCAGCGCATCGAGCAGCGCACCCTGTTCGATCTGGAGATGATCCAGGAAATTGGCTTCTGTTCGGGGATCGAGAACTACTCCCGCTATCTGTCCGGCCGCGCTCCCGGCGAGCCGCCGCCCTGTCTGCTGGACTACCTGCCGGACGACGCCATCCTGGTGCTGGACGAATCCCACGTCACCGTTCCCCAGATCGGCGGCATGTACAAGGGCGACCGCGCCCGCAAGGAAACCCTGGTGGAATACGGCTTCCGCCTGCCCTCGGCGCTGGACAACCGCCCGCTGCGCTTCGACGAGTTCGAGCGCATCGCGCCGCAGCGCATCTACGTCTCGGCCACGCCGGGCCCCTATGAGCTGGAACACGGCGACAACACGGTGGAGCAGGTCGTGCGGCCCACCGGCCTGGTGGACCCGGCGGTGGAAATCCGGCCGGCGGAAAACCAGGTGGACGATTTGCTGGGCGAGGTGCACGACATCGTCGCCCGCAACGAGCGGGTACTGGTGACCACGCTCACCAAGCGCATGGCCGAGGACCTTACGGAGTATCTGCACGAAAACGGGGTACGGGTGCGCTACCTGCATTCCGATATCGATACCGTCGAGCGCAGCGAGATCATCCGCGACCTGCGCCTGGGCGAATTCGATGTGCTGGTCGGCATCAATCTGCTGCGCGAGGGGCTGGATATCCCCGAGGTCTCGCTGGTCGCCATCCTCGATGCTGACAAGGAAGGCTTCCTGCGCGCCGAACGGTCGCTGATTCAGACGATTGGCCGCGCCGCCCGCAACGTTAACGGCCGGGCCATCCTGTACGCCGACGTGCGTACCGGCTCGATGACTAGGGCAATCGAGGAAACCGAGCGGCGCCGCGCCAAGCAGGTTGCGCACAACGAGGAACACGGCATCACGCCCCAGACCATCCGCAAGGCCGTGGCCGACGTCATGCGCTACGGCTATGAGGAGTACGACGACGGTCAGAAGAAAGGCCGCGTGGCGGAAAAGGCCGGCAGCTACGCCCGCATGTCGCCGGGCAAGTTGGCCAAGGAAATCGAGGCACTGGAAAAGCAGATGTTCAAGGCCGCCGAGAATCTGGAATTCGAGGAAGCCGCCCGCCTGCGCGACAAGATCCACATGATTCGCAACAGCGCGTTCGAGTTGCCGGCGAAGGTGGGTTAGCCGCGCAGCTTGTCGGCAATGGCTTCGCGGTCCAGCATGCCGGTCGCGGTTTCCAGTACCAGCTCGAACAGCGCATCGGGTGGCAGTGAGAACGGCTGTTCGTTCAGATCGAGGAATACCAGTGCGCAGGCGGTGGCCGTGCGCTTGTTGCCGTCGACGAAGGGATGGTTGCGGGCCAGCGACAGAAGATACTGGGCGGCGGCCTGATGTAAGTCGCCGGTGTAGGCGAACGTCTGCTCGGCCGCGCCCATTGCCGAGTCCAGGAGACCTTCGTCACGGACGCCCTGCGACCCACCGAAGGTGTCGATCTGCTCGAAATGAATGCCGAGAACCGCGTCCCGTGTCAGGAATCGGGGTGCCATGGTCTGGCGGGATCCTCAAGCGTCGGCCAGCTTCTGGAAAACGGCGCGATACTTCTGAACGACACGATCATGAGCGGCTTTCACCGCGTCCATGTCCGCGGACTGTGGCACCAGGACCAGCCGCCCGTTTTCAACCTGGATATCCATCCGCTGGCCTTCTTCCAGTTTCAGGCGCTTGACGATATCGGTAGGCACCGTCGTAACCAGGCTTGAGCCGACACGGCGGAGCGTGATTTCGCTCATCGGTTTTCCTCGATGTATATATCGCCGTATATACTAAATTGGCGACGGCTAATGAGGCAATACCGTCGTTGAAGTTTGCCGATGAGTCGGTTATCTTCCGCCACCGATAGGCGCGTAGCTCAGTTGGTTAGAGCGCTACCTTGACATGGTAGAGGTCGTTGGTTCGAATCCAATCGCGCCTACCAGATTCGCCTCCCGGTGGCTTGGCAACACGCCAACCTCGCTAGTTGTATTCGACTTCTCACCAACGACCGTGGTCGTTGGTCGTTCGGCCCATCCTTGGGCCTCACCCTCCGGGCTCGCTTTGCTCGCGTCGTTTTGTTCCAGACAAAACGGTCGAATCCAATCGCGCCTACCAGTTCGAACGCGATGTAGGGCGGGTTTCAACCCGCCAGGTCGAATGAATTCGACCCTACATCTCGCCAACGACCCTGGTCGTTGGCTGCACGTCTCATCCGTGAGACGCGCCCTCCGGGCTCGCTTTGCTCGCGTCGTTTTGTTCCAGACAAAACGGTGCGCGGCTCATCCTTGAGCCGCGTCCTCCGGACTCGCTTCGCTCGCCTCGTTCTGTTCCTTACAGAACGGTCGAATCCAATCGCGCCTGCCAGTCCGAACCTGATGTAGGGCGGGTTTCCACCTGCCGGGTTGATTCCTTCGGCTGGTCCGTTGCAATCAGACAGGTCGAATGAATTCGGCTGCCAGTCCGAACCTGGTGTAGGGCGGGTTTCAACCCGCCGGCCCGATAACGGCTAGCTCCGGCCGGGCTTCTCCTCTATCATGCGCGCCGCCGCGCACAACGCGGCTCGACACATTTTTTAACACGCGGCCCTTCGTATCGGTCGCCACTGACTGGAGGCTGCATGCCCACGATTACCCTGCCCGACGGTTCCACTAAATTCTTCGATCATCCCGTTACCGTCATGCAGGTGGCGGAATCCATCGGCCCCGGGCTGGCAAAGGCCACGCTGGCGGGTCGCGTGGACGGTGAACTGGTCGATGCCTGCGTGGCCATCGACCACGACGCGTCGCTGGAAATCGTCACCCCCCGCGACGATGACGGTGTCGATATCATCCGCCACTCCTGCGCGCATCTGCTGGGGCAGGCGCTCAAGACGCTTTATCCGGACGTCCGGATGGCCATCGGTCCCGTTATCGAGGACGGCTTCTACTATGATGTCGCGCTCGATCGCACGCTCACGCCGGAGGATCTGGCGGCGATCGAGGCCCGTATGCTGGAGCTGGCGGAACGCGATCACGAGGTGATTCGCGAAGTGGTCAGCCGCGAGCAGGCGCTGGCCGCGTTCGAGCAGCGCAACGAGCCCTACAAGCAGGCTATCGTCCGCGAGATTCCGGACGGCGAGACCATCGCGCTGTATCACCACGAAGACTACACGGACATGTGCAAGGGCCCGCACGTGCCCAATTCCCGGCATCTGCGCGCTTTCAAACTGACCAGCCTGGCCGGCGCCTACTGGCGGGGTGACTCGAACAACGAGATGCTTACGCGCATCTACGGCACCGCCTGGGCCAACAAGAAGGATTTGAAGGCCTACCTGGAACGCATCGAGGAGGCCAAGAAGCGCGATCACCGCGCCATCGGCCGCCGGCTGGACTACTTCCACCTGCAGGAAGAGGCACCAGGCATGGTCTTCTGGCACGACCGCGGCTGGAAAATCTACCTGACCATCACCGATTACATTCGTCGCAAGCTGGATGCCCGCGGCTACCGCGAAGTGCATACGCCCAGCATCATCGACCTGTCGCTGTGGCAGAAGTCGGGCCACGCCGACAAATTCTCGGACGACATGTTCCTGACCGGCTCGGAAGACCGCCAGTACGCGGTCAAGCCGATGAATTGCCCGGCCCACGTGCAGATCTTCAACCGTGGCCTCACCAGCTATCGCGACCTGCCCATCCGGCTGGCGGAGTTCGGCTCCTGCCACCGCAACGAGGCCTCCGGCACGCTGCACGGGCTGATGCGGGTGCGCGGCTTCGTCCAGGACGACGCCCATATCTTCTGCACCGAGGAACAGATTGCCGACGAGGTTTCCGCCTTTATCGATCTGGTCTACGAGGTCTACGCCGACTTCGGCTTCGAGGACGTCTCGGTCAAGCTCTCGACCCGGCCGGAACAGCGGGTGGGATCGGACGAGGTCTGGGACAAGGCCGAAACCGCGCTGGAAGCCAGCCTGAATGCCAAGAAGCTGGACTGGCAGTTGCAGCCGGGGGAGGGCGCCTTCTACGGGCCCAAGATCGAATTCGCCCTGCGCGATTGCCTAAACCGTGTCTGGCAGCTGGGCACTGTGCAGCTGGATTTCGCCATGCCCGAGCGCCTGGGCGCCGAGTATGTGGACGAACACAGCGAGCGCCGCACCCCGGTGATGATCCACCGCGCCATCCTCGGATCGCTGGAGCGCTTCATCGGCATTCTCATCGAACACCACGCCGGTTCGCTGCCGCTGTGGCTGGCGCCGGTGCAGGCGGTGGTGCTCAATATCACCGATCGGCAGTTCGATTACGCCGCCGAAGTGGCCGAAACCCTGACCGCCGCCGGCCTGCGTGTGGAAAATGACTTGAGAAACGAGAAGATCGGTTATAAAATCCGTGAGCAAACGCTCCAGCGCATTCCCTACCTCCTGGTCCTCGGCGATCGGGAAGTCGAAACCCGTACCGTTGCGGTACGCACCAGGGAAGGCGAGGATCTCGGCGCCATCGAGTTGAATGAACTCACCGATCGGCTGGTTCGGGAAGTCGCCGAGCGCGGGTAGTGACAGGAACCGGCAGCCCGGTACACCGGGCGGCCGGCTTTTTCGTTATTGGAGGATGCGAATATCGCTTCAGGACAAAAGGATCGGCGCAACGAGGACATAACCGCGCCCGAAGTACGGGTGATCGCGCCGGACGGGGAACAGGTCGGCGTACTGAGCCGCGACGATGCTCTGGCCAAGGCGGCCGAGTACGAATTGGATCTGGTCGAAGTCTCCCCGAACGCGCAACCACCGGTCGCGCGGATCATGGATTACGGCAAGCACGTCTTCCACAAGAGTAAATCGCAGCAGACCGCGCGGAAGAAGACCAAGCAGACCCAGCTCAAGGAAATGAAGTTCCGCCCCGGCACCGACGTGGGCGACTACAACATCAAGCTGCGCAAGTTGCGCGAGTTCCTTGAGGAAGGGGACAAGATCAAGGTGACCCTGCGGTTTCGCGGGCGGGAGATGGCCCATCAGGAACTCGGGCTCGAACTGCTGGACAGGGTTCGGGATGACCTTGAGGACATGGCCTCCGTCGAGCAGAAGCCGGAAATGCAGGGCCGATTGATGACCATGGTGATGGCGCCGCTCAAGACAGCGAAGGGCGCCAAGGCCAAAGCCACCAGCGAATAAGGCGAATAGATAATGCCCAAACTCAAGACGAACCGCGGTGCCGCCAAGCGTTTCAAGCGCGCCGGCAGCGGCAAGTGGCGCCGGCATCATGCCAACGCCAACCACATTCTCACCAAGAAGACGGCCAAGCGTAAGCGTCGTCTGGCGACGGATGCAGTGGTAGCCGATTCCGATCAGCGGTCGCTCGACCGGCTGATGCCCTACCAGTAACGCTCGCGTTTTTACAGGAATTCGATCATGGCAAGAGTCAGTCGCGGCGTCACCGCCAAGGCGCGCCACAAGAAGGTTCTCAAGCAGGCCAAGGGCTACTACGGCGCCCGCAGCCGCAGCTACCGCGTTGCCCGGCAGGCGGTCTTCAAGTCCGGCCAGTACGCGTACCGTGACCGCCGTCAGCGCAAGCGGCAGTTCCGGGCGCTGTGGATTACCCGCATCAATGCGGCCGCCAAGGAAGCGGGGCTGTCCTACAGCCGTCTGATCCACGGGCTGGATCAGGCCGGTATCGAGCTGGACCGCAAGGTGCTGGCCGACATGGCCGTCCAGGACAAGGCCGCGTTTACCGCGGTGGTGGAAAAGGCCCGGGCCGCGCTGGCCTGACGCGTCCCGGCTGCGTGCTGATCGCGCGGCCGCCGGTTATCGTGCAGGGGAAAGGCCTTCGGTCTTTCCCCTGTTTGCTTTGTGGATGGGAAACACCCGATGGCTGATCTGGAAGGCCTGCTGCAACAGGCACGATCCGAGGTAGCGGATGCCGCCGATCTGGCGGCGCTGGACAGCGTTCGGGTGGCCTATCTCGGCAAGAAGGGCAGCGTCACCCAGCAGCTCAAGACGCTCGGAGAGCTGCCGGCCGATCAGCGCCGCGAAGCCGGGCAACGCATCAACGAGGTCAAGCAGGCGGTGGCCGAGGCCATCGACAGCCGCAAGGCGGACCTGGAAGCGGCCGAGCGCGACCGCCAGCTCGCGGCCGAGGCGGTGGACGTCACCCTGCCGGGCCGTGGCGAACGTCCCGGGGCGTTGCATCCGATTACCCGCACCATGTCCCGCATCGAAGCCATTCTCGGCCGGGCCGGCTTCGCCATTGCCGAAGGCCCGGAGATCGAGGACGATTACCACAACTTCGAAGCCCTCAACGTGCCGCCCGAGCATCCCGCCCGGGCCATGCAGGACACCTTCTACCTTGACGGCGGCTCGCGCCTGCTGCGCACCCACACCTCGCCGGTCCAGATCCGCGTGATGGAACAGCAGCCGCCACCCATCCGCATCATCGCCCCGGGCCGCGTCTATCGCTGCGATTCCGATCGCACCCACAGTCCCATGTTCCACCAGGTGGAAGGGCTGTACGTGGCCGAGAACGTCTGCTTCGCCGAACTGCGCGCCGACCTGCAGGCGTTTCTCGAAGCCTTCTTCGAGACCGAACTCACCCTGCGTTTCCGGCCTTCATATTTCCCGTTCACCGAGCCGTCGGCCGAGGTCGACATCGACCGCGCCGGCCTGAATCTCGGCACCGGCTGGATGGAAGTCCTGGGCTGCGGCATGGTCCATCCCAATGTGCTGGCCTCGGTGGGCATCGATGCCGAGCGCTATACCGGCTACGCCTTCGGCATGGGGGTCGAGCGCCTGGCCATGCTGCGTTACGGCGTGGATGACCTGCGGCTGTTCTACGACAACGATCTGCGCTTCCTGCGCCAGTTCGCATGACGAGGACTCTCTGATGTATTCCGCGCGGCCTGCGCCGGAGTCCTTTGCGCGTGGCTGGCAAGGAATGAGGAGTGTGGTTTGCTTACTGCAAATAAGCGACGAATGACGCCGTCCAGGCGCGCGCAAAGGCCCGGCCGCTCCGCGGTTTGGCCCAAGCCACGCCACACCGGCGTTGCCCGGCTTGACCGTGGGGCCTGCCACGGCGCGGCGCCGGGCGCCTTGGTGTGCCGCGGCTTGGGACACAAACGCAGGTCGCGGGGAATACATCAGAGAGTCCCTACATGAAATTCAACGAACAGTGGCTGCGTTCCTGGGTTAACCCGGCGGTGGATACGGAAGAACTCTGCCAGCAGCTCACCATGGCCGGCCTGGAAGTCGATGACACGGCGCCCGCCGGACCGGCATTGAACAACGTGGTGGTCGGCCGGATTCAGGCCGTCAGCCCCCATCCGGATGCCGACAAGCTCAGCGTCTGCCAGGTCGAGACAGGTGCGGCAGAACCCGCGACCATCGTCTGCGGTGCGCCCAACGCGGCTGCCGGGCTGGTTGTGCCGGTGGCGTTGCCGGGCGCGGCGCTACCCAACGGCCTGGCGGTCGAAGCCGCGGAAATCCGGGGCGTGGCCTCGGCCGGCATGCTCTGTTCGGCGGCCGAACTGGGATTGAGCGACGATGCCGCGGGCCTGATGGCGCTGGATGCCGATGCCGTCATCGGAACACCGCTGGCCGATCATCTGGCGCTGAACGACACCGTCATCGATATCGACCTGACCCCCAACCGTGGCGATTGCCTCAGCCTGCGCGGTATCGCCCGCGAGGTCGGCGTCTGGAACCGCCTGCCGGTGACTGAACCCGATATCGCCGAAGTCGCGGCGGGCACGGACGACACCCGCCCGGCGGTTATTGACGCCGAAGCGGACTGCCGCGTCTACGCCGGCCGGGTGATCAAGGGCATCGACGTGGCCGCCCGCACCCCCGACTGGATGCGCGAGCGCCTGCGTCGGGCCGGTATCCGACCGATCTTCCCGGTGGTCGATGTCACCAACTACGTATTGCTGGAACTCGGTCAGCCGATGCACGCCTTCGATCAGCAGACGCTGCAGGGCGAGGTTCGGGTGCGCCGGGCGGCGAATGGCGAAACGCTGACCCTGCTGGATGACCAGGACGTCACCCTGGACGACCGCACGCTGGTGATTGCCGACGCCGACGGGCCGGTTGCCATGGCCGGCGTCATGGGCGGCGCCCGCACGGCAGTGGGTGAGGGCACGGTCGATGTGTTCCTGGAAAGCGCCTGTTTCACCCCGAGCGCGGTGGCCGGCACCGGCCGGCGCTACAAGCTGCATACCGACTCACTGCACCGGTTCGAGCGTGGCGTTGACCCGATGCTGGCGCCGCAGGCTCTGCAGCGCGCCACCGCGCTGATCCAGCAGATCGCCGGTGGCCAGGTCGGCCCGGTTACGCTGGCCGGCGACGCCCGTTCCAATCCTGCCAGCGTGACGCTGCGTGCCGATCGCCTGGCCCGGCTGCTGGGCACCGCCGTGCCCGATGCTGAAATCACGGACATCCTGGAACGTCTGGGCATGCAGGTGGAGGCCGGCAGCGAGCCCGGCGTCTGGCAGGTCACCCCGCCCAGTCACCGCTATGACATCGCGCTCGAGGCCGATCTGATCGAGGAAGTGGCCCGCATCCACGGCTATGACCACCTACCGGCCGAGCCGCGCCCGGTGCATGCGCCGATCACCACCCAGCCCGAATCCCGGCGATCGGTCAGCCGTATCCGCGATGTGCTGTGTCAGCGGGGTTACGACGAGGCCATCAGCTACAGCTTCGTCGATCGGCAGCTGCAGGACGCGCTGGGTGCCGGGCAGGGCGCCATCGACCTGGACAACCCCATTGCCGCCCAGCATGCCCAGATGCGCACCACGCTCTGGAGCAGCCTGCTGCCCTGCTGGCAGCACAACCGCCGCCGGCAGCAGCATCGCGTGCGGCTGTTCGAGATCGGACTGCGCTTCGAGCGCGGCGACGACGAGGATATCCGCCAGATCTCTACCCTGGCCGGCCTGATCGATGGCCCGGCCGAGCCGGAGCACTGGGATGGTGGCACCCGGGCGATCGACTTCTTCGACGTCAAGGGCGACATCGAAGCGCTATTCGGCGGACGGGCCGAACAGCTCGAGTGGACTCCCGATCAGCCCGCCGGTCTGCACCCGGGTCGGAGCGCGACGATCCGGTTGGATGGCAAGCCGGTCGGCCATCTGGGTCAGTTACACCCGAGCCTTTCAAAAGGTCTTGAAAGCAAGAACTTGCCGTATGTTTTTGAACTGGATTACGAAGCCATCCAACAAGCGCGAGTGCCGCGTTTCGAAAGCGTCGGAGAATATCCGGAAGTCCGGCGAGACCTTGCGTTGATGGTGCCTGATCAACAGGCGGTTGGCGGCCTGCTGGCGACGATCCGGCAACTGGACCAGCCCTGGCTGACCGCTATCCGAGTGTTCGACGTTTTCCGCGGCGGCGACCTTGAGACGGGTTTCAAGAGCGTCGCTTTGGGCTTGATTTTTCAGGATAAAACGAGCACATTGAGCCGCGAGGGCGTGGACGAAGCGGTCAACCGCATAACCGAAACGCTCAATCACGACTGCGGTGCGCAGGTCAGGGGGCATTCGTAACGTGGCACTTACAAAAGCAGAACTCGCCGAAGCATTGTTCGAGGAACTCGGTTTCAACAAGCGTGAAGCCAAGGATTTCGTCGACTCGTTCTTCGAGGAAATCCGCACCACGCTGGAAGGCGGGGAGTACGTCAAGCTCTCCGGATTCGGCAACTTCGAGCTACGCGACAAGAACCAGCGTCCCGGACGCAACCCGAAGACCGGCGAGGAGATTCCCATCTCTGCTCGGCGCGTCGTGACCTTCCGGCCGGGCCAGAAGCTGCGGGCGCGAGTGGAAACCAGTGTCAGCACTGACAGCTAGAGAGCTTCCACCGATACCGGAGAAGCGCTACTTCACCATCGGTGAAGTCAGCGAGCTCTGTCTGGTCAAACCCCATGTCCTGCGCTACTGGGAGCAGGAATTCCCCCAGTTGCGTCCGTCCAAGCGCCGCGGCAACCGCCGCTACTACAAGCAGCAGGACATCATGGTGATTCGCGACATCCGCGAACTGCTCTACGAGCAGGGCTTCACCATCAACGGTGCCCGCGGCCAGCTACGAGAAAAGAACAAGGCCGTCGCCGTGGCTCCGCCCGGCAGCGCCAGTGATTCGCTCGCCAAGATCCGCGCGGAACTGGAAAAGAACTGAGCAGCTGTGGGCGCGATTCATAGCGCCTGGCGCTGATAGATGGCATGTCGCTACAGTGAACCAGCCATATGTTGTTGCCGCATCTTTTTACCGCTGGTGGCTTCCGGTATCATACGGACCTCGTCGGGGTATAGCGCAGCCTGGTAGCGCGTCTGCATGGGGTGCAGAAGGTCGTAGGTTCAAATCCTGCTACCCCGACCATTAAATCAATGACTCATGCGTGGTTCTTGTTTTCCCTGAGCAAAACCTGAGCCACGATTGAGCAAAACCCGGCTCTCAATCCCCACGCCGGAGCCCGCAATCCACGTCCTCCCACGGCGGTTCATGTCCCACCACGACACTCGCGCGGGTCATGTCGATATCCTGATGGCCGAGCAGCGCCTCGATACGTTATTCGGGCCACCTCTGATCGCGATATCGATCCGCGCCATGGCTGCGGGTTTAGTCGCATGCTAATGCCAAAGCTGCGCCCTATAGAGAAAAGCGCAAATCCGCCACCAAGATGGCGTTGTGTTCACGGATACTCTTTGGGTGGTATTACGAGAAGCGCGTTCGCGTCTTAGATGAAAAACGCGATCACACTACCTGATTCGAGCGTGTAATTCGCGACGGCTGTCTCGGCAAGTCATCATCACGACGCAAGTTGGCTTTACTGGTCCGAGAAACTGGCGGGAAAACGTCCCTGATATCCGACTGCCCCATCCCATTCGGACCCAAGAGCTTGGTTACGTTATTTGTCCTTTACGTGCAGTTCGACCCGCCGATTCTCCGCACGGCCTTCGGAGTTGTCAGAGCCGTCCGGATTCGTGTTGGGAGCCACCGGTCGGGTTTCGCCAAAGCCGCGGGTTTTAAGACGGTCCCCATCGATGCCGTGGTCGACGAGATAGTCTTTGACGCTATCGGCGCGATCCTGCGACAGGCGCAGATTGAATTCGGCGCCACCGATGCTATCGGTATGGCCTTCGATACGAATATTGATCCGGTCTGCGGCCTTGAGCGCGGCGGTGACATTGTCGAGCCGGTCCTTCGCGTCTTCGTCCAGCGTTGCCGCGTCGTAGGCGAAGGTGACGCCGCGCAGGACGATTGGCGCGTCCTTCTCGGCTGGGCAACCATTGGCATTGACCTTGGTGCCGGCGGGGGTACCCGGGCAGTCGTCGTCTTCATCATGCACGCCGTCCGCGTCGCTGTCGGTCGGACCGGCGACAATCGGTTCCGGTTGCGCCTTTGACGGCGTGGTAACGCTCGGTTTCGGGCCCAACGGAATCTGCAGGCCGATCTGGATCAGGTGGCCGTCGAACTCAAGCCCGCCAAGCACGTCGTCCACATCGGATTTCCGGTAGCGGTACTCGCCACGGATGGATAGCCCGACGTTATCGGGAATACCCAGCGCGTTCAGCGGCAGGACAAAACCCATGCCCAGATCGAAGAAGTCGCCGTCCTGGCTTCCCTCGAGCGCGGCATTACCGGTGCGGTTGAATTCGTAGTCACCGGTACCGACGCTGGCAACCCCGTAGATGGGAGCCGTATCCGGCACCGGAAAATACAGGCCGCTGAGGCCGTATTCGCGGGTTTCCAGATCGCCGGCCGGGGTATTCTGAAGGTCTGAATCCGGCGTGATCGAGCCGAACAGTTCAACCGAGAAATACTGGTTGAAGGGCTTGCCGATGCTCAGGTGTGCGCCGAATGCATCATCCGGATCGACCCGGTCCCGGTCTTCATCGATGAACCGCCAGGACGCCAGCGGTGCCAGATAGACACGGTCATCAAAGCCGGACGTGTCGTCCTGTGCCTGGGTGGAAAGGCTCGCCGTCATGCAGGTGACGCCGGCCAGAATGGCCAGCACGGTTTTGCTGCCTTCGGGGATAGCTTTCATGACGTTGCAATCGCGGCTCATGGCGCTCATCGGTTACTGGAATCGTCAACCCGACGGTTCCCGGCCAGTCAGGCGGCCGGGAACCACGGGCATTTACTGCTAGTCGGCGACGTGAAGCTCCACGCGACGGTTCTCGGCGCGACCGGCATCGGTCTCGTTCGAGGCCACCGGCTTGCTCTCACCGAAGCCTTCCGTGGTCATGCGTCCCGGCTCGATGCCGTGCTCGACCAGGTAGCGCTTCACGGAATCCGCGCGGTCCTGCGACAGCTCCTGATTGTAGGCATCGCTGCCGATGTTGTCGGTATGACCTTCGACGCGAACGTCGATATCCTCGGCGGTCATCAGCGCGTTGACCACGTTGTCGAGCCGGTTCTCGGCGTCGGCGGTCAGCCGATCCGAGTTGAACTCGAAGGTCACGCCCTTCAGCACGATGGGCTCGTCCTTCTCGACCGGGCAGCCGCTGGCGTCGACTTCGGTGCCCACCGGTGTGCCGGGGCATTCGTCGTTGTCGTCGTTCACGCCGTCGCCGTCGCTATCCTGCGGGGGCGGGGGCGGCGGTGCCGGCGGCGCGGCTGGTGCCGGCTCGGGCTGTGCCGGCGGCGCGCCCAGCGGAATGGACAGGCCGACCGATGCGATCTTGTCGGTGAACGACAGATCGTCGGTGCCCTGGATTTCTACATCGACGCTGCGAACGCGATATTCAGCGCGCAGAGACACGCCGTAGCCGAAGTCCAGCAGATCCGGAATTGGCAGTAGGAAACCGCCGCCGAACTCGTAGAAGTTGCCGTCACCGTCGTTCAGATTCATGCCACCGACCATGCCATCGAAGGAATAGTCGCCGGTACCCGCGCCGGCCAGCAGGAACAGCGGGAAGAAGTCACGGTAGGGGAAGATCAGGCCGCTGACGCCGTAGGCGTCGATGTCGGCTTCGCCGCTGTTGCTGTTGAGGTCTTCCACGCCGCTGAAGCCGGAGGCGAACACTTCCAGTGCGAACATCTTGCTCAGCGTCTTGCCGATGGCGATGGTGTAGCCGTCGGTTTCGTCGAGGTCCACCTCGTTGCCGTTGTTGAACGAGGCGTCGTCGAAGTCGCCGAAGCTGTACATCGGCGCCACGTAGAAGCGTTTGTCGACTGTATTGTCTTCATTCTGGGCGCTTGCGGTGGCGGACACACCGAACGCCAGCGCCGCCAGCAATGCTGGCCCTGTCGCAAATGTTAGTCGCATCGTCGTTCTCTCCCTGCAAAAGCGGTGGCGGGCTTGTTTGGCCCCCTGAACTAATCGCCTCGGCCTGAGCCGGGCATCGCACCCGGGCGCATTATGGGCCGCTTCGTGTGCGGGGGCAATGATGACGCGTTCCTTGTGCGCGCAAGTAACGCTACGTCGCTCGAGGCGCCGCGTTCTTCATGTTGTCCCGTGGCGACGAAACTGTAATCATCCGCGGCCCTCGATCCGGCTGGCGGCCGGCCACCGGATAGGCACGACCAAGGAAAAATCGTGGAATCGATCGAACCCGCACACCTGGAATCACGCATGGATGCCCTGCGGTCGCGCGTCAGCGACCTGCGGGGCTATCTTTGACTACGCTGAACGCAAGGAACGCCTCGAGGAAATCGAGGGTGAGCTGGCGCAGGGCGAAATCTGGGTAGAAGACCCGGATCGCGCGCAGAGCCTGGGCAAGGAAAAGGCCCGGGTCGAGGACATCATCCGTCCGCTGGAGAAGGCCGATCACAGCCTGGCCGAATCCGCCGAACTGTTGACCCTGGCCGCCGACGAAGATGATGCCAGTGTGCTGGCCGATATCGGCGTCGAGCTGGAAAAGGTCGAGGCGCTGGTCAAACAGCTGGAATTCGCCCGCATGTTTTCGGGTGAGGCGGACGAGCGCAACGCCTTCGTCGACATCCAGGCCGGGTCCGGCGGCACCGAAGCCCAGGACTGGGCGGACATGCTGCTGCGCATGTACCTGCGCTGGTGCGAGCGGCGTGGCTTCACCACCGAGATACTGGAGGCGTCTGCGGGCGATGTGGCGGGGCTGAAGAGTGCGTCCGTGCGGGTGGAAGGCCCGCATGCCTATGGCTGGTTGCGCACCGAAACCGGCGTGCACCGGCTGGTTCGCAAGTCGCCATTCGATTCCGGGGCCCGGCGGCACACCTCGTTCGCGGCGGTATTCGTGTCGCCGGAGATCGACGACGATATCGACATCCAGATCGATCCGTCCGATCTGCGGGTCGATGTCTACCGAGCCAGCGGCGCGGGCGGTCAGCACGTCAACCGGACGGAATCGGCGGTGCGCATCACCCATCTGCCCACCAACATCGTGGTGCAGTGCCAGAACAGCCGTTCCCAGCACGCCAACCGGGCCACGGCCATGGCCCAGTTGCAGTCCAAGTTGTACGAGCGTGAACTGGCCGAACGCAAGGAAGTGGCCGAGGCCACCGAGGCCGGCAAGGCCGATATCGGCTGGGGCAGCCAGATTCGTTCGTATGTGCTGGATCAGTCCCGCATCAAGGATCTGCGTACGGGGCACGAAGTGGGGAATACCCAGGCGGTGCTCGACGGCGATCTGGACGGATTCATCGAGGAAAGCCTGAAGCAGGGAATTTGAGTCTTTGGTTATTCAAGTCAAAAGGCATCTCACCAGGTCGCGTGATGCCGGGCCGATCCGGCACCTCCGTCCCCACCGGACCGTAGGGCGCGATTCATCGCGCCTGACGCCGAAATCTGGGATTGGCATTGAACCCGACAGGCCGAATGAATTCGGCCCTACGATGAGGCCGATCCGCCGCGTCCATGGGCGCCAAGCCGTAGGGCGCGATTCATCGCGCCTAACGCCAGAATCAGCTAATAGCATTGAACCCGACAGGCCGAATGAATTCGGCCCTACGGCATGCTGTGTATCGCTGGTAGGGCGGACTTCAGGCCGCCGCCGGCGGCCTGGAAACGCCGGGCCATCGGTCGAAATAAATGCCTCTGAAACGGTTGGACACTATCCCGCATGAATCAAGATAATCCCAACCCCGCCGAGGACCAGGATGAACACCGCCTGATCGCAGCCCGGCGGGACAAACTCACCGCGTGGCGCGAGACCGGCGGGGCGTTTCCCAACGATTTCCGGCCCGCGAACCAGGCCGGGCCGCTGGTGGAGGCATTCGGCGAGGCCGGAGACGAGGGGCTGGAAGCGGCCGAACCGGTCACCGTGGCCGGGCGTCTGATGGCCAAACGGGTGATGGGCAAGGCCAGCTTCGCGCAGTTGCAGGACGGCACCGGCCGGATCCAGTTGTTCGTGCAGCGGGATGCCATCGGCGAGGAGGCCTATCGCGCGTTCAAGGCCATGGATGTGGGCGACATCCTGGGCGCGGCCGGTCAGTTGATGCGCACCCGCACCGGCGAGCTGTCGATCCGCGTGGATCAGCTGCAGTTGCTGACCAAGTCCCTGCGGCCCTTGCCCGAGAAGTGGCACGGGCTGTCCGATACCGAAGCGCGCTATCGCCAGCGGTATCTGGATCTGATCATGCACCCGGAGTCGCGGGCGGTGTTCACGCTGCGCAGCCGGCTGATGCGTCAGGTTCGTCGCTACTTCGACGATGCCGGCTTCGCCGAGGTGGAAACGCCCATGTTGCAGGCGATCCCCGGCGGTGCTGCCGCGCGGCCGTTCGTGACGCACTACAACGCCCTGGACCATGATTTCTATCTGCGCATCGCGCCGGAGCTGTTCCTCAAGCGGCTGGTGGTGGGCGGCATGGACCGCGTCTACGAACTCAACCGAAATTTCCGCAACGAGGGGGTGTCCACGCGGCACAATCCCGAGTTCACCATGCTCGAGTTCTACCAGGCCTATGCCGACCACGAGGATCTGATGCGCCTGATCGAGGGGCTGATCGAGCGCCTGGCCACCGAACTGCTGGGCAGCGCGCACATCGAGTATCAGGGTGAGGCCATCAATCTGGCCGGCCCGTACCGGCGGCTACCGCTGGCCGAGGCCATTGTCGAGTTCAATCCGGACATTCAGCGCTCGGACCTCGATGATGACGACAGTCTCGAGCGCCTGTGCCGGGCGCATGGCATCACCCCGGAATCCGGTTGGGGTCGCGGCAAGCGCCAGACCGAGCTGTTCGAAAAGACTGTCGAGCACCGCCTGCACGAACCCACCTTCATCACCGATTATCCGGCCGAGGTGTCCCCGCTGGCCCGCCGGCGTGACGATGCTCCCGAGCTAACCGAACGCTTCGAGCTGTTCATAGCCGGGCGGGAAGTGGCGAATGGTTTTTCCGAGCTCAACGACCCGGAAGATCAGGCCGAACGCTTGCGCGCCCAGGCCGGGGCCAAGGACGCTGGCGACGACGAGGCGATGTATTACGACGCCGATTACGTGGAAGCGCTGGAGTACGGCCTGCCGCCCACCGCCGGCGCGGGTATCGGCATCGACCGCCTGGTCATGTTCCTGGCCGACCGCGCCGCCATCCGCGACGTGTTGTTGTTTCCCCAGCTGCGGCCGCGGTCGTCGACGTAGGGCGCGATTCATCGCGCCTGATACCAGAACCGGCTAATCGAATCGAACCCGACCGATAGGCCGAATGAATTCGGCCCTACGGCGATCGATGGCACCAGGTCGTGGGGCGCGATTCATCGTGCCTGACACCGGAACCGCCGAATGACATCGAACCGAACGGGCCGAATGAATTCGGCCCTATGGCGATCGAGGGCACGAGGTCGTAGGGCGCGATTCATCGCGCCTGATACCTGAGCCCGGATAACGTCTCATGGCGGGAATCACGTCAATGCCAGATTCCGGACACCGCCCGGCGTGATTCCTCACCCAGCCAGATCGCATCCCAATGCGGATAATCCGCGATATCGATTACCAGATTCGCCCGTAACGGGTTGGCGACGATATATCGGGCTGCCCGACGCACATCTCGATGATCGCGAATGGCATGGTCGTGAAAGGCTCGCTGCCAGAGGGCAGTATCCCGAGGGCGTTGTCGATTCACGGCACGCGATGAGGCGCCCTTGAATCGGTGTACCGTGCGGGACAGCGTGGCCGCGCCAGTCAGTTGCAGCAGCCAGTGCAGGTGGTCGGGCATCAGGACGAATGCCAGCGTGGTTGTGCGCCCATCCAGATCGGCACGGCGCAATTCGTTGATGACCCGCCTCGCGAGGTGCAAGTCCCGGAAGGCCGGTTTGCAATGTCGCGTCACGGTGGTCACCAGATACGCGTGACCGGGCCGCGAAACGCGGCCCCGGCGTAGCGCATCGTAGGTCATGCATGCGCCATCGTGCGACCCATGTGGCGACGTTAACCAAGGTCGAGTTGGTTTCCAACCGCGCAGTGTGATCGAAACTAAAAGGCCGAATGAATTCGGCCCTACGGCGTTTGAGCGCACCAGGTCGTAGGGCGCGATTTATCGCGCCTGACGCCGGAACTGGCCAATGGAATCGAACCCGACAGGCCGAATGAATTCGGCCCTACAGCGATCCAGGGCACCAGGCCGTAGGGCGCGATTCATCGCGCCTGACGCCGGAACCGCCGAATGGCACCGAACCGAATGGGCCGAATGAATTCAGCCCTACGGTGGGTCGGTGGCGTAGGGGAGTTCCCGCAACACCATCGCCTCGCCATTCACCTGTAGTGACTGCTCGGTGGCGGAAAGCTTGAGTACCGCCAGCACCTCATTCCGGCCATTGCCATCGGGTGCCGCATCGAGGATGGTGCCGGCATTCCCGCCATCGGTGTCGATTACCGCGTCGCCGGGTTGGCAGGCTGCGGCGATGGCACCCCGGAACAGCCGGCGCTTGAGCTTGCCCCGGAATTGCAGTCGCGCGACGACTTCCTGGCCGGGGTAGCAGCCCTTGTCGAAGTCGAGCCCGTTCAGCCAGTGCAGGTTGAGCATTTGCGGCACGAACAGGGCGCTCGTGGCGGTGTGGATCACGGGCAGCCCGGCGCGGATGCCGGCCAGCCGCCAGGCGGACAGGTGCCCGGGGTCATCAACGGCCGTGGTTTCGTCACAGGCCGCGCCGCGCCGCGCCAGCAGACATCGCGCCGGGTCGCCGGGCAGGCGTAACGCCAGCCAGTCGTCGTTGTGGGCGACGGCGTTATCTTTCTCCAACGCGGGAAGCCCTGCATCGCCCAGTGCCCGGGCTGCGCTTTCGAGCGGGAAACCGCGCCGATCCCAGTTGTCGGGCAGGGCGACAAGCGTGACCCGGGCGCGCAGCACGAACATCTGCAGACGCTTGAGGGTTTCCGCCACCAGATCGGCGGGACAGAGCAGCAGGAAGCGGGTGGGCTCGAGCCGTATTACCTGGAACACGGCCAGCGCCCGGCCCTGGGCGTCGCACCAGGCGGCGGGACGGCTGCGGCCGGGTTCGATGCGATCGGTGTCGACCGTGAGCTGCGCGTTCAGGAACGTGTGGGCGTCGTTGCCGGCGACCTCGATGGCGCCGAGATGCGACAGCCGGATCCCGTCATCGGGCCAGTTTTCGATGCCGGAAATTGCGTCCGTACCGGGGTTCATCTGGTTTTGAATCATGCCCGTATATTGCCATGCAACATCCCGACCGTTTAAGCTTCCCGAGATGACTGAACCGCGCATGCCGACTCCACCGCCCGCTGATCGCGAGCCCGAAACCACACGGCCCCGCGAACTTGGCGGCCGCAAGGGCCCGGAACCGACCCGCTACGGTGATTGGGAAAAGAACGGGCGCTGCATCGACTTCTAACGCGTTTTTCGGGGACCGACACTCATGGCGAATGCCTCCCAGCGGCCGCTGTCGCCGCATCTTCAAATTTACCGGCCGCAGCTCACGTCCATACTCTCGATCAGCCACCGGCTGACGGGCGTAGCGTTGGCCGCGGGTACGGCGGTGCTGGCGCTGTGGCTGATTGCCGCGGCGGGCGGGGCCGAGACATTCGCCCTGATCAACAACCATCTCGCCGCCTGGTACGGGCAGGTGCTGATGGTGTTCTGGAGCTTTGCCCTGTTTTACCACCTGTGCAACGGCATCCGGCACCTCGCCTGGGATGCCGGCTGGGGTCTGGAAATCCGCACGGCATACCTGACCGGTTACGCGACGGTCGCTGCCGCTGCGCTGCTCACCGCCGGCGCCTGGCTGCTGGTGTGAGCCGCCCGCGGGCCGTGGAGGCGGTCCGCAGGCATCGGAAGACATGACCCGGCGCGTGGGGGCACTGCCGGGCCGTCATTATCGGATAGGACGCACGAATGGAACAGATTCGCTCACCGCTGGCGCGCGCCCGCGGGCTGGGGTCGGCCAAACACGGGGTCGGCCACTGGCGGGCGCAACGGCTGTCGGCCGTCGCGCTGGTGCCCCTGACCTTCTGGTTCGTGGCCTCGCTGGCCACGCACACGGGTAGCGGCTACGACGCCGCCATTGCGTGGATCGGCTCGCCGCTGGTGGCGGTGCTGCTGAGCCTGTATCTGGCAGTGGCGTTCTATCACTCGCAGCTGGGACTGCAGGTGATTGTGGAGGATTACGTGCACGGCGAGGGCCTCAAGATGGTCACGCTCACGTTGCTGCAGTTCATCCATGTGGTGCTGGCTGTGGGATCGATTTTCGCCGTGCTCTGGATTGCCCTGGGAGCCGGCGCATGAGTCAGAGTTACGAGGTGATCGAACATCGGCACGATGTGGTGGTGGTGGGCGCCGGCGGCGCCGGCTTGCGGGCCACCCGTGGTCTGGCCCAGGCGGGGTTATCCACCGCCTGCGTGACCAAGGTGTTTCCCACCCGCAGCCATACGGTGGCGGCGCAGGGCGGGGTATCCGCCGCGCTCGGCAACATGGGTGATGACGACTGGCGCTGGCACGCCTACGACACCATCAAGGGGTCGGACTGGCTGGGTGATCAGGACGCCATCGAGTACATGTGCCGCGAGGCCATCCCCTCGGTAATCGAACTGGAGCACGACGGCGTGCCGTTCTCCCGCACCGAGGAGGGCAAGATCTACCAGCGCCCGTTCGGCGGCATGACCACCCATTACGGCGAGGGCACGGCCCAGCGCACCTGTGCCGCGGCCGACCGCACCGGTCACGCCATGCTGCATGCGCTGTATCAGCAGGCGCTGAAGTACAAGGCCGACTTCTTCATCGAGTACTTCGCGATCGACCTGATCATGGACGACGAGGGGGTATGCCGCGGCGTCTGGGCATGGGATCTGTCCGAAGGCACGCTGCACCGCTTCCGCGCCCATCAGGTGATTCTGGCCACCGGCGGCTACGGCCGGACCTATTTCTCCTGCACCTCGGCGCATACATGCACCGGTGATGGCGGCGGCATGGTGCTGCGCGCCGGGCTGCCGCTGCAGGACATGGAATTCGTGCAGTTTCATCCCACCGGCATCTACGGGGCCGGCTGCCTGATTACCGAGGGGGTGCGCGGCGAAGGCGGTTACCTGACCAACTCGGACGGCGAGCGCTTCATGGAGCGTTACGCCCCCAACGCCAAGGATCTGGCCAGCCGCGACGTGGTGTCGCGCTCGATGACCATCGAGATCCGCGAAGGCCGCGGCGTGGGTCCCAAGGCCGATCACATCCACCTGCATCTGGAGCATCTGGGTGCCGAGGTGATCAACGAGCGGCTGCCGGGCATCGCCGAAACCGCCCGCATCTTCTCCGGCGTGGACGTGACCCGCGAGCCGATTCCGGTGCTGCCGACCGTTCACTACAACATGGGCGGCATTCCGGCGAACTATCACGGCGAAGTGCTGACCCTGCGCGACGGCGATCCGGATGCCGTGGTGCCCGGCCTGATGGCGGTGGGCGAGGCGGCCTGCGTGTCGGTGCATGGCGCCAATCGTCTGGGCTCGAATTCGCTGCTGGATCTGGTGGTTTTCGGCCGCGCGGTGGCGCACCGCTGTGTCGAGACGATCAAGCCGGGCGCCTCGCACAAGAGCCTGCCGGCGGATGTGGATGACAAGATGCTGTCGCGCTTCGATGCCCTGCGACATGCCAAGGGCAGCCGGCCGACCGCTGGTATCCGCGACGACATGCAGCACACCATGCAGAATTTCGCCGCGGTCTTCCGGACCGGTGACACGCTTCAGGAAGGCCTGGACAAGATCAAGGACGTGGTGGGGTCGTTCGACGAGATCGACGTCTCCGACCGCTCGCTGGTGTGGAACTCCGATCTGGTGGAAACGCTGGAACTGGACAACATGCTCGGCCAGGCGCTGGTGACCATGCGCTCGGCGCACAATCGCCAGGAAAGCCGCGGCGCGCATGCCCGCGAGGATTTCGCGGACCGCGACGACGAGAACTGGATGAAGCACACCCTGGCCTGGCGTGACGGGCAGGATGTGACCATCGATTACCGGCCGGTCCACATGACCACCATGACCGATGACATGGAAGTGATTCCGCCCAAAAAGCGGACGTACTAGATGCGTCAGGCGTAACCCGTGAAGCGGCTGGCGCGGGAATCGCGCCAGCCGGATTGCCTCACAGGTTCTGCCTAACGCCTCACGGAGAATCCAATGGCTCAATTCCGTCTTCCCAAGAACTCCCGCATCGGCAAGGGTAAGCATTTCCCGGCGCCGGACGGTGCCACCAATGTCCGGACGTTCAAGATCTACCGCTGGGATCCGGATGCCGGCGAAACGCCGCGCATGGATACCTATGATCTGGATCTGGACGACTGCGGGCCGATGGTTCTGGATGCCCTGATCAAGATCAAGAACGAGGTGGACCCCACGCTGACCTTCCGGCGTTCCTGCCGCGAGGGCATCTGCGGTTCCTGCGCGTTCAACATCGACGGCACCAACACGCTGGCCTGCATCAAGGGCATCGACGAGGTGAAAGGGGCGGTGAAGATCTACCCGCTGCCGCACATGCCGGTGGTCAAGGACCTGGTGCCGGACCTGACCCATTTCTACGCCCAGTATGCGTCCATCGAACCCTGGATCAAGACCGATACCCCGGCGCCCACCCGCGAACGACTGCAGACGCCGGAAGACCGCAAGGAGCTGGATGGGCTTTACGAATGCATCCTGTGCGCCTGCTGTTCGACCTCCTGCCCCAGTTACTGGTGGAACCCGGATCGTTACCTGGGTCCGGCCGTATTGCTGCAGGCCTATCGCTGGCTCGCCGATTCGCGTGATGAGGGCATGGGTGAACGCCTCGACCAGCTGGAGGACCCGTTCAAGCTGTATCGGTGCCATACCATCATGAACTGCACCAATACCTGTCCCAAGGGTCTGAATCCGGCCAAGGCCATTGCCGAAACCAAGAAGCTGTTGCTGGAACGCCAGGGATAGCGCCGTTCGTCACCGCATGAATCGGAAAGCGCCAGCGTGAGTGAAACCGGCCGTATCCGCTGGCTCTGCCGTCGTGGCATGAAGGAACTGGATGTTCTGCTCGAGCGCTTCTATCGGGCTGAGTTCGAGGCCTTGAGCGCGGCGGAAGTCAGCGCGTTTCGCGGCCTGCTGGAACACGAAGATCCCGACCTCTATGCGCTGCTGCTCGGCAGCCAGCCGCCGGCCGATCCGGTATCGGCGGGCCTTGCCGAACGCATCCGGGAATACCGCCGGGTGGTGTGACTCGCCAGCCGGCGCCGCTGGATATCCCCCTCCGGCCGTCCGGCCGGCTACTTACCCTGTGTCTGATCATCCATGTTGCCGCCGCGTTACTTGTCGGCTGGCTGGCGCTGCGCTGGCCGCTGATCCTGCTGTTGCTGCCGCTGATGGCGTTTTCGTTGCGTCATGAATGGCGACGGTTGTCGCTGCGGCGGACCGATGCCGTTGTGCATCTGCGCGGCCCTCTCGACGAGGCGGGGTGGCAGTTGACCTACCGGGACGGCACGATCACCGAGGCGAGGCTGGCGCCCACCTCCGTATGTCTGCCGTGGCTCGTGCTGCTGCATTTCCGGCACCGGCGATGGCGTTTACCCGTACCGGTGCCGCTGGCGTCGGATAGCGTCGACGGGGAGATGTTTCGCCGGTTGCGGGTGGTGTTGCGGACGCGGGGTTAGCCCGTGGTTACCGGCCGGGTGTTGGCCGAATGAATTCGGTCCTACACATTAGATGAATCCACGAGCCTGGATTCGTCTTGCGTAGCGCGCCATTCATGGCGCCTGCCCAAACTCGCCGCCCGCCTTCATTGCGGCGGTCAGCGCACCGCCGCCTGCACCGGGTCGGGCCGCGGCGGCGGCACCAGTACCGTGGGCGCGGCCTGGGGCAGTCGGCTGGGATAATCCAGATTGGCGTGCAGCCCGCGACTCTCACGGCGCTGCTGGGCGGACTGCACGATCAGGTCTGCCACCAGCGCGAGGTTACGCAGTTCAATCAGGTCCGCTGTGATGCGGAAACTGCCGTAGTACTCGTGAATTTCCGCTCGTAGCAGTTCCACCCGGTGGCGGGCGCGTTCCAGCCGTTTGTTGGTGCGCACGATGCCGACATAATCCCACATGAAGCGGCGCAGTTCATGCCAGTTGTGGGCGACTACCACTTCTTCATCGGAATCCGTGACCCGCGATTCGTCCCAGGCGGGCAAGGCCTGCGGGGGGATCGTTTCGCCGGGCTCGGCAAGCATGTGATCGGCCGCGGCGGTGGCGAACACGATGCATTCCAGCAGCGAGTTGGAGGCCAGCCGGTTGGCGCCGTGCAACCCGGTGCAGGCGGTCTCGCCGATGGCGTACAGGCCGGGCAGGTCGGTGCGCCCGGCGAGGTCGGTGACCACGCCGCCGCAGGTGTAATGCGCGGCAGGCACCACGGGCAGCGGTTCCCGCGTCATGTCCAGGCCAAGTTCCAGGCACCGCTCGTGGATGGCGGGAAAATGGCTGCGGATGAAATCGGCGTCACGGTGGCTGATGTCCAGCCAGACATGATCGGCACCCAGCCGTTTCATCTCGGCGTCGATCGCCCGGGCCACGATATCGCGTGGGGCCAGTTCGGCCAGCTCATGATGATCGGCCATGAAGGCGTGCCCGTCCGGACGCAGCAGGCGGGCGCCTTCGCCGCGCAGGGCCTCACTGATCAGGAACGATCGGGCCTGCGGATGGAACAGGCAGGTGGGGTGGAACTGCATGAACTCCATGTTTGCCACCCGGCAGCCGGCGCGCCAGGCCATGGCAATGCCGTCGCCGCTGGCGGCATGCGGATTGCTGGAATACAGATAGGCCAGATTGGCGCCGCCGCAGGCCAGGACGGTGTCCCGCGCGGCGAGGGTGTTCACGTCTCCGCTGGCAGTGTCCAGCACGTGGGCGCCCAGGCAGCGGGCCCCGCGCTCGTCGCGGATGAGCTCGACGGCCACATGGTGTTCGAACACGGTGATGGCGTCCGACGTCCGGGCCAGCGCCTCCAGTGTGGTTTCCACCGCCCGGCCGGTGGCATCGGCGGCATGGATGATGCGCCGGTGGCTGTGCCCCCCCTCCCGGGCCAGGTGGTAGGCGTAGCCGGTGTCGTCCTCGGCGGGCGTGAAACCCACGCCCAGCGCAATCAGCCACTCAATCGACTGGCGGCCGCGTTCCACCGTGAAGCGCACCGCCTGCTCGTCGCACAGACCCGCCCCGGCGGTCAGGGTGTCGGCAACATGGGATTCCACCGAGTCGCGGTCGTCCAGTACCGCGGAAATGCCGCCCTGGGCGTACAGCGTGCTGCCCTCGGACAGGCGGGATTTCGACAGCACGGCCACGCGCCGTCCGGCCTCGGCCAGGCGCAGCGCGAGGGTCAGACCGGCCGCACCGCTGCCGATCACCAGGCAATCAAAGAAGGTTGTGGAATCGTTTGGCATGACGGGAAGGCTTGTCGACGCTAAACTGTGGTGCCGGGTCACTGCCGGGATGCCGGCGTCGGCACCGGGTGCAACGCGGACACGGCAGTCGTCGATGGAATCACCGCGACGGCATCGACATGCACTATACACAGTATCGCGGCGAACTTATCCGGACGGGACTGGTCTACAACTTTGCTGGCGCCTCGTGGCGCAAGATCGGCAAAGCGACGGGCCGCAGTAGCCCGACGGGCCGTCGCAATCCGGTCTTCACACGGGGATTCAGGCCCAGATGGGCGAACAGGCGACTGACGAGCAACTGGTCGAGCGAGCGCGTGCCGGCGACAACCGGGCATTCGACCTGCTGGTGCGGAAGTACCAGCACAAGGTCGTAAAGCTAGTGTCGCGTTACGTCAACCCGGCCGATGCCTCCGACGTGGCCCAGGAAGCCTTCATCAAGGCCTATCGGGCGCTGGCGGGTTTCAAGGGCAACAGTGCGTTCTATACATGGCTTTACCGCATCTCGATCAATACCGCGAAAAACTATCTGGTGGCCCGGTCACGACGACCGGCGGCCCAGGACATCGACGTCGCGGATGCGGAAGCCTATGGTCATACGGATCGGTTCTCCGAGCAGGACACGCCGGACGCGTTGCTGGAGAGCGAAGAGATTCGCGATACAGTGATCGCGACCATCCGGGCCTTGCCGGACGACCTCCGCACCGCGATCATGCTGCGCGAGCTCGACGGCATGTCGTATGAAGAGATCGCCGAGACCATGAAATGCCCGGTGGGCACGGTGCGATCACGAATATTCAGGGCCAGAGCGGCAATTGATGAACAGTTGCGGCAGCTGGACGAGGGATAGCACATGATCAACGAGAAAGTTTCGGCCTACCTGGATGGCGAGTGCGACGATCGCGAGGCCGCGGACGTTACCGATGCGCTGATGCGCGATCCGGCGCAGCGGGCGGCCTGGCAGCGTCAGCTGTGGCTGCGCAACGCGTTGCGCAGTGAACAGGATGTGGCACCGCTGGACGCGGGTTTTGCCGATCGGGTGGCTGCCGCAATCGAAAGCGAGGCCGCGGGGCCGGCAGGCAAGGTGGTGTCGATGCGCTCGCGTCGTCGCCGCACCTGGCGATCGGCCGCGGGGCTGGCGGCAGCGGCCTCCGTGGCCGCGGTGGCGGTCCTGATCAGTCAGCCCGCGACCAACGTGGATGTCCCCAACGTCGCCGCGCCGGTGATGAGCGCCGACGTGACCGGATCCAGCCCGGTTGCCGACGTCACCCAGGTGGCGGCGAATGAACCGCGCGACAACCGCCGCGAGCGCGATGCCGATCACTGGTCGGTGTCCGACCCGGCCGTGGCCGATCAGCTGCACGGCTACCTGATCGAACACAACGGCGTTTCACGCGGCTATGGGCTGTCCAGCGCCACGCCCAGCTTCCTGCGTGTGGCCACCTACGGACAGAGCGAGGGCCGGTGACGCGACTTCTCCCGCTGGTACTGCTGCTGGTCGCGGGCATTGTTTACGCGGACAGCACCTGGCTGACTCGAGCCTCCAAGGCTGTCCGGACCACCGACTACCGGGGCACGCTCGTCTACCTGCGCAACGGCAAGATGGACACCCTGAGGGTGGTCCATCGCCATCGCGAGGGTAGCGAGCGCGAGCGCCTGATTTCCCTGACCGGCGAGCCGCGCGAGATCATCCGCCACAACGGCGAGGTCAACTGCATCCTGCCCGAGAAGCGCGTGGTGCTGGTCGCCAAGCATGCGATGCAGAGCCTGTTGTCCAACGTGGCCGACATGTCGGCGGATACGCTGCAGGACAATTACACCGTGCGCGATCTGGGCGAGCGCCGCCTGGCGGATCGCCAGTGCCGGGCGATCGCGATCGAGCCGCGTGATGACTATCGCTACGGCTACCGGCTGCTAATTGATGCCAAGACCGATCTCCCGCTCAAGCTGGATCTGCTCCAGGGCGACGAGGTGCTCGAGCAGCTGATGTTCACCGACATCGATTTCGCCGCCGACATTGCCGATTCCGAACTGCAGCCGACCTTTGATACCGACGGCTTCCGCTGGGTGCGACATCAGCCCATGCACAGCGCCAAATCGGGCGGGAATGAAGACGACGCCGAGCCGCCACCGGCCTGGCGTATTGACGATCTGCCCCCGGGATTCAGCCTGGCAGAGAGCGGCGTCCGGCAGGTGGATAACAACCTGATGGCACGCCAGATGCTGTTCACCGACGGCGTTGCCACCGTGTCCGCCTTCATCGCGCCGCTGGCTGAACGCAAGGCGTTTTCCGGGGAAACCACGATGGGGGCGGTCAACGCCTTCGGCCGCGAAGTGGATGGGTTCCAGATTACGGTGGTAGGGGAAGTGCCTCACATCACGGCGGAAATGATCGGCAACAACATACGCCGGGATACCGACGCCGCCGCATCCGAATGAGGGCGGCATCTGCTGGCGCTCGGCCGGCGTAAGCGACTCAGATACATCATTGCCCGATGCGTTAGCCGCCGTACGGCGGCTTGCGCTATGGTCGGGGTCACTCTTCATGCAACCCAGCTGTCGACTTATGCGAGAACGGTATCGAGGTTTGTTTCTGGCGGCCGTGGTTGTCGCACTCGCCGGCTGCGGTCAGGATTCTTCCGGCCTGCCAGACTTCACCGGGCTGGCGAGGGACGCGGCGCCGTCGGTGGTCAATATCAGCACCGCGCCGGAGACCCGGCCCGCCCGCCGGGACGACGGCGAGGATGAGGGCGATGGCAGCGGTCCGGTGCCGGAATGGTTCGATCGCTTCTTCGGCAACGGACCTCCCAAGCGCCAGCCCGACCGCCCGGCGCTGGGGTCCGGCTTCATCATTTCCGAAGACGGCTACATCCTTACCAACCGCCACGTGGTGGATTCGCGCGGCAACATCCTGGTCAAGCTCACCGACCGGCGACAGATGGTCGCCCGCGTGGTGGGTAGCGACGAGTACAGCGACATCGCCCTCCTCAAGGTCGATGCCGAGGATCTGCCGGCCGTGAGCATCGGCGCGGTCGAGGATCTCCAGGTGGGCAGCTGGGTTGCCGCCATCGGCTCGCCGTTCGGCTTCGAGACCTCGGTGACCGCGGGCATCGTCTCGGCCAAGCAGCGCAGCCTGGTCGATGATCAGTACGTGCCGTTCATCCAGAGCGATGTGGCCATCAATCCGGGCAATTCCGGCGGTCCGCTGTTCAATCTGGACGGCGAAGTGGTGGGCATCAATGCCCAGATCTACAGCCGCAACGGCGGCTTCCAGGGCGTGTCCTTCGCCATTCCCATCGATGTGGCCATGGACGTGGCCGATCAGCTGCGCGAGCACGGCAAGGTCCGCCGTGGCTGGCTGGGGGTGCAGATTCAGGAAGTCGACCTGGCGCTGGCCGAATCCTTCGGCATGGCCCGGCCGGAAGGAGCGCTGATCTCGCAGATACTGCCCGGCTCGCCCGCCGAGAAGGCCGGATTCGAGGCCGGGGATGTGGTGCTCGAATTCGACGGCAAGCCGGTAAGCACCGCCGCGCGGCTGCCGCCGCTGGTCGGCCTGGTGCCGCCCGGCCGCGAGGTGACCGCCACCATCCTGCGGGAAGGCGAGGAACAGACGCTGGATGTCACCGTGGGTGAACTCAATGATCAGGCCGTCGCCGGCGGGGATTCGTCCGCCGAAGAGGCGGTGCCCGAGGAGCTGGGTCTGACGCTGCGCAATCTGCGTGACGCGGAAATCGCCGAACTCGGCGTAAGCGGTGGCGTGCGCGTGGAAGAGGTCACCGGCAACGGACCGGGCAAGCGGGCTGGCCTGCAGGCCGGGGACGTGATCGTGGCGGTGGGCGCACGGCGCATTACCAGCGTATCGGATCTGCGCCAGCGTCTGGCCGATACCGACGGCCCGGTGGCGCTGCGCGTGCTGCGCGGCGGCGCGGCGCTCTATCTGCCGCTGGCGCCTGAATAGGTCTGTCCACGAGGCTGAGAACTTTTTGCCTGATTCGCGGGCGGGTCGGGCGGCCGGTCGCGTATACTGCGCGCCCTTGAATCCCGCGGTTTCAACAGGGGGCCTGCGCCCACCCGATGCAATCCCGTATACGCAATTTTTCGATCATCGCCCACATCGATCACGGCAAGTCCACGCTGGCGGATCGGTTCATCCGCGCCTGCGAGGGCCTGACCGAGCGCGAGATGGCCGAGCAGGTGCTCGACTCCATGGATCTGGAGCGCGAGCGTGGCATCACCATCAAGGCCCAGGCGGTGACGCTCGACTATCACGCGGCCGACGGTCACACCTACAAGCTGAATTTCATTGATACGCCGGGCCATGTGGATTTCTCATACGAGGTCTCCCGGTCGCTGGCGGCCTGCGAGGGCGCCTTGCTGGTGGTGGATGCATCCCAGGGGGTAGAGGCCCAGAGCGTGGCCAATACCTACACCGCGATCGAGCAGGATCTGGAAGTGGTGCCGGTGCTCAACAAGATCGACCTGCCGGCGGCGGATCCGGACCGGGTGGCCCAGGAAATCGAGGACGTGATCGGCCTGGAGGCCACCGACCGGTTGCTGGTGTCGGCCAAGTCCGGCATCGGTGTGACGGAGGTGCTGGAAGCCATCATCCGCCGCATTCCGCCGCCCGGGGGATCCCCGGACGAACCGCTGCAGGCGCTGATTGTCGATTCCTGGTTCGACAACTACCTCGGCGTGGTGTCGCTGGTACGCATCGTCAACGGCCGGCTGCAGGCCAGGGACCGCATCAAGGTGATGGCTACCGCCCGCGAATACGAGGTGGACGAGGTCGGCATCTTCACCCCCCGCAAGACCCCGCGAAAATCGCTGGAAGTGGGAGAGGTCGGCTACGTGATCGCCGGCATCAAGGACATCGACGGCGCGCCGGTGGGCGACACACTCACCCACGCCCATGCCCCCTGCGACAAACGCCTGCCGGGCTTTCGCCAGATCCAGCCGCGGGTATTCGCCGGGGTCTACACGGTGTCGACCGATGACTACGAGGACTTCCGCGACGCCCTGGCCAAGCTGCGCCTGAACGATTCCTCCCTCAACTACGAGCCGGAGACCTCGGCGGCGCTGGGTTTCGGTTTCCGTATCGGGTTCCTGGGCATGCTGCACATGGAGATCGTGCAGGAGCGGCTGGAGCGCGAATACGGGCTGGAACTGATCACCACCGCGCCCACCGTGATCTACGAGGTGTTCACCAACGCCGGTGAAACCCTGTCGGTGAGCAACCCCACATCGTTGCCGGACGTAGGCAAGATCGCGGAAATCCGCGAACCGATCATCCGGGCCAATATCCTGATGCCCCAGGAATTCATCGGACCGGTACTGCAGCTGTGCATGGAAAAGCGCGGGGTGCAGAAGGATATGCAGTACCTGGGCAAGTCGGTGTCGATGAACTTCGAACTGCCGCTGTCCGAGGTGGTGCTGGATTTCTTCGACCGGCTGAAATCGGTGTCGCGCGGTTTCGCGTCGTTCGAGTACGACTTCGCCCGCTTCCAGGCCAGCGATTTGGTGCGGCTGGATGTGATGATCAATGGCGAAGCGGTGGACGCACTCGCCCACATCGTCCATCGCGATCGCAGCTACGAACGCGGCAAGGCCCTGGTGGACAAGCTCAAGGGCATCGTGCCCCGGCAGATGTTCGACGTGGCCATTCAGGCCACCATCGGCACGCGCATCATCGCCCGGTCGACGGTCAAGGCCATGCGCAAGAACGTGACCGCCAAGTGCTACGGCGGCGACATCACCCGCAAGCGCAAGCTGCTGGAAAAGCAGAAGGCGGGCAAGAAACGCATGAAACAGCTCGGCAGCGTGGAGATTCCGCAGGAAGCATTCCTGGCGGTGCTTTCCACCGGCGATCGGGACTAGGGTAACTCCGCACGGGAGCGGTCGTCGGGCGCGGCGCCGGGCGCCTTGCATTCGAAGCTTTTGGGACACAAACGTGATCCGCGCATGCATGAATCAGAGGTTCCTCGATGAACGACCTGCATTTTGATTTCGAGGTGGGCCTGTTACTGGCCACCGTGGTCACCGGGATCGTCTGGGCGCTTGATCGCTGGTGGCTGGCCAAACGCCGGGCCGAGAACGCCGGTGCCGGCATGGTAGTGGAGTTTTCGCGCTCCTTCTTCCCGGTGATTCTGGCAGTCCTGATTCTGCGGTCATTCGTGGTGGAACCGTTCCGGATTCCCTCTTCATCCATGGTGCCGACGCTGCTGGAGGGCGATTTCATCGTGGTGAACAAGTTCGGCTACGGACTTCGCCTGCCGGGTCTGCACACCGAGTTCGTCGATTTCGGCGAGCCCGAGCGTGGTGATGTGATCGTCTTCCGTTGGCCCGAGGATCCCAGCAAGGATTTCATCAAGCGCGTGGTGGGCCTGCCGGGGGACGACATCCTTTACCGCGACAAGATGCTGTTCATCAACGGCGAGGAGGTCGCGATGGAACGGCTGGGCGAGTACAGCGGCCCGGGCATCTCGCCGCTGCAATCCGCGGTGGAGTTTCGGGAAACCCTGGGCGAGCACACCCATAACCTGCTTAACACCCGCGGCCGCGAACTGCCCGCGTTGCGCTACGAGGTGCCTGCAGGTCATTATTTCGTGATGGGCGATAACCGCGATCACAGCTCGGATTCCCGCGTGTGGGGCTTCGTACCCGAACGCATGCTGGTCGGGCGCGCCTTCATGATCTGGATGAGCGTGTCGTTCGACCCCTTCCGCGTGCGGTTCGACCGGCTGGGAAGCCTGATCCATTGACGGCCGCTCCGATTAATTCGCCGACGCGGCAGGCCGGCATGACCATCTGGGGCTGGCTCTATGTGCTGGGCACCCTGGGCATGATTGTCCTCGTGGGTATCAAGTGTGTGCCGATCTACGTGAACAACTACGAGATCAAGTCGACCCTGGCCTGGGCCGCGGGTCAGCCCGAGCTGCGCGACGCCTCGGCCTACGAAATCCAGAGCCGCATCCAGCGGCGTTTCGACTCCGGCTATGTCGACAACATCAAGGGCAGCGACGTGCGGGTGAAGCGGGTGGAAAACGGCCGTGAGCTCACGATCGCCTATGAACGGGAAGAGCCGCTGTTCGGCGATGTTGCGCTGCTGTTCGATTTCCGGGAGACGGCGTTCCTGCCGGCACCCGGCTCTTGAGCGAACAGGCTGACCATCGGCGTGCGGCCCTGAGCCGGCGTCTGGGCCACGAGTTCGCCAATGCCGATCTTCTGAACGTGGCCCTGACGCACCGCAGCGCAGGCGGCGGTGACAACGAGCGGCTGGAATTCCTCGGGGACTCGGTACTCAACATGGTGATTGCCCACGCGTTGTTCGAGGCCCGGCCGCATGCACCCGAGGGCGACCTGTCGCGGCTGCGGGCGAGTCTGGTGCGAGAACGTACCCTGGCCGAGGTGGCAACCGAGCTGGAGCTCGGCCCATGTCTGCAGATGGGGCAGGGCGAACGTCGCTCTGGTGGTGCCCGGCGGGCCTCGGTCCAGGCGGACGCCCTTGAGGCGGTGATCGGCGCCGTATTTCAGGATGCCGGCTTCGAGGCTGCGGCTAGTCTGGTGCGGCGGCTGTTCGCCGATCGCTTGGCCGACCTGCCCTCCGCTGACAGCCTGAAGGATGCCAAGACCCGGCTGCAGGAATATCTGCAGGGCCGGGGTCGGGAACTGCCCCGCTACGAGATCGTGTCGACCTCCGGCGTCGACCACGAACGCCACTTCGTGGCCCGCTGCAGCCTGGCCGACGCCCCGCAGACGGCGGACGGCGAGGGCAGCGGCCGTCGCCGGGCGGAGCAGGCCGCCGCCCGCGCGATGCTCACGCAACTGGAATCCGGCAATGAGTGAAAGTCCCCGCCGCAGTGGCCTGGCTGTGATCCTGGGCCGGCCCAATGTAGGCAAGTCCACCCTGATCAACGCGCTGGTCGGCGAGAAGGTCAGCATCGTCACCCACAAGGCCCAGACCACCCGGCACCGGATCGTCGGTCTGCTCACGCGCGACAATACCCAGATCGGGCTGGTGGATACCCCCGGGCTGCATCGGGGCGGTGGCCACGCGCTCAACCGGGTGATGAACGAAACCGCCGCCGGCAGCGTGGCCGGCGTGGATCTCGCGCTGCTGGTGGTCGAGGCGGGCCGCTGGCGCGACGAGGATGCCCAGGCACTCTCGGTAGCGGCCAGCGGTGGGGTGCCGGTGGGGCTGATCGTCAACAAGGTGGACCGCGTGACCCCGCGCGAGGCATTGCTGCCGTTCATCGAGTCGCTCGGTCGCGAGCATGATTTCGCGTTCGTGGTGCCGCTGTCGGCCCGCCGCGAGGACAACCTCGAACCGCTGGTCGACGAAATCGCCCGTTTCATGCCGGCGGGTGAGTTCCTGTTCGATGATGATCAGCTCAGCGATCGCGACCTGCGGTTCATGGTGGCCGAGACGGTGCGCGAAAAGCTCACCCTGTTGCTGCACCAGGAGCTGCCGTATTCGCTGGCGGTGAACGTGGATGCCTGGGAGGAGGTGGACGGCCTGCTGCGTATCGGCGCCGTGATCTGGGTGGCGCGCGACAGCCAGAAGGCCATCGTCATTGGCAGCGGCGGGGCCACGCTCAAGGAAGTGGGGCGGCGGGCAAGGCTGGAACTGGCCAAGCGGCTGGATCGGCGACTGCATCTGTCGCTATGGGTGAAGGTGCGCGAACACTGGCCGGACGACGAGGCAGCCGTGCGCGGCTTCGGCCATTGACCGTATTCCGGTGCCATGCGCGTTGATCTGGAACCGGCCGTCATTCTGCACCGGCGTCCGTATCGCGACACCTCTCTTCTGATCGACGCCTTTACCCGCGGCTATGGCCGAGTCGGTCTGGTCGCGCGGGGTGCCCGGTCACCACGGGCCCGCGGGCGTGGTCTGCTGGAACCCATGCAGCCCCTGCGCCTGTCCTGGCGCGGCCGCGGCGAGCTGCATACCCTGGCCGGCACCGAGGCCGGCGGCCGGTTGGCCTGGCAGGGCGACGGCCTTTACGCCGGGTTCTACGCCTGCGAGCTGGTGCTGCGGGTACTCGCGCGCGACGATGCCCATGTGGCACTTTTCGATCGCTTCGCTGCGTTGCTGGAAACCCTGGCCGGCGCGGTCGATCCCGGACCCGCGTTGCGACTGTTCGAGCGCGATCTGCTGGCCGATCTCGGCTATGCCCTGCCTCTGACCGCGGAATCGGCGACCGGCGAAGCGGTTTCGGCGGCCGGGTCGTACCTGTTCAATCCGCGTGCGGGTCTGCGGGCCGACCAGGGTGACAAGCGGCCGGATGATGTGGCGGTCGGGGGTGCCGAGCTGCTGGCGCTGGCGTCCGGCGAAGTCGACGATCCGGCACGGGCGCCCGCGCTGCGGCGGCTGCTTGCGGCGGCTCTGGCGCCGCATCTTGGTGGCCGGCCGCTGCAGTCGTCGCGAACGCTACAGTCATTGCGCCGATTTCAATCCGAGGAGTCCTGAATCCGTCATGAGTATCCGTCTGGGTGTGAACATCGATCATGTGGCCACGCTGCGTCAGGCTCGGGGCACGGCCTATCCGGATATTGTCCGCGCCGCCCGGGCGGCGCTGGCGGGCGGGGCGCGGGGCATCACCGTGCATCTGCGCGAGGATCGTCGGCACATCCAGGACGCCGACGTCGAGGCGCTGGTGAACCTGCCAGGCGTGGTGCTCAATCTGGAAATGGCGGTGACCGACTCGATGCTGGCCATCGCCGAGCGCCTGTGTCCGCCGCATGCCTGTCTGGTGCCGGAGAAGCGCGAGGAACTGACCACCGAGGGTGGCCTCGACGTGGCCGGCCAGCCGGCGGCGGTGGCCGCGGCCTGCCGTCGCTTGGCCGCCGCAGGCATCCGGGCGTCGCTGTTCATCGATCCGGACCCCGCGCAGATCGAGGCCGCCGTGGTGGCGGGGGCCCCGGCGGTGGAACTGCATACCGGCGCCTATGCCGATGCCAGCGATGCCGCCCGCGAGTCGGAACTGGTGCGGTTACGGGAGGCCGCCGCCGCGGCTGACGCAGCGGGCCTGGAAGTGCATGGGGGTCACGGACTGAATCTCGATAACGTGGCGTCGATTGCCGCCATCCCGGAACTGGTGGAGCTCAACATCGGCCATGCCATTGTTGCCGATGCAGTCTTCATAGGCCTGGAACAGGCCGTGGCGGCAATGGACCGGGCGATGCAGGCGGCTCGATAGCTGAACGTGGGGCCGAATTCATCCGGCCGGGTCGATTTGATGTCAATGGCCGGGTAGGACGCTTGGCGCAATAAGTTGCGCCCTGCGGTCTGGTGCCGATGGATGGGACCCCCGGACACATAGTAGGGCCGGATTCATCCGGCCGGGCCATCCTGGTGCCGTGGCTGGCGATGGAAGGGGCGGGATAAATCCCGCCCTACAAGCGGAGGGCTGCCCCGCAAGCATCGCCGGAATTGGGTTCTGCCCGTGCTACACTGATCTCGTGTAACACGAGGTTACTCGTTATGACGAATCTCACCATTACCATCGATGCGGAAACCCTGCAGCAGGCCCGTGTGCGTGCCATGGCGGAAGGCCGCTCCGTGAACGCGTTGCTGCGGGAATACCTCGAAGCCTATTCCGGACGCGGCAACGCGCAGCGTGAGGCCGTGGCCGATCTGCTGGCGCTTGCACGCGCGAGTGATGCGGGCAGCGGCGGGCAGCGCTGGCAGCGGGATAAGTTGCACGAGCGTTAGCGGTGCGTGTCTTTGTCGATACCAACGTGTTCGTTTATCTGTTCGATCGCGACGCGCCCGAGAAAAGCCGAATAGCCCAGGATATTGTCCAACGGCAACAGCGTGACCTCGAACTGGTAGTCAGCACGCAGGTGTTGCAGGAATTCTACGTCGCCGTTACGCGAAAACTGGCGCGACCCGTGGCGACGGATGTCGCCGAACGGGCAGTGCGTGATCTGTCCCGTCTCAGCGTGGTTGCTGCCACCACCGATCTGGTGATGGATGCCATTTCGCTAACTCGACATGAAAGCTTTTCGTTCTGGGACGCGATGATTGTCGAGGCCGCCCATCGTGCCGGCGCCGAACAGTTGCTGTCCGAGGACATGCAGGACGGCCGTGTGCTCGGGGAACTGGTGATTCGCAATCCGTTTACGGCCGATAATTGACGCGATCAACCGCCGGTGCCGGCAATCGCGCGGGTATATGACCGGGTTCATCCGGCCGGGTCTTCCCGGCGCGGTGACTGGTGTTGGAAGAGGCGGGACGAATCCCGCGCTACGGGCTGATTTCGTTCAATTGATCCATGGCCTCGCGAGTGGATTCGATCAGGGCCATGCGTGCCTCGTCGGTAACCGGATCACCCGACTGTAGCGCGCGCTCGACAACATCCGCCGCGGCCTGCAGTGACGTCAACGCATAAAACGCAGCGGTGCCGTGCAGGGTGTGGATGTCGCGGCATGCGGCCTCGTATTCGCCGGCATCCAGGGCCTGTTCCACGGCGGACAGCTGGCGGGGAAGTTCCTCTCCGACTAATCGCGCCAGGGCGGGGTCCGATGCCAGGGCGGGGGCCGCCCGTTTGGCCGGCCGGGGCGCTTCCTCGCCGATCAGGTCCGTTGGGGCCATTGCCCGCTGTAGGGCCGCGGCGTCGAAGGGCTTGACCAGGCAGACATCCGCGCCGGCCTCGGTCAGGCGCCGGGCGCCGTTGCCGCTGCTGTCCGCGGTCATGCCGACGATGCGTGGCGGATAGGCGGGGTCTGCCAGCGTCCGGATCTGACGAATCGCGTCATGTCCGTCCTGATCCGGCATCTGATCGTCCATCAGGATCAGCGGAAACCCGCCCTTGCGCCAGGCGCTGACGGCCTCGCGGCCGTTGCCGGCGAGGGCGACGCTGGCACCGAGTTCCCGCAGTGTCGCCGCCAGCAGCTGCCGGGTGGCCTCGCTGTCGTCGGCCACCAGCACCTGCAAATGCCGCCAGCCGGGCTCGTCATCCGGCGACCGCCCGAGCAATTCCCGCAGTTCGCGATGCAGGGACAAGCGGGGCAGGGACTTGGCCAGGCTCCGGTCCGCCCCCAGCGCGCGGGCCGTATCGTGATCGGCTTCGTCGATGGAGGTCAGCAGCGCCAGGCTGGTCACGCCGGCCGCCCGTGATGCCCGCAGCAGATCGGCGGGTGCGGCTTCCCGTAGATCGGCCCGCCGCAGACCCAATACCAGCAGGGTCGGCGGGCCGGGGGCCGCGATGGCGTCCCGTGCGGCATTGTGTGTCTCGGCGCGGCGGACGTGCATGCCCCAGGCCTCGAAACAATGGCTGAGCGCCAGACCGGCGGCGGTGCCGGGATCAACCAGCAGGACGTCGACACCTTCCAGACCCGCCGGGGCCGCCGCCGGCTGGTCACCGCCGGCAGCCCGAGCCAGGGTCAGGTGGACATGGAAGGTGGCGCCTGCCCCGACCTCACTCTCCACCGTGATCTCGCCGCCCATCATGTCGAGCAGACGCTTGCTGATGGCCAGCCCCAGGCCGGATCCGCCCGGCCGCTGGGGCTGCAGCTGGCTGTACATCCGGAACAGGCGGGCCTGCTGGTCTGGGGCGATACCGGGACCGGTATCGGTGACACTGAGATGCAGCCCCACGCCCTGGTCGTCCTCGTCTTCCGCCATCACCCGGATCACGATTTCGCCGCGTTCGGTGAACTTGATCGCGTTGGAAACCAGATTGGTCAGAATCTGCTGCAGCCGCAGGGGATCGCCGCGGACCTGGTGCGGGACGTCGCTGAAGACCAGATGGACCAGATCCAGGTCCTTCTCGAAGGCCAGCGGCGCGAGCAGGTTGAGGGTTTCCTCGACGATGTCGCGCAGATTGAAACCCACTTCGTTGAGCGTGGTGCGCCCGGACTCCAGGCCGCTCCACTGGATGACGTCGTCGATGAGCGCGAGCAGGTTGTGGGCCGATTGGCGGACGGTGTGAACATGCTCGCGCTGGCCGCGGTCCAGCCGGCCGCGATCCAGCAGATCGGCATGCCCGAGGATGGCCGTCAGCGGCGCGCGCAATTCGTGGCTCATGCCGGCCACCAGGTCGGCACGAAGGCGGGTGGCGTTGCGCTCCTGCTGGCGGGCGCGCTCGAGTTCGCGTTCGCGGGTCTTGAGTGTTTCCGCGGCGGTGCGGGCCTCGTGCTCGCTGCGAGTCAGGCGTTCGCCCAGCGTATCCAGGCTGCGATCAATATCGTCGTTACCGGCCTCGCCGGCCAGCTCGCCCAGGCGTCGCCGCAGCCGGGATACCGGCCTGGCGGTCGTCCAGGCCACTGCCAGGCCCGCGGCCAGCAGCAGCACGAATGCCGCCAGTCCTTGCAGCGCCGCCTGCCGCAGGGACGCGGCAAGGTAATGCTGCCAGGCCGCGTCGGACAGGGTCAGGCGGGCCCGTCCGATATCCGCGCGCGGCGTACCGAAAGGGTCCAGTGCGCTACCTTCGCCGGCCGGAGGAATTTCCGACTCGTACTGCGTGGTCAGCGAGGGTTGTGCCACCAGCCGCGCCCAGGCCGCGAGGCGCCGCGTCCACGGGCCCGCCGGCGGATGATCCGCGGCCAGATCAATGCGGTTCTCGCCCGGGGTATCGATGATGCGGATCCGGCCGAGAAGATCGTTGGCCTCGAACAGGGTCCGGGCGATTTGGCGCAACTCGGGGTCGTCGCCGGCCACCAGCGCCAGGTGGCCGGCACGGGCCAGCTGGCGAATCTGGCTGTCGGCCAGACGCTGCTGGGTGAGGACGGTATCGCGGACCTCGCTGTGCAGTAGCCAGCCCGCGGTCGCGGTTGCCGCCAGCAGGGCGGTAACGATCACCGCCAAGGTGGCGGCCATGCCGAGGGGCCAGCGCATCATTGCTGCAGTTTACGGTGCTGCGGCTGGGGCAGTTAAGCCCCGGGATCCCCTGCTAGAATTGCGACCATGAATTATCCGACTCTGGAACAGTGCGTGGGCAACACGCCGCTGGTGCGGTTGCAGCGGCTGGTCGACGACGAGCGCGGCAATACCGTGCTGGCCAAGCTGGAAGGCGACAACCCGGCGGGGTCGGTCAAGGACCGCCCGGCCTACAGCATGATCCGCTATGCCGCCGAGCGCGGTGACATCCGGCCGGGCGATACCCTGATCGAGGCCACCAGCGGCAATACCGGCATCGCGCTGGCAATGGTGGCGGCGATGCAGGGTTTTCGCATGCGCCTGATCATGCCGGAAAACATGAGCGAGGAACGCCGCGCGGTGATGCGGGCATTCGGCGCGGAAATCGTGCCGGTATCCGAAGCCGAAGGCATGGAAGGCGCCCGCGATCTGGCCGATGACATGGCCGCCCGCGGCGAGGGCATGGTGCTCAACCAGTTCGCCAATCCCGACAACCCGCGCGCGCATTACGAGGGTACGGGCCCGGAAATCTGGCGCGATACCGACGGGGCGATCACCCATTTCGTCGCCTCGATGGGGACCACCGGCACCATCATGGGCGTGTCGCGCTTTCTGAAGGAGAAGAATCCGGACGTGCGCATCGTCGGCGTGCAACCGGCAGGGGAGTCGCGTATCCCCGGCATCCGCCGCTGGCCCCAGGAATACCTGCCCCGCATCTTCGAGCCCGAGCGGGTGGATGAGGTGATCGACGTCGAGGCCACGGATGCGGAGAACACCATGCGCGATCTGGCCGCCCGGGAGGGCATCTTCGCCGGGCCGTCGTCGGGCGGGGCGGTCTGGGCCGCGCTGCAGCTGGCGCAGCAGACCGAGAACGCCGTGATTGCGGTGATCGTCTGCGATCGCGGCGACCGCTATTTGTCCACTGGGGTCTACGCTTGACCCAGGGGCCGGTGGTGGCCCTGGCCCTGGCCACCACCCTCGATCCCGACGCGGCAAGGCACCTGCATGATTTTGACGGCCTCGACGAGGCCGGTATAGAGCGCGCGGTTACCACCCTTTGTCAGCAGCGCCACGGTAACCGGGCGTTGCCGTGGCATCTGCAACGGCTGGATGCCGCCGCCTGGGTCACGGTCACGCCGGATACGGCGCGGATTCATGCCGCGAGCGTCGCCGACGGACAGGCGGAAGCCGAGCTTCTGGAGCAACTGAATGCATTGCTGAGCGACGCCGCCGTTGTCGCCGCCTGGGCGGGTGAGCGAACCTGGCCGCTGCTGCGCGCCCGCGCCGCCCGTCATGGGCGTGCCTCGCCCTGGCTCTGGCCGGCGGGCGGCGAGATTCCGACCCTGGTGGATGTGGCCGGCGGTTTCGGCCCCGCCGGGGACAGTCCGGCGCCGCTGCTGCGCGAATGGGCGGCGTTGCTCGGTGCGCCGCTCATATCGACGCAAAATGCGGCCCTCTGTCAGCAGGAAGCGCTGGATACCGCGTACGCCCTGCTGGCACTGCAGGTCGCCCGTGGCGATCGCAGCCCGGCCGAGGTGCAGGCCTGCCGTTCGGCGCTGGCCCGGGCATGAGCCGGAAATCGGCGCGCAGGGCACCCGCCGGTCCGTTCGAACTGACGGTGGCCGACCTGGCAGCGGACGGTCGCGGTGTGGGCCGGGACGATACGGGCAAGACTGTGTTCGTGCCCGATTGTCTGCCCGGCGAGCGCATCACCTACCTGCGCAAACGGCAGCACCGCCAGCACGATGAAGGTCTGCTCGAGTCGGTGCTCGAGGCCGCGCCCGAACGGGTCACACCGCGTTGCCCACACTTCGGCCTTTGCGGAGGCTGCGCCCTGCAGCATCTGGATGCCGAGGCGCAGGTGGCGTTCAAACAGCAGCAGGTGCTGACCACGCTGGCCCGGGTGGGCGGGGTGATACCCGACCGCACCCTGCCGCCCGTCACCGGGGCTCGCTGGGGGTATCGCCGGCGGGCGCGACTCGGCGTGAAGTACGTGGCCAAGAAGGGCGGCACTCTGGTCGGGTTTCGCGAGCGCGGATCGCCTTTCGTGGCGATGCTGGATGAATGTCATGTGCTGGTTCCGGCGGTGGGCCACCGTCTGACCGAATTGCAGACGCTGATCGATGGCCTGTCCATCCGCGAGCAGCTGCCGCAGATCGAGGTAGCCGCCGGCGACGATGTGACGGCTGTGGTAATGCGGGTGCTGGCCACGCCCTCCGCGGCGGACCGCGAACAGCTTGCCGCCTTTGCCAAGGCAAACGATTTCGTGATCTATCTGCAGACCGGCGGGCTGGATACCGTCGCGCCGCTGCAGCCCCCGGCGCCGGCGCTGACCTACGATCTGCCCGAGTTCGATGTTCGGGTGGCCTTCGAGCCCACCGATTTCGTTCAGATTCACGCCGAGGTCAATCGCGGCATGGTGTCGCAGGCTGTGCAGTTACTCGAAGCCGGGCCGTCGGACACCGTGCTCGAGCTGTTTGCCGGCCTGGGCAACTTCAGCCTGCCCCTGGCACGGCGAGCGGGGCAGGTGATCGCGGTAGAGGGCGAGGCCGGTCTGGTGGCCCGGGCCCGTGCCAACGCGGCCGTCAACGGGCTCACCAACGTGGAAGCCCATGTGGCCGATCTGTTCGAGCCCGCTGACGGGGCGGCCTGGCTCCACCCGCCGGCCGACCGGCTGCTGCTGGACCCGCCGCGCTCCGGGGCGCGGGAAATCCTGCCGGCAGCGGTGGCCAGCCGGCCGGGGCGGATCGTCTACTGTTCCTGTCACCCGGCCACGCTGGCCCGGGACGCTGCCACGCTGGTGAATGATTTCGGCTACCGGCTGGAAGCGGCCGGGGCGGTGGACATGTTTCCCCATACGGCGCACGTCGAGGCGATGGCGCTGTTCACCCGGGACTGAGTACAGCGATGGCGACCGAGATCGAACGCAAGTTCCTGACCGCGGACGAGTCCTGGCGCACCCAGGTAGAGAGTTCGCGGCTGCTGTGCCAGGGCTATCTCAACGATCCGGGCCGGGCGTCGGTACGGGTCCGGATCGACGGTGAGCAGGCCAACCTGAACATCAAGGCGGCGCTGAAGGGGGTGGCGCGAGCGGAGTACGAGTACCCCATCCCGCTGGCGGACGCCCGGGCGATGCTGGCCGAGCTGTGCGTGCATCCGCCGGTGGAAAAGCGGCGGCATCTGCTGCGGCACGGCGCGCATCTCTGGGAAATCGACGAGTTCGCGGGCGCCAATGCCGGGCTGGTGGTGGCCGAGGTGGAGCTGGGCGCGGTGGACGAGCCATTCGAAAAGCCGGCCTGGCTGGGGTCGGAGGTCACCGAGCAGTTGCGCTATTACAATCATGCACTGGCAATCACGCCCTACCGCGACTGGCCGGCCGATGAGCGCTGAACGCATCGATATCGATCTGAACGAGCAATCCCTGAGACTGCTCGATGGCGACGGCCGGATGCTGGCGCGCTATGCGGTATCCACCTCGAAGAACGGGGCGGGCGAGCAGCAGAGCAGCTTCCGCACGCCGCGCGGCCGGCATCGCATTCGGGCCAAGATCGGCGCCGGCGCCGCGCCGGGCACGGTATTTCGTGGACGCCGGCCCACCGGCGAGATCTACTCCGAGGCACTGGCCGCCGCCGAGCCCGGGCGCGACTGGATTCTCACCCGGATCCTCTGGCTCTGCGGCGAGGAAATCGGCCGCAATCGCCTGGGCGCGGTGGACACCATGCGCCGCTACGTCTACATCCATGGCTCGCCGGACAGTGTCCAGATGGGCCGGCCGGGGTCGATCGGCTGCGTGCGCATGCACAACGATGACATCATCGAATTGTTCGACCGGGTTCCGGCCGGCATTGCGGTGACCATCCACGAGGGTGGCGCATGATCGCGCCCGGTCCGCTGATGATCGACGTCGCGGGCACCCGGCTGGATGAGTCGGACCGCGCCCTGCTGGCGGAACCACTGGTGGGGGGCGTGATCCTGTTCTCGCGCAATTTCGCCTCGGGAACGCAACTGGGCGAGCTGTGCGCCGGGATTCGCGAACAGCGCCCCGACGTGCTGATTGCCGCGGACTACGAGGGTGGCCGGGTGCAGCGCTTCCGTGCGGGGATGACGCCCATTCCGTCCATGGGGACGATCGGCGCCCAACATGATGCGGACCCGCATGCGGCACATTCCCTGGCGGCCGACTGCGGCCGGGTGATTGGTGCCGAGCTGGCGGCACTGGATATCGACCTGGCCTTCGCGCCCGTGCTGGACCGCGACTACGGCTGCTCCACGGTGATCGGTGATCGCGCCTTTCATGCCGACGGCGGGGTTGTCGCGGCACTTGGCGGCGCCCTGCGCGCCGGCATGGCGGAAGCCGGCCTGGCGGCTACCGGTAAGCATTTTCCCGGCCACGGCGCGGTGGTGGCCGATTCGCACGAGACGTTACCGGTGGACGAGCGGCCGCTGGCCGACCTCCAGGCCGATATCGCCCCGTTCGCAGCGCTGATCGAGGCCGGGCTGGAATCGGTAATGATGGCGCATGTGCGCTATCCGGCGGTTTCTGACGAAGTGGCCAGCCTGTGCCCGGCCTGGATCGGCGAGCGACTGCGGGGCGAGCTGGGGTTCACGGGTGTGGTGTTCTGCGATGACCTGAGCATGGGCGGCGCTGCGGTGGTCGGTGATTACCTCACCCGCGCCCGCAAGGCGCTCGTGGCCGGCTGCCAGATGCTGCCGGTCTGCAACAACCGCGAGGCCGTTCGTTCGCTGGTCGACCAGTTGCCGCGGCCCGCGGATTTCGATCCGACCCCGTTGACACGCCTGCGGCGTCGCAACGGCACGACAATCGATGAATCCACGCTGGCGGCGGCGCGAGCGCGCGTCGCGGCGCTGGCCCGGCCGGCAGACGGCCAATGTTAGAGACCCTCAGCAACGGGTGGATTGCCCTGGAGGATTTCCGGACCCGCTGGGGCGAAATCGCGGACATCTTCCTGATCGTGCTGGCCGTGGTGGTGATCAATCTGATCCTGCGGCTGGCATTCCGGCAGCTGGCAAAACGGGTGGAACACACCCGCAGCGTCTGGGATGACGCCATCTACGAAAGTCTCAGCGGCCCGCTGCGCGGCGCCGTATGGGTGGGCGGGCTGTCGCTGGCGGCAACCATCGGCAGTCCCGAGCCGGACTCGATCATCGGCACCTGGCTGCCGGACGTGCGGGTGGTGGCGTATGCGGGCATCGTCATCTGGTTCGTACTGAGCCTGATCACGGCGGTGGAAAAGAACATGCTGGTGCACGCGGCGCGCCGCGGGGATCCGCTGGACGAAACCACGGCTGACGCCATCGCCAAGCTGCTGCGGCTGGCGGCGATGATCACCGGCGCGCTGGTGGTGCTGCAGACCCTCGGTGTGTCCATTTCCGGCCTGCTGGCCTTCGGTGGCGTCGGGGGCATCGCAATCGGCTTTGCCGCCAAGGACGTGATCGCCAATCTGCTGGGCGGGCTGACCATCTACCTCAACCGCCCGTTCTCGGTAGGAGACTGGATCCGTTCGCCGGACCGGGACATCGAGGGCGTGGTCGAGGCGGTTGGTTGGCGCGCAACCTCGGTGCGCCGCTTCGACAAGCGGGCGCTGTACGTTCCCAATGCGGCATTCACCACGATTTCGCTGGAAAATCCCTCGCGCATGACGCATCGGCAGATCAACGAGACCGTGGGTTTGCGCTACGAAGACTCGGCGTTGGTGGGGCCGGTGGTGTCCGATATCCGCGAGATGATCGAATCCCATCCCGACATCGACACCTCGCAGACGATTCTGGTCTACTTCAACCGCTTTGCCCCGTCCAGCCTGGAACTGTTCATCTACTGCTTCACCGTGACCACCGGCTGGGGCGATTTCCTGGCAGTCAAGCAGGATGTGCTGACGCGTTGCCATGACATCATCAGCGGACACGGCGCCGAGGTGGCGTTTCCGACCACCACGGTGCATCTTGCTCGCAACGACGATGATGACGCCGACGGAAAGATGGCACGTGGCCGGCCGGGCACCGGCGCACCCAAGAATCCGGAACAGCAGGGAAGTACCGATGACGATGCATGACGAACGGCGCCGGGACGCCATGGCGGTGCGCGAACGCGCCGATTGCGTGTGTGATACCACGCAGTTGGCCGACATCTACGATCGCATGGCGCGCGACATTACCGAAGTGCTGGCCGAGGCCAACCCGGTGATTCTCTGCGTGATGCTCGGCGGCCTGGTGCCGACCGCCGAAATCACCCGACGCCTGGATTTCCCCTTCGAATTCGACTATCTCCACGCCACTCGCTACCACGGCGAGACGCAGGGCGGGGAATTGGTGTGGAAGGTCAGCCCGGGCATTGACCTCGCCGATCGTGACGTGCTGGTGATCGACGACATTCTCGACGAGGGCACCACCCTGGAAGCCATTCTCGGGGCCCTGGCCGCCCAGGGCGCCCGCCGCGTGCGCACCGCGATTCTGCTGGAGAAATCGCATGCTCGGCGCGACCCGGCGCTGACGGTCGACTTCGTCGGCACCACCGTGCCGGATCGTTACGTATTCGGCGCGGGCATGGACTACAAGGGATATTTCCGGCAGCTGCCGGCGGTCTACGCCGTCGCCGACACGTGAGCGCGCCGGTCGGGATCATCGGCGGCACCGCGCTGGCGGAGCTGGCCGATCTGGAGGATGCCCGCGACCTGGATGCGCACACCCCCTACGGACCGCCCTCCGGTCCGCTTCGGCGCGGCCGCCTGGCCGGGCGCGAGGTGGTGTTCCTGTTCCGCCATGGCCCCGGGCATCAGTTGCCGCCCCATGCCATCAACTACCGCGCCAACATCCGCGCGCTGGCCGATGCCGGGGTGCGCAGCGTGGTGGCGGCTGCGGCGGTAGGCGGCATCAGCGACGCGGCCGACGCGGGCCGGCTGGTGATTCCCGACCAGATCATCGACTACACCTGGGGCCGGGTGCACAGCTTTTCCGCCGATGGCGACGCGCCGCTGCAGCACGTGGATTTCACCGAACCCTACGATGCCGCCGCGCGTGACGAACTGCAGCGGGCGGCCGAATCCGCCGGCGTGGATACGCTGGGTACGGGTGTGCACGGCGTCACTCAGGGTCCGCGGCTGGAAACCGCGGCCGAGATCCGCCGCATGCAGCGGGATGGCTGCGACATCGTGGGCATGACCGGCATGCCCGAAGCAGCTCTCGCGCGGGAGGCGGGGCTGGCCTATGCCTGCTGTGCGGTGGTGGTCAACCGCGCCGCCGGCCTGGGCGATGGCGCGATCCATGCGGAGATCGAGCGCCATCTTCGCAACGGGATGCAGGCGCTCGGCCGGGTGCTCAGCGCCGCCGTCCCGCGGCTGGCGTGACCCTGCCGGTCCCCGACAGCGCCAGCAGCGCCCGCCGGGCGGTGGCGGCCTATTACCGCCAGACCCAGTGGCAGTACTACGGGCTGTGGAGCGGTCGCGGCACACTGGCGCTGCATTACGGCTACTGGGACGAGGGCGTACGCACTCACGCCCAGTCGCTGGCGCGGCTTAACGCGGTGCTGGCCGACCAGGCCGGCATCGGTGCGGGCGAACGCGTTCTCGATGCCGGCTGCGGTTGGGGTGGCTCATCCATCTGGCTGGCCCGCGAGCGTGGCGCCCGCTGCACCGGGGTGACGCTTGAACGGCATCAGGCCCGCATCGGCCGCATGATGGCGGCCAAGCGCGGGCTTGCCGGGCAGGTGAATTTCGCGCTCGCGGATTTCACCGGGCTGCCGTTCGTGGATGCCAGCTTCGACGTGGTGTGGGCGGTGGAAAGCGTCTGCCACGCGGCGGATAAGTCGGTCTTTCTGGCGGAGGCGGCGCGCGTCCTGCGGCCGGGCGGGCGACTGATCCTGTCGGATTTCTTCCGCGCTGAAGCCACCATGGATGATCGCCGCGAAGCCCTGCTGCAGGCCTGGGTCAGCCAGTGGGTGGTACCGGATCTTGCCGGGCTGGACGGTTTTGAGGAAAGCGCACGCGAGGTGGGCTTTGTCGACGTCGTAGCCGACGACGCCACCGACCGTATCCGTCCCGCTGCGCGGCGCCTCTATCGCACTGGACTGTTGACGGCGCCGCTGGCCGGGCTTTTCCGCCTGCTGCGGCTGCACAACGACTACCACCACGCCAACTGGCTGTCGTCGCTGCGCCAGTATCGGGCCCTGCAGGCCGGGGCCTGGCGTTATGGCATCGTTAGCGCCCGGAAGGCCGGCGCCTGATCAGCCGGCGTTGCGGGACGCGGGCTGCGGCTCGTCGGCAGCACCCAGGCGATTGAGCAACTCGTCGACAATCTCGATGCGTTGTTGTGTATCGGACATGTCGCGGAAGAAGGTCAGCTTCTGGTCGCCGTCCAGCCGGTAGCGCCGGCTGTCCGACTGCACCAATGCGATCAGGCTGGCCGGGTCGATGCGGGTGGCCTTGCCGAAGTGCAGCCGGCCCACGTCCGGACCGGTTTCCACCTTGGCAATGCCCAGCGGGGTGGCCCGCAGCCGCAGGCGCGCGGCGTCGAACAGGTACTCGGTTGCCTCGGGCAGCAGGCCGAAGCGGTCGATCAGTTCCACCTTTAGCTCGCGCAGGGCGGCTTCGGTGGCCGCCGCACTGATGCGCTTGTAAAGCACCAGGCGCACGTGCACGTCCGGAATGTAGTCCTCGGGCAGCAGCGTACTGACGCCCAGTTCCACTTCCGTGGCCTGGGACAGAGCCTCGTCGATTTCCGGCACCTCGCCGCGGCGGTAGGCGGCCACCGCCTTCTGCAACAGTTCATGGTAGAGATCGAAGCCGATCTCGGTCATCTGCCCGCTCTGATCCTCGCCCAGCAATTCGCCCGCGCCGCGGATCTCCAGATCGTGGGTCGCCAGCGCGTAGCCGCTGCCCAGATCGGTGAGCGAGGCCAGGGCATCCAGCCGCTTCTGGGCGTCCGCAGTCATGGCCTCGCGCGGTGGGGTGAGCAGGTAGGCATAGGCCCGGTGATGGGAACGTCCGACCCGGCCGCGCAGCTGGTGCAGCTGGGCCAGCCCGAACTTGTCTGCCCGCTCCACCACGATGGTATTGGCCGAGGGTACGTCGATGCCGGACTCGATGATGGTGGTGCACAGCAGGATGTCGAACCGGCGGTGATAGAAATCCAGCATCACCTGTTCCAGATCCCGTTCCCGCATCTGGCCATGGGCGATGCGCACCCGGGCCTCGGGAAGAATCTCGTTGAGCTCGCGGCCGATTCGCTCGATGTCGCGCACCTCGTTGTGGAGGTAGTAGACCTGCCCGCCGCGACGCAGTTCGCGCCGGCAGGCTTCCTGGATCAGCACGGTATCCCGGCGTGACACGAAGGTCTGGATGGCCAGCCGTTGCTCCGGCGGCGTGGCGATGATGGACAGGTCGCGCAGGCCCGCCAGGCTCATATTCAGGGTGCGCGGAATCGGGGTGGCGGTAAGCGTGAGCATGTCCACCTGGGCCCGCAGCGACTTGATCCGCTCCTTGTGGCGCACGCCGAAGCGGTGCTCCTCGTCCACGATCAGCAGGCCCAGCCGCTTGAAGCGGGTGTCCTTCTGCAGCAGGCGGTGGGTGCCGATCACGATGTCCAGACTGCCATCCTGGATGCCGGCCATGGTCTGGTCGCGTTCCCGGGACGAACGCAGCCGTGATAGCGATGCCACTTTCACCGGCCAGTCCGCAAAGCGGTCGGCAAAGGTCTGGGTGTGCTGCTGCGCCAGCAGGGTAGTGGGTACCAGCACGCACACCTGAAACCCGGCCGATACGGCGGCGAAGGCCGCCCGCAGCGCCACCTCGGTCTTGCCGAAGCCGACATCGCCGCAGACCACCCGATCCATCGGCGTGGCGGCGGCCAGATCGGCCAGCACCTGTTCGATCGCGGTGAACTGGTCCTCGGTTTCGGTGAACGGGAAGCCGTCGCAGAAGCGGCGGTAGTCCGCCGCATCCGGCACCAGCGTCTCGCCCGGCTGCGCCGCCCGGCGGGCCTGCACTTCCAGTAGCTCGGCCGCCACATCGCGGGCCTTTTTCGCGGCGCGCTGGCGGGCCTTGCGCCAGCGGTCGGCGCCCAGCCGATGTAGCGGTGCGGTGTCGGCATCGGCCCCGGTAAAGCGGTGGACCAGATGCAGCGAGGTGACCGGGACGTAGAGCTTGTCGCCTTCGGCGTATTCCATCGCCAGGAATTCGGTTTCCACGCCGCCGGCGCTAAGACGGGTCAGGCCCAGATACCGGCCCACGCCGTGATCTGCATGGACCACCGGCGAGCCCGGCGCCAGATCGGTCAGCTCGCGAATCGCGGTTTCGGGATCGCGGGTGGCCTTGCGGCGCTTGCGGGCCGGCGGGCGGCTGCCGGTCAGCTCCGGTTCCGCGATGATCGCCAGACCGGGCAGCAGCACGCCGGCTTCCAGCGGCGCGGCGGTGACCGCCAGTCCGGCGTTGGCGGCTGCGAATGACTGCCAGTCCTCCACCCGGGCCGGGCGCAATCCCAGGCCCCGCAGCCAGTCATGCATGGCCTCGCGCCGTCCCGGGGAATCGCCCGACACCAGCACGCGCCGATCGCCTTCGTGCAGGAAACGCATGAAGTTGCGGCCGGTCTTTTCCTGGTCCGCTCCGCCCATGGCGGGCACCGGCTCGCAGGCGAACACCACGTCGCCGGCGCTGTCGTCCGGCCGAATGACAGCGGCGCTGCGGTCGCCGAGCCGCGTCTTCAGATCATCCAGCGGGATAAAGGCCTGATCGGGGGCCAGCAGCGGCCGCTCGCTGTCCACGGAACGCTGTTCGTAGCGGTCCTGGATTTCCCGCCAGGCCCGATCCATCGCCGCGGGCACGTCACCGACTTCGGTGATCAGGGTGCGTTCGGGCAGATAGTCCAGCAGGCTGGCAGTCTGATCGAAGAAAAGCGGCAGGTAGTATTCGATGCCGCCGGGGGGGATGCCGCGGCTGACCTCGCTGTAGATCATGCTCGCCGACGGGTCGCCGTCGAAGCGCTGCCGATAGCGCTGGCGGAAGGCGCGGATGCCGTCGTCGTCCAGCGGGAATTCCCGCGCCGGCAGCAGACGGATTTCTTCCAGCCGGTCGGTGGAGCGCTGGGTTTCGGGGTCGAAACGGCGGATGGATTCGATTTCGTCGTCAAACAGGTCCAGCCGCAGGGGCTCGCGCTGGCCCATCGGGAACAAATCCAGCACCGCGCCACGCAGGGCGAACTCGCCGTGGGCGCGGACCTCGGAGACCGCCGCGTAGCCCGCGGATTCCAGCCGCGTGCGCATGGCAACCGGATCCAGCGTTTCCCCGGTACGCAGGATCAGCACGCGGCCGTCGATGTATTCGGCCGGGGCCAGCCGCTGCAGCAGGGTGTCGGCCGCCACGATCAGCAGGCCGCGGCCGGCGCGCGGCAGGCGATGCAGAATCGACAGCCGCTCCGACACGATGTCCGCATGCGGCGAGAACACGTCGTAGGGCAGCGTCTCCCAGTCCGGGAAATGGTCGATCGGCAGGTCCGGCCCGGCGAAGTAGCGGGCTTCTTCCTCGAGCGTATAGGCGTGGTGCTCGTCGGCGACCACGGCCACCACCGGCCCGTCGCGGTCGCGGGCCAGGCCGGCCAGGGCCAGTGCCGGCGCGCAGCCGGGCAGGCCGGCCCAGCGGGCGCGCTGGCCGGGCGTCGGAACCGGCGGGGTCAGGGGATTTGGGGTGGTATCGGCCATGGTCGAAAGCGGCGCATTGTCGCACAGCGGCCGTGACGGCGGTTTGGCGGCCCGGACCGACCGGGTGTCATCGTCGGGTCAAGCGATGCTCACAGACTGTCGGGGCCAAAGCGGCCCAGGCACTGGGGTCGGCCGCCCCCGACGGACAGGGAGTCCGCCGTGAAGATCGTCGTGATCATCGGGCACTGGAATAGCGGTTCGACACTGCTGGTCGAACTGCTGAGCCGGCATCCCGCGGCGCGTCCCGGGCGGGCGCGCCATCTCCCCAATCGCGAGGAACGCCATACCCGGCGGCTGTTGCGTCAGCTGGCCCGGCGGCGCGGTAGCTGCCATCGCCACGAGTGGTGCTATTACAACCGCCCGCAGCTCGACGAGGCGGAACTGGCCTGGTTCCGTGCCCGGCTGCTGCGCCGCCTGCGGCCGGGCAACGGCGGGTTCGCGCTGATCAAGAACCCGTGGCTGCTTTACGGTCACGATCTGCTCACCAATGCGCTGACCGGCCATGATGTGCGTTATGTCTACATCACGCGCCGCGGCGCGAATCAGGTCACGTCGTGGAATGCCTGGTTCTCGGAAGCCCGGGATCTGGCCGAGGCGCGCGCCAATCTGATGGCGCGGGCACGGCTTTGGGTGGACGGCGTCGAGACCTATCGGCATGACTGGGCCGAGCGCGATGACTGCCTGGCGGTGCGCTACGAGGATCTGTGCCGCGAGCCGCTCGCCGCGCTCGATCGACTGGCCGAGTTCGCGGCGTTGAGGCCGTCCGTCTGGCGCCCGATATTGCCGCGGGAATTCACCATCAGCGATGCCAAGTGGCAGGCGCTGCCGGACTGCTTTCGGGAAGAGATTCTGGGGATCACGGCCAGTGCCCAAAGCTGGCTGGATGAACATGTCGCGCCCATCGATGCCGTGAGTCACGCTGGCGAGTGGCCGTGGAAAGATCATCCGGCGGTCAATCGCCCGCAGATGTCGCCGCCTCTGGTGCCTCAGCCGTCCCGGTAGCGCCGGGTCAGATCGGCATAGGCGTCGATCCGGCGATCCCGCAGGAACGGCCACATGCGCCGCAGCGATTCGGTGCGGCCGGTGGGCAGATCCACGATCAGCGTCTCCGCATCGTCGCCGGCCTCGGCGAGCAGGTCGCCCTGGGGATCGACCGCGAAGCTGGCGCCCCAGAAGCGGATACGCGCGTCGCCGTCGCCCTCCGCGCCGACCCGGTTGCTGGCAACCACCGGCAGGTGATTGGCCACCGCGTGACCGCGCTGGACGGTCTGCCAGGCGAGGTGCTGCCGCGCGCGTTCGTCTGCGTCGTCGCGGTCGTCCCAGCCGATGGCGCTGGGGTAGATCAGCAGCTCGGCCCCGGCCATCGCCATCAGCCGCGCTGCTTCCGGGTACCACTGGTCCCAGCAAACCAGCACGCCCAGACGGCCGACGCTGGTATCGATGGGTTCGAAGCCGAGATCGCCCGGGGTGAAATAGAACTTCTCGTAGAACGCCGGATCGTCCGGGATGTGCATCTTGCGGTAGCGACCGGCCAGCCGGCCGTCACGGTCGAGCACCACGGCGGTGTTGTGGAACAGCCCCGGGGCACGGCGCTCGAACAGCGACCCCACCACCACAATGCCGTTGTCGCGGGCGGCGGTGGCTAGTCGTTCGGTGGTGGGGCCGGGAATGGGCTCCGCCAAGTCGAACTGGGCAGGATCCTCGACACGACAGAAGTACAGATGGTTGTGCAGTTCCGGCAGCACCACGAGTTGCGCGCCCGCCGCCGCGGCGCGCTCGATGCCGGCAATCGAGGCGGCCAGATTCACCTCGGCGTCGGGCAGGCAGGCGTGCTGGACGATACCGGTGCGCAGGATGGCTTCAGTCATGGTCGGGGGTCGCGGGTAGCTGCATGGCAGCGCAATGAATGCCGCCATTCTGCCGGATCAGCGCCCGGCAATCGACGGGGATGATGCGCCGGTCGGGCAGGGCCGCGGCCAGCACCGCCCGGGCCACGGCATCGGCCGGGTCATCAAAGGCCGGCATCAGCACGCAGCCGTTGGCAATCAGGAAGTTGGCGTAGCCGGCGGGCAGCCGATGGCCGTCATCGGGATCGTGAATCGGGGCCGGCAGCGGCAACTCATGCAGCACATAGGGCTGGCCCGAGGTATCGCGCAGCGCGGCCAGTTCATCGGCCATGGTCTGTAGCGGTGGGTAGTGGGCGTCAGCCGGGTCGTGACAGCCCTGGTACACGATGCCGTTGCCGGGGACGAAGCGGGCCAG
>JAVKCJ010000042.1:0-112251 GCA_040222795.1 Salinisphaeraceae bacterium
CCTCACGTGCTGCCGGCGCTGCCGATTAAGTTGCGCAGCATCGGTCGCGTGGTGGGCAATGGCCCGGACAAATCCGGCCACTGTATTTCGCATACTATCCCTGCTCAGGCAAGCACAAACTTCAATGCCACGCCATTGTTACACCAGCGTTCACCGGTCGGTGGCGGCCCGTCATCAAATACATGGCCCTGGTGGCCGCCGCAACGGGCACAGTGATACTCGGTACGCGGCACGACTAATTTATAGTCGGCGCTGGTTTCCAAATGGCCCTTGATATAGTCGTAAAAGCTCGGCCATCCGGTGCCGGAGCCAAACTTCCATTCGCTTTTAAATAACGGCAAATCGCAACCGGCGCAAACGAATGTGCCGGGCCGTTTTTCCGCGTTCAATTCGCTGCTGTTGGGTCGTTCGGTCGCCCCTTCGCGCAACACCGCGAACTCCTGCGGGTTAAGTATGTCCCGCCATTCGGCCTCAGTTTTATTGATTCGGGTCACGCCCGAACCTGTAATCTGCTTGGTATCGCCCAAGTTACGCTTGCTAAATGCGAAATATCCGGCGACAGGCACCGTTGCGATGGCAGCCAAACCTGTAAGAACCGCTCGTCTATTCATGGAACTTTCTCTGTGCACGTATACTCTTGATTAGACCGCAAAATAGGCAAAGCAATTGCACTTCTGAAAAATACTGCAATGGCGGGCTTCAAGGTCTAAGTGCAATAAATCATTCAAAGTGACATTGGAAATCGGTCTCATCGGGCGTAAACAATTCGGCCAGACATCGCCAGTTCGGCGATTTGCGCGGCCGGGTATTAAGCAGCCAAGCGATCTCATCGAAATCGTCCTGGGAGAACGCCGACAGGCCCGTGCCGTTTACCCGCAGCACTTTCGCCGAGCGCACTACCGGCGGCTATTTCCTGGACTTCGATATCGACCGCGGGGCCGCTGCCCACATGGCCTGAACGTGGGCGACGGGCTCGGCATACCCGACTACGTGGAACGCGCCAAGCAAGTGGTGGCCGACAGTGTGGATGTGCCCGATGGCTACCGCATCGCCTGGGCCGGCCAGTTCAAGAGCTTCGAGCGGGCCAAGGCGCGGCTGCAAATACTGGTGCCGCTGACCCTCGGCCTGATCTTCTTCATGCTGTTCATGCACCGGGCCTCGTTCACCGAAACCCTGATCGTGATGCTGACCATCCCGTTCTCGCTGGTGGGCAGCATCTGGCTGCTGTGGTTTCTGGGCTACAAGCTGTCGGTGGCGGTGGCGGTGGCCGTGGGCATGATCGCGGTCGCCGGCCAGCGTATCCGGCCCATGCTGATGACCGGCCTGGCCTTGTTCATGGGCCTGATCTCGATCATGTACACCTCCGACACCGGCGCGGACGCGGCCTGAGGAATCGGGTACCAAGAAACCGACTTAGCTTGAATATCATGTCCGTGCTATCCCTATTAAACCTAGGTTATACCCTTATTGATTCGATTGTTTCTGTGCTTATAAGCTCTTAATGAGCAATTTAAGGCCGTATTTTAAATTTATAGTCTTTAGTAAGGCATGGGCTTTGCTCTTTGTTCTCCCATCTTGGAGTTTATTATGCGATTAGAGTCCCTCCCCAACGTAGTAACCTCTGTAATCGGCTTGGTAGCGCTTGCCGCCGCCTCGGCCGCCGGCGCCCAAGGCGCCGCGCCAGATACTTTCGAGGCTCGACTGAATAGCCTGAATAATTCCGGCGTCACCGGCAGCGCTTTCGTGGCTCTGGATTCGAGCAACGATGAGTTGACGGTCATCATCGCCGCCGAGGGTCTGGAAGCCAATCAGACGCACCCACAGCATATCCACGGTAATGATAACGCCAGCGAGAACGCCACTTGCCCCACGTTAGCCCAGGACAGCAACAGTGGAGATGAAAACGACAACCAGATCAGCGTCGCCGAGGGCCGCGAAACCTACGGGCCGATCATTCTCGCTTTGGAGCCGTTTCCCACCGCCGATAACAACGGCAACGTGACCTATCGTCAGACCTTCCAGCTAGGTGAGGGCGACACCCCCAGCGTGGCGCAGCTCCAGCCGCTGGAAAATAGGCATATCGTGTTGCACGGCTTGACCGTAGGCGGTCAATACATAGCCACCCGCCCGGTGACCTGTGGCCAGTTGATCCCGCGTCCGCAACAGGACGGCCAGTAACCCCATCACAACGGAGAGCAATCATGCGATTACCTGAATTGCTAAAACGGCCGTTGACCTGGGGTGCGACCCTGACGATGTTAGTGATGGGCGTACCCAGCATGGCGCTGGCTCAATCCTCCGAGGACGTTGAAGTCTACCGCGCGCAGCTGACCGGCCTGAACAACTCCAGCGCCTCCGGCGAAGCCATCGTTTCGCGCGAGGGCGACCAGCTCACGGTGATTATCTACGCCGAGGGCCTCGAAACAGGGCAGGCGCACCCGCAGCACATCCACGGCTTCGACGACGACCGCAACGCCACCTGTCCCACGCTGGAACAGGACGACGATGGCGACAATCTGGTCCAAGTGGCAGAGGGCCGGGATACTTATGGCCCTATCCAATTGGAGTTGATGCCCTTTCCGGTAGGCCAGTCCAACCCGGATAACGAAGCGGGTTCGACCGCTACCCCGCCTCGGGGCGATGTGACCTATGTCAACACCTTTACCATCGGTCCCAACGGCGACGTCAGTGAAGACGCGGTTACGCCGTTTCCCAGCAAGCACATCGTGCTGCATGGGATGACGGTTGACGGGGCGTATCAAGCCACGTTGCCCGCCGCTTGCGGCCAACTCGTCGAATTGCCGCAACCAGACGGCGACCAAAATCGCGATGCCGATGGTCCAGACGACAACGGCAATGACTTCAATGGCGGCGGCGATGGCGGTTGCTCGCTGTGGGATGGCCAGGGCGCTGCCCCGGGCTTCGATCCCTTGTGGGCGCTGTTGCTACTGGCGGCCCTGACCGGTATTGCCCGAATCAGGCAGCGTAGGCAGGGGTGACCGCTGCTATGTTGGTGTATTCAAGAGCGGCTCCTGCGGGAGTCGCTCTTTCAACAACTCGCAGGCAGCCTCTGATTGATGGGCTTCTAATAGTTACATCAGCCGAGTCGATGACCTAGCATGAAGGGAGCTATTCAGGAACAAGTCATTAGCCACCGGCTTTTAGACGGTGGCGCATTTACCAATAGCGAGGAGAACCCATGCAACTATTAAAATCACCTTCCATTATCTCGGCGGCTGTGGCAGCGCTGGCCTTGGGCGGTTGCGCCACGTCGCCGCAGCAAGTGCAAGACCCTTCCCCCGAATACCGGGCCGGCTGCGATTCGGCTTTCGCCGACGCTGAGGGCACCCCGGTTTTAGGACCAGTAGCTCAGCGAGTTTCCGGCCTTCCTTGGGCCCATCGGGCCCCGTATTCACAGGGACTCAGGTTGTTGAGAGCCCTGTGAGGTCGACTCTCGTTGTAATGCCTTCGCCAAGCTTCGATCTTCGCCTTGGCATCGTCAATCGTCTCAAACCAGTGGGCGTTCAGGCATTCGTCCCGCAGTCGGCCATTGAACGCCTCGATATGGGCATGATCGGTGGGCTTGCCGGGCCGTGAGAATTCCATCGTCACGTGGTGGTGATAGGCCCACAGATCCATGATCCGACCACAGAACTCACTGCCGTTATCGCAGTGAATGCGCGTTGGCACGCCGCGTCGGGCCGCGATGCGCGTCAGCGCCTCCACGACATCGGTGCCACCCAGACGGGCGCCCGGACGAAGGACAAGCGCCTCGCGGGTGAATAGATCCACCACGGTCAGTACCCGAAAGCGACGACCGTCGGCCAGCTGATCGGACACGAAGTCCATGCTCCAGGCCTGGTTAGGCGCTGTCGCCTGGCAACGCACGGGCTGGCGGTGGGCGGCGCTCACATGCCGTCTCGGACGCCGAGAACGCAGCTGCAGACCCAGCTCGCAGTACAGCCGATGCACCCGCTTGTGGTTGATGGTCATGCCGTCGCGCTTGAGCAGCACGTGGATGCGCTTGTAGCCATAGCGCACCCGCACCGCGGCCAGCTCCTGAATCCGGCGCTTGAGCGCGGTCTCCGGCGGTCGCCGGCCGACATAGCGATGCACCGAGCGGGACTGGCCCACCAGCCCACAGGCACGCCGCTGGCTGACGCGATAGTGCGAGATCAAATAGCGCGCCGCCACGCGACGCCGCGGCGCGCCTACCACTTTTTTGCCGCGATATCTTGCAGCATGGCCTTGTCCAGGGAGAGATCGGCCACGATCTTTTTCAGCCGTGCATTCTCATCCTTGACCTGTTTGAGCTCGCGAGCCTGGTCCGGCTCGAGGCCGCCGTACTGCTTCTTCCAGCGATAAAATGTCTGTTCGGCGATGCCGAGCTTGCGCACGATCTCGGCCACCGGCGTGCCCAGCTCGTGCTGCTTGACCGCCGCGACAATCTGCTCCACGGAATAACGCTTTCGCTTCATGACAGGACCTCCTTCATTGGCTGCAATCCTGCCAGGAACTCGCATCGGTTATGGACCGAAAAGCTGGGAGACCCTCAACGCCGGCAGCGATGAGCGGCAATACAACCAGGATTCAGGCCGCTTCGAGAACGAACCGGGCTACCGGGCCAACTGGGCCATGGGCTATTCCGACTGCATGAACCGGTTGCGCGATAACGGGCAGTTCGGCGGTGCGCCGGTCTTGAATACGCTACCGGCACGAACTTTCTAGCGTTCGGCAGCGAAAGCGAGCCCGGTCCACGCAAGCCCTATAAGGTCATGGCTGGCGCTTGCATCCGTACCAAGGTCCAGACTTATACTCAAGCGGTGAACATGATCGATTGCCAAGACCTGCACGCATGATCCGCCTGCTTCTGATCGCACTCTGCGTGCAAGTGGCTGCGGCTAATACCGTAACCGCGGCGCCGTTTTGCGTGCATGCGCAAAGCGCATCGCAGACCATGCAGTCGAACACGGCGGATGGCCCCCATCACCATCTTCAAGCGCAGGCAGGCTCAATGGAGGCGGAGGACGATTGTCCCTGTCATTGCGACGTAGCCGGCCACTGCTCGGCCAGCGCCGCCGGCACCCTGAACTCGTCCACTCCGGACGCCCGGAATGATTGGCAGCATAGTCTGCAGTCCATATCACCCGCCGCTTCGTTGCACGCCCACAAAAACCGCCTATACCGGCCGCCCTCTATCACCTGAAGTAACGCCCTGCAGTGCGGGGTACGGTCAGCCGTGCCCGTTCCTGTTCTCTTACTTCGGAGTGATACATGTCTACCCAAAAGACTCGCCCATCGGGCAGTGCGTATTCGTCGAATAGGCGGGTATTCCAGGCACTAATTCTACTGACCTTCGGCCTGTTCGCTCAGGCTTCTGGGGCACATGCCCCCAGCCATGCCGACAAGCCTCGCTATGGCGGTGAAGTGCGCCGTGCAGGCGATCTGTTCCTGGAATTGGTTGCTGAGCCGGACAGGCTTTCGGTCTATGCCCGTGACGAACGGGGGCGCCCAGTTTTGCTGGCAGATATGCGGGCCGAGGCCCTTCTCTGGACGGACCAGGGCACACGCGCTTTGACCTTGCGTCGCGCGAGCGAGCAACAACTGGTGGCGCCGGCGCAATTGCCGGATGCGGGCGATTTCCGCGTGATCATTTCCCTGACCCCGCCCGCGAGCGAGCGGCGACAAGTGTTGTTCGGACCATTCTCCCTGGCTGCCTCGAAATGAGTCCGGCAGTTACCGAGCTTTACGGAGAATCCCTATGAAAACAGTAATCATCACCTTGGTTGTCCTAATCGTCGGTGCCGTAATCGCAGTGCCGACGGTGGTTTATTCCGGTCTGTTCAACGTGGCCGCCACCTGGCGGGATCCCGCGCCGGTGGCTTGGCTGCTGCACAGCACCTACGCCAACTCGGTCGCAGTGCGTGCCGATGAAATACAAGTGCCGGAGAACTTGGGCGGCCGCGAGCGAGTGCTGCAAGGCGCACGCAACTTTATGGCCATGTGCAGCGGCTGTCATACACCGCCCGGGAAGTCGAAGACCCCAGTAAGTACCGGCCTTAATCCGCCGCCGCCGGATTTGGCGGAGGTCATCCCGCACCGCACGCTGGCCGAAGCGTTTTGGGTTATCAAAAACGGTGTGCGCATGACCGGCATGCCGGCCTTTGGCCCCACCCACAAGGACGAAGAGCTGTGGGCGCTGGTCGCCTTTCTCGACCAAATGTCAGAGGCCACGCCCGAGGCTTACAACACCCTGGTAGCCCAGGCCAAGCGCAGCGCGCCGGCTGATGATGGCCACGGCCATCGGCATGGTAGTGAAGCGGAAACAGTCGACCCGGGCGGCCACGATTCGGCGTCCTCGGAAGGTCACGGCGGACCCGGCCATCACGACGCCAAGTCGGAGCAAGGGCAAACCGGCGATATGCAAGGCATGCGCATGCAGGGCAATAGCGCCGCACCCAAGGCCAACGAACCCGCCAGCCCGAGCCACGGCGCGCCGGGCCACCATGACGAAAAACCGGCCACTCAACCGCCACCGGCCGACGACGGCCACGACCATCAGCATTAATCGAAAACTCTCGCACAAACCAATCGCTTTAACCACGAGGTAGATATGCACCACCTTAACTACAACAAAGACCGCCGCCGCCTGTTACAGGCCATGGCCTCCGCGGGCCTGCTGGCCAGTTTCGACGCGCTATTGCCGGGCTACGCCCAAACCAGCGGCGGGCATCTGGCCACACCGACCTCGGACGTGCCCGGCGGGCGTCCCGGCCCGGTAAACATGGACATCGCCATCCGCCGGGAGGGCATCAAGATTGCCGGCGGTCAGGCTTCGGCGACTACCCTGAATCGCACCATTCCCGGACCCATTGTCGAGCTATGGGAGGGTCACGACGCCGTGTTGCGCGTCACCAACCACTTGGAAGAAAGCAGTTCCATCCACTGGCACGGCATTCTGCTGCCGTTTCAGATGGACGGCGTGCCGGGCGTGGTCTTTCCCGGCATTGCGCCCGGTGAAACCTTCGAGGCGCGCTTCCCGGTGCGCCAGTACGGCACCTACTGGTACCACAGCCACACCGGTTTACAGGAGCAAACCGGGATGTATGGCCCCATCGTTATCCATCCCAAGGAGCCTGAGCCGTTCAGCTACGACCGGGACTATGTGGTGCAGCTATCCGACTGGACCTTTGAAGACCCCTACCGGGTCATGGCCAAGCTCAAGAAGATGAGCGACTACTACAACTTCAACCAGCGCACCGTGGGCGAGTTCGCCGACGACATTCAAGCTGCCGGCCTGGGCCCCACGCTTCGAGACCGTCTGGCCTGGGGCAATATGCGCATGAGCCCGACCGACATCGCCGACATTACCGGCTACACCTATACCTACCTGATGAACGGCCGGCACCCGGCCGGCAACTGGACCGGGCTGTTCAAGCCCGGCGAGCGCATCCGCCTGCGTTTTATCAACTCCGGCGCCATGAGCTTTTTCAACGTGCGCATTCCGGGCCTGGCCATGACCGTGGTTCAAGCCGATGGCCAAAATGTGGAGCCGGTGGAAACCGACGAGTTCCAGATTGGGGTGGCCGAAACCTATGATGTGATCGTCGAGCCGCAGGCCGACCAGGCCTACACCATCATGGCCGAGTCCATGGACCGCAGCGGCTACGCCCGCGGCACCCTGGCGCCGCGCGCCGGTATGACCGCGGCGGTACCGCCGCTGCGCGAACCGCCGGAGCGCACGATGATCGATATGGGGATGGATATGAGCTCCATGGATATGGAAGGTATGGACATGGGCGGCATGCAGAAAGCGCCCGGCGGCAAAATGGCCATGCCCGAAGCCAGGTCAGGCGGCATGAAAGGCATGCAGGACATGCAGCACACGGGTCACGACATGAGTGGCATGCAGAAAAACGCCGACAAGGATATGGCCGGGATGAAAGGCATGGGCGGCATGCAAGGTATGGAAAAAATGCAAGGCGTCGACAGCATGATGGAAGCGGCTGGCCCCATCGTCGCCCGACATGGGCCGGATCAGCACGGCCCAGGCAACATCACCGTCGCCGACGTGCAGCGCGACCGCCTGGCCGAGCCGGGCACCGGCCTGGAAAATGTGGGCCACCGGGTACTGACCTACTCGCAGTTGCGCAACGTCAAACCGATGGCCGACACGCGCGAGCCCTCGCACACCTTCGAACTGCACCTGACGGGCAACATGGAACGCTATATGTGGTCGTTCGACGGCAAGGAATTCCACGAGGTCACCAGCCCCATCGACTTCCCGTATGGCGAGCGGGTGCGGCTGATCATGGTGAACGACACCATGATGGAGCACCCCATCCACCTGCACGGCATGTTCATGGAGTTGGAAAACGGCCAGGGCGACCGCCTGCCGTTCAAGCACACCATTAACGTCAGGGCGTCCGAGCGGGTCTCCTTGCTAATCACCGCCGACGAACCGGGCCGCTGGGCCTTCCACTGTCATCTGCTCTACCACATGGAAATGGGCATGTTCCGCGTGGTGCGCGTCATGGATCAATCGGGAGCCAAAAATGTTTAAAACTAAATCGTTGACCCGCCTGCTGCTCACTGCGAGTTTGGCCACGGCAGTCAGTCTGGCGCAAGCCGAAGACAACGCCGGCAAGGCGCCGCTGGACAGCGTGGTGCCGGAGGGACCGGTGGAGCCGCGCAGCGGCGCGCCCAAGGAATGGCCCTACGGTTTCATGGACAAAAAGCCGTTTGGCATGGCGCTGATAGACCGGCTGGAATACGGCGACGGCGAAGGCCCGAATACCTATCTTTGGGATGCTCAGGGCTGGTACGGCGGCGACTACAACAAGTTCTGGTGGAAAACCGAAGGCGAGGGCCCCACCCACGGCGGCGGTCCGGAGGACACCGAGTTCCAGGCGTTGTACAACCGCACCATCAGCCCGTTCTGGGGCGCCCAGGCGGGCATCCGCTACGACACCAATCCAGGGCAAGACCGCGGCTTCGCCGTGCTCGGTATCCAGGGTCTGGCGCCGTATTGGTTTGAATCGGACACCGCGTTTTTCGTCAGCGAGGACGGCGACGTGAGTTTTCGCGGCGAGTTCGAGTACGAGTTGTTGCTCACCCAGCGTTTGATTCTGCAGCCGCGGCTGGAACTCAACGCCAGCGCCAACGACGTGCCTGAATACGGCCTGGGCCAGGGCATCAACAACACCGAAATGGGGCTGCGCCTGCGCTACGAGATCAAGCGCGAGTTCGCGCCCTACATCGGCGTGCGCTGGGAACAACTTTATGGCGAAACCAAGGATATCGCCCAGCGTGCGGGTGAAAATACCTCGAATACCTCCTTCGTCGTAGGGATTCGGGCATGGTACTAAGCGTTTTGCGCCACCGGTTTCGCTGGCGATTGCTAAGCCTGATGCTGGTTACCCTCACCCTGGCCGCTTGCGGCCGGGGTGAGGCGCCCGCGCCGTCGGCGACCGACTGGCCCGACGCCGTGGTCTACAAAAGCCCCACCTGCGGTTGTTGTACCGAATGGGTCGAGCATTTGCGTGCGAATGGCTTCCCGGTGCAAGTCCGCGAACCTGATGATCTCAATGCGGTAAAAGACCGCTTGGGCGTGCCCAACGATATGCGCTCCTGCCATACCGCTGAGATAGACGGTTACGTCATCGAAGGCCATGTGCCGGCGGCTGACATCCAGCGGCTGTTGCGCAGGAGGCCCAGGGCCAAAGGCCTGGCCGTGCCAGGCATGCCCCTGGGTTCTCCCGGCATGGAGGTGGACGACCGCCGGCAAGCCTATACGGTGTGGCTGCTTCAGGGCGATGGCAAAGCCTCGTTTGCGGACTACCCGGCCCGGAACCTGGAATGATCGAACGTGCTGTCAAACAACAGACAGGCCCTTGACTCCGTACCAAGCTAAAGACTTTAGACTCCAAGATATCAGCACATGGAGACGCCACATGAGTTATTCCATTGGGCAATTGGCAAAAAGCGCGGACACGGGTGTCGAGACCATCCGTTTCTACGAGCGGCGCGGTCTAATGCCCGACCCGCCGCGCGCGCCCAGCGGCTATCGCCGCTATCCGCGCGACGCCACGGATCGCCTGCTGTTCATCCGCCGCGCCAAGCGCCTGGGCTTCACCCTGGACGAGGTCGGCACGCTGCTGCGGCTCCAGGACGGTGGCGAGCGCAGCGAAGTCAAAGCCATCGCCCAAGCCAAGCTGGCCCAGATCGAGGCCCGCATCGACGACCTGCGGCGGATGCGCAAGACCCTGGCCGAACTGGAAAAGCAGTGTTCCGGTCATGGTCCCGTGCCCGGCTGCCCCATCATCGAAGCCTTAAGCGACGGGAGCGAGGCATGAACGAGATGACTGCCACGGATCCAGTCTGCGGCATGACCGTGGACCCCGAGCAGGCGCTTAGCCACGAGCACGCCGGCGAGACCTATCATTTCTGCAGCGCGCGCTGCCGGGACAAGTTCGCCGCGGACCCCGAGATGATCCTGAATCCGGATGCGTCGGCACAGCCAACCGCCGAAGCCAAGGCGGACAAATACATCTGCCCGATGTGCGCCGGTGTCGAGAGCGATCGGCCGGGCGACTGCCCGAAATGCGGCATGGCGCTGGAGCCGGCGTCCCCGCCCAAGCGGCGCACCCAATATACCTGTCCCATGCACCCGGAAATCGTGCGCGACGAGCCCGGTGACTGCCCCAAGTGCGGCATGGCGCTGGAGCCCACGACCGTGTCCAGCGACGAGGACGACGGCGAGCTCAAGATCATGAGCCGGCGCTTCTGGGTCAGCGTGCCGCTGTCTATGGCGGTGCTGGTGCTGGCCATGGGCGAGATGGTGCCCGGATTGAGTATCCGCGAATTTTTCGGTGCAACGTTTGGTTGGCTTCAGTTCGTGCTGGCCACCCCGGTCGTCCTGTGGTGCGGCGGCTTCGCCTTTCAGCGGGGCTGGAAATCCGTGCTCAACGTCAGCCCCAACATGTGGACGCTGATTGCACTAGGTGTGGGCGCGGCCTACGGATTTTCCATCTTCGCGCTGCTGCTGCCCGATTTATTGCCCGCCGCCTTCAAGAGCGAGGCCGGCCACGCGCCGATCTATTTCGAGGCCGCCGCGGTCATTATTACGCTGATTCTGCTGGGCCAAGTGATGGAGGCGCGCGCACGCGGGCAGACCTCGCAGGCGCTCAAGTCGTTGTTGGATCTGGCGCCACCCACGGCCAACCGGCTTGACGATGACGGCAATGAAGAAGAGGTCTCGCTGGACGCGCTTGAAACCGGCGATAAGTTGCGCGTGCGCCCCGGCGAGAAAGTGCCGGTGGACGGCGAGATTATCGAGGGCCGCTCGAGCCTGGATGAATCCATGATTACCGGCGAGCCGATCCCGCAGGAAAAAGAAGTGGGGGATACCGTCACCGGCGGCACCGTCAACCAGACCGGCGGCTTCGTCATGCGTGCCGGCCAAGTCGGCGAGGATACCGTACTGGCCCGCATTGTCGACATGGTGGCGCAAGCCCAACGCTCGCGCGCGCCCATCCAGGGCCTGGCGGACAAGGTCGCCAGCGTGTTCGTGCCCGCCGTGGTGGCGGTCGCCATCCTCGCCTTCGTCGCCTGGGCCTGGGCCGGGCCCGCGCCGGCCCTGTCCTATGCCCTGGTGGCGGCGGTGTCGGTGCTGATCATCGCCTGCCCCTGCGCGCTGGGCCTGGCCACGCCGATGTCCGTGATGGTCGGCGTGGGCCGCGGCGCCCGCGACGGTGTGCTGATCCGCGACGCCGAGGCCCTGGAGCTGATGGAGCAGGTGGACGTGCTGCTGGTGGACAAGACCGGCACCCTGACCGAGGGCAAGCCCAAGCTGGTCGGCGTGGAAACGGCCGAAGGCGTCGATGAACAGGAGTTACTGAAGTTCATCGCCTCGCTGGAAAACGCCAGCGAGCACCCGCTGGCCAGGTCGATCGTCGAGGGCGCCGCCGAGCGCGGCATCAAGCCGGTCGACACCGACGACTTCGACTCGATCACCGGCAAAGGCGTGCGCGGCACGGTCGACGGCCGCGCGGTGCTGATCGGCAACAGCCGGCTGATGCAGGATAACGCTATTGATCCGGGCCCCCTGGCCGATGCCGCGGACAAGCGCCGAAGCGAGGGCGAGACCGTCATGCTCGCCGCGGTGGACGGCGAGATCGCCGGCCTGATCGCGGTGGCCGACCCCATCAAGGGTTCCACCCGCGAGGCCGTGCGTATTCTGCATGAGGCCGGACTGCGCATCATCATGCTTACCGGCGACAACGAAAAAACCGCGCAGGCGGTCGCCGATCAACTGGGCATCGACGAGGTCCAGGCCAACGCCCTGCCCGAGGACAAGCACGCCCTGGTGGAAAAGCTGCAAGGCGAGGGCCGCAAGGTGGCCATGGCCGGCGACGGCGTCAACGACGCCCCGGCGCTGGCCCAGGCCGAGGTCGGCATCGCCATGGGCACCGGCACCGACGTGGCCATGGAGAGCGCGCGCATCACCCTGGTCAAGGGCGACCTGCGCGGCATCGCCAAGGCCCGCCGACTGTCCGAAACCACCATGCGCAACATCCGCCAGAACCTATTCTTCGCCTTCGTCTACAACGGCGCCGGGGTGCCGGTGGCCGCCGGGGTGCTGTATCCGTTCATCGGGCTGTTGCTGAACCCGATGATCGCCGCCGCCGCCATGAGCTTCTCGTCGGTGTCGGTGATCGGCAATGCCCTGCGGTTGCGGCGAGTCCGGCTGTGAATTTGATCCATGGTCAATGGCGGATCGCGATATAAGGGCAAGGATTCGGTTGATCTGATCGAGAGACAAACGAAATGGAGCACTGCCATGAGTGATTCGACCCAAACCACGAACAGTCTGCGCATCGGCCCGCTGGGCCACAGCCTGTCCCTGCTGCTACTGATCAGCTATCTGCTATGCGTGGGATTCGGCCTGATCACGCCCGAGTCCATGCAAATGTACAAGGCCTGGGCGCCCCTGCTGCCCGGCTTCGAGTGGCTGAGTTTCTCCGGCTTTCTGATCGGGCTGGTGGAGGCCTATCTGTATGGCTGGTATATCGCCATCGTGTTCGTGCCGCTGTATCGCCGGTTTGCCGGCAGCAACGGTTCTTAAAAGTAGGAGGAACCATGAATCAAGAACATAGCGGCCACGGCCATGCAGGTCACATGCCCTCCAGCGGGCCGGGCATGGCGATATCGGCCTGGCTGACCGGGATCTACTTCGTCATCGAGATGGGCATCGGCCTGTGGACCGGGTCGATCGCGGTGATCTCGGATGCCTTCCACACCTTCTCGGCGGTCGGGGGCGTGCTGGTGGCGATCGTCGCCGCCCGTCTCGCGCGCCGACCGGCCGACGAGGACCGAAGCTTCGGCTGGTACCGGGCCGAGATCATCGGCGCGCTGGTCAACGGTGGCTTCCTGCTGGGTATGGCGCTGATAGTGATCGTGATGGGCGCGATGCGGTTGGCCGAGCCGATCGACTTGCCCCCGGGCCCCATGCTGCTCGCCGCGGCCGGCGGGCTGATTACCGAGTTTATCTCGCTGGGCCTGATCTGGAAGCAAAGCCGAACCGACCTGAACGTGCGCGGCGCACTGTGGCACATCATCCAGACTTTCGTGGGCAGCCTGCTGATCATCGTCACCGCCCTGGTGATCCACTTCACCGATTTCCTGCTCATCGATCCGTTGCTGGGCATGGCCTTCGGCTTCGTGTTGCTATGGGCGAGTTGGGGCCTCCTGCGCGACGCCGTCCACCTGCTGATGGAAGGCACGCCCGCCGAGATCAGCCTGGCCGAGGTGACGGAAACACTGGAAGCGCTCGACGGAGTGAAGAATGCCCATCACGTGCATGCCTGGGCCCTGACCAGCGGGCGCTACGTGTTTTCCGGCCATCTGCGGGTTGCCGAGGGCGCCGATAGTCAAGTGGTGCTCAAGTCCGCTTATCGGATGCTCAAGGAAAAATTCGGCTTTTTCTTCGCCACCCTGCAGGTGGAGAGCAGCTGCCTGGACGAATCCGGCGCCGAGGCGATCGACATCACACGCACATCGGGCGAGGGCCAGGCATGAAGACACTGCTGCTGTTGGCCCTGATCACGGTCTCCGAGGCGACCATCGGCGTGTTCGTCAAACTCACCGACGGGCTGATTCCGATCCAGACGCTGACCTTCTACGCCATGGCCTTCGCCGCGGCCTTCCTATTCGTCGCGCGGGCCGTGGCAACTCGGCAATGGCCCCGGTTCCCGAGAGGCAATATCAAGGACACGGCCATCATCGGGGTGCTCATTGCGGCCCAGGGCGGCGCGTTCAACTTCGCCATGTCGCTGGTGCCGATCGCCAACGCGGTGATCTTCTGGAGCATCGCGCCGTTTTTCGTATTCATCTTTTCAGCGGGTTCTACCCCGTTCCTGCGGACACATCTGAAAAGGCTCACAATGGGCCCTAAGGAGTGTTCATGACCAAGCGACGCAAGTACAGTCCCGAGTTCAAGCGCGAGGCGGTGGAGCTAACCCGTCAGCCAGGCGTGAGTTGCCGGCAAGTGGCCCGGGAGATCGGGATCGACCCGAACATGCTCACCCGCTGGCGGCGCGAGGCGGATGCCGGTGCCAGCCAGGCTTTTAAGGGCAGCGGCACCCCGCGGGATCAGGAAGTGATGCGGCTCAAGCGCGAGCTGGCCCGGGTGACCCAGGAACGGGATTTTTTGCGCGAAGCGGCAACGTACTTCGCCAGGGAGTCGTCCTGAGATATCAGGCGATCCGACGTTGTCGCGATCACTATCCCGTGCGCTTGATGTGCCGCTGTCTTGGCGTGTCCCCGAGTGGGTATTATGACTGGCAGGCCCGGCCGGCCAGTGCCCGAGAGCAGGCTAATCAGCGCTTGCTGACCCGTATCCGGGAGATTCATGAGGACAGCCGAGGCGTGATTGGCGCGCCTCGCATGCAGGAAGATCTTGCCTATGAAGGCGAGACGGTCAGCGTCAATCGTGTCGCTCGGCTGATGGCTCGTCACGGTCTCCAGGGCTGGCCCCGTAAGAAAGGCCGCGGCCGCGGCAAGCCGGGCCCCCGGCCTGTGGGTATCGACAACCATCTGCAAAGAGATTTCGCCGCCGCCGAGCCCGAGACCAAGTGGGTCACGGATATCACCGAGATCAAGACCGGCGAGGGCAAGCTCTACCTGTGCGTGGTGCTCGATCTGTTCAGCCATATCGTGCTCGGCTGGTCCATGCACCACCGCCAGGACCGGCGCATGGTGATGCGGGCGGTGGAGATGGCCATCTGGCAACGCCAGGGCGGCTGGTCGGTGATCTTGCATTCGGATCGTGGCAGCCAGTTTCTCAGCGGCGATTACCAGCGCCTGCTAAGGCAGCACACCCTGATCTGCTCGATGAGTGCGGTCGGTCACTGCGGGGATAACGCGCCCTGCGAGGGCTTTTTTGGGATGCTTAAGCGCGAGCGTATCCAGCACATGAGGTATCTGACACTGGATGCCGCCCGAGCGGATGTGTTCGACTACATTGAGCGATTCCACAACCCACGAATGCGACGTCGAGTCGCCAAGCAGGATCAGAAGCTTTTAGACGTTTCCAAACCGTCCGCGGAAACGGGGTAGAACCCAGTTCTCCGCGAACAGGCGGAGCTTGACCAGAGCGCTCGCCGGATCGGGATGCGCATAAGCCTCCGCAAAGCCGCCGAGTGCGGCTAGCTCCGGCCACCCTTCCCTGATGATTTCGAAATTTTCGGACTTCATGACATTGCCTCTTTGAGCACCGCGTCGAATTCAGCGCGATTGGAGACAATCACAGGTGCCTCTTGCGGACGATCGAGCGCGTCGGCAACATCAAGGCGAAGGCGCTTGAGGAAGTAGTAGAGCAGCGCTATTCGAACGGGGACGACGACCATGCCGTCCTGCATCTCATAGTCCTGGGCAATCACGTCTTGCTGTGGAGCACTCAGTTTCGGGTTCGGAACGAGCGTCACATCAAACCTCTCCTGCCAGAGTTGATCTTCCGGCGGCGTGGCTTCCGGATCGGCGTCGCCGCGAATCTCCAGGCATCTCGAGAGGATGAAGTCTTTGAATTTTCTGTCGATATGACAGAACGCACGAACGTGCCAACGCAGCCCATCGTTTCCGAGCGCGTGCGGCGTGATCCAGCGCCACTCGGGATCGGGTCGGTGGTCGCTCATCGACTGGTATTTGATCTCTATGGCCCTATAGGCGCGTATAGCCGCCAGGATTTTCCGGAGCACGCCGACCGTGACGCGTCGAAAGGGGACCGGCATGGCGTCGAAGGATGGAACAGCAGACAACCAGCTTTCCTCCGGCCCGTTACCTGAAAGGCTTCCCACGCGCAGCTGCGCCAGATATGCGCCGGCATCCGGCTTCAAAAACACCGGTTTAAAGCTTTCTGCCGCCAGATACCGTTTCGCACTCTTGTCGTAAGCAAGATTGCCGGGGGCCTTTTCTGCGTACAGAGTCAGGTCTTTGGATGCCTGAGGAACGGACACACCAAACTGATCCATGATGTCAGCACGATTGATGCCGCCCTCCCAGAAGAGGCGGAACTCGATAAACTCCAGCCGTTTCTCAACACCCCAGCGCATCTCCTCTAGGCCCCCTTTTTATAACTCAGAAAACCACATGCTTGATCAGGCCATACCATACAATTAATACACCCGTATAGTTTATATACTATTCATCGCTATTGTCAAGAATATGGCAGACGAGCGTGAGAAGACGCTCACGTCCAGCATTCGCTGCTGCCGAGGATAGACCGAAGAACGTCTCTCACCCGGACCAACCCGTCGAAAGGTGACATTCGAACGAGCTTAATGCAGTTCGAAAGCCTTCCTGCACGGGAGGTTGTCAATTCGTGCACCGCGGAGTAACACTCCTAGGAAGAGAGCAACCGCCCCGGAGCCAGACGTGACCAAGCGCTAAGATAGCGAAATGATTCACCTGTATATGAGCCGTGCCAGCCGCGCGTCGGTACGCCGGCCAACCCGCCCAGAAGGCTTCGTCCGCCTGGACGAAATAGGTCCACAAATGGATCGACAGCTCGCGACGTCCGATACGGACATGGTGGCTGCACACGCCGAATTTCATGGCGGCCAGGACGGCACCCTCGACTGGTTTTCCACCGACTGTGTCATGCACGAGGTGCTTATGGGTCGGATGTTCTTCCATTGCGGTTACCGCCCGGAGCTCGTGGCCTTTTTCCTGCGGCCTAGAGCCCGCACGAGCACGACTATTTGCATAACTTTCAGATTACCTCTGCCACCCAGTTATGCCGGATCAAGACGTAAGCTACTGACATACATTGCTTTAATCCGAATTCATTAGTATCCATTAATGTGACGCCCGTCGTGATCACGACCAAAGAAGAGCGGCAGATTGCTGATTACGTGTCACAGAGATTACTCAGCAGAGCTGGCGTTTGTGAACAACGGGTTCGGTTCCGTCTGGATTTCTGCCATTCAACCCCCTCACGAGCCTTTCTCCGCAAACGCGGGGGCCATCAGCAGGATCTCGGCGCGTGAGGCGCCCTGGGTTCGCGCCTCATCCTGCCAGCTCGCGACCACCTCGCGGATTTCGTCGACAATCCGGCCTGCCTGATCGCCACGCAGGGCGTAGAGCGATGCCGTGGCCAAGGCGCTGGACAGATCCGGCGCCGTCGAGGTCTCGTCAATGGCCAGGGCGTGATCGGCCTTCTCCGGCATCGGGTTCAGGTCATATGCCGGTGCCAGCCGGATGCCTTCCGGACTGACGATGAAGCCATGGTTGCGCAGGTGGTCGTCGCGGTTGCCGACCAGGATGTTGAACACAACGCGCCGGAACAACTGGGCGAGCTCTGCCTTGACATCGCGCGTGCCATGATCGTCGAGCGCCTGCACGATATCCAGATAGCTTGCCGCTTCGCCATCAACCTTCTCCGCGAAGTTCATGGCCGACACGAACGGCAGCCGCCGCTGACCTTCGCGGTCGAATCGGCGGGCACAGAAGGTCCGGTAACGACGACCGAAATCCTGCAGTTGGCTATCGGCGGTCGTGATACCGGCACGCATGGCCAGGCGCATGAGCACCTGCTCCCATAGTCCGACATCATGGTCGTCGCCATGTGCGGGGAACTTGGCCAGCCACAGGCTGCCGTCCGGCATACGGAAGCTGCATTTGGGACGCGCGCCGCCGAGCGAACTGCCGGGAGCGACCAGCACCCGCAACCAGTAGTCGAGTGCCGACAGATCATCGGTTTCCAGCGCAGCTTCCATCTGCCAGGACGCCGATTCCAGCCGTCTCAGTTCGGTGACCGGCGGCACCGGCACCTCACTGCGATCCAGATAGGCACCACTGGCGGGATCCCGCAGCCGCAGTGCCCCCATGCGCGTGGTGTCATCGACACCCAGCAGGAAATCCCACGCCGTCAGCGTGCGCGCTCTTCGGTCCTCGGCCTGCGCACGAAGCGCCTCCCGCCGCCGCATCAGCAACCGCCCCCAGCGATCCGGAGAAGAGTCGTCGAACAGCCCGAAGTTATCGCGTTCGGCCCAGGGGTACTGCGGACCGGGGTAATGCCCGAGCATGGGATCCAGAACCATGAATGCCGATGAATCGAGCCACTCGGCGGCGTACTCGAAGCATAGCGGGCCGTCGCCGCGCCGTAGCCAGCCGATGTGTCGGGACCTGTCGGCATCGATCGCGAGATCGACGTGAACAATATCAAGCTCGCCCGGATCAGTCATCACGACCGGACCCGGCGGCGCTGGGCGGCCGCTTCGGCGCACGTCGGGGTGCCTTGAGATTCGCATCCTGCAAACGGCGGCCGAGTTCATCGTCGGCGGCAATACTGTCGAGATCGGCGTCCAGACCGAAAATGCTCAACAGACGAATCACGGTTGCGAAGCTGACTGCAGCATCTCCCTTCTCAACCCGGTGCAGGGTCGTCCGGGATACTCGCGCGCGCTCGGCCACGAGTTCGGCCGATAGTTTCCGCCGCAATCGCGAACGCTTCAACCGTTCGCCGAGCGCGACCGCGCGACAGTGCAGCCTGGGTGGCAATGGGTCGATGGCTCTCTTCATTGTTTTATTGGTGCGACTAAATGCGCTTTATTGTATATTGAATGAAACGTTAAAACACCCTCACCAAGGTCATACTGCGCCTGCATTTACTACCCTGGCGCCACGAGCTCCTCGGAACTCGCGCGCGGCTCTCATTCATAACCTGACCCTTGCTCGACCCGAACGGCATGGGTGCAGCCCGCCTGCTAGTCGCCGATGCCTCGGGACGAACTGAGGCCGGCGCCCTTTTTCTCCCTGGCATGTCAAGACGGGAATGCACGACATCGAGGCCATGACTCGGTCAAACTACTACGCAAGGATGCGTCACCTATGTAGGTGAATCGCCCCGGGAAGCCGCAGGCGCGTGAGATTGCAACACGGCAACAACGGCATCGTGCAACGCGCGAACGCTGACGCGTGAAACACGATCGTGCTCCAGCTTGACTTCGTCAGCACGCGATAAGTGCGAACCGACTCGTAATCACACAACTTGCCGCTTGCCTGAAAGGCGGTCTACCACCACTGACGGATTTTCTGGTATCAGCAACAGAGAAAGTCCGGGCTAACGTCCGGATCGCCGCATCCACGCTGGCGCCGCAACGGGTGAAAGTCCGCCATCAATCAGGGCGTGTCAGGTAGCCGCTTCCTGTTCCGAAACAGCTTCCTGACACGCCGGACCAACTCATTCTTCCGTAATATCCCGAACGTCGTCGCTGGGTCCGTTTCTCTTTACGGACTCGATACCCGCATCACGCGCCGCGGCCGTCGTATACATTTCGCTCTTGCCAATGATCTCGCCGTTCCCGGCCTTGAGGACGAACCAATAATTCGAGGCCGATTCCCGACGGTCATAGCGAGCATCGTCCGGCGAGTTCTTCTGTACCGACGCCACGCCTGTCTTGGCGCCGGACTTCGCGGCGTAGCCCTCACTCTGGAGAATGATCTCGTGATTCCCGGCTTTCAGCCGAAATCGGAAGTCGCTCTTGCCTTTGAAGATCTGGAAATAACCAGCCATGTCCATGCTCCTTGTATTGGTTACGGCTCTTGGGAAAATCGCGAAACGTCAGTTGAATTCGAAGTCGATAGAGATGCCAATGGCTCCGTTCCTGGAATCAGCGGGCCGGACCCGCCAGCCGTGTTCGCATCTTTGCCCGCCTTATTCGGACGATCGACCTGTGGTGGGGTGGGAATCCAGGTGCGCAGGTGCTGACCGACATTGACGTAGAAATCCAGCACCAGGTCGGTAATTTCGCCCACGATTTTGCGCCGACGGGAGATGCCGTTGCCGAGGTTGAGTTCGCACTGGACGGCAAAGGCGGTGGGCATCTTGCCGGGCGCACCTTCAAGGAGGCTTTGCTTGTCCTCGCGTAGCACGTCGAGGGAAACGCACTGGTTCTCTGTACGGCCCGGGAATCGGGCATACACCTGGACTTTCTCCGCACCTTCAACCTTCTTGAGCTGACCCAGGATCCAGGTCACGCAGCTTTTCGGTTGCTTGCGATCGCGAGGCGCCTTCACCTCCATCCAGGCCGACACGTGGCCCGCCTTGAGGCTGGTCGTCAAGGATACCTTTGCCGCGGCGTCCGGGACCTCGAAATGTTCCTCGAGGATCTGGTGATCGCAGAGCTTGGCGATGTCGTCACTTTCCCGGGCATTCGGGTCCTTCACATGTTTCGATGGCAGCGCGACGGTAACGGTCCGCCCGATCCGCATGCTGAATTCAAGCGCGACATAGCGCGTGAGTTCCTGCCAGGCATTGACGACCTCCCGAACCTCGGCGTTTGAACGGGTCAACCGCATGTCCCGCCGCACGGAATCGCAGATAGAGGCCCACGAGGACGGCATTTCATCCATGCCCGAGATGCCGGATTTATCGTGGCTGAGATAACGCACCAGCTCGGCAAGCAGATAGGCCTGGTCGCGATCGGCAATCCCGTGATTCCGGATCTTGAGCACTGCTTCCGTCATGATGTAAGTCCATGACCAGTGGTAGAGCTCGAGTTTCCCCAGCTTGCGTTTCGAAACGTTGACGGGATGGTGACTCGGCCGCGGCGCGAAGTCATTCGAGATGGTGATCACGGCCTGAACGTTGTAAGCACGTGCCAGATCTACGTAATCCGTGATCTGTTTCTCCGTGAGCTGCTGGCCACGGACCTTAGCCTCGACGATGGCGGCCCAGGACTTCTTCCCGGTCCGAATCACGATCAAGCCGTCTGGCCTGGAGTCCTTCGGCAGCGTCTTCTTGCCGGCAGCCTTGATCTCGGTATAACAGTCGATACGCGAGGTCTTTCTGGCGGGTGCACCGACGCTGCGCAGTAAGTCCTTGCCGAATTCTTCGACCGCATGTACTGCGGCCAACGTGACCGAGACAGCTTTCTGCTCGTGGCTTGAATTGGCGACGACTGGAATGAGGCGAGCCGACTCGCCACAGAGTTCATAGCCGTCGATCGGATGTGTGATCTCGCGCATGACTTCCCCCTGCCCCGCTTTTTCTCGACCTCAGTTAAATTATCTTCATACGTCATGTTCGACAACCCGAGGCCTTTCGACGTTGCCATAAAATACGTGGTGAGCCTGGCTCGAACGCTCGCTGCACAAGTCCGCAAAACCTACTCGCCTCGATGAGTTGCCGCTTTTGGGCTAGCGCGTAATACTCAAGGGGGAGAACCCACTTTTTGGAACTCCCCATGCAAGATCGCCACGACTCGAAGATCATTCATCTCAATACCCGCCGCGCCAGTCGCAAAGCCCCAGGCTCTTCGAACCGTCCGAAAGGCTTCGTCCGCCTGGACGAAATAGGTCCACGAATGGATCGACAGCTCGCGGCGTCCGATACGGACATGGTGGCTGCACACGCCGAATTTCATGGCGGCCAGGACGGCACCCTCGACTGGTTTTCCACCGACTGTGTCATGCACGAGGTGCTCATGGGTCGGATGTTCTTCCATTGCTGTTACCGCCCGGACCTCGTGGCGATGCTGGCCGCCTACGATTGGATGGTCGGCCAAGGGCGAGAGTCCCCCAATGTGGTAATCAGCATGCATCGCGACGGATGGGTCGCGCTGGAGAGCCGCGAGTACGTGCACTGGAGCATGCCCGATGAAGCTTTCGAGGCCAGCCGGCACCTCGTGCCCCAGCAATAGCAGTCGAACAACACGTTTCGTTGCACGCCGTCACCCGCGAAGGGGGGATGCCAGAGCGTAGCCGTCGCTTGCGCGGACCTTCGCCGGTGTGCCCCTTGTGACGTGCCCGCGGCACGGGCATCGGTGCCGGTCACGTCCACACTTTTTCGCCAATGTGAATAATTTCAGAAAAGTGCGATAAAACACTTGCGGCGGGCATTCAGCGTCCTACCGTCGAGACATGCCGATCCGATCAGGTGCCTCTCACGAGCTATCTGACATCGGCGGACTCGACAACCGAAACCACCGGGGACGCTGCGATGAAACAGGCGAGACGTAACACCTCCAGAATCCGTGCCCGCGCTGCCTGTCAGACATGCGTCAGGCGGTGCTGCCGGCGTATTCGCCAGGCGTGCCCATGCCATGTGCTGGCGCGGTGCGTCGGTATGACGCCGGATGACCCCATCGATATTCTTGTCCGTCACCTGCGATGCCATCTGCTCACACACCTTGGCGCGGCGCAGTTGTCGCCGAGAGCATTACAGGTCCTGGGCGGCAAACCGCTGGGCCCGCGAGCCGCTTTCGAGAAATTTGTGCGTGCTCGTGTTACTGAACCGGCGTGGCCGTTCTGGGGGCCAGACTATCTGACCGAGCACCTGATGACCGAAGCCCTGAAGCTCCTCCGGCAATACGGCGTATCCTCATGAGCCCACACAGCTTGCCATCAGGCTTGCAACAGCGAGAACGCACCCTGGCCCTGCCCGAGATGGCAGCCGCCGCCGACAACACTCGCCGGGCGCACCGGCGTGACATCCGCTATTTCTGGCGCTGGGCGGAGGTGGCGCACGGTGCGTGCGAGAGCTACCCGATTCGCTCGCATCTGCTACAGGACTTCGTGGCGCAGCATTGCAACGGACTCGCGCCAGACATTCGCGATGTCCTGGTAGCCGGTGGGTGGAGTCGTGGTGGCAGACTCCGGGTGACCACGCTGCGCCGGATCCTGGCCAGTCTGTCGGTGCTGCATCTGGCGATGGGCATCGACAACCCCTGTCGCGACCCGGCCATCCATTACCGGTTACGCCAGCGCCGGCGTCGCGAGGGCGCGCCGCGACGCCGGCGGGCCTTGACCCGCCCGCTGATCGAGCAGCTATGCGCCGCCTGCGGTAACGATATTCGCGGGCGGCGCGATCGCGCCATTATCGTCGTGGGCTTTGCCGCCGGCGGACTGCGACGCAGCGAGATCAGTCAGCTCGACCTGGAACGCCTCTGGCCGGACGATAATGCTTTTCAGCTGATGCTCAATGCCACCAAGACCGACGCAGCCGGTGCCACCCTGCCCGTGCGCGGCGTCGCCGCCGAGGCCCTGCGCGCATGGCTGGCCGTTCGCGCCGAACGCACCGGACCGGTATTTGTCGGCCTGCATCGCAGCGATCGGCAGCTGGCCCGTCTTTCGGGTCGCGGCGTCGATCGGATCGTGGCTGCGCGCGCCCGGCAGGCGGGGCTCGATCCGACAGGGATCGGGGCGCACTCGTTGCGGGCCGGCTATCTTACCGAGGCGGGACGACGCGGCCTGTTCCTGGGTGACGCGATGCAGATGTCGCGACATCGCAGCCTAGCAGTGGCACTGGGCTACTACGAACGCGGTCGCCTGGATCGCAATCCGGGTGCGGACCTGCTGAGCGATTGACGGTACTCCTCCAGCTCAGGGTCTTTCCTGCAACAGGTACCGGCCCCGCAGAGACACGTTCGTGAGCACGACCTCACGCGACAATATCAGTGGCGGCAGCCAGGCCGTTGGAGACAAGGTGGTCACGACTGGTGAGCGCATTATTATGTCCGCTTTTTTGCGCATTAATGTGCTTTATGCACATAATACTGCGCATGACAAAGCCAGCGCACAATACCTTGCCAGAGCCGGTACTTGCCGACTTAGAAGACCTCGGCCGGAGCTTGCGTGCGGCACGGGCACGCCGGGAAGAGACCCAGGCCTCGCTCGCCACGCGCGTACGGGTGAGCCGAAACACCGTGCGTGCCGCCGAGCGTGGCGACCCCGGCGTGAGCGCCGGCGTCTATGCCGCACTCGTCTGGGCCCTCGGCCTGCCTGGCCTGGCTCAGCACATGCCACAGTCGGATTCCGTGCCCGAGCGCGTGCGTGCCAGCAAGCGACCTATCGATGACTTCTGAGGCTTTCGTCTGGGTGTGGTTACCCGACGCGACGGATCCCGTGGTCTGCGCACGCCTGTGGCAAGCCAGCGGGGTGCTCCGGTTCGTCTACGGCCGCAGCTACCGGGATCGGCCAGACGCCATCGCCCTGGACCCGCACTTGCTACCTCTGGACGCCGCGGCGCATGTCGCACGCCTGCCGGAAAGGCTGCCCGGGCCGATCGCGGACGCTGCGCCCGATGCGTGGGGCAGACGCGTGCTGGAGTACCGCACCAACCGGGCGAGGTTGTCGGAAATCGACTATCTGCTGGCGGGCGGCGGAGAACGAATCGGCGCACTGCACTTCCAGGCCTCACCGACACACTACGAGCCGCCACTGCTGCGGCCGGCGAGCCTGACGCAGCTGGTACAGGCTGCCGAGCACGTCGAACAGCAGACGCCACTGCCCGAGGATCTACGGATGGCTCTGGCGCATGGCACCAGCATCGGCGGCGCGCGGCCTAAAGCCACCATCCAGGACGGCAGCGGTTACTGGATCGCCAAATTCGGTGCGTCAACGGATCGCTACGCGGTGGTCGAGACCGAATGCGCCACGCTAAGCCTGGCCGAACGTTGCGGCATTACCGTACCCACTCACCAAACAGTGGAAGCCGCCGGTCGAAGTGTCCTGCTTGTGCGGCGCTTTGACCGCGAATTACGAGGTGGCGCTGTCACGCGACGGCTGCTGCTCACCGCACTCACCTTGCTGCAACTCGACGAGACCCAAGCCCGGCTGGCCAGTTACCCGGCCCTGGCCGAAGTGCTGCGTCGTTCGTCTTCACAACCGCTGATCGATACCGCCGAGCTGTTCCGCCGTATGGTGTTCAATCTGCTGGTGGGCAATACCGACGATCATGCCAAGAACCACGCGTGCGTCTGGGATGGCCGCTGGCTGACGCTCACGCCGGCTTACGATCTCGTGCCACTGCCCCGGGTTGGCCAGGAGGCTCGCCAGGCCATGCTTGTGGGCGTCAGCGGCCCCGAAGCCACGTTGAGCAACGCGTACTCGCAAGCCGGCCGCTTCGGCCTTTCCGCCGCAGAGGCCGGCGCCATCATCGACGAGGTAAGGCACGGCCTGGAAGACTGGATGGGACTGTTTGCCGACCACGGCGTGCCGGAGGCCGAAATCGAGAGGCTCAATGGCACGACAGTGCTGTCGCCAGCCGTGCTGCGTTGAAGGCCGCGCGATCGAACTCTCTGCTGATCCCGGCCTGACGGAACCAGGCGCTGGACGCCCGAGCGGATCCGGTCGGAAAGCAGTGACTTTACCTTTTCTTTCCAAAGCCAAGCCTGGGTTTGCTTTGGGGTCGCACGTTGACCGGATGGTGGCAGCACGCGCCCGGCACGCAGGACTCGAGCCGGCGGGGGCGCACTGATTGCGGGCCGGCTATCCGACCGAGGCGAGGCGACGTGTTCCTGGGTGATGAGGCGGAGGTCGCGGCATCGCAGCGGCGCTGGGCAAGTACAAGCGCGGTCACCTGGATAGGAATCCGGGGGCGAATCCGCTGACCCGCTTGACCGCACTCCGCCAGGTCAACGTCTTGCCTGCCTGACGAGTTGGCAGCTTCCGAACATCACGGGCAAGTCATCGGCCGCTCAGCGTCAGGCTGTCTCGATCAGCGTATCGCCTTGCTCCAGTGCCGAAACGAGATACGGCAAGGCGCGTTCGAACCGGGCGAGGGTTTCGGCCCGGCTGACGTTGCCAAAGCGCACCCACACAATCTGCGGGCCATCGCTGGCGAGCGTCCGTCTGGCCACGAAATCATCGTCCTTGGACACCAGGATCAGTCCTTGCGCGACGGCATGATCCCAGATCGAAGCATCGCTGGCACTGGCCAGCCCAAGGTCGAAAACGTGATCCGATGGGTGCCCCTTGCTGCTAAGCCATCGCGCCAGTGCTGGTGGCAATTGCGCATCTACTCAGGAAACGCACTACGCCGCATGCACCACAGGGTGGTCAGACTGTTTCGCGGCATACTCTAGAGCCGCACTGATGTCCTCGGTTTCGAGATAGGGGTAGTCAGCCAGAATCTCGTCTCGCGACATGCCACTGGCGAGCATTTCAAGCACGTCCTTCACTCGCACCCTCTGGCCACGAATGCAGGGTCGACCGCCGCATTGAGCAGGGTCTATGGTGATTCTGTGGATTTCGCTCATGGACTGTTCCCTCTGCCTGATCCGGGCCTGACGCGCTTGTACCGCCGGGTTCTCCGGATGCAGTCAGAAGCGCCAGACAATCCCTGCATTCATTCATTTACCCCGGCGCTCACGAAGACCTTCGAGCACCATTGATTGCTTCGAGGGTATCACTTACCTCGCCTGACGTAGACTCCCTATGGCGCTTCTGGTTTCGCCTGAAACCGGGACCTTGAACCACCTGCGGCGGGCACGGTGACGCAAGCGTGCAACCACGCTTCGAAACCGCTGGTGCGTCAAGCCCCGCCCGTGCCGGTATTGCATTTCCCGCCTGGTCCCGGGCTGTCGGCGAGGCGCCCATCCGCGAGTGGGAGGACATGCCGACGGCCAAGTGGCCAGAGTCCCAGCCGGCGCGTGCAGGATCAGTGGGCAGCACCCGCCGTCACCCGGCCAGGCCGATGCGAGTCAGTGATCCGCGGTGCTGTCCGATAAGAGCCCCATATCGGACGCCGCCAACGCTCATCGCGCCGGCAGGTTGACCGGATGCCCACAGCGGCGTCATGCTCATCGCTGTTGCACAGAAGATCACCCGCCATGACACCCGGACCCTACGTATTCTAAGGCGCCGAAGCCCGCCGGATCGTCGAGCCGGCAGCCCTGCCCGGATGGCGCATCCAGGGCGCCGGTGCCGGATCAGAGCACGGTAATCCCCGGGGTCAGCTCAGCTGGCCGGCCTTTCGCCAAACTCGAACCAGAGCGCCGCGCAATAGGACATCACCCACCGCACGGCGCCCGTATCACGCCGAAGGGGTTGGCCGGATTGCGTCCCGCAACGGATACGCATGCGCCGGACCCCGCCGGTTGCGCTGGAACGAGAGGCCGTGTGGGGCGCGACACTGACCTCCAGCCAGACTCTGGCCGACGGAGGGGACCGTGCTCACCACAGGGCAGATATATATGAAAGAACCCATCTGACGGCGCCAGTATCGCGCCGCAATGGCCGACCGTCGTCATCCCGACAACGAATCCGCATTCGCGGGACGCCATCCGTGGCTTTAGCTCGCTTTTTCGGTTGTGGCGCTGTCTGAACCTCGATAACGACCATATCGGTTGTCGCGAGAGCCTCAGCCCTACAGACTTCCGCTTTTCCGTTCAGCCGCATGCGACCACGCTCGGATTCGGAGTCGAAACGCCACTTATGCAGCACCCACTGGAAATCATCGGGATGCTTGGCGTGCATATTCTCTAGCCACTCGCACAACACCACGGCCGCTCGGGTCGCCGTGCCAGCAGCAAGAGCTGCCGGCATCGGCTGCTCGCCAATACTTTCCATCGGATGCCGCTGCACATTCGAACCCCGCTTACCCGTGGGCAACGCAGCCAGGCGACGCAGCCCGGCGCGAGCCTTGGCAAGATCATTCGAGGGGGCTGCCACCTCGCCGGTACGCAGGGAACGATCTATCGCTTCTATCGCATCGAAATGGATACCGGCCGACGCGTGGCAGGATTCGAGAGCACGCTCGTCGACGCGCACGCCCGGCTCGACGGGCCGGTCATCACGATCGATGACTGCCCCATCATAGTCTTCAACATACGACCGCATGACGCGAGCAATCCAGGCCGCAGAATCGTGGTGCCCCGCCGCCGACGCCTGTTCGCGCGCCGCTTTGGCCCAGCGCTGAACGCTCGACAGGCTGGCGATGCGCGCCTCAAATGAGCGCGCCATATTCAAATCGGCATCGCGCCGCTGGGCAGCGTGCAACAACAAGAAACACACATGTACGTAGTGCCGGACAGTGGTCGTCGGGTGCGAGTGACCGAGCAACGCACTGACAGCCTGCAGCCCCTGCCCACCGTCTGGCTCACCGTCGAGCAACGAGCTGATGTGTTCGGAGCCGATCAGCAACGGCTCCAGCCAGGTTACATCCCGGAATAACCGATCCAGCCCGACGCCTTCGGCCATGAGCGTCAATGTCAACTGTGAGGCAACCGTATGCCGCAGGTGATGCAATCCTAGATTCTGATCGCCGGTGACCAACTTGATCGTACGATTTATCTGATCATAAATAGCGTTATCGAGGCCAGCACCTGTGGTCTCTTGTACCAGGTGGCCGCCATGGCGCTCATCTGCGCGCTTGGTCAACCATGCCTGGGTTGCCTCGGGCGCAAACTTGACCGGCAAGCAGCGGCAGGCCCATGCGGTTTTCAGGCCGTGGCCCTCATACGGTTGAATCCAGACCAAATTCTCCTGGTGATCAACCTCACGAATTCGTTCCGCCTCGCTGCGGCGCAGCCCAAAAGCCCGCACCATGTCGAAGACTCGATAGGCTGTCCGGCGTCGCTGCGCGTTGCCTATGTTCGATCGCGTCGAGCGCAGGGTTGCAGCAATCTGAGTTTGCTCAGCCGCGCTCACTATCCTGGCCGACACAGCATGCTCAAAGTTTGCGCCGAGCCGGCCGACCTCGACGCCGCCTTTGTCGGCATCCGGGTCCCGAAGGAAGGCGTGAAATCGGTACCACGCACCGTTATGGGCACGCTCGGGGAAATTCTCGGCGCCCAGCTCCTGGAGGGACTCGAGCGTGTCTTCGTCGATCCGATGCAACTCGGCACTGGTATCTGCGTAGCCGTAGAGCGCATGTCCGACAATCTGCAGTCTAGAAACCAACTGGTTGCGTTCATGCTTCGTAAATCGAGCGGCGGGGCCGTCTTCCAGACTGCGTCGAACCAACCAAATCGCGTAGCCGCGGAGAAGCCGACCGATTTCGTTAGCGGGCACAACGTCTGAAATTGCCCGCAGCCACTCTCTCTTAATCGAGCTCTTCCGCCGAACCAGTTTGTTAAACCAATGGGCCGATTGCTGCCGCAGGTCAGCAGGTAGTTCCTCGAGTCCCGGGCCTGGGCTCTCGTCAAAGAGTAGATACGTGGGCGCATCATTTTGATCACCGCGGTTGCGGTTCGGCGCCAGGCCGGCCAGCCGGCGCAGGTCCGTGTCCGCCAAATCCGCGGTGTAGAGCCGGCCGGCCGCATAAGCCGCCACCAATGGCCCGGCACGTAGCATTAACGACTGTGTAGCAGCGGCAGTCATGGGAGTGAGCTTGAGCGGCGTGTCGACACCCAGTTGGCGCAGGTACCGGGACAATGCCCGCTCCGCACGGGCGCGCCGACGCTGAGCAGACTGCGCCGTCAGCGACTCCAGCAACGGGGTTAAACGCCGGTGTTCGGCGATCCAGTAAACCGTCGTACAGTCGTCGAACACGATCGTGCGCGGCATCGGCTCCCTCGTTCCGGCGTGAGGCACGTTTATGCAGAGATAGCGCAAGTCGCCCGCCGCTAATAACGAAGGATCGCGGGCCAGTCGGCGGGAGCACTCGACGATCAACGGCCAGTGCGTTAGGCCCAGCCGCCAGATTGCGATCATGATCCAACGCCCGAGATCGACTAGCTGGCCAGCTTCCGAGTCATCCGGCTCGGGCAGCCGTTCAAGATCTCGACGGAACGCCGGCTCGATTTCTCGCTCGAACACAGCCAGCGCCCGCAACCCATCAGAATCAAGCTGCCAATCGCGGGAAAACCGCCGACGCGGTCGAGCGGCAAACAGGGGAATCTTGGTCTTACTACGAATCCGCTCGCACAGTTCCTCGGCCAACCGTGCCCGCCCTTCGGCGTCATTACCGAGTTGCAGATCGCATACAGCGCGGCGTACGAGGTCGAGCGCGCTGCCACCGTCCGGCTCGGGCCCGAATGTTGCTTGGAACAATCCAGCATCGGTGTTCGCTAGGATTTGGTCGATTGTCTCGTCAGTGCGCGAAGGCGCCGGCGTGTGAGTCGACTGCGCCGACACCTTGGACTTGCGTACCAGATTCGCCTGCGGCGCCCGGCGAATTGTTTCACCGGGCGAGAGTTCCACGGGCTGAAATCCGAGCTCACTCTCCAGCCAGTGCTGTAACCCCAGCCATTGCTCGCCGTAATCCACCGGGTCGAACGATGAGGTGGCGCGCCACGGGTTGCGGCCTCTCACCCAGTGGCCCAGCCCGGCATCCCGGTAGCGGCCCGGCAGCTTGCTTGACTCCGAGCGAACGAGCTTGCGCAACCAATTCGCGGGCAACGCCGGCAATTTTTCATTGGCTTCTTGGAACTTGGGTCGGTAGTCGATCACCTCGCCAGCAGCGGTGATATACCGCAGCTGGATTTGGACGCCGCCGTCGGTCTCTAGGAGCGGTTCCAGCCTTGGCTCGAGCACGGACAGACTCGATGCATATGCGAGATAGCTGCACACCTGCGTCCAGAGATTGTTGGTCAGCGGTATCAGCCGGTCAGTTGACCCATCATGTCGGCTCTTGTCTTGGATCAATGCCCAGCGCTGATTGCCGCCCACGATGACCTGTGGCAACGGATGGCGGGTTTTGCGGCCGGCCGTAGCCAACCCCATCCACTGGGCGATATACAGCGTGTACAGATTATAGGCGCGGACAAAGTCGCGGGCGGCGTCGGCCTCGAGCAGACGCTGCCGGATGGAATGAATGTGGCCGGCCACCTCGACGATATTGAATGCCTGGATCGCCCCAACCCGCCCGCGCGGCCCGCAGGCCTGTCGTGTGGGGCGTGCCAGACCGAGACCGTCAACGGCCTGAGACCACAGTGCTTCGATCTGCCGGCTGTCGATCGAAGCGTAGTGCATGAGATTCTCGAGATTAACGCCCGCTCGATCAGTAATGCCCTTGTAGACGGCGATATCCCCATTGGAGTGGCGGGCGAGCTGGCGCCTCAGGAATGCCTCCAGACCTGTCGGTGTCACATTATGGAAAGGGCTACACTGCTGCAGCAACGCTCTGGCACGCAGTGCGATTGGAGGCGCCTGTCTGGCCTCATAATCCACTAGTGATTCGATAAGGGGCCGCCAATCATCAGGCAGCGAGAGCTGCACGGAGGATACGTACCGGTGGCAGAAATCCACGGCCTTCGTTGCACGCAGTTTCGGCCGCGCCGTCAACACGACTAGGCAATGCGTTTCCAAGTTGATGCCGACTCTGCGCAGCTCGGTCAAGGGCGGCTCACCGCTCGTGATAAGCGGCCGCGCAACCGCCTCCAGCGATCGGCCAGAGACTAGAGATAGTCCGATGGCTAGACGCGCCAACCGATCTGCAGCGTCCTCCTGACTTTTGTATTGGATCAAGTCGAGAATTTCCGCCAAGGCGTCCGCGGAGAGCGTCCGGTTTGTCCACGGCAGCATCGCGTTGGCGTGCTCTACCTGGTGCTGGAGTGCGCGCGTCGCGTAATGCGCCCTGATTAGATCCTGCGAACTACTCAGGTACAGTGAAACCGCGGGTTCGCCATGCTCCTGCGTATCCGGATCATCGTCCTCATCGTCGCGGAGCTCCTCGTCGGACGGGTCGAGTGGCAACCTGGGATGGATATCGATAACCGTGCCCGAATTAACACCGTCCGCCACCAGAATTTCGGTTGCAGCGGTCAGATAGCGGGTCCGCCGCACATTGGGTCGATGAGTGATGCGCCCGCCACCACCACCTCCCCTAGCGGCCTGTCCGACCACAAACTGGGGCAGATATACCGTGCTGAGGAATAGTGCAAGCACGCCGTCCAATCTGCGGTGGCGCGGAAACGCAGCGAGTGCCGCCTCGTAAATGCCCTCACCAAATTGCTGATGGACATGCTCGCGCAGACGTTCCCGGTGGTTTCTCGATAACGTAGCTGCACGGCTGGCAATCGCCATGGAGCGACTGGTGTCGGCATCAAGTCCCAGGTTCAGTTCCACTATATGGGTGAGTTGATCCTGGTAGGTGGGATCAGCCAGCCAACGAATGCGCAGGAAAACATTGTAGAGCCGATGTCCCGCACCGATTTCTCGCAGACGGCTGAACTCGTCCAGCAGGTATCGGCGATAAGTCGCCAGCGAGAGACCTGTCAATTGAAATCGGATAGCCTGGTAGATGAACCAAACCAGAATCGATTCCCACTCATTATTGAGCCGCTGACCGCAACTCGGCTCTAGTAGCAGCAGGTCGCTGATGCAGCTATCGCCGCTGAGCGGTTTGAGAGGGTTGTTATCGCCAAGAGCGTACCCTTGCAGCCCAGCATCGTTGCTTCTTAACGCCCCAATTCGCCGAAGTAACTCTAGGCTGTGCCCACCATCGTGGCTCTCGATCAGCGACAGCAAGCCAGGATTTGCTAATGCTAAATCTGTCAGGCGATTGGCGATCGGGATGATGCCGGCCAGGCTCCGGTGCGCGCGTATGAGATAGAGAGCCCGGATCAGTTCTGACCGGCTCGTTGCGGCGGTGCTGTTCAGATCAGCGAGCAGGACTGCGAATGCTGCGTTGGCCATGATAGATCTGGTCCCATTTGTCCCTGTCGTTCGTCTATTCCACATGTAGTGCTGTCCGTGGCACCGCCACCTGTCTGATCGGATACTGGCCGAACGCGCTACCACACATGCCATGCCGATCTGAGCGGAAATATTCGCGCCAATTTGGATTTGGGCGTGTCACGCAAGATGACGCCGTCTGCGGTCATTGACCCAGCGGCGGGAACGGCCGGTCAGCAGAATACCCTGCTCCAGGGATGGCGCATGACGGGCGATGAGCCCCTCGTTGGCCTGCCTGACTGGTTCGAGCACTGCCACGATCGCCGCGCATATTTCGCCGAGGTCGCGTCGCAGGCCAGACGACCGGAGCAGCACTCGGACTCGTATCGACTCGCTGGGGTAACGATATCGGGCGAGTAGCCCGCTCGGGTGATTAGCGATCACCACGTGACGGCCGTGGCGGTCGGGCGGATTGACCACCGGCGGCGCCCACCGTAGAGCCGCCTCCACGACCGCCGCCGGCAGCGCATCAATCCATTGACTGATCGTCGGCAGAACAGCGAAACGATGTTTGGTCGAGGAATCCAATACTATGGAGCGCCCCTGAACACGCGTATCGCGGGGCAGCGTACTGCTAGCCCAGCGATGCGCCACCAACATAGCTCGGGGAATATCGTCGAGATCTGCAAGCAGGTGCTGAGCGAAACCGACCAATAGCCCGCACAGCAATAACCCCTCACGCTGAGATTGGTTACGCACGCCGTGGGCGACCGGTGATCCGGAGGCCATGATGCGGTGCAAGTGAGCGCAGGGCAGACTACGCCCGCCACGCTGTAGAGGAGCGGCTAGTTCACGCAGGATACTGGGCGGGACCGACGAGGCCGACACACGACCCCGGTCACCGAGCCCTCGCGAACCACCCGATCCCCGGTTCTGCGCAGACTCTCGAACAACCCGCACGCCAGCGCATGAGTTTGACGGGCCGAAGTCAATGCCGGTCAACGACCCAGGCGACGTTTCGACTACGCTCATTGTGTTTGGATGGTGTCGCTGCACGAGGGGGATATCAGTCCACGTCCCCCAACTAAAGGGGCCATGGTCCCAAGTTCAGAGCCCAAACAAGTGGGCGACTCATTCTTTCAGGCAGAGAATGAGGCCTCTCTAATAGCGCATGGATCTCGCTATCAGTACCGCGTTACGTCAACGACAATCCGCGTTGAATCATCCGGCTCACCTACCCACCAAATTGGACAGGCCGTCGACGCATACTCGTTGGTGCTGTGCCGATTGGTCGACTCGGCAGAAGTGGCAGTTGAATCTGGCGGCAAGCCAAGACGTTGCCGGCAGACTCGGGAGGGGCAGCAAGAGTATCGGATTAACGGATAAGGCCCGCCTGACTCACTTGATGAAGCAGTGCAGAGACGCTGGTGTACTTGCGTCCCGGCTGAGTCGCCGCGATAGGCCATTGTTAGCGACAAGCTACTGGCGAGTTAAAAAGCTGCCCTACGGTCGGACAAGCGTATACTCGCTATACCTCATACCGCCCAGCTTAGTCGACGTCAGTCGGTGTCGCTCGAGGTTGATGCGATAAGATTGGAGAGCGCTAAGTCCTTTATTTACGGCGTTTTAGCTCGTTTGACGCCGATTAGAATTGCTTGGACCTAACTACCCAGTTCGGCTTATGAGCGACGAGCTGCCAGACTGCTCCACCCCGCAACCGGTGAGCGCGAATTATAAACATCGGCCTGACTCCGCGCAACCGCTAACGAAAAATAAACGGAGAAATAATGAGTTAGGACCCGAGCCGCCAATACCTTGTGAACGAATCAGGCGGTGCCTTGCCCTCCGCGACTGTCATCAATGGCGCTCGCCACCCTCGTGAAACCGGCCATCGCAAGCGGCCAGACGCCGCAGACGCAATGACGGGCGATAGCGGTCGTCGCCATGAGCGGCCTGGAGATGATGCAGTACCCGCAGGACGAACGCCGGGCCGAGCCGATCCGCCCAGGCCAGTGGGCCGATCGGGTAGTTCACGCCGAACTGCATGGCGTTGTCGACCCCCCGGGCATCCGTAATGCCTTCGTGAACGGCATTGGCGCCTTCGTTGGCCAGCATCGCGGCGGTACGCAGAACCACCAGACCTGGCGCATCATCCAGCCAGCTCACCGCCAGACCCGCAGCCTGAAATACTGCGGCGGCGGCGGCGCGGGATATATCGGCGGTGGTATCCGCGGCCGCCAGCGCAATACGGCTGGCACTGCCGTAATCCAGCGCCAGGTCGAAGACCACCAGGTTGTCCAGTCCCTCGGACACCGCTCGTTCGGTAGCCAGTCGGCCGTCGGACAGCAGCAGGGTTGCCCCGGCCACCTCAATGGCTTCGCCATCACCGTCGATCAGCGCAATCGTGACACCGGCGGTTCGCAGGCGCTCGGCCAGGGGCGCGAGCAGACCCTGCTCGCCGCCACTGGTCGTGATTGTCACCGATTCCGGGGCCGGGCGCGGATCCGCCGCCTGCGGGGCCGGGGTTCCGGCGTTCTCGTCATAGTCGTAGAAGCCAAGGCCGCTCTTGCGGCCCAGCCGGCCGGCCTCGACCAGTTCTCGCTGCACCAGCGAGGGTCGGTACCGGGCATCGCCATGGAAGGCATGAAACACGGTCGCAGTGACCTTGGCATTCACATCCTGGCCAATCAGGTCCATCAGTTGACAGGGCCCCATGCGAAAGCCGCCGCATTCGCGCATCAACGCGTCGAGCGTGGCGACGTCGGCCGCCTGCTGTTCGAGAAGATTAAGCGTTTCGGCATAGAACGGCCGGGCCACCCGGTTGACGATGAAACCCGGCGTGTTGCGGACGTGCACCGGCACCTTGCCCCAGGCATCCGCGGTGGCGAATACGGTGTCGGCCACAGCCGGATTCGTGGCCAGACCGCGCACGACTTCCACCAGTCGGAGTACCGGCGCCGGATTGAAGAAATGCATGCCAACCAGGTTCTGCGGCCGCGTCAAGGTGGCGGCGATGGCCGTCACCGACAGCGAGGAGGTGTTGGTGGCCAGAATCGTGTCCGCGCCGCACAGCCCTTCAAGCTCCCCGAAAACCTGCTGCTTGACCGACACGTCCTCGACGATGGCCTCGATCACCAGGCTGGCGTCGCTCAGATCGGCCAACGACGCTGCCGGCTGCAGCCGGCCCAGAATGGCATCGCGCGCCGCGGCCTCGAGCTTGCCCTTGGCCACGCGGCCATCGAGCTGGGCCACCACACCGTCAATACCGCGAGCCACGGCACCGTCGACCGCATCGAACAATCGAACCGGGTGGCCCGCCTGAGCCGCCACCTGGGCAATGCCCGCTCCCATCGTCCCGGCGCCAATCACCGCCACCGTTCGATCCGTTGACAACGCCTTGCTCACCGCCCTACCTCATGCAATGGGAAACTCGAAGCGTCTTCCATCACCGCCCCCGAAAGACTGGTTTGCGTTTTTCCAGGAAGGCCGCAATCCCCTCGTTTCGATCCTCGGAGGCGGACAGCAACGCCAGGCACTGGCGCTCGAAGTCGAGGCCCGCGCTCAGGGGCGTTTCGAATGCCTGATTCAGCGCCTTCTTGGCCGCCGCCAGCGCCAGTGGCGCATTGCCGGCGATATCCGCCGCGATTTCCAGCGCTCGCGGCAATGCCTGATCGGCCGGTACCGTTTCAGCCACCAGACCGCGGCGCTCGGCGGTGACCGCGTCCACCCGCATGCCGGAGAGCACCATCTGCATGGCAAATGCCTTGCCTACAGCCCGAATCAGGCGCTGGGTGCCGCCCCCGCCCGGCAGAATGCCGAGCTTGATTTCGGGCTGGCCGAACACCGCATCGTCACCGGCAACCAACAGGTCACAGGCCAGGGCCAGCTCACAGCCGCCCCCCAGGCAATAGCCGTTCACGGCCCCGATCAGGGGCTTCTCGAAATCGGCGATGCGCTGCCACTGGGCCGGCCGCCCGCTGTGCCAGACCCCGATCGCCCCGAGATCGGCCATCTCGCGGATGTCCGCGCCGGCCGCAAAGGCCTTGCTGTCACCCGATATCACCACGGCGCCCACCGTCTCGTCGGCGGCCACGACGGCCAGGGCGTCGGCGATTTCCGTCAGCGTCTGCGTACGCAGTGCATTACGCACCTCCGGCCGATTTATGCGGATATGGCAGACACGTTCGACCGGCCGGGTGACGTCGATGTCGTCGTATGTCATGTCGATCACGGGCGTTGTGGGTCAGACACGTTCGATCACAAGGGCAATGCCCTGACCGACGCCGATACACATGGTGCACAAGCCGTAGCGGCCCCCGCCGGTTTCCAGATAATTCAGCGCAGTGGTCGCCAGACGGACGCCCGAGGCGCCAAGCGGATGCCCGATGGCGATGGCGCCGCCGTTGGGATTCACGTGCTCGGCGTCATCGGCGACGCCGAGGTCCCGCAACACCGCCAGTGCCTGCGCCGAGAACGCCTCGTTGAGTTCGATCACATCCATGTCGTCGATCGACAGTCCGGCCAGGGCAAGTGCCTTGCGCGAGGCGGGCGCCGGCCCCACGCCCATGATGCGCGGTTCCACCCCGGCAACGGCGGCGGATACGATACGGGCTCTCGGCGTCAGGCCGTACGAATCCAGCGCTGTACGGCTGGCAATCAGCGCGGCGCCGGATCCATCGTTGATACCGGACGCGTTGCCAGCGGTCACGCTGCCATCGGGCCGCACGATGGGTCGGAGTTTCGCCAGCGCGTCGATATCGGCGTCGGGACGGGGATGTTCATCGCGTTCGAAGCGCAGCGGATCGGCCTTCCGGCGGGGCACGTCGACCGGCACGATCTCCCGGGCGAAAAATCCCGCTGCATCCGCCCTCGCCCAGCGCTGCTGACTGCGGATGGCGAACGCGTCCTGATCCGCGCGACTGACCTGAAAATCGTCAGCCACGTTCTCGGCGGTTTCCGGCATCGAGTCGATCCCGTACTGCGCCTTGAGCAACGGATTGACGAAGCGCCAGCCGATGGTGGTGTCGTATAGCTCGGCGTTGCGGGAATAGGCGGTTTCGGCCTTGGGCATCACCAGCGGCGCCCGTGTCATGCTTTCCACGCCGCCGGCAATCACCAGCTGCATCTCCCCGCACTTGATCGCCCGGGCAGCGGTCGCAATGGTGTCGAGGCTGGACCCGCACAGACGATTCACCGTGCTCCCGGGCACGTCCACCGGCAGCCCCGCCAGCAACGCCGCCATGCGGGCCACATTACGGTTGTCCTCGCCCGCCTGGTTAGCGGACCCGTACAGAACATCGTCCAGCCGGGACCAGTCAACGCCCGGATGACGCGCCATCAGCGCCCGGATCGGTATCGCCGCCAGATCATCCGTCCGTACCGTGGCCAGCGAGCCACCGAAGCGGCCGAAGGCGGTCCGCACGGCGTCACAGATAAAGGCTTCGTTCATGAGACCTCGTCCAGTTGGTCCGTTCAGGCGAGCTGACGTTTGTCGATCACGCGCGTGGCCTTGCCCACCGATCGTTCGATTGACCCGCAAGTGGCGATTTCGATTTCCGCGCTGGTCCCGATGTAACTCTTGATATTGTGCTTGAGTTGCCCCGCCGAGGTTGCCGCGGCGTCATCGGAGAGCGGCAGCCCCTCTCGCGGTTCCACCAGCACCTTGATGCGATCCATCTTGTCCTGACGCGAAACCTCGATCACGTAGTGAGGCGACAACTCCGCCTGCTTGCAGATCAGCTCCTCGATCTGGGAGGGAAAGACATTGACGCCCCGGATGATCAGCATGTCGTCCGATCGACCCGTGATTTTCTGGATACGGCGCATGGACCGGGCCGTCGGCGGCAGGAGCCGCGTCAGGTCTCGCGTGCGATAGCGGATCACCGGCAGCGCCTCCTTGCTCAGGGACGTAAAGACCAGCTCCCCTTCCTCGCCGTCGGGCAACACCTCCCCCGTGGCCGGATCAATGATCTCCGGATAGAAATGATCCTCCCAGATGACGGGGCCGTCCTTGGTCTCGACGCATTCGCTGGCGACACCGGGCCCCATCACTTCGGACAGACCATATATATCCACCGCATCGATCCCGCAGGCGGCCTCGATCTCCTGGCGCATCGCGTTGGTCCACGGCTCGGCGCCGAAGATGCCGATCTGCAGCGAGCTCTCCCTGGGATCCATGCCCTGGCGATGAAACTCGTCCACCAGATTCAGCATGTAGGAGGGTGTCACCATGATCACGCGGGGCTGAAAGTCCCGAATCAATTGAACCTGCTTTTCGGTCTGCCCACCGGACATAGGCACCACGGTGCAGCCGAGCCGTTCCGCCCCGTAGTGGGCGCCCAGGCCGCCGGTAAACAGCCCGTAACCATAGGCGATGTGAACGATGTCGCCCGGCTTTCCGCCCGCGGCGCGAATCGAGCGGGCAACCAGGTTCGACCAGGTATCAATGTCGTTCGCGGTGTACCCCACCACCGTGGGCTTGCCGGTGGTGCCACTGGAAGCATGGATACGCACCACCTGTTCGCGGGGCACAGCGAACAAACCGAACGGGTAGGCATCCCGCAAATCCTGCTTGGTGAGAAACGGAAAGCGCGCGAGATCCGATAAGTCTCTAACATCTTCCGGGCGTACGCCCGCCTCGTCGAACGCTTTCCGATAATGCGGCACGTTGTGATACGCGCGCTGCAGTGTCGCCTTGAGTCGCTCGAGCTGCAGTGCCGACAACTCGTCACGACTTGCCGTTTCGATCGATTCCGGACGCCCGTGGTCGGTGGTCATTGTTGTCTCTCCTCCTGGTCCGTTGGCCGACATGCCGGCGACCGGCTGCTTATTCGATCGTGCTCCCGCCGATACGCCGGGACTTGCCGCGAAACAGCGCGATGGTTTCGTCGTTCTGGTTGCTGACCCGCACGTCGTAGATTCCGCTTCGGCCCATCGCGGCCTGCTCCACCGCCTCGGCGGTGAGCACATCGCCAACCCGGGCCGGATGCAGGAATTCGATGCCGCAGCCGGCGGCCACGGTCTTCTCGTTGAAACGGTTGCAGGCGAACGCGAATGCCGAGTCGGCCAGCGAGAAGATCACGCCGCCATGGCATGTTCCGACCGCCTGGGTCATGTCGGTGCGCACCGTCATGCTCACGCATACGCGAGCCGCGCAAGCCTCCCGGATTGACATGCCGAACGCCTGGCTGGCGGCATCCCACGCATACATGTCGGCTACCACGCGGGCGGCAAGTCCGTCGCGATCCGGGTCAGTTGCCACGGAAGTCGGGCTTTCTTTTCTCGACGAAGGCCGCCACCCCTTCGCGATAATCGTGACCGCGACCCAGCTCGCGCATGGTGTCGCGCTCGAGATCCAGCTGGGCGTCGAGCGTGTTATCGGCGCTTTGGTAGATCAGTCGCTTGGTCTCAGCCAGCCCACGGGTGGGCGCCGCGGCCAGATGAATCACCAGACGTTCGACTTCCTCGGCAAACGCGTCATCCGGAATCGATTTCCAGATAAGCCCCCAATCGGCGGCCTGGTCGGCGGACAGGACGTCGCCCAGCATCGCCAGGCCCATCGCCCGGGCGGTACCGACCAGGCGCGGGAGAAAATAGCTGCCGCCGGTATCCGGAATCAGCCCGAGCTTGCAGAACGGCTCCATGAACTTGGCCGATGCCGTGGCAACCACCAGATCACAGGCCAGCGCAAGATTGGCGCCGGCCCCGGCAGCCGTCCCGTTGACAGCGCAGACCACCGGCATCGGCAGGGAACGAATACGGCGTACCAGCGGCGCGTAGTATTTCTCCACCGAGGCACCGAGATCCGGTGGCGCCTCGCCCGGTGCCACATGCCGGTCGCCAAGATCCTGGCCGGCACAGAATCCGCGACCAGCCCCCGTCAGCAGCAGAACCCGAACGCCCTTGTCGGACGCTACCGTCGACAACGCCGACGCCAGTGCCTCGTGCAGCTCGACGTTGAAACTGTTGAGCTTGTCGGGCCGGTTCAGCGTGATTCGCGCCACCGGTCCCTCGATATCCAGAAGCACTACATCGGAAGCCATGGTTGTCTCCCCGGGCGGTGAGAATCAGGCCGCCGTTGCGACCATCGTGAGAACGTCGTACTGGGCCACTTGATCATCGTTCTGATTGGTCACGACCGTATCCCAGCGCACTTCGCCATAGCCGGCGCCCTCGCGGAGATTCTTCTCCTTGCAGGTCAGTGTGACGCTGAGTTCATCACCCGGATAGGCGGGCGTCATGAAGCGCAGATTATCGACGCCGTAGTTGGCGAGAACCGGGCCCGGCTCGGGCGCCACGAACAGACCGGCGGCCAGTGACACGATGTAGTAGCCATGCGCCACACGACCGTCGAAAAAGGGATTCGCCTTCGCCGCTTCCTCGTCCATGTGGGCGTAGAAGGTGTCGCCGGTGAACTCGGCAAAATGCTCGATATCCTCGATCGTGATCGCCCTGGGCCCCGCCTTTACCGTATCCCCGATCCGCAGGCTGTCGAAGTCCTTCCGGAACGGATGCTCCCCCTCGCGGCGGGACGCGCCGGGCATCCACCGCCCGGTAATTGCCGACAGCATGTCCGGCGATCCCTGTAATGCGGTGCGCTGCATGTAGTGGAAAACGCCGCGCACGCCGCCCAGCTCTTCGCCGCCGCCGGCCCGCCCGGGACCGCCGTGGACCAGCGTCGGCATCGGGGACCCATGCCCGGTCGACTCCTTGGCGCAGGTTCGATCCACCACCAGCAGGCGGCCATGGTGCGAGGCCGATCCCATCACGACCTCGCGGGCAAACTCCGGATCGGCGGTAAAAATCGAGCCCACCAGACTGCCCTGCCCGAGCCTGGCCAGATTCGCCGCATCCGCCGCGGACTTGTATGGCATGACCGTGGATACCGGCCCGAAGGCTTCCACATCATGAACCGGGCTGCCGGCGACCGGCGAGGCGCAATGCAGAATCAACGGGGACATGAAGGCACCGGCATCGCCGTCGGCGCCACGTGGATCGCATTGTTCCGGATTGCCGTAAACCAGTTCCGCGGCAACCAACAAATCCCTGACGCGATCACGCACTTCCTGCCGCTGATTCAGACTGGACAGGGCACCCAGCGTTACCCCCTCGGTGCCGGGATGTCCCAGAACGACTTTCTCCTCAATGCGCTTGCTCAGGGCATCAATGACCGGCGCCACCAGCGACTCGGGTACCATGACCCGGCGGATAGCGGTGCATTTCTGGCCGGCCTTGACCGTCATCTCGCGGACGACTTCCTTGATGTACAGATCGAATTCCGGCGTGCCCGGCACCGCGTCCGGACCCAGGATGCTGCAATTCAGGGAGTCCGCCTCCATCGAAAAGCGCGTGGCGTTGTTGACGATCGCCGGGTGACAACGCAATTTCCGGCCGGTCTCGGCGGAGCCGGTGAACGTCACCACGTCCTGCCCGGTGACGTGATCGAGCAGGTCGCCGACACCGCCACAGATGAGCTGCACCGCGCCGGCCGGGAGCAGTTCCGACTCGATCATGCGGCGGAACATCAGTTCCGTCAGATAGGCGGTCTGACTCGCCGGCTTGATGATGGCGGGCACGCCGGCGAGAAGATTCGCCGCCAGTTTTTCCAGCATTCCCCAGCAGGGAAAATTGAACGCGTTGATGTGAACCGCGGCGCCCTCGAGCGGTACCCAGACATGGTGCCCGATGAAGCTGCCCCCACGGGACAGCGGCTCCATCTCGCCATCGATGACGGCATATCCGTTCGGCAGTTCGCGGCGCCCCTTGCCGCTGTAGGCGAACAGCGTGCCGATGCCACCATCGATATCGACCATCGAGTCCGCCCGCGTTGCGCCGGTTTCCGTCGACAACGCGTAGAACTCGTCCTTGTACTGACTCAGGTGCTTGGCGAGCTCCTTAAGCATGATAGCCCGCTGATGGAAGGTCCGGGCCCGAAGGTTCGGGCCGCCAGTATCCCTGGCATACGCCAGCATCCCGGCGTAATCCAGGCCGCCCCGGGCGATCTCCGCAACCGGCTCGCCCGTGACCGCACTCCGAAGCGTCGTGCTCTCGCCCCCGCCGAACCGCCATTGCCCCTGTGCGTAACTGTGTAGCTTCATTCTCAGGTCTCTTGATCGAAATCCAGAACCACGCGATCGCTGACCGGATAACTCTGGCAGGCCAGCACGAATCCGCGCTCTATCTCGTAATCCTCCAGGGCGAAGGCGGCATTCATGTCCACCTCGCCTGCAACCACCTTGCAGCGACAGCTGGAACAGACGCCCGCCTTGCAGGAGTAAGGCAGCTCCACCGACTGCCCGAGTGCGGCGTCGATCAGATTCTGACGGCCTCGTTCAACGGCGAGCACTCGCGTGCGGCCTTCGAGAATCACCTCGACCCGGCTCTCGCCCTCGACCGGGCGCTCGCTGACCGCCTCGCTGCGCGCCTGCCGGCGAGCGGCGTCCTGCGCGCTGGTGGCGAACAGCTCCATCTTGATGTCCGCCTTGGGCACACCATGGGCCTGCAGGCCCTCGCTGACATCGTTCATCATGTCGAGCGGGCCGCAGACGAAGGCGGTGTCGATATCCGCCGGATCGAGCCAGAGCCCCATCAGCGCATCAACGCGCTCCCGGTCGATGCGGCCATTGAACAGGTCGATGTCCAGCTGCTCGCGACTGAGAATGAAGACCAGCCGGAAGCGTTCGATGTAGCGATCCTTGAGGTCTTCCAGTTCTTCCTTGAACAGCACAGAACTGGCCGACCGGTTGCCGTAGAACAGCGTGAAGCGACTCCCGGGCTCGGTCATCAGCGTCGTCTTGATAATGGAAAGAATCGGCGTAATGCCGCTGCCGGCGACGAAGGCGACGTAGTGCTTCGCGTTGGGCGCCGCGAGATCGACACGGAACCGGCCGGATGGCGGCATCACGCCCAGCGCCATCCCCGGCGCCAGCTCGTCATTCGCCCAGTTGGAGAACAGGCCGCCGGGGACCCGCTTGATCGCAACCCGCAGCGTTTGGTCCTGGACGGCGGAACATATGGAGTAGCTCCGGCGGACCTCTTCGCCGTCGAGCTCGCGGCGCAGGGTGAGATGCTGCCCCTGCCGGTACTGGAACTCGTCTTGCAGGGTCGCCGGGACGTCAAATGTCACGACCACGGCGTCGCGTGTCTGGCGCTCGACCGATCCGACCTTCAGGCATCGGAACTGATGCATCAGTGTTCCTTGAAGTAGTCGAACGGTTCCAGGCACGCCTGACATCGATAGAGCGCCTTGCAGGGTGTCGAGCCGAACTGACTGACAGGCTGGGTGGCCGTGGCACCACAATGCGGACAGGCAATGGCCCGGTGACGCCGGTTCATGATCCGGCTGATATCGACAACCTGCGCCGCGCCACAGGCCGGCGGTGCGATGCCGTAATCCCGGAGCCGTTCGCGGCCGCGCTCGCTCAGCCAGTCGGTGGTCCAGGCCGGCGACAGGCGCGTTTCCAGACGAAAGTTCTCGACGCCGAGGTCGCGGATCGCATCGCGGATGCTGTCCTCGATCACCCGGATCGCGGGACAGCCCGAATAGGTTGGCGTGATCACCACCGCCAGCTCGCCCTCATCCCAGACAACATCCCGGATAATCCCCAGATCCACGACCGAGATCACCGGAATCTCGGGATCCGTGACCGCTTCGAGTCGCGACCAGACTTCGGTCTCGGTGGGCAGGCATTGGCTGGTTGCCGTCATGACCGTCACCACTCGGCGTTCGGATGCGCCCGTCGCAGCCCCTGCATCTCGGCGAGCAGGTAGCTCAGGTGTTCGCTGTGCTGACCGGCCTTGACGCCTGCCCGGGACTGCGGCCTGTCGGGCACCGTCAGGGTCGCTTCCGCCATGACCTCGCCAACATGCCGCGACCAGGGTTCCTGCAGGGTCGACAGTGCCGGCGCGATACCGGCCTCGACCAGCCGTGCGTGATGCGGCCCGGCCTCGAACAATTCACCCACGTACGGCCACTGGCGCTCGAGCGCCGCCTGCATCTTCTCGTGACTTTCCGACGTGCCGTCACCGAGGCGAACCACCCAGTCGCAACTGCGCTCGACGTGATAACGCACTTCCTTGATCGATTTGCCCGCAATGCCGGCAATCGTTTCATCCGACGATTCGATCAACTGCGACAGCAGAAGGTAATGCCAGACGTCGAAGTAGAACTGCCGGGCCATGGTGTCGCCAAAGTGCCCGTTGGGCTGCTCGACCAGCACCAGATTGCGAAACTCGTGCGCATCGCGGAAATAAGCAAGGCTGTCCGAGTCTCGTCCCTCGCCTTCCATTTCTCCGGCGTGGGACAGCCAGTTCTGCGCCTGCCCGATCAGGTCCAGTGCCACGTTGGTGGTGGCGATATCCTCTTCCAGCGACGGACCGTGACCGCATAGCGCGGAAAGGCGTTGCCCCAGGATCAGGCAGCTGTCACCGACACGGAGGCTGAAATCGAGAGTTGCGTCGCAGACCGTCATCGCCATGCTCAGATGTTCTTGACCTCATCCGGCATCGGATAGAAGGTCGGATGCCGATACACCTTGGAGCGCGCGGGATCGTAGAGGACGTCCTTGTCGCCGGGACTCGACGCGGCGATATCGGCCGCGCGCACCGCCCAGATGCTTACCCCTTCGTTGCGACGGGTGTAAACATCGCGCGCATTCTGGATCGCCATCTCCGCGTCCACGGCATGCAGGCTGCCAACGTGCTTGTGCGCCAGACCGTGCTGGCTGCGCACGAAGATTTCCCAGAGCGGCCACTCCTTCATGGTGTCTTCCTCACGCCGCAGCGGCCGATCGGGGCGTTCGGTCAAACGCCGTGGATACTGACGCCTGGCGCGCCTGCCGCTTCTCGGCATACGCGGCCGCGGCATCGCGCACCCAGGCGCCGCCATTGTGTGCCAACCGACGGGCCTCGAGTCGCTCGCGATTGCAGGGGCCGTTGCCTTTCAGCACCGCCCAGAATTCATCCCAGTCCGGCTCACCGTAGTCGTAGTGCCCGCGTTCGGGATTCCACCTGAGATCCGGATCGGGGATCTCCAGACCCAGATAGGCGGCCTGCTCGGCGGCTTCATCAATGAATTTCTGACGCAATTCATCGTTGGAGAACAGCTTGATGCGCCACTGCATGGACTGCGCGCTGTTCACCGAATCCTCGTCGCGGGGGCCGTGCATCATCACCGACGGCCACCACCATCGATTCAGGGCATCCTGGGCCATTTCCTTCTGCGCCTCGGTACCCCGGCTGAGCACCATCATGATGTCGAAGCCCTGGCGCTGGTGGAAACTCTCCTCCTTGCACACGCGAACCATGGCCCGCGCGTAAGGACCATACGAACAACGGCAGATCGGGACCTGGTTGATAATCGCCGCCCCGTCGACCAGCCATCCGATGGCGCCGATATCGGCCCAGGTCAGCGTTGGATAGTTGAAGATACTCGAGTACTTGGCCTTGCCGGACAGCAGATCGGCAATCATGTCTTCCCGCGACGCCCCGAGGGTCTCCGCCGCGCTGTAGAGATATAGCCCGTGGCCGGCCTCGTCCTGCACCTTGGCCAGCAAGATCAGCTTGCGGCGCAGCGACGGCGCCCGGGTGATCCAGTTGCCCTCCGGCAGCTGACCGATGATCTCGGAGTGCGCGTGCTGAGAAATCTGGCGAATCAGCGTCTTGCGATACCCCTCCGGCATCCAGTCCTTCGGCTCGATACGGATGTCCTGATCGACCCGGTCCTGGAAGGTCCGCTCATCAGCGGACAGCTCGTCACGAGCCCGGAGCCGGTTCACGCCGGTATCAACGTTCTGCGCATACATGTGGCATACCTCCGGAACGGTTCCGCGTTGCATCCGGAAGATAACGTTCCGGACGCGTGCCGCCCTTTTGACATTATGATACCGTTTTTTCGTTGTCAATCTTATTTTTGTGTCATTTTTAATGCGTTGTTCTCACTCGCAAATTTCTCGTGCTAATCATAGAGTCTGCCCGGACGCCCGACGCCTGTGCGACAACCAGCATTCGCCATGAACCAGTCGCTACAACGGCATATCGACGAACTCGTGCACCATTCCCGGCCGCGCGCGAAATCCCTGATCGTGTCGCTGCTGGGGGATGTCATCGAGCCCCGCGGCGGTTCGTTCTGGGTGGGGACACTCATCGACCTGATGGCGCCGTTCAACATCAACGAGCGCTCCGTCAGAACCAGCCTGCAACGGCTGGGGCAGGACGGCTGGCTCGATGCCGAGCGGCATGGCCGCCGCAGCCGTTACCACCTGACCAGGACGGGCCGGGCCAGGATTGTTCAGGCAAGGCGCAGGTTCTACGAGCCCCCGCTCGACCAGTGGCATGGACAATGGCTGGTCGCCTTTGCGCCGCCCGGCTCTCTGCAGGCCTGGCAACGATCACGGCTGCGCCAGCTCCTCGACTGGGAGGGTTACAGCATGATCGCATCGGGATTGTTCGTTCACCCGCTTGGGTCGAGGCAGACGATGGCGGAAATTCTCTCGGAGCTGGGGCTGGAGCAGCAGGTCTTTGTGTTCGTATCCGAGTCGCTCGACTCCCCGACGCTTCGCACGCTGCGGGACGGCATCAGCGATTTCTGGGACCTGGAGGACGCGGAAACCCGCTACCTGGATTTTGAGCACCGTTTCGCGAACTGGCTGCCCATCCTTGAAACCGATCCCGGCGACGTTGAACCGGCGCAGTATTTCCAGACCCGGTTACTGGCGATCCACCTATTCCGGCGCGCCTCACTCCATGCGCCGCGCCTGCCTTCGTCACTGTTCCCGGCCGACTGGGCGGGGCTGAGAGCCTATGAGACCTGTCGCTTGCTTTATCTGCATGTCTGGCAAGGCGCCGACGCGTACATCGAAGCCGTCAGGGCGGAAGCCGGGGAACCCGTGGCCGAAATGGACCAGGCGTTTTTCGAACGATTCGGGGGGTTAAACGGCCGCAACCGCGCGGCCTCGCAGATCAGGGTCAGGGAATAACGGGGCGGGAATCCGTTCGGGTGGGGCTCCGGTCATCCCAACTGCGGTCAGCGAATCGCCTCGAAGGCACGAAGCACATCGCTGCGAGTAATGCGGCCGACCAGGCGATTTTCGTCCATCACGGGGAGTGACTTGATCGAGGTGTTACGGAAGATGCGGGCGACCTGCAGGATGGAAGCGTCGGACTCGACCGTCATGGCTTCCGGGGTCATCAACTCCCCGACCTTGCCACCCCAGTCCTCGTGGTAACTGGCATCCATGGCCACTTGCAGGCAGTCCTTTTCCGACAGATAACCGACGATATTGCCCAGCTTGTCCAGGACCGGTGCGCCGGTGATCTGGTTTTCCAGCAGCAGGTGAATGGCGCGCAGCACATCCATGTCGGGGCTGAACGTGACCAGCGGCGCGGACATGTAGTCACGCACCGTTACCGAGTGCAGCATCAGCGAGGCGCTCCGCGTTCGCCGGCCTCACAGCTACTCTGGCAGGGGCAGTCACCTTTGGTATTCAGGCCGCCGCAGCTGCCCTTGATCTCGCGGCCGGACACCATGACGCCGACGGCCATGGCCGAGACCGCCAGTATCATCACCGTGAATACCACCAGAAATGTCGTCATTGCTTGACCTCCGTCAGGCGCTCGAATGCCTTGGTCGTGACCGAAGTATACGCATCCTGTTCACCCCGGATAAACAGCACCGCCAGGTCGCATTCCCGGGCGAATGACAGCCCTGCCTCGGGGCCCATCACCAGCAGCGCGGTCGCCAGGCCGTCGGCCATCTCCGTGCTTTCGTGCAGCACCGTCACCGAACGCAGGTCGTGGGTAACCGGCCGTCCGGTCATCGGATCGATGGTGTGCGAGAAACGCTTGCCGTCCAGCTCGAAGAAATCCCGATAATCACCGGAGGTCGAGATGCCCTGCCCGTCCAGCGGCACCACCCGGGAAATATCCCGCCGGCCGGCTACAGGGGCTTCCACCCCCACCTGCCAGGCGCGTCCGTCCGGATTGCGCCCCTGCCCGTACAGCTCGCCACCCAGTTCCACCAGGAAACGGTCCAGACTGCGATCGGCCAGCAGATCGCGCAACGCGTCCACGCTGTAACCCTGGGCGATGCCGGAGAGTTCGAGCTGCAGACCGGCGGCCGACTTGCGCAGGCCGGGGGGCGTCAGCCGAACGTCGACACGCCCGGACCCGGTACGGGCCAGCGCCTGGTCGATCGCGGCCGCATCCGGCACCGATGCCGGCGTCTCCGCCCCTGGCCCGAAGCCCCATAGCGCCAAAACCGGTTTGAGCGTTACATCGAAGTGCCCGTCAGTACTGTCACCCAGCGCAAGCGACCGCTGCACGAGCCCGGCCAGTATGGCCGGGACCTCGATCCATTCATCGGCGGCGGCCCGATTGAATCGGCTAATGTCGGCGTCCTGCCGCCAGGTGGATAGTGCCGCATCGATCCCGTCCAGGGTCTGCCGGATCGCCTGATCGAGCTCATTGCGGGAAACAGCCGCCGGCGGATCAACCACGGTCACGGTATAGGTGGTGCCCTGGGCCGGGCCGGTCAGACGCCAGACCGTCGGCCCCGGCTCCGCGCAGCCGGCAACCAGCAGGCCGGCAACGGCCAGGCAGGGTAACTGCCCGGCCAGGCGTTGGCGCATGATCAGCCGCCGAAGTCGTCGAGCAGAATGTTTTCGGGCTCGACGCCCAGATCCTCGAGCAGATTAACGACCGAGGCGTTCATCATCGGCGGACCGCAGAGATAGAACTCGCAATCCTCCGGCGCCGGGTGGTCCTTGAGATAGCGCTCGTAAAGCACGTCGTGGATGAACCCGGTATCCCCGGTCCAGTTGTCCTCTTCCTTGGCGTCGGACAACGCGACGTGCCATTCGAAATTGTCGTTCTCCTCGGCCAGCTGGTCGAAGTCCTCGACGTAGAACATCTCCCGCCGGGAACGGGCGCCGTACCAGAAGGTCATCTTGCGGTCGGTCTTGATCCGGCGCAGCTGGTCGAAGATGTGCGAGCGCATCGGCGCCATGCCGGCGCCACCGCCGACGAACACCATTTCGGCGTTGGTCTCCTTGGCGAAGAATTCGCCGAACGGGCCGGCAATCGTCACCTCATCGCCCGGCTTGAGGTTGAAGATGTAACTGCTCATTATTCCCGGCGGCACATCCGGGTTGCCCGGCGGCGGCGTGGCAACACGCACGTTCAGCATGATGATGCCGCGCTCTTCCGGGTAGTTGGCCATCGAATAGGCCCGCGTGACGGTTTCACGGTTCACCGCCTTGTAGCGCCAGAGATCGTGCTTGTCCCAGTCCTCGTGGAATTCCGGCTGGATGTCGAAATCCTTGAAATCGATCTGATAGGGCGGCGCCTGGATTTGGATATAGCCGCCGGCGCGGAAGTCGACGTGTTCGCCTTCCGGCAGTTCCAGCACCAGCTCCTTGATGAAGGTCGCCACGTTCTGGTTGGAACGCACCCGGCAGGTCCACTGCTTGACGCCGAAGACCTCCTCCGGAACCTGGATTTTCATGTCCTGCTTGACCGTGACCTGGCAGGACAGGCGATCGCCCTCGCGGGCCTCGCGCTTGCTGATGTGCTCTTCCTCGGTGGGCAGGATCGAGCCGCCGCCGTCGTGGATCTTGACCCGGCACTGGGCGCAAGTGCCGCCGCCACCGCAGGCCGAGGACACGTACAGCTTGGAATCGGCCAGCGCCCCCAGCAGCTTACTGCCGACCGGCGCCTGGATGGTTTTCTCGCCGTTGATCTCGATGTCCACGTTGCCGCTCGCCACCAGCCGCGAGCGGGCGCCGAGAATCACCATCACCAGCATCACCACCACGCCGGTGAAAACGCCGACCCCGAGAGCAATCTGTGCTAGTTCACCCATAGAAACAATCCATTGACCGCAAAGGGCGCAAAGGACGCAAAGCCCGGAACCCGACTGGCAGGGAATTCACTGCCTTCTTCGTGCTGTTTGCGTCCTTTGCGGTTCAAGAGTCCTAGAGCTGGATGCCGGAAAACGCCATGAAGCCCAGCGACATCAGACCCACCGTGATGAATGTGATGCCCAGCCCCTGCAGCCCGTCGGGCACATCCGAGTATTTGAGCTTTTCACGAACGCCGGCCAGCGCAGCAATCGCCAGGGCCCAGCCGATCCCGCTGCCCAGGCCGTAGGTCACGGATTCCGCGAAGTTGTAATCGCGCTCCACCATGAACAGGGAACCACCGAGAATGGCGCAGTTGACCGTGATCAGCGGCAGGAAAATACCCAGCGCGCCGTACAGCGCCGGCATGAAGCGGTCCAGAAACATCTCGAGAATCTGCACCATCGCCGCGATCACGCCGATGTAGCTGATCAGCCCGAGGAAGGACAGGTCCACGTTGGGCAGACCGGCCCAGGCCAGCGCCCCTTCCCGAAGCAGGAACTGATAGATCAGGTTGTTGACCGGAACCGTGAGCCCCTGCACCACGATGACGGCCACGCCCAGGCCGATGGCGGTGGAAATCTTCTTGGACAGCGCCAGGAAGGTGCACATACCCAGGAAGAACGCCAGCGCGAGGTTCTCGACGAATACAGCCTTCGCCAGCAGACTGAGATAGGTTTCCATGGCCGGTTATCCCTAAACGACTTCGGTGCGGTGCACCTGATGAATCTGGTAGTCGGCGTGCTCTACCTGGTCGGTCTTCCAGCTGCGCAGGCCCCAGATGAAGAAGCCGATGATGAAGAACGCGCTCGGCGGCAGCAGCATTAGCCCCAGCGGCTCGTACCAGCCGCCCTGGCTGACCAGCGGCAGGATCTGGTAGCCCAGCAGCGAACCGGAGCCAAACAGTTCGCGAATGCTGCCGACCACGATCAGGATTAGGCTGTAGCCCAACCCGTTGCCGAGGCCGTCAAGAAACGACATGCCCGGCGGCTCCTTCATAGCGAAGGCTTCGGCACGGCCCATGACGATGCAATTGGTGATGATCAGGCCCACGAATACCGATAGTTGCTTGGCCAGATCGTAGGCGAAGGCCTTCATTACCTGATCCACAACGATCACCAGCGACGCAATGATGGTCATCTGCACGATGATGCGGATCGACGAGGGAATCTGGTTGCGGATCATGCTGATGGCGGCGTTGGAACAGGCCAGCACCGAGGTCAGCGCCAGGCACATCAGCAGGGATGTGGCCAGCTGGGTAGTAACTGCCAGCGCCGAACAGATACCCAGGATCTGCAGCGCAATCGGATTGTTGTTGAACAACGGATCAGTGACGACCTTGACCGCTTGGTTCGACATAACGCGTTAACCCTTACCGATTTGATCGTCGGTGATATTGCGAAGAAACGGCTTGAAACCGCGCGGCCCGAACCAGTATTCGATGGTGCCGCTGACCCCGCGGCTGGTGAGCGTGGCACCGGAAAGGCCATCCACCTTGTGTTCGGCGTCGGGGGTGTCGCTGCCGACATTGCCCTTGATCACGCGCAGCTGCACCTCGCCGTTGTCGTCGTAGATCTTCTTGCCTTCCCAGACCTGCTGCCACTTGGGGTTGGTGATCTCCGCACCCAGCCCCGGCGTTTCGCCCTGTTCGAAATAGTTGATGCCCTTGACCGTCTCGCCGTCCGGCGCGAGCGCAATGAAGCCGTACATCTGCGACCACAGTCCGTAGCCGTGAATCGGAAGAACCAGCGTCTCGATCTCGCCCTGGTCATCACGCACCAGATACACCTCCGCGTGATTCGCGCGTCGCTTGATCCCGGCCGGATCATTACTCGGCGGAATCTTGGTGCTGGTGGAAGGATCCTTGGCCGCCTCGCGCTGATCAAAACCGGCGGCCTCCAGATCGGGGACGTACTCGCCGGTTTCCAGATTCACCACGCGCGCTTCGATGCGCTCCTCGAATACCCGATTGACGTCCACGCCGGGACCACCGAGTTCGGCCACTGCCAGGATGTTCTGGCGCCGGTCGGCCTTGGCGTTCTGGGTCTGCAGCGGCTTGAGGTAGACCGCCGCCGCCGATACCAGCACCGAACACACCAGACACACGCCCACCGCCACCGTCACCACGTACGCCACGCCGTTGCGGTTCATATTGAACAGGCCTGCCATGTCAGCTTGCCTCCGCGGGTTGCTGTTGCGAGGGCGTCGATTCCGTCTGCGGGCTTTCCCCGTTGGCGGCCGCCAGACGCGCCTGCCGTCGCTTGATGTTCGCCTGGGTGACGAAATAGTCGATCAGGGGCGCGAAGATATTGGCGAACAGGATCGCGAGCATGATGCCTTCCGGATAGGCCGGATTCACCACGCGGATCAGCGCCGTCATGAAGCCGATGAGCACACCGTAATAGAAACGCCCCTTGTTGGTCATCGCGGCGCTGACCGGATCGGTGGCCATATACACCGCACCGAAGGCGAAGCCGCCCAACACCAGATGCCAGTACCAGGGCACCGAGAACATCGGGTTGGTATCGCTGCCGATCAGGCCGAACAGCAAGGTGCTGGCCACTAGTCCCACAACGCAGCCGGCCATGATTCGCCAGGAGGCCACGCGTGTATAAAGCAGGAACGCTGCGCCAAGCAGGATCGCCAGCGTCGAGGTCGAGCCCAGCGAACCCTGAATATCGCCCAGGAAGGCATCCCACCAGGTCAACTGGTTGACGATGCCGGCCATGCCCTCGGTGGCGCCGATGCCCAGCGCGGTGGCGCCAGTATAGCCGTCCACCGCGGTCCACACCGCATCCCCGGACATGTAGGCCGGGAAGGTAAAGAACAGGAAGGCGCGCCCGGTAAGCGCCGGGTTCAGGAAATTCTTGCCAGTGCCGCCGAAGACTTCCTTGCCAACCACCACACCGAAGCTGATGCCCATGGCCACCTGCCACAGCGGAATATCGGGCGGCAGGGTCAGGGTGAACAGGATGGAAGTGGCAAAGAAGCCCTCGTTGATCTCGTGATTGCGCACCGCCGCGAACAGTACTTCCCACAGGCCGCCGACGATGAAGGTCACCATGTAGGCGGGCAGGAAGTACCACAGCCCGTGCACGAAGTTGTCCCAGAAACTGGTCGGATCGTAGCTGACGCCGAACAAGTGCAACGGAATCTGGCGCCAGCCCTCGACGTCGTCCAGGCCCATGGCCGCCATCGCCTGATTGGCCTGGAAGCCGGTATTCCAGCAGGCCATGAACATGCAGGGAACCGTGGCCAGCCAGACGTAGATCATCACCCGCTTGAGATCGATGCCGTCACGCACGTGCGGCGCGCCGCGGGTGGTATCCGAGGGTGAATAGAAGAAGGTATCCACCATCTCGTAGAGGGCGTAATACTTCTCCAGCTTCCCACCCTTGGCGAACAAGGGATGGAGCCGATCCAGATAATTGCGTAGGGCGGACATGGTTATCTCGGTTTCAGCGTCTCAACAGGTCCCGGCATCTTCAACCGTCTCGCTCGATCTGTTCCAGGCTGGCGCGCAGATGGGGGCCGAAGTCGTACTTGGCCACGTCCACGAACGACGCCAGCGCCAGATCCTCCTCGTCAAGCTCCATACAGCCCAGGGCCTGGGCGGTATCGGTATCGCGCACCAGTAGCGACCGCAGCAGCTGCGTCGGCAGAATATCCAGCGGCATCACTTCCTCATAGTTGCCTATCGGCACCATCGCCCGCGGGCTGCCGTTCTGCGACGTGTTGAAGCGGTAGCTCACCGGCTTGAGGATGCTGGAGATGAATACGTTGATCTTGGAAAATCTGTTGCGCCCGGGCATCACCCAACCCATGAATTCGCGTTCACGCCCCTCCGGCAGCACTGAAATCTGGGTGTGGTAGCGGCCCAGATAACTGGCCCAGCCGGCGGCCCGCCGCCCGGAAAGCACCGAGCCGGAAATCGCACGGGCATCATCGCCGGTGATCTCGCCGTCCAGCAGGTCGTCGGTGCTCGCCCCCATGCGCGTACGCAGCAGCCGCGGCCGGCGTACGTTGGGCCCGCCCAGCGCCACTACCCGTGACGGGTCGAGCCGGCCTTCCGCGAACAGCGCGCCCAGGGCCATCACGTCCTGATAGCCGATGTGCCAGACGCAATTCCCCATGCCCACCGGTTCCAGCATATGGATGTGGGTGCCCACCAGTCCGGCCGGATGGCAACCATCGAACCCGGCGGTTACCAGCCTGGATGAGTCGGTGGTCGGCAGATCGGCGTCCGGCGCCTGGCAGAGATAGATCTTGCCGTCGGTGAGCGTCTCCAGCACCCGCAGCCCTGCCCGGAAGCGATCCGGCTGCTCGGCGATCAGCTGCTCGGGCGAAGCCGCCAGCGGATTGGTATCGATCGCGGTTACGAAGATCGAGCGCGGGACGCTGCCGGGTGCCGGCACCTTGCTCAGCGGGCGGGTGCGCAACGCGGTCCAGAGGCCGCTGCGGATCAGGCGATCCTGTACCGCCTCGCGCCCCATCGACGCCACGTCGGCCACCGGTTCGAAGGTTTCGTGCGGCTTGTCGTCCAGGTCGGCGTCGATGCGAATAACCACCGACTGGAGCATCCGGCGAGCGCCGCGGTTGATGGCCGTGATCTCGCCGCCGGCCGGGGCGGTGAAGATGACGCCGGGGGTCTTCTTGTCCTCGAACAGGGGCTGCCCGAATGCGACCCGGTCACCTTCGGACACGAACATCGTCGGCTTCATGCCGACGTAGTCGCGCCCGATCAGGGCCACGGTGCGGATCTCGGCGCCATCCTCGACTACCGGCGCCGGGGCCCCGTCGATAGGCAGGTCCAGCCCTTTCTTGATCGTAAATCGATGTGCAGTGGCCATCGTTCGCAGTTCCAGAATGTAACGGCGTCCCCGGTCAGCGGTGCTGCGGCGACGACGAGGCGCAACCCCGATGGGGTCGGCGGTTCGAGTTGCCCGGCGTGACCCCTACTCGGGGACGCTGTCGGGCGACGGCGTCGACGGCTGCTGCTCGGGTGTCGATTCGTCGTCAAGCAGTTCCGAGCCCGGCGCCTCGAGCTGGTCGACCACGCTCTGCTCGGGCGCCGAGCCGCCGCCACCGACCAGGTAGGCCAGCGACAGGCTCACCGCGAAGAACACGGTGGCAAGTGCCCCGGTCGCCCGGCTCAGGAAGTTGGCCGAGCCACGGGACCCGAACACGGTGCCGGACGCGCCGCTGCCGAAGGCGGCGCCAGCATCGGCACCCTTGCCGTGCTGAACCAGGATAAGACCGACCAGGCTGATGGCAACCAGCACCTGGACGATGACCAAGATGGTGTAGAGCATGCTTTTTAGTTTCGCCGTCAGTTCGCCCGACAGATCGCGAGGAAGGAGTCGGCCTCCAGCGATGCACCGCCAACCAGGCCGCCGTCAACATCCTCACAGGCCAGCAAATCGGCAGCGTTGTCGGGCTTGACGCTGCCACCGTAGACGATCCGCAAACCGTCAGCGATTGTAGCATCTTCCGCTGCAATCTGGGCGCGCAGAAATGCGTGAACCGCCTGTGCCTGGGCCGGTGTGGCGGTGTGGCCGGTACCGATGGCCCATACCGGCTCGTAGGCCAGCACGGCATCGGCGAACGCCGCCACACCGTGATCGCCCAGAACGGTGCCGAGCTGCCGCTGCAGCACATTCTCGGTCTGATCGGCTTCGCGTTCGGCCAGGGTTTCTCCGACACAGAGCACCGGCACCAGGCCGGCATCGCGGGCCAGCGCGAACTTTTCCGAGACCACGTCATCATCTTCGCCGTAGAGGGCGCGGCGCTCCGAGTGACCGACAATGGCATAGGTGGCCCCGCAGTCGGCAAGCATCCCGGCGCTGACCTCTCCGGTATAGGCACCCGGCCCACCCTTGTCACAGACGTTCTGCCCGCCGACCTGCACGCCGGTGCCGGCAAGGCGCGTCACCAGGTCGGCAAGATGGACGAACGGCGGGCAGATCAGCGCATCGATGCCATCCGGCAGCGCCTGTGCCGCCACGGCGTCCGCAAAGGACGCGGTGTGCGCGCGGCTACCGTGCATTTTCCAGTTGCCGGCGATCAGGGTTTTTCGAGCCATGGGCGGCGCCCTTTCGTTGACACAACGGGCGCAGATGCTAGCACAGCCGACCCACCCGGCTGATGGCCGGAATCAGGCCTCGGCCAGCGTTCGCACGGTTGCGGCTATGCGCTCGGCGCCGGCCGTCACTTCCCCGGCGTCCAGCCCCTCGACCATCACCCGTATCAGCGGCTCCGTCCCCGACGCCCGCAACAGGACCCGGCCCCGGCCGGCCAGCCGCGTTTCCACCTCGGTGACCGCTGCTGCCAGACTCCCGTGCTCGAGAATGGCCGCTGCCCGCCCTTTCCGGACCCGCACGTTGACCAGCTCCTGCGGGCACCGATCCACCTCGGCGGCCAGCTCCTGCAGCGTGCAGCCCTGCCGCATCATCGCCGCCAGCACCTGCAGTGCCGACACGATGCCGTCGCCGGTGGTGGTGCGATCCAGGCACAGGATATGACCCGAGGACTCGCCGCCCAGCAGGCCGCCCCGCGCCACCAGCCGCTCATGCACGTAGCGGTCGCCCACCCGGGCCCGTTCGAACGGAATGCCGGCTTTCTCGCAGGCCAGCGCCAGCGCCAGGTTGCTCATCTGGGTACCCACGACCGGCCCCTCGAGGGCACCGCAGGCCTGACGGTCACGGGCGATCACGTACAGCGCCTGATCACCGTCCACGATCTGGCCACGGTGGTCCACGAACAGGCAGCGATCGCCGTCGCCGTCCAGGGCGATACCCAGATCCGCCCCACGTGCCGAGACCTCGGCCACCAGCGCATCCAGATGGGTCGACCCCACGTCCCGGTTGATGTTGAGCCCGTCCGGCTCGGCGCCGATGGCATGCACCTCGGCGCCGAGTTCACTGAATACGTGCGGTGCGACGTGGTAGGCGGCGCCGTGGGCGCAGTCCACCACCAGCCGCATCCCGGCCAGCGAAGCCTGCTGCACACGGAACGTGGATTTGCAGAATTCCACGTAGCGGCCGGCCGCGCTCTCGATGCGTCGGGCCCGCCCAAGGTCGGCCGGCGCCACGCAGGCCAGCGGCTGGTCCAGCCGCGCCTCGATCGCCGTCTCCACCGCATCCGGCAGCTTGTCGCCGCCACCGGAGAAGAACTTCACGCCGTTGTCGTCAAAGGGATTGTGCGAGGCACTGATCACCACCCCGGCATCGGCATGGAAGGTGCGCGTGAGATAGGCAATGGCCGGCGTGGGCATGGGTCCGACCAGCAGCACATCCACCCCGGCCGCGGCAAACCCGGCCTCGAGCGCCGATTCAAACATGTAACCGGACAACCGGGTGTCCTTGCCGATCACCACTGAGGCCCGGTTGGCGGACCCGTTACCCCCGTTGGGCGCGAGCTCGCGGCCGGCCGCCCAGCCCAGCCGCAGGGCGAAATCCGGGGTCATGGGCCATTCACCCACGCGCCCGCGCACGCCATCGGTGCCGAAGTAGCGGCGCGTCATACTGGCAGCGCCCAGGCCAGTTCCACCGCCTGGCGGGTGGCTTCGACATCATGCGTGCGGATCACGCGGGCGCCACCGAGCACCGCCATGGCTGCCGCCGCCACGCTGGCGGGCACCCGTTGTTCCGGCGGCATCTCACCGAGCAGCTTGCTGAACATGGACTTGCGGGACAGTCCGGCCAGCACCGGGACACCCAGCGACCCGAAACGATCCAGATGCCGCAGCAGCAACAGGTTGTGCGCCAGGGTCTTGCCGAAGCCGAAACCGGGATCCACCAGCAACCGGTTGCGCGGGATGCCGGCCGCCTCGCAGGCGGCCAGTCGCCGGGCCAGAAACGTTCGTACATCGTCCACCACGTCATCATAGCGCGGCGATGCCTGCATGGTCCGCGGTTCACCCTGCATATGCATCAGGCAGACCGCCGCCCCGCTCGCCGCCGCGGCTTCCGGCGCGCCGGGCGCCTGCAGTGCGCGGATATCGTTGATCAGCCCGGCGCCGGCCGCGCAGGCGGCCCGCATGACGGCGGGCTTGATCGTGTCGATGGAAATCACTGCGTCGATCCGGCCGTTCAGCGCCTCGATCACCGGCAGCACCCGCTCCAGCTCCTCGGCTTCGGTCACCGGCTCGGCCCCCGGGCGGCTGGATTCCCCGCCGATATCGATGATCCCCGCCCCGGCCGCCACCATGGCGTGGGCCCGGTCCACCGCCGCCGGGATATCGACGAACCGGCCGCCATCGGAGAAGGAATCGGGGGTGACGTTGAGCACGCCCATAAGCACCGGGCGGTCGAGCGACAGCAAACGACCGCGGCAATCGAGTTCGGACACGGGGATGCGGACCGCGCCCGGCGCCCGCGGCATCATCCGCGGCCGCCGGTACCTGTGGCCCTAGCGCCGGTACTGGGCCGGGCTGGGGGTGCCCGTATCACCCCCGGATGGGCGGGGTTCGGCGCCGGTGTCGGCGGTCGGGGTACCACCGCCGGAACCCGGCGTATCCGAGTCGTCCCAGTTCTGCGGCGGGCCCGGCTCGCGGCCCTGCATCACCTCATCGATCTGCTTTCGGTCGATGGTCTCGTACTTCATCAGGGCATCGGCCATCAGATGCAGCTTGTCCATGTTGTCCTCGAGGATCTTCTTGGACCGTTCGTAGCAGCCGTCGACAATCGACCGGATTTCCTCGTCGATGGCATGGGCCGTCTCGTCCGAGATGTGCTTGTGCTGGGTCACGGACTTGCCCAGGAACACCTCGTCGTCATCCGACCCGTAGGCCAGCGGCCCCATGCGCTCGGACAGGCCCCACTTGGTGACCATGTTGCGGGCGATGTCGGTAACCCGTTCGATGTCGTTGGAGGCCCCGGTGGTCACGGCCTCCTTGCCGAAGATGATCTCCTCGGCCAGACGCCCGCCGAACAACGAACAGATCTGGCTGTTCAAGCGCTCCTTGGAGTAGCTGTAGCGATCCTCTTCGGGCAGAAACATGGTCACGCCCAGCGCCCGGCCGCGCGGCACGATGGTCACCTTGTGCACCGGGTCGTGCGAGGGCACGGACAGGCCGATGATCGCGTGGCCGGACTCGTGGTACGCGGTGAGACGCTTCTCGTCCTCGGTCATCACCATGGAGCGGCGCTCGGCGCCCATCATGATCTTGTCCTTGGCGCGCTCGAAATCGTCCTGGTCCACCAGCCGCTTGTTGGCACGGGCGGCGAACAGCGCGGCCTCGTTGACCAGATTGGCCAGATCGGCGCCGGAGAACCCGGGCGTGCCGCGGGCAATGACGCTGGGATTGACCTTGTCGTGCATCGGCACGGTCTTCATGTGAACTTTCAGGATCTGCTCACGGCCGCGCACATCCGGCAACGGCACCACCACCTGGCGATCGAAGCGCCCCGGACGCAGCAGCGCCGGATCCAGCACGTCGGGCCGGTTGGTGGCCGCGATCACGATCACGCCCTCGGTGCCTTCGAAGCCGTCCATCTCCACCAGCAGCTGATTGAGCGTCTGCTCGCGCTCGTCATGACCGCCGCCCAGGCCGGCACCACGATGGCGGCCAACCGCGTCGATCTCGTCGATAAAGATGATGCAGGGTGCATGCTTCTTGCCCTGTTCGAACATGTCGCGAACGCGCGAAGCGCCCACGCCGACGAACATCTCCACGAAATCGGAGCCGGAGATCGAGAAGAACGGCACCCCGGCTTCGCCGGCGATGGCGCGGGCCAGCAGTGTCTTGCCGGTGCCCGGCGGGCCCACCATCAGCACGCCTCGCGGAATCTTGCCGCCCACGCGCTGGAACTTGCCCGGGTCGGACAGGAACTCGACCAGCTCCTGGACCTCGCCCTTGGCTTCCTCGACACCGGCCACGTCGTCAAAGGTGATCTTGACCTGATCGGCGCTCATCATCCGCGCCTTGGACCGGCCAAACGACATCGCGCCACGGCCACCGCCGCCACCCTGCATCTGCCGCATGAAGTAGATCCATACGCCGATCAGCAGCAGGAACGGGAACCAGGAGATCAGAATCTGGCGCAGCAGGGAGCCCTGTTCGGGGGGCTCGCCGGTAACCTCGACGCCGTTATCCAGCAACGTGCCGATCATGGCCTTGTTGTCCGATTCCGGACTGAAGGTCACGAACTGACTGCCACCGCTGGTAGTGCCTTCAACGCGGCTGCCCTGGATGTGCACTTCCCGGACACTGCCCGACTGGACCTGCTCGAGAAACTGCGAATAGGCGATCTCCCGACCGCTGGAGCTGTCCGGCGCGAAGCTGGAGAACACGCTCATCAGCACGAGGGCGATGACCACCCAGAGCAGGAGGTTCTTGGCTAATTCGTTCAAGTCGTCAATCCCCGGTTCGTCGTGCGAAACCGCTTGAAATGGCTGGCAGTGGTTCAACCGCCCGAGTATAAAACATACGCCCCGATCACGCGGGCCGATGCCGGTTTCCGAGATCAGTCGCGCCAGTCACGGCCGACCAGATACATCTCGCGGCTGGCGTCGCGCGAGGCCTCGGGCTTGCGGACCGCAACCGACCGGAATCGGCCCCGCATGTCCCGCAGGAGCTCATCGAAACCTTCGCCCTGGAACACCTTGACCACTAGATGGCCGCCGGGTTTCAGGGATTCGTCGCAAAACGCCAGCGACAGCTCGGCCAGATGCATGACCTTCATCTGGTCGGCGACCGCCACTCCGGTCAAGTTGGGGGCCATATCCGACAACACAAGGTCAACCGCCGCCCCGGCCAGATGCTCGCGCAGCATCGCCAGGCCCGCGTCCTGGGTGAAATCGAGCTGCAGGAACTCGACCCCGACGATCGGCTCCATCGCCAGGCGGTCAAGGGCGATGATGCGGCCGCGCCGGGCGAGCTGGCGCGCGCAGTACTGGCTCCAGCCGCCGGGAGTGGCGCCCAGGTCCACCACAACCATACCCGGCCGCAGCAATCGGTCGCGTTCGTCGATCTGCGCGAGCTTGAACGCCGCGCGGGAGCGATAGTTGTCGGCCTGGGCCGCGCGGACCCAGGGGTCGCGACGATGGGAGTCCAGCCAGCGGCGGGTATCGTTTTTCCGCGACATGCGTTCAGAACAGGCGGTGGCGGTTTACAATGGGCAAAACGTTCACAGAGCTTGCATGCCTCCCGAACTCGACGCCGAAACCCGCCGTGATCTGAAACGGCAGGCCCATCATCTGAATGTCATCGTCACCGCCGGCGCGGCCGGCCTGACCGCGGCGGTCATGGCCGAAATCGATCAGGCTCTGATCGACCATGAGCTGGTGAAGCTGCGGCTGGCGGCCGACGACCGTGACGGACGCCGGCAAATGGTCGACCGCATCTGCGACGAACTCGGTGCCAGCTGTGTGCAGCGCATCGGCCATACCGCCACGGTATATCGGCCGCGGCCCGCCGATACCTGAAACGGGTCCAAACGCGACCATGGCGGTTGCCCGTGACCTATTCGTAGCGCACCGCCAGCACTTCCAGCGTGCGCTGGCCGCCGGGTACCGCCACATCCACCACATCGCCCTCGACACGGCCGATCAGGCCACGGGCAATCGGCGAGGCGAAGGACAGCAAGCCTGACTTGATGTCGGCCTCGTCCTCGCCGACGATCTGATAGGTGAATTCGTCGCCGGTATTCTCGTCTGCCACTTCCACGGTGGCACCGAACACGATCTTGCCGCCGGCCTGGGCGCCGACCTTGACCACGTCCACAACCTGGGCATTGCCAAGCTTGCCCTCGACTTCGGCGATACGTCCCTCGATGAAGCCCTGCTCTTCCTTGGCGGCGTGATACTCGGCGTTCTCCTTGAGATCACCGTGGGCACGCGCCTCCTCGATCGCGGCGATGATGCGGGGGCGCTCCACGCTCTTGAGGTGCTTGAGTTCTTCGCGCAGCGCGTCAGCGCCACGCTGCGTGAGGGGCGTCTTGTCCATAATCGGGTACCTCCAAAAACACGGCCGCTCCCATCCGGGAACGGCCGTGTCATGAACACTGCGTCGCGGTTCGACTGATTAGGGGCTATCTGCTCGAAATGCTAGCAACCTCGCCGGGTCACGTCGAGGTGGCAATATCGATGCCCTCGACGGCCACCTCGGCGAGATGGCGGATCTGTTCGTCGGTGATCACGTAGGGCGGCATGAAATAAACCACATTGCCCAGCGGCCGCAGCAGCGATTCCCGCGTCAGTGCATGGCGATAAACCCGAAGTCCGCGCCGTTCCTGCCAGGGATACGGGGTGCGCGCTGCCTTGTCAGCCACCATCTCCACCGCCGCGATCATGCCGTGCTGACGCACGTCACCGACGCTCGGGTGGTCCGCCAGCGGTGCGATGGCATCGGCCAGCACCCCGGCCTTGTGCCGGTTGGCGGCGATCACGTCGTCCGATTCGAAGATGTCCAGCGTGGCCAGGGCCGCGGCACAGGCCAGCGGGTTGCCGGTATAGGAGTGCGAGTGCAGAAAGGCCGTGAGGTTTTCGTAGTCGTCGTAGAAGGCGTCGTAGACGTCATCCGTGGTCAACACCACCGACAGCGGCAGATAGCCCGCGGTCAACCCCTTGGACAGGCACAGGAAATCCGGCGTGATGCCGTCAGGCCCGGCCTGCTCGCAGGCGAACAGCGTGCCGGTGCGGCCGAAGCCCACCGCGATCTCGTCGGCGATCAGATGCACGTTGTGCCGATCACAGGCCTCGCGCAGCAGCTCCAGATACACCGGGTGAAACATCCGCATGCCGCCGGCGCACTGTACCAGCGGCTCCAGAATCACCGCGCAGGTTTCGTCGGCATGCTCGGCCAGCGCCGCTTCCATGTGCGCGAACATGGCGCGGGTGTGCTGCTCCCAGCTCTCGCCGGGCTCACGATGGAAGCAGTCCGGGCCGGGCACCGTGATCGGCTCGAGCAGCAGCGGTCGGTAGGTCTTCTTGTAGAGGTCGACGTCCCCGACCGCCAGTGCCCCCAGGGTTTCTCCGTGATAGCTGTTGGAGATGTTGATGAATCGGGTCTTTTTTCCGTGCCCGCGATTGAGCCAGTAGTGGAAGCTCATCTTCAGCGCCACTTCGACCGCGGCCGAGCCGTTGTCGGCATAGAAGCAGCGGGTCAGACCGGGGGGCGTGGCGGCTACCAGCCGTTCGGCCAGCTCCACTTCCGGCTCGTGCGAGAAGCCCGCCAGGATCACGTGTTCCAGCGTGTCGAGCTGGGTCTTGATGCGATCATTGATACGGGGATTGGCGTGGCCGAAGATGTTCACCCACCAGGAGGACACCGCGTCGATGTAGCGGTTGCCCTCGAAATCCTCCAGCCAGACCCCCTCGCCCCGCCGGATCGGGATCAGCGGCAGGGTTTCGTGGTCCTTCATCTGGGTACAGGGATGCCAGACCACGGCCAGGTCACGGCGAATCAGGGATTCGTTGCTCATCGTCAGCTTACGGCTTGGCAGAGAAATGAACGGCGCGCCAGGCAGCGGTCGGGCTCATGTGCCCAGAACCACGCCAACGAAGACCACGCCCCCCAGCACATTATGGTTGAGAAAAGCGCGAAAACAGGCCTCGCGCTCGCGGTGGCGAATCAGCCATTGATGGTAGACCGCCAGCCCGGCCGCCGCCGTCAGCATGAGGTAGTAGACCGGCGCCAGCGCGAAGACCAGGCCCACCGCCACCAGCAGGGCAAAGAACACGCCCTGGAACAGGCCGATGTAGAGCCGGTCGCGATGGCCCCACAGCACGGCGGTGGATTTCACGCCGATGCGAAGGTCGTCATCACGATCGACCATCGCGTAGATGGTGTCGTAGACCAGCGCCCACACCAGCACCGCCGCGAACAGCAGCCAGGCACCGCCGGGCACCACGCCGGTCTGGGCGGCGAACGCCATCGGCACCGCCCAGGCAAAGGCCGCGCCCAGCGCGGCCTGCGGCCAGTGGGTATAGCGCTTGGTGAAGGGATAGGCCGCCGCCAGCGCCACGCCGCCGAACGACAGCGCGATGGTCAGCGGATTCAGCAGCAGCACCAGGCCGAAGGCCGCCAGCGCCAGCGCGGCGAACAGCGCCAGCGCCCCGGCCTCGGACACCTCGCCGGTGGCCAGCGGCCGCTCGCGGGTGCGCTTGACGTGGCCGTCGATGCCGCGGTCGGCGTAATCGTTGATCACGCAGCCGGCCGACCGCATCAGGATACAGCCGAGCACGAACACCATCAGCACGCGGATATCCGGCAACCCGTCCGCCGCCAGCCACAGCGCCCACAGCATCGGCCAGCCCACCAGGAAGATGCCGATCGGCCGGTTCAGCCGGGTCAGCCGCCAGTAAGCGGTCACCCGCGGCGGCAAAGCGAAATCCGCCTGCATGGTCACTCTGTCCCGTCAGCCCGCTCGATCGCCTGCACCAGCGTATCCAGCAGCTTGCGGCCCCGCTCGCCGGCCAGTTCCACGTAATCGTCCCGCACCGGCATCGAGCGTTCGCGGAAGGCAGCCCGCTGGCTGTCGTCGAGTTCGATGATCTCGATCTCGCTGCTGTCCTCGATCATCGCCAGGCGCTTGTCGTTGAGTTCGCGCTGCTTGTCGAAGACGAAACCGGCCAGCTCGCCCCGGATCTCGTCGAGCATGGCGCGACGGTCCGCCGACAGCCCGTCGATGAAGCCTGGCGCCGAGGCCACGGTGGCGATGAACTGCGCGTGCCGGGCCCGGGTCATGGCGCTCTGGACCTCGTGAAAGCTCATCTCCTGAATGGCGAACACCGGATTGACCTGGGCATCGATCATATCCATCTGCAGGGCGCCATAAACCTCGCCGTAAGGCATCGGGGAAGGCTTGGCCCCGTAGGCCTTGTACGAGGACAGCAGCAACGGCGACACCATGGTGCGGATCTTGACCCCCTCGAAGTCCGCCGGTGTTCGCAGCGGCTTGCCGGCAGTCCATACCATCCAGCCCTCGGGCACGATCGAGTACAGCGTCAGCCCGCGTTCGCGGTAGGCCTCGTCGAGCAGCTGATGGAAGCGCTGGTTGCCGGTAAGCACCTCGTGGTTGACGCGGTTGTCGTCGGACAGAATGAAGTGCAGCGTCAGCAACTGCACTTCCGGCACCACCGAGCCCAGGTGCCCCGGGGATGCGAACGTGAACTGCAACGCCCCCTGCCGCACCTGCTGGGTGAGGTCGGCCGAGGTACCGAGGCTGCCGTAAGGGTGAATCCGGACCGTGACCTCGCCATCGGTACGCGCTTCCACCATCGACTTGAATTCCCGGGCATAGGCCCATTGCACGCTGCCCTCGACTTCCTCCAGCGCGAACCGCCAGACCTCGCCGGAATCACCGCCTTCGCCGCAGCCAGCAAGGGCCGCAAGCAACAACAGCAGCGTCACGCATCGAAATCGCATTGGCAGGCTCCCGGTGATATCTGATTGAACCGGCCCCGACCACGGTTCGGCGGGGCGCGGAAAACGGTAGCACGGGCCACCCGGGGCCGGCAGCGTCCTCATCCCCTCGACCCGGTTTCGGCAACGTCGATTACCATAGGCCGGACCCGGAAAACCGTGCTAGTTTCTGCGCTCCTTCAATCCCGGAGTGCGCGATGTCCGCACCCTCACAGTCCGGCGGCGAACCGATTACCGATCGTCGGCAACTGATTGAATATTTTGAGTCCGCCTGCAAGACGCGGGACAACTGGCGGCTGGGCACGGAGCACGAGAAATTCGTGTTCCGGCTGGCCGATCATCGCGCGGTTCCGTACGAAGGCGAACAGGGCATCGGCGCGTTCCTGGCGGGCCTGCAACGCTTCGGCTGGTCGCCCATCGAGGAGGACGGCCACACCGTGGCGCTGGCCTCGAATGGCTGCCACATCACGCTGGAACCCGGCGGCCAGCTGGAACTGGCGGGAGAACCGCTTTTCACCATCCACGAAGCCTGCAACGAGGTGCACGAGCATCTGCGGCAGGTCAAGGCGGTGGCCGCCGAACTGGGGCTCGGCATGCTCGGCCTGGGTTTCGTGCCCACCGGCCGGCGCGAGGACATGCCCTGGATGCCCAAGTCCCGCTACCGGATCATGCGCGAGTACATGCCCAAGCGCGGCAATCTCGGCCTGGACATGATGCTGCGCACCGCCACCGTCCAGGTGAACCTGGACTACGGCGACGAAGCGCACATGATCAAGAAGCTGCGGGTGGGACTGGCCCTGCAGCCCATCGCCACCGCCCTGTTCGCCAACTCGCCGTTCACCGAGGGCCGGCCCAACGGCTATCTGTCCTACCGCAGCCAGATCTGGACCGATACCGATCCCGACCGCAGCGGCATGCTGCCCTGGGTGTTCGCCGACGGCATGGGCTTCGAGCGCTACGCCGACTACGCCCTCGATGTGCCGATGTACTTCGTCGTTCGCGACGGGCGCTATATCGACGCCTCCGGTCAGTCATTCCGCGATTTCCTTGCCGGCAAGCTACCGGCGCTGCCCGGCGAGATTCCCACCATCGGCGACTGGGACGATCACCTGACCACCATCTTCCCCGAGGTGCGGGTGAAGAAGTTCATGGAAATGCGGGGCGCCGACGGCGGCCCCTGGCGCCGGCTGTGCGCCCTGCCCGCGCTCTGGGCCGGGCTATGCTACGACGATGCCGCGCTGGAAGCGGCCTGGTCGCTGGTGCGGGACTGGACCGACGAGGAACGCCAGCGCCTGCGCGATGAAGTGCCGCGCACCGCCCTCAAGACCCCGTTTCGCAGCACCACGCTCCAGAGCCTGGCGAAGGACGTGGTGGCCATCGCCACCGACGGGCTGCGGGCCCGCGGCTGCCTCGATGCCAACGGCGAGGACGAAACCGGCTATCTCGACCAGATCGCCGAGATCGCTGAAACCGGCCGCACGCCCGCCGAGGAGCTGCTGGAGCGCTACCACGGCCGCTGGCATCAATCAGTGGCACCGGTTTACACCGATTTCGCCTATTAGCGGCCCACCCGCTCGCCCGATTCAGTCGACCACATGCCGACCGTAGTCGGGCGGTAGCAACTGGATCTCGAGGCGCCGGTTTTCCGCCCGGCCCTCGGCCGTGTCGTTGTCGGCCACCGGCTCGTAATGACTGCGCCCCACAACGTGAATGCGCGCCGGATCGATGCCGGCTTCGTCGATCAGGAAACGGGCCGCACTCGCCGCCCGAGCCGATGACAACTCCCAGTTGCTGGGAAACCGCCAGCGCAGCCATTTGCTGATGCCCAGATCGTCGCTGTGGCCGACGATCCGGATGATGCGCTCCGGGTAGTTCTCGAAGATGTAGGCGATCCGGCCCAGCGTCTCGGCGCCGCTGTCCTTGAGACGCGCGGCACCGGAACTGAACAGCAGGTCCGCGCCCAGGCGCACTACCGTGAGCCGTTCCTGCAGCCGGTCGATGGTGACATCCCGGCGTTCCAGTTCCGCCTTGAGTTCCCGACGCTGGCGATCGAAACGGACCTTCTCGGCTTCGCGTTCCTCCCGCAGGGTCTCGATACGCTGTTCCAGCGAGGCAACCGTTCGGTTCGCCGAATCCAGTTCGCTTTCCAGCGAGGTGGCCCGTTCGCGGACCTGCGCCACCTCGTCCTCCTTGGTGCGGATCGCCTCGTCGGTTGCCGCCACCTCGTCGCGCAACTCGGACCGGGCCTGCTCGGCGGTTTTCAGATCCGCTGCCAGGGCCTCGCGTTCCTCGGCCAGCGCGGCGCGCTCCGCCTCGGTGGTTTCGAGTTCCGACGACTGGTTTTCGATGCGCTCGTTGACCGCCGCCAGCCGCTCGGACAGGGAGGTTCGCGCCTCGCGGTTGCTTTCCAGCCGGTCGGCCAGTTCGGCGCGTTCGGCCACGATGGTGTCCAGCTCCGTGCGCAGCTGTTCGCGCACGTCCAGCACGTCGCTGAGTTCGCTCTGGAATTCGTCACGCTGCTCGCTGACGGTGTCGAGTTCATCAGCGAGCTCTTGGCTGCGGGCTGCCAGCGCCTCGTACTCCTGCTCCAGCCGGGTGTTGAGATCCCGCTGAACCTCGAGTTCCCGTTCGCGTTCGCTGGCCACGGACGTAACCTCGTTCAGCCGCTCGTCGCGGTTGTCCAGCCGGGAACGCAGACGGTCCTGACGCCACTCGGCGGCCTCGAGTTCCTCATCCACCGTGCGCAGCGCCCGGGTGCGCTCTTCCAGCGTCGCCTCGCGTTCGGCCAGTTCCTGCTCGACGCGGTCGATGGTCGTCTGCCGCTCCTGCAACGCCTGTTCGCGCGCGGTCAGCGATGCCTCGAGTTCGGCCTGCCGGGACTGGGCCTGCGATCGGGTGTCCTCGAGTGATTCGCGCTCGAAATGGAAGAACGTCCAGCCGGCCACCGCCATGGCCGCCATCACCCCGGTCAGGCCCCACGGAATCAGTCCCCGCATACCTCGCCTCCGCACATCGTCCCCGCATTCGCGGTTGTGGTCGGATAATTGCCCCGGCCCCGTTGTTACCGAAATAAGGCGGCCGGGTCCAGTAATCCGGCGAACCGATCGCCATGCCGGGCCGCAAGACAATGATGCGGGTGCCGGTCCCATGAAGAACGCGCAAACCGGAAACGCATGATGAAACGATCGCTACCCCTGATGCTGTCCCTGATCCTGCTTGGCACCACCGCCAGCACGGCGGTGCATGCCGCGCCCGCTGACGGCACCGACCGGCATTCGCCGGCCCCGGCCTTCACCCATACCGCACGCCGCGACTGGCTCAACAGCGACCCGCTGACCTGGGCGGACCTGCGGGGCCGGGTAGTGCTGCTGGATTTCTGGACCTTCATGTGCTGGAACTGCTACCGCTCCTTTCCCTGGCTGACCGGACTGGAAGAAGCGCTTTCCGATCGGCCGTTCACGGTAATCGGGGTGCACACCCCCGAGTTCGAGGCGGAAAAGGACCGGGCCCGCATCCAGGAGCGGGCCGATCACTTCGGGCTGCACCACCCGATCATGATCGACAACGATCACTCCTACTGGCAGGCCATGAACAACCGCTACTGGCCCGCCTACTATCTGATCGACAAGCAGGGGCGGTTGCGGGCGCTCTACATCGGCGAAACCCACGCCGGTTCCGCCCAGGCCCGCAAGATCCGGCATCGCATCGAGCGCCTGCTTGACGAGCCCGCCCCCGAGTAGCCTACTGCGACAGGTTGTGCGCGCAGTACTCCTCGGCGCCCTTGTAGCCGTCGTAGTCACCGTGCTTCGACCGCGGCGCCTGGCCATCGCCCAAGCGCGGGGTGCGGTCGTCGGTATCCGCGGTATCCGCCTTGTCCGTGTTAGCGCGCGGCGGCGGTATCTCTTCCACCGCAAACAGCGGCGTGGCCGCGGTCGCCGCGACCGTGAGGCCGGCCAGTGCGAGACGGCCGAGCAGGCGGGAACTGGATCGAGTCATGGTGTGGCTCCGGAAATCGTGAAAAGACCCGGAGTTGACCGACCGCGAGGCGCTCCGATTGCGCCGCGAATCCGGCGCTAGCGAAACAGCGGACGAATGGCGCGCACGCCGGGCACTTCCCGGGCAACGGCCGCGAAACGACTGCGCACCATGGCCACGCTGCCCACCATTTCCACCTGTTCGAAGGGCAGCAGCACCTCGACATCGACTGCATCGTTGAGATAGTGCAGCGTCACCCGCTCGATATGGGCGGCAATCGGCAGGTCAGCCCAGGCCGCGCGCAGCCCCGCCATCAATTCGGTGCGCAGGGGCAGATCGAATGCGGCCGGGGCGTCCTCGTGGCCGTCAGGCTCGATATGGATGCAGATGTCGGCGATCTCGTCGACATGGGAGACCAGCCGATCGCTGATCTCCTCACTGATGCGGTGGGCCTCGCTCAGGCTGATGTACGGGTCCACCATCACGCCCACGTCGGCATAGGCGGCGTGGCCCCCCATGGTGCGTGTCCGCAGGCGGCGCATCCGCCGTACGCCGGGGACGTCACCAATGTGATCGCGCACCACCGACAGCCGGTCCGGGGCCAGCCCGGTATCCACCAGTTCGCGCAGGCTCTGCCAGCCGTAGCGCCAGCCGAACGCCGCCAGCATGGTGGCAATCAGCACCGCCCCGACCGCATCCAGCAGCGGCATTCCGGCCATGCTGCCGGCCACCGCCACGACCGCGACCACCGACGACGCCGCGTCCGAGCGGTGATGCCAGGCATTGGCCTCCAGCAGCAGCGACCGCGTCCGTCGGGCCTGATGGCGGGTGTACCAGAACAGCGTTTCCTTGAGGATCAGCGAGGCGATGGCAGCCGCCAGGGCCGGCCAGCCCGGCACGACCGGCGTCGCCGCGCCCAGCAGCACCACACCGGCGTTCCAGGCAATGAACCCGGCGGTGACGATCAGCAGCATGCCCACGAAGGCAGTGGCCACCGTTTCGATGCGGGCATGGCCGTAGGGGTGATCGTGATCGGCCGACTTGGCGCCCACCCGAATGGCCGCCAGCACCACCGCATCGCTGACCAAGTCGGACAGCGAATGAACGCCATCGGCGATCAGCGCCTCCGACCGGCCGAAGTAGCCCGCGATCAGCTTGAGCAGCCCCAGCGGCAGGTTAACCGCCGCGCCTACCAGCGTGGCCCGCTGCTTGCGGCGCACTTCCAGACGCAAACCGCCACGCGCCGGGCGGCGCTCGCCCTCGGTCAGCGATTGACTCATGTCCGGCGGTTAAAAAAGACCATGACGGTACCGATTATACCGTCAGCCCGGGCTGCCCGTGCGGGCAACGGCCCGCTTCGGCGTTCGCCGCGTACTACCCGGGGTCGTCGACGGTACTGATAACCGCGTCCCGCGCTTCCGCCGACGGGACCGGCTGCGGCCCGGTCGCCGGCGCGGGTGCCGCACCAGCCGGCGTCGGCTGATCCGGCCCCGCCACCTGGATGGGTCGGGTCGACGACGGCCGCCGCGAGTTAACCGCCAGAGTGGTGAGCCCGGCGACGTCCTGTTCGCCCACCAGCGCGTACTGCTCGCCGGCCGACTGCCAGGTGACGACGTTCAGGCCCTCGCCCCGGAGCACGCGGTAGGCGGCCGAGTCGACATTGTCACGCGGCGCCACGTACAGCCCGACCCGCTGACCCGAGGCGTTGCGGAACCGATACTCGGTGACACTGGCGGCACCCAGCATCCGGGTGCCCGCGAACTCGAAACCGATGGGTTCGAAATCCGGCCGCGGGCCGGCATCTGCCGACACCGAGGGCGACTCCCGGAACGAATCCAGCGCCACCTGCGAGAGCGCCGGCTGCCCGGACTCCGGCAGCGACCAGAAGACCACTGTCGCGGTCAGCAACAGCAGCGCGGCCACGGCCAGCCCGGACCTCGGCAAGCGGCGTTTGTCACCAACCGGGCCGGCCGGCTGCATTCTGGCTGGCACCGGCGCCTCGAGGGCGTCGGCGAACGCTCGGGCGATCAGCCGGTCCTGGTCGATATAGGCATTGACCTGCGCCTGCGCCGAGGGATCCCGGCGCAGATAGGCCGCCACCGCTGCTGCCCGCCGCCGCGGCAACTGGCCGTCGGCAAAGGCGCTGAGTTCCTCGTCGCTGATGTTGTCCCTGGTACGCATCACTTGACCCTCCGGAGCGCGCGAGGCGCCTCGCGCTGTTCCTGCATGTCGCGCAGCGCTTCCCGGCCCCGCGCCAGACGCGACCGCAGCGTGCCCACGCAGATGCCGAGAATCCTGGCCGCGTCCCGATAACTGGGCTGTTCCAGCGCCATCAACAACAGGGCATCGCGCTGCGGTGACGGCAACCGGTCCACCAGCGCCAGCATCTGGCGACAGCGCACGTCCATCTCACCGGTTGGCCAGACCTGCTGGTCACGCGCCGGGTCCGGGTGCGTGCTTTCGCGGCGCGCGGTCGCGGTCTGGCGGCTGTTGAGATAGAGCCGGTAAAGCAGCTTGAACAGCCAGGACCGCAGACGACCGATCGGCTGCCAGAGATGGCCCTTGCGCATGGCGCGCTCCAGGCAATCCTGGACCAGGTCGTCCGCGGCCGAGGGATCTCCGCACAGGCCGCGCGCATAGCGGCGCAGGTGCGGAATCTCGGTCGCCAGTCGCTGCTCGAATGTCACGGCCCTGCATTTCCTGTGGCGAACACTGCTTGTAACAACAGTCATGGGGCCGGTTCGGTTCCATTCAAATCACCGGGAACCGATCCGGCATCCGTCCTGTTGTTCTGGTGACCGCGCCTCGTGGCGGGTCGCAATTTTGCAACTGGAGAGTTAATCCATGACTTCCAACAATCGCATGATCCGCAATATGGCACTGGCCACCGCCCTCGGCCTGGGTGTGAGCGGTATCGCCGTGGCACAGCAGGAGCCGGCGCAGCAGCAGGCGCCCCAGGCCAAGGATTTCGAAAAGGCTGAACTCGAGTCCTTCGTGGAAGCCCAGTCCGAAGTGAGCACCATCAGCCAGAATTACCAGAAGAAAATGCAGAATGCGGACGACCCTGAGGCCCAGGCCAGCATGCGCCAGGAGGCCAATCAGGAAATGGTCCAGGCCGTGAATAATGCCGGCCTCGATCCGTCCACCTACAACGCGATTGCCCAGGCGGCGCAGAGCGATCCGCAGCTGGCGCAGAAGATCGAGGGTATGCGCTAAACGCGCCACCCGGGTGTCGGCACGCGGCGCCTGCCGCGGCCGGCATTCCCCGACTTACCTGTCTGTCCCTCGCTCGCCCGCGGTCGCCCATTGATCGCGGGCTCTTTTTTGCGCGTTTGTATCGCCGGCCAACCCGTCCGCCATCGGGGGGCCGCCTCAGTTGCGACCGATCTCGTCGCGACCGTAGAACTTCACACCCTTCTGGATGCGCTCGCGCCCCGATGCCAGCCGATGTCGGTTGGTGTCGCGCAGGGAGTACACGCAACCGCAGTATTCCTGCTGATAGAACGCCTCGCGCTTGGCGATCTCGATCATGCGCTGCGACCCACCCTTCTTGCGCCAGTTGAACGTCCAGTAGTCCACCTGGCCGTAGCGCGAGGCTGCCCGTACGCCGGACTGGTTGATCTGCTGCATGTTCTTCCACCGGGAAATACCCAGGGTGCTGGAGATCAGCGGAAAGCCGTGCTCGTGGGCATACAAGGCGGTGCGTTCGAAGCGCATGTCGAAGCAGACGGTGCAACGCCGGCCCCGTTCCGGTTCCTGCTCCAGCCCCTGGACACGGTCGAACCAGTTATCGGTGTCGTAGTCACCGTCCACGAAAGGCACGTCGAGGGCTTCGCAGAAGCGGATGTTTTCGTTCTTACGCTGCTCGTACTCGCTGCGGGGATGGATGTTCGGGTTGTAGAAATACACCGTGAAATCGATGCCCGACGCCTTCACCGCCTCCATCACTTCCCCGGCACAGGGGGCACAGCAGGAATGCAGCAACAGCTGGCGGGCGCCATTGGGCGCTTCCAGGGCGGGGCGCTGATAATCCTGTTCGTTATAGGGATTCATGCATGTCGTTCGAGCCGCGAGTTGACGACAATGATGCCAGTACGCCGGCACCCGGAAAAGCGCTGGCACCCCGTCAGGCAACCGGCTAAGGTGCCCGGGCTGAATAAATTGCGAAGGAGACAGCGACATGGCGGACAACGAAGGCAGCATCCTCATGGGCATGATCTGGATGGCAGTGATTTCGCTATTGCTGTTCTGGCTGCCCCTGCTCGGCCCGCTGCTGGCGGGCATCGTCGGCGGCCGCACGGCCGGCGGTGTCGGAGCCGGACTGCTGGCCGCAGTATTGCCGGCGCTGGCCCTGTCCGGCCTCCTGTTCCTGATGGGCACGGCGTTGACCGGCCTGCCGGTCATCGGGCTGATCGCCGGCGCCGGGGTGTTCGTGCTGATCGCAGTGCAGATGGTGCCGCTGCTGATCGGTGCCTTCATCGGCGGGCTGCTGACATGAACGACACCATGAGCGGCAATCCGCTGATCGACGAGATCCTGGATGCGTGGCGGCCGGACCTGGGTGACGCCTTTCCGGCCTACCGCAACCATGCGCAGCGGGTGCTGGCCCTGACCCTGCGGCTGGGTGAGTACGACGACGACCAGCGTCGCAGTCTGGCGATTGCCGCCGCCTTCCATGACCTGGGCATCTGGAGCGACGGCACGCTGGATTACCTGGAGCCGTCCGTCGACCGGGCCCGGGCGTGGCTGGCGGATCACCACGACAGCCAGCGCGCCGAGGCCGTGGCCGCGGTGATCCGCAATCACCACCGCGTGCGCGGCTGCCGCGACGAACACGCCACCCTGACGGAGCCGTTCCGGCGGGCCGATCTGATCGATGTCAGTCTAGGCCTGATCCGTTTCGGCATTCCCCGTCGCGACTACCGGGCGCTGGTTGCCGAACTGCCCTATCACCGCTTCCACCGCCGGCTGATCCGCCTGTTCGGGGCCCACATCGTGCGCCATCCGCTGCAGCCCGCCCCGATGTTCAAATGGTAGGAACCCCACCATGACCCGACACGCCTTCGTCACCGGTGGCAGCGGCTTCATCGGCCGCAATCTGATCCGGGCCCTGATCGATACGGGCTGTTCCGTGCGCGCCCTGGTACGCTCCGATGCCGCCGCGGACGCGGTCACGGCGGCGGGGGCCGATCCCTTGCGCGGCGACCTGCACGACCGGGCAGCGATGACACGCGGCATGACCGGCTGCGACTGGGTGTTCCATGCCGCCGCCAAGGTGGAGGAATGGGGCGATCCCGCCGACTACGAGTACATCAACGTGGACGGCACGAAGGCGGTTCTAGCCGCAGCGGCGGAAGCCGGCGTCCGGCGGCTGGTTCATGTCTCCACCGAAGCCGTGCTCGCCGACGGCAGTCATCTGCACAACGCCGATGAAACCTGGCCGCGGCCGGCCAACCCCCTGCCCCGCTATCCGCGCACCAAGGCGCGGGCCGAGGCGGCGGTGGAAGCCGCCAACGGAGACCACGGGCTGGAAACCGTGATCGTGCGACCGACCTCGGTGTGGGGTGCCGGGGATACCTCGGTGCTGCCCAAGATCGCCGCCGCGGTGGCCAGCGGGCGCTTCATGTGGATCGGCGGCGGTGACTATCCGCGCGCCACCACCCACGTGCGAAATCTCTGCGAGATCCTGCTACTGGCCGCGGAAAAGGGCCGGCCGGGCGGCTGCTACTTCGCCACCGACGGCGAGCCGGCCCGCTATCGGGATTTCCTGACCGCGGAACTCGCGACCCTGGGCGTGGCGCCGCCTTCCCGCTCCATCCCGCGGCCGGTGGCGAAAGCAGTGGCCAATGCATGCGACGCCATCTGGAACACGCTGGGCCTCGCCAATCCGCCGCCGGTCAGCCGGCTGCTGGTCACACTGTTCGGCTCGCCGGTGACCATCGATGACTCGCTGGCCCGTCGCGAACTGGGCTACGTGGGCCGGGTCACGCGGGAAGCCGGTCTGGCCGAAATGGCGAATCAGTCCGAAGGCGGGGCGTAAACCGCCAGCACCCCCGGATACACGCGAAAGCTGGCCGGCGTCTTGCCGCCCGGTTCGCCGTCCACCGCGATGGTCTTGGGTTGCCGCGTACGTACCTCGATGCGGCTAGCCGCCAGTGTCTCGATCTGGTCGTGCCCCCTGGTGCGCCCGACCCGCAGGGCCGGAATCATCGCCAGCAGGGATCCGTCCCGGTGGGCGGGAATGGCGTAGAGATCGAGCCGGCCGTCATCGATCGCGGCATCCTCGGCTATGGGAATGCCGCCGCCATAGAAACGTCCGTTACCCACGGATACCTGAATGGCTTTCAGCCGTCGCCAGGCGCCGTCATCGCCACGGATCTCCACTCTGAAGCGCCGCCGGGTGCGAAACGCGGTCCAGGCAGCGTAGGGATAGGCCAGCGGTCCCATCAGTTTCTTGGTGTCACCGTCGGAGCGGCGGGCGACCTCCACCGCGAACCCGATGTGGGCCACGTTGACGAAGTAGCGGCCGTTGCACTCGCCCAGGTCGATGCGGTGCACATGATCCGCGGCAATCACGTCGCAGGCGGCGGCCGGGTCCAGCGGCAAGCCCAGCGAGCGGGCGAAGTCGTTGGCGGTGCCCAGCGGCAGCACGCCCATGGGCAGACCGCTGGCGGCGATGCCCGGCAGGGCGGCGTTGATGGTGCCGTCCCCGCCGCCGACGATCACCCGGTCGACGCGGTCCTGATGCTGACGGATCATGGCGGCAATATGATCCGCCCCGTCCGGCGTGACCCGGGTCACGCCCAGCCCCGTCTGCTGCAAACGCGTGGTCAGTGCGTCAGCACCTTCCGAGCCGGTGCGGCTGTGGGGGTTGATCAGGAGAAGCGCCTGTCGCTGGGTCACGCGGGTTCCTTGTCGGCGCGGGCACGACCGCGGGTAAAGCGGCGGACAGTCAACCCCACCCGGCATCCGGCGTCAATCAAACCATGGGACTTGCGCAAACGGGTCCCCAGCCGGTTAGGCTTGGGCGGTAACCCATCCCGACGAGCCCGATGACAACATCCGCGCGGGGGTTCGCCCCGCTCCGCCTGCTCGACCGCGCCGTTGAGCGGCTGGAACAGGGTATTCTGGTGGGCGGCATCCTGGCCATGGCCCTGCTCAACATCGCCAACGTGATCAGCCGCAACCTGCTGGGCGGCAGCATGTCGTTCGCCGAGGAAGCCAATCAGGGGCTGATCGTGCTGGTGACCTTCATGGGACTGGGCTACGGCGTGCGGCGGGCGCGCCACATTCGCATGTCGGCGTTCTACGACCAGCTCCGTGGCCGTGCACGCAAGGCGCTGATGACCGGGATCGCGGCGGGAACCGCCGCGCTGCTGCTGCTGCTGGCCTGGTTCGCCGTTGTCCACGTGCAGCAGCTCTACCAGTCGGGCACCGTCACGCCGGCCCTGCGGGTACCGGTCTACCTGATCCAGCTATCGGTGCCGGTGGGGTTGCTGCTGGGCGCGGCGCAGTATCTGCTCACGGTCTGGCGTAACCTGACCACCGAAGGCACCTGGCTGTCGTTCACCGAGCCGGATGTCTATCACGAGGCGGAACCGGAGTCCGCGTCATGCTGATTCTGGTGGTCACGGTGATGCTGGTGCTTCTGGCGCTGGGTTTTCCGATGATGGTGCCGCTGGCCGGGGCGGCGCTGGCGCTGCTGTTCGGGTTCTTTTCCGGTATTCAGCCGGCGCTGCTGGTGCAGCAGATGGTGGGTGGCGTACAGCCGGTGGTGCTCACCGCGGTGCCGATGTTCATTCTCGCCGCCGACATCATGACCAAGGGCCATACCGCCAATCGCCTGCTGGACCTGGTGGATACCTTCGTGCGCCACCTGCGCGGGGGGTTGCCGATCACCACCGCCGCCAGCTGTACCCTGTTCGGCGCGGTCTCCGGGTCGACGCAGGCCACCGTGGTGGCCATGGGCGCGCCGCTGCGGCCGCGGCTGCTCAAGGCCGGTTATCGCGACAGCTTCGTGATGGCGCTGATCATCAACAGTTCGGACATCGCCCTGCTGATTCCGCCCTCGATCGGCATGATCATCTATGGCGTGGTGGCCGGGGTGTCGGTGGGCGAGCTGTTCATCGCCGGCATCGGGCCGGGCCTGCTGGTCCTGGCATTGTTCTCGCTCTACTGCTGGATGGCCGCTCGCCGGCAGAACATTCCCCGCGAACCCCGGGCCGGCTGGGGCGATCGCTTGCGGGCGCTGCGATCGGCCAGCCTGCCGCTGGGTTTTCCGGTGATCGTGGTCGGTGGCATCTATTCCGGCTACTTCTCCCCCACCGAGGCCGCGGCCGTATCCGTGCTGTATGCGCTGATCCTGGAAGTGGGCGTGTTCCGGGCGGTGCGCCTGTCCGAAATTCCCGGCATCGCCCTGTCGACCGGGCTGATCACCTCGGTGGTATTCATCCTGGTGGCGGCGGGTGCGGCGTTTTCGTGGATGATCTCTTTCGCCGGCATTCCGGACATGGTGCTCGGGGATTTCATCCAGGCGGCCGGCGACAGTCCGTGGCTGGCGCTGGCGGTGATCTGCCTGGCCTATTTCGTGGGCTGCATGTTCGTGGACCCCATCGTGGTGATTCTGGTGCTCACGCCGATTTTCGCGCCACTTATTGCCGCATCCGGGCTGGACCCGGTCCACGTAGGCACCCTGGTTGTAATGCAGGCGGCCATCGGGTCGGCAACGCCACCCTTCGGTTGCGACATCTTCACCGCCATCGCGATCTTCCGGCGCCCCTATCTGGACGTGATCCGGGGCACGCCGCCGTTCATCGCGATCCTGGCCGTGGCCACGATGCTGCTGATCGCGTTTCCGTCGATTGCGCTGTTCCTGCCCAACCTGCTTTATTGACCACGCTCGGAGGCCTGCCCGTCATGCGCATTCGCGGTTGCTGTCTGCTTTTCGCCTGCTGCCTGCCAATGGCGGCATTGGCGGACGGCTACGTGTTCAGCTACGGCTTCAATGGCGCCGACGCGCCCGAACCCCGCGGCGGCACCACCCGCGGCGCGCCGGTGGACATGGCCGCCGCGCCCGACCCGCGCTTTGACGCCGTGCGGGCCGCGGACCTGACGGCCAAACAGCGCGACCGGCGCGCCATTCTGGCCCTGGCCGGCGAGTTCAGGACTACCTTCGAGTTCGTGGAAACCACCACGCTAGTGCCTGACCTGGCGCGCGACGACCGGCCCTATCGGTCCTGGGCCACGGAATACGTGTTCGTGCTGGAGGATTCCCCCGATCGGATCCGCCTGCAGCACGTCCTGGTGATGCGATTCGTCGACGACGACGGCGACATCAGCGACCCGATGGTGACCAAGCACTGGCGCCAGGACTGGCACTGGCAGCCCGAGCATATCTGGCGGTATCAGGGCGACCGGCGCTGGGTCCGCGAGCCGGTGGACGACGCCAACGGTGCCTGGAAGCAGGCGGTGTATCAGGTGGACGATGCCCCGCGTTACGAGGCCCTGGGCCGCTGGCAGCACAAGGCCGGCGCCTCTTACTGGCAGAGCGAGTCATTCGCCCGGCCCCTGCCCCGGCGTGAGCACAGCGTGCGCGACGACTACGACGTGCTTGCCGGCCGACACCGCATCACCCTGACACCCACCGGGTGGCTGCATGCCCAGGACAATCACAAGCTGCGTCGCGACGACAACGGCAATCGGCAGGCGATTGCCGCCGAAACCGGACTGAACCGCTATCAGCGCATCGAGGGATTCGACATGACACCCGGCCGCGAGCTCTGGGACCGCCAGTCGGCGGTCTGGGCGGCGATCCGAGCCGAGTGGCGCCGCCTGCAACAACAGCACGAGGTGCTGGAAATCCGGCGCGAGGTAGACGGCCAGTCACGCTTTGCGCGGCTGTTCGGCCTGGCCGAGGAGATCGCAGACGCGGACGACGAGACCATCGCCAGGCGGGTACGCGACGCGATCCGGCCGTATGTGACGGCCGGGGACTAATCCGTGTCGGGCAGGTAGGCCCCGTCCTCGTCGTGGATCTCGCGCCCGGACACGGGCGGATTGAAGGTACACACCAGCTTGAGTTCCTCGATCGCCTTGAGGGTGTGGCGATCATGGTTGTCCAGGGCGTAGAGCGTGCCCGGCACGATGTCGAACTGTTCGCCCGTATCCCGGTTGGTCAGGATGCCGCGGCCCTGGTAGCAGTACACCGCTTCAAGGTGGTGCTTGTACCACATGTCGAACTCGAGGCCCGGCGGGAAGGTGGTCTCGTGCATGGAAAAGCCCATGCCGTCCTTCTTGAGGATGAACCGCACGCTGGTCCAGCCGGCGGGGCTGACCACTTCCTGGTCGGTGCCTTTGAGGTCTTCGAGGCGCACGATCTTCATCGGCAAGACTCCTGAATGTCGGGGGCAGTCGAGGTCGCCGGCCGCCGGTCACGGGCAGCCGGCGAGATGAGGCTGGCGATCAGGCCGCGCCCTGCAGCAGGCCGTGATCCTGCAGCGCGGCATCCACCGCCTGTTCCAGCAGGTCGAGCCCGCGCGCCAGGTTGTCGTCGCTGATGATCAGCGGCGGCATCACCTTGAGCACGTTGTCGTCCGGACCCGCGGTCTCGGCGATCAGGCCAAGCTGGAAGCAGTGTTCGCCGATGGCATCGGCAAGACCCTCGGTCTTGCAGTCCATGCCGATGAACAGGCCGCGTCCGCGAACCTCGGCATCCAGCCCGGGCCGGGCCTTCACGATGGCGCGCAGCCGCTCCTGCACCTGCTCGCCCTTGGCCAGCACGCTCTTCTCCAGCGCATCGTCGCGCCAGTAGTGGTTGAGCGCTGCCGAGGACGTGATGAAGGCATGGCAGTTGCCGCGGAAGGTGCCGTTGTGCTCGCCCGGCTTCCAGATGTCCAGGTCCGGACGGATCATGGTCAGCGCCAGCGGCAGTCCGAAGCCGGACAGCGACTTGGAAATGGTGATGATGTCGGGCTTGATGCCCGAGGGCTCGAACGAGAACAGCGGCCCGGTACGGCCGATACCGGCCTGAATGTCGTCCACGATCAGCAGCATGTCGTGCTCGTGGCAGAGGGCCTCGATCTTCTGCAGCCACTCGTTGCTGGCCACGTTGATACCGCCCTCGCCCTGCACCGTTTCCAGAATGATCGCGGCCGGCTTGTCGAAGCCGCTGGAACTGTTTTCCAGCAGCATGCGCAGATCATCCGCGGTGTCGCGTCCCGCGCCGAAATACTCGCAGAACGGCAGCGGCGAGGAATTGTTCAACGGCACGCCGGCGCCGCCGCGCTTGGAACTGTTGCCGGTGACCGCCAGCGCACCCAGCGTCATGCCGTGGTACGCGTTGGTGAAGAACAGTACGCGGTCACGGCCCTTGACCTTGCGGGCCAGCTTGAGCGCCGCCTCCACCGCGTTGGTGCCCGTGGGTCCGGGGAACTGGAGCTTGTACTCCATGTTGCGCGGCTTCATCACCACTTCTTCGAAGGTGGCGATGAAATCTTCCTTGGCCTGCGACGCCATGTCCAGTGAGTGGGTAATGGCATCCGAGTGGATGTACTCCAGCAGCGCCGCCTTCATCACATCGTCGTTGTGCCCGTAGTTGAGCGCGCCCGCCCCGCTGAAGAAGTCGATGTACTGCCGGCCCTCGGCATCGTCGAGCAGCTCGCCCTTGGCGGTGGTGAACACCGTGGGAAACGAGCGGACGTAGCCGCGAACTTCGGATTCGAGACGATTGATGTATTCCATGATGACTCCTGGGCGTGACGCCGATCAGGCTTGGGCGGCCTCGCGATCGAACGGGCCGATGCGGAAGAGGATTTCGGGTTCGTGCTCGCCGTCGCCGGGGAATGCCGCGGCCGGGAACAGTTCGGTTTCATTGACGTCGGCATGCATGCGCCGGGCAAAACCGCGGAACAGCGCCATCGAAGCGTCGTTGCTCGGGCCGATGGTGGTGTCGAGATACGACACGCCGGCACAGGCCGGACGCAGCACAATGTCCTGCAGCATGCGGGTGGCAATGCCGCGCCCGCGTCCGGCCTCGGCCACACCGACCTGCCAGACGAACACGGTATCCGTCTTGTCCGGCGGGCAGTAGGCGGAGATGAAGCCGACGACGCGGCCGTCCAGTTCGGCCACCACGCTGGTGGCAGCGAAATGCTCGGCTACCAGCAGGTAGGCGTACGGGGAGTTGGCGTCGAGAACGCCGGTGTCGACGACCAGCTGCCAGATGGCGGCACCGTCGTCGAGGGCCGGGGAACGGAAGATGACCCCGTCGTTCTCGGATTGCTCTTTCGGGTTGGAAATGGCGTTGAAAAGCGCTTAAAACCGATGCGCAGTATAACCGTTTTGCCTAGGCCGTGCCCGCCGGGCGCAGCGACGCGTGTAGCGACCGCAATGGATGCACCGACATATTTTCCAGATATGTCAACGCGTTACACGACGCTTTTGCACCCGCGATGGTGGTGAAATACGCCACCTTGTAACGCAGGGCGGTGGTCCGGATGGATTGGGACTCCTCGATCGCACGCTTGCCTTCGGTGGTGTTGACGATGAACTGGATTTCGTCATTCTTGATCATGTCCACGATGTGCGGCCGCCCTTCCTTGACCTTGTTCACCGTCCGCACCTCGATGCCGGCCGCCTGCAGCGTGGCGGCGGTGCCGCGCGTGGCCACCAGGCTGAACCCGGCTTCCGCCAGCTGGGCCGCCAGTCCGGCGACATGGGCCTTGTCGGCTTCGCGCACGGTGATCAGGGCGGTGCCGCTGCGCGGCAGGCCGGCGCCGGCCGCGAGCTGGGACTTGGCGAACGCCTCGCCGAAGGAGTAGCCCACCCCCATCACCTCGCCGGTGGACTTCATTTCCGGCCCCAGCAACGGGTCCACGCTGGGGAACTTGGTGAACGGGAACACTGCCTCCTTCACCGAGAAGTAGTCCGGTATGCGCTCCTCGCCAATGCCCTGATCATCCAGCGACCGCCCGGCCATGCAGCGGGCGGCGATCTTGGCCAGCGGCAGGCCGGTGGCCTTGGACACGAACGGCACCGTACGCGAGGCGCGCGGGTTCACCTCCAGCAGATAGACATCGCCATTCTTAACTGCGAACTGCACGTTCATCAGCCCGACGACCTCCAGCCCGCGGGCCAGGGCCGCGGTCTGGGCGCGGATCTCGTCGAGCACCTCGCCCGACAGGCTGTAGGGCGGCAGGGAACAGGCCGAGTCGCCGGAATGCACCCCGGCCTGCTCGATGTGCTCCATCACCCCGCCGATGAAGGTGCGGTGGCCGTCGCAGATGGCGTCCACATCCAGTTCGATGGCGTCGTCCAGGAAGCGGTCCAGCAGCACCGGCGCATCTTCGGACACATGCACGGCGACCGCCATGTAACGCGCCAGATCCTCGGGACCGAACACGATCTCCATGGCCCGTCCACCCAGCACATAGGAGGGCCGCACCACCATCGGGTAACCGACTTCCTCGGCAAGTTCCATCGCCTCGGCTTCCGAACGCGCGGTGCGGTTGGCCGGCTGCTTGAGCCCGAGCTTGTTGACCAGATTGAGGAACCGGTCGCGGTCCTCGGCCAGGTCGATGGAATCCGGTGTGGTGCCGATGATGGGCGCCCCGGCGGCCTCCAGGCGGCGCGCCAGTTTCAGCGGCGTCTGCCCGCCGTACTGCACGATCACGCCTTCGGGCTTCTCGACGTCGATCACGGACATGACGTCCTCGAACGTGAGCGGCTCGAAGTAGAGCCGGTCCGAGGTGTCGTAGTCAGTGGACACGGTTTCCGGATTGCAGTTGACCATGATGGTCTCGTAACCATCCTCGCGCATCGCGAGCGCGGCATGCACGCAGCAGTAGTCGAATTCGATGCCCTGCCCGATCCGGTTCGGACCGCCGCCCAGGACCATTATCTTCTTTCTATCCGACGGGTTGGCCTCGCATTCTTCATCGTAGGATGAATACTGATAGGCGGTGGCGGTAGGAAATTCCGCGGCGCAGGAATCCACCCGCTTGAACACCGGGGTCACCCCGTGGGCCAGCCGCGCGTCGCGCACCGCGAACTCCCCGGTATCCAGCAACCGCGCCAGACGCCGGTCGGAAAAGCCGGCCCGCTTGTACCGGCGCAGCTCGCCCGCGTCCAGGTCGCTCAGGGCGCGGCCGGCAAGTTCGCCTTCCATCTCGATAAGTTCGGCGATCTGGTCCAGGAACCAGGGATCGATCCAGGTGAGTTCGAATACCTCCGCCACCGTCATGCCGGCGCGAAAGGCCTCGCCCACGTACCACAGACGATCGGCACGCGGGGTGGTGAGTTCGTTGCGCAGGGTGGTCAGCGCTTCTGCGGAATCATAATCCGCCAGCTTCTGTTCGAACCCGTCGGAGCCGATCTCCAGGCTGCGCATGGCCTTGTGCAGCGATTCCTGGAAACTGCGGCCGATGGCCATGGCCTCGCCCACCGATTTCATCTGGGTGGTGAGCCGATCGTCGGCGGTGGGGAATTTCTCGAAGGTGAAGCGCGGAATCTTGGTGACCACGTAGTCGATGCTGGGCTCGAACGAGGCCGGGCTGAGTCCGCCGGTGATTTCGTTGCGCAGTTCGTCCAGCGTGTAACCGACCGCCAGCTTCGCGGCGACCTTGGCAATGGGGAAGCCGGTCGCCTTGGACGCCAGCGCGGAAGAGCGCGATACCCGCGGGTTCATCTCGATCACCACCATCCGGCCGGTAGCCGGATCGACCCCAAACTGGACGTTGGAACCGCCGGTATCTACCCCGATCTTGCGCAGGCAGGCCAGCGAGGCGTCCCGCATGCGCTGGTATTCCTTGTCGGTCAGCGTCTGGGCCGGGGCCACGGTGATCGAGTCACCGGTGTGCACGCCCATGGGATCGAAGTTCTCGATCGAGCAGACGATGATGCAGTTGTCCGCGTGGTCGCGGATCACCTCCATCTCGTATTCCTTCCAGCCGAGCACCGATTCTTCGAGCAATACTTCATTAGTCGGTGACAACTCAATGCCACGACTGACAATATCGTCAAATTCCTCGCGGTTATACGCGATCCCGCCGCCGGTCCCGCCCATGGTGAACGAGGGCCGCACGATGATGGGAAAGCCGAGCCTGGCCTGGGCCGTCGTGGCTTCTTCCATGCTGTGTGCCAGCGCGGAATCCGGGGTATCCAGGCCGATCTCGTGCATCGCTTCACGGAAGCGTTCGCGGTCCTCGGCCATGTCGATGGCGTCCTGCGACGCACCGATCAGCTCCACCCCGTGCTTGTCGAGCACGCCCTCGCGCCACAGGTCCAGGGCACAATTGAGCGCCGTCTGTCCGCCCATCGTGGGCAACAGCGCATCCGGCTTTTCCGCCTCGATAATCCGGGCCACGGTCTGCCACTGGATCGGCTCGATGTAGACCGTATCCGCGGAGTCCGGATCGGTCATGATCGTGGCCGGGTTCGAATTCACCAGGATGACCCGGAAGCCCTCCTCGGTGAGCGCCTTGCAGGCCTGGGCGCCGGAGTAATCGAACTCGCAGGCCTGCCCGATCACGATCGGGCCGGCGCCGATGATGAGGATGCTCTTGATGTCGGTGCGTTTGGGCATTCGTTGGAACTATCCGCAGATTACGCAGATTGCGCTGATTGGTCAGAGACGGAATAACGGTTGATACCGGGATTCAGTTCACTTGTGTCTACCACTGATGTCGCCCGTCGGCACCAGCCAGGTATACCCGAAACCGCATTTCGCCCGCCGAACCGTGATTCATGCAGCCACCCGCATCTGTGCACTCTGCGAAATCTGCGGATCATGACTTCGCGGTTTCCATCAGACGCATGAATTTTCCGAATAGCGGCGCGACATCATGCGGCCCGGGGCTGGCCTCGGGGTGCCCCTGGAAGGAGAATGCCGGGGCGTCGTCCAGGGCAATGCCCTGCAGGCTGTGGTCGAACAGCGATCGGTAACTGGCGCGCACGCCTTCGGGCAGGCTGGCCTCGTCCACCGCGAACCCGTGGTTCTGACTGGAGATCATCACCGCGCCGGTTTCCAGGTCCTGAACGGGATGGTTGGCGCCGTGGTGGCCGAACTTCATCTTCACGGTGCGCGCACCGGCGGCCAGGCCCAGAATCTGATGGCCCAGGCAGATCCCGAGGGTGGGGATCCGGCGTTCGATCAGGGTTCGCGCGCTGGCGATGGCGTAGTCGCAGGGGTCCGGATCACCCGGCCCGTTGGAAAGCACCACCCCGTCGATGTCCAGCGCCAGCACTTCGTCCACCGGCATGCGCGGCGGCACCACGGTGACGCGGCAGCCGTGGTCGACCAGCCGGCGCAGGATGTTGTGCTTCACGCCGTAGTCGTACACGGCGACGTGATGTGCTGCCGCCGGGGCGGTCCGCGTCCAGCCCGGTTCCGACCAGGCGTAGGTGCTGGCGGTACCGGCTTCCGCCGCCAGGTCCATGCCCTTGAGACCGGGGAATTCGCGCGCCACGCGCAGCGCCTCGTCGGCGTCCACGTCGCCGGCCATGATGCAGCCGTTCTGGGCGCCCTTCTCCCGCAGCAGCCGGGTCAGGCGACGGGTGTCGATATCGCCGATGGCGACCAGACCCTTCGCTTCCAGGTAGTCGATCAGGCTGCCCTGACTGCGCCAGTTGCTGGGCGCGCGCGGCACTTCGCGCAGGATCAGGCCGGCCGCCTGAACGTTCCCCGATTCGGTGTCGTCGGCATTCACGCCGACGTTCCCGACATGGGGATAGGTCAGGGTTACCATCTGACGGCGGTACGAAGGATCCGTGAGGATTTCCTGGTAGCCGGTCATCGCGGTATTGAAGACCACCTCACCACTGGAAATGCCTTGTGAACCGATGGCAAGCCCGTGGAAAAGGCTGCCGTCCGCGAGTGCGAGCAGTGCCGGTGGACGCAAGCAGATCTCCCGATGGCGCTTCAGGGGACTCGCGGGTCGGGCCGGTGACGGCCTCGGGGCGAGCGGCGCGGATTATAGCGGGCGAGCCGGCCAGCGTCTAACTGTCTGCCGGATAGCGCCGGGAATCAGGGCTGCAGGCAGAGGCCGTCCTCGGCGACCAGGGCCGCGCCGTCGTAGTGCTCGGCGATGGCAGCACGACTGGCTGCCAGGTGATCGAGGCTGCGCCGCATCAGATGGGACAGCACCAGTTTGCCGACACCGGCATCGCGGGCGAGTTCGCCGATGGCGGACGGCGTGGCATGCAGGTTGCGCGCTACCCGGCCGGCGTCCTCGGGGATGGCGTGGTGCATTACCAGCAGGTCGGCGCCCTCGATCATCGCCGCGAATGCCGGGTTGTCGCTGTTCTGGTCGCCGCTGAAGGCGATCGTGCGATCACCGACGCTCACCCGATACCCGAGCGCCGGTACCGGCCCGTGCGTCACGCCGATCGCGTCCACCCGCAGGCGATCGTTCTTCCACACCGTCCGGGGCTCGCGCAGGCCATGATCCACTTCGACCCGGTCCAGCGGGAACAGCCGGCCGCCGTGGTCCTCGAGATAGGCCGAGAGGTAGCGGTAGGCCCCGTCGGTGTTGTCCAGCAGGCTTCGCGTGAACGCCCGAAGACCCGGAAACCCGTCGTTGCCGTCGGGGCCGATCAGTGCCAGTGCCCGCCCGCGATCGCTGAAGGAGGCGGTCTTGAGGTAGGCCGGCAGATCATTGCTGTGATCGGTATGCAAGTGGGTCAGCGCAATGGCATCGAGATCATCCATGCTCGCCCCGGCCAGACCGAACTGGCGGGCGGTGCCGCTGCCGGCATCCACCAGCAGGCGAGCCCGACCCTCGATCCAGACCAGATAACCGCTAGACGCCCGGCCATCGTCGGCAATCGGCCCGCCGGAGCCCAGCACCTGCACCGCCACGGGCCCGGGACACACCGCCGCCGCGGTGCCCGGCAGGGTCAGTGCCAGCAGAATGGAGACGAGTCGCTTTTGCATGGGGGTGGTCTCCGCGTTCCCGATTTTCCTCGGCAGCAGACCGGATACCGGCCCGGTCTATCTCAGACCGAGCACATCCGGCATGTCGTAACGGCCCGGTGCGCGGCCCGCCACCCAGGCGGCCGCCCGCATCGCTCCGCTGGCAAAGGTTGTCCGGCTGGAGGCCTTGTGGCTGATTTCCAGACGCTCGCCGTCGCCGGCGAACAGCACCGTGTGCTCGCCCACGATGTCGCCGGCACGGATGGTCTCGAAGCCGATGGTCTTGCGATCCCGTTCGCCGGTGTGCCCCTCGCGGCCGTACACCGCACAGTCACCGAGATTCCGCCCCAGCGCACCGGCAACCACTTCGCCCATCTTCAGGGCGGTGCCGGAGGGGGCATCTACCTTGTGGCTGTGATGGGCCTCGATGATCTCGATGTCGACCGTATCGCCCAGCGCCCGGGCGGCCATCTCGAGCAGCTTCAGGGTCAGATTAACCCCGGCACTCATGTTCGGAGCGAATACCAGCGGGATGTCGATGGCGGCGGCGTCGATCTCGGCGATCTGGGCCTCGTCGAAACCGGTGGTGCCGATCACCATCGCGGCCCCCATGGCACGACAATCCGCCAGCGCAATCAGGGACGGCTCGGGCCGAGTGAAATCCACCAGCACGTCGAAGGCGTGGTCACGCCGGGTATCGGCCGTGGCAATCGCCACATCCAGCGTCTGCTCGCCCGCCAGACTCCCGGCATCGGCTCCGATGAACGGCGAATCCGCCGCCTCGAATGCCGCGCTCAGGCTCAGCCCGTCGGCCGCCACACAGGCGCTCACCAGATTGCGGCCCATGCGGCCGCCGGCGCCATTGATCGCGACTTTAACGTCACTCATGAGTTGACCTTTCGAGCCATGACTTCAGAAGAAAGTATCCGCCGATTACGCCGATTGCGCAGATTCTTTGAGGCACGACGCGTTCGTGGATGTGATGCGGAAAGCTATCGAGGATGCCACCAATCAAGAAAACAGCTGTTTCTTCTCCGGTAAATCTGCGCAATCGGCGTAATCCGCAGATTGCTCTCTGTTACCCCAGGTGCTCCTCGAAGAAGCGCTTGGCCTTGTCCAGCCAGGAGCTGGATTCCGGGTTGTGACGGGAGCCGCCCTTGTCGAGGCTGGCGGCCAGCTCTTCCATCAGTTCCTTCTGTTGCTTGGTCAGGTTCACCGGCGTTTCCACCGCCACCTTGCACAACAGGTCGCCCGGGGCCGAGGCCCGCACCGACTTCACGCCCTTGCCCTTGAGCCGGAATACCCGGCCGCTCTGGGTTTCCGGCGGAATCCGCAGGCTGACCTTGCCCGCCAGCGTGGGCACGTCGATTTCGCCGCCCAGCGCCGCGGTCACCATGTTCAGCGGGACGGTACAACGCAGGTCGTTGCCGTCTCGGGTGAACAGGTCGTGCGGCTTGACGTTGATCTGCACGTAAAGATCGCCCGGGGGGCCGCCCATGTCGCCGGGCTCGCCCTCGCCGGACAGGCGAATGCGATCGCCGTTGTCCACGCCCGGCGGCACCTTGACCGACAGATTCTTCTGGCTCTGGGTGCGCCCTTCCCCGCGGCAGCGCATGCAGGGGTTGTTGATGACAGTGCCGCGACCGCGGCAATCCGGACAGGGCTGCTGAATCGACAGGAAGCCCTGCTGCAGCCGCACCTGACCCACGCCACCACAGGTACCGCAGCGCAGCTTGTCGGAGCCGGGTTCCGCCCCGTCCCCGTCGCAATGCTCGCACTCCTCGAGGGTGGGAATGCGGATCTTGACCTCGTCGCCGGCCACGGCGGTTTCCAGATCCAGACTGAGGTCATAGCGCAGATCGGCACCACGCGCCGCGCGCGACCGGCCGCCGCCCATGCCGCCGCCGAAGATGTCGGAAAAGATATCGCCGAAGATGTCGCCGAAGCCACCGCCGGCACCGCCGCCCCCGGCGGCGCCGCCCAGGCCGGCGTGGCCGAACTGGTCATAGGCCTGACGCTTGCTGGCATCCGAGAGCACTTCGTAGGCTTCGGAGGCCTCCTTGAACCGGGCTTCGGCTTCCGCATCATCCGGATTGCGGTCCGGATGATTCTTCATCGCCAGGCGGCGATAGGCCTTCTTGATGTCGGCTTCGGAAGCATCCCGGGAGACTCCGAGAACCTCGTAGTAGTCGCGTTTGCTCATTGTCGGGCCGTGGTCGGTAATGGGTTTCTAACAACGAAGTCGGCAGCCGTTGCCGGCTGCCGACTCGATCCGGGCTATCCGCCCGGGTGCACCGATTCGCGGTTTGCCCCGACCACCCGGCATGCGGGCGACCGGTGGGCAATCGCGAATCCCGAATCACATCAGTTGTTGGTACCGGATTTCTTTTCCTCGTCCACTTCCTCGAACTCGGCATCGACGACGTCCTCGGAATCGGACGAGCCGGTCTTGCCGGCCTCGGCGTCCTGCCCCTCGGCCTGCTCGCCGCCGGCAGCCTCGGCATAGGCCTTTTCCAGCACCGAACTCGAGGCCTCGGACAGCTTCTGCGTCTTCTGGTCTATGGCGTCCTTGTCGTCGCCGTCGAGCACTTCACGCAGCTCGCTGATGGCCTCCTCGATCGGCTTCTTCTCGTCGTCGGAAACCTTGTCGCCGAGATCCTTCAGACTCTTTTCGACGCCGTGGATCAGGCCGTCGGCCTGGTTGCGGGCGTTGATCAGCTCGTTGAACTTGCGATCGTCCTCGGCATGCTCCTCGGCATCCTTGACCATCTTCTCGATTTCCTCGTCCGACAGGCCCGAGGACGCCTTGATCACGATCGACTGTTCCTTGCCGGTAGCCTTGTCCTTGGCCGACACGTTGAGGATGCCGTTGGCGTCGATGTCGAAGGTCACCTCGATCTGCGGCGTACCGCGGGGCGCCGGCGGGATATCCGCCAGATCGAAGCGGCCCAGCGACTTGTTGGCGCTGGACATTTCACGTTCGCCCTGCAGCACGTGCACGGTCACCGCCTGCTGGTTGTCGTCAGCGGTGGTGAACGTTTCCGACTTGCGGGTCGGAATGGTCGAGTTCTTCTCGATCAGCTTGGTCATCTTGCCGCCGAGTGTTTCGATACCCAGGCTCAGCGGGGTCACGTCGAGCAGCAGCACGTCCTTGGTGTCGCCCGAGAGCACCGACCCCTGGATGGCGGCACCCACGGCCACCGCCTCGTCCGGGTTGACGTCCTTGCGGGCCTCCTTGCCGAAGATCTTGGTCACGGCTTCCTGCACCGCGGGCATGCGGGTCTGGCCGCCGACCAGGATCACCTCGTCGATGTCGGAGGCCGACATGCCGGAATCCTTGAGGGCGGTCTTGCAGGGGCCGACGGTGCGCTGGATAAGATCGTCGACCAGCGACTCGAGCTTCGCCCGGGTCATCTTCATGTTGAGATGCTTGGGGCCGGACTGGTCGGCCGTGACATACGGCAGGTTGATTTCGGTCTGCTGGGTCGAGGAAAGCTCGATCTTGGCCTTCTCCGCGGCCTCCTTGAGGCGCTGCAGGGCCAGCTTGTCCTTGCGCAGGTCCACGCCCTGCTCCTTCTGGAACTCGTCGGCGATGTGGTCGATCACCGCCATGTCGAAGTCCTCGCCACCCAGGAAGGTGTCGCCGTTGGTGGCGTGCACCTCGAACTGGTGCTCACCATCGACTTCCGCCACCTCGATGATGGAGATATCGAAGGTACCGCCACCCAGGTCGTAGACCGCGATCTTCTTGTCGCCCTTCTTGTCCATGCCGTAGGCCAGCGCGGCCGCGGTGGGCTCGTTGATGATGCGCTTGACCTCGAGCCCGGCGATGCGGCCGGCGTCCTTGGTCGCCTGGCGCTGCGAGTCGTTGAAGTAGGCCGGCACCGTGATCACGGCCTCGGTCACCTTCTCGCCGAGATAGTCTTCGGCGGTGGACTTCATCTTCTGCAGCACCTTGGCCGAGACTTCCGGCGGTGCCATCTTGTTGCCGCGGGCTTCGACCCAAGCATCGCCGTTGTCGGCCTTGACGATGTTGTAGGGCACGATGTCGATGTCCCGCTGGGTGGTGGGGTCATCAAAGGTGCGGCCGATCAGACGCTTGATCGCATACAACGTGTCGGTGGGGTTGGTGACCGCCTGGCGCTTGGCCGGACGGCCCACGATGATCTGGTCGTCATCGGTGTACGCCACCACGCTCGGCGTGGTGCGCTCGCCCTCTGCGTTCTCGATGACCTTCGCCTTGTCGCCCTCGAGCACGGCAACGCATGAATTGGTCGTGCCCAGGTCGATGCCAATAATCTTGCCCATGATGTCTACCTGTTTGATCCGTTATGAGTCGAATGGCGCAAATTGCTGATTAACCGCAATAGTTGGGGCCGCGGCGGGCTTTTCAAGCACCCTGCCCGGCATCTCCTTCGGCGGCCTTGCTGACCACCACCATCGCCGGCCGCAGCACCCGGCCGTTGAGCAGGTAGCCGCGCTGAACCACCTGCACCACCGTGTTGGGTGCCACGTCGTTCGTCGGCTGGGTGGAGATGGCCTCGTGGAAGTCGGGATTGAAGGCCTCGCCGTCCGGATTCACCGCTTCCACGCCGAACTTCTCCATCGCCTGCGCCAGCATGCGACGGGTGAGTTCCATGCCCTCCTGCAGCTTGGTGGCATCGGCGCCGTCGTCCTCGGCCGCCGACAGCCCCATCTCCAGGCTGTCGCGCACACCGAGAAGCTCGCCGGCGAAGCGCTCCAGCGCGAACTTGTGTGCATTGGCCACGTCGCGTTCGGCCCGCTTGCGCACGTTTTCCAGCTCGGCATGGGCGCGCAGGGCCTGTTCCCGGCACCGCTCGGCTTCCTCGCGGAGCTCGCGCACGGTCGCATCGTCGTCTGCCGGCGCCTGGCCGGCGTCGGCGGCCTGCTCGTCCTGCGGTGGCGTCGGCTGTGCCGGCTCGTCGTCCGGCTGCGGGCCGGACTGGCGTTGCTGTTCGCTCATGCTGCTCCTAGCGCCTTGGATGGTGGATTGGGCGGGCGGTGTGTCGCCCGTTACCCGGCGCTAGATAGGGGTCAGTTGGCTCTTTTCAAGGCCGTGCCCAGCAGGCTGGCGGTGGCGTCCACCAGCGGGATGATCCGGTTGTAGGCCATGCGGGTAGGACCAATCACCCCCAGCGTGCCTACCACGTCGCCGTCCACCATGTAGGCGGCCGACACCACGCTGCACTCATCCAGCACTCGGTAGCCGGATTCATCACCGATAAAAATCCGCACGCCGTCCGCCGACAGGCAGTCATCGAACAGCGACAGCAGATCCCGTTTGCGTTCGAAGGCGTCGAACAGCCGCCGCAAGCGATCGACCTCGGCGAATTCGGGAAACCCCATGAGATTGCTTTCCCCGGCCATCCGGTAGTCGCCGCGATCGGCGGTGCTGCCGCCGAAGGCACTCTGCGCGATGTTCAGGGCATTGAGCAAGCCCTGGTTCACGTCATCCTGGGCCTCGTGCATGTCCCGCATCAGGGCCCGGCGGATCTGCAGCAGCGGCTTGCCGGCATAGCGTTCATTGAGAATCGCCGCCGCCCGTTCGAGCTCGCGGCGCGCGTAGTCGCGTTCGGTCTGCAGGATGCGGTTCTGTACCTCGCGCTGGTTGATCACCAGAATCGCCAGCACCCGCCGGTCCGACAGCGGCAGAAACTCGATCTGCCGCAGGCTGGCGGTGTCGGTACGCGGCACGGTGACGATGCCGGTCATGTCCGACAGCGACGACAGCAGGCGCGAAGCCGAGGCCAGCACGTCGTCGCCGTCCCGGACATGGGTGCGCAACTGCTGCTCGATGTCGTCGAGTTCGCGCTCGGCAAGCGGCTCGGGCGCCAGCAGCGCGTCCACGAACAAGCGATAGCCGCGGACCGTGGGAATCCGGCCAGCGGAAGTATGCGGCGAGGCCACGAAGCCCATATCCTCGAGATCGGCCATCACGTTGCGCACCGTGGCCGCGCTGACCTGCAGGCCGGAGGAGCGTGCCAGCAGCCGCGAGCCGACGGGCTGACCGTCGTGGATATAGCGCTCGACCAGCGTCTTGAGCAATGCCCGGGCGCGGTCGTCGAGCTGGTCGTGTTCCGTTTCACCGGTCATGCAGGCAGAATGCGCTCCGGGTATCAATCGGGTCAGGCGGGCACGACTGGAGACTGCAGCCGCCCCCGTGGGCTGTCAAGGCGCGCGGCCGGCCGGTCCGGTCCGCCGCCGAGGAAACTGCATGGCGCAACCATTTACGGTCATCGGCATTGTCGGCAAACGCGGTGACCCAGGCGTTGCCGACACCGTGCGGCGGGTTGCGCAGGCGATCCGCGATCGCGACCGCCAGGTGGTGGTAGATGCCGCCACCGCCCATCACCTGCCCGACTGGTCCGGCGACGTGGTGGACCGCCATGCCATCGGCGAAGCCTGCGACCTGGTCATGGTGGTCGGTGGCGACGGCACCCTGCTGGACGCGGGCCGTGCCGTGGCGCTGCATGACACGCCGTTGCTGGGCATCAATCTCGGTCGGCTGGGATTTCTGGTCGACATCCTGCCGGAACAGATGGAACGCACCCTGGATCAGGTGCTGGCGGGCGATTTCGTGCGGGATCGCCGGCTGCTGCTCACCGCCCAGGTCGAACATACCGACGGTTCGTGCGCCGGTCCGTTCCTGGCGCTCAACGACGTGGTCATCCGCAACGCCGAGTTCGCCCGGGTGCTGGAATTCGACACCTTCATGGACGGCAATTTCATCAGCCGTCACCGCGCGGACGGCCTGATCGTGGCCACCCCCACCCGCTCCACCGCCTACGCGCTGTCCGGCGGCGGGCCCGTACTGCACCCCGGTCTGAACGCCCTGGCGCTGGTACCGATCTGTCCGCACACCCTGTCCGACCGGCCGCTGGTTATCGACGGACGGCACGAGGTCGGTATCGTGATCGGCGCCACCAACCGCTCCCAGGCGCTGTTTACCGTGGACGGCCAGGAAAGCGAAACACTGGTGCCCGGGGACCGGGTAACCGTGGCCCGGGCCGATCGCGAACTCACCCTGATCCACCCGCCCGGCTACGATTACTACAATATCCTGCGCAACAAGCTGCAATGGGGTCGCGGCCAGCGCGATCCCCTGACCGGCCACTGACCCGCCACCATGCTCAGCGAGCTGGCGATACGCGACTTCGCGATCATCGATGACCTGCAGCTCAGCCTGGGCGCGGGCATGACCGTCCTCTCCGGCGAAACCGGGGCCGGCAAGTCCATTCTGATCGACGCGCTGGGTCTGCTCCTGGGTGACCGCGCCGACGCCAGCGCCGTGCGCGACGGCCGCGAACGGGCCGAGATCAGCGCCATCTTCGATCTGGCCGATGCCCCTGCCGCGCGGGCCTGGCTGGCCGAACGCGAACTCGCCGATGAATCCGACTGCCTGATCCGGCGCGTGGTCTCCCGGGAAGGCCGCAGCCGCCACTGGATCAACGGCTCCCCCGCCGCCGGGCGTGACCTGCGCGAACTGGGCGAGCACCTGGTCGACATCCACGGTCAGCACGCCCACCAGAGCCTGCTGCGGCCCGGCGCACAGCGCGATCTGCTGGACGAGCATGGCCGCCTCGCCCCGCAACTGTCGGCGCTGGGTGAGCTGGTGCGCGACCTTCAGGCCTGCGAGCGCGACATCCGCGAGCTGGACGCCACCGACGACGCCGGCCAGTCGCGACTGGAGCTGCTGCAATTTCAGGTGGATGAATTGCAGGCACTGGCGCCCGTGCCGGATGAATGGGAGACCCTCACGGCCGAACACCGACGCCTGGCCAACGCCGAACAATTGCTGCGCGACGGTCAGTCGCTGCTGGCACTGCTGACCGACGACGACAGCGCCAGCGCCATCGACCGGCTCGGCCAGGCCGAACGCCAGCTGGGCGACCTGGCCGCGCTGGAGGAAGGCTTCGCCGGCCCGACCGAACTGATCTCGGGGGCCCGCATCCAGGCGCAGGAAGCCGCCGACGACCTGCGCCGCCAGCTGGACAGCATCGCCCTCGACCCCGAACGCCTGGCCACCGTGGAGGCCCGGATGGAGGCGATCCAGGATCTGGCCCGCAAGCATCATTGCCGACCGGCGGAACTGCCGGCCCAGCTCGACGAACTGACCGCCGCGCTCGAACGGCTCGAAGGCGGCCGGGCGCGGCTGGCCGAGTTGCAGACCCGGCGTGACCAGCTCCAGGCGGATTACGCCGACGCCGCGGACCAGCTGCACCAGGCCCGCACCGAGGCCGCCGGTACGCTCGCCGCGGCCGTCACCGACGGTCTGCGCGATCTGGGCATGCCGGCCGGCCGGTTCGAAATCGACGTGGAAGCCCGGCCGGAGGCAGCAGTGTCGGCCCACGGTCACGATCGTATCCAGTTCCGGGTCAGCGCCAACCCCGGCCAGGCGCCCCGGCCGCTGGAGCGGGTCGCCTCGGGCGGCGAGCTGTCCCGTATCAGCCTGGCCATCCAGATGGCCGCGGTGGGCGGCACCCCCATTCCCACGCTGGTATTCGACGAGGTCGACGCTGGCATCGGCGGCGGCGTGGCGGAAATCGTGGGACGCTGCCTGCGCCGGCTGGCGGCCCGGGGGCAGGTTCTTTGCGTGACCCATCTGCCGCAGGTCGCGGCTCAGGCGCGGCATCATCTGCAGGTAGCCAAGCAGGTGGTCGACGGGCACACCCGCACGGACATCGGCCTGCTGGACGACGATGCCCGCATCGATGAGCTGGCCCGCATGCTCGGCGGTCTGGAAATTACCGAGCGCACCCTCGAGCATGCGCGGGAAATGCGCGATAACGCGGAGTCCTGAGGGCGCGCATTGCTGCACCGCCAACGGTGACTTATAGTGCCGGCGTTTTCCTGTTGCGGATAATCATGAAACGCGTCCTGATTCTGCTCGCCCTTGTGTCGCTGGCCGGCTGCTCCCTGCCGAGCTACTACCGAGTGCCCGTTCTGCAGGGCAACGTGGTGACACAGGACAAGGTGCAGCAGCTGGAACTCGGCATGACGCCACCGCAGGTACGCTACCTGCTGGGCACGCCGCTGGTGGTCAGCAACTTCCAGCCGAACCGCTGGGATTATCTGTTCTACTACCGCAACACCCGCGGCAAGGCCCGTGAAAGCAAGCTGAGCCTGCAGTTCAGCGACGGCGCCCTGGCCAGCATCGACGGCGACGAAAGCTACGAGGCACTGCTGCCGGAAGAGCAGCAGCAGATCGACGAGGATCCGGACGATCTCGAGGAGCCGCCGCTAATCGATAACAGCGGCGGCCAGCAGACGCCACGGGCGCCCTAGCAGCTACCGCCCGGCCCGCCGCCGGCGCAGTTCCTTGGGATCAGCCGTGAGCGGCCGATAAATCTCCACTCGATCGCCGTCGCGCAGCGGCTGATCTGCTGCCACCCGACGCCCGAACACGCCCAGCGGGGCCCCCGGCCAGTCGATTTCCGGGTGCATTTCGAGAATCCCCGAGGCTTCCACCGCCTCCGCGGCGGTGCTGCCGGCCGGCAGTCGAACGACGCGCAGGGTCTGCACGCCCGGGCGCGCGAACGCGACCTCGACGTTCAGTTCGTGCTCCACAGCCGCTCCAGAAATTCGAACACCCCCAGGGAGTGCAGCAGCACCGCGATCAGGCCGATACGGGTGGGATAACGCAGCAACCAGTGCCAGAGTCCGAACCAGGGCTTGCCCGCCCAGGCCTCGCGCAGCGCGGTGATCGGCAGGGACCGGCCGATGAACACGCACAGCAACAGCCCGAAGGCCGGCAACAGGAAGCGGGAACTCATCATCGACAGCCAGTCGAACAGCGTGCGATCCAGCAGCCGGATATCCGCCAGCACGTTGAACGACAGCAGCGTGCCCAGGCCGATGAACCACACCACCATCCCCGCGCCGCAGGCAGCGACCACCCGCGACACCTGCAGACGCGCCATCAGCCAGACCACCAGCGGCTCTAGCAGTCCGACGGCGCTGGTCAGCGTGACCAGCATCAGCATGAAAAAGAAAAGGGTCACGCTCCAGCCACCACCGCCCGCCGCCGGCAGCAGTTCGAACACCAGCGGCAAACCACTTTCCGGCGCCATGCCGGCACCCTGTATCAGTGACACGATCGCCAGCCCAGCAATCAGCGCGAACGCGGTATCCAGCAGCATCACCGCCAGACTGACCCGAACCAGCGACGAGCCGTCGGGCAGATAGGCCCCGTAGGCCAGCATCACCCCGACCCCAAGGCTCAGGCTGAAAAAGGCCTGATGAAAGGCATCGATGACCCCGCGCCAGCCCAGAGCCGTAAAATCGGGCCGGAACAGATACTCGACCGCGGCCGGGAACCCCTCCCCGGCCGCCATGGCCAGCAATACCAGCAGCGCCAGCAGTGCGACGATCAGCATCCAGCGGGCGGTGGATTCAATACCCCGGCGCAACCCCTGGGCCACGCACACGGCGGCCGCCACCATGAACAACGTGTGCCAGCCCAGCCCTTTTTCCGGATCGCCCGCCAGTTCAACGAAACCGGCCCGAAGGCCGCCACGGTCCAGGCCTTCCAGCAGCCCTGCGGCGGACCGCAACAGGTAGGCCATACTCCAGCCGGCAATCACACTGTAGTAGGACAACACCATGACCGCCCCGAGCAGCGCCAGGTAACCCATCACGCCCCAGCGCCGGGAAAGCCCCGAGGCCTGCGCCCAGCGGCCGATCATGCCAACCAGATCGGTGCGGGCGCCGCGGCCCAGCATCAGCTCGCCCACCAGCAGCGGCAGCGCCATGGCGGCCAGCGCCAATCCGTAGACCAGCAAAAAGGCGCCGCCGCCGTATTCGCCGGCCAGGAACGGCAGCCGCCACACATTGCCCAGGCCGATCACGGCCGCGGCCGCCGCCATCACGAATGTGGCGGGCGACGACCAGCGCGTCGGGTTAACTTCCAAGGGACTCACGCAAAACTCGGACTTTCAATCACTTATACTACGACACATGAGCAAGGCGAAATCCCCCAAACAGCCCTCCTCGACCATCGCGCTCAACCGCAAGGCCAAGCACGATTTCTTTCTCGAGGACCGCTACGAGGCCGGACTGGTTCTTGCCGGCTGGGAGGTCAAGGCCCTGCGCGCGGGCAAGGGGCGCATCACCGAAGCCTACGTCATCCTCAAGGATGCGGAGGCATGGTTGCTGGGCTCGCACATCCATCCCCTGCCCGACGCCTCCACCCACGTCGACCCGGATCCCACCCGTACGCGCAAACTGCTGCTGCACGAGCGGGAACTGGCCCAGTTGATCGGCGCCACCGAGCAGCGCGGCTATACCCTGATCCCCACCGCCCTCTACTGGAAGCGCGGCCGGGCCAAGCTGGAAATCGCCCTGGCCAAGGGCAAGGCCAAGTACGACAAGCGCCAGGACAAGAAGGACCAGGACTGGCAGCGCCGCAAGGCGCAGATCATGCGGAGCTGACCCTCCCCGAGCCTCATCATCTGCGGCGGAGTCGATCCCTTGCGTCGCCGCCAATCGACCCCACGGTTACTGCACATCGATGACGGCAAGCTGCTATCATCATCGGTGATCACGGGGGCGACATGGCTTCGACGCAGGTGTCAAAACCCAAGGTGCATGCCGAGGTTGCAATCCACCTCGATAAACCGGTTGCAACAAAGATAGTTGCCAACGACGACAACTACGCTCTGGCGGCCTAAAACCCGCTAGCGTTCGACCCGGCGAGTGCCTGTGCTCCCGGACTCGAACGTCATACCTCACAGGATCGCGGTTGAAGCCCCGTCCCGGGCGGACCCGCTAAGAGTAAACGGGACTAAGCGTTTGTTGTCCCTGTCCGCCGGGTAGCAATCGCCGACAACCAAAGGCGGAATAAGCATGTAGATCCGAGGGTGGAGTTCCTGCGGACGCGGGTTCGATTCCCGCCGCCTCCACCAAATACCCCCGCTCCGGCGGGGTTTTTTGTGCCTGCATGAAGCAAGCACCCCGGGAACCCCAACGGAATACCCCGAAGCGAAGACTCGCTCACCTCATGGGAAACCGCGCTTCAACACTTCGGCTCCCAATTACCTGCTGATCGCGGCGCAGGCAGTCAGCCTCGGGCTTACGGTGGTCACGGCCAACCTGTCCGAGTTTGCGCGTGTTCCGGGTCTGCCCGGGGAGAACTGGCTGGAGGCCTGAAATTCGCCATACCGCAGACGCCTGTCTGCTATGCCCAGACACCGATCCCATGCCGGACACTCGCGTCACGGCATCGAAGCGGCGATAATCGCGTCATGCCCGGCACCCGACTTCCCTCCCGCTGAGGCATGGCCACTGCCCTGCATCAGGCGCGCTTCCACGCCGTCATCCGCGAGCTGCTTGCCGACGGCGCCCGACACGTTGCCGATCTCGGCTGCGGTCGCGGTGAACTGCTGCAACGGCTGCGCGAACACCGGCAATTCACCCGCCTGATCGGCGTCGATACCGATATCCGAGCGCTGACCAGGGCCAGAATGGTTCTCGGCATCGACCTGCTGCGGCCGGATCCGGACCTGCACGTGTGCCTGCATTCGTTCACCGATGCCATGTGGCCGATTCCGCGCGTCGACGCCGGCGTGATGCTGGAGACCATCGAACACGTCGACCCTGGTCACTTGCCGCAGGTCGAGCAGGCGGTGTTCGGGCGGTTGCGGCCCCGGATTCTGGTGATGACCACCCCCAACCGCGAATACAACCGGCTGCATGGCCTGTCACCCGGCCAGCGCCGGCGCCCGGACCATCGCTTCGAGTGGACGCGTTCCCAGTTCCAGCAATGGTGTACCGGCGTGGCAAAGCGTCAGCGCTACCGGGTACGGTTTGCCGGAATCGGACCGTCCCACCCCGCCTTCGGCAGTTCCAGTCAGCTGGCACGTTTTTCGATCGCGGCGTGAAGAAATACGCGCGCGGTGGGCGGCTGGTGCTACCTCCGCTGACGCGGGCGATTGACGGTGGCGAATCCATGCCCGTGCGCAATCAGAAACGCGAGCCACTTGTTGAGCAGCAGGTTGCGCGGCCACTGGGCGTGCAGGGCTCGCTCGTTCTCCAGGTCCAGGCCGGGTAACGCGGCATAGCGGGATTGGGCCTCGCAGTGCACCGCTTCGGCCAGACCCGCGTCACGGTACAGGCGGATGTGCAGATCGGGGTCGGCCCGGGGCGCGCCGTCCTCGAACCAGTAGGTGAGGTGCACGGTGGTGGTGTACTTGCAGCGTTCGAGCACTCGCAGGTGCAGGTCCCGATCGGTAGGACTGCTCGAACGGGCCTGCTCGAAAGGCAGATCGGTTTCCGGGACCAGCCGCACGAAGCGACGGAAGTTGCTTTCGTACAGCGCCATCAGCCCCGCAAAGCTTCGCGGCGTGGCGGCCCGGACCAGTTGCTGTCGTGTCTTAAGACTCATGCCACGACTATAAGCGAGGTAGGGAGAGTGACCAAATACATGGCGGCAGACCGCGCTAGAACGTGCGCCGCCGGATGCCCTTCTCCTGCATGATCATGGTGGCAATTTCCTCGATCGACATGTTGGTGGTGTCGCTGGAAGGAATGCGTTGCCGCTTGTACAGGCTTTCCGCCTGGCGCAGCTCGAAGCTCACCTGAGGCAGTGAGGCGTACTGGCTCCCCCGCCGCCGCTCGCTGCGAATGTGGTGCAGCCGGTCGGGCTCGATCGACAGGCCGTAGAGCTTGTCGCGATGCGGCTCCAGGATGCGGGGCAGACGCTGGTTCTCGAGGTCTTCCGGGGTCAGCGGATAATTGGCCGCGAACACCCCGTGCTGCATGGCGAGGTAGATGCTGGCCGGCGTTTTGCCACAGCGGGAGGGCGCGATCAGGATCACCTGGGCATCCTCGTAGCCGTCCTCGCCCACGCCGTCGTCATGGTTCAGGGCGTAGTTCATGGCGTCGATGCGTATCTGATAGGTATCGCGGTCGGCGATGCCGTGTGCCCGCCCTTCCCGGTGCATCGACTTGACGTTGAGTTCGCCCTCCAGCTGCGGCACGAACAGATCGAAAAGGTCCAGGAACAACGCATTGGCACCCCGCAGGATCACCCGTACCTCGTCGCTGACCGTGGTCGAGAACACGATCGGTTTCATGCCACTGCTGCCGGCTACCTGATCGATGTATTCGACCGCGGCACGCGCCTTGTCCTCGGAGTTGATGAAGGGCAGCGTCGACTGCTTGAACTCGGCTTCATCGAACTGGGTGAGCAGCGTGGCGCCAAGGGTTTCGGCCGTGATCCCGGTGCGATCCGACAGGAAGAACACCCAGCGCTTGCCGGCCGCCTCGCTCATCGCGCCGTACCGGCCGGACGCACCGGACGCCGACCATGTAAAATGCGCGCCTTTCGACCACATCGCGACCCGCGGAGGGTGGAGTTTTGAGTCAGCGTCACGTTGTTTGGTTTTCGCAGCTGGGAATGGGCGACGTCGAGTCCGTCGGCGGCAAGAATGCCTCGCTGGGCGAGATGATCAGTCACCTCAAGGAGGCCGGGGTCAACGTGCCGGGCGGGTTTGCCACAACGGCAGCAGCCTACCGGGAGTTTCTCGCCCATGACAAGCTCGACGAACGCATCAACGCCGCGCTGGCCGAGCTGGATACCGACGACGTCGACGCGCTGGCCGAAACCGGCGAACGCATCCGTCGCTGGGTAATCGATCACCCCTTCCCGCCGGGCCTGGCCGAGCAGATCGAAACCGCCTACGAGGAACTGGCCGGCGACGACGAGTCGATATCGGTGGCGGTGCGTTCCTCGGCCACTGCCGAGGATCTGCCCGATGCCTCCTTCGCCGGCCAGCAGGAAACCTTCCTGAACGTGCGCGGGCTGGACAACGTGATGCTGGCGATCAAGGACGTGTTCGCCTCGCTGTTCAACGACCGCGCCATCTCCTACCGCGTGCATCAGGGCTTCGCCCACGATCAGGTGGCGCTGTCCGCCGGCATCCAGCGGATGGTGCGCTCCGACACCGGCGCGTCCGGCGTGATGTTCACCATCGATACCGAATCCGGCTTCGACAAGGTGGTGTTCATCACCAGCTCCTTCGGCCTGGGCGAGGCCGTGGTCCAGGGGGCCGTGAACCCGGACGAGTTCTACGTCTACAAACCCAATCTGGAAGCCGGCCGCCCCGCCCTGTTGCGGCGAATCCTCGGCGGCAAGGCGCTGAAGATGGTGTATACGGACGACACCAGCCACGGCAAGAGCACGGAATTCATCGACGTGAACGAGGCCGATCGGCAGCGGTTCTCGCTGACCGACGCCGACGCGGAAGATCTGGCCCGCCAGGCGGTGATCATCGAGAACCACTACGGCCGCCCGATGGACATCGAGTGGGGCAAGGACGGCGAAACCGGCGAGCTCTACATCCTGCAGGCGCGGCCGGAGACCGTGCGTAGTCGCCAGGGCGCGAGCACTCTGGAACGCTACCGGCTCAAGGCAACCGGCCCGGTGCTGGCCGAAGGCCGCTCGATCGGCCAGCGCATCGGCGCCGGCCGGGTACGCAACGTCAGCTCCATCCGCGAGATGAGTCGCGTGCAGCCCGGCGACGTGCTGGTCACCGACATGACCGATCCGGACTGGGAACCGGTGATGAAGCGAGCCGCTGCCATCGTGACCAACCGCGGCGGCCGCACCTGTCATGCTGCCATCATCGCGCGCGAGCTGGGCATTCCCGCGGTGGTGGGCACCGGTGACGCCACCGAAGTTCTGGCCGACGGCACGCCGGTCACCGTGTCCTGCGCCGAGGGTGACACCGGGTTCGTCTACGACGGCGAGCTGGATTTCGACATCAACGAGGTCCAGCTCGACGAGATGCCGGACATCGGCGTCAAGATCATGATGAATGTGGGCAACCCGGATCGGGCCTTCGACTTCGCCATGACACCGAACCGCGGCGTGGGGCTGGCGCGGCTGGAATTCATCATCAATCGGATGATCGGCGTGCACCCCCGCGCGCTGCTGGAATTCGACCAGCAGACGCCGGCCCTGCAGAAGACCATCACCGCCCACATTGCAGGCTATGAAGACCCTGTGGCGTTCTATGTGGACCGGCTGGCCGAGGGAATTGCCACCATCGGCGCAGCCTTCGCGCCGGAGCCGGTGATCGTGCGGCTGTCGGATTTCAAGTCCAACGAGTACGCCAACCTGATCGGCGGCGAGGCCTATGAACCCGGCGAGGAAAACCCGATGCTGGGCTTCCGCGGCGCCTCGCGCTATCTCTCCGACGACTTCCGTGCCTGCTTCGAGCTGGAACTGGCCGCGGTCAAGCGGGTGCGCGGCGACATGGGCCTGACCAATGTGCAGGTAATGATTCCCTTCGTGCGCACGGTGGGCGAGGCCGAGGGCGTCACCCGTCTGCTTGCCAAGCACGGGCTGGAGCGCGGCAAGGATGATCTGAAGCTGATCATGATGTGCGAGCTGCCCTCGAACGCGGTCATGGCCGAGCAGTTCCTCGAACACTTCGACGGCTTCTCCATCGGCTCCAACGACATGACCCAGCTCACGCTGGGGTTGGATCGTGATTCCGGCCTGATCTCGCACCTGTTCGACGAGCGCGACCCGGCGGTAAAGTTCATGCTGGAGCGGGCCATCCGTGCCTGCCGCGACGCCGGCAAGTACATCGGCATCTGCGGCCAGGGCCCGTCCGACTATCCGGACCTGGCCCGCTGGCTGCTGGATCAGGGCATCGAGAGCATGTCGCTGAACCCGGATACGGTAGTCGGCACCTGGCTGTACCTGGCCGGCGAAAACAGGCAGTAAGCGGGACAGGCGAACGGTTCAACCGCTTCGCCCCGCGTTGATGCGCCAGAACCTGCAGCACGGCGCCATTTATGCGGTGGCCGGTGCGGCAGCCTTTGCCACCATGGGCGCGTTGGTCAAGCTGGCGGCAGCCGAGTTGCCAAACCCCATGGTGGTGTTTCTGCGCAACGCCTTCGGGTTGCTGATCCTGCTTCCATGGCTATTGCAGCCGGGCCTCACGGGTCTGGCTACCCGCCGGCCCTGGGCGCATCTGCTGCGCGCCGCCGCGGGGCTTACCGCGATGTACTGCTTCTTCTTCGCCATTTCACGGATGCAACTGGCCAACGCGGTGCTGCTCAACTACAGCCAGCCGCTATTCATTCCCTTCATTGCCTGGCTCTGGCTGGGCGAACGTCCGGCCCGGCGCATCCTCCCGGCGGTGCTGATCGGGTTCGTCGGAGTGGCGCTGATTCTCAAGCCCGACGCCGGGCTGGTGTCGCCGGTGGGCCTGATCGGGCTGGCCGCTGGCGTGCTCGCGGCGGTGGCGATGGTCGCCATCCGCGCCCTGAGCACCACCGAGCCGGCCACCCGTACCGTGTTCTATTTCACGACCCTGGGCACGCTGATTTCGCTGGGGCCGGCCGTCTATCTCTGGCAGTCGCCCTCAACCGGCGCCTGGCTAGCAATGCTGGGAGCCGGCGGCTTTGCCACCCTGGGCCAGATCCTGCTTACCCGGGCCTACAGCGTGGCGCCGGCCGCGCATGTGGGATCGCTGATATACGCGGCGGTCATCTTCGCCGGGCTGTGGGGCTGGTGGATCTGGGCGGAGATTCCGGACCTTTTCAGCCTGGCGGGAACCGTTCTGGTAGTTGCCGCGGCCTGCCTGGTGGTCTTTGCGCGGCGGTCTCAACCCGCCGAGGAGTGAGACTGTGCCGGTTGTTCGATCCATGCCCTGAACGCGTCGACCGGCATCGGCCGGCCGATCAGATAGCCCTGTAACAGATCGCAGCCGATCCCGGCGAGTGCCTGTGCCTGGGTTTCCTGCTCGATACCCTCGGCCACTACCTGGATATCCAGCGCATGCGCCAGTTCCACCAGCGCGCGCACGATGGCGAAATCCGTGGATGAGGTGGTGACGTCGCTGACGAAGGATTTGTCGATCTTGATCTGCGCAACCGGCAACGATTTCAGATAGGCCAGCTGGGAATGGCCGGTGCCGAAATCGTCGATGGCGACCCCCACACCGGCCGCCTGCAACTGACCCATCACCGCCCGGCCTGCCGGTTCGTCCGACATCAGCGTCTGCTCCGTAAGCTCCAGCATCAGCCGGTCGGCGGGTATTTCGCGTTCGGCCAGATACCGCGTCATCAGCTCGGCAAAACCGGGTTCGGTCAGGGCCCGCCGGGATACATTCACGGACAGCCGCAGGTCCTGTCCGCACGCCCGCAGATTCGCGGCGATAGCCAGGGCTTCGCGCATCACCCAATCCGACAACGGCACGATCAACCCGCTGCGCTCGGCCCGGGGCACGAACTCACCGGGCGGTAGCAGCCCACGCCGGGGGTGCTGCCATCGCACCAGACATTCCGCCCCCACCAGCCGGCGGGTATCGGCGGTGACAATGGGCTGCAGGAACAGCAACAGTTCGTCGCGATCGATCGCTGATCGCAGTTCCGCCGTCAGGCTGAGCATCTGCGGGTCCAGCGGCTCGGTACGGGCCTCGTGCAACACGATGTGCCCTCCGGCCCGCTTGGCCTGGTACATGGCCGCCATTGCATGACCCAGCAGTGACTCTGCATCCAGGCTGTCACTCGGGTAACTGGCAGCACCGATGCTGGCAAACAGGTTCAGGCGATTGTCACCGACCGTGCAGGGAGCGGAGAGGGTCCGCGTGGCAGCCGCGGCCAGATCCGTCAACTGGCCACGATCACGCAGCCCGGGCAGCATGACGGCAAAACAGTCACCCTCAAGGCGAGCCGACAGCGAGCCATCTGGCATGACGCGTCCCAACCGGCGAGACACCGCACGCAGAATATCGTCACCGGCCGATATACCGAACGCGTCGTTGATCTCCCGGAAGCCGTCCAGATCCAGCACCAGCAATCCGACGATTGCGAGGCCGTGATCCGGGGCGGCGAGCAATCGCTCCAGTTCCGCCAGCAAGGCGTTGCGGGTAGCAAGGCCGGTCAGTTCGTCGCGGTGGGACAGCTGCGCCGCGTGGGCCTCGAGATACTGGGTCCGGGCACGCAGGGACTCCGTCTGATCCATGACCATGGCGCCGGCCTCGCTGGCCATTATCACGCTCACGTATTGCCCCCAGAAAGCGAAAACCAGTGGCATGAGGTCGAGCAGCCACAGCGTTGGAGACTGCTGCTGGGCGGCGGCCAGGGTGGCAAGCGAGATACCGCCGTGGTCGAGCCAGGCGGTCAGCAGGGTGGCGACGAAAACCGACAGGCAGGCAATGCCCAGGCCGAGATAGGCATGCCGCGACACCCGCGCCCGCAGCACCGCCCGATTTCGCGCGAACAACCCGCTGCTACTGCCCATGGATCGACGGCCTCCACCGTGCCGTGCCGTTTTATGCGTCGATGTTACGCGACCCGGTGCCCGTCTGCTTCCTTGCCGGGGCTGCCAGTGCCCGCCAGGCCACGTTCAACGTGTCCAGGTGCCCGGCCAATTGTTGGTAGGCCGCCGCCGCTGCCGCCGGCGCGCCACGCAGTCCGAACTCGATCACCCGCCGACCGCTGGCATTGGGTAGACACGACAAACGCACTCCGGGATGCGTGGCCATGACGTCGTTCATGGCGTCGATCAGGTCGCTTTCGGCGGTATCCCGTGCCTCGAGCCGGTATTCGAGCGCACGTTCGGACGGGGCGTCGCTAACGTATCGGTGATCGAGTACCCACTCGATCATGGGCCAGGCCATACTGGGGAACCCCGGCACGAAATGGTGGCTGCCGAGGGAAAAGCCCGGTACCCGGTTCACCGGGTTCGGAATCGGGCTGGATCCCTCGGGCCAGTTCACCATCTGGATACGCTGCGGGTAGGTGCGCTCGCCGAACACCGCCTCCAGTTCGGCCCGGCCCTCGGGGTGGATCGCCATCGGTACCCCGGCTGCCGCGGCGGCACACTGGCGCGTCCGGTCGTCCGGGGTCGCGCCAATGCCGCCGAAGGAGAAGACAACATCGCCGCGTGCCAGCGTCCAGCGCAGGGTGTCGGTCAGCCGTTCGGGGTCATCCCCCACCGTCAGCGACCAAGACAACTCCAGGCCGCGTTGGTCGAGCAGCTCGATGACCCGGGGCTGGTGCTTATCGGTGCGCTTGCCGCTGAGCAGCTCGTCGCCGATCAGCAGGATGCCGAAGGCGCGCTGCTTGTTTCGTGTTTCGTGTTTCATGTTTCGTGCGGGACAACGCATCGACGGGATCGACGAGGGAGAGCTGTCACAACGCGAAAGACGGCACCCGAAACATGAAACCCCCGAATAGCTGCCCTATTCGGGCTCGGGAATCCACCCGAACTGCTCGATCGCGCCGAAGATATCGGTCTCGGTGGTGATGCCGACCATCTCGCCGTCCTTTTCCACCAGCAGGCGGCTGACGTTCTTTTCCGAGATCACGTTGGCGGCCTCGTGCAGATGGGTCTGCGGCGGTACCGTGATCACCGGCCGGGTGGCGATCTGCCCCACCGTCAGATCGACCGGCGACTTATTCTCCTTGACGATCTTGGTGACGATGTCACGCCGGGTCATGATGCCCCAGACGCCATCGGCGTTGGGCTCCACCACCAGCGAACTGACGTTGCTCTGGCGCATCTGGTGCATGGCGTCATGCACGGTGGTGGCGTCGTCGGTGGTGATCAGGGTGCGGGTCATCACGTCGCCCACCGTGTGCGGCGTGCGGCCGGAGGCGATCATCTCCTCCAGCGGCTGCAGCAGACGCCGGATCTCGCGCTGCTTGCGCTCGCGGGCGAGCTTCTCCGCCCGCTGCTTGCGCTTGGTTTCCAGGTCGATGCCACCCTTGATCTGCTCGATCAGGGCGTCGGCGAATTCGCTGGTGCCGACCTCGGTGGCGCCTTCCATGTTGCGGGCGAAGTCATAGGTGACGATGCCGTCCGCCAGCACTTCCGGGTAGGCCAGGCTGATCAGGTCGGCGGCCTCCTGCCAGCCGATATACTCGAGCATGTTCACGCCCGAGAACAGCAGCGACCCGGGGTTGACCTTGTTCTGGCCCGCGTACTTCGGGGCAGTACCGTGGGTGGCCTCGAACACCGCGATGTTGTCGGACATGTTGGCGCCCGGCGCGATACCGATGCCGCCGACTTCCGCCGCACAGGCATCGGAGAGATAGTCACCATTCAGGTTCATGGTGGCGAGCACGTCGAAATCGTCCGGCCGCAGCAGCATCAGCTGGAAGATGATGTCGGCAATGCGGTCCTTGATGACGATCTTGCCTTCCGGCTGACGGCCACCGTACTCCGAGTAGAGTTCGTCCTCGGTGATGGTGCAGTGACCGTACTCCTCGCGCGCGACTTCATAGCCCCAGGAGCGGAAGGCACCTTCCGTGAACTTCATGATGTTGCCCTTGTGGACAAGCGTCACGGATTCACGGCCGTTGTCGATGGCGTACTGGATGGCCTTGCGCACCAGCCGCTTGGTGCCGAATTCGGAGATCGGCTTGATGCCGATACCGGCCTTGTCGAAGAACTCGGCGCCCATCTCCTCGCGCAGGAACTTCGCCAGCTTTTCGTTTTCCTCGGTACCGGACTGGTATTCGATGCCGCAGTAGACGTCCTCGGTGTTCTCGCGAAAGATCACCACGTCGACCTTGCCGGGGTCCTTGAGGGGGCTGGGCACGCCGGCGTAATGGCGAACCGGACGCACGCAGGCGTACAGATCCAGCGCCTGGCGCAGCGACACGTTGAGCGAGCGAAAGCCCTCGCCCACGGGCGTGGTCAGCGGGCCCTTGATGGCAACCCAGAGATCGCGGATCGCATCCAGCGTTTCCGCCGGGAAGTAGTCGCCGTCATACAGCCGGGCGGCCTTCTCCCCCATGAAAAGCTCGGCCCAGTGCACCTTGCGCTTGCCGCCGTAAGCCTTTTCCACCGCCGCATCCCAGATGCGCAGGCAGGCCTTGGTGATGTCCGGTCCGATGCCGTCCCCCTCGACATAACCCAGAATGGGGTTATCGGGTATCTGCATCTGCCCGTTTTCCACGGTGATCTTGTGACCGGACTCGGGGTAGCGGATGTGCTTGTAGGCCATGCGTGCGCACTCCTCCTGGCGGTGATTAATCGTCGCGCGGGGTTGTTGTGCGCCATTCTAGCACCCGCGCCGTGACCGTCGGGTGTCGGCAGAGCCGGGCAACATTCACGAAAAAACCCGCCGGGCACGCTGGCCGGGCGGGTTTCGGTGACCGCGGTAGGCGCCGGGATCAGGCCGCGTCGGCGGCCTCCTGCAGCATGGTCTGCAGTTCGCCGGACTTGTACAGGTCGATGATGATGTCGGAACCGCCCACCAGCTCGCCCTTGACGAACAGCTGCGGAATCGTCGGCCAATTGGAGTAGAGCTTCACCCCCTGGCGATAGATTTCCTCATCCTCGAACACGTTCACCGCCTTGAACGGCACACCGCAGATTTTCAGGGCCTCGGCGGCCTGCGCGGAAAAACCGCACTGCGGGAAATCCGGACTGCCCTTCATGTACAGGACCACCGGGTTGTTCTCGACTTCCTGCCGAATGATTTCGAGCGCGTCGCCAGTCATGGGTTGTCGTTTCCGTATCGTGGGACCAAAGCCGCTATTGTACGCCACCACCCGGGCCGGTGTTGTCGTCACCGCCCCAGCCGCCACCACCCGGCGAGGCCACGACCAGCCGGTCGCCGGGCCCCACCCGGCCCTGGCATTTGCCCGGCAGCGCCTGACCGTTGAGGCGATTGTCACCCATGGCGCCATCGCTACCGCCGGCCAGGCCCCAGGGGGCGCGCCGGCGCCGTTCGGTCAGCAGGGTGTAACGGGCCGGCCCCAGGAATTCCAGCTCCCGGAGCAGCCCGTTGCCGCCGGGATGCCGACCGCCGCCGCCCGTGCCGCGGCGGATTTCGTAGCGGCGCACGCGTACCGGGAAATGCCGCTCCAGCACTTCCACCGGGGTATTGCGGGTGTTGGTCATGTGCGCCTGGACCGCCGCGGCCCCCGCTTGAACCGGACCGCCACCGAGACCGCCACCCATGGTTTCGTAATAGTCCCAGGGCTGATCGCCCTCGTGCCAGCCCATCGCCAGATTGTTCATTCCCCCGTGGCTGGCGGCGGGAATACGCTCGGGCAGCGCCTGCGCCAGCGCCCCCAGTACCGCATCGACGATGCGCTGGCTGGTCTCTACATTACCGGCCGCCACCGCCGCCGGCCGCTGCGCATTGAGCAGGCAGCCGGCCGGTGCCGAGATATCGATATCGTGAAACGCGCCGGCGCAACCGGGCAGATCCGCCGGCATCAGGCAGCGAAAGACATACAGGGTCGCGGCGGCCGTAACCGAGATGGGGCAGTTGACGTTGCCCGCGGTCTGGCCCGCGCTGCCGGTGAAGTCCACCTGCATCGCGCCCTGCCGGGCCCGGATGCGACAGGCAATGGCCAGGTCGCGGTTGCCCTGGCCATCGTCGTCGAGATGATCGGTGAAGCGGTAGTCGCCGTCCGGAATCGCCGCCAGCGCGCTGGCCGCCAGCCGGCGGGCGTACTCGTTGTAATCGGTCAGTGCCTGCAGGAAGCCGTCCGCCCCCTGGGCGTCGATGAGCGCCTGCAGACGCTGCAATCCCACCCGGTTGGCACTGATCTGGGCGGAAAAATCACCACGCGAGATGGTGGCATCGCGTAGCGGCGCCACCAGCCGGTTGAACACGGCCTCATCGACCCTGTCGTCGAGCAGCAGCCGGGTGGGGGCAATCACCAGCCCCTCCTCCTCCAGCGATGAGGAAAGCGGCATGGAACCGGGGGATTCGGCGCCGATGTCCGCATGATGGGCGCGGTTGGCGACAAATGCGATCAGCCGGCCGCGCTCGAACAGCGGCGCGATCATGGTCACGTCCGGCAGATGCGTGCCGCCCAGAAACGGATCGTTGAGCACCAGCATGTCGCCGGGCGCCCAGTCGCGGTCGCTGACGATGCCCCGCATGGCATAGGCCATGCTCCCGAGATGCACCGGGATGTGCGCGGCCTGGGCGGAGAGATAGCCGCTGGCGTCGAATACGGCGCAGGAGAAGTCCAGCCGGTCGCGGATGTTGGGCGAAAAGGCGGCGCGCTGGAGCACCGCCCCCATTTCCTCGCATACGGCCCGGATGCGGTGCGCGAACAGGCTGAGCTCGATCGCCGTCATGTCAGTGGGTCCCGACCCGGGGGTGGCTCATGAAATTACGTCCGGTTATAACATGCTACTGTATCGTAGGTATCTGTATTTATGAGATATTTCATCATGTATCACTTTTGGGATTTTTCGTAGGAAGAATGACCACCTTTTTGCTCTCGGCGATGGCGCGCAGACGCTCGTTTTC
>JAVKCJ010000043.1:0-107327 GCA_040222795.1 Salinisphaeraceae bacterium
CTCTGGAGAGTACCCGCCGCGGCGGGTCACCGACGGGGCGAGGCCGGCAACGGCTAATCTCTCAGGTTCCCGGACAGAGGGGCGGCAGGGTCGCGGAAGGCGGCCCGGTCGAGCCACTCGAGAAAGGGATATCCATGGGAAAGCGTACGCCCCTGTTTGACGCGCACATTGCCGCCGGCGCCAAGATGGTCGACTTCGCCGGATGGGACATGCCCGTCAATTACGGCTCTCAGATCGACGAGCATCTGGCCGTGCGCGCCCGCGCCGGCATGTTCGACGTCTCCCACATGGCCGCGGTCGATGTTCGCGGCGTCGACGCCCGCGCGTATCTGCGGTATCTCTGGGCCAACGACGTGGCCCGGGCCGATACCCCCGGCAAGGCCCTTTACACCTGCATGCTCAACGAGCAGGGCGGGGTGGTCGATGATTTGATCGTCTATCACGTCGCCGACGGTCACTATCGCACCGTGGTCAATGCCGGTACCGCCGACAAGGATCTGGCCTGGATGCAGGCCCGGACCGAGGGTTTCGAGGTCACGGTCGAACGCCGGCCGGATCTCGGTATCGTCGCGGTGCAGGGGCCCAACGCCCGCGAGCTGGCCCTGACCTGCCTGCCGAGCGATCTGCGCGAACCCGCCGCGTCACTCAAGCCCTTCTTCGCCGCCTTCGCCGATGACCGGCTGGTGGGCCGTACCGGCTATACCGGCGAGGACGGTTTCGAGTGCATCCTGCCGGCCGCTGATCTGCCGCCGTTCTGGGAGGCGCTGGCCGCCGCCGGGGTGGAACACTGCGGCCTGGGCGCGCGCGACACGCTGCGCCTGGAAGCCGGGCTGAATCTCTACGGCCAGGACATGGACGAAGACACCCATCCGCTGGAATCGGGTCTTGGCTGGACCTTGGCCTGGGAGCCGCACGATCGCGATTTCGTCGGCCGCGCCGCGCTGACCGGCCTGGCCGCCGACCCGCAGTTCAAGCTGGTAGGCGTGCTGCTGACCGACCGGGGCGTACTCCGGCACGGCCAGATCGTGCGTCATGACGATGCGGCGGGCGAAGGGCTGCTCACCAGTGGCACCTACTCGCCCACCCTGAAATGCTCCATCGGGCTGGCCCGGGTGCCGCATGACTGGGCCGAGGGCGACAGCATCGAAGTCGAGCGGCGAGGACGCTGGTGTGGCGCCCGCATCGTGAAATATCCGTTCGTGCGCAACGGCGACGCGCGCATTCATATCTGAGAGGGAAGGGAGAAATGCGATGAGTGAAATACCCGCTGACCTGAAGTACGCCAAGTCGCATGAATGGGTTCGGCTGGACGACGATGGCCAGGCCACGGTCGGCATCAGCGACTACGCCCAGGGGGCGCTGGGTGATCTGGTGTTCGTCGAGTTGCCGGAAGCCGGCGAAACCCTGACCGCGGGCGACACCGTGGCAGTGGTGGAATCGGTGAAGGCCGCGTCGGACGTCTATGCGCCGTTGTCCGGCGAGGTGATCGAGGTCAATCCGCAGCTGGCGGATGCCCCGGAGCTGATCAACGACGACCCCTACGGCGAGGGCTGGCTGCTGAAGATGTCCATCGCCGACGAATCCGGACTGGACGATCTGCTCGACCCCGACGCCTACGAACAGGTGGTGGCCGACGAGGAAGGCTGAACCGGTTTTCAGTAGCAATTTCTCAGTGACAATGGCGGAGACGTGATCCATGCCGTTCATCCCGCATACCGACGACGACATCCGGTCCATGCTCGACACCATCGGTGCCGACAGCATCGAGGACCTGTTTGACGAGATCCCGCGCGAACTGCGGGGCAACCATATCGACAGCGTGCCGGAAGGCATGACCGAGATGGCGATCTCCCGTCTGATGAATGAACGTGCGGCGCGCGACGCCGGCGCGTTGTGCTTCATCGGCGCCGGGGCCTACGAGCATCATGTGCCGGCCGCGGTGTGGGAGATCACCACCCGCGGTGAGTACTACAGCGCCTATACGCCGTATCAGGCCGAGGCCAGCCAGGGCACGCTGCAACTGATCTACGAATACCAGACCATGATGGCGGGCCTGACGGGCATGGATGTGGCCAATGCGTCGCTCTACGACGGCGCCTCCGCCATGGCCGAAGCCGCACTGATGGCGGTGCGGGCCAGCCGCAAGGCGAAGTCGGCACGGATCCTGGTGCCGGCCACGGTGCATCCGGCCTATCTGAAGACCGCCCGCGCCATCTGCGGCAATCAGGACGTGCGCTTCGAGGAACTGCCGTACGACCGCAAGACCGGCACCACGAACATGAACGCGCTGCGCCAGTACGATGGCCCGAACGTGACCGCGGTGGTGATTCCGCAACCGAACTTCTTCGGCAAGCTCGAGGACGTCGACGCCATCACCGACTGGGCCCATGAACAGGGCGCGCTGGTGATCGCGGTGGTCAACCCGCTGTCCCTGGCGCTGATCCGGCCGCCGGGCGAGTGGGGCGAGAAGGGTGCCGACATCGTCTGCGGCGAGGGCCAGCCCCTGGGGGCGCCGCTGTCCTCCGGCGGGCCGTACTTCGGCCTCATGTGCTGCCGCCAGAAGCTGGCCCGGCAGATGCCCGGCCGTATTGTCGGCCGCACCCGGGACCTTGAAGGCCGCGAGGGCTACACGCTGACGCTGCAGCCGCGCGAGCAGCATATCCGGCGGTCCAAGGCGACCTCCAATATCTGCACCAACCAGGGCCTGCTGGTAACCGCGGCCACCATCCACATGAGCCTGCTCGGCCCCGAGGGTCTGCAGCGGGCGGCCGGCGCCTGCGTGGCCAATACCCGCGGGCTGGTGGAGCGCTTGACCGCGCTGCCTGACGTGGAAGAGGCCTTCACGGCGCCCGGGTTCCACGAGGCCGTGCTGCGGGTGGATCAGCCGGTGAACAAGGTGCTGGAGGCGCTGACCGCGCGCGGCATCCTCGGCGGTTATGCGCTGGGACGTGATTTTCCCGAGCTGTCGGATTGCCTGCTGGTCTGCGTTACCGAGACCAAGACGGAGGCCGATCTCGACGCCTACGCCAACGCGCTGGCCGACATCCTGCAGAGCTATGGCAAGAAATCTAAGGTGGCCTGAGCCGATCGGTCCGTGGCTGCTAGCATCCCGCGTGACCCGGTGCGCGTAAGCCCGGGGGTCGCTCACGTACACTGGGCAAGCCCGTGGATCGTGGCGAAAGGCAAGACGCGCCACGCCCCCGGTTTTGCAATATTCGAGGAGTTTATCGATGGCACAAGTCACGTTTCAGGGTAATCCGATCAACATCGCCGGGGAGCTGCCGGCCGCCGGCGCCCGGGCGCCCGATTTCCGGCTGACCGCGGGCGACATGTCCGACAAGTCGCTGGCCGATTTCGCCGGCAAGAAGAAGGTGCTCAATATCTTTCCCAGCGTGGACACCGACGTGTGTGCCAAGTCGGTTCGCGAATTCAACGAACGCGCTGCTTCGCACCCAGGCGTGGCCATGTTGCAGATCTCGGCCGATCTGCCGTTCGCGCAGGGTCGTTTCTGCAGCAGTAACGGGCTGGACAGCGTCACCTCGCTGTCCATGTTGCGCGACAAGTCCTTTGCCCAGGACTACGGCACGTTGATTACCGAGGGCCCGCTGGCGGGGCTGTCCGCCCGCGCGGTGGTGGTGGTCGACGAAAACGATCAGGTGATCCACAGCGAGCTGGTGCCCGAGATCGGGCAGGAACCCGATTACGAGGCCGCGATCAAGGCGCTGGGCTGAGGCCCGGCGACGCAAGTTCTACCTGCAATGGTGAAGTCATGACCGAAAAGCTGATTTTCGAGCACAGCCGTTCCGGCCGGCGCGCGGCCGGCCAGGCGCCGGTTGCCGGGATGGATCCGGACCTGATCCCGGGTGCCTACCGGCGGGAATCCGCCCTCGGGTTGCCTGAGGTCTCGGAGCTGGACACCGTGCGCCACTTCACCCGGCTGTCGCAGATGAACTTCTCCATCGACACCCACTTCTACCCGCTGGGTTCGTGCACCATGAAGTACAACCCGCGGGCCTGTAATTCGCTGGCCATGCTGCCCGGGTTCACCGGCCGGCATCCGCTGGCGCCGATGGAATACAGCCAGGGATTCCTGAGCATCGCCTACGAATTGCAGGTGATGCTGGGCGAGGTGACGGGCATGGACGTGGTGTCGCTGGCGCCAATGGCCGGCGCCCAGGGGGAATTCGCGGGCGTGGCCATGATGAAGGCCTACCATGACGCCAACGGTGAAACCGAGCGTACCGAAGTGCTGGTGCCGGATGCCGCCCACGGCACCAACCCGGCCACTGCCACCATGTGCGGTTGCACCGTGCGCGAGATTCCCACCGACGCCGACGGCGACGTGAACCTGGCCGCGCTCAAGGAAGCGGTGGGGCCGAAGACCGTGGGCATCATGCTCACCAACCCGTCCACCCTGGGGGTGTTCGAGCGCGACATCCTGGAGATGGCGGAGACCGTCCACGACGCCGGCGGCCTGCTCTACTACGACGGCGCCAATCTCAACGCCATCCTGGGTAAGATCCGGCCCGGCGACATGGGCTTCGACGTCATTCACATGAACCTGCACAAGACCTTCTCCACCCCGCACGGCGGCGGCGGTCCGGGGTCGGGCGCCATTGGCGTGAGCAAGCGGCTGCGTCGCTACGCCCCAGTGCCCTACGTGATGCACGACGGCGACCAGTACTGCTGGGTCGAGGACAGCGACCGGCCCCACAGCATCGGCCGGCTGTCCGCCTTCATGGGCAACGCCGGCGTGATCCTGCGTGCTTATGTCTATGCCCGCATGCTCGGGCGCGAGGGGATGACCCGGGTGGCCGAGTTCGCCACCCTCAACGCCAATTACCTGGCCAGGCGGCTGGCCGATGCCGGGTTCGAGCTGAGTTATCCGGCGCGGCGGGCGTGTCACGAGTTCACCATCACCCTCAAGCGCGAAAAGCAGGAATACGGCGTCGGCGCCGGCGACTTCGCCAAGCGCTTGCTCGACTACGGGTTCCATGCGCCCACGGTGTATTTCCCGCAACTGGTACCCGAATGCCTGCTGATCGAGCCGACCGAGACCGAATCCAGGGAAACCCTGGATGCCTTCGTGGACGCCATGATTGCCATCCGTGACGAGGCGAAGTCCGACGCGGACATCCTGCACCAGGCCCCCTACAGCTGCCCGGTTCGGCGGCTGGACGAGGTGCGGGCGGCCAAGGAACTCGACCTCAAGTGGCAGGCGCCGACCGTCGCCGCAGCAGGGTGACATGACCCGCGGCCTGTCCGGCTGGCCTCGGTTATGGCGCGCAACACGCGTATCCTACCGGGGGCTCGGCTGGGCGTGGCGCAACGAAGAGGCGTTTCGCATCGAGGCCGTGCTGTTCGTTCTGCTGTTACCCGCCGCACTGTGGTGGGGCGACAACGGGCTCGAACAGGCCGTCTGTGTCATGTCGCTGTTCCTGGTGATGATCACCGAACTACTCAACACCGGCATCGAGGCGGCGATCGATCGCATCGGCCCGGAGCATCATCATCTGTCCGGTGCGGCCAAGGACGTGGCCTCGGCTGCGGTCCACCTGTCGCTTATCCAGGTACCCGTCGTGTGGGGCCTGATCGGTTTGAATTAAGAAGGGAGACCAATGTCTGCGCTCATCTGCGGATCCTTTGCCTACGACAACATCATGGTGTTTCCGGATCGGTTCTCGAACCACATACTGCCGGACAAGGTGCACATGCTGAATGTGGCCTTTCTGGTGCCGGAACTGCGCCGCGAATTCGGCGGCACCGCCGGCAACATCGCCTACAACCTGCATCTGCTGGGCGGGGATGGCTACGCCATGGGCACCGTGGGCGCCGATTTCCAACCCTATGCTGAGCGTATGGACCGGCTGGGTATCTCGCGCAAGTACCTCAGAGACATCCCCGAATCGTTCACGGCGCAGGCCTACATCACCACCGATCTGGACGATAACCAGATCACCGCCTTTCATCCCGGCGCGATGAACGAGGCCCACAGCCAGCCGCTTCCGGACGATCTCGACATCAGCGTCGGCCTGATCTCGCCGGATGGCCGCGACGGCATGATCCAGCACGCCGAGCAGTTCGCCGAGCGCGGCATTCCGTTCATCTTCGATCCCGGCCAGGGTCTGCCGATGTTCGACGGCGACGATCTGAAGCGCTTCATCGATCAGGCCGGCTACGTAGCGGTCAACGACTACGAGTCGCAGCTGATGATGGATCGCACCGGCTGGACTCTGGAGCAGATGGCTGAGCGGGTGCGCGCGGTGATTGTCACCCGCGGCGGTGAGGGCTCGACCATCCACGCGGATGGCACAACCTATGAAATCCCCTCGGTGAAACCGGCGGCGATCAAGGACCCGACGGGCTGTGGCGATGCCTACCGGGCGGGCCTGTTATATGGTCTTGCCAACAACATGGATTGGGAAACCAGCGGACGCATCGCGTCCCTGATGGGGTCGATCAAGATTGCCCATAGCGGCACCCAGAATCACCATTTCACCCCGGACCAGTTCGCGGCCAAGTTCCAGGACGCCTTCGGATACGCCCTCTAGCGAAGGATCGGGACGGGCGGCGGTCGCGTGCCGCCGTCCGTTCGGGAGAATCCCATGCAGGCGAGACAGCAGTGGCGAGTGGCCGTGTTGCCGGGTGACGGCATCGGCCCCGAGGTGATGGCGCAGACCGAACGGGTGCTGGCGGCCTTGACGGACCGCGAAGGCCTGGATCTGACCGCCACCCGCTTCGGCTGGCCGTCCCACGCCTGGCATCAGCAGCACGGCGAGATCGCCCCGACGGACTACCTGCAGACGCTGGCCGGCTTCGACGCCATCCTGCTGGGTGCGCTGGGCGATCCGGGACCGACCAGCAACCCGGACCGCTACCTGCTGTCCGACGCCGATTCCCTGGCGCCGCTGCTCGACATCCGCAAGCACTTCGACCAGTGGGCCTGCGAACGGCCCTGCCGGCCGCTGCCCGGCGCCCCGCGCTATCTGGCCGACGCCCGTGCGGCGGATATCGACATGCTGGTCATCCGCGAGAACAGTGAGGGCGAGTACGTCGGGCAGGGCGGGCGGCTGGCCCCCGGTACCGAGCGGGAGATCGTCACCCAGACCGGCTTGTTCACACGCCGCGGTACGGCGCGCATCATCCGGCACGCCTTCGAACAGGCCCGGCTGCGGACCGAACAGCGCCGACGCGACTCGCGGGCGCGCGATTTCGGCGGCCGCGGCGCCCAGGTGTGTCTGGTCACCAAGCGCAACGCGCTGAAATTCTGGGGCGAGATGTATACCGAGGTCTTCGCCGAGATCAGCGCCGATTACCCGGATGTGGCTACCCATCACGAACTGGTGGATGCCGCCTGCATGAAGTTCGTCACCCGGCCCTGGGAATTCGACGTGGTGGTGGCCTCCAACCTTCACGGCGACATTCTCACCGATCTGGCTGCGGTGCTGAACGGCGGCATGGGCGTGGCCCCGTCCTGCAACCTCAATCCTGCCGATCGTCATTGCCCGCCGATGTTCGAGCCCACCCACGGTAGTGCGCCCGACATTGCCGGGCAGGATATCGCCGGCCCTACCGCCATGCTGTTGACCGCCGCCATGATGCTGGACTGGATGGGCGAGGAGGACCCGGCCGCCCGGCGCGCCGCCGATCGCCTGCGTACCGTGGTATCGGCCGATCTGGCCGCGCACGGCGGTGATGAGCGGGGCACCACGGCGGTGGGCGAGGCGGTGCTGGCGCGGCTACGAGACGAACCAGCCGGCGCCTGACAGCCGGCGCCGCAACGACTCGCAGACGGCGCCGGCTTCGATTGAACCCGCCGCATCGGCGCAGTACCCTCGCCGGGTCTGCCTACCTCATCTCGACAGGAGTCCGCCACGATGACCCATAACCACCCCGGCCATCTCTCGCCGCTGCTGCAACAGGCGACGCGCGTGCGCGCGGTGCGTGGGGAAGGCTGCTATCTGATCGATGATGCGGACCGCCGCTATCTGGATTTCACCTCCGGCATCGGCGTGACCGGCACCGGCCACTGCCATCCGCATGTGGTGCAGGCCGCCCAGGAACAGGTGGGCAAGCTGATCCACGGGCAGTACACCACCATCATGCACGAGCCGCTGCTCAAACTCTCGGAGCGTCTGGGCGAGCGTATGCCCGGTGACATCGACGCGATCTTCTTCGCCAGCGCCGGCACCGAGGTCGCCGAAGGCGCCCTGCGCCTGGCGCGCCAGGCCACAGGCCGGCCCAACGTCATCGTCTTTCACGGTGGCTTCCACGGCCGCACCATGGGGTCGCTGTCGATGACGACGTCCAGCGTCGGCCTGCGTGCCGGCCTGCAGCCGATGATGGGCGGCGTGGTGGTAGCACCGTTTCCGCACGCCTTCCGCTACGGCTGGGACGAGGACACGGCCACCGATTTCTGCCTGCGTGAGCTCGACTACATCCTGGCCACCTACAGCGCCCCGGCCGAGACCGCGGCGATGATGATCGAGCCGGTGCAGGGCGAGGGCGGCTATGTGCCGGCCAACACGCGGTTCCTGCAGGGACTGCGCGAGCGCTGCGACCACCACGGCATGATCCTGGCCATGGACGAGGTCCAGGCCGGCTATGGGCGCACCGGCAAGTTCTGGTCGCACGCGCATTTCGACGTGCAGCCGGACATCGTCATGACCGCCAAGGGCCTGGCCAGCGGCTTTCCGCTGTCCGCCTTCGCCGCGCCGCATCACCTGATGGAGAAGGGCTGGCCCGGCTCCCAGGGTGGCACCTACGGTGGCAACGCGGTGGCCTGTGCCGCCGCCCTGGCCACCCTGGACGTGATCGAGCAGGAGAACCTGGTGGACAACGCCCGCGACATGGGCGACCACCTGCGCCAGCGGCTGAACGAACTGCAGACGCGCTACCCGGCGATGGGCGACGTGCGCGGCAAGGGCCTGATGCTGGGCGTGGAAATGTTCGACGACCAGTGTCAGCCGGACGGCGACCGCACCGGCCGGCTGCTCACCGCCTGCGAATCACGCGGGCTGCTGATGCTTCGCTGCGGGGCGCACAAGAACATCGTGCGCTGGCTGCCGCCGCTGATCGTCAACCGGGAACAGATCGACCAGGCGGTGGACATCTTCACCGAAGCGCTGGACGAGACCGCCTGAGGCGGTATTTCCCCGCCCGCCGCACGCCGGGCGGGAGGTACCGGTCACCCCCGGCTGTTGCCGGACAGCCGAGTGGCCAGCGCCTCGGGCTTGAGGTAGCCGCCCAGCACCTTGCCGGTCTCGTCGATGATCATGGGCGTACCGGTCAGGCCGACCTCGCGTCCGAGCTGATACTGCGCGTTCACCGGCGAGTCGGCACAGGCCTCGCCGGATGTGTCCAGCGAGTCGTTGTTCTTGACCGCCGTGATCGCGGCGCGCGGATCATCGGCGCACCAGACGGCTTCGGTAAGCCGCCAGTTGGCGGAACCGGGGCCGCCGCGCGGGAAGGCCAGGTAGCGCACCTCGATGCCGCGCTCGTTGATTGCCGCCATGTGGTTGTGCAGCCGCTGGCAGTAGGGGCATTCGGGATCGGTGAATATCCACACCACGTGCTCGGGCTCGCCCTCGGGGCTGAACACGATGGCGTCATCCGCATCCACCGCTGCCATGGCGCTGGCGCGGGACTCGCTGCGGGCCTGCTCGGTGACGTTGGTGCGGGATTCCAGATCGTAGAGATCGCCGTTGATGGCGAATCGGCCGTCCGGTGTGACGTAGAGAATCTGGCTGCCGATATGCGCGCGGTAGAGTCCCGCATCGTCCTCGAACGCCAGCTCGCCGACCTCGCCTAGTGCGGTCAGCTTTTCGCGTACCACTTCGGGTTCGGCGCGCTCGGTGGTGGCGGCGCTGTCACCGGCGGGGTCGGGCAGACCGGTCGGGGTCATCCAAAGGGCGATGGCCTGCATCAGAATGACCACCAGGAGGACGCCGACGGCGGCGATGAGCGTATTGCGAGTCATGACAAAGCGGATCGAACCAGTTAATCGCGGCATTCTACACGGACCGGCAGGGGTGCCGGCATGACGGGCTATGCCCGATTCCTGTACGACAACCGGCGTCTGCTGACGTTCGGGGTGCTGCTGTGCGGATTGTCCGGAAGCGGCCAGACCTATCTGGTCGCCCTGTTCGGCCCGGCGCTGCGGGCCGAGTTCGACCTCGGCAATGCCGCCTTCGGCGGTCTCTACTCCACGGCGACCTTGGCCAGCGGGTTGCTGCTGCTCTGGGCCGGGGCACTGATCGACCGCATGCCGCTGGCCCGGTTCACCACGCTGGTGATCGGCGGTGCCGCCGTCGGGGCGTTACTGCTGGCCGCCAGCCCGGCCTGGTGGGTGGCGGGGCTGGCCCTGTTCCTGCTGCGGTTATGCGGCCAGGGCCTGATGACCCATCTGGCCCAGACCAGCATGGCGCGGTACTTCGAGGCCGGCCGCGGCAAGGCGCTGGGTCTGGCGGCGCTGGGTCTGCCGCTGGGCGAGGCGGTTTTCCCTCTATTGGTGGTGGCCGGCATTACGCTGCTGGGCTGGCGGATGACCTGGCTGACGATCGCGGCCATCCTGCTCGCGTCACTTCCGTTGCTGCTGGCGCTGATCCGCCAACCGGCGTCAGCCGGATCCCGCGCCGTTTCACCACCGTCGGACCAGGCGCGCGATCCGGCAGTGTCCTGGCGCCGGCAGGAGGTACTGCGCGATCCCCGCTTCTACGCGGTTCTGGCCGCGTTGCTGGCCCCGCCGTTCATCGTCACCGGCCTGTTCATCCATCAGGCGTCGCTGGCCGCTGCCAAGGGATGGACCCTGAGCCATCTGGCGCAGAGTTTCGTGTTCTATGCCGGCGGCCACGTGCTCGCGCTGATCGCCGCCGGACCGCTGGTGGATCGGTTCCGCTCGGCCCTGCTGTTGCCGGTCATGCTGGGGCCCATGGCGCTGGCCGTGGGATTGCTGAGCGTGTTCGAAGGCGACTGGCTGGCCCCCGTCTATCTGGGTCTGGCGGGTCTGACGGTCGGCGGTGCCGCGACCCTGTTCGGCGCGATCTGGCCGCGGCTGTACGGGGTGCGCCACCTGGGCGCCATCCGCGCCGTGGCCCAGGCGGCGATGGTGCTGGCGACGGCCATGGCCCCCGCTCTGATCGGGGCGTTGCTCGACCAGGAGTCCGGCTGGCCCCCGATCACCGCCACCATGCTGGTCTATCTCGTGGTCACGACCGCGCTGGCCGCCGCGGCGCTGGGCGGCGGTCGATGATCTCGGTAGTGTTAACAGGCCCGAGGGTCAGGCGCCGCGCGGTACCGTCTGTGGCTCGACGTACTCGAACAGGCCCTCTTCACCGCCCTCGCGGCCGAAGCCGGAGAGCTTCATGCCCCCGAACGGGGCCTCCGGCGTGGGGCCGGTGCCGGTATTGTGGCCCACGTGGCCGAAGCGTAGCTGCGCGATCACGCGGGCAGCGCGGTCGGCGTCGGCGGTGAACACGTAGGCGGCCAGGCCGAATTCGGTGTCGTTGCCGATGGCAATCGCCTGGTCGTCGCCGTCGAATTCCACCAGCGGCACCAGTGGCCCGAAGGTTTCCTCCCGGCAGCAGTCCATGTCGCGGGTGACACCGCGTACCACCGCCGGCGGAAAGAACAGGCCCTTGCCGCTGTCCAGTTCGTCGGGGGCCTTGCCGGCCACCTGTTCCGCCCCCTTATCGATGGCGTTCTTCAGGTGGCGATGCACCTTGTCGAAGCCGGCGACGTTGATCAGCGGGCCGATGTCGATGTCGTCATCCATGCCGTCGCCCACCCGCAGGGCCCGCACCTTGTCCACCAGCTTCTCGGTGAAGGCATCGGCCACGCCGCGCTCGACCAGCACCCGGTTGGCGCATACGCAGGTCTGGCCGCCGCCGCGGAACTTGTTGCCGATCAGTTGCGTGACCGCGTCGTCCAGGTCCGCATCGTCGAACACGATGAACGGGGCATTGCCGCCGAGTTCCAGCGCCAGCTTCTTGACCTGATCGGCAGTGGCGCTGATCAGATGCTGGCCCACGCCGGTGGAGCCGGTGAAGCTGATCATGGGCACGTCCGGATGCCGGCACAGGGTGTCGCCGATCGCCCGGGCCGACCCCATCACCAGATTGACCATGCCGTCGGGCAGATCCAGCCGCTTATGCAGCAGGGTGAACAGCGCGATCATGGTCAGCGGGGTTTCGCTGGCCGGCTTGATCACCGCGGGGCAGCCGGCGGCCAGGGCCGCGGACAGCTTCTTGGCGATCATGCCGATGGGGAAGTTCCAGGGGGTGATCAGTCCGGCCACTCCGATCGGGCGGAAATGCACCGTCCAGTCGCAGTCCTTGGGTCGTTGGCTGAGCTTGCGCGGCGCCAGCTCGTCCAGATGCTGCGCGCAGTAGTCGAAGAACCCCGCCGCGTAGGCGACCTCGCCCTGGGCTTCCTTCCAGGGCTTGCCGTGTTCCAGACACAGGATGCGGCCGATCTCCTCGGCTTCGTCGTTGAGCGCGTCACGGATATCGGTGAGCCATTCGCGGCGCTGATCCAGATCGTAGTCCATCGACACCGCGCCGCGGGCGGCGGCGATGGCGCGTTCGGTTTCGGCCTCGCCCATGGCAGGCACCCGGGCCAGCTCCTTGCCGTTGGCCGGGTTGAGCACGGCAAAGGTTTCGCCGTTATCGGCATCGCACCACTGACCGCCGATGTAACCGGACAGGTGCTTGAGCATGGGGGAGTCGATCATGATGTTGTCTCGGTCTGTCGCCAGTCCGGCCGGCGGCCGGTCCAGGGTGCAACGTTCTCCAGGGTTTTCGCGGCGCGCAGCACTACCGCATCCTGATGCCGGGCACCGACAATCTGCAAGCCGATCGGCAGACCGTCGCGGTTGAAGCCGCAGGGCACCGACGCCGCCGGCTGGCCGGTCAGATTGAAGGGATAGGTGAACGGGGTCCAGGAGGGCCAGCGCGGCGAATGCCAGCCGTCGGGCACTTCCTGACCCTTGGGAAAGGCCGGAATCGGCAACACCGGCGATACCAGCAGGTCGAAACGCTGGTGGAACAGGCTGGTCTGCTCCACCAGGTTGGCGCGCACATTGGCGGCACCCATGTAATCCAGCAGCGAGAACTGCGCGGCCCACTCGGCCACTTCCACCAGCCCCGGGTCCATCTGCTTGCGGGCCTCGGCGTCGATATCACGCATGGCGTTGGCCGCACCGCCGTAGAACAGCAGGTTGAATGCATCGATGGGGTCCTCGAAGCCGGGATCGGCGGATTCCACCGCCGCCCCTTCCCGCTCCAGCAGGGCGACGGTGCGGGCGACCGCCTCGGCAATTTCCGGGTCCACGTTCGCGTACCCGAAGTCGGCTGAAAACGCGATACGCAGTCCCCTGACCCCGTTATCGAGGCCGTCACGAAAGTCGACGCGATTGGCCGGTAGCGTGGGGTCGCGCGGATCGGGCTCGGCCAGCACATTCATCAGCAGGGCGGCGTCGTCCACAGTCCATGTCATGGGGCCGACATGAGCCAGTGGATAGAAGGCGCTGGGCGGCCACATTGGGCACAGTCCGTGGGTTGGCTTGTGGCCGAAGCAGCCGGAAAAGCCGGCCGGCATGCGGATGGAGCCGCCGGCATCGGTGCCCAGTGTGAGCGGCGACATGCCCAGAACCGCCGCCGCCGCGCTACCGCCGGACGAGCCGCCCGCGGTTTGATCCGGTGCCCAGGGATTGCCGGTGGGGCCTTCCATCGGACAGTCGGTGACCCCCTTCCAGCCGAATTCGGGCGTGGTGGTCCGGCCGCTGGTCACCATGCCGTGGCGGCGCAGGGCAGCCACGGCGGGGGCGTCCTGGTCGGCCGGGCGGTGCCGGTCGATCAGCTTCGAGCCCTTGAGATTGGGCCAGCCCTCGGCCATGAAGATGTCCTTGACCGCCACCGGCACGCCGTCGACCAGCCCGCGGGCGGTGCCCTCCTGATAGCGCTTTTCCGCCGCCCGGGCCTCGGCCCGGGTGATCTCGTCGTTGATCTGGCAATAGGCGTGGACCGCCGGATTCAGGGCGTGAATCCGGGCCAGGCAGGCGTCGGCGGCTTCCACCGGCGACAGGGTCTTCGCCCGGAAGGCCTCGAGCATCTCGAGTGCGGTGAGATCGGCGATTTCGGTCACGAACGGTTCCTCGTTCTAGGTTGGAGCAGCGGCGGTCCCGCGTGGCGGCACGGCGCCCCGCTTCTTGTCCACCAGATTGTGCAGAGGCTGTCCGGCCTGCCAGCGATCGAAATTGCTCATGAACTGGTCGATCAGGGCGGCCCGCCATCCCCGGAAATCCCCGGCCATGTGGGCCGACAGGATCACGTTGGAGAGGCTCCAGAGCGGATGGTCGGCTGGCAGCGGTTCCTCCTCGAATACGTCCAGCCCCGCGCCGGCAATTTCGCCGGATTCGAGCGCCTGCACCAGGGCCTCGGTATCCACGATCGGACCACGGCCGATGTTGATGAACCGGGCGTCGGGCTTCATCGCACGGAAGGCGTCGGCATCGAACAGGTGATGGGTGGCCTTGTTAAGCGGTGCGGCCACCACCACGTAATCAGCGCGAGGCAGGTAGTCGGATAGCTCGTGGATGGCGTGCACGGCGGCGAACCCCGGCACGTCGCGGGCGGTTCGCGCGATGCCGTCCACCTGCATGCCGGCGGCGGTGCAAAGACGGGCAATCTCGCCGCCGATGGCGCCGGCGCCGATCACCAGAACCTGCTTGTGGTCGATGCGCTCGGTATCACGGTGGCGCCATTCGGCCGCCTGCTGCAGCTCGATATTGCCGCGGGTGTCCTTGGCGAAGGCCAGGATCAGGCCGAGTACGTATTCCGCGATCGGCCGGTCGAAGATGCCGCGAGCGTTGGTCAGGGCGATATCAGATTCGCGCAGGGCCGGGAACAGCAGGGCGTCCACGCCGGCGCTGGTGGCATGGACCCAGTCCAGGCGGTCGGCTGCCGGCCAGGCCTCGACCACCGCATCGGTGCGGAAATCGGTGACCAGCAGCACGTCGGTTCCAGGCAGCTGGCTGGCCAGCTGCGGAGTATCGGCGCTCATCCGGACTTCGGCCCGGCCATCCAGCTGACCCAGGCCCGGTGGCGGGTCTTCGTCAGGGGCGGTCAGGACGGTAACGACGGGAAGTCGATCGGTCATCAGGCGGATCGAGCGCCTGGCTGCGACGACATGGGCTACGGCCGGAGTGAAGCGATGGAGCGGACGTTACCCAGCCCGCCATACGAACGTCAACCGACCGCTTGACCGGACCCGGGCGCCGGCCTAGTGTTTGGCAATACTCGTCAAGCAACAGGGACGCGCTGATGGCGACGCCGATGGAAAACGTGAACCAGGTACTCGCCAGCGATCCGGAGGACCGTTACGTCCGCGGTCGGATGACCTGGAACCCGGCGATGCAGGCGATCCCGATTTCGGGCATTCGCCGCATGGTCAACAAGGCGGCCGAACTCGACGACGTCATTCATCTGTCCATCGGCCAGCCGGATTTCCCCACGCCGAGACATATCATCGACGCCCATATTCACGCCCTGGAGGCCGGTCAGACCGGCTACACCATGGATGCCGGGCTGCCCGAGCTGCTGGATACCCTGGCGACCTATTACAGTGACCGCTACCGCTCGACGCTGACCAGCGAGAATTTCCTGATTACCACCGGGGCCACCGAGGGCATCTACCTGCTGATCACCGCGATGGCGGCACCGGGGCGGGAATTCATTGTCGCCGATCCCACGTTCCTGCTGTATGCGCCTCTGATCCGGATGCTGGGCGGCCAGATCCGTTCGGTGCCCACCCGCGCCGAGCACGGCCACCAGCTGGACCCGGAGCGGGTGATCCGCCTGATCAACCCCAACACTCACGCCATCATTCTGAATTCGCCGAGCAATCCCACCGGCACCGTGTACCCGCGCGAAACCGTGGAATGGATCTGCCAGGAGGCTGCCTACCGCGGGGTTCAGGTGATTTCCGACGAGGTCTACGATCACCTCGTTCTCGACGACATGGAATACCCCAGCGTGCTCACCTGCTCGGCCGACCTCGATCACGTGGCGGTGGTGTCGAGCTTTTCCAAGACCTTCTCCATGCCCGGCCTGCGCATCGGCTGGGTGGTGGCCGACCAGAACACCATTCGCATGCTGCGCCGCTATCACATGTTCACCACCACGGTGGCCAACACGCCGGCCCAGTGGGCGGGGGTGGCTGCGCTGGTGCATGACCGCAGCTTCATCGACGTCATGGTCGAGGAATACCGCCGTCGGCGGGATCGGGTGGTCGATCTGGTGGCCAATACGGCCGGCCTGACCGGCTACTGGCCGCAGGGCGCGTTCTACATCGCGCCGTCGCTACCGCCAGGCGTGGACGCGTCCAACATCGCCATGCGCATGCTCGAGGAGACCGGCGTGTGCGTGATTCCTGGCGACGCCTTTGGCGAGTCCTCCACCGACCTGCTGCGCATCAGCTACTCCACCTCGATGGAGCAGATCGAGGAGGCTTTTTCCCGCATCCAGCCCTGGATGGAACGACAGCCGGAAATGCGGGACAGCAAGTCCGGCTGACTACCCGTCGCAGGCGGTATCCACGTCGCCGGCTTCGGGCGGCGGCTCGCTGTAGTAGGCCACGCGGACCGGATACGTTTCGCCCTCGGCATCATGCAGATTGCCGATGCCGCGGTATTCCAGCAATTCGCGGGTGTCCGGATCGTAGGTCAGCACCAGCGAATCCACGAAGAAGCTGACCAGCCACATGTCCAGTTCCGCCTCGAAGCGGACCGCAGTCTCGCCCTCGAACTCGGTGTCCTCGATTCGCGTTGCCCGCAGATCGATCACCGATTGGCGTCCCGCCGCGGCAAAGCGGAAGCGGCGGGTGTCGCCGTCCATCAGCGTGTCGAAACGGGACTGCAGGAAGGGGTGGAAGCCGCTGTCCGCAGCCAGGTTGTCGGTCAGCTCGAACGTTTCGGTCTCCCGCTCGGCGTTCTCGCCCTCGCGGCGGAACATGCGCCAGCCGTCCTCGTCCCGCTCGATGCCCTCCACGTAGCCGCTGTCGACCATGCGCATCTCGTACACCGGTACGAATTCGTTGTGGCTGAAATCCAGGGTCTTGCGGGCGATCACCTCGCCAGCGGGATCGCGGTAGGTGACTTTCCAGTCCACCGGCCGGCCATCGTCGTCGAGCGTCTGCTCGTGTTGCTCGGTGTAGCGAAACTCGTTGCTTTCCAGCTGATAGCCATAGCCGGTAAAGCAATGCTTGTTGCTGTCCGCGGCCAGCGCCGGGGCGCAAAGCAGACAGGTGGCGATCAGCACGACCGTACGCATGGGATTACTCCTGGTTGCTGGACAGCGGCGGAATCGGGACGCCGACCCCGAAATTCGCCGCGGTAAAGGCCGGTTGCGGCACGCCGGCATCGCGGCGGGCCCGGGCGAGATCGTCAATCGGTTGGAACTGCCCCACGCTGGAAAGTTCGAAGGTGCCGAAGTGCATGCCGATGCTGCGGGCCGCGCCCAGCTCGCGATGAGCGGCCACCGCTTCGTCGGGATTCATGTGCACCCGGCGCACCAGCCAGCGGGGCTGATAGGCCCCGATCGGCAGCAGGGCCAGCCGGAACGGGCCGAGCCGTTCTCCGGCCTCGCGGAAATGGTCGCCGTAGGCGGTGTCGCCGCCGAAATACACCGGCCCGCCGGCGGTGTCGACGGTGTAGGCGGACCACAGGCTCAGGTTGCGGTCCGGCGACGGCAGCCGCCCCGACCAGTGAACGCAGGGCAGCGCGTGCAGGGTGCGCCCGTTGGGCAGCGTCAGGGTCTGGTGCCAGTCCAGTTCCGTGATGCGATCGGCGCCGGCGTCGGCCAGCAGCGGCCGATCCCCCGGCGGCACCACGAACAAAGGTGCATGATCGGCGGCCAGCCGCTCGATGGTGGGCAGATCGAGGTGGTCGTAGTGGTTGTGGCTGATCAGCACCACGTCGATTGGCGGCAGCTGCTCGAAGCTCAGGGTGGGTGGGCGCATGCGTTCGACCCCGAACACCGGCCAGGGGCCGATGGCATCCGACCACACCGGGTCGGTGAGGATGTTGAGTCCGTCGGCCTGGATCAGCACGGTGGCGTGGCCCACTACCGTGATGCGCAGCTCGCCGGTGTCGACCCGCATCGGCGGATCGGCAAACGAACGCGCCTGTAGTTTTCCCCAGGCGCCGGGATCGCGGGTGACCAGATAGCGCAGAACGTCGGTCACCCCGCGGTCCATTTCCACCGCCGGGTTGAAGAACCGGGTACCGTCGAAATGGTCGCTCGGCGGGCCCTGCCAGCGCGGGTCGGCCGCGCAGCCGGTGGTCAGGAGCGCGGCGAGAAGAGGTAGTGACCGACGCCCCATTCGTTGCCCCGGTTGGTGCCGAACAGCTCGGCCACGGCCATGAAGAACATCCGCCAGCGCTGAATCCAGCGGTCGGCCCCGGCCTCGCCGTAGGCGGGCACGAAGATGTCGCGAACGGTCTGGCGCCGCGCGTCCATGTTGGCCAGCCAGGCGTTGGATGTGGCCTCGTAGTGCCGGCCCGACACCCACCAGTGGTCGCGAATGACCAGGTCGTCGGCCAGGTTCAGCAGCAGATTCTCCGAGGGCATGATGCCGCCGGTGAAGAAGTGGCGGGCCATCCAGTCGGTGCGGCTTTCGTCCAGGAATGGGTAGGCCAGTAGCTTGTGGCAGAAGATGTGCACGAACAGCCGCCCTTCGTCGGCCAGCCAGCCGCGGATGCGCCGCATCAGCTCGCCCAGATTGCGCATGTGCTCGAACATCTCCACCGACACGATGCGATCGAAACGGGCACCGGGGTCGAACTCGTTGATGTCGCAGGTGTGGACGGTGAGGTTGCTCAGGCCCCGTTCGCTGGCGACGCCGTCGATGTGGGTCTTCTGGCCGCCGGAATTGGATACGGCGGTAATGCGGCAGTCCGGGAAGCGTTCGGCCGCCCACAGGGAGAACGAGCCCCAGCCGCAGCCCAGATCCAGAATGCGATGGCCGTTCTCGATACTCGCCCGCTCCGCGGTCAGGCGCAGCATGGCCTCCTCGGCGGCGGGCAGGTCGGTATCGGGCGAGTCGAACAGGCAGCCGCTGTACTTCAGGCGCGGGCCCAGGGCGTGCTGGAAGAACGCCGCAGGCACCTCGTAATGCTGGGCATTGGCGTCGTCGGTATGTTCGGCGATGGGACCGGTGGCCGCCCTTTCCAGCAGCGCCCGGAACGCCTCGGTGCGGCGCTCGCCGTCGCGCGCCTCGGGGCTGGTCAGGCGGGTGTTGATCAGGCGCCGCATGCCCGCGCGGGCCAGGGCATCCGGCACCAGGCCGCGTTCGCAGAGTTCAATCGGCAGGCTTTCCAACGATGCAATCCTCGGGGCGATCAGGCCTTGGGCGGCCAGGGGATGAAGGCACTGGTGGTGCGTACGTACTCATCGTAGCCGATGCGCTTGGCCTTGCCTTCGCGCGATTCGACCGTGGGAATGCCGGAAACCCGGAGCAGCAGCCAGGCCATGATCACCGGGCTGGCCAGGGTGGCCCACCAGTACGGCGCGCCGATCGCCAGGAATACATAGCTGACCCAGTGCAGCGACTCGAAGAAGTAATTCGGGTGACGCGAATAGCGCCATAGGCCGGTCCGGCAGACATGGCCCCGGTTGGCCGGATCGCGCTTGAAACGATGCAGCTGATGATCGGCCAGCGCTTCGCCCACGACCGACACCAGCCAGATCACGCCGGCCAGCAGCAGCCAGCTGGCACCCGGCATGTCCGGGCGGAAGGCCACCACCAGAAAGGGCAACGCCAGAATCCAGGCTGCCACCGCCTGAAACCAGAAGAACAGCAGCATGTAGAGCGGGGCGCGCGCGCCCCAGGACGCCCGCGCGGCGGCGTAACGGGAATCCTCCGGCTGGCCCCGCATGCGCAGGGCCAGGTAGCCGCCCAGCCGCAATCCCCAGAGGCCGGCCATCAGCCCCAGGAGTACGCGCACCGCCAGCGGTGCGTCGCCGGCCGCGGCGAACAACACGCCCAGGCCGCCCATCAGCCAGGACCAGGCCACGTCCACGGGGCTGGCGTCGTCGGTCTTGAGCTGCACCAGCCAGACCAGGGTGAGCACGGCCAGCGACACGACCAGGCCAGTCAGATAGACACAGAGTGGGCTCATGGATGACAGGTTTCGGTGGTGCGGTGACTGACGCCGTTAGAACGCGTCAGGCCCCGGATTCGGATGCACCGGCGTCCGGCGGTGGCGCTGTCAGGCGGGCCAGGGCGTCCCGTACCGGGTCGGGAATGGGTACCGCGCGGCGGTCGTGCCGGTCGACGAAAACGTGCACGAAGCGGCCTTCCGCGCAGGCCGCCACTTTGCCGACGCGGAAGATGCCCAGCTCATAGGTCACCGCCCGGTTGCCCAGATGGGCGACCCGCAGGCCGGCCTCCAGGCGATCCGGAAAGGCCACCGGCGCGTGGTAGCGGCAACCGGACTCCACCACCAGCCCGATCACCGGCCCGTCATGGATGTCCAGTCCGCCAGCCTCGATCAGGTAACGGTTCACCACGGAATCGAAATAGGCGTAGTAAGTCACGTTGTTCACGTGGCCGTACAGATCGTTGTCCGCCCAGCGGGTATCCAGGGGAAAGATATGAGGGAAATCGGCGCGGGTGGCGGCAGTGTCGGGCATGGCAAGGATCGGTGGCGCAGGAATTCTGGAATCGGGCCGGGCTGGCGGCCCGGCGAGGTGGTTCAGCGGCCGGAGACCTCCACGATCTTCATGGTGTTGGTGCCGCCGGGGCCGAGCATGTCGCCCTTGGTGACCAGTACCCGGTCGCCCGGCGCGATGTCGCCGCGGGCCACCATGAAGTCTACCGCCTCGCGGATCAGGGCCGGGCCGGCCGGGTCCGCCGGTTCGAAGGCCAGCGGATACACGCCCCGGCATATCGTCAGATAACCACAGGTTTCCGCCGTCCGGGTGAGAGCGTAGATGGGAATGCCCACGTCCTGGCGCGACATCAGCATCGCGGTGTGGCCGGAATCGGTCAGGGCGATGATGGCGTCGGCGCGCATGTGGCGGGCGGTGTAGGTGGTGGCCATGGCGATGGCCTCGTCGGTGCGCCGGAAGTGGGTGGCCAGACGGCGCTGCGAACGGGGGGTGAAGTGGCCGTTTTCGGCGCCGACGCAGATCCGGCCCATTGCCGCTACCGCGTTGACCGCGTAGGCGCCTACCGCGGTTTCCGCCGACAGCATCACGGCATCGGTGCCGTCGAGTACCGCGTTGGCCACATCCAGCACTTCCGCCCGGGTGGGTGTGGGCTGCTCGATCATGGATTCCATCATCTGGGTGGCGGTGATCACGGTGCGGTTCATCTCCCGCGACTGGGCAATGATGCGCTTCTGCACCGCTGGCAGCTCGGGGTCGCCGATTTCCACCGCCAGATCGCCCCGGGCCACCATCACCACGTCGGAGGCCTCGATGATGGCCTCGAGGTCGGCCACTGCTTCCGCGCGTTCGATCTTGGCCACGATGCGGGCATGGCCGCCGGCCGCCCGCAGGCGGGCCCGGGCCTCCTCGATATCCGCGGCCGAGCGCACGAACGACACCGCCAGGAAGTCGACCTTCATCTCGGCGGCCAGCTCGATGTCGCGGTAATCCTGCTCGGTCAGCCCGGCCGCCGACAGACCGCCGCCACGCAGGTTCAGTCCCTTGCGCGAAGACAGCCGGCCGCTGTTTTCCACCCGGGTGTCGATACGTCCGCCGGACACCCCGGTAACCTCCAGCGTAATGGCGCCGTCGTCCAGCAGCAGCAGGTCGCCGACGGAGACGTCGTCCACAAGCAGGCGATAGCCGAGTCCCACACCGGCGGCATCGCCGGCCTCCGGGTCCAGGTCCGCGTCCAGGGCGAAGGCCTGCCCTGTCTCCAGGTCCACCGCGCCTGCGGCAAAGGACTCGATGCGGATCTTGGGGCCCTGCAGATCACCCAGAATGCCCACCGAGGCATCGAGGTCGGAAGCCGCCCGCCGTGTCCGCTCGGCCCGGGCGCGGTGCTCGTCGCCACTGCCGTGGGAGAAGTTCAGCCGGACGACGTTCGCGCCGGCACTGAGCAGGCGCGACAGGGCCGCTTCATCATCGGTCGCGGGCCCGAGGGTGGCGACGATCTTGGTGCGTCGAAGCATGCGCCGAGACTATCACGCGGCGCGTGGCGCGCGGATGTCAGAACGCCTCGGAGGGGCCCACCTCGGCATCGCTGCTTTCGTAGCGATTGGGGATGTGGTCGCCGGTGATCATCTCTCGGTAGCTCATGCCCGGGCCCACCATCGGGTAGACGCCGGCGTCCGGGTCGATGATGACTTCCAGAAACGCCGGGCCGCGGTACTCGATGAATGCCTTGATCACATCCGCGAGCTGCGACTTGTCATCCAGCCGTTGGGCGAACTCGAAGCCATCGGCTTCCGCCGCCTTCACGAAGTCCTTCTTGTGCAGCGACTTGTCCGAGGCCGACAGTCGGCCCTTGAAGAAAAGCTTCTGCCACTGCTTGACCATGCCGTCGCCGAAGTTGTTCAGGACCACGATCTTGACCGGCAGGTCGTAGGTGGTCACCGTTTCCAGTTCGCCCAGGTTCATCCGGATCGAGGCGTCGCCGTCGATGTCGATCACGAGCTTGTCGCGCTGGGCGAACTGCGCGCCCACCGCCGCAGGCAGACCGAAGCCCATGGTGCCCATCGACCCGGAGGTCAACCACAGCCGCGGCTGGCGGAAGTCGAAGTACTGCGCCGCCCACATCTGGTGCTGGCCCACGCCGGTGCTGATGATCGCCTCGCCGCCGGTCAGCTTGTTGATTTCCTCGATCACGTGGTGGGGCTGGATGGCGTCCGATTCGCGGTCGTAATTCATCGCATAGTGGGCCTTCAGGTCCGCGATATGGCGATGCCAGGGCGCGTAGTCGCCGGCAAAGCCGATTTCGCGGCCATACTCCAGCAGCCGCCGCAGGCTTTCGGCCAGCACTCCGACGTGGTGCCAGTCCACGTTCTTGACCTTGTCGATCTCGGACGCGTCCACGTCGAAATGCGCGATGTGGCGCGCGTTGGGCGCGAACGCCTGCGGCACACCAGCCACTCGGTCGTCGAAACGCGAGCCCATGGCGATCAGGAAGTCGCAGTCGTCCACCGCATAGTTGGCAAACGCGGTGCCGTGCATGCCCAGCATGTGCAGGGCCAGCGGGTCGGTGGTGTCGAACGCGCCGATACCCATCAGCGTGGTGACCACCGGGATACCGAAGGCTTGGGCCAGCTCGCGCATCTCCTGCGCGGCATTGGCGTTGATCACCCCGCCGCCGGCATAGATCAGGGGCCGTTCGCTTTCGGCCAGCAGCCGGAAGAAGTCGGCGCACTCGGCGTCATCGATGCGGTTGGCCGCGAGGGCGTTCATGCGCTGGCGATAGCCGGGAATCGGCAGCACGCCTTCGCCGGCGAAGGCGCCTTCCCAGTTCTGCACATCCTTGGGCACGTCGATGACCACCGGGCCGGGACGGCCGGAACGGGCGATCTCGAAGGCGGTGCGCACTGTGGCTTCCAGCCGTGCCGGGTCGGTGACCAGGAACACGTGTTTGGCGGCGGCGCTCATGATGTTGGACACCGGCGCCTCCTGGAAAGCGTCCGTACCCACGGCGGCGCGGGCCACCTGGCCGCAGATGACCACGATGGGCACGGAATCGGCCATGCAGTCGCGCACCGGCGTCACGGTGTTGGTGGCGCCGGGGCCGGAGGTCACCAGGGCCACGCCGACCTTGCCGGAGGCCCGGGCGTAACCGGCCGCCATGAATCCCGCGCCCTGCTCGTTGGCGGGCACGATCAGCGGCATGCGGTCGTGGTGCTCGGCGTTGAAGCGGAAGATTGCGTCGTAGGTTGGCAGGATGGCGCCACCCGAGTAGCCGAATACCGTGTCCACGCCTTCGTCCGCCAGTACCTGCACCATCATCTCGGCGCCGGTCATGCGGGTGCCGGCCAGCGGATGGCCGGCGGGGTCGGGCAGGTTGTCTCGAACTTGGGCCATGATGTCGCCTGTCTGCGCTTTCAAACCAGATATTTTAGCCGATCGTCGGGCATCAGCGTTAGCAGCCCGTCCGCGCCGCGGCGGGATTCGCACCGGCCGTGGGCGTGCTAACGTCCGGTGCATGAGCGCTATCCCATTCATGCAGACCGCAGCATGGCCGGCCTGAAACCGGTCAATCCGATCGATCAGGGGTTCCTGTGGCTGGAACGCCGCAATCAGCCCATGCATGTGGGCGGCCTTTTGCTACTGCGCCCGCCCGCGGATGCCGGCGATGATTACATCCCCGCGCTGATCGAACGCACCCGCCGCGCGACGTGGGCCCACCCGCCGTTCAACCAGCGGCTGGTACGGCGGCTCGGTGCCTGGTTCTGGACCGAGGACCGGGCCTTCGATGTGGAGGCTCACTTCCGGCCGCTGGCCCTGCCGCGCCCGGGCCGCATCCGCGAACTGCTCACGCTGGTCTCGCAACTGCACGCCAATCTGCTGGATCGGGCCAAGCCGTTGTGGGAGCTGTACCTGATTGACGGCGTGGAGGACGGCCGCATTGCCGTCTACGCCAAGATTCACCACGCCATGGTAGACGGGGTGGCCGCCATGCGGTTGCTGCAGCGGGCGATGACCACCGAGGCCGGCGAGGCCGAGTTGACGCCGCTGTGGGCGATACCGCCGCGCCGTCGGCAGGGCAGCGGGCGCAACCCGGCCCTGCGACTGGGGCAGTTGACGGGTGCCCAGCTCGCGTCGCTGCCGCGGGTGTCGATGGAGCTGTCGCGAACGGTGCAGTCGGCCTGGCAGCGGGACCCGGATTTCGTCTCCGCCTTCCAGGCCCCGCGCTGCATTCTCAATCAGCGGGTCTCGGCGTCGCGGCGGTTCGCGGCCCAGTCCTGGTCGCTGGATCGCATCCGGGCCGCGGGCCGGCAGCTCGGCGGCACTCTCAACGACGCGGTGCTGGCCATGTGCTCGGCCGCGCTGCGGCGCTATCTGCAGTCGCTGGATGCGCTGCCGGACAAGCCGTTGATCGCCATGGTGCCGATGTCGCTTAGGCAGGATGATTCCGAGGGCGGCAACCAGGTAGCGCTATTCCTGGCCAACCTGGCCACTCATCTGGATGACCCGCGGGCCCGTTTCGACACCATCGCTCGGTCGGTGCGCCACAGCAAGGCGCGCTACGCCACCATGAGCCAGACCGAGATCATGAATTACGTGGCCACGGTGATGGCGGTGGGCGGGGTCAATCTGGCCACCGGTCTGGTGCCGGGCCGCCAGCCTTTCAACGTGGTCATTTCCAACGTCCCCGGCCCCAAGCAGCCGTTGTACTTCAACGGCGCCCGGCTGGAGGGTATGTATCCGGTTTCCATCGTGCTGGATGGCCAGGCACTCAATATCACCCTCAACAGCTATGACCACAAGCTGGAGTTCGGGCTGATCGCCTGCAGCCGGACGCTGCCGAGCACGCAGCGGCTGCTGGATGACCTGGAGCAGGGTCTGGCCGAGCTGGAGGCGCTGGCCGGATCGGCGGTTGCCGGCTGCCACAGTTGATTTTCCCGGCACCTGGGATTACCGTGCGCGCTTGATTTTCGGGGGCCCGCGCGGTCGCGCGGCGTGACATGCGGCCAATGCGGCACATCATCTCCATGCTGATGCAGAACGAGGCGGGCGCGCTGGTGCGCGTGGCCGGCATGTTTTCGCAGCGTGGCTTCAACATCGAATCCCTGAATGTCGCCCCCACCGAGGACGACACCGTGTCACGTCTGACGCTTGTGACCACCGGTTCGGACGACGTGGTCGATCAGATCAACCGCCAGCTGCTCAAGCTGGTGGACGTGATTGACGTCCTTGACATGACCGGCGGCGAGCATGTGGAAAGCGAGCTGGTGATGATGAAGGTGGCTGGCGATGACCGCCTGGCCGAACAGGCCCGCGCGGCAGGCGCCGAGGTGCTGGATGCGCGCGACGGGCTGGTCACCCTGCGATTCGTCGGCGGCGAATCCGCGGTGCGGGATCTGATTGATTCAATGAGTGGCGTCGGGACGCTGCGCGAGCTGGTGCGAAGTGGCGCCGTCGCCATCACGCCCGGCGATCTGGGACTTCGCTACGAGCAGGAGCAGTAATCGTGAGCATGCAGGTTTATTACGACAAGGACGCCGATCTGGCGCTCATCCAGTCCAAGAAAGTGGCCATCATCGGCTATGGCTCGCAGGGCCATGCCCACGCCAACAATCTGAAGGATTCCGGCGTAAGCGTCGTGGTGGGTCTGCGGGCCGGCTCGGGTTCCTGGCAGAAGGCCGAGAACGCCGGACTGGAAGTCGCCGAGATCGAAAGCGCGGTCGCTGCGGCCGATGTGGTGATGATCCTGGCGCCGGACGAACACCAGGTGTCGCTGTACCAGAACCAGATCGAGCCGAACCTCAAGGAAGGTGCGGCGATTGCCTTCGCCCACGGCTTCAACGTGCACTTCGAGCTGATCGAGCCGCGCGCCGACACCGACGTGTTCATGGTCGCGCCCAAGGGCCCCGGGCATCTGGTGCGTACCACCTATGAAGCCGGCGGCGGCGTGCCCAGCCTGATCGCCATCCATCAGGATGCCTCCGGTAACGCCAAGAACATTGCCCTGTCCTACGCCGTGGCCAACGGCGGCGGCCGCGCCGGCATCATCGAGACCACCTTCCGTGACGAGACCGAAACCGACCTGTTCGGCGAGCAGGCGGTGCTCTGCGGTGGCATCACGGCGCTGATCCAGGCCGGTTTCGAAACCCTGACCGAAGCCGGCTACGAGCCGGAGATGGCCTATTTCGAGTGCCTGCACGAGGTCAAGCTGATCGTGGACCTGATCTACGAGGGCGGTATCGCCAACATGCGCTACTCGATTTCGAACACGGCCGAGTACGGTGATTTCACCCGCGGGCCGCGTATCGTCACCGAGGAAACCAAGGCCGAGATGCGCCGCATCCTGTCCGAGGTACAGGCCGGCAAGTTCGCGCGCGAGTTCATAGGCGAGAATCAGGCGGGCTTTCCCACCCTGAAGGCCGGACGCCGGCTGTCGCGCGAGCATCCCATCGAGCAGGTGGGCGAGAAGCTGCGCGCGATGATGCCGTGGATCAGCAAGAGCAAGATCGTGGACAAGTCGCGCAACTGATCATCCCGGCGCGGCGTAGCTTCCACACCGTTCCCCGTTCCGGCGCAGTCCATGCGGCGCACCCTGATGCAGATCGCCCGCGAGGGCTGGCCCATTCTGGTGCTGGCGGCGATCGTCACCTTTGCGGTCGGCCACTTCTGGCACTGGCTGGCCGCGTTGCCGCTGGTGGTCGTGGTGCTGGTCCTGCTGGCGTTCTTCCACGATCCGCGCCGGCGCATTCCGTCGGAGCCGCTGGCGGTGATCGCGCCGGTGGACGGACGCGTGGTGCACCGGCGCGAGTGCTACGACCCGTTTCTGGACCGCGAGGCTATTCGCGTATCCCTGGATGCGTCCCTGCTGGGCGCGTATCTGCTGCGCGCTCCGGTCGAGGGCACGGTGCTGGAACTGCCGGCAGCGGGCGAGGGGGAGTTCGACGGCACCGTGTCCTGGCTGCGCACCGATGAGGGCGACGACATCGTGATTGCCGCCTCGGGCTGGATGTTCGGTGGCCGGCCGTGCCAGGTCCGCTACGGCGACCGCCTCGGGCAGGGCCGGATCTGCGGCGCCCGGCGGCTGGCCGGACGGGTGGATATCTTCCTGCCGGCCCATTCCCGGGTGGAGGTGGCGGTGGGCGATCGCGTACATGCGGGATCGGACAAACTGGCCACCCTCGTACGCAAGGCCCCGGTCGATCTGCCATCGATGCCATGATGGCGGGGTTTGAACCATGTCCGGTTGACGGGCGGTGACCATGAACGAATCCGAAGACGCACAACAACGGCGACGGCGGCGGGGTATCTATCTGCTGCCCAATCTGTTCACCACCGGCACGCTGTTTGCCGGCTTCTATGCCATCATTGCCGCTGGCCAGGGGCGTTTCAGCGTGGCCGCCATGGCCATCTTCGCGGCCATGGTCACCGACATGCTGGACGGTCGCGTCGCCCGGCTGACCCGCACGGAAAGCGATTTTGGCCTGCAGTACGACAGTCTTGCCGATCTGGTGGCCTTCGGTCTGGCCTCGGCGCTGGTGGCCTATTCCTACAGCCTTGCCAGCCTGGCCGACATCAGTTTCGTGGGCGGCAAGCTCGGCTGGCTGGCGGCATTCTTCTACACCGCGGCAGCCGCGCTGCGGCTGGCCCGCTTCAACATCCAGCGCGGCGGCGCGAACGACCGCAAGGTGTTTCTCGGCCTGCCCAGTCCGGCGGCCGCCGGGTTGCTGGTGGGGGCGGTATGGGTCTGCCATGACCTCGGCCTGTCGGGCACCACGATGGTGGTGCCGGTATTCCTCGTCACCGTGATCGCCGGGGCGCTGATGGTGAGCAATATCCGGTTCCACAGCTTCAAGGATGTCAAGCTCTCCGAGCGGGTGCCGTTCTTCCACGTGCTTGCGGTGGTGCTCGGCTTCGTGCTGATCAGCCTCGATCCGCCTCGGGTCCTGTTTCTCGGGTTCCTGGTATATGCCGGGTCAGGGCCACTGTTGTCGGTGATGCGGTGGCGTCGCCGTCGCCGCACACCGTAGGTCTGACCGGGGCCGGCTTGGCAGGGCTCCGATGCTTCGGTTATCCTGCTGCGCAGGTTTTTCGTATCCCGCAACATGGACTACCCCGCGCACAACGTAATCGATACAGTCGCCGGCAATGGCCGCGGCTGTGTGCGCGTGTCTTCCGCGCTCGTTGTCCTGACCCGGCGACTTCTGCCGTAAGGCAGATACCTCAGCACGGCCATGGCGGGGCCGATACCGCTACCGAGGCATACCGGGAAGACTGGCTGTCGGCATCAGCGGGCAGCGACATCGGAGCGTTCCAATGAGCGAGAATCAGACCAGCGAAACGGCCGTTCATCCGGCCACCAAGTACCGACCGTTCCCCGCGGTGGGGTTGTCCGATCGTACCTGGCCGGGGGTCAGCCTCGATCAGCCGCCGGTTTGGTGCAGCGTGGACCTGCGCGACGGCAATCAGGCGCTGATCGAACCCATGGGCATGGCGCGCAAGCTGCGCATGTTCCAGGGGCTGGTGGACATCGGGTTCAAGGAAATAGAGATCGGTTTCCCCGCCGCCTCGCAGACGGATTACGATTTCTGCCGCAGGATTATCGAGGACGGCCTGATTCCGGACGATGTCTCCGTCCAGGTGCTGTGCCAGTGCCGCGATGAGCTGATCGAGCGCACCTTCGAGGCGCTGGTGGGTGCACGGCGGGCCATCGTTCACATCTACAACTCCACCTCGTCCGCCCAGCGCCGCATCGTCTTCGGCATGGACCAGGACGGCATCATCGATATCGCCCGGCGTGGGGCGCGACGGGTGAAGACGCTGGCGGCAGCCTATCCGGACACCGAGTGGGTGTTCCAGTATTCGCCGGAGAGCTTCACCGGCACCGAGCTGGATTTTGCCGCCCGCATCAGCAACGAAGTGCTGGCGGTGTGGCAGCCGACGCCCGAACACAAGGCCATCATCAATCTGCCGGCGACGGTGGAGATGGCGTCGCCCAACATCTATGCCGACCAGATCGAGTGGATGCATCGCCACCTGACGCCGCGCGATTCGGTGATCCTGTCGCTGCATCCGCATAACGATCGCGGCTGCGCGGTGGCGGCGGCCGAACTGGGCCAGATGGCCGGGGCCGACCGGGTGGAAGGCACGCTGTTCGGCAACGGCGAACGTACCGGCAACGTGGATCTGGTGACCCTGGCGCTGAACCTGCACTCCCAGGGCGTGTCGCCGGGCCTGGATTTCACCCGCATCAACGACGTGGTGCGCATGGCGGAGTACTGCAATCAGTTGCCCGTGCATCCGCGGCATCCGTATGCCGGGGAGCTGGTGTTCACCGCGTTCTCCGGATCGCATCAGGACGCCATCAACAAGGGCCTGAAGGACCGCAAGACGCATCCGGAGGGCGTGTGGGAAGTGCCCTATTTGCCCATCGATCCGCGGGATCTGGGGCGCACCTACGAGGCGGTGATCCGGGTCAACTCGCAGTCCGGCAAGGGCGGGGTGTCCTATCTGCTGGAAACCGAGTACGGCCTGAGCCTGCCCCGGCGCATGCAGATCGAGTTCGCCAAGATCGTGCAGCGCGAGGCGGATGACACCGGCCGCGAACTGACCGCGGCGGAAATCCTGCGGCTGTTCGAGCAGACCTATCTGGAAACGCGGCAGCCGTTGGCGTTCCAGGATTACTGGGCCTCCTCGCGCGGTGACGTAGGGGATCGCCACACGGTCGAGGCGGTGATTACCAACCAGGGCGCGGAACAGCGTCTCAAGGGCGCGGGCAACGGCCCGATCGCCGCATTCATCGACGGTCTGAACCAGAGCCTGGGCCTGAACGTGGTGATCCACGATTACACCGAGCATGCGCGCGGCCACGGGGCCGAAGCCGACGCGGTGGCCTATGTCGAAGCCGGTATCGGCGACGGCAAGTCCACCTTCGGCTGTGCCATCGATGCGGATATCATTTCGGCCTCGCTGGAAGCTGCGGTCTCGGCCATCAACCGCGCACTGGTGGATCACCAGCAGGTCGAGGGTCAGCGCCGCAGTGCCTGATTTCGGCGGATGAATCGAGTGTGAGGCCCGCTATCACCGGGCCTCACACTCGCACCACTTCCGGCTGGCGCGCTAAGCTTGCGACATGGTCGCCGACGCTCGCCAAGCCCGCCTCGAGGAGCTGGGTCTGACCCGCTGGGAACAGCGGGCCCGGTCCCATGCGCCGGCCCGGGCAGAAGCGCCGGCCAGCCCCGCGGAACCGCCACCCGCCGCACCCGACACCGCAGCGCCGGCCGAACCCGTCGAAGTGCTATCGGCTGCCGAGTCGACGCCGCCGGCGCGGGAAATGTCTTCGGACGTGGCCGCGATGGACTGGGACGAACTGGCCGCGTACCTGGGTGGGTGTGACCATCGCGGCGCGAGCCGTCCGGTGTTCGGGGTCGGCGCCCGCGATGCTGACCTCATGATCATCGGCGAGGCCCCCGGCGCCGAGGAGGATCGCCGCGGCGAGCCGTTCGTCGGGCGCGCCGGCAAGCTGCTGGACCGGATGCTGTTCGCCATCGGCCGTGAACGCGCGCGTAATACCTATATCGCCAACATCTGCAAGTTCCGGCCGCCCGATAATCGGGATCCGAATGCCGAGGAAGTGGCGGCCGATCGTCCGATTCTGGAACGCCAGATCGAGCTGCTGTCCCCGAAGCTGATCGTGGCAGTAGGTCGCGTGGCTGCACAGACCCTGCTCGATACGCAGGCCCCGCTGGGCAAGCTGCGGGGCCAGGCACATAGCTACCCCGGGCGCTCGATACCGCTGCTGGTGACCTACCACCCAGCCTATCTGCTGCGCTCGCCCCAGCAGAAGAACCGCGCCTGGGAGGATCTGCGCGAGGCCATGCGGCTGCTGGATGTCGCCTCATGAGCGCGGAGCTGCGCAGCGTCTGCGACATCCGGCCGCTGACCATCGCGGATCTGCCGGCGGTGCTGTCGATCGAGCGGGCCGCCTATGATTTCCCCTGGAGCGAGGGCATTTTTCGGGACTGCCTGCGGGTAGGCTACCGCGGCTTCGCGGCAACGGGCCCGGATGCCGAACTCAAGGGCTATGCGCTGCTGTCGGTGGCGGTGGGTGATGCACACCTGCTGAACCTGTGCGTGAGTCCGATGTGCCGACGCCAGGGCGTGGCCACGCAGTTGCTGGCCCAGCTTGTCAGCCAGGCTCGCCGGCAGGGCGCGGACACGCTGTTGCTGGAAGTGCGCCCGTCCAATCGCGGGGCCGTGGCGCTGTACGATGCCAACGGTTTCAACGAAGTGGGCGTGCGCAAGCGCTACTATCCGGCCGCCCATGGTCGCGAGGATGCCCTGATTCTGGCCCGGGCCCTGTGACCGCACTTCCGGCCTGTTCACCATGAAAAACGAGGCGCGTTCGCGCTGGTCCTGGGCGCTGTACGACTGGGCCAATTCGGCCTTCGCCACTACCGTGGTGGCCGGCTTCTTCCCCATCTTCTACAAGCAGTACTGGAGCGGCCAGTTCGAAGCCACCACCAGCACCCTGCAGCTGGGCGTGGGCAGCGCGGTGGCCAGCGTGGTGGTGATGATCCTGGCGCCGCTGCTGGGCGCGCTGGCCGATCGCAACGGCGGCAAGAAGACGCTGCTGGCCGGATTCGCGGCGCTGGGCGTTGCGGCCACCGGCGCGCTGTTCTGGGTGGCCCAGGGCGAGTGGCTGCTGGCCATGACCCTGTTCGTGCTGGCCTCGGTCGGCTTTTCCGCCAGCCTGGTGTTCTACGACGGGTTGATCGTCAACGTGGCCACCCCGGCGAGCATGGACCGGGTGTCCGCGCTGGGTTATGCCCTGGGCTATCTCGGCGGCGGGCTGCTGCTGGCGGTGAACGTGGCCATGACCCTGAAACCGGCCTGGTTCGGTCTGGCCGACAAGGCCGCGGCGGTGCAATGGTCATTCCTGTCGGTGGCGGTGTGGTGGGGCGTTTTCTCCGTGCCGCTGTTGCGCTACGTGGGCGAACCCCGGCCGGCTCGGCATCAGCCGCTCGGCGCGGCGGTGACCGGCGGCCTGCGCGAGCTGCGCCAGACCCTGTCGCACATCCGGGCCGTCAAGGGCGCCGCGCTGTTCCTGCTGGCCTACTGGTTCTACATCGATGGCGTGCACACCATCATCCGCATGGCGGTGGACTTCGGCCTCAGTCTGGGTTTCGAGGCCAACAGCCTGATCGTGGCGCTGCTGCTGGTGCAGTTCGTGGGCTTTCCGGCCGCCATTGCCTTCGGCTGGCTGGGCGAGCGCTGGGGCACCCGCCGGGCGATCTACCTGGGTCTGGCGGTCTACGCCGGCGTTACCGCCTGGGGGTACTTCATGCAGACGGTGGTTCAGTTCTACGTCATGGCGGCGGTGATCGGCCTGGTGCAGGGCGGGGTGCAGTCGCTGTCGCGCTCCTATTTCGCGCGCCTGATTCCCGAGGGCAAGGCCGGCGAGTTCTTCGGCTTCTACAACATGCTGGGCAAGTTCGCGGCGGTGCTCGGGCCGCTGCTGGTTGGTGTGACTGCCGCCGCCACCGGCAGCGCGCGGCTGTCCATCCTGGCGGTGCTGATCCTGTTCGCGGCGGGCGCCTGGGTGCTCACGCGCGTGCCCGAACCCGACGCGCGCTGAGCCGGTTCAGTCGCGCGGATCGAGCCCGACCCGGATCGCTTCCGGCAGTTCGATGCGCTCGGGCGTGTGGCCCCGGGCCTCCAGCCAGTCCTTCATGGCCCAGCCGGTGGAGGAGGGCCAGTAGCGCACCGACGCCGGGGGCAGGCATAGGGACTCGGCCAGTTCCTCGTTGTGGCGGATAACCCCCTCGGCCTCGACGTGGTAGCAGATCAGGATCTGGTTCTTGGTGTAGAAGGGATAGATGCCGATCAGCTCGCGCACCTCGCCATCCAGGTCGAGTTCTTCCTTGACCTCGCGTACCACGCCTTCCTCGGGGGATTCGCCGGCCTCCAGAAAGCCCGTGATCAGGCCGAACATGCCCGCTGGCCAGGCCACGTTGCGGGCCAGCACGATCCGGCCCTCGCGTTCCACCACCGCGCCGACCACCGGCGTGGGGTTGTTCCAGAACACATGGCCGCAGTCGTCATCCGGACAGGCCAGGCGCGGGCGGTCGCCGAGTTCGGCGCGGGTCAGTGGCCCGCCGCAGCAGGGACAGTAGCGAAAACTCATTTCAGGCGGGCCTCGATGCGGTCTTCATAACGTTCACGCAGGCGCAGCAGACCGTAGCTGGGAATGTTTATGCCCAGCGTCCAGCCCGGATTGACCGCCACGCCCATGCCGGGCGCGGTATGGGCTAGCACCCAGATGAAATCGGTCTTCACCCCGTAGCGGTATTCCGGGTAGGTCCTGGCCACCCGGTGGGCGCGTTCCGGGCTGGTGAACACGGCCAGGCGTTGGCTCTTGTCATCACCGGCCGGCAGCACCAGCGCCGGTAGATCGGCCGGGTCCCGGATCTGGGTGACCTCGTGTCGTGACAGCAGCACCACGTCGGCATCGACCAGTTCGGTGAGAAAGCTGTCCACCGTCTGTTCGCCGTTCTGGGCCGCGTACAGGTCGCGCTCGAGCGCGTTGTAGAGTTCTCGCGAGTCCTCTGCGGCGCCGACCGTGATCGGCGTCGCCAGCAGGATGGCCAGCGTGATGATGACGCGTTGCATGGCCCGTTTATATCAAATCCGGGCGGGCCGGCGTGGTGCGCCGCGCGGCCGGAAGCGACGCGCATCGCGGATGAAGGCTCGCCGTTGCTGCCGGCTGCCGCCGTGCCGGTAGCGGATGGCGACGTATTCGCGGGCCAGAGCGCCGACCGTGGCGGCGCAGTCCGGCCGGGCCCGAGCGACGCGTTTCGCATAGTCGAGCGGGCCCTCGTCGTCGCGCCGTGGCAGGCCCGCCGCGGCGAGCCGGTGGCACAATCGCAGCCAGGCTGCCTGGACCGGATCGACGGCGCCCCGCGGCCGCGCCTGCCAGATCAGAATGGCGCCGATCAGCGCCATGACAGCCGTCAACAGCAGGGTCAGCGCCAGAATCATGGACCGCACGTCGGGCAGCCCCAACCCGGCGAGAAAATCGCGCTGACGTTCCGGACCGTAGGCCAGGAACCAGCGGTTCCAGCCGGCATTGGCCCAGTCCCAGGCAAGCTGGGCGCGTCGCAGCAGGTCGCCGCCGCCCCGCGCCAGGTAGGGCACCGGTTCATCGGCCCCCAGCGAACCGCCCAGGCCGGCTTCGATGCGTTCGGGCGCCACCGCCCCGGTGGGATCGACACGCAACCAGCCCCGGTCTTCCAGCCAGACCTCCGCCCAGGCATGGGCATCGGCGGCGCGCACGATCAGGTAATCGCCCAGCCCCGGGCTGCCGCCCTGATAGCCGGTGACCACCCGCGCCGGGATGCCGGCGGCCCGCATCAGGAACACGAAGGCGCCGGCATAGTGTTCGCAGAAACCCGCGCGGGTATCGAACAGGAACTGATCGATGCGGTCCTCGCCGCGCAGCACGCCCGGCTGTAGCGTATAGCGGAAGGGCTGTTCGCGGAAACGGGTGAGCGCGGCGTTGACGACCTCCGCCGGCACTGCATCGCGGTCGCGCCATTGTCGTGCCAGCGCCCGGGCCCGCGGGTTGCCGTCACCCGGCAGTTGGCGGGCGTAGTCGAGCAGATCGGACGGTGGGTCCGGTTGCAGCGCGTAGCCGGGCACCGATGTCAGCGTGAATGCCCGGCGCTGGCTGATCGGTTCGCGGGTACGCAGGCTGCCGGCGGCATCCCGGTAGGCGTTGGCCGGGGCGCGGGCGGGCAGGTCCAGGGCCAGCAACCAGTCCTGATCGTGGGGTTCCAGCGTGAGCCGGTAGCGGACCGGCGCGGTCTGCGGCCGGTAGTCGGGTGAGGCGTCGACAAAGCGGCCGGGCCAGCCGGTGGTCCAGCGCCGGCCGTCGAATGACCAGAACACCGGGCCCCGCCAGTAACGCTGGGCCGGTGGCGGCGGATCGCCCTCGAACTCGACCCGGAAGGCCACCGCGTCGGACAGGGCAACCCGGCTGATGCTGCCCGGCTCCATGCTGTCGGACAGCCCCGTGCGGGCGCTGGCGCCGCTGTCGGAGGGTAGCCCCCATAGGGGCCCGGGGATACGGGGAAACAGCACGAACAGCAGGACGGCCAGCGGCAGTGCCTGGGCCAGCAGGCCGGCCGAACGCCGCAGCAGCTCGCGGATGGGCAGGGCGCGGCCGGGATGGTTGGCGTCGATGAAGCAGGCGGTGATCAGCCAGCCGGCCAGGCCCAGGAACACCGCCATCACGATTTCCTGCGAGAACAGGAAATGGGTGATGACCACGAAGTAGCACAGCCCCAGCAGGATCATCATGTCCCGGTGGCGATGGGTTTCCGTGAGCTTGAGCGCCAGCATCAGCATCAGCAGGGCCACGCCCGCATTCTGGCCGTCGACCCGGCCGTAGCTGGCGTAGACGCCGACGAAGGCCGCCAGCGCCAGCAGCAGCCGCAGCCAGCGGGCGGGTGCCGGCCAGTTCCGCCAGGCGGCCATCGCCTGCCAGCCGAGAATGGCGCCGGTGAACAGGCTGACCCACAACGGCACTCGCACCAGGTGTGGCGCCATCACCAGCGCCAGTACCGCAATCAGTCGCAGCCGCTGCTCAGTCGGCATACAGGGCCAGGCTGCGCAGGCAGCGGTCGCGGTGCGGGGCGCCGCGGTCTGGCGGAATCTCCGCGCCCGGCAGCCGCAGGCCGTACACCAGCCCGCGGCGATCGGCCTCCTGCACCCAGCGCGTGAGTTGACTCAGCCGCGGTTCAACGCCGCCGCCCGGGACCATGGCGAAATCCAGCCAGAGCGTTTCCTGACGCGGATCGTCGAACTGCTTGACCATCAGCGTGCCGGTGCGGGGGTAGCTTTTCCAGTGAATCAGCCGCGGCGGGTCGCCCCGGCCGTAGCGCCTCAGGCCGGCGAAATCCTCGCGGCCGGTGCGGTGGCGGTCCGCGCCCGCGACCAGGCCGGGACTGGGGGATGGCAGCGGTGCCCGCCCGGCCGGTCGCGGGTACACCAGTACGCTCTGATCGAGGCGAATCCAGGTCCAGGCCCGGAACAGGCCCATCGGGAACAGGGTGCTGACTTTCAGGCGCGGCAGGGGCAGCCGGCCACGCGCCCGGGTGGTCAGGGACAACCGGCAGATGGCATCGCCGCTGGCAGGGATGTCGGTGACGGCGTCGTCGGCGCCCTCGGTGTCATCCGCAGCTACGGCCACGGCCAGCCGGGATTGGCCGGCCGGATTGTGCAGCACCACGGCCAGCAGGGCTGGCTGACCCGCGAAGATCGGCGCCACCGGCGCCGCGCGCACGGTCAGATTGAGCAGGTTGCGGTGGGTGTGATGCATGGCCACCAGCACCAGGCCGCCGAGCAGGAAGGTCAGGGCGAATCCCAGGCTGTTGCTGTAGTTCATCGAGCCCAGCAGCATGGTGAACAGCAACAGCCCGAACCAGGCCCCGCCGCGCGTGGGCAGGATGTAGAGCCGCCGCCGATGAATCCGCACCGGGCCGGTCTGCGGCGGGCTGCGGCGATCGATCCAGGCCCGGGTGCGCGCGCGCAGCCGCTGCGTCAGTGCCATCCCGCCGCCGTCACGGCACTGCCACGGCCTCGCGCAACCGGCGCGCGGGCGAGGTGGTTTCCGTGTCGTCGGTGCCCGGCGGCAGGCGGTGATCCACCACCGCGGCCAGCACCGCCTGGACATCCTCGGGCAGCACGTAATCGCGTCCGGCCAGGAATGCCCAAGCCTGGGCAGCCCGGCGCAATGCCAGCCCCGCGCGCGGCGACAGGCCGTGACGGAACGCGCTGTCCCGGCGGCTTTCGGTGACCAGATCGAGAATATAGTTCAGCAGCGGTTCCCGGACGGTGATTGCCTCGGAACGGGCCTGGGCATCGGCCAGATCGGCCGGCGTCATCACCGGGGCGAGATCCGCCAGCATGTCCCGACGGCTGCGCTCGGCCAGCAGCTGGCGTTCCGCCTCAGGAGGCGGATAGCCGAGGCGGATGCGCATCAGGAAGCGGTCCAGCTGCGACTCGGGCAGGGCGAAGGTGCCGGCCTGGTCCCCCGGATTCTGGGTCGCGACCACGAAGAACGGGCTGGGCAGTTCCCGGGTGGCCCCGTCGATGGTGACCTGGCCTTCCTCCATCGCCTCGAGCAGGGCGCTCTGGGTCTTGGGGCTGGCACGGTTGATCTCGTCGGCCAGCAGCAGCTGGGTGAAGACCGGACCCGGATGGAATTCGAAGCGGGCGCCCGTGGTTTCGAACACCGACACGCCGAGGATGTCGGTGGGTAGCAGATCGGCGGTGAACTGGACCCGGGCGAAATCCAGGCCCATCGCGCGTGCCAGGGCCTGCGCGAGCGTGGTCTTGCCAACCCCCGGCAGATCCTCGATCAGCACGTGCCCGCGGGCGAGCAGGCAACTCAGCGCGAGGCGGATCTGTTCGTCCTTGCCGAGGATCACCCCGGTAAGGGTGTCCAGTGCAAGCTGTAACGGATGCGCGGCGCGAGCCGGCTGCGGCGATACGCGGTTCATTCAGTCTCCCGGTGCGGCGTGCGTCGTTGCCGGGTCATCGGCCGCGGCGGTCGCCGGGCGTACCCTGACCGCACAAGGGTACCGGAGCCTCCCGCGCTTGACACCCGGGAGGCGGTGGCCACGGGCACGGCAGCCTCATTCGTCCCGCCGGTAATCGCCTTCGATGGTGCGATCGTCACCCGGCCGCCGGCTGGGCCCCGGGCCGGCGCTGCCGTCCGGCGTCATCACCACCGCCCGCCGCAGCAGATTCACCGCCAGCCGGCGCCGAAGGGCGGGCACCAGCAGCGCGAACCCCAGGGCGTCGGTCAGAAATCCCGGGGTGAGCAGGGTGATGCCGGCGATCAGTAGGGCCGCGCCCTCCAGCAGGGGCAGGGCTGGGGCCTCGCCCCGCTGCTGGTGAGCCTGAATTTCCTGCACCGTGCGGAAGCCCTGGATGCGTACCAGCTGGCTGCCGATGATGGCGGTGAGGATGATCAGCCCGATGGTGGCCAGCACGCCGATGCGGCTGCCCACCTCGATCAGCAGCCAGGTTTCCACCAGCGGAACGGTGATGAACAGCAGTAGCAGGCGTCCCGCCATTACAGCGCGGCCACCCGGTCCCGCTGGCCGCGCAGTTCGGCCACCGCGGCGTCGATCTCGGACAGCCGGCCGCGGGTCTTGTCGACCACGTCGGCCGGGGCCTTGTCCACGAAGTTGGGGTTGTCGAGCTTGCCGCGCACCGACGCTTGTTCCTTGTCGAGCTGTGCCAGCCGCTTGTCCAGCCGGGCGAGTTCCGCGTCCTTGTCGATCAGACCCGCCATCGGCACCAGGAGTTTCATCCGGCCCGCCAGGGCGGTGGCAGCATCCGGCGCTTCGTCGTCGGGGCCGAGGTGGGTTATCGATTCCACGCCGGCCAGGAAGGTCAGCGCCGGCCAGTGGCGGTTCAGCCGTTCGCGGTCGCCGGTTTCCGCGCCCTGGGTGAGCACCGGCAGCGGCTTGCGCGGCGCGATGTCCATTTCGCCACGGATCTGGCGCAGGCCGAGGATGACGGTCCGCAGCCACTCGATTTCGGTTTCGGCTTCCGGGTCGAGGTGGTCGTCGTCGGGTACCGGGAAGGGCTGGCGCATCAGGGTGTCGCCCTTACGCCCGGCCAGCGGCGCGATGCGCTGCCAGATTTCCTCGGTGATGAAGGGCATGATCGGGTGCAGCAGTCGCAGGGCGGTTTCCAGTACCCGCACCAGCGTGCGCCGGGTGCCGCGCTGCTCGGCTTCGCCCGCGTGATCGCCCTGGAGCACCGGCTTGATCAGTTCCAGGTACCAGTCGCAGTAGTGGTGCCAGACGAACTCGTACAGCGCCTGGGCGGCCAGGTCGAAGCGATAGGCTTCGATGTAACGGATCACGTCGGCCTCGGTGCGCTGCAGTTGCGAGGCGATCCAGCGATCCGCCCAGGACAGCTCGATCGCCGCCTCGGCGTCCAGGCCGGTGTCGGCGCCTTCGGTGTTCATCAGCACGAAGCGGGCGGCATTCCACAGCTTGTTGCAGAAGTTGCGGTAGCCCTCGACCCGGCCGAGATCGAAACGGATGTCGCGCCCCTGGGAGGCCAGCGAGGCGAAGGTGAAACGCAGGGCGTCGGTGCCGTAGGCCGGAATGCCGTCGGGGAAGTGGCGCCGGGTGGTTTTCTCGATCTTTTCCTGCAGGTGCGGCTGCATCAGCCCGCTGGTGCGCTTGGTCACCAGCGATTCCAGGTCGATGCCGTCTATGAGATCAATGGGGTCGAGCACGTTGCCCTTGGACTTGGACATCTTCTGGCCGTCCGAGTCGCGCACCAGGCCGTGCACGTAGACCTCGGCGAAGGGCACGTCGTCCATGAACTTCAGGCCCATCATGATCATCCGGGCGACCCAGAAGAAGATGATGTCGAAGCCGGTGACCAGCACGCTGGTGGGGTAGAAATGCCTCAGCGCCTCGGTGTCTTCGGGCCAGCCCAGGGTGGAGAAGGGCCACAGCGCCGACGAGAACCAGGTGTCGAGCACGTCCTCGTCCTGTGTTAGCGACGTACCGGGGGCGAGGTCGTCGGCGTGCTTCTCGCGCACCTCGGCTTCCGAGCGGCCGACGTAGACATTGCCGGCCTCGTCGTACCAGGCGGGAATCCGGTGCCCCCACCAGAGCTGGCGGCTGATGCACCAGTCCTCGATGTTCTTCATCCACTCGAAATAGGTCTTGTCCCAGTTGCCGGGCACGAAGCGGATGCGACCATCCTCCACCGCCTTGATCGCGGGCTTGGCCAGCGGCTCTGCACGCACGAACCACTGGTCGGTGAGGTAGGGCTCGATCACCGAGCCGGAGCGATCGCCGCGGGGCACCATCAGCTTGTGGTCATCGACCCGCTCGAGCAGGCCCAGGGCGTCGAGGTCGGCCACCACCCGCTTGCGGGCCTCGAACCGGTCCAGCCCGCGATAGGCTGTTGGCACGGTGTCGTTGAGGGTGGCGTCCTCGTTAAAGATGTTGATCCGGGGCAGATCGTGGCGTTCGCCCAGGGCGTAGTCGTTGAAATCGTGCGCTGGCGTGATCTTGACGCAGCCGGAGCCCAGTTCCGGGTCGACGTAGGTGTCGGCCACGATCGGAATGTCGCGCTCGACCAGCGGCAGCCGGATGCGCTTGCCGATCAGGTGCTGGTAGCGCTCGTCGTCCGGATGCACCGCCACGGCGGTATCCCCGAGCATAGTTTCGGGCCGGGTAGTGGCTACCGACAGCGTGCCGCTGCCGTCGGCCAGCGGGTAGCGAAAGTGCCAGAAGTGCCCGCTTTCTTCCTCGCTGATCACTTCCAGATCGGAGATTGCGGTGTGCAGCACCGGATCCCAGTTGACCAGCCGCTTGCCGCGGTAGATCAGGCCCTCGTCGAACAGCCGCACGAACACCTCGCGCACGGCGGTGGACAGGCCTTCGTCCATGGTGAAGCGCTCGCGCGACCAGTCCACGGACGCGCCCATGCGGCGCAGCTGGCGGGTGATGTGGCCACCGGATTCGGCCTTCCACTGCCAGACGCGGTCGACGAAGGCCTCGCGTCCGAGTTCATGCCGGCTACTGCCCTCGGCGGCTAGCTGGCGCTCCACCACCATCTGGGTAGCGATGCCGGCGTGGTCGGTGCCGGGCTGCCACAGTGTGCGGCAGCCGCGCATGCGCTGATAGCGGGTCAGCGCATCCATGATCGTGTCCTGGAAGGCGTGGCCCATGTGCAGGCTGCCCGTCACGTTGGGCGGCGGGATCATGATGGCGAAGGGCGGTACGTCCTCGCGGTCCGTCCGGGGGGCGAAGTGCCCGCCGGCCTCCCAGCATTCATACCATTTTGTTTCGATGGCGCGGGGGTCGAATTGCTTATCCATGGGAACGTGACTGATGACGGGTCGGATGATCGGCGGCATGACCGGCGCCTGCGCACCGGCCGTTGACGGCCACCGATCCTGGGTCAGGCTATTTTATGCGTTTCCAGCGGGTAACCGCGTTCCTGATAGAAGCGGTAACGCTGGCGGGCGGCCAGACGGTTGGCCGGGGTGACGATTTCCAGACTGCGGGCGAAGCGGCTGAAAAAGGCCGGCACCTCGTCGGTCAGGCTGATAAGCACGTCGTCGAAATCGCCTGGCGGTTCCGCGTCATGGCCGATAACCACCGGGGTGGGGTCCTGCTCGCCCCGGGCTGTTGCCACCAGATGCGGGACGAAGCTGCCCTGGCGAAAGGTCCAGAGCAGCCCGTCCAGCGTCTGCGCCGCGGCGGCATCGGCCACGTGCAGATATACCCGGTGGCCCTGGTCGTGGGCCTTCTCCGCCAGCCGGCATGCGGTGCGCATGCCGGCATCGGCGCCCTCGGCTTCAACGATGTAGAAGGAGACTTCCGTCATTGCCCCGCGTTGGCGCGGGCAATCAGGAACTCCGTCAGCAGGCCGACCGGACGCCCGGTGGCGCCCTTGTCCTTGCCGGTCTTCCAGGCCACGCCGGCAATATCGAGATGCGCCCAGCGCAGCTTGCGGGCGAACCGGTGCAGGAAGCTGGCCGCGGTGATCGAGCCGGCGGCGCGGCCGCCTACGTTGGCCATGTCGGCGAAGTTGCTGTCCAGCTGGCTCTGGTATTCCTCCCACAGCGGCATCGGCCAGGCGCGATCGCCCACCGATTCGCCGGCGTCACGCAGGGCGCGCCGCAGGCTGCTGTTGTTGGCGTACAGGGCCGCCGCCTCACTACCCAGCGCGATTACCGCCGCGCCGGTGAGGGTGGCCATGTCCACCACCACGTCGGACTGGTAGTTCTTTTCGACGTAGGTCAGGGCATCGCACAGGATCAGCCGGCCCTCGGCGTCGGTATTGAGAATTTCGATGGTCTGACCGGACATGCTGGTGAGAATGTCGCCGGGCTTCACGGCATCGCCGTCGGGCAGATTCTCGGAACTGGGGACCACGCCGACCAGATTCATCGGCAGTTCCAGCTCGGCCGCCGCCTTCATGGCGCCGAACACGCTGGCCCCGCCGCACATGTCGTACTTCATCTCGTCCATGGCCGCACCCGGCTTGATGCTGATGCCGCCGGAATCGAAGGTCAGGCCCTTGCCCACCAGGACCGTCGGCTTGGCGTTCTTCGGCCCCTGCATGTATTCCATGACGATCAGCTTGGCCGGCTGCCGGCTGCCGCGGGACACCGCCAGCAGCGAGCCCATGCCCAGCTTTTCCATCTCCGCCTCGTCCAGCACCTTGGTCTTGATGCCGCGGTAGTTCTTGGCCAGTGATTCGGCCTGTTCCGCCAGATAGGTGGGGGTGCAGATGTTGCCCGGGAGGTTGCCCAGATCCTTGGCGTAGTTCACGCCGGCTGCGATCGCCTCGGCCTCGCGGATGGCGCGCTCGCCGGCCGGCAGGTCGGAGCGTCGCGGGACCTGGAACGTCAGGCGGGACAGCTTGCGGCTGTAGGGCTTGTAGTCGCTACCGCGGCAGGTTTCGAAGCGGTAGAACACCTCCTCGGTGACCAGCAGGGCCTGCTTGACCGTCCAGCCGATGTCATCCAGTGCCTTGACGTTCAGCTCGGGCAGATAGTGGGCGGCATCCACGCCACCCACGCGGTCGAGTTCGCGGGCGGCGGCGCGGCAGGCCTTGCGGTAGGCGGCCTGGTCGAAGTCCTGCTGGCGACCGCAGCCCACCAGCAGGATGCGGTCGCAGAGCATGTCGTCGAGCCCGTGCAGCATGGTGGTCTGGCCGAGCTTGCCGTCCATGTCGCCGCGGCGCATGACGCTGCCGATCAGTCCGTTGCCCGCGTCATCCAGGGCCTGGGCCTGGGGCGAGGGCTTGCGGCGGTCGAACACGCCGACCACCACGCAGCCAACCCGCTGCTTCTCGGGACTGCCGCTCTTGACGAGATATTCCATGATCGCTCCTGTGAAGGTTTCTGGCATCATGAGCACGCCCCCGCCCGCGTGTTCACTGATGTAAGTAGTCAACGGTCAGGCGCTGCCGCTTTCCCGGTCCTGCAGCGCCCGACGCAAAACCGGCTCTATTCTACGGAAATGCAGGAAAAAATCACTACTTCGAGCGTCATCCGCATTTTTGTCAAAGAAAGGCGTTTCCCCGGATGCGCGTGAAACCGGCCGTCATCGACGCTTATCTGATCGGCGAGACCCTGCGTACCTGGGCGGCGGTCACCCTGGTTCTGCTGGTGCTGACGCTGGGTGTCGGTTTTGCCCGTTACATCGCCGATGCCGCCGCGGGCGAGATTCCGATGCAGACCGTTGCCCTGGTGGCGGGTCTGAGCGCGGTGGAGAACATGGAGGTGGTGCTGCCGGTATCGGTGCTGCTGGCACTGCTGCTGACCGTGGGCCGGCTGTGCCGCGACAACGAGATGGGGGCAATGACCGGCGTGGGGATCGGCCCGACCCGGCTGTATCGGGCCTTCGCCCCGCTCACCCTCGGGGTGGCGCTGCTCTGCCTGGCGCTGAGTCTGGTGCTGGGCCCGGCCGCGGCGCGCCATCTCGAACAGATGGAAGAAGCGGGGGCGGCGATCCTGATCCAGGCCGTGGAGCCCGGCCGGTTCACCGAAATCGACGGCGGCAAGGCGGTGTTCTACGCGGGGGGTATCGACGGCGGTTCCGGCCTGATGCGCGACGTGTTCATCCGGGTGGCCCGTGACGGCGGCGGCGATACCGGCATCGAGACCGAAACCATCGTCACCGCCGAGACCGCCCGCTACGTCACCGATACCGAGGACGGCACCCAGACCCTGGTACTGCGCGACGGCCGGCGTTACGAGGGACGGCCGGGGCAGGCGGATTTCCGGGTCACCCGCTTTGCCGAACACGGCCTGCACGTGGCCCGCTCGATGGATCGCCAGATGCTGGAGGTCGAGCAATTGTCGCCCGGTCCGCTGTTCGAGCGGGACAGCCTGGAGGCGCGTATTGAGTGGCAGTCCCGCCTGGCGGTGCCGGTGACGGTCCTGGTGCTGGCGTTCCTGGCCCTGCCACTGGGCCAGCAGCCGCCCCGTTCGGGCCGCTATGCGAGGCTGATCGTGGGCATTCTGGTGTTCGTGGGTTACGTGAATCTTCTCCGGCTGGGCGAAATCTGGATGCGCGACGGCAGCCTGCCGGTACTGCCCGGGTTGTGGTTGCTGCACGGGCTGGTACTGGCGACGGCGCTGGTGGCGTTCCTGCGCAGCCAGGGGCATTTGCGTCGGCAGCCGGCGTTGGCGCCATGAACGTGCTCGACCGTTATGTCGTCGGCACCATCCTGCGGGCGTTCGGCGTGGTGCTGCTGGCGGTGGGCGCGCTCAGCCTGGTGATTTCGTTTCTCAACGAAGCCGATCAGCTGGGCAAGGGCAGTTACGGCCTGCTGGATGTCAGTCTGTTCGCCCTGCTGACCCTGCCGGAACGTCTGCAACTGGTGATGCCGGTGGTGGCGCTGCTGGGGGCCCTGTTGGGGCTGGGCGGCCTGGCGGCCGGCAGCGAGCTGGTGGTGGTGCGCTCGGCCGGGGTGTCGGTGCTGCGTCTGACCGGTTCGGTGGCCCTTGCCGGCCTGCTGCTGGCGGGTGTGACCGGCCTGACCGGCGAGTGGCTGGCGCCCAGTGCCATGCGCACGGCGGAAACCCTGCGGGATCAGGCGCGCTACGGGCCCGAGCAGGTGCAGAGTGTGCGTGGCGGCCTGTGGTTGCGGGATCAGGGCGACGTGATCCGTATTCAGGGAAGCCTGGCCGAGGATTTCCTCACTGGCTTGGAAATCTATCGTCTGGATGAAACCGGCCGTTTCGCGGCCCTGATTCACGCCCAGCGGGCCCGCTACCGGGAGGGCGGGTGGCAGCTCGAGGACGTGAGGATCACGCGCTTCGAGGACAACCGCGTGACCACCGAAACGCAGAACACCCGGCCCTGGTCGGTGTCGCTGCAGCCGTCGTTTCTGCGCCTGTCGGTGGTCAAGCCCGAGGAATTATCCAGCCTGGGGCTGGCCGACTACATCGACTATCTGGCGCGCAACGATGTGGCCACCACCGACTACCGCCTGGCGCTGTGGCGCAATCTGGCCGCGCCGGTCACGGTGTTCGCGATGTGTCTGCTGGCGTTGCCGTTCGCGTTCGGCTCCCTGCGCAGCGTGGGCGCGGGACAGCGGCTGTTCGTGGGTGGCCTGGTCGGGGTGGTGTTCTTCATCGTCAACGAGATCGCCGCGTCCAGCGGCCAGGTCTACGGCCTGCCGGCCTGGCTGGCGGCAAGCTGGCCCACGCTGGCGCTGGTGGTGTTGACCGTCATCTGGTTGCGTCGCCTGCGCTAGGTACGCGCGGATGTGGAACCTCTGATTTATGCCGTGCGGCCTGCGCTGGTGTCCTTAATCAGCGCTTCCATCATTCAATGGGGTGGTTCCACCACCGTCTCGGTATCACTGATCCAGTCCTGCAGCCCGCGCCGCTGCGGATCGATGGCGATCCAGATGATACCGACCACGCTCAGCCAGGCCAGCCAGGCGCCCAGGTAGCGCAGCGCCGCGTAGCGCCAGTCCACGGGGCTGCCGTCGGTGCGGCGAATCCGCATCCGCCAGGCCTTCATGCCCAGAGTCTGGCCGCCGTGGGTCCAGAACCAGCCGAACAGCAGGAACGGCACGAACAGGATGTACAGCCGAAAGACCGGGCTGCTGCCGTCCAGGGCCCGGCCGTCGGTGAACGGCAGCAGGGCGAACACCGACATCATCCACACCCCGACCAGCAGGAACAGGTCGTAGACGGCGGCGGCCAGGCGGCGCGGCAGGCCGGCGGGATAGGGCGCCGCGCTCACGCCAGCGGCGCGTGCCGATGGAACCAGGGATCGGCCTGTTCCAGCTGGGCCGCCAGCGACAGCAGCAGGCTTTCCCCGTTGACCGGGGCGTTGAACAGCACGCCCATGGGTAGGCCGTCTTCGGTCCAGTGCAGCGGTACCGACATCGCCGGCACGCCGGTCAGATTGGCCAGTTGGGTGAACGGCACCCAGCGCAGGTTTTCCTTCGCCATCTGTTCCACCAACCCGGACTTCAGCAGCGGGCGGGCCGCACCCAGCGGCAGCAGCGCCTTGAGCGCGGCGCGCTGCCAGGCCGGGGTGACGATTTCGCCCACACGGGCAGGCGGAAAGGCCATGGTCGGGGTCAGGTACAAGTCATAGCTGTCATGGAAGGCCGCCAGTCGCCGGGCATGCTCCTGCCAGCGGTTCACGCACGCAATGTAGTCGCCTGCGCTGGTGGCCCGGCCGAAGGCGGCCATCGCCCGGGTATCGATCTCGAAGTCGGCTTCGCTGCAGCCGGTGTGCGCGCGGACCTCGGCTACGGAGGCGGCCATCTGGCCGAACCACATCAGCAGGAAGTCCGGACCGAGACCGGGGCCCGAGAATTCGGGTTCGGCGGCTTCCACCCGGTGACCCAGCGATTCCAGCTGCGCCACCGCGTGCTCCACCGCCGCCACCGCCTCCGGATGCACGGGCGTGCCCAGCGGCGACCGGGTGGAGTAGCCGATGGTCAGGCTGCCGGGCGGCTGCGCACACGCCTCGAGGTAGGACGTGGCCGGGGCCTTCGGGTGAAAGCCCGCGCCGGGTTCCGGGCCGGCCAGCGCGTCCAGGAAGGCCGCGCTGTCGCGTACCGAGCGCGACACCACGCCGTTGACCGCGGCGCCGTGCATCATCTCGGTCAGCGGCGGCCCGATCGGCGTACGGCCGCGGCCGGGCTTGAGCCCGAACAGCCCGCAGCAGGCCGCCGGAATGCGGATCGAGCCTCCCCCGTCGTTGGCTCCAGCCACCGGGACGATGCCGGCGGCCACCGCGGCGGCCGACCCGCCGCTGGAGCCGCCCGGCGTGTGGTCTGTATTCCAGGGATTGCGGCTGGCGCCGTAGGCTTCCGGTTCGGTGATGCCCTTGGCGCCGAACTCGGGGGTGTTGGTCTTGCCAAAGATCACCGCCCCGGCCGCCTCGATGCGCTGTACGTAGGCCTGGTCCTCCGGCGCCCGCGCGTCGGCGTCGCGCAGCGCCCGGCAGCCGTAGTGGGCGGGCTCGCCGGCCAGGTCCTGGAACAGATCCTTGACCAAGAAGGGTACCCCGGCCAGCGGCCCCTGCAGCCCGCCGGCGGCGCGGGCCCGGGCCCGTTCATGCAGGGGGTGAATGATGGCGTTGATGCGGGGGTTGATCGCCTCGGCGCGGGCAATTGCCGTTTCCAGCAGTTCGGCGGCGGTGACCTCGCCGGCGGCGACCCGTTCGGCCAGGCCGAGGGCGTCGTGGTCGCGATAGGTGTCGAAGTCCATGGGCGTGCTTTCCGTTGCGTGATGGTCGGCGGGGCGGGTTGATCGGGTAGGGGTGGTCAGTCCGCGAGGGCGCGGATCAGGCCCGGCAGCAGGGCGTCGAGATAACTGTCGGCATCCGCGCTGCTGCCGGGCAGGGTGGCCAGCAGGGTGGTCCCGGCCCAGCCGGCCGCCCCATCGGCCAGCATCGCGTAGGGCGCCCGCCGCTGGCCGAACGCGCGGGCGGTTTCCATCAGGCCCGGCAGTGACCGGTCCAGCAGCGAGGCCACGGCCCGGGTCGCGTGGCCCGACTCCGCCGCGCCGATGCCACCCAGGGTGAGTACCAGGTCCGCGTCCTCGGCCAGTTGCCGGCGCATGGCGTCGGCAATGGCGTGGCTGTCGTCGGCCACGTCGAGCGGCGGCCGGACCCGCATGCCGGCCATGGCCAGTCGTTGACGCACGGATTCGGCCACGGCCGCATCGGTTGCCGGCGAGGACACCACCAGAATGGCCGCGTCCGGCGCCTGGTCGGTCTGCCGGCGGTGGTCGGACTTGCCGCCCTGCTTGCCGAGTAGCTGAATCGCGTCGAGCGACAGATTGGTCCCGGCGTGGGGCTTGAGCATGTCGTAGAGCGTCAGGCCGGCCACGCTGGCGGCGGTCAGGGCCTCCATCTCCACCCCCGTGGGCCCGATGGTTTCGGCGTGGGCAGTGATCACGACTTCGGTATCCCTCAGCTCGAAGGCTACATCCACCTCGTGGATCGGCAGGGGGTGACACAGCGGGATGATGTCCGAGGTCCGCTTGCCGGCCATGATGCCGGCGATACGCGCCGCGGCCAGAGCGTCGCCCTTATCGGTGCGGGCCTCTGCCAGCAGCGGGATGCAGCCCGGCGGCAGCGTCAGCACGGCGCCGGCCACCGCCCGGCGCAGCGTGTCGGGCTTGCCCGAGACGTTCTTCACGAGGTCGAATCCTGGTTGAGGCTGCAGCCATCCAGGTAGGCCTGGCTGCCATCGGCGTAGTGCTCCAGCTTGAAAACCGGCACTTCCTTTTTCAGGGCCTCGATTGCCCAGCGGGCCGCGGCGAAGGCCTCCGCCCGATGCCCGGCCCGGGCCACCACCGCCACACTGGTGTCGCCCACGACCAGATCGCCCAGCCGGTGCTGGGTCAGTACCCGGGTGCCCGGATGTTCAGCTACGGCGCGGTCCTCGATGTCGGCCAGGCTGCTTTCTGCCAGCGGCCGATAGGCGGAGTAGGTCAGGCCGGTGACGGTCTTTCCCTGGTTATCCGCCCGAACCGTGCCGGTGAATACCACCATGGCGCCGAAGCCGGGGCCCTCGCTGGCCGCGATCAGGGTGCCCAGATCGAGCGGCTCGTCGCTCAGGCGTTGATGTGCCGGCGGCTGGGACATCCCCGTAGTATGCCGCGCCGCGGCCACCGGCGTCAGGTGTTTTCCACCGTGATCTTGGGGAATTTGCGGGCATAGTCCTTGTTCTGCCGCGACAGCACCGCCGCCATGCGCAGGGCGATACCGATGAAATGCCGGGCGGCGCTGCCGTCGGGGTCGGCGATCACGCTTGGCCGGCCGCCATCGGCGGCCTCGCGGATACCGACTTCTAGCGGCACCGCCCCCAGCAGCGGCACGTCGTAGCGGTCGGCCACCTGCTGGCCGCCGCCGGCCCCGAACAGGTGTTCCTCGTGACCGCAGGCCGAGCAGGTGTGCAGGCTCATGTTCTCGACGATGCCCAGCACCGGCACGTTGACCTTGCGGAACATCTGCAGCCCCTTGCGGGCATCCAGCGTGGCGATGTCTTGCGGGGTGGTCACGATGACCGCGCCGGATACCGGTACCCGCTGGGACAGGGTGAGCTGGATATCGCCGGTGCCCGGCGGCATGTCCACGATCAGATAGTCCAGGTCGTCCCAGAGGGTGTCGTTGAGCAGTTGCTGCAGGGCCTGGCTGACCATCGGGCCGCGCCAGACAGTGGGGGTTTCCTCGTCCATCAGGTAGCCGATCGACATCGACTGCACCCCGAAGCTGCGCATCGGGATGATGTGCTTGCCGTCCTCCGAGCGCGGCTTGCCGGCCACGCCGAGCATGCGGGGCTGGCTGGGCCCGTAGATGTCGGCGTCCAGCATGCCCACGCTGGCGCCCTCGCCGGCCAGTGCCAGGGCCAGGTTGGCCGCCACGGTGGACTTGCCCACGCCACCCTTGCCGGAGGCCACCGCGATGATGTTATTGACCGGCTTGAGACGTTCCACCCCCTGCGGGGCGGCGTGTGGCTCGATGCGGCTTTCGACCGCGATATCGATCTCGCTGACGCCGGACAGCGCCAGCAACCGCTGGCGCAGTGCCGCCACCACCAGCGGGCCGTGGCGCTTGACCGGGAAGCCGAAGCGCAGCCGTGCGCTGACCCGGCCAGCGTCCACCGTGACGTCGCGCAGCGCGCGGGCCTCGCCCAGCGTGGTGCCGAGCAGCTCGTCGTGATAGCCGTTGATCCGGTCCTCGATGTCGGCCTGCAGCGAATCGCTCATGGCTGCCTGGCGCCCTCCGCGCTAGTCTGATGCACCCGGTTTCGGGTTGCTTGAACAGTCCGCCATGTTACGCCCTGACACTGCCAGATATGAACCAGCCGACGCCGGCCGATGAACACGCGGTGGCAGCCATGACCGACCGGACGCTGGCGCAAGTCCTGGGAGTGAGCGGCGGCATCGTCTGCGCCGCGGGGGCCGGGGGCAAGAAGTCGCTGCTATACGCCCTCGCCCGCGCTTGGCCCGGTCGGGTCGCGGTGACCGCGACGGTGCACCTGGCGCCGTTTCCGGAGGACTTCGCCCTAGCCGCGCGTGTCGCAGAGCCCTCGGCCCTTCGCGAGGCGGTGGTGTCGGCACCGGGCATGATCCGCGCCTACGCCTGTCCGGCGGACAAGCCGGGCCGCTACCGGGGCCTGCCGCCCGCCGAGATCGCCGCCATTCACGGGCTCGGCGGGTTCGACCTGACCCTGGTCAAGGCCGACGGCGCCCGCATGCGTCACGTCAAGGCGCCGCGCCCGGGCGAGCCGGTGCTGGTGCCGGGCGCGGGGCGCGTGTTGTGGGTGGTGTCGGCCGCAGCCATCGGAAGTCCGCTGGATGAGCGCATTGCCCATCGCCCGGAACGCATCGCCGACCTGACCGGCGCAGAGCCCGGCCGTGCGCTAACCGTCGATCACCTGCGGCGGCTGATTATTGCCGAGGATGGCGCGCGGCGGTGCGCTGACGAGATCCCGCTGACGGTCGTTATCAATCAGGTGGACGACGCCGACCGCCTGGGCGCGGCGCAGGCGCTGGCGGATGCGGTGATGCGCGATGGGGCGGGCATCGATCGTGTGGTGCTGACCTGCCTGCGCGATGCGCCGCGGGTGCTGGCAGTACATGGCGACCGGACAGCGTGAGCCGGCACGGTCGTGCCGCCGTTCGCGTTACGATCATGATCCGGCAAACCCGCAGCATGCAGACGACAGACAACCCGTGGACCTGAATCGACATCTGGCCGAATTGCGTGAGTCGATCCCCGAGATCGTGCCGCGCGAGGCCCACGCGCTGGCCGGCACCGGTTCCGTGCTGGTCGATGTGCGCGAGGCCGCCGAAACCGCGGAGGGCATGGCCGAACACGCCCGGCCGGTGCCGCGTGGTTATCTGGAAATGCGCATCGGTGATCTGGTGGCCGACACGGATCAGCCGGTGCTGCTGATGTGTGGCAGCGGCACCCGCTCGCTGCTGGCGGCCGATGACCTGCGCCGGTTGGGTTACGCCGACGTGCGTTCGGTGGCGGGGGGGTATTCGGCCTGGAAGGCCGCGGGCCTGCCCGTGGTGATGCCCGAGCTTGATACCGCGTTCGACAGCGGCCGCTATGCCCGCCAGATCAGCCTGCCGGAAATCGGCCTGGCAGGGCAGCGCCGGCTGGCCGAGGCGCGGATACTGCTGGTCGGGGCCGGCGGTCTGGGCTGCCCGGCGGCCCTGTATCTGGCCGCGGCGGGTGTGGGCACCCTGGGGCTGGTCGACGACGACCGGGTGGAGCGCAGCAATCTGCATCGGCAGGTCCTGCACCGCGACGATCGGGTCGGTTGGGACAAGACCGCCTCGGCGCGCGCCACGCTGACCGCGCTGAACCCCGAAATCGATATCCGCACCCATCGCGAGCGCCTGACCGCCGATAACGCCGCGGCAACACTCGGCGACTACGACCTGGTGGTGGACGGCTGCGACAACTTCGTCACCCGCTACCTGGTCAGCGATACCTGCCGGCAGCTGGGCCTGACCAGCGTTTACGGCGCGGTCCAGGGCTTCGAGGGCCAGGTGTCGGTATTCGCCCCGGGCCGGGGTCCCTGCTATCGCTGCCTGTTTGCCGATGCGCCGCCGCCGGAGCTGGCGCCCTCCTGCAGCGAGGCCGGGGTGCTGGGCGTGGCGCCCGGCATCATCGGACTGCTGCAGGCGCTGGAAGCGCTCAAGCTGATTGCCGGTTTTGGCGAACCGCTGATCGGCCGGCTGCTGCTGTTCGATGCCCGTCATTCGCGGCTGCGCGAGTTGCGCCTGCCGGTCGACCCCGAGTGCGTCTGCGCCGCCTCGGCAAGTACCCCGGGCCATGTCGGCACCACCGGCGGCTGACGCCATTACCGGTCTGGTGCTGGCCGGCGGGGCAGGCCGGCGCATGGGTGGCCTCGACAAGGGTCTGATCGAACTGGCCGGTCGGCCGCTCACGGGGTGGGCGCTGGATGGCTTGCGGCCGCAGGTGCAGGCGCTGCTGATCAGCGCCAATCGGGAACTCGACGCCTACCGGGCCTGGAACGTGCCGGTAGTGACCGATGCCGAGCCGGATTTCCCCGGGCCACTGGCCGGTGTGCTGGCCGGTCTGCGGGCCGCTGACACCGGCTGGTTGCTTAGCCTGCCCTGCGATGCGCCCGCGGTACCGCCTGACCTGGCCCGGCGGCTGCAAGCAGCGGTCATCGCGGAAGGCGCGGAGCTGGCCGTGGCGCGCAGCGCCGGGCGGCTGCACCCGCTGCATGCTCTATGGTCGACCGCGCTGGCGGCGGATCTGGCCGCCGGGCTGGCGGCCGGTCAGCGCAAGGTCACGGACTGGCAGAATACCCGGCGACGGGTGATCGTGGATTTCGACCAGCAGCCGGAGGCATTCGAGAACGTGAACACGCCGGAACAACTGGCTGCGTACGCGGCGCGGCGCGATGCCGCCCACGGCCCGTGAGCGACGAACCGGCAGCCCCGACACTGGCGCTGGCACAGGCGCGGGCCCGGATGCTGGCCGGCGTGACGCCGATTGCCGAGCGGGAGACGCTGGCGCTGATGCAGGCGCTGGGCCGGGTGCTGGCCGAACCGGTCACCGCGCAGGTGGACGTGCCGGGCCATACCAACTCGGCGATGGATGGTTTCGCGGTGCGGTCGGCGGATGCCCGGGGTGATACCAGCCGCCTGCGTCTGATCGGCGACAGTTTTGCCGGGCATCCCTTTGCCGGGCCGGTGGGAGCGGGCGAGTGCGTACGCATCATGACGGGCGGTGTGCTGCCCGAGGGTGCCGACGCCGTGGTGATGCAGGAACGCACCCGGCGGGAGGGCGATGATGTCATCGTCGAACGGCCGGTCGATCCGGGCAGCAGTATCCGCCCGGCCGGCGAGGATCTGACCCGCGGGCAACCGGTTCTGGAGGCCGGCCGGCACATCACCCCGGCGGATCTGGGCATGCTGGCGTCAGGTGGCGCGGCGCACGTATCGGTAATCCGGCGCCCGCGGGTGGCGTTCTACTCCACCGGCGATGAACTGCGCCCGGTTGGTACCCCGCTGAAGCCGGGGCAGATCCACGACAGCAATCGCTACAGTCTGCACGCGCTGCTCACGGAACTGGGAGTCGAGCTGCTGGATCTCGGCGTGGTGCCCGACGACCCGGCGGCGCTGGAAACCACCCTGCGGCGGGCAGCGGCCGAGTGCGATGCAGTGGTCACCAGCGGCGGGGTGTCGGTGGGCGAGGCCGATCACGTGCTCGACGTGCTGGAATCGGTCGGCGATGTGGGCTTCTGGAAGGTGGCGATGAAACCCGGCAAACCGCTGGCCTTCGGCCGGGTGGATGACGCCCTTTTCTTCGGGCTGCCCGGGAATCCGGTATCGGTGATGGTGACCTTCCTGCAGCTGGTACGACCGGCGCTGGTGCGGCTGGCCGGCAGCTGGCCGCGGCCGCCACTGCGCATGCCGGCGAAGCTGGCGTCACCGATCCGCCGCAATCCTGGGCGGCTGGAGTTTCAACGCGGCCGGCTGGCCCTCGACGAGGACGGGGCTATCGTGGCGCCGCTCGACCATCAGGGCTCCGGCGTGCTGCGCTCGATGAGCGAGGCCGACTGTTTCATCGTGCTGCCGCCGGATTGCACCGAGCTTGCCGCGGGAGACCGGGTCAGCGTGGAACCATTCGCCCAGCCGGTGTGGAACGGCTCGGCGGATGACTGGCGCGAGAAGGAGTGAAACCATGCCCGCGATACTGCTGATCGTCATCGTCCTCGCCCTGTTCTATCTCGGCTGGCGGTTCTATTCCCGCTATCTGGCCGCACGCGTCTATGCGCTGGACCCGGATTTCACCACCCCGGCCCATGAATTCCGCGACGAGGTGGATTTCGTGCCCACCAACCGCTTCGTGCTGCTGGGGCATCACTTCACCTCGGTGGCCGGGGCCGCGCCCATCGTGGGGCCGGCGATCGCGGTCTACTGGGGCTGGCTGCCGGCGCTGCTGTGGGTGGCGCTGGGCACCATCTTTGCCGCGGGCGTGCATGACTTCGGCTCCATCGTGGTGTCGGCGCGCAACCGCGGACAGAACATCGGCACACTGTCCGGGAAGGTAATCAGCCCGCGGGCCTCCACGCTATTCCTGCTGATCATTTTCTTCCTGGTTACCCTGGTCAACGCGGTGTTCGGGGTGGTGATGGCGATCCTGTTTGCGGCCCACCCCGAAGCGGTAATCCCGGCGCTGGTGGTGATCCCGATCGCGATCTTCATCGGTCAGTGGGCCTACCGAATGCGACGGGCGATTCTGGTGCCGTCGCTGATCGGGCTGGGGCTGCTCTACGCCGCCATTCCGGTGGGCATGCATTATCCGATCCGCGTCGACGGGCTGGCGGCGCTGCTGGGGCTGGAGGTTCGCACCACCTGGATTCTGCTGATCTTCGCCTATACCTGGGTCGCCTCGCGCCTGCCGGTATGGCTGCTGCTGCAGCCGCGCGACTACATCAACGGACAGCAGCTGATCGTGGCGCTGGTACTGATCTTCGCCGGGGTGGCGGTGGGCATGGACACGGTGACAGCCCCGGCGATCAACGGCAATCTGGCGGCGGATTCCCCGCACTGGTTCCCGTTCCTGTTCGTCACCATCGCCTGCGGGGCGATCTCCGGCTTTCATAGTCTGGTGGCTTCAGGTACCACCTCCAAGCAGCTGGACCGCGAGCCCGACGCCCGCATGGTGGGCTATCTCGGGGCGCTGGGCGAGGGCTCGCTGGCGCTGGCCGCGATCCTGGCCTGCACCGCCGGGCTGGGCGGCGCTGCCGCCTGGGCCGAGAAGTACTCGGATTTCGGCGCCGCTTCCGGCGGCGGTCTGGGCAATTTCGTCACCGGAGTGGGGCATTTCCTGGGCAATCTCGGGATTCCGCCGGAACTGGGCGCGGTGTTCGCCTCGGTGGTGGTGATCACGTTCGCCGGCACCACCATGGACACCGGCGTGCGGCTGCAGCGGTTCATCCTGCAGGAGATCGGGGAAATGGCCGGGTTCAAGCGGCTGTCACGGCGGGTGAATCTGCTCACCACCGTGGCGGTACTGATTCCTCTGGGCCTGGCCCTGGCGCCTGGCGGCGAGGGCAAGGGCTTTGCCTTCGGCCGGCTATGGACGCTGTTCGGCACCACCAACCAGCTCACCGCCGGGCTGGCGCTTGCGGTGATCGCGGTGTGGGTGATGGCCCGGGGCCGAAATCCGGCTGCCGCGCTGGTGCCGCTGGTGTTCCTGCTGGCGATGACCAGCTGGGCCCTGGTGATCAATCTGATCAGCTTCTATCGCGAGGCGGACTGGCTGCTGCTGGGCATGGATATCGCCGTGTTCGGCCTGGCGATCTGGTTGACCGCGGAAGCCCTGATCGCCCTGCGGCGCAGGGGCGACGCCGGCGCGGATCCGCCATGAATTGGCGGGACCGGCTGGGACGCGGCTGGCGGGCGCTCAACACCTTCCACGATCAGCTGTTCATCGCGCCCTGGCGGGCGGCCCTGGCACGCGAGATACGCACCCAGGAAGACACGCTGGTCACGCTGCTGTATCTCGAGGCGATGGGGGTGCCCGGCCCGGCGGACTACCTGGCCCTGGCCCTGTATCCGGACCTGATCGAGGCCTGCCACCAGCAGCATCGCCGCGAGGGCCTGGAGCACATGCCGGTAGGCGGAATCTGTTGTTGACCGCGCCGCTGCTGCTGTTCGGCGGCAAGGGCGGGGTGGGCAAGACCACCCTGGCTGCGGCCACGGCCTGGCGGCTGGCCCAAGAGGGCGCCCGGGTACTGCTGGTATCCACCGACCCCGCCCACTCCACCGCGGACCTGCTGGGCGCGGACCTCGCCGATCAGCCCACTCGCGTACAGGGTTCCCTTTGGGCGCTGGAAATCGACGCCGCGGCCCGGGCCCGTGGTTATGTCGACGGGATCCTGGCGGATGCCGAAACCAGCGTCAGCCCCGAGGTAATGCCGGCGCTGGAACGGCATCTGGCGCTGGCCCTGCAGGCGCCGGGAACCCTGGAGGCGGCGCTGTTCGATCGCATCTGCGATCTGATCACCGGCGCGGGCGAGGACTTCGATCATGTGGTGTTCGACACCGCGCCCAGCGGTCACACCCTGCGCCTTCTGAGCCTGCCGGACATGCTCGGAAGCTGGGTGGCGGGCCTGCGTCGCCAGCGCGAGAAGGTTACCGGCCTGCGGTCGATTTGGCGCAATCTGGCCGGCCGCGAGCCTGATACCGAAGACCCCGTGCTTGCGCGTCTGCGCGACCGGGCCCGGCGCTATCGTGTGGTGCGCGAGCGCCTGCAGCAGGATGCCGCCTTTCTCGGCGTGCTCACCGCCGAGCGGCTGCCGATCGAGGAAACCGCACGTCTACTGGCGCTGCTGTCGGAACTGGAGATTCCGGTGGATGGTCTGTATCTGAACCGGCTGCTGCCGGCGGGCGGTGACGATCCTTATCTGCAGGCCCGACGGGCGCGCCAGACCGAATACGAAACGGAAATTCGCCGCCGGTTCGCGGCGTGGCCGATCACCCGGGTGGAACTGGCTGCCGGCGATATCCACGACCGGACCAGCCTGGCGAAACTGGCCGCGTCACTGGCGCCGTGAGTATGCTGTTGGCCCCGGCGGCAGCAATCGAGGTGAGTCATGCAGGTCACGGTTGAAGGACACGGCGTACTGGCGCCGATCTGCGGCGACCGCCACCCGGTGGAACTGCCGGTGCGGCAGGCCACCGTGGCCGATGTGCTCGAGGCCCTGGCTGCCGAACTGCCCGACATGGTCGCCCATCTGCCGCGAACCGCCTGCGCCCGGGGCGACACGCTGGTGCCGCGGGATGAACCGGTGGACGACGGGGATCACCTGGCGCTGATTCCGCCGGTCAGCGGCGGTTGACCCGTTTGGGTAAGCGCCGCGCCCGGGCGTAGACTCGGGACATGATCCGGAACGACACCCGATCGCGTACCGAACTGCCCCTCGCCGAGGACCTCCGCCTGCGGCGATCCAGCCGTGTGCTGGAAGTGCGGTTCGTCGACGGCGCCGAATTTTCGCTGCCGTTCGAATACCTGCGCGTGTTCTCGCCCTCGGCCGAGGTGCGCGGCCACGGCGGCGGCGAGCCGACGCTGGTTACCGGCAAGCAGGACGTGGATATCGAGCGGGTGGAACCGGTCGGGCAGTACGCCGTGCGCCTGTGCTTCGACGACGGCCACCGCACTGGCATCTACAGCTGGGCGGTGCTCTATGAGCTGGGTCGCGATTATGCCGAGAACTGGCGGCGTTACCGGGAACGCGTTACGGCGGCCGAGCCGGAGGCCTCCTCGTGACCCGGTCTGTTCCCCGTCTTGATCCCGCGCGTGCCGACGAGCCGGTGGACCGGCTCGGCCGCGGCCTGCGCGATCTGCGCATATCGGTCACGGATCGCTGCAATTTTCGCTGCCGCTACTGCATGCCGCGAGAGATGTTCGGGCGCGATTTCGAGTTCCTGGCCCGCCGGCAGCTACTCAGTTTCGAGGAAATCGAACGCATCGCCCGGCTGGCCGCGGGGCTGGGCGTGCGCAAACTGCGGCTGACCGGTGGCGAGCCGCTGCTGCGGCGTGAGCTGGACAAGCTGATCGGGGCACTGTCCGCGGTGCCGGGAATCGACGATATTGCCCTGACCACTAACGCCTCGCTGCTCACACCCGCGGTAGCGGCCGGATTGCGCAAGGCCGGACTCGATCGCATCAATGTCAGCCTGGACGGACTCGACGACGAATCCTTCCGGGCGATGACCGACGTCGACTACCCGGTGCAGCGGGTGCTTGACGGTATCGACGCCGCCGCGGGTGCCGGGCTGGGGCCGATCAAGATCAATATGGTGGTCAAGCGCGGCACTAACGACGATCAGATCCTGCCCATGGCCGAGCATTTCCGCGGCAGCGGCCACATCCTGCGCTTCATCGAATACATGGATGTGGGCAACGCCAACCGCTGGCGGCTGGACGAGGTGCTGCCGGCGCGGGAACTGGTCGACCGCATCGCCGCTCGCTGGCCGGTGGAGGCCCTGCCGCCCAATCATCCCGGCGAGGTGGCGAACCGCTGGCGCTATGCCGACGGCCAGGGGGAAATCGGGGTGATCGCCTCGGTGACACAACCCTTCTGCGGCGGTTGCCGGCGCCTGCGCATGTCCGCCGAGGGCAAGCTGTTCACCTGCCTGTTCGGCAGCCGGGGTTACGACCTGCGCGCCCTGATGCGCAGCGGCGCATCGGACGAGCAACTGGCGGATGCCCTCGGCGGCCTGTGGCGACGCCGGGAGGATCGCTACTCCGAACTGCGCAGCGGTGAGCCCGGGGACGATACGCCGGCGGACGGCGAAAAGAAGGTAGAGATGTCGTATATCGGGGGGTAAGCCGCGACCGAATGTCCGGGGGACATTCGCAGCGCGGCGACCAATTCGTCAGGAGCGAATTGGTACACCGCGAAGCGGCGGCCCGCAGGGTGCGCACCAGGGAGGGTACGCAAAGCGCCCGACAGGATTGCGCCGGCGCATCTGGTCAGGGCAGCGCGCCGCCGGCCGCCACCATCGGTTTCCCGGCGATCACATGGCGCTCCCTACGGGAATCGAACCCGTGTTTCAGCCTTGAGAGGGCCGCGTCCTAACCGCTAGACGAAGGGAGCGTGGGGCAGGTTTTCAGCGACGATATCGCCGAATCGGTATTATACAGCCCCCCGACTTGGTCACCAATGATTCTATTCAAGCGATTCAGAAAGAGGCATCGTATTAGTTCGCCGGTTGTCATCCCGCGCCCGGAGCACCCGATCTCCCGGGCCGACATCTCGGACAGCGCGCTAAAGGTTCTCTATCGGCTCAAGGATGCGGGATTTCGTGCCTGCATCGTCGGCGGCGGTGTACGCGATCTGCTGCTTGGCGCCCAGCCCAAGGATTTCGACGTGGCCACGGACGCCTCGCCGGATCAGGTGCGCGACCTGTTCCGCAATTCGCGGTTGATCGGCCGACGCTTCCGGCTGGCCCACGTCCGTTTCGGGCGGGAGATCATCGAGGTGTCGACCTTCCGTGCCGATGTGGCCGGGGCCGAGGCTGATTCCGACTCGGATGACCACGTGACCGATGACGCCGGCCGCATCCTGCGCGACAACGTGTTCGGCAGTATCGAGGAAGATGCGCGGCGCCGCGATTTCACCATCAACGGCCTGTATTACGACATCAGCGACTTCGGCATCCACGACTACGTCGGCGGCATGGCGGATGTGGCCGATCGTCAGCTGCGCCTGATCGGCGACCCGGACACCCGCTATCGCGAAGACCCCGTTCGCATGCTGCGGGCGGTGCGTATTGCCGCGAAGCTGGATCTGACCATCGAGCCTGCCACCGAGGCGCCCCTGTACCGTCTGGGCAGCTTGCTGGCCGACGTGCCGGCAGCGCGGCTGTTCGACGAGGTGCTCAAGCTGCTAATGACGCCGGACGGGGCGGTCTGTTTCGACCAGCTGCTGCATTACGATCTGTTCGCGCCGCTGTTCCCGGAGGCGGCCGAGGCGCTGGCGGGGTCCGATGGCGAGGCACATAGCCGGCTGATCCGCCGGGCGATCGAGAATACCGGCCAGCGTATCCGCGAGGGCCGTCCGGTGACGCCGGCGTTCCTGTATGCCGCGTTCCTGTGGCCGGCGGTTAAGAGGCGCGCCGACAGCCTGACAGCGGACGGCATGCCGCCGGTCCCGGCGATGGCCATGGCCCAGCGGGAGGTGCTGGCCGATCAGGTGCAGCGGGTCAGCATTCCCAAGCGCTTCTCCGTGCCCATGCGCGAAATCTGGACCCTGCAGCCGCGCTTCCAGCGCCGCCGGGGCAAGGCGCCGGCTCGCCTGATGGGGCATCCGCGTTTCCGGGCGGCCTATGATTTCCTGTTGTTGCGGGCCGAGGTGGGCGAGGAGCCCGCGGAACTGGCGCAGTGGTGGACGGATATTCAGGAAAGTGATCAGGCACCGCCGCCCGCCGAGCCGGAGCGTGAGTCGTCGAACGGCGGCCGTGGGCGCGGCCGGCGCGGGGGCCGGCGCCGGCGCGGCGGGCGCAACCGCCAGAAACAGGGCGAATGAACCGGGTCTGGATCGGGCTCGGCAGCAATCTCGATGATCCGGCCGGGCAGGTCCGGGCCGGCATCTCCGCCCTCGCGGGTCTGCCGGACAGCCGCCCCGGCCCGGTATCCGACCTGTTCCGCAGCGCCCCGGTTGGGGTGGCCGACCAGCCGGATTTCTGCAACGCCGTAGCAGGGCTGGATACCGATCTCGAACCACTGGCGCTGCTTGAGGCTCTGCAGGCGATCGAACAGGCGGCCGGGCGCCGCCGCACGCGCCGCTGGGGTCCGCGCACGCTGGATCTCGACATGCTGGTCTATGGCGATCGGCGGATCGATCTGCCCACCCTCACCGTGCCCCATCCGCGGTTGGCCGAGCGGGCCTTCGTGCTGGTGCCCCTGGTCAGCGTGGCGCCGGATCTGCAAATCCCGGGGCAGGGCGCGGCGGCGACGCTAGCGGCCGGGCTAGATGATCAGGGCGTGCGACCCTGGGCGGTGGCGGCCTCGTGACCGACTGGCGCTATGTGGCGGTGGAGGGCCCGATCGGCGTGGGCAAGACTACGCTGGCGCGGCGGCTGGCCGAAAGCTGGTCCGCCGATCTGTTGCTGGAAGCGCCCGAGGAGAATCCGTTTCTCGGCGCCTTCTACGATCAGCCGACGGCCAATGCGCTACCGGCGCAGCTGTTCTTTCTGCTGCAGCGGGCCCGCCAGACCGAGACGCTGCGTCAGCGCGACCTGTTCCACCAGCGCCGCATCACGGATTTCATGTTCGAGAAGGACCCGCTGTTCGCCAGGCTGACGCTGTCGGGGCCGGAGTGGACGCTCTACGAGGATATCTACACCCGGCTGGCCTGGCAGGCCCCGGCGCCCGACAAGTTGATCTATCTGTATGCGCCGCGCGACACCCTGATGGCCCGGGTGCGCCAGCGTGCCCGGCCGGAAGAGCGCAACCTCGACCCCGACTACCTGGCCCGGGTGATCGAGAGCTATGCCGCCTATTTCAGCCACTATCAGGACGCACCGCTGGTCACTGTCAATGCCGAGCAGATGGACCTGGTCGGCAACGACGATGACTATCAGCGGTTGCTGGCGGCGCTGGATTCGCCCGCCCGGCGGGTGGACCTGCCCGGCCCGGCGGTGGCAATGACGAATCGCCCCGAGGTGCTATAGTCGCGGCCGCCATGAAAGGAACGCTTTACCCCCATCTGCAGGAGCGTCCGGAACGGCCGGTCACGCTGTCCGACCTGACCCGGATGAAGCAAGCGGGCGAGAAGATCGCCTGCCTGACCGCCTACGACGCCAGCTTCGCGGCGCTGGAGGATCGCGCCGGCGTGGACGTGGTGCTGGTCGGCGATACCCTGGGCATGGTCTTCCAGGGGGCGGATTCCACCGTGCCGGTGAGCGTGGACGACATGGTCTATCACAGCCGGGCGGTGGCCGCCGGTCTGTATCGCCCGTTCCTGATCACCGACATGCCGTTTCTGTCCTATGCCACCAAGCACCAGGCACTGGATACTGCCAAGCGGCTGATGCAGGAAGGCCGCGGGCAGATGGTCAAGTTCGAGGGTGGCGAAATCCAGGCCGAGACGGTCGAGCATCTGAGCACTCGCGGGGTGCCGGTTTGCGGTCACATCGGCCTTCAGCCGCAGCTGGTGCACAAGCTGGGCAGCTTCTCGGTGCAGGGGCGTGGCGATGCTGCCGCCCAGGCGATGCTTCGCGACGCCCGCCTGCTGGAAGAGGCCGGCGCCGACCTGCTGCTGCTGGAGTGCGTGCCCTCGGCGCTGGCCGCGGAAATCGCCGCCAATGCGAAGATCCCGGTGATCGGCATCGGCGCGGGGCCGGATGTGGACGGCCAGATTCTGGTGATCTACGACATCCTCGGCATCTGGCCCGGCCGCAAGCCGCGCTTCGTACGCGACTACATGCAGGGGGCCACCGACATCGAATCCGCGGTGCGCACCTATGTCGACTCGGTGCGCGACTGCAGCTATCCGGCGCCGGAGCACTGCTTCAGCTGAGCGCGGCCCGGTCGAGCGCCGCAATCCTATCTCGCATGCAGACCCTTCACGATATAGCCGAGCTGCGCCGTGCGCTGGCCGGGGATGCCGGGCCGGTTTGTCTGGTGCCGACGATGGGCAACCTGCACGCGGGCCATATCGCCCTGGTGGAAGCGGCGCGCAAACTGGGCGGGACTGTGGTTGCCAGCGTGTTCGTCAACCCGCTGCAGTTCGGCGAGGGCGAGGACTACGACTGCTATCCCCGTACCCTGGATCAGGATGCCGAACGCCTGGCGGCCGCCGGCGTGGACGTCCTGTATGCGCCGGATAGCCGGGTCATGTACCCGCTGGGGCCGGGTGTGGCGACGGTGCGTGTCGAGGGGGTAACGGAAGGGTTGTGCGGGGCCCGCCGCCCCGGTCATTTCGCCGGCGTGACCACGGTTGTGAGCATGCTGTTCAACCAGGTGCAGCCGGATATCGCGATTTTCGGCGAAAAGGACTACCAGCAGCTGGTGGTGATCCGGCGTCTGGTCGCCGCCCTTCACTGGCCGGTGGAAATCGTCGGCGTGCCGACCCTGCGCGAACCCGATGGCCTGGCCATGAGTTCGCGCAATCAGTATCTGACCCCCGAAGAGCGCGAGCTGGCACCGGCCCTGCACGCGGCTTTGCGCGAGGGGGCCGATCGCATCGCGGCCGGGGATACCGATGTGTCGGCAATCGAGGCCGACATCGCCGGCCGGCTGGAGGGCCGGGGACTGGCGCCGGATTACGTGGAAATCCGCAACGGCGATCTCTCGCGCCCGGACCGTGCTAGCGCGGATCCGGCGGCCGGGCAACGCCTGCTGGCGGCGGTGCACCTGGGCCGCGCGCGGCTGATCGACAACGTGGCAGTAGCGCCGTGCGGCTGAAGTCGGCTATCATGCCGCAGCGCGGCAAACTCGCCCGCGGCCGGCCATCGATTCGACGAGGAACCGGGCGGCGCGGGCGCGGTCGGTCAGTGGCTCCGGTCGCTGGACCTGTCCGGACCCATGGGCTACATTGCGCCTCCGGTCGAATGCCATCCCAACCCATCCGTTTTCAAGCAGGGTGATCGTCATGTTTGTGACGCTGCTCAAGGCAAAGCTGCATCGCGCGTGCACCACGCACGCCGAACTGGATTACGAGGGCTCCTGCGCCATCGACGGGGATCTGCTCGAGGCCGCCGGAATTCTTCCCTATGAACAGATCGAGATCTACAACGTCGGCAACGGGGAGCGGTTCTCCACCTACGCGATTCGTGCGGAAAGCGGTTCGCGCGTGATCTCGGTGAACGGGGCGGCCGCTCACAAGGCCCAGCCCGGCGATCGGCTGATCATCTGCGCCTACGCCCGCATGAGCGAGGCCGAAGCCCACGCGCACAAGCCGCGGTTGATCTACCTGGACGAGCACAACCAGGTCACCCGCACCAGCAACACCATCCCGGTGCAGGCGGCCTAGGGCCGGCAGCCGCACCCCACGGCGCGCCCCGGTGGCGCATCCCATCGACCGCCCGGCCTGGGCGAGCCTGGAAGCCGCCCGTGACCGGCTCGCGGGCACTCACCTGGAGACCCTGTTCGAGCGCGATGCCCGGCGCGCGGATTCGCTGTGCCTGGCGGTTGACGGTCTGGTCTATGACTTCAGCCGGCAACGCCTCGATGACGGTGTCATGAGGGCGCTGACCGCTCTGGCCGGCGAATGTGGGGTATCCGACGCCATCCGGGCGATGTTTGCCGGCGAGCCGGTCAACCGCAGTGAACAGCGCGCGGCCTGGCACGTGGCGCTGCGAGCGCCGGCGGGTCAGGGCTATCCGGCCGAGGTTCACGCCGTGCTCGACGACATCGACAGGTTCGTGGGACAGGTGCGTGACGGCAGCTGGCCGGGCTTTGCCGGGCATGCGATCACCGATGTGGTGAATATCGGCATCGGCGGCTCGGATCTCGGACCGCGAATGGTGGCGCAGGCGCTGCCCCCGGCGCCCGGCGATCTTCGCGTCCACTTTGCGGCCAACGTGGATCCGGCAGACCTGGACGGCATTCTCGCGGCGCTGGACCCGGCAACCACATTGTTCGTGGTTACCTCCAAATCCTTTGGCACCGCGGAAACCCTGGCCAACGCCCGGGCGGCGCGCGACTGGCTGCTGGCTGCCGCGCCGGATGCGGCCGCGGTGGCACGTCATTTCGTGGCCGTTTCCACCAACATCCCTGCCGCGCAGGCCTTCGGCATCGAGCGGGTATTCGGCTTCTGGGACTGGGTCGGGGGCCGGTTCTCGCTGTGGTCGGCCGCCGGCCTGTCCGTGGCTCTGGCCCGGGGTATGCCCGTATTCCGCGAGCTGTTGGCCGGGGCACACGACATGGACACCCACTTCCGGCAGGCACCGCTGGCGGTGAATCTGCCCGTGGTGATGGCACTGATCGGGGTGTGGAACCGTAATCTGCTGAATCTGACCGGACAGGTTGTGGTGCCGTACGCGCATCGGCTGGGCCTGTTCCCCGCCTGGCTGCAGCAGCTGGAAATGGAAAGCAACGGCAAATCCGTGACGGCCGACGGCGATGCTACGGCCGGGGCCACGGTGCCCCAGGTATGGGGCGGCGAGGGCACCAATGCCCAGCACGCCTTCTTCCAGATGCTGCACCAGGGTACCGACGTGCTGCCGGTGGATTTCATCCTGGTGACCCCGACCGCCGACGATGACCGCAGCCGGCAACTGGCCGCCAACTGCCTGGCCCAGGCCGCCGCGCTGATGCATGGCCGGCCCGAGGCCGAGACCCTGGCCGGCAGCAACGGCGATCCGGTACTGGCCGCGCAGCGTTCGTTCCCGGGCAATCGACCCAGCAGCACGCTGCTGCTGGACCGGCTCGACGCCCGCCGCCTGGGTGCCCTGATCGCGGCCCACGAGCACAAGGTGTTCGTGCAGGGGGTGATCTGGGGCATCAACAGCTTCGACCAGTGGGGGGTGGAGCTGGGCAAGACGCTGGCCGACGACATTCTCGTGGCCTGGTCGAATGACGATACCCGGTACCTGGACGCCACCACGCGATCCCTGCTGGATCGGCTGCGGCGACGCTGATGCCGGCGTTGTCGACCATTACCCGCTTCTACAGCGCCGCCCAGGTGGCGGCGCTGGATCGTCGCGTGATCGAGGCATTCGGGGTGCCGGGCTTCGACCTGATGCACCGGGCCGCCGATGCCGGCTTCCAGGCGTTGCGGGAACGCTGGCCCGAGGCGGACCGCCTGGCCGTGCTCTGCGGCCCGGGCAACAATGGTGGCGACGGCTTTCTGATCGCTGCTCGCGGTCTGACATCGGCGATGACCGTGCGCGTCTGGTTCCCGGGCGACCCCGAGCGTCTGACCGGCGATGCGCACCGGGCTTACCAGGCCTTCATGCGGGCGGGCGGGGTTCTCACGGACAGCGCGGCCGAGGCGCTGGCCGATGCCGACGTGGCGGTGGATGCCCTGTTGGGTACCGGACTGGGGCGGCCGCTGGCCGGTGATTTTCTGGCGGCAGTGCAGGCCATCAATCGGGTCGGCGAGCAGGGGGCGGGGGTGCTGGCGGTCGACATTTCCTCGGGCCTGGATGCCGATACCGGCGCGATCTGGGGTGAGGCCGTTCGCGCCGACGTGACGGCCACTTTCATCGGCGCCAAGCTCGGCCTGGTCACCGGCGCCGGCCCGGCGCATGCCGGCGAGGTGACGCTGCATGAACTGGAGGCGCCGGACCGCGCCTATGCGGATATGCCCTGGCTGGCCCGTCAGCCGGATGACGCCTGGCTTGCCGGCGCGCTACCGCGCCGGCGGCGGGATGCGCACAAGGGGGATCATGGCCATGTGCTGTGCGTCGGCGGCAACACCGGCATGGGCGGCGCCGCGCGTCTGGCGGCCGAGGCCGCGCTCCGGGTCGGTGCCGGGCTGGTCAGTGTGGCCACCCGCGACGGCCAGGCGGCGGCCATGACCCAGGCGCGACCGGAGCTGATGTGCCGCGACGTGGCTGTGGCGCCGGACCTGGATGCCTTGCTGGACCGCGCCACGGTGGTGGCGATCGGGCCCGGCCTGGGTACCGACGACTGGGCCCGGGAGCTGCTCGCGCGGGTGTTGGCGACGGACCGGCCGCTGGTGGTCGATGCCGATGCCCTGAACCTGCTCGCCGGAGGGCCACCGCCCTCGCGCGCCAACTGGATCATCACGCCCCATCCGGGCGAGGCCGGCCGCCTGCTGGATCGGGCCACCGCGGATGTGCAGGCAGACCGTCCCGCAGCCGCGGGCGCGCTGGCCGATCGATTCGGCGCGGTCGCGGTCCTCAAGGGCGCCGGGACGCTGATCGCCGATGGCCGCGGCGGGCTCTGGGTCAGCACCGCCGGCAACCCCGGCATGGCCGTGGGCGGCATGGGAGACCTGCTGACGGGCACCATCGCCGGCCTGCTGGCCCAGGGTATCGATCTCGATACCGCTGCAATCGCCGGTGTCTGTCTGCACGGGCGGGCGGCCGACCGGGCCGCTGCCGGCGGTGAACGGGGCCTGCTGCCGAGCGATTGTCTGGCGCCGTTGCGGGCGCTGGCCAATACGGCCTGATCATGCAGCGGGACCTGCCCGGTGAGGCGGCCACCCGGTCTCTGGCGGCGGCGGCGGCGGCGGCATTGCCGCGCTCGCCGCGGCCGCTTTGCCTGTCACTGGCCGGCAGCCTGGGCGCCGGCAAGACCAGCTTCGCGCGGGCCTTTCTGCAGGCGCTGGGGCATCCGGGGCCGGTGGTCAGCCCCACCTACACCCTGGTCGAGCCGTACGAGTTCGAACGTTTCCGGGTACTGCACCTGGACCTCTACCGCATCAGCGATCCGGAAGAGCTGGCCTTTCTGGGGCTGCGCGATATCGACCGCGACCGGGACTGGCTGCTGGTGGAATGGTATGCCAATGGAGAGGGCTGGTTGCCTCCGCCCGATGTGACGCTGCAGCTGGCCTATGCCGGCCAGGGGCGTCATCTGCAGGCCGCCGCCGCCGGCGAGGCCGGTGGGGTCTGGCTGGATGCCTGGCAGGCACAGATGGCCCGCGGATAGCGGTGCATCCTCAGGTCCGAATTCAAGTATGCCCCCGGAGCCGCTGTTTAATATGATAAAAATCTTGCATTGATTAAAAAAACGGCGTAGCTTCCGAAGTCTGGGCAGTCATAACGCTCGCGGGAGCACACGCCAATGCGGCATGTCGGGCGAACGCTGGCCCTGCTGGCAGCGCTGCTCAGCGCCGCTGGCTGGGCCCAGAACAACACGCTTCAGGACGTTCGCGTCTGGGCGGCGCCCGACCGTACCCGCGTGGTTTTCGACCTGACCGGGCCGTTCAAGCACGACATGTTCCGGCTGGAAAATCCCGACCGGCTGGTGGTGGACGTGCCCGACGCCCGCCGTGCCGAGGCGCTGGCCAAGGACTTCGCAGGCAAGGGATTCGTCCGGCAGGTGCGCAGTGGTGTGCGCAACGGCGACGATCTGCGGCTGGTGCTCGATCTGGCGGAACCGGTTGCCCCCAACATGTTCACCCTCGAGCCCAACCAGCAGTACGGTCACCGTCTGGTGCTGGATCTGGAAAACGGCGCGAGCAACCCCCAGCGGCAGCCCGAGGCGACCGAGCCGCACTACGGCGGCCGCGAGTTCGTGGTGGCCATCGACGCCGGTCACGGGGGCGAGGACCCGGGTGCGGTCGGCCCCAGCGGCACGCGCGAAAAGGACATCGTGCTGAAGATTTCCCGCGAGCTGGAGCGCCTGATTGCCGCGGAGCCGGGCATGCGGCCGGTGATGATCCGCGACGGCGACTATTACGTCGGCCTGCGCGAACGTATGGACAAGGCGCGGGAAGCTCGGGCAGACCTGTTTGTTTCGGTGCATGCCGACGCCTTCCGCGATCGCCGCGCCAAGGGCTCGTCCGTATACGTGCTCTCGCGCAGTGGCGCGACCAGCGAACACGCCCGCTGGCTGGCCGAGCAGGAGAACGCGGCCGACCTGATCGGCGGCGTTACCCTGCGCAACAAGGATGCCGATCTGGCCTCTTTCATGCTCGATCTGTCCCAGGGCGCCAGCATCGAGGCCAGCCTCGACGTGGGTGGGCGCGTGCTGCGGGAAATTCGCCAGATCAACGATCTGCACAAGCACGAGGTGCAGCAGGCTGGCTTCCTGGTGCTCAAGTCCCCGGATATTCCCTCGCTGCTGGTGGAGACGGCATTCATCTCCAATCCGGGCGAGGAACGGGAGCTGCGCGATGCCGCCCATCGCCGCCAGCTCGCGCAAGCGATGCTGGCCGGCATTCGCGACTACGTGGCGAGTTACCGGCCGGGCAATGGCCGCGATCTGGCCAGGGCGCGCATGCACGAGGTGCGCCCCGGGGAGACGTTGTCGGGAATCGCGGCCCGCTACGGCGTGAGCGTGGCCGACATACGGCAGGCCAATCAGCTCAGCCGGGATGTCATCCGGATCGGTGCCGAGCTGCGCATTCCGCCGCCGTCAGACGCACAGGTAACCGCCTCCGCGTCGTAGAGCGCGCGCCGGTCAGCCGTCCGCGGTGGCCTGCGCGGTGCGCGACAGCTCGTAGAAGTCGACCGCCATCCCGCCGATGACCACCGCGGCCACGAACGGCACGCCTTCCTGCCAGTTCACGACGATCGCGCCCAGCGCCGGGCCGGGGCAGTAGCCGGACAATCCCCAGCCGAGCCCGAACAGCGCAGCGCCCCCCAGCAGCCGGGTGTCGATGGCCGTAGTAGTCGGCATGTGGAAGCGCTGGTCGAACAGCGGCATGGGGCGGCGCAGAATCAGCGGAAAGGTCACCGCGGTCACCGCCAGCGCCCCGCCCATCACCAGCGCCAGGCTGGGATCCCAGGTGCCGGGCAGGTCGAGAAAATCCAACACCTTGTCCGGATCCACCATGTGCGACAGCGACAGCCCGAAACCGAAAATGCCACCGGCAATCAATGCAATCATATGGCGTGCCATGATTAGACCCCCAGCAGATGGCGTAGCCAGCTGGCGCTGACCACCCCGATCACCATGAAGGCGACGGTGGCGGCAATCGATCGCCGCGACCAGCGCGCGATGCCGCACACGCCATGGCCACTGGTGCAGCCGGCGCCCCAGCGGGTGCCGGCGCCTACCAGCAGCCCCGCGACGATCAGCAGCCACATGGGGTAGCCTTCGCGGGGCTCGAGGTCGCCCGGAAACAGCGCGACGTACAGGCCGGTGCCGGCCAGCAGCCCCGTCAGGAACAGCAGCCGCCAGCCGCGGCCCTCCGCCTGGCGGACGGCACCATGCAGGACGCCGGATATCCCGGCGATACGACCGTTGGCCAGCAGGAACAGCGTGGCGGCGAGACCGATGAGACCGCCGCCGGCCAGCGCGGACCACGGCGTGAAATTCACGATGTCGGTTGGCATGAGCTACCCGGTATTGAACGCAAACAGCAGGATTCAACGCGCATGATAACGGTGTTGTGGGGAATTGTATTCGGACTGGCCGTGGGGCTGACGCCCGCCGGCGGCGGCCTGGCCGGTGTTGGCGTGCTGATGCTGGGGGCCGGGCTGTCGCCGCCGATCGCGGTGATCGCGGCTCTTTGCGCCGGGGCTCTGGTAGGGGCGGTGGGTGCCGGAGACGGCGCCCCCGCGCGGGCGCTGGATACCGGCGTGTCGCTGTGGCTGGGGGGCGGGGCGCTCATCGGCGCGCCGCTGGGTGCCCTGTTGCTGACGCAGCTGCCGCAGGCGCTGTGGTCGGGGCTGTTCGCGCTGGCCGCCGGTCTGGCTGGCCTGGCGCTCTGGCCCCGGGTTGCGGAAAAACCCTGGCTGCGGGCCGGCCTGTTCCTGAACGTACCGCGACTGCCGGCCGGGCAGCTGGCCAGCGTGGCCCTGTCGATGGCGGCCCGGATCAAGCTGCTGATAGCCGGCGCGGCGGCGGCGCTGGTGGGAGCGCTGTTGGGGGCCGGCAGCGGTGCGCTGAGCCGACCACTAGTAGCGCGATTTGCCGGGCTGCCGGCCCGTCAGACGCTGGCGGCGACGCTGTTCCTGATGATCGTCACCGGCCTGGCCGGGGCGGGCTGGTTCTGGGCCTTCGGGCGCATCGGCGACGGCATGCTGATCGGCCAGGTGGTGCTGGGGGCGGTTGCCGGCTTCGGATTTGCCCGGCGGCTGTCCGGCTATTGCATTGCGCCATGGTTCAACCGCCTGACCGGGCTGGGGATTCTGACGGTAGGGGTGCTGGTGGCCGTGACCGGGATGTCATGACTTGCCGGCCGGGCCGCTGTTATACTCATTGGAGTATTGCGCCTTCACATCGGAGTGCAAATGCAGTCTTCAGTTGCAACGACCACGATCCCGCCGGAGCTTGAGGCGGAGTGGTCGTCCAAGAAAGCAGCCCTGATCTCGCGGCTCAAGCGGGTGGAAGGCCAGTTGCGCGGCATCCAGGCGATGATCGATCGCGAGGCCGATTGCGAGCAGGTGGCCCAGCAGATGTCGGCGGCCCGGCGCGCGCTGGACCGTTCCTTCTACAACATGCTGTCCTGCGTGATGGAGCGGGAACTCGACTGCGCCAATCTGTCTCCGGACGACGACCCCAAGCAGCGGTTGCAGTTCGCCACCGATCTGCTGTCCCGCTACGGCTGACGCCTACCGGCTCCGCGCCAGGGCGCGGAATTCGAATGCGGCCCCGACGAGCTCGCTGACCAGGAACACCAGCAGTACCGGTGTGACCGCGCCGGTCGCCACGTAGCCGACGACCAGCGCGGTAACGGCCAGCCGGCCCCAGGCATCCAGCCGCACCAGCGACAGATTGTCGGGCTGGGCCAGCCGGATCAGCGCCCACAGCACGCCCAGCACCCCCGCCACGTTGAGAAACAGGTAGGCCATGGGCGACCATGCACCCACGCCGTGGCCACGGCCCAGCAGGGCATCGGCGGCGTCGATCAGGCCCACCAGCCCGTGTGACAGGCCGGGAATGGCCATCACCGTCACGATGGGCAGGTCGATCCACGCGAACACCCGCATGGTCCGAATCAGGTCGTTCTTGGCTGTGGTCATGTAGCACTCCGGCAGTCACTGACCGGTTGCCACCTCACTTGCCGATCGCCGTGAGCGCCGGCTGCGGCTTGTGGCCCGGCCAGCTCAGGTCGATGCCCTTGAGCATGACATTCCAGTACAGCCAGGGGAAGAAGTAGCGCTTGACGCCCCACTGCAGTCCGCGGGGCACCCGCGGGTCCATCGGGAAGCTGGATACCACCTCGCCGCCATAGCGGAACTCCGCCATCAGCACCTTGCCGCGGGAGGTGGTCAGCGGGCAGGCGCCGTAGCCGTCGTATTCACGGCCGCCATGCCCGTGGCCCAGCGCATGCAGGATGCCGCCGGTGACCACCGGAAACTGCTGGCGCACGGCGGCGGCGGTCTTGGCATTGGGGGTGTCGGTGCAGTCGCCCAGACCCCAGACGTTTTCGAAACGCGTGTGGCGCAGGCTGTTCTTGTCCACCGTCATCCAGCCCGCGTCGCCGGCCAGCGGGCTGTTGCGGATCACGTCCGGGGCGCACTGGGGCGGCACCACGTGCAACATGTCGAAATCGCGGGTGACGTCCCCGTCGGGCGTGGTGAAGGTCGCTTTCTGCTTCTTGCCATCCACCGCGATCAGATCATGGTGAAAGTTCGGGGTAGCGCCGTAGCTGGCGATAACCTTGTCCAGCGCCTGGGCGTAGGCGGGCACCCCGAACATGGCGCCGCCCTGATTGTAGAAGGCCAGGTTCACGGATACCCCGCGCCGGCGGAAGGTGTCGGCGGTCAGGTAGAGCGCCTTTTGCGGCGCCCCGGCGCACTTGATCGGCATGGCCGGCTGGGTGAACAGCGCGTTGCCGCCGCCGGTGAGTTCGTTGGCCAGCTTGCAGGTATAGGGGGCCAGGTCGAAGCGGTAGTTGGAAGTAACGCCGTTGTCGCCCAGCGTGTCGCAAAGGCCGTCGACCGCCTTCCAGTCCAGCTTCAAGCCGGTGGCCACCACCAGGTACTTGTAGCCAACGACGTCGCCGTTTTCCAGCGTGACCCGGTTGTTATCCGGATCGAAACCGGTCACCGCGCTGCGAAGCCACGTGGCCTTATCCGGCATGTGATCGGATTCGGGGTGCTTGGTCTGTTCGGCGGTCATGGAACCGTCGCCCACCAGCGTCCAGCCCGGCTGATAGAAGTGCCACTTGGCCGGCTCCACCACTGCAACGTCGAGGTCGGGCTGACGCCGCAGCAGGGCGCTGGCCACCGAAAGACCGCCGGCGCCGCCGCCGACCACCACCACGACATGGGATTTCTGTTCGCCTGTCTGACTCATGGTCTCTCCTCGCCGCTTGAACTGCGCTGGCTGAATCCTTAGGATTAACGCTAGCAGAATATCGATATATTTTTAAAGCATATATCAACCGGAGGTTGAACATGCTCTTCCGTCAACTATTCGACAAGGAATCCAGCACCTACACCTATTTGATCGCCTCGGGCCGCGGCCGGGAAGCGCTGATCATCGACCCGGTGAAGGAGCAGACCGATGCCTATCTGGGCCTGATCGAGCAGCTCGACCTGAAGCTGGTGCGGGCCATTGATACCCACACCCATGCCGATCACATTACCGCGCTCGGCGATCTGCGCGAACATACCGACTGCATGACGCTGATGGGTGAATACACCAAGGCCGAGTGCGTCAGCGATCATGTCCGCGAGGGCGACACCGTCGATGTCGACGGGGTGCGGCTCAAGGCGCTGTATACGCCGGGCCACACGGACGAATCCTTCAGCTTCGTGCTGGACGGGGCGGGGCAGCGCGAGGATGCCGTGTTCACCGGCGACGTGCTGCTGATCCGGGGGTCCGGCCGCACCGACTTCCAGGGCGGGGACCCGTACAAGTCCTACGACTCCATCGTGAACAAGCTGTTCACCCTGGGCGACGAAACGCTGGTTTATCCGGCCCACGACTACAAGGGTTTCACCGCGTCGTCGATCGCCGAGGAGCGCCGCCATAACCCGCGCCTCGCCGGCAAGAGCGCGGAGGAATATGCGGCCATCATGAACAACCTCGATCTTCCCGATCCGAAGCTGATGGATGTGGCGGTGCCGGCCAATCTGGCCTGCGGGCGGTGAGTGGCTGCCGACGTGACGGGATTGACCTGACGGGCCGGGGATAATGGGTCTGGCCCGCGTCCTGCCGCTGTTTCAGCACCTCGCGGCGCCCGACCGGGGCAGCCGCACGGATGACCTGATTGCGGGGGCGATCACCGCCATCCTGTTGGTGCCGCAGGGCATGGCCTACGCGCTGCTGGCCGGCCTGCCGCCGGAAATGGGGTTGTACGCCTCGATCGTACCGCCGTTCGTCTACGCCTTCTTCGGCACCAGCCGGGCGCTGGCGGTGGGGCCGGTGGCGGTGGCGGCCCTGATGGTGGCCAGCGCGCTCGGACATTATGCCGGTGGCAATCAAGCCCTGTGGCTGACCGGCGCCATGATCCTGGCCGCCGAGACCGGCCTGATTCTCCTGGTGCTGGGGCTGTTCCGGCTGGGCGCGCTGGTGAGTTTCATCAGCCACCCGGTGCTCTCGGGTTTCACCAGCGGGGCAGCGGTGCTGATCATGGCCAGCCAGATCAAGCATCTGACCGGCATCGACCTCGAGCGCGGCCATGCGCTGGAAACGCTGCATGCCTTCGTTCAGCAACTGGACCAGCTGCACGCGGTGACGCTGGCATTCGGCGCGGTTGCGATAGTTGCGCTATTGCTCGGCCGTCAGCCGCTGGTGCGCCTGCTCCAGCGGCTGGGGCTGTCGGCCCGCGCCGCGACCCTGGCGTCGCGCACCGCGCCCCTGGCGGTTGTGATCGGCAGCACTGTTGTCGCGGCGCTTCTCAGTGCCGACCGTGCCCATGATCTGGCGGTCGTAGGAGCCATCCCGGCCGGTCTGCCCTGGCCCTCGCTGTCCTTCTTCGCCGCCGAGGGCTGGCTCGAACTGTTCCCGTCCGCGGTGCTGATCGCGCTGGTGGGGTATGTGGAAAGCGTGTCCGTGGCCAAGGTGCTGGCGGCCCGGCGGCGTCAGAAGATCGATGCCAACAAGGAGCTGACCGCCCTGGGTATTACCAACATGGCCGCGGCGGTGGCCGGGACCATGCCGGTGGCGGGTGGGTTTTCCCGTTCGGTGGTCAACTTCGATGCCGGGGCGCAGACCCAGCTCGCGGCCATCATCACCGCGGTGCTAGTGGCCTTGGTGGCGCTGTTCTTCACCGCCTGGTTCCATTACCTGCCAAATGCGGTGCTGGCCGCGATCATCGTGGTGGCCGTGGCCCAGCTGATCGACCTGGATACCGCCCGGCGCACCTGGGCCTATGACCGCGCTGACGGCTGTGCCCTGGCGGCCACGTTCGTGGCAGTGTTCGTGCTGGGCATCGAGCTCGGGCTGCTGATGGGTATCGGTGTGTCGCTGGCGCTCTATCTATGGCGGACCAGCCGGCCACACATGGCCGTCATGGGTCGCGTCTCGGGCACCGAGCACTTCCGCAACGTCAATCGGCACGTGGTCGAAACCGATCCTTGTCTGGTGGTGATCCGAATTGACGAGAACATTTACTTCGCCAACGCGGCCCAGGTGGAGGAGTACGTCGCCCAGCATCTCACTGCGATGCCCGAGGCCCGTCATGTGCTGCTGGTGATGACCGCGGTCAGCTACATCGACGCCAGCGGTCTGGAGATGCTGGAGCATCTGGAAGAGGACCTCTCGCATGCCGACGTGACTCTGCATCTGGCCGAGGTCAAGGGCCCGGTGGCGGACCGACTGGCGGTGTCACGGCTGGGTGAGCGGGTGGCCGATCGGACCTACCTCACCACCGATCTGGCCTTCTGTGCGATCACCGGGCGGGAGCAGGCCCACGACTAGCCGCCGGCGGGGCGCCGTCAGCGATGGGCCCGTTCGGCATCCTGGCCCGGGTGAGTCCCGGAACCCGATAGCCGAAAAAGAGCTGTCGAGCGGCGAACCGCCCGACAGCGAGCACGGAGGAATCGTTTCGACCGGGTCGTGGTGACCGGGGCCGGGTAATCGGGGTCAGTCGTACCGGAAGTTCACGCCGAAGGTGAGCTCCACCTGGTACATGGACAACTCGATGTCCTGGTCGTTCGGGTCGGAACCGAAGTTCGGGCCGCCATTGAGCAGTGACAGGGCGCCGCCCTCGACGTTGCTGAGCGGATTCTTGCCGCTAACGGTGTTGTCGGCCGCGTACATCACGGCGAAGTCGAACCCGACGCGATTGCTGTACTGCCAGGTCAGGCCCGCGGTGTAGTGGTGCTCCGGCACCGCCGGGGCAAGGATGTTGAACAGCACTTCGGAACTCTGGATCGGCTGGGTATTGTTGCTGTAGCCGACCCGGTAGGTGAAGTCGCCGCGCTGGTATTCGTAGCCGAACTTGTAGGTAGTCACGTCATGCCAGCCGAAGCCGGGGCCGTTTTCGCCACCGAGGCAGGTATCGAAATCCACCGGGCCGCCCAGCAGGATCGGGCGCGCGCAGCCGTTGACGAACTGGTTGGGGTTGAGGTCGTCACCCACCGCGGACACTTCGTTGAAGTTGATCCGCTGGTAGTCGATGGCGAAACGGTGATTGTGCGACGGGATCAGCGCAATGCCGACATTCCATGTGGACGGGATGTCGAAGGCGCCATCCTTGTTGAAAAGTCCGCGATACTTGTCGAAGTTGGTCATCTGGATGCGGCTTTGATACGAGGCGCCGAACCGCAACCAGGAGGCCAGCTCGTAGGTCATGCCGACCCGGGCTCCGCCGCCGAATGAGAACTCCGTGCCGTTGTTGGTGACCCGGTCCGGGTTTTCCGAAAAGCGGGCGAATGCCTGCAGGCCGAGAGACTTGAAGCGTTGCGCCACGAATATGGGTGAGATGCCCAGGCTGAGACGGTCGCCGAACTCGCGGGCGTAGGTGGGCACCACGAACAGCTGGATCAGGTCCACGCCGGGGTCGGACTGCTCGCCGCCGCAGAGCGCGAATACGCCGGGCGAACCGACATTGCCGCCGCCGCCGAAGGCGCCTTCGCAGGTCTCCTGCAGCGGCAAGATCTGGGCGGCGTCGCCGGCGGCGAAGGTCGCGCGGCCTCGGTCGTATTCCGTATTCAGCCCGCCATTACCGTAGACGGTAACGCCCCAGACGGACTTGTCGTCGATGCGCCAGGAAAAGGCCATGCCCGGAATCGGGAAAAACTCGTGCTTGCTGCGCACCTCGTCCATGGGACGGCCGTCCTCGTCCAGCCGGTTGATCTGGAACAGGCCGGCGCCGGAGACGGGTGTGATGTCCGGCTCATTCTTGACCGTGAAATCCCGGAACGGGCTGAAGCTGCTGAAATTGAAATCCATCCGGTCGCCCACGCGGGTGAGCAGGGCCGGATTGATCGAGCCAACGAAGGCATCGGAACCCAGCGCGGTCCCGGCGCCGGCCATGCCGCGTTGCTGGGCACTGTAGCCGTGGGCGAAGTAGCCGTTGGTGGCCAGCGCGCTGCCCGTGGTTATCAGGCCCAGTGCCAGCATGGCGCCCTGGATTCCCCGCTGATATGTCTCCCTCATCGCACCTCTCCTGCATTGATTCTTCGCGTGTCGCCCGCTTCGATGCGGGTCTGAAAGTACACTCGACTCCCGTCGTGACGGGGTTACCCTGTCTCGATTTACCGCATATCGATGTCCGGAGAATCGACTTCGATCGGGGATATTTATCGACCGATTAACAGTATCATAAATTCGTGGCATTGTACCCCTACCGGTATAGCGTCGGCTTGGGCTTCCGGCAGCGTAAACGCCGGCCGATGTTTTCCCTCGATACATACAGGCGGGGGTAATAATGGCTGCGGTGTCGCGTGAGATTTGCCGCGAACGCGGGCAGCATGGCAATGGTGCAAAGGGAGGAGAAAGATGAAACGCTTGATGACCATTCTGATGACGAGCCTGGCACTGCTGGGCAGTGGTCAAGTGCTGGCGCAGGGGCTGCAGCCCTACGTGCTGGCCTACGGTGACAAGACCTCGGTGGAAGAGGAAGTGCAGCGGGTCAAGAACAAGCTGCGAAACGGGGATTTCGAGGTGGTGGGCGAGTACAGCCCCTACGAAAACGCGCACGTGATCGGGTTCACCTCCCCGGCGCTGCAGTCGGCGGCCGCCGCCAGCGGGGCCAAGGGCGGTTACGGGGCGGTGCTGCATGCCAGCGTTACCAAGGTGGGTGAATACTCGCAGGTGGTCTACCTTAATCCCGAATACCTGGCGGCTGCCTACCGCATGGACGCGGATCTGTCCGATGTGACGGCCCAGCTCAAGAAATCCGTGGGCGCGGGCAAGCTGTTCGGTACCGAAGAGGAGCGAACGGCGGAAGACCTGCGTGAGTACCACTACATGTTCGGCATGGAGTATTTCGACGACCCGTACGAACTGGCCGAGTTCGATAGCTACGAGACCGCCGTGGCCACGGTCGAGAAGAACATCAAGGCCAACATCGGCGGCGTCGACCTGGTTTACCGCGTCGACATTCCCGATGCCCAGCAGACGTTGTTCGGCGTGTCGCGGGCCGCCGTATCGGACGACAATGCCAATGACGCGAAGATTCTGCGGGATGTGGTGGACGAAAAGTTCAACACCAAGACCACCGCCTATCTGCCGTATCAGATTCTCGTGACCGGCAACAAGGCCGAGGCGTTGCACATGCGTTTTCGCATGGCGATCTGGCATCCGGACCTGACCATGCTGACCTTCGGCAAGATCATCAGTAGCCCGGGCGCGATTGACGATCTGCTCACCAGCGTGGCCAACGGCGGCGAGGAATAGGCGCGTCGACCACGCGTAAAAAAGCCGCCACCCGGAAAGCCGGGTGGCGGCCTGTCGGCCGCCGCACGGGGAGGGGCGGTCAAACGATGCCCTTGTTGCCCTCCAGGCCGATAATCCGCGGCTGATTGGGTTCGCGCTCCTTGATGGTCTTCTTGTCCCGCAGCCAGTCCCCCACCACGTCCCAGATGGGCTCGCCTTCGGGAATGTCGTTGACCGAGGCCCAGCCGGCCACCCGGTAGTTCCGGTCTGCCTGCACCGGCTCGCCGTTAATACGCATGTCGCGGATGCGCTTGCCCATTTCGGCGGCCGGCGCAATGGCATAGGTCAGGCCGCCCACGCGCACCATGTCGCCACCCTGCTGGAAGTAGGGATCGACGTTGAACAGGTTGTCGGCCACGTCTTCCAGCACCAGCTTGAGGCGCTCGCCGGTCATGTCGTTGAGGGTGGTGGTGGGGTAGGTGATGGCGGTCTGATCCATCAGCCGTTCCATGGTGATGGCATCGCCCGGTAGTAGCGAGGTACCCCAGCGGAAACCGGGGGACAGCGCCACGTCGGCGTCCTTCATCTCCATCAGGGCATCGACAATCAACTGGTCGAACGTGCCGTTGAAGTTGCCGCGCCGGTAGAGCACGTCCTCGGTGACCGCCAGTTCCTCGGCCAGTTTGTCGGCGTAGGGCTCGCGGATCTTCGTGATCAGCGCGTCCATGTCCGGATCGACCGGCAGCATGTCGGCGAACACCGGCAGCAGACGGTACTGCCAGTCCCGGATCTTGCCGTCGGCGACGTCGAAATCGAGCACGCCCAGGAATTTGCCGTTGCTACCGCCGTTGGCGACGATCGTCTCGCCGCCATCGTTCTTGACCACCTGCGGGCGCGGCACGGCGTCGTGGGTGTGGCCGCCCAGGATGGCGTCCAGACCGGTCACGTTTGATGCCAGCTTGAGGTCCACGTCCATGCCGTTGTGCGACAGCAGTATCACCACCTGCGCCCCTTCCTTGCGCGCGGCGTTGATGTTGTCCTGCAGGTCGGATTCGCGGATGCCGAAGTTCCAGTTCGGCATCATGTAGCTGGGATTGGCGATCGGCGTGTAGGGAAAGGCCTGGCCGAGCACGGCCACCGGCACGCCGTTCATCTCGCGCATGGTGTAGGCCTTGAAGATCGGGTCGCCGAAGCCGGAGTCGCGCACGTTCTGGGCCAGAAAGTCGATCTTCCCGTCCAGGTCATTCTCGACCAGTTCCAGCACCCGCTCGTCACCGAGGGTGAACTCCCAGTGGCCGGTCATGGCGTCGATGCCGAGTTCGAGGCTGGCGTCGACCATGTCCTGGCCCCTGGTCCAGAGCGCGGTCGCCGAGCCCTGCCACAGGTCGCCGCCGTCCAGCAGCATGGCGTTCGGCCTCTCGCTGCGCATCTGCCTGACCAGCGTGGCCAGATGCGAAAAGCCGCCGACCCGGCCGTAACGGGCAGCCGCCTCGGCGAAATCGAGGCAGGTCATGGCGTGGGCGTCGATCGAGCCAGGCTCGACGCCGAATTCGTTCAGGAAATGCTGGCCCACGAGATGCGGTGGACGGTTGCGCGCGCCGCCCAGCCCGATGTTGACCGCGGGTTCGCGGAAGTAGACCGGGCGCAACTGAGCATGGGTGTCGGTCATGTGCAGGAAGTGCACATTGCCCTTCGCCGGCACATGGTAGAACTCGCCGCTTTCGGGACGTGCCGCGGCACGCAGGTTGTGGACGGGCAGGCCGGCTGCGGCAGCCGCCGCAAGCATGCCGAGAAATTCACGACGCTGCATGGAAATGTCCTATTGCTTGCGGTTGACCGGGGAGTCTGGGTCCAGCAGATAGGCCATCACGTCCTTGAGCTGCTGCTCGGTGAGGATGCCGGCATCGCCGAACCGCGGCATGTGGGAGCAGGCGTTGAACGCATGCGGATTCCACAGCTTGTCCCAGGTGTACGTGAGCATCTGCTCGCTGGTGCCGCGCTGGCCGTAGTTGGTTAGCGAGGGGCCGAGCGTGCCGTAGGCGACTTCTTCCGGATCGAGCTGGTGGCAGGCGTAGCAGTTGCCGCCGTTGGGCTCGTCCGGATTGTCGCTGTACTGCATACCGGTGCCGGTCTGGGCGATGGTCTCGCCGGCTTCCCACTCGCCGAGGTAGTTGCCGTCCTCGGGGTAGGTCACACCTGCCTTGGCGGCGGCGCGAATGGCTTCGGCTTGCTCGCCGCCGGGATTGGCGCCGCCGACTTCGCTGCAGGTGACCTGCATCTCGGACTGTTCCAGCCGGTCCATACCGACGCCGTTTCGCGGTTCAAGCGAGGATTCGAGCATGGCGGTGACGTCGACCGCGGGTGTTCCGGCTTTGGTGGACTCCTCGGCCGCGGCATTGCCGCCATTGCTGTCGGAATCTGCCGCGGTCGATGCGGTATCGGGCCCGCTCTCGCCGCAGCCGGTCAGCGCCAGTGTCAGGCCGGCGAGCGCGGATAGAACTGTTTGACGAGTACGCATTCGACTGCTCCTAACGCTTCAGGCCGGGGGCTGCTATGGTGCCGCCGTTGGCGTTGACGCCCATGTAGGTGATGATGCTGACGGCGGCTTCCGAGCCCACCTTGAGCATTGGCAACCGCTGCTGACGCATGCAGTTGCGCATGCGCCATTCCATTGTCCGCACCACGCCCTGCGAAATGCGGTAGGCCGGCCAGTCAGGATAGGAAGACCGCGCGCCGTCGGCCGTGGTCAGATTGGGCAAGTCCTGCAATCGCACGCGCTTGTCGTCCTGCCGGTGGCAGGTGGCGCAGGCAAAGTCGTATGGCCCGGCGCGATGCCAGAACAGTGCTTCGCCGGCCTTGTAGGCCTGCTTCTCGGCCGGGTGCGATTGCGGGATGTCGATGGTCTTGCCTTCCGATTTGCTGGCGACGTAGGCGGCCAGGGCTTCGAGCGTGCTGTCGGTCTCGCCGCGTCCCGAGTAGGGGTCGGTGGTGATCTCGTCCCGGTCGAAGCCCTGCAGTTCCACCATGCAGTGAATCAGCCGGGTTTCCAGGTCCATGACCCGGTCGGCATCCTCGAAGTAGCGGGGCAGCTGCGCGTAGGCGCCTTCCACCTTGCCCGGGCCTAGGCCCAGGTCGCACTGCTCCAGCGATACCTCTTCGGGGCCGCGGGCTTCGGTCCAGATGGCGGCGCCTTCATCGATCACGAACACGGCGGGGTTGTCGTCCCCGAACATCTCGCGGTATTCGCTGAAGGTGCCGTCGTCCTGGGCGAATGCCGCAGACAGGGTCAGCCCGCAAAGGGGCATTGCCAGGGCGGTTAGTAGTCTCGGCATGCGTGCCATGGCGGCCTCCCGGCTCGAGTGGCGTATCGATCAGCGAATCGACGTGGTGGTTTCGGCGGTTTCGCCCTGGTTGTCCTTCCAGGCAATCTTGAGCTTGTCGCCCTTCTCGGCACCCTGGAAACGGAATGACAGGAACGGGTTCTGCGATACGGCCGCACCCCACTGGCTTTCCATCACGGTGCGGTCACCGACCGTGGCGGTGACGTGAGTGATGAAGTGGGCGGGAATGGTTTCCCCGGCGTCGTCCTTGCGCAGCCCGGTTTCCATCGGGTGCTGCATCAGGACCTTCACTTCGGTGTTATCGCCCTTCTTCTGGGCTCGAATGCGCATGCGTCCAGCCATGGGTGGCCTCCTGAAATCGTTGACGTGGCTAAGCGGGTATTGCCGGTGGCGGGATCAGCCGCCGCAACCGCCCAGCGTGACCTTGGTTTCGTTGGCGGTCATGTAGAGCTTGCCGTCCGCCTTGACCACGGCGTAGATGTCGCAGGTCTGCGCGACCTTGACGCGGGTCTGCACGAAAGCTTCTGTGTTGTCCGGAATCATGAAGCCGCCGGCCAGGGGATTCGGGTTCTTTTCCACCAGTAGCCAGATCTGCTCGGTGCCGGGCAGCTTGCTGGTGACCGACACCGGCACCACCGCGCCGTTCTCGGCGATATCCGGGGTTTCCAGATCGATCTGATCGCTGCCTTCTGGCTTGCCGCCTAGGGCCGCAAAGGTGGCGTCCAGGGCTTCGGCCTTGAACGCGTCCTCGGGACGGGCGAACTTCGCAAGGGCCTGCAGTGGCCAGGCACCGGCAGTCGCCAGGACGCCCAGGGCGCCGCCGGCCTTCAATACGACTCGTCGCTTGAAATCCATGTTGATCACTCCGTTGTCGGTATTCATGAGCCCAGATTAATTTGAATCGCCGCTCGCCAGCCATTCGGCCAGGGCGGCTATGTCCTCATCCGGAATATCGGGTTGCGGCGGCATGGGGATCTGGCCCCATACGCCCTTGCCACCGTTGCGGATCTTGTCGGCGAGATAGGCCGCGGCGTCGTCGCGGTCGGCGTACTTGTCGCTGATGGCGGCAAAACCGGGTCCCACCAGCTTGCCGTCCATCTGATGGCAGCCGGTACAGCCGTACTCGCCGGCCAGCGCCATGGCGGTATCGGCGGTCATGCCGTCATCCGCCGGGGCGGGCGCGGTGTCGCCGGTCGCGGTCTGCTCGTTGCCGGCGGATGCCGCTTCCACGCCGGCCTCTTGGGCTTCCTCGGCGGTTTCGATGCCGGGCGTGGCGGTGTACGGACGCATCTGCTGCGCCAGATTGCCGTTGGCCCCCTCGGCGTAGTCGGGGATCGACGACAGGATTTCCACCTCGTCGTCACAGTCCGTCATGCAGGCCACGTTGGCGGTGTCTGGCTCACCGTCGATCTTCCAGAGGCCGTGATCGCGGGTCATGCCGTTGCGGTTGGGCATCTTCGCCTGGATGTCGTCGATGTTCTCGTGTGACAGCGTGAACTCATAATCGACGATATAGGCCAGATTGAGAAGGTAGGCGAGCACCGCGTATACCTCGTCATCCGACAACGACTTGGGATTGTTCCAGGGCATGGCCCGGTGAATGTAGTCCCACAGGGTCGAAACGGTACTGACCTTCATGAAGGTGGTGCGAACCCGCGCCGGATCGTTGAGCGCTTCTACCCGACCGGTTTCGATATCCTGCTCGGTGACGTTGCCCAGCACCAGCGGCGTGAAGACTTCGTTGGAATCGCCGAAGTCACCGTGGCAACTGCTGCACTGGGCAAGCCAGACTTCCTCGCCTTCCTCGACCGAGCCTGATCCGGGTGGCAGGCCCTTGAAGTCGGGGCGCACGTCGATGTCCCAGGCCTGGATCTCGGCTGCCGTGGCGGCGCGGCCCACATCGCCATATTTGCCCTGCCAGGGGCTGGGCGAGGGTTGGGTGGCCGCCATGCCCGGCTGGTCGTCGTTGCCTGTTTGAGCGGCCTCCGCCTCGGCTACTGGTGCCGTGTCGGCCCCACAGCCGACCAGGGCCGACAACAAGCCGAGCAGGGCGAGGCGATTAACCCACGTGCACATTAGCCACCTCCCCGCTCTCCGAGACCTGCCAGGACTGGATGGCGTTGTTGTGATAGATCGACCGCGAGCCGCGCGCATCCCGCAGCTGGCTGTAGGTCGGCTGCACGAAACCGGTGCTGTCGATGGCGCGGCTCTGCAGGATGGCGGGCCCGCCGTCCCAGACCCAGTCGATGTTGAAGCGCGTCAGCGCCTTGGGCAGTACCGGCTCTTCCAGGCGCGCGGTATGCCAGTTCTTGCCGCCGTCGACGGATACATCCACCCGCTTGATATGGCCGCGGCCGGTCCAGGCCAGACCGGATACGTTGTAGTAGCCCTGTTTCAGAAGTTTCTGGCCGCCGGATGGGGTGGTGATCACCGACTTGGCCTCGTGGATGGAGGTGTACTGGCGCTGCATGCCGTCCGGCATCAGATCGACGTAGTGCGAGGTTTCGTCCTTGGTGGCATAGGGCTGATCGCCAACTTCCAGCCGCCGCAGCCACTTGACCCAGGACACGCCCTGGACCCCCGGCACCACCAGGCGCAGGGGATAGCCATTTTCCGGTCGCAGCATCTCGCCGTTGGAGCCGTAGGCCACCATGGCATCGTCCAGCGCCCGCTCGATGTCGATGGTGCGGGTCATGCTGGATCCGTCGGCGCCCTCGGCCAGCAGATACTTCGCCTTCTTTTCGTCGAAGCCGGCGTCCTCGAGCAGGGTGGACAGCAGCACACCGGTGTATTCGTTGCCCGAGAGCATGCCGTGGGTGTACTGCACGGTGGGCACCGCGGCGTTCCCCCATTCCATGGCGGAATTGGCGCCGCATTCGACGAAGTGGATGCGCGACACCGAGGGCAGGCGCATCAGATCGTCCATGGTGTAGACACGTGGCTTGTCCACCAGCCCGTTGATCATCAGCCGGTGCTTTGCGGGATCGATATCCACCCAGCCCTGATGGTGGCGTTCGAAATGCAGGCCGCTGGCGGTGATGATGCCGAACATGCCCTGCAACGGGCTGAAGGCCACGTTGGCCTGATCGGTGGCCGCCAGGCCGGGACTGGTGCGGCGCACCAGATTGGATTCGTATTTGGAGGGCTGCCCGTAAGGATTATGGGCCACGGGATAGCCGAGTTTCTTGCTCCAGGGCGGCAGATTCAGGATGTGCTCGTCGCCGTCACCGGCTGCCATCGCCGCCGGCGCCGCCATGGCCGCGGTGGCGGCCAGAAAGCTCTTGCGGATGAATGACCGGCGATCCTCGTCGATCTGGCCCCGCCGGATAGCGTCGAGGCTGTCGGCATCGAGAAAATTCTCCGGTGCCGGCCGGATGCGTCCCGGTCGGACCTTGGTTCGATCCATGTTCCAGCCTCCTCTCGCCATGGCTCGCGGCGCCTGTCGCATGCGCCTTGTCTTGCTTTACCCAGCGACTGCCGCAACGCTTGCGGAACGACAGCCACTCGATGTACTCATACCCCCTAGTGTATCTCACAACGAAGCCATCGATGCAAACCCCGCGACGCCTGCTGTTCACCACAATCGGAGCCCTAGTGTGGGCGGCGTCCTGGCAAACGTGGGCGAGCGGTTCGTCGTCCGCGGCGATCGACCTGACGCCGGTTCGCCTGACCGACCGGGCCTGGTTCTTTCGCGGAGCACTGGACGCCGTTTCCCGAGCCAACCGCGGCTTCATGAGCAATGCCGGTTTCGTGGTCACGGACGACGGCGTGGTGGTATTCGATGCCCTGGGTACCCCGGCCCTGGGGCGGGCAATGATCAAGGCCGTTCGCGAGGTGACGGAGCAGCCCATCCGCCGCGTGATCGTCAGCCACTACCATGCCGATCATATGTACGGGTTGACTGCCTTCCGTGACATCGGCGCGCAGATATGGGCGCGTGGCGAGGGGCGTAGCTATCTGGCCTCCGATGGCGCCCAGCGCCGGCTGGCCCAGCGTCGGGACATGCTGGGCCCCTGGATGGGCGATCAGTCGCCGCTGGTGCCGGCGGACCGCTGGCTGGCGCTGCCGCGAGGTGAGCGCAAGTCATTCCGCATGGGCGAGGTCGAGTTCGTGCTGATCAGCGCCGGTTTCGCTCATGCCCGCGACGACCTGATGCTGCTGGTGCCGGACGAGCAACTGATGTTCGCCGGCGATATCTACGCGGCCGGGCGCATTCCGTTCGTCGAGGATGGGGATACCCGGGGGTGGCTGACCGCGATGCAGCAGATGGAGGACGCCGCGCCGACAATCGTGGTGCCCGGCCACGGCCGGGTGTCGCGTGACCTGGACGAGGATATCCGCCTGACCCGTGACTACATCCGCTTCCTGCGTGAGCGAATGCGCGCGGCGGTAGAGAATTTCGTGCCGTTCGAGCAGGCCTATGCCAACACCGACTGGTCGCGCTTCGCCGACCAGCCGGCATTCGAGGCCGCCAATCGCGGTAATGCCTACAGCGTCTACCTGGAGATGGAGCAGGCGGTTCTGGAATAGCCGCGGCTGTCTTCAGTCGCTCAGGCCGACCACATCCTTGCCGCCCAGCGTGGTCCACTCCAGCATCGACCCGTCATAAAGACGGGTGTTGTCGACGCCCATGATCTCGCTGACGATGAACCAGGCGCCGGATGCCAGGTGACCGGTGTTGCAGTAGGCGATGGTGCCGGGCTCGGCGCTGATGCCGGTCTTGCGGAATATCTGGCGGTATTCGTCGGCGCTCAGGAACATCGCGGCCGGACCCTGGCTCCGGGTGCGCAGATCCAGCGGCAGGTTGTGGGCACCGCGCAGATGGCCAGCGGCCCTGACCGAGGACTTCTTCGAAACCCCGAGGAACTGCTGGGCGGTGCGGGCATCCACCAGTGGCGTGCCGTCGTCGAGCGCCCCGGCCACGTCATCATGTTCGGCGATCAGCTCGCGACGGGGCTCGCCCGCGGCCCAGTCCCCGCCGCCGGTGGCCGCGGCGTCCGTGCTGGCCTCGAAACCGGCGGCCAGCCAGGCGGCGTTGCCGCCGTTGAGGATGGCGACCTCGTCCTCGCCGAAATACTTCAGCGTCCAGTAAACCCGCGCGGCCCCGTCCATCTCGACCGTGCTCTGCCCGGGATTGGTGATCACGATGGGACGGTCGCCATCGACGCCCGCCTTGCGCATCAGCGCCTGAAATGCGCTTGCCTCCGGGACCCGGCCACCGATCTTGTGACCCCGGACGTCTCGCTCGACCCGCACGCGGGCGTAGTCGAGCAACCGTGCGCCGGGGATGTGGCCGCCCACCTGGGTCACGTAGCGCTGGCCGTCATCGGTGGTGCCGTACTCCGGTGGCTGGGTGAAACCGTCCAGCCAGTTGCGGACATCCACGACGGTCACACCGTCGCGGTGCTCGTGCAGCCAGCGGGCGTCGACCAGCGGACCGGGCAGTGTGGCCGCCTGCGTGGGCGTGCAGGCGCTCAGCAGCAGGGCGGCGGCAAGCGTGATCAACGGCTGTTTCATCGGATTCACCATGAGTGGTCGGGCGTGGTCAGGTATCCAGTGCCGCCACGCTGTCTTCCAGCGAGACGGCCTCGGACGTCAGAACATGCAGGCGGCGGTCGTCGAGCAGATTGGGCCGCGAACTCCGGCTGGCCAGGTCTGTCAGTCGCTGGTCGCGCGCCTTGGTGACCCGCTCGATCTGTGGCCGGAACAATACTGTCATTGCTGCCAGCCAGTCGGCCACCGCGAGCAGTTCGGCGGTGGGCGGGGCGACACGGAAGCCGTCGAGCGCGTCCAGTACGTCGGGGGCCGGCTGCCAGACCTCGTCGGTCACCCAGCGATTGGTGGTGAAAACCCGCAACGGCAGTCCGCGGGCGTCCACCGACAGGGCCACCAGATGCGTCAACGGTTCGCGTTCGTCTGCGTCGGCGGCGCCGGCCCGCACAAACAGATGGAAGTGGCCGTGTTCGCCCCAGGCCGCCGGCATGTCTCGGTGGCAATGGTAGAAGAACCGGTACCCGGTGGCGGTATCGCGAGCGTCCCTGGGCGGGTAGTGGGTCCACTCGCCGGGTTCGGCGGTGTCCCCCATCACGGCGGACACCACGCTGGCGCCGTCGCGGGCCAGCGTGGTCATGCGGTCGATCGCGGTTTGCGCCGCGCCCTGCCGACGCTGCTTGTCCGCTTCCGCGACCGTCAATGCCGGATCAGCCGCCCGCGCAGGGGTTGCTGGGGCGCTGACCGGTCGCGCCGGCGCAGGGATTGGCGGGTTTGTCCGACGCGGTCTTCTGGGAATCCGCGCTGGATTCGCCCCCCTGCTCGGAGGAGCAGCCGGCCATGGGCGCCACGCTGCCCAGAGCCAGGACAAGGGCGGAGAGCTGTGCCGTCAGGCGGCCGGCATTCTTGCCAGACTGTTTCATCGTCAATGTCCTCGAATCGGTACGAATGGGATCACGCGTTGCCGGGCTCGGCCGTCTGGCCGCCGGTATCGGTGCCGCGCTGCTTCGGCTTGGGCGTGCGCGTGGTGAAGTAGCCCACGCCGGCCGCCACGGCGGTCAGCATCAGCAGGACCACGATGGTGGGCAGCCCCAGTAGTTCCGGCACCGTCTGTGCTTCCGGGGCGGGCAGGGCGGTCAGCATGGGCTCCACCGCGTTGTAGACGCCCGCGAACACCACGGTGCCCAGAATCAGGCCCAGAAAGAACACCACACCGTCCATGTGGCCGGAAAAAATGCCGACCACGGATGTGCCCGGACAGAAGCCGCCCACGGCCATGCCGGCCCCCACGCCCGCGCCGCCGAGCAGGGTGGCGTAGATAAAGGCGGAGGGGATGTAGATCTCGTTCTTCGAGATGAACCCGGTCATCTCCAGGATGAACAGCCCGAAGGCGCACACCAGGATGGCGGTGAACATCACGTTGAACACCGTCCAGTCGCGGAAACGCAACTGGGCGGTCAGCTTGCAGGCGCTGGCGAAGCCGGCGCGCTCCAGCGCGAAACCGAAGATGGCGCCGCATACCAGTGCGGTGGCCACGCTATACATGCCGATGGTGAAGCTCATGCCCAGTACCTCTTCATGAACAGGCCGACGCCGGCGCCGGTGGCAAAGAAACCGATCAGGAACAGAAAGCCGGCCACCCCCAGGGTGGCGCTGCCGGACAGCCCCAGCCCACTGGTGCAGCCCAGCGACAGGCGGGCCCCGAAACCGGCGAGCATCCCCCCGAGCAGCGCAAGACCGCCGCGCTTGGCGCGGCCGAGTTTATCCGGGCCGCCGAACTGCAGACGGAAGCGGCCGGCGGTCAGCGCGCCGATCAGTGCGCCCACGGCGAGGCCGATCAACTGCCAGGTAATCCAGAAATTGAGCGGGTTGTAGCCGTCGGACAGCATGCGTCCGAAGTAGGCGTTAGATTCGGCCGCGTTGCCGGCCACGGTCTGGCTGGTCTTGGCCGCGATGGCGGTGGTGGCGCCGCTGGCCCCCAGCCCGTGCCCCGTGAGCACGAACGTCAGCAATAGGCCGAGGCCGAGCAGGCCGCCGGCGATATAGGGATTCCAGTACGGCTTGGGTGCAGTCTGCATGCAATCTCTCCTCCTGCGATGCATCCGGCGGGTGCCGGGACGATGCCCGGGTTTCGATCACCCGGGATCGTTGCGCCGGGTTGCTTGTAATACCCGTGCGAGTATCCGTACTGTTATCACAGTCGATTTCGCGGCGTCAATTTTCCGGCGCCGTGGTCGAACGTACGTTCAGCCTTGCGGAGCCCCGTCATGAAAGCGATTCCGGTCCATCCCACTCGCCGTCGCCTGCTCGGTGGTCTGTTGCCTGCGGGACTGCTGCTCGGCGCCGGTGGCGTCGCCGCGGCGGCCGACTCCCGGGCGGGCGTGGTCTATCACCTCAGCGACAGCGCCCGGGCAACCGGGGCGATCCGTAATCTGGACAACCATCGCGCAGCCGATGACGGTCTCGAGATTGCGGTGGTGGCGCTGGCCGGCGGTGTCGATTTCCTGCGCAGCGGGGCGAAGGACGACAACGGCAATGACTACAGTGCCCTGGTCGAGGCGCTGGGCTTCAAGGACATCCGTTTCCTGGCCTGCGGCAATACCCTGGAAGCGCTTGATATCGATCCCGCCGATCTGCACTTCGGCGTCGAGGTAGTGCCGTCCGGGGTGGCGGAAATCGCCCGCCTGCAGAACGAGCGCGGATTCGCCTACATCCGTCCATGAGGCTGCGACCGATCCTGTCCTGGCTGGCCGCCGGCAGCGGCCTGGCGGTGCTGGCGATCGGTCTGGCCTGGCGGTCGGCGGCCCCCGCGGCGGAGCCGCGACTGCTGATGTTCGAGCTGCCCGACTGCCAGCCCTGCATCCAGTTCGAGCGGGACGTTGGCCGTATCTACGGGAATACCGATGAGGGTCGCCGCGCGCCGATCCAGCGGTTGCCGCTGGATGAACCGCCGCCCGAGGACCTTGCACTGGAAGCCGAAGTCGAGGTCGCCCCCACCTTCGTGCTGATCCGGGATCGCCGCGAACTCGGGCGCATCACCGGTTACCGCGATGACGAAGCCTTCTGGCTGTCGCTGACACGGCTGTTGCGGAAACTGGAAAACGACACGGACTGACGGATTGCCGATACCCCCGGCCGGGCAAGCGCGGACGGTCGGGATGGCATACTTGGCAGTGTTAACGCGGCGGCCCGCGCACGGCCGTGCCATACGATCGCCGAGCCCCGGAAGCCCGTCCATGAGCATTCGCGTTCTGCCCCCGCAATTGATCAGCCAGATCGCCGCCGGCGAGGTGGTCGAGCGGCCGGCGTCCGTGGTCAAGGAACTGCTCGAGAATAGCCTGGATGCCGGGGCCGGCCATATCCGCGTCGATCTGGAGTGCGGCGGCTTGCGGCTGATCCGGATCCGGGATGACGGCCGCGGCATGGGTCGCGAGCAACTGCCGCTGGCGCTGGCTCGCCACGCCACCAGCAAGATCGCCAGTCTGGACGAACTCGAGCGGGTGGCCAGTCTCGGTTTTCGCGGTGAGGCCCTGCCCAGCATCGCATCGGTGTCGGACCTGATCCTGACCAGCCGGCCGCATGACGCGGAAGAGGCTTTCAGCGCGGTGGGGGTGGGCGACGATGACCCGCCGCCGGTGCGACCCGCCTCGCATCCGCCGGGCACCACGGTCGAGGTACGGGATCTGTTCGCCCGGGTACCGGCGCGGCGCAAGTTCCTGCGCACCGAGGCCACCGAATTCCGGCATGCTCATCAGGTGATGCGCCGTATCGCGGCCAGCCGTTTCGATGTGGCGTTCACGCTTTGCCACAACGGCAAGACCGTGCTGGACCTGGCGCCGGCGACCGCCGCGGCCGAGCGCGAGGATCGGGTGGCCCGGCTGTTCGGCCAGGATTTTCTCGCCCATGCGGTGGCGCTCTCGGAAACCGCCGCCGGCATGCAGTTGACCGGCTGGATCGCCACCCCGGGCTTTTCCCGCTCCCGGGCCGATCTGCAGTACAGCTACGTCAACCAGCGGCTGATCCAGGACCGGCTGTTCAATCACGCTGTGCGCGCCGCCTATCAGGATGTGCTGCACAACCAGCGGTTTTCGGCATATCTGTTGTATCTGTCGATGGATCCGGCCGGGGTCGACGTCAACGCGCATCCGACAAAGGCCGAGGTGCGCTTCCGGGCGTCACGGCAGGTGCATGATTTCGTTCACCAGAGCCTCAAGCAGGCCCTGCGGGCGCAGGGCGGGCATGATCAGGCCCACCATGTGCCATTACCGACTTCGTTCGATCCGGCGCCGGCGCCGCGCCATGAGTCGACCGCCGCCGGCCCGCCCCCGATCCGCCAGCGGGGACTCGGCCTGGGCGAGGCGGCCGCAACGTATGCCTTCCAGCAGCCGGCCTCGACGCCGGCTACCGCGGTGGCTGACGCGTCGCCCGACGAGGCCCCGGCCACGCCGCGGCTGGGCTATGCGCTGGCCCAGCTTCGCGGTATCTACATCCTGGCCGAGAATGCCCAGGGGCTGGTGCTGGTGGATATGCATGCCGGCCACGAACGAGTCCTTTACGAGCGCCTGAAGACGGCGCTGGGCGAGGGCCGGCTGGTCAGTCAGCCGCTGCTGGTGCCGGAAGTGGTGGACGTAGGCGAGGCCGCGGCCGATGTCGCCGAGCAGGCGGCCACGGAGCTGGCGGCGCTCGGGGTGGAACTGGATCGCCAGGATCCCACCCGAGTTACCGTCCGTGCGCTGCCGACCCTGCTGGGCGAGGTGGATGCCGCCGCTCTCGTACGCGATCTGCTGTCGGACCTGGCGGCCGAGGACGGGCCGGGCCGCATTGCCCGGCTGCAGGATGAGCTGCTGGCGGACATGGGCTGCCGGGCGGCGGTCAAGGCGGGGCGCCGGCTCAGCCTGGCCGAAATGAACGCGCTGTTGCGGGACATGGAGGGTACCGAGCGGGCCGGTCACTGCAATCACGGGCGGCCGACATGGGTGCAGGTGGATATCGCCGATCTCGACCGCATCTTCATGCGTGGTCAGTAAGCAAGTGACGCGTTTCGGGTTTCAAGTTTGAGCCGCTGGCGGCAATGACCGACTCGGCACCGCGAAAACCGGTCGTTTTCCTGATGGGCCCCACCGCGTCGGGCAAGACCGACGCGGCCCTGGCGCTGGCGGAGCGGTTGCCGGTGGACCTGATCAGCGTTGATTCGGCGATGGTCTACCGCGGCATGGACATCGGCACCGCCAAGCCGCCGCCCGAGGTCCGGCAGCGGGTGCCGCACCGGCTGGTGGATATCCGCGACCCGGCCGAGGCCTATTCGGCCGCCGATTTCGCCACCGATGCCCGCCGCGAGATCGACCGCAGCCACGCCGCCGGCCGGGTGCCGCTGCTGGTGGGGGGGACGATGCTCTATTTCCGGGCGCTGTCCGAGGGCTTGTCGCCCCTGCCGCCGGCGGATGCCGCCATCCGCGCCGAGCTGACCGCCGATGCCGAGCGCCACGGCTGGCCCCACATGCATGCACGGCTGGCGAAGCAGGATCCGGTTACCGCCCGGCGGCTGCATCCCAACGACGGTCAGCGCATCCAGCGGGCGCTGGAGATCGTTTCCCTGACCGGCCGGCCAGCCAGCGATATCCAGGGCGACCGACAAACCGACGCGGTGGCCGCCGGCGCGGTGCGGCTGGCGCTGGTACCGGGGGACCGGGCAAGGCTGCATCAGCGCATCGAAACGCGCTTTCACGCGATGCTGGACCAGGGCTTCATCGAGGAGGTTGAAAACCTGCGGCGCCGCCCCGACTTAAGCCGGGAAAGGCCGGCGATGCGCGCGGTCGGATACCGCCAGCTATGGCACTACCTGGCCGGCGAATGGTCCTACTATGAAGCCGTGCAGCGCGGCATATTCGCCAGCCGACAGCTGGCCAAACGGCAGCTGACCTGGCTGCGCCGGGACCATCGGCCGCGTTGGTTCGATGCGGACACGGCGAGGATTATTGACGACATTCACGACACGCTTGCTAGGGCGCTTGAACTGGCATGACTCGTGCTAAAGTTTCAAACTATGGATGACAACACGCCTCCCATGCCCGAAAACGACGGAGACCAAAAAATGGCGAAGGGCCAGACACTACAAGAACCATTTCTCAATGCATTGCGAAAAGAGCGTGTGCCCGTTTCCATCTACCTGGTGAACGGCATCAAGCTGCAGGGCCAGATCGAATCCTTTGATCAGTTCGTGGTGCTGCTGCGCAACGCTGTGTCACAGATGGTTTACAAACATGCCATCTCCACCATCGTGCCGTCGCGCAACATTAAGTCGTCGGTCGGCTCGGAGCCGGATTCGGAGCAGGATGAGGAAACCCCTGGCAACGAATAATCGGCATCGCGAGGTCACCCCCGACCTGTCGTTGAGCCTCCCGCTTGTTTGAGCGCCCCCGTAGCGGGCAGCGAGCGCTGCTCGTCCACTTGCAGTTTCCCCTCGAGGAATACGAACACGCCCGGGTGGAGTTCGTGGAGCTGGTGCGCTCGGCCGGCGCCGAGGTGCTCGACGTGGTGGGCGGTAGCCGGCGGTCACCGGACCCGCGATTCTTCGTCGGGGGCGGCAAGGCCGACGAGCTTGCCGAACTGGCGGCCGAGCTGGGCGCCGAAGTGGTGGTGTTCAATCACGACCTGTCGCCCAGCCAGGAACGCAACCTCGAGGCCCGGCTGAAATGCCGGGTGCTCGGCCGGGCGGGCTTGATCCTGGATATCTTCGCTGCCCGGGCGCGCTCCCATGAGGGCAAGCTCCAGGTGGAGCTGGCGCAGCTGCGCCATCTGTCCACCCGGCTGGTCCGCGGCTGGTCGCATCTGGAACGGCAGAAGGGCGGCATCGGGCTGCGCGGGCCGGGCGAAACCCAGCTGGAAACCGACCGGCGCCTGATCGGTGATCGCATCACGCGACTGCGCGGTCGGCTGGAGAAGGTGCGTGCCCGTCGCGAGCAGGGCCGGGCCGCCCGGCGCCGGGCGGAAACCCCGACCATTTCACTGGTGGGTTATACCAATGCCGGCAAGTCGACCCTGTTCAACCGCCTGACCGGCAGCGATATCTACGCCGCCGACCAGCTGTTCGCCACGCTTGACCCCACCCTGCGGCAACTGCCGATGCCGGTGGGTGATCCGCTTATCCTTGCCGATACGGTAGGCTTCATCCGCGATCTGCCGCCGGAACTGGTGGCGGCGTTCAACGCCACGCTGGAAGAAACGCTGGAGGCGGAACTGCTGCTGCACGTGATCGATGCGGCCGATCCCGAGCGGCGCGACCATGCCGCGGAGGTCAACGCGGTGCTGGCCGACATCGGTGCCGATCGCGTGCGCCAGATCGAGGTGTTCAACAAGATCGACGCGGTGCCCGGCGAATCGCCCCGGGTGGAGCGCGATGGCGACGGCCGGGTCATCCGGGTGTGGCTGTCGGCCATGGACGGGCGCGGTCTGGAATTGCTGCGCGAGGTGCTTACCGAAGTCTGCCGGCCCGATGTGCTGGCGGGCGTGCTCAGCGTTCCCCCGGCGGCCGGTCGGCTGCGGGCACGGCTGTTCGATCTGGGTGCGGTCCAGGGCGAGCAGTATGACAACGCCGGCCAGTGCGTCCTGACCGTGACGGTGACGCGTAGTGACCTGGACCGTCTCTGCCGACAGGAAGGCATGGACGCGGCAGGCCTCTGGCAGACGCCGCCACGGGCACTGGCGCAAGCCGAATAACCTCTGCGTCGGGATTCCGCATGGAACCCGGCGGCCTCATCCACTAGAATCCGCGGGTCTATTCTATTCATGAAGGCAACAATGGCCTGGAACGAGCCTGGCAAGGGGCAAGACCCCTGGGGCGGCAATAACGGCAACCGCGGCAATGGCAGCGGTGGCGGCGGCGGTGGTCCGCCCGATCTGGACGAGATCTGGCGCCGGCTCAAGCAGCGTTTCGGCGGTGGTGGCCGCGGGAGCAGCGGCGGTGGCGGCGGCCCCGGCGTCGGCGCGCCTGATCCCAAACTGCTGCTGATCGCTATCCCGGTCATCGCGGCCATCTGGCTGGCGACCGGGCTGTACATCGTGCAGCCGGGCGAGCAGGGCGTGGTGCTGCGCTTCGGTGATCTGCAGACCACCACCGGCCCGGGCTGGCACTGGCACATGCCGTATCCCATCGCCACCGTGATCCGGGTTGATGTGGAACAGGTGCGCTCGGTCCAGAACAGCGCCGTCATGCTCACCAAGGACGAGAACATCGTCGACGTGCGGGTGGCTGTGCAGTACCGCGTGTTCGATCCGGGCAACTTCCTGTTCAACGTGCGGGCGCCCGACGAGACCGTGGAACAGGCGCTCAAGAGCGCGGTCCGCGAGATCGTGGGCACCAGCCGCATGAACCAGGTGATCCAGGAGGGCGTACAGGTCTCCGAACTGGAACAGCAGGCGCTGGACAACGTCGATCTCAAGGAACGCAAGGTCGAGCCCGAGAGCGAAGACGCGCTCAGTGACATCGAGCAGGAGCTGGTGGATCGCATCCAGGACCAGCAGGACAGCTATCCGGAGATCACCAATCGCTCGCGGGCGATGCTGCCGCAGAACATCGAGAGCATCCTGCAGTCGATGCTCGACGAGTACGAGTCCGGCATGCGGGTTCTGGCGGTCAACGTGCAGTATTCCCAGCCGCCGGAGCCGGTGCAGGGTGCCTTCGAGGAGGCGATCAAGGCCCGCGAGGAGGAAGAGCGCAAGAAGAATCTGGCCCGCGCCTATGCCCGCGACATCGTCGCCCGGGCCGAGGGTGAGGCGGCGAGCGTCCTGCTCGAAGCCCAGGGTTACCGCGAACAGAAGGTCGCCCGGGCCCAGGGTGAGACAGTACGGTTCACCGCGTTGCTCGACGAGTACACACGGGCCCCGGCAATTACCCGCCAGCGTCTTTACCTGGAGAGCATGGGTGACGTGCTGTCCGGTTCCAACCTGATCATCACCGGGGGCGACCAGTCGTCGCCGCTGCTCTACATGCCGTTGCAGGAAATGCTCAAGGGCAAGCCGAACAAGGGCAAGAGCAGTGAAATCAGCAGTGATAATCCGCCGCCGATGATCGACACCAGCAGCAGCAACAACAGCAGCAGTGGCAGCACCAGCCGTGACCCGCTGCGCAGCCGGGAGCGATAGGCCATGAATGGCAAGTTGATGATTGCGCTGTTCGTGCTGATCCTGGGCGCCTACGTGGCGCTGGACAGCGTGTTCACCGTCGACGAGCGCGAGCGCGTGGTGGTGGTGCAGCTGGGTGAGATCGTCGGGCAGAACTACCCGGCGGGTCTGCATTTCAAGATGCCCTTCATTCAGAGCGTGGTGCGGTTCGACGACCGTATCCTGAATCTCACGGAAGAGATCGAGCGGGTTCTGACTTCCGAGAACAAGAACCTCTCGGTGGATTTCTTCGTCAAGTGGCGGATTGCCGACACCGTGGACTTCTACCTGTCCAACCAGGGCAGCGAGGCCCGGGCTCGCAGCCTGCTCACGGAAATCGTCGAGAACGATCTGCTGGCGGAATTCTCCAAGCGCACCATTCGCCAGGCGATCGACGACGACCGCAACGAAATCGTGGCGGCGGTGCAGGTGCAATCGGATCAGGACGCGGTGGATCTGGGGATCGAAATCCTGGACGTACGCATCATGCGCCTGGACCTGCCCGACGAGGTGAGCGAGTCGGTCTATGACCGGATGCGTTCCGAGCGCCAGGAGGTGATCAAGACCCTGCGCGCCCAGGGTGACGCTGCCGCACAGGAGATACGGGCCGACGCCGAGCGCGAACGCACCATCATCCTGGCCGAGGCCTACCGCGATTCGCAGGAAATCCGTGGTGAGGGCGATGCCAGGGCAGCGGAAATCTATGCCGAGGCCTACGGCCGCGACGGTGATTTCTACGCCTTCATGCGCAGCCTCGAGATGTATCGCAACTCGGTCGGCGGCAAGGACGTTCTGGTGTTGGAGCCGCAGGGCGAACTGTTCCGCTACTTCAATCCGGACGTTTCGCAATAGCCCCGGGGTTCGCCCGTGTGGTCGGATCTGCTCGGCGCGCTGGCGCTGGTGATGGTCATCGAGGGTTTGATGCCATTTCTGGCGCCGGAGCGCTGGCGTGAATGGCTGCTGCAGATCGTGACCATCGACGCCCGGACCCTGCGGGTGTTCGGGGGCGTGATGATCGCGATCGGTCTGTTTCTGCTGAATTGGGTCAATTGATGCACGCCAATCGCTGGTTGCTGCCCGACGGGGTGCAGGAAGTCCTGCCGCCGGAATCCTGGCGTCTGGAAGCGGCGCGCGCGCGGCTGCTGGCGCTTTACTGGCGCTGGGGGTTCGAACTGGTCCGGCCGCCGATGATCGAGTATCTGGCATCGTTGCTGACTGGGGCGGGTCGGAATCTGGAACTGCAGACCTTCAAGCTCACGGATCAGCTGTCCGGTCGCATGCTGGGGGTTCGCTCGGACATGACCACCCAGGCGGCGCGCATCGACGCCCATCGCATGATGACCGACGGCCCCGCCCGCTACTGCTACATCGGTAGCGTGCTGCGCACGCGGCCGGAAGAGCCGGGCGGGTCGCGTTCGCCGCTGCAGATAGGGGTCGAGCTGTTCGGCCATGCCGGTATCGAAAGCGACCTCGAAGTACTGTCGCTGATGCTGGAGACCCTGCACGAGATGGGCATCGACGGGGCGTTCCTGGACCTCGGCCATGTCGCCATCTACCGCTGCCTGGTGGAACGGGCGGGGGTGAGCGACGACATCGAAGCCCGCCTGTTCGACATCATGCAGCGCAAGTCGGTGCCCGATCTCCAGCGCCTGGTTGACAGCGGCGACCTGGCCGCCGAGGCCGCGGAGGGTTTTCGGCAGCTGATCGGACTCAACGGCGGTACCGAGGTGCTGGCGCAGGCGCAGTCACTGGGCCGACTGGACACGCGCATCGCCGCGGCACTGGAAACCCTGGACATGCTGGTGGCCCGGCTGCAGCGCCACTATCCATCGGTGCCGTTGCACCTGGATCTGGCCGAGTTGCGCGGCTATCGCTACAAGACCGGAGTGGTATTCGCCGCCTTTGCTCCCGGGCTGGGCCGCGAGCTGGCGCGCGGCGGACGCTATGACGACGTGGGCGCGGCCTTTGGCCGTGCGCGGCCGGCCACCGGCTTTTCGGCGGACCTGAACGTGCTGGCCGCACTGGGGGCGCCGCCGGCGGTTGCGGCGCAGGCGGTGGCCGCGCCCGCCGGAGACGATCCGGGCCTGCTGGCCGCGATCCGCCGCCTGCGTGGCGAGGGCTGGCGGGTGATCGTGGCGCTGCCGGGCGAACCGGCCGGCCATGCGGACGAGCGCGCCACCCACGACCTGGTGGAAAGCGACGGCGACTGGGTCTGCCGGCCGCGAACGGAAAATCAATGAGGCAAACGGGAGCACAATCGATGGGGCGTAGCGTTGTCGTGATCGGCAGCCAGTGGGGCGACGAGGGCAAGGGCAAGATCGTCGATCTCCTGACCGACCATTGCCATTCCGTTGTGCGGTTCCAGGGCGGGCACAACGCCGGCCACACGCTGGTGATCGGCGGCGAGAAGACGGTGCTACACCTGATTCCCTCGGGCATCCTGCATGACGGTGTGGCCTGCCTGATCGGCAACGGCGTGGTCCTGTCGATGAGCGCCCTGCTGGAAGAAATGGCGGCGCTGCAGGCGCGCGGGGTGCCGGTCGAACAGCGGCTGCATATCAGCCCTGCCTGTCCGCTGATCCTGCCCTGCCATGTGGCGCTGGATCAGGCGCGGGAATTGGCCCGCGGCAATGCCCGCATCGGCACCACCGGGCGGGGCATCGGGCCGGCCTACGAGGACAAGGCCGCCCGCCGCGCGGTCCGGGTTGGCGACCTATTCGCCCGGGAACTGTTCGCCGCCAAGCTCGGCGAGGTGCTCGACTATCACAACTTCGTGCTCAAGCGGTATTTCAATACCGAAACGGTGGATTTCCAGGAGACCCTGGATACCTGCCTGGCCCAGGCCGAAACCATCGCCCCGATGGTCACCGACGTGACCGAACACCTGCGCCAGGCGCGCCGCGATGGCCAGTCGGTACTGTTCGAGGGGGCCCAGGGCGCGCTGCTGGACATCGACCACGGCACGTATCCCTACGTGACCTCGTCGAATACCACCGCCGGCGGCGCCGCCACCGGTACCGGGGTGGGTCCCGGCTACTTCGATTATGTCCTCGGCGTAGTCAAGGCTTACACCACCCGCGTGGGCTCCGGCCCGTTCCCAACCGAACTGGATGACGAGCACGGCCAGCATCTGGCCTCCCGGGGCGCCGAGTTCGGCGCCACCACCGGGCGGGCGCGACGCTGCGGCTGGTTCGACGCGGTCAGCCTGCGCCGGTCGGTATTCAACAACAGCCTGTCCGGGCTGTGCATCACCAAGCTGGATGTCCTGGACGGCCTGGACTCGGTGCGCATCTGCGTGGGCTATCGCAGCCAGGGGCGGGATCTGGCCATGCCGCCGGTCGGCGCCGAGGCGCTGGCCGAATGCGAGCCGATCTACGAGGAAATGCCGGGCTGGTCGGAATCCACCGCCGGGGTGCGCAAGCTCGAGGAATTGCCGGACGCGGCCCGCAATTATCTGCAGCGGCTGGAGGAGATCACCGAAACCCCGGTTGACATCATTTCCACAGGCGCGGATCGCGAACACACGATCATGCTGCGGCATCCGTTCGGGTGAGGGTGTATCGTCCGCGGAATGCGGCGACCGACATTCTGGATTGGGGTGTTCGACACGGAAGGAGCGGTGTCTGGCCGGCGTCGGATCGGGCCCGGCCCTCTCTCGGTCTCTCCCATAAGGGTAGAGAGGAGGGAGAACATTCGCGCTCCGCGCGAACGTGATCTTTTGATGGTGCGAGGAGAGGACTGTAACTAGGATCATATGCGCCTGATAATGCGTAATATCCTGCTTTCAAATTCTGACGGTTGTACCAATAGTTGTACCACTCGGCGATCGCTGGATCTCCGAAACAAGCTCTTCTGCTGAGCGTTATGCCGGGTTCCCGGCAGGCTTTCCACGCCGAAAGATGGGCGTGCTATTCTCTAAGAAATAACCGATTAGCGGCTTTCCCAACTACCGCAACGACTATGTAGGCATGAGCATTCAATACCGAACAGCAACACCGATGTACTCAGGCGCGGGGGCCACCCCAGGTGGGTTAGCGCCTTTGTGACCTGCTGCTGAGCCGCGGCGGGTCTTGTGCCCGTCGGTTGCTGTTCCCCGAACCCCGATGGGCGTCCCGTCGGGGTTTTTTGTTGTCCGGGAGGAGGTATTGAAATGCCGATCAAGCAAACCATTCAGGGCAAGCATGCCGGGGTCCAGGTGTACACCGATCAACTGGATGTCATGGCCAGGCAGCAGTTGAGTCATCTGGCGGACATGCCTTTCGTTCACCACCACGTGGCCGCCATGCCGGACGTGCATCCGGGCATGGGCTCGACCGTGGGTTCGGTCATTCCGACTCACCAGGCCATTATCCCGGCAGCGGTAGGCGTGGATATTGGCTGCGGAATGAACGCCGTGCGCCTGTCGCTTTCCGCCGAGGATCTGCCGGAGTCGCTATCCCGGACCCGTGCGGCGATCGAGGCTGCCGTGCCGGTCGGCCGGGCCGGGCACAAGGAAAAGAACTGGTGCACGGAAGGGCTGTCTCGGGTCGCCGATGGTCTGAAGCCGATTGTGGACAAGTACCCCGGTATCGGGGCCGATTGGCGCGGGCAAATGGGTAGCCTGGGTGGCGGCAACCACTTCATCGAGCTTTGCCTCGACGAAGCCGGCGCGGCCTGGATCATGCTGCATTCCGGCTCGCGGGGTATCGGCAATCGCATCGGCATGCATTTCATTGCCGAGGCCAAGGAGGAAATGCAGCGCCTGGGTGTCGATCTGCCCGATCCGAATCTTGCCTACTTCAGGGAAGGCAGCGACACCTTCGAGGATTACGTCGAGGCCGTCGGCTGGGCGCAGGACTACGCCATGGAAAACCGGCGCCAGATGATGCGGTTGATCATCGAGGCAATCGGCAAGGAGCTGCCCGCATTCACCGTCACTGACGAGGCCATCAACTGTCATCACAACTACGTGGCCCGCGAGCACCACTATGGCGCGGATGTCTGGCTCACCCGCAAGGGCGCGATTCGGGCCGGCGCGGGCGACCTGGGCATCATCCCCGGCAGCATGGGCGCGAAGAGCTATATTGTGCGCGGCAAGGGCAGTGCCGAGTCGCTGCAATCCTGTGCCCACGGCGCTGGCAGGCTCATGAGCCGGGCAGCCGCGAAGAACAAATTCAAGCTGGAGGACCTGCGCCGCCAGACCGAGGGTGTCGAATGCCGCAAGGACGATAACGTTATCGACGAGATTCCCGGCGCCTACAAGGATGTCGATGCCGTCATGGCCAACCAGACTGACCTGGTGGACGTAGTACATACGCTGAAACAGGTGGTCTGCGTGAAAGGCTGATCGGGTAATTGACGGCTCTCAGCCTGGCGCCCCAGGCATTGCGGTCCCGGCAGCGGCTGGAAGCCGCGTCTGACGCAGGAGCGTTGGAATGGATAAATGCGGAACGCTGTATCTCAACGCCGGCGCAGGGCCACCGGATAGTGCCAGTGCGCTGGGCATTCCGCGGGACGCCTCACTGGCCATCATCTCGGGCGCGCAAGCCGGCGTGGATCGCGGCGCGCTGGACGCCGCGCTGGAGGCGAACGTGCCCTGTGGCGGCTGGGTGCCGGCGGGGCGCAAGGCAGAGGATGGTCCCGTGCCTTCGCATTACCCCATCCGGGAACTCGAGGGCGGCTACCGGCAACGCACCCGCCAGAACGTCCTGGACAGCGACGGCACCGTGCTGATCTATTTCGGTGAATTCACGGGCGGCACCCGGCTGACGCTACGATTCTGCCTGAGCAAGGACAAACCCTTTCTGTTGCTGGATGCGACCGAAATGACGACTCATAGAGCGGCGCAGCGTGTGCGGAAATTCGTAGCCCAACATGCAGTACGCTGCCTCAATGTGGCCGGACCCAGGGAGAGTGGTTCACCAGGGGCGCATGCCTACAGTTATGCTGTGGTTCGCGCGGCGCTATCGCTGGATGGACCCAAACAGGCAATCGAAAGACACGAGTAAACCATGCAAGCCGAGCACATCATCCACTTTCGATTTGGCTGGCCCATCGGTATGAAGCTGCGGATTCGGCCAGCCGACTCCCCGCCTGCCGAGTATCAGCACCTCGGTGGCTGCCTGGTCATCGTGACCGGGCTCGCCAGTCAGTACGCCGGCGGCATCAGCAAGCAGTTCGTCTATCTGCTGCACGGCCGGGATGAACGATTCTCCAGCGAACGGATTCGCCCCGAGGACCTGGAGCTGATACCGGACATCGACCCGGTCGCGTACGAGACCAATCAGGCGGTCGTGGCCGCATTACCGGATAGATGGTTTCGGCTAACGCGGATCAGGTGGTCGGGCCGTTCGGGGGCTTGATCGAGGAGAGACCAATGGCGCTGACGACTGCTGAAATCTGCCAACGCTATGCACGTCTTGCCAACTGGGACGCGGAATCAGTTGATGCGTTCGTTGAACTGCTGCATCCGGAGGTGGAATGGCTCACCAAGCGGCGGCGATTCTGCGGCAAGCGCCGGGTCGAATTACTGCTTCGGCAGGTCAGGTATGCCAGATGGCGGACCCAGGGGCTGCATTACATTGCCCTGGTAAGCGGCCATTCCACGGATGACGGCGGGCATGCCGATTGTGTGGTCACCGTGCCGATCCGCGAGCCGGACAAGCACGATAGCCGGACCTATTTCGCAACCGATGGCCGGTTCATCATCCATATACTCACCTACGATGAATGGATGGACCGGACCTGGCCCTATCCGGAGCGTCTGAAGCGAAAGCTTGCCGAGTTGCACGGCAAGTGCATCCCCATCAATCCGGTTCATCTCGGGCCACAGCCGGAAAAGATCGTCTGGCCGGACGATGGCCGCAACCTGGAAGATGCCTGCACCTGGCGCGGACAAGCCGGTTTGACGGCGTTACGCGAGCGCATGGCCGAGGCACTGGACGCGGACCCGATTGGGGAGCCGATTCCGGATCTTGGGCTGGAATAATAGGGCCGGCGAGGTAGGTCCGCTTCCCATCGGGCAGGAGTGCGGTCACAGTTGCCATAAACGATCTGGTTCGTTGCGCCTTAGAGTCGCGCGCTTTGACGCTGCTTGATCGCGGCCTGGGCAATCAGTAGCTCGAAGACTTCGTCCGATCGCGTTGAAAAATCGCGGCGGTCGAATGCGTCGGGCAGGATGTTGTTGAGCACTTCTTCCAGGGTCGACCGTACGCGCAGCTGGCTTTGCGTGTCCCGGTGCCAGCCCTCTATCAATACCTTGGGCTTCTCTTCGTGCAATCGTTTCAATAGCGCCTTGGCTGCAAGCTTGACTTGCTGCTCTTCAGCCTTGGTTAGTCCGTCCTTCTGAAGGATATCGAACACTTCAAGCTCTTCCTCGGTCAGGTGTTCGCGAATATGGCGCTCTTCTTCCTCCTCCATTCGGGCCAATTCGTCGATGAGTTCCTCATGCGCCTGTTCCACGCTGGCGCTGCCTGAGTTATACCGGTCGATAATCTCGGCGAAGCGCTCCGCGAAAGGTGTGCGCTTGCTATTGATCTTGAGCATTTCCTCCAGCTTTTCGGCGATGAAGGCGCGCAGGTCCTCGATCTCAATGTGCTTGTATTCCTGCTGTTTGAACTCGGCCTTGAGTTTTTCGATATCCAGCTTGCGCAAATCCCACTGCTTGCCGCGCTGAGTAATCTGGTAAGTCTCGTGCTCTTCCTGGGCGTTCTTGCGATCCGCCACGACGCTGATGTCCAGGAGTTGGCTAATCTGTTGCCGAAGGGCGTCAACGTCCTGATCGTTGATTTTGCCGTCCAAAACGCCGCGCAGGTACTGGAAGGCATAAACGAGCGGGCGTCGCTGGCCACCAGCCAGTATTTCGGGTTTGCAGGCTTCGTAAAGCGACGAGATGGTGTTTTCGTAGATGTTGAAGCTGCGTCGCCAGGCGTCGCTGCTCAGCAGCGTGTCGGCGTATCGTTCGAATGCGGTGAGGCTTTTGAAGGTGGATTCGCCGCCGAGTAGCGCTTGCAGGTCGATACCTTTGTCTTCCAGGAATTCAGCGCCCTCGGCCAGGGCATCGTCCAGTAGGACAAACAGCTCGGATTTTTCGCGCACAGGCACTTCGTCGTCGTTACCTTCGGCGTAGTCCTTCAGTGCCCTTTTCATGTTGCGGAACACGTTGTAGTAGTCCACTACCTCGCCATGCTTTTTGGCCTTGCCGTTGATCAGATGGCCGGTCACGCGGTTGGCGCGGGCGATGGTCTGCATTAGCGTGTGGTCTTTCTGAGGCTTGTCCAGGTAGAGCGTGGACAGCGTCGGGGCATCGAAGCCTGTCAGCCACATGGCGCAGACGAACACCAGTCGAAGCGGGTGATCAGGGTCCTTGAAATTGGCCTCGATGTCCTGGCCTTCCTTGTCCGTGGTATCCATGCGCTCACGGTGGGGCTTGATATCCAGGCCACGTGCGGCGAATCTCTCGTCCTCGCCGGCTTCTTCGGATATAACGACGGCCATCTCGGTGGACCGCATGAACGCGAGCGCGGTCCTCATGCGCTGCTTTTCCAGTGCATCGGTGGTGCGGCCGATCTCGCCGACCAGCCGCGTCATCTCGGCTTTCCAGTGCGCTGCTACCTTGTCGTACATCGTTACGGCGGTGTACTTGTCGACCGAAATCACCATGCCCTTGCCCAGGTAGCCGCGGCGCGGGAAGTGCGTGACGATATCGGCGGCGATCTTGTCCAGCCGGTCGTCGCGTTTGATGACTTCGGTTTCCTTGGCGAACTCCTTTTCGAGCTTCGCCTCTTCGGCGTCGGTCAGGTTTTCAGATTCCAGCAGTTCGTAGAAGTCGTCGCCAAGGTCCGGGTTCTGAATCAGCACCTCGGGCACGCGCTTTTCGTAGAACAGCGGCACGGTTGCGCCGTCGTCCATGGACTGGCGGAAGTTGTACTCGGACACATAGCCGCCAAACCAGGTATGAGTCTTGCGCTCCTTGCCGAGTAACGGCGTGCCGGTGAAGGCGAGATACCCGGCGTTGGGCAAGCCGGCGCGCATGTTCTCGGCCAGCGATTTGTACTGCGTGCGGTGGGCTTCATCGACGATGACGATGATGTCGTCGCGGTCGGACAGCAGGGGGTATTTCTTGCCCTTGTCGTAGCCGAACTTCTGGATGAGCGTGAACAGGATGCGCTTGTGCTGGCCCAGTGCCTCGCGCATCTTGGCGCTGTTGCCGGGTCGGGCGGCGTCCTGCTCGCGCACGGTGTCGGTGTGCAGGAAATTGCGGTAGATCTGGCCGTCCAGATCCTCGCGGTCGGTGACGATGACGAACGTGTAGTGCCCGCCGATCTTGCGCTGAATCTTGCGCGTGTAGAAGATCATCGCAAAGCTTTTGCCCGAACCCTGGGTGTGCCAGAAAACGCCGAGTTTCTGCGCTTCATTGCCGTGTTCCTTGCGGTGGCGCACGCGTTCGAGGGCGCGGTTCACGCCGATATACTGGTGGTTCTGCGCGATGATCTTCTGACTGTCTTTATAGAACAGGATGAAGTTCTCGACGTAGTCCAGCAGCCGCGCGGGGTGCAGCAGGCCGTCGGCGGCGCGTTCCAGGCTGGTCGGATGCTCGGCCGAAGCCGATTCGGCAATCGCCTCGCGGTCGATCTTCTCCTTCTCGTCCTCCGGGCGTAGCCAATGGAAGAAGTAATCCCAGCCGGCAGTAATGCTGCCCACGCGCGTGTCCAGCGCGTTGGACAGCATCAGGAACGCGTTGTAGATAAATAGCTGGGGGATGTCCGCCCGGTAATCGGTCAGGTTTTTATCAAAGGCTGTGCGCAGCTTGACGTTCGAGTTCTTCAGCTCAATGAACACCAGCGGCAGGCCGTTGACGTAGAGCAGCACATCCGGCCGCCGCCAGCGCCGGCCCTGGCCGGTCGGAGCGATCCAGAGTTGGGTCACGGCGAGCAGGTCGTTGTTGGCCGGATTATCGAAGTCGATCACTTTGGCCTGGGCGGGCTGATCGAGGCCTTCACTGGTGCGATACGTCACCGGCACGCCGTTGCGGATTAGGTTGTAGACTTCGTGATTTGCCGCGACCGGCGACATGGCGGCACGGCTGCTGGTGAGTACCGCCACCGCCTGTTCGATGGCGGGCTGAGGCAGGGTAGGGTTGAGCGCTGCTAGTGCGCTGCACAGGCGGTCGGCAAGCGTCACGTCGCGCTTGTCCGCGCGACCGGAGCCATCCGGCAGGGTTTCCTTATGCTCCGTGTAGCAATTGAGCGTCTGGAAGCCGCCATCGGGTGCCGTCAGGTGCCCGACCAATGCCCGCTCAATATCGTCTTCCGAGATGAAGTTCGGCATGGTGGCTCTCCCCCAGGGGCGGTTACGCGGCGTCCTGCATGCTGGGCGGAAGCTGGATGTCCAGGTCGTCGACACGGAGCTTGCCTGAGATCAGGCGGTTCAGGAGCAGGTCGCGGCTCTCTAGAAGTTCTGTGTTTTGGTTTTGTAGCGAGCGAACCAATTGAAAGTTGCTGTTGCCTATTCGCTCGTATTCCTCAACCAACTGGTCCGGTGGGCGCAGGATTCTGATCTTCTTGAATGTGCCCTTGGTCAATTCGGCGAAAGTAGCGCCGCTTGAAAGCAGTTCGAAGTGCGGCTTCGCCAGTTTCAGCCAGTGGGGTTCTACCCCGTTACTGCGGACACATCTGAAAAGGCTCACAATGGGCCTGTAAGGAGTGTTCATGACCAAGCGACGAAAATACAGTCCCGAGTTCAAGCGTGAAGCGGTGGAGCTGACCCGCCAGCCGGGCGTGAGT
>JAVKCJ010000044.1:0-91854 GCA_040222795.1 Salinisphaeraceae bacterium
CCGGTGTTGTACAGCCAGGCGGAGCGATACCCGACGTGTTCCCAGGCCAGCAGGAAGCCGCCGGCGTTACGCGGCGGGGCCAGGGTTTCGGACAGGTAGTAGATCATGATGTCGTCCTGGTCATCGATGATGACCCGATCATCGTTGAGCAGGGTGTAGGGGAATTTGACTTCTTCGACCAGTTTGGTGATCTGGGTGTCGCCGTCCTGCTGGACGATGGCCTGGTCGTTGTTGCGGCGCACGTGTTCCCCGCGCCAGCGAAGCCGGTGGTTCCACATGACTTCGGTGCCGGTCTTGGGAATGGGGAAGGGAAAGCCGAGTTCGGCGTTGCGCAGGCAGTCGTTGCAGCCGTCCAGGGTGGTGGTGGTGGCGTTCTTGCGGGTGAATTCGTAGATGTTTTCGGGGTAGCCGACGTTCCGGTGGGTGGGGTACACCTGCATCTTGTAGTTGGGGTAGAGCTCGAACATGGCCTTGTGGCCTTCGGTGAGCTTGTCGGCGTGTTCCTGGTAGTTGTCGGCGGTGATGGTCAGCCGCGGTTCTTCTTCCAGGATCTTGGCAATGGTGTCGGGGTAGTTCTCGGCGGTGACGTCCAGACCACTGAGCTTGCCTTTCTGCGGCCAGGGGTCCCACGCGGGGATGGTGCCGGCGTCGTTGCCGGCCTTGGTGGCGCCCACCGGGGTCAGCTCACCACCCAGCTTGGATGCTTCGCTTTCGGGGACCTTGGCGAACGACATGTTCGCCGCGCCGACCAGGGCCAACGCGGCGCCCAGCGCCGCTGCGTGTTTGAAATGCGTCATGTATCGATTTACCTCCGGACGTATCTGCCCATCTCGATGGAATGCCATTTGGCGCCGCTGTGAGCGCGGCTCGGTTATCATTGAATTCAGCAAGAACTCTATCCCGATACGAATTTGATTGCCAGCAGGATTCACCGTCAGGCGGGCCTTCTGGCGATCGCAGGAACGTTCATGTCCCCGGTATCCGCAGCGGATTCAGGTTCCGCGACTCACGAGATTCTGACCGCCCCGGATGGCGGTCGGTTCAACCTGACGCGCGTCATCCCCGCCCGGCCCCGCGCGGCGGTGGTGATGCTGCCCGGTATGTTCACCGGCCGGCGGTTCTGGCTATCCGATCAGGGCGTAGGGCTGGCCGCGTTCCTGGCCGCCGCCGGCTTTGCCGTTTACGTCGTGGAGCGCCGTGGCGTTGGTGCCACCCGCGACGACGCCGGCACCGGCCGCGCCGGCTTCACCGAACATCTGCAGCATGACCTGCCACTGGTTCAGTCGCTGGTGGCACAGGAACAAACCGGCCCGGTGTTCTGGATCGGTCACTCCTTCGGCGGCGTGCTGGCGGCCCGTGCGGTGGCCACCACCCTGCACGCCGACCAGGTGGCCGGGCTGGTGCTGTTTGCCACCCAGTTCGAGGTGGGCAAGCGGGGGCTGGATTTCCCCGGCAACCTGTTCGCCCGCGGCGTGGCCCGGCTACTGGGACGCGTGCCGGCCCGCTGGGTGGGCCTGGGACCGGAGGACGAATCCCCCGCCACCATGACCGACGCCGGTCGCATGGTGGCCGACGGGCGACGGCAACCCGAACTGCGGGAACAGCTCGGGCGGCTAACCCAGCCGACGCTGGCCCTCGTCGGCGCCGGCGACCGGGTGGACCCGCCCGAGGGCTGCGAACGCTTCATCGGCCACTTCGCGAGCACCGACCGGACATTCCTGAGGGCCGGCACCCACAACGGCTTCCAGGTGGATTTCGACCACCCCGGCATTGTGATCAGCAAACCCGCCCGCGCGCAGATCTGGCCGCTGGTGCGGGACTGGCTGGACGCGCGCTGCGCTACTCGTAGTGCGTCCAGAGCCGGATGACCTTGACCACCTGCTCTTCCTCGAGGACCTGATACACCAGCCGATGCTGGATGTTGATGCGGCGGGACAGCGCGCCGCTCAGGTCACCCACCAGACGTTCGTAGGGCGGCGGCGTCTGATACGGGTTCTCGGCGATCAGGTCCAGCAGCGCCTGGGCGTTCACCTTGAGGCCGGAGCGGGCAAGCTTCCTGGCGTCCTTGCGGGCCTGTTTGGTGTAGACCAGCCGCCAGCTCACCAGTCCAGCTCGGCATCACAATCGGATACCGGCGCTGCCAGGCCTTCGCGTATCGACTCGCGCATGCCGGGCACGCTCAGCAGATAGAGCGTTTCCTGCACCGCATTCCAGTCGGCCTCGGATACCAGCACGGCGTTGTTGCGCTTGCCGGTAATGCGCACCGGCTCGTGCGAATCGGCCGTCTCGTCGATCAGGCGGTAGAGGTTGGCGCGGGCGTCGCTGGCGGTCAGGGAACCCATGATCGGCTCCGATTAGTTGAGACTGCGTTAGCGTACGATTTGACGTACGCTAACGCAACACCGCACCGCCCGCATCAGGCCCCGATCAGCGACTGCCCGCAGACCCGGACCACATTGCCGGACACGCCGCCGGCGCCGGGCGTGGCCAGGAAGGTCAGCAGCTCGGCCACGTCCTGCGGCTGGCCGCCCTGGGACATGGAGTTCATGCGCCGGCCGCCCTCGCGGATCATGAACGGCATCTCGGCGGTCATGCGGGTTTCGATGAAGCCCGGAGCCACCGCGTTAACGGTGATGCCGCGGTCGCCGAACTTCTGGCCCTGCGACTGCACATAGCCGATCAGCCCGGCCTTGGTGGCGCCGTAGTTGGTCTGACCGGCATTGCCGGCGATGCCGCCGATGGACGACAGGCACAGGATGCGGCCGTGGTCGTTGATGATCTTGTCGCCCAGCAGCACCTCGTCGATGGCCAGGATCGACCGCAGATTGATTGCCAGCACCATGTCCCACAGGTGCTCGGCCATGTTGGCCAGCATCTTGTCGCGGGTGACGCCGGCGTTGTGCACCACGATGTCCACGCCGCCGAATTTGTCCTTGAGGAAATCGGCAATCGCCCGCGGGGCGTCGGCGTCGGTGATGTCCTGGGCGAGCGCCGTACCGCCGACCGCCTTCGCCGTGGTTTCCAGCGTTTCGGCATCGGCCGGGATGTCCAGCACCACGACGTGCGCGCCTTCCTGGGACAGCCGTTCGGCGGTCGCGGCGCCGATGCCGCGGGCGCCGCCCGTAACCAGCGCCACCTTGCCGTCCAGCGGCCTGGTGACCGGAACCGAACGCGGCATCTTGCCGCCCTTGGTCACGCGTACCGGCTGGCCGTCCACGTAGGTGGAATGATCGGACAGGAAGAAGCGCAGCGGGCCGGCCACGCGGTCCTCGGCGCCCTTCTCCACATAGACGAGATTGGCGGTGGCGCCCTTGCGGCCGATTTCCTTGGCCAGCGAGCGCACGAAGCCTTCCACCGCGCGGGCGGCCACCGCGGCCGGCACGCTGTCGGCGGATTCGGGCACGTCGGCCAGCACCACCACGCGGGCGTTGCTGCCGAAGCTGCGCATGATCGGATGGAAGAAATCGTAGAGCGCCCGCAACTGGGCCGGGTCGGTCATGCCGGTGGCGTCGAACACCACCGCGTTGAAGCGGCTGTCGCCGGTCACGTCGGCGGCCGATTGTGCCTCGGCGCCCATTGCCTTGAGCGTGGTCTGCACCTTCCTGCTGGCGGTGGCGCCATCACCCGCGCCGAACAGCACGGTCTTACCGGCGAGTGGTGTGTCGACGTACGCGCCGCCGGCCCGGGCCAGGGTCTGCGGGGTGGGCAGGCCGATGGTCTTGATGACGCTGCGCAGGGCCGGCTGCTGGGCCATGCGGACGAGGTAATCGCTCATGCTCGATCTCCGTGTCGTTGGTTTGGCGACGCCGCGCGCCGCCGCCGGTCGGATGAATCCGACCCTACAATCCGTGCCGCGCCGGCGTCATGCCGGTCGGCATGCGTTCAGGCCTCCAGAATCGCGGTCACGCCCTGGCCGCCGGCGGCGCAGATGGAAATCAGCCCGCGGCCGCCGCCGTTCTCGGACAGCGTCTTGGCCAGGGTCGGCACGATACGGCCGCCGGTGGCGGCGAAGGGATGCCCGGTGGCCAGGCTGGAGCCTTTGACGTTCAGCTTGCTGCGGTCGATCGACCCGAGCGCGGCCTTGCGGCCCAGCCGCTTCTTGCAGAAGTCGGCGGATTCCCAGGCCTTCAGGGTATAGAGCACCTGAGCGGCAAAGGCTTCATGGATTTCGTAGAAGTCGAAATCCTGCAGCGACAGGCCGGCGCGGTCGAGCATGCGCGGCACCGCGTAGGCCGGGGCCATCAGCAGGCCCTCGCGTTCCTCGCGGAAGTCGACCGCCGCGGTCTGGGCGTGGACGATGCGGGCCAGCACCGGCAGGCCGTGGGCCCTGGCCCAGTCCTCGCTGGCCAGCAGCACGGTGGAGGCGCCGTCGGTCAGATTGGTGCTGTTGGCGGCGGTCAGCGTGCCGTTTTCCTTGTCGAAGGCCGGGCCCAGCTTGGCCAGCTTCTCCAGGGTGGAGTCGGGCCGCATGGTGTTGTCGCGTTCCAGCCCGGCATGCGGCGTGATCAGGTCGTCGAAGAACCCGGCATCGTACGCGGCGGCCAGCTTCTGGTGGCTTTCCCAGGTGAGCTGGTCCTGATCCTCGCGTGCGATCTTCCAGCGCTTGGCGGTCAGTTCGCAGTGCTCGCCCATCGACAGCCCGGTGCGCGGTTCCCCGTTGGCGGGAAGCTCCGGCACCAGGCTCTTCGGGTTGGCCAGCTTCATCAGGGCCTTCAGGCGCTGACCATTGGTCTTGGCCTGGTTGATTTCCATCATCGCCCGCTGCATGCCGCGGCCCACCGCGATGGGGGCATCGGAAGTGGTGTCCACCCCGCCGGCCACGCCGACGTCGATCTGGCCGAGCGCGATCTTGTTGGCGACCAGGATCGCCGCCTCCAGCCCGGTGCCGCAGGCCTGCTGCACGTCGTAGGCCGGGGTGTCCGGGGACAGGCCGGAATCCAGTACGGATTCGCGGGTGAGATTGAAGTCGCGCGAGTGCTTGAGCACTGCCCCGGCCGCCACCTCGCCCAGGGTTTCCCCGGCCAGGCCGCAGCGATCCACCAGCCCGGCCAGGGCGGCGGTGAGCATCATCTGGTTGGACTGATCCCCGTAGGCGGTGCCCGAGCGGGCGAAGGGGATGCGGTTGGCGCCGACAACGGCGACGGAACGGAGATCGGTACTGTTCATGGCATGCGCTCCTGCGAAAGCCCGCTGGCGTAACAAGAAAAGACTTCTTTCCAGATTAGTTCATCGCGCGCTGCAGTGCAACAAACGCGACGCGTACGTTCAAGCATGGCCGCAAACGCATGTCAGAAGTTATACGACACGCTCAGATTGACATGATCCCGGTCGGCCAGGTTGTTGAACTTACCGTCCCAGAATGCCTGGTAGATCATCTGCCCGCTGATGCGCGAGGTGAAATCGACTTCCGCGCCCGCCAGGATGCGCTTGCGGCCCTCGATGTAGTTCTGGATCGGCGCCGGGGTGATGCCGTGGATGTCGTGCAGGAAGGCCATGATCGGCCGCACCGTGACGCCGCCGATCAGGTCGTTGTACTGCAGCCGGGCCAGGATGCGGTAGCCGGCGGACACATCGGTGGGAAAGTTGCCGGTCTGCTGGGTGGGGTTGAACGAGCGCGGATCGGGCTGCCCGCCCGGCTGGCCGGTGCCGTCGGCGCCCGGCGAGGGATGGGTGCCATTGGCGAAATCCAGCGCCGCCAGCGCCAGGTCGTCGGGTGAGGGCATGTTCATTACGTGGGTCACGCCCAGTTCCAGTACCAGGATGATCTGGTTGGCGCCCAGCGGGTTGTTGGGGCCGAACACCCGCAGGCCGGTGATGTCGGCGGTCTGCACCCGCAGCCGCTCGTAGCCGCGGATCATTTCGTTCGGCTCGACCGGGTCGTTGCGGTACACCGACAGCAGATCGGGCACCGCATTGCGGGCGCCGGGCAGCACGCCCACACCGATGTTGACGTCCTCTTCCGCGAAGGCCGGCTGCAGGCCGGCGAACACCACGTCGGAGGCCTGAATCGCCAGCGGCTGGTTGGGCCGGAAGGCGTACTCGCCGGCCATCGCCCACTTGCCGAGATTGGTGTTGAAGGACAGCCCCACCATGTGAATGTCCTCCGGGTAGTCCAGAAACGGGCGGATGGTATCGATGGGCGCGGCTTCATCGGGGCCGTTGGGTGACAGCGGGCCGAAGGTGGCTTGAAGCGCGTCGGCCAGCCGCCCCTGGCCGTTGAAGCCGCCGCAGGCGATGGCCACGGCGATGGCGTCGGCGCTGACGTCCTGGAAGGTGATGCCGCTGACCAGGTCCTGCGGCACGTTCTCGATCACCGCCTGTTCCAGCTGGGCGGTCAGTACATCCAGGCCGGGGATGTCACCGCTGCCGGGGGCGGGAATCTCGCCCGCCCGCCGGGCGCAGGACGCGTCAGCCGCGATGATGCTGGCGACCGGCAGCCGCGCGTGATAGTTCAGCGCGTAGAAGCTCAGCTCGGTGCCGCCGTTGAAGTCCGGCAGGTACCAGTTAAGTCGGGCGCCGTACTGACCGCCGCTTTCCGGCCGCCCGGCCCCCTGCAGCAGACGGCCGGTGCCGGTGGTGGCCGTGGCCTGCCGCGCCAGGAAGTTCGTAAAGCCGCCGGTCTGGTCCGGGTCTTCGGACAACTGGCCCAGCGAGATGTTGATGGTGTCACCCCCGCCGGCCGCCTCCAGAATATTGAACAGGCTGCCGTCGGCGGCCGGCGTGGAACGCTCCCAGTCGTACTGGTAGACCAGCTGCAGGCCGATGTTCTGGCTCATCTGCACGTCCAGTACCGCCAGGCCGGTGGGCTCGAATACCGACGCGATCTCGGTGCCGGGGAAGAACAGCCGGTTCTGATCCACCGGGTTGAGCTGATCCAGGCTGCCCAGGAAATTGAACAGCGACTCCCCCCAGTGCACTCGCTGCTCGCCCACCGACAGCGACATGCGGCGGCCGAAAGCGTCGAACGGCACACTGACGAACGCTTCCAGCACATCGATGTCGTGGCCGATCTGTTCGACCGACTTGCGGGACAGCCGGGTGCGCCGGGGCTGGAACGCGGTGGGCGCGTCGTCGGCCAGCGCCGCCTCCACGCCGTCGTAGGTCACCGGCGGCACGTCCTCGAAATTGTCGGGATGGAACTCGTCCAGATGACTGGCCACGCCGTCGTAGAAGGCCAGGGACGAGAACTGGAACACCACGTCGCCCCAGAAGGCCGTGAGGTCGGTAGCCAGACGCAACTGGGCGGCGGTCATGTCGCCCTGGTCGAAGTTGAGGTTGCCGTTGTCGCCGTTGGCGCCGAAGAAGCTGCCCGGGGCGTCGACCAGCCGCTGATTAGGGCCGGGGTCGCCGTTGGCGCCGCCCAGGTCCAGGCAGTCATCCGGACACAACCCCGGATTGTTGTTGAGCTTGCTCACCAGCGCGGCGTCACGCTTTTCCGTACGCCAGGTGGCGCCGACGGTGGTCCGGTTATTGAGGGAGATTTCCAGACCCCCCCAGTCGAACTGATACCCGGCCGCGCTGCTCATTGTCAGCAGACAGCCAGCACCAATCAGAACGGTTCCTGCCCTGGTTCCCGACATCGCACTCCCCCTCGCACCACATCGTTCATTGTCGGCGCATCCGGACGGACTCGATACGGCCCGTTACCCGTCACGCTGTTTATGAATACCGAGATTACGCACAAGCGGTGGTTCATGCCAACCCGATCGGGGACTGCCGCGTCGGCAAATCGCCATTCGACCGTCAACTATTCACGTATGAACGGCATCAGGTCCGTATCTCACGGGCACCGGGGCGATAAACATTGCAGATTACCGTCCATTGACATTGCCGAGACGCGCTGCCTACGCTCCGACAACCACATCGGGGAAAAGCGACATGCCATGAGCGCGAAAGATTCCACCGTTACCGGCAACCAGTTCGCCGCGGCCGACAGCCCCACCACGCTGCGCGCAGCGGTCGGTGTGTTCATGAGCTACCGCAGCCCGCAGATACTCGCCGCGTTGGCGGGCGCCTCGCTCGTGCTGCGATTATTCCTCGGTCCGTTTAGCGTCCTGGATCTCCTCGTGGCCGCCACGCCGATCCTGGTCTGGCCGTTTCTGGAGTGGTTCCTGCACCGGTATCTGCTGCATCTGAGGCCGGTCGAGGTGTTCGGCTGGACGCTGGATTTCGACTTCGCCCGCAAGCACCGCATCCACCACCAGCAGCCCTGGCGGCCCGAGCACATCTTTCTGCCGGTGTACGTGCACGCCACGCTGGCGCCGGTGCTCACGCTGGGGGCGTTCTGGCTGCTGCCGCAGCCGGGGCTGGCCGCCACCTGGATGGCGGCGCTGGCGGGCATGACGCTGGTCTACGAGTGGACGCACTTCATCGTGCACAGCCGCATCAAGCCGCGATCCGCCTTCGCCCAGAAGCTGTTCCAGAATCATCGGCTGCACCATTTCCGCAACGAGCACTACTGGTACAGCTTCACCGTGCCGCAGGTGGACGCCATGTTCGGCACCGCGCCGGATGCCACCGAGGTGCCGCGCACGCCCACGTGCCGAACGCTGGAATACGGAGAGGTCGAGGCGGGGACGGATCGAGCCGCGTAATCGCTGACGCGTGGGCGACGCACCGAAGAGGGAACCGCAGATTTCGCAGATTCCCGCAGATTGATTGGGTGGCGCGAGGCAACGCTCGCGCCCGGGCCAACAGGCCAACCGATTGCGACGTGACCCGTAGCCGCGATGGCGTAGGGCCAAACCGACCCACAGCCTCGCACTCTGACGCCGTAATCCACACACATTCTCAAAGCTGCGTCATCTGCGAAATCTGCGGATAACTTCTTCTTTCCGATACGAGACAGGCGGCGAAATCCGCGGATTACCCGTTGACTCAGAAGTTGTATTCCAGCGCCAGCGAGATGTTGTCGCGGTCGCGCAGCGAGATCCTGCGGTCGCCGGTGCCCCAGTAGGTTTCCAGCATCACCTGGCCCTGAATGCTCTGGCTGAACTGGATTTCCGTGCCCAGGATCAATCGCTTGCGGCCTTCCACGAAGTTCTGTGCCGGGAAGGGCGCCACGCCGTCGATATCGTGGAAGAAGAACAGCAGCGGGTTCACGTTCCAGCCGAACAGCAGATCGTTGTAGGTCGCCTGGACCAGGGTGCGCCAGCCGTAGGAAACCTCGTCGGCAAAACAGTCGCCGGCCTGGGTCGGGTTCAGGCGACGCGCATCCGGGCCGGCCGCGCCGGTGCCGTCGGCACCGGGACTGGCATGCGTGCAATTCGGACCGCCGCCGTCCAGCTGCAGCTCGCTGCGGTCGGGATAATCGATGACGTGGGTGATGCCACCCTCCAGCAGCCAGATGATCTGGTCGGCGCCGATCGGGTTGCTGCTGCTGAACACGCGGATACCGGTCAGATCGAGCTGCTGCACCTGGAAGCGCTCGTAACCGCGCACGATCTCCCCGGCCTCGACCGGGTCGTTGCGGTAGCGGGTGCTGATGAAGTCCGGCACCGCGTTACGGGCGCTGGGGATGGTGGCAACGGCAAGGTTGATGTCCTGGTCCGGCAGGGCCGGCTGCAGACCGGCGAACACCACGTCCGGAATCGACACCTGCAGCGGCATGTTCGGGCGGAAGGCGTACTCGCCGGCCAGCGACCAGGCCCCGAACTGGGTGGTGAAGCTAGCGCCGAACAGATGGATATCCTCCGGGTAATCCAGAAACACGCCCAGGGTATCCAGCGGCAGCGGCTCGCGACCGGTGCCGCCGCTCAGGGTGCCGTTGAAGCCCTGACAGGCCACCAGCGCGGTGATGCCATCCGCCGACAGCTGCTGCCCCAGGGTGTTTTCCAGCGTCGACACGATGGGCTGCAACGCGGCCGGCAGATCACCGCCGTCCGGCAGATCCACGCGGTCGCGCAGGCAGGATCGTTCGGTGGCCTGCACGCTGCCATAGGGCAGGCGGCTGTGGTAGTTCAGCGCGTAGAGGCCGAAATCGGTGCCGCCGTTGATGTTCTCGGCGTAGTAGTTCAGGCGCAGGCCGCCCTGCCCGCTGTCGCTGGGCTCGCCGCGGGTGGAATCCACCGGCACGCTGTTCGAGGTGCTGGTGATCAACTGAGCGGTGCCGGTCTTGAGCGTGCCGACCTGGTTCGGGTCCTCCGAGAACTGGCCCAGGCCGACCACGGCGTAGTCGCCGCCGCCGGCAAAATCGTTGGTGGCGAAGAAACTGCCCTCCGCGGTGGGCTGCACCCGCTCCCAGTGATACTGATAGACCAGCTCGGCCGACAGATTGGGGGTGAAGTTGGTGGTCAGCACCGCCAGGCCGGTGGGCTCGAACACGCTGGCGATCTGCGCGCCCGGGAACCGCAGGCGATTCTCGTTGGGCGGGTTGAGCTGATCCAGACTGCCCAGCGCCACGAAGGTAGACTCGCCCCAGCGGATGCGCTGTTCCCCCACGGAAATGTTGAAATCCATGCCGAAGGCCTGGAACGGCACCGAAACGAAGGCCTCGAGCAGATCGATATCCCCACCGACCCGCTCCTTGATCGGCCCCGCCCGCTCGACAAAGCGCGGCTGGAAGGCGGTGTCTGGATTGAAGTCGTCGAAGTTCTCGTTGACCTCGTCGTAGAAGCCGATGCCGCTGACCTTGAACGCGACGTCGCCCCAGAAGCCCTTGAGTTCGGATTCGATGCGCGATTGCCCGGAGATGAAGTCGCCGCGGTCGTAGTTGAGGTTGCCGTTGTCGTAGTTGGACCCGACGAAGGACCCCGGCGCATCCACCAGCCGCTGGTTGGGAGCAGGATCACCGGAAAACGACAGGCAATCATCCGGGCACAGGTCGGGGTTGACGTTGAGCTTGCCCACCAGCGACTCGTCGCGCTCCTCCAGCCGCCAGCCGGCACCAAGAATCAGGCGGTTTTCCCAGGAGGCCTGGATGCCCCCGTACTCGAATCGCACCGCCTGCGCGGGCGTCATCCAGGCCAAAACGGCCGCCATGCCCACGATGGCCGCAAGCGACCGTCCACCCAATGACATCATCTCCCCGCCTCCCGACAGACCGGCCCAGCGGCCGGTGATTATTGCTTTAGGAAAGAACCCTTGCCAAATGTAGCTGACATTGCGTAATGTGACAAACCCGCGTTGACTCGATCCAGCGCAAACCCACGGGACGGAGACAAACCGATGCGACAGACGATCACCGCCCTCGGGCTGGGTGCGGCCCTGGCCATGCTGCAGATGCCGGCGCATGCCGCTGTCAGCGAAGAAGAGGCCGCCAAGCTGGGCAACGAGCTCACCCCCGTCGGCGCCAACCCGAACGGCAACGAGGCCGGCTCCATCACGCCGTGGATCGGCGAAGACGCGTTCAACGAGGAGCAGAAGAGCTTCACCCCGGAGACGCTGGAAGACGTTCGCCAGAAAATCATCGAGTTCGGCGAGAACCATCCAGACATGAACCTGCTCACCAACCTCGACGACCTGCGCAAGGCCGCCGAGATGGAGCCGGAACTCAATAACCTGGTGACCCAGATCGGCGTCAGCAATCTGGTGCCGCGGCTGACCATCACCGCCGACAACGTCGACGAACACGCCGACAATCTCACCGAGGGTCACAAGAAGCTGTTCGAGCTGTATCCGGACTACCGGATGATCGTGTACCCGACGGTACGGCCGGCCTACTATCCGGACGAGATTCTCGAGGCCACCAAGCGCAACGCCACCCGTGCCACGCTGGAAGGCACCGACGGCGTATCCGGCGCCGAACTGGGGGTGCCCTTTCCGATCCCCAAGTCCGGCGCCGAGGTGATCTGGAACCACAAGCTCAAGTTCCGCGGCTCCGCGGTCAAGCGCTTCAACGACCAGGCAATCGTGGACGCCGACGGCGACGTGGAGATCACCAAGGTGATCGAGGATGTCGGCTTCGAGTACGGCAACCTCAACAAGACCGCCGACGAGCGCAACAACGAGATCATCGCCTACTTCCTGCAGGAAACGGTGTCGCCGCCGCGCGTGGCCGGGCAGTTCACGCTGGTGCACGAAATCTTCGGCAAGGGCACCTCGGGGCGTAACGCCTGGATCTTCAACCCCGGCCTGGGGCGAGTTAACCGTGCGCCCGACGTGGGCTACGACAACCCCTCGATCGGCTCCGACGGTCTCCAGTTCAACGACCAGATCGACATGTTCAACGGCGCCCTGGATCGCTACAACTGGAAGCTGGTAGGCAAGCAGGAGATGTACATCCCGTACAACTCCTACCTGCTGAGCAACCCCATCGCCGACTACACCGACGTGGCCGGCAAGGGCCATATCAACCAGGGCATGGCCCGCTACGAACTGCATCGCGTGTGGGTGGTCGAGGCCACGCTGCGCGACGGCACCCGGCACCAGTTCGGCAAGCGAGTGTTCTACGTGGACGAGGACTCCTGGGGCATCGTGGCGGTGGACAACTACGACGCCCGCGGCGAACTCTGGCGCTTCCAGGAAGGCCACATGCTCACCGCGCCGTTCGTGCCCACCACCACCACCACGCCGGAAGTGATCTACGACCTCAAGAGCGGCCGCTACTTCATCACCGCCCTGACCAACGAGGGCAAGATTCCTGACTTCCGCATCGAGTACGACGGCGGCTACTTCGGGCCGAACGCCCTCAAGCGCAAGGCACGCCTGCGCTGATCGACGATTGCCGGGCCGCCTGCCACGGGCGGCCCGATGATTGCCACGCGAGACCGCCAAGGGGGGAACATGGGGTCTGATCCGGCATCACTGCGCCGGCTGCTACCGCTGGACGACCGCGCCACGGATTTCCTGGCGCAGCTGGACGCGGCCGACCGTCAACGCCTGTGCTATCAGGTGGCCGACGCGGCGGCGGCCCAGCGCCAGTCCCTGGAAAACGCCATCGACCAGGCAGCCGGCTTCGTGCCCGGCCCGTTGCGGCGTACCGCCCGCAAGCTGCTGCTCGGCTGAGCCGGTCGATGTCCGATCTCACCGCCCATGCCGAGCGCATCAAGCTGGCCCGCGTACTGGGGCTGGCGCCCGCCGAGCTGGACTACCTGGAGGACCGCGACGGACAGGCGCTGCGCGATTTCCGCGAATCCCTGTCCGATGCGCTGTTCAATCGCTACCGGGCGCGCTTCGAGGGTATGGCGAAACTGTCGTCGCTGCTGCCCCTGGCCGCCAATGCGCGGCTGTCGGAACTGGTGCTCGGGCCGACGCTGTCGGCGCGCATTGCCGGCGAGCTGCCGGTCAAGCGGGCGGTAGCGCTGGGCGATCGCCTGCCGGTGGCATTTCTCGCCGAGGTCAGCCGCGAGCTGGATCCGCGCCGGGCCGCCGACGTTGTGGCCGCCATGCCGCCGAAACGGGTGGTGGCGGTGGCACTGGCGCTGCTGGCCGAGGACGACTTCATCACCATGGGCCGGTTTCTCGACAGCCTGTCGGAATCCGCGCTGGCCGCCACCATCGAGGCCATCGACTCCGATGCGGCGCTGCTGCGCATCGGCTTCTTCGCCGAAGATACCGGCCGCCTGTCGGACATCGTGCGGCTGATGCCCACCGCCCGCCGACGCGGCACGGTGGTGGCCGCCGCCGAGCAGGACTGCTGGCCGGAAGCACTGTCGCTGATGCTGCACCTGGATGCTGATCTGCAGGCCGAATTCGGGCAGTTCATCTTCGACGACGCCACGCTGCTGGCCGGCGCGGTGGCCGCCGTGGCCGAACACGGCGCGTGGCCGGTGCTGGTGCGGCTGGCCACCCACCAGGACGATGCGGCCCAGGCCCGTCTGGCCGAACACATCGCCGGCCGTGGCGCCGGGGACCACGATCAACTAACGGCCGCAGCCGAGGCCGAGGGCGTCGCCGACGCGCTCGCGCCCTATGCGGCCGCCTACCGGAAGCAACGCTCATGAGCATGACCCAGCGCATTCTGCGCATCGTCGAGCCGGTGATTTTCGGCGCCCGCTGGATCACCCTGGCGGTGCTGATCGCGATTACCGCGTTTCTCGGCTGGCAGGCATCCCAGCTGCAGCCCAACGCCGGCTGGCTGAAGATGGTGCCGCAGGAACATCCCTATATGGAGACGTTCCTCGAGTACTACGACGAGTTCGGCGGGGCCAACACCGTGCTCGTGGCGCTGAAGAACAAGGAAGGCGATATCTACCAGCCCGCCTTCATGGAAAAGCTGCGCAAGCTCACGGATGAGGTCTTCTTCATCCCCGGCGTGCAGCGCGAGCGGGTGACCTCGATCTTCACCCCCAACATTCTCTACGTGGAGGTCCAGCCCACGGGGCTGTCCGGCTCCACGGTGGTGCCGGCCGACTACGCGCCGACACCGGAGATGATGGACAAGCTGCGGTCGAACGTGTCCAAGGCCAACGTGATCGGCCGGTTGGTCTCCAACGACCAGAGCGCGGCGATGGTGGTTGCCGAGTTGCTGGAGCGTGACCCGGTTACCAACGAGAAGATCGACTACAACGAGGTGGGCGACAAGCTAGAGGCGATCCGCGCCAAGTTCGAGGACGAGAACACCACCGTCCACATCATCGGCTTCGCCAAGGTGGTGGACGACATGACCGACGCCGCCACCGAGGTGGTGGGCTTCTTCGCACTGACACTTGTGCTGACCGGCATCCTGCTGTGGCTGTACACCGGCTCGTTCATGCTCGGCATGCTGCCACTGGTGTGTTCGATCGCCGCGGTGATCTGGGAAATGGGCCTGCTAAATCTGGCCGGCTTCGGGCTCGACCCGTTCGCCATTCTGGTGCCCTTCCTGGTACTGGCGGTGTCGGTGTCCCACGGCGTGCAGTACGTCAACGCCTGGGCCAGCGAAATCGCCGACGCCGGCCACACGGCGTATCGCGCCTCGCTGAACACCTTCCGGCGGCTGGCCATCCCCGGCACCATCGCGCTGATCACCGACGTGGCGGGCTTCCTGACCATCTACCTGATCGACATCGACGTGATCCGCGAGATGTCGCTCAACGCCGCCTTCGGCATCGCCGCCATCATCATCACCAACAAGGCGCTGATGCCGGTGCTGCTCACCGTGGCCAACGTCCGCGATCGCGAGGCGTTCCAGCGCAAGCACGCCCGGCGCGAGGCCCTGGGCGACCGGCTGTGGCGCTTCATCGCCGCCACCTTCACCAGGCGGCCGGCGGCGGTGGTCACGCTGCTGGTGTGCGCGCTGATCCTGGGCTGGAGCGTGTGGAAGTACGACGACCTGACCGTCGGCTCGGCCCAGGAGGGCGTGCCGGAACTGCGCCCGGATTCCCGCTTCAACCAGGACGCCCGCCTGATCGCCGAGAACTTCTCGCTGGGCGTGGACCAGTTCAACGTGATTGCCGAGACCGTCCCCGACGCCTGCATCAAGTACGATCTAATGGCCGAGCTCGACCGCTTCGCCTGGCATATGAAGAACGAGACCGGCGTGCGCGAGACCATGACCCTGCTGGATCTGTCCAAGCTGGCGTACGCGGGGCTGTCGGAAGGCCGGCTCAACGCCCAGGTAGTGCCGCGCAACCGCTACGCGCTGGCTCAGGCCACGGCGCTGGTGCCCACCACCTCCGGCATGCTCAACGACGACTGCAGCGCGCTCAACGTGTTCCTGTTCACAACCGACCACAAGGCCGCGACGATCAAGGAGATCGTGGCCGCGGTGAAGACCTACAAGGCCGAGGAAAACAGCACGCCGGACATCGAGTTCAAGCTGGCGTCCGGCAACGTCGGGGTCATGGCCGCCACCAACGAGGTGGTCGAGGCCAAGGAAGTGGAAATCGTGCTCTGGGTATACGCCGTGGTGCTGACCTTCCTGTGGCTGTCCTTCCGCACCTTCTCGGGGGTGATCTGCGTGGCGCTGCCGCTGTCGCTGGTGTCCATTTCCGCCTACGGGGTGATGGCCACGCTCGGCATCGGCATGAAGGTGGCCACGCTGCCGGTGATCGCGCTGGCCGTGGGTATCGGCGTGGATTACGGCATCTACATCTACGCCACCCTGGCCGAGGGCCTGCGCCGTGGCATGAGCCTGGAGGAAGCCTATTACCGCACCCTGCAGAAGACCGGCAAGGCGGTGGTGTTCACCGGCGTGGCCCTGGGGCTGGGCGTGGCCACCTGGCTGTTCTCCAAACTGCAGTTCCAGGCCGACATGGGCCTGATGCTGGTCTACATGTTCACCGCCAACATGTTCGGCGCCATTCTGGTGCTGCCGGCCCTGGCCCATTTCTTCGCCGGCGAGGAAACCCGCCACCAGGGACAGGACATCACATCCGGCGCCGGCGACGAGCCGGACGAGAGGAAACCGTCATGATGCGTCACATCATCGCCGCCACCGCGGCCGGGCTGCTGATCGCCACCGGGACCGCAGCGGCTCAGACCGACGAAGCCGAAACCCGAAAGGCCCAGCCGGCGGAAATGATGCCGCTGGCCGATAAGGGCATCATCAACGCGCTGGCCCGCGCCGGCGACCAGTTCGTGGCGGCGGGCGAACGCGGCCACATCCTGCTGTCAGACGACGGCGATTCATGGCGGCAGGTACCGGTGCCGGTGCGCGGCATGCTCACCCGCGTGGTGTTCCGCGACGCCACCCACGGCTGGGCCACCGGCTGGGACGGCGCCGTGCTGCGCACCACCGACGGCGGCGAGACCTGGTCGCTGGTGAACTTCGAGCCCGACTGGGGCAAGCCCTATTTCGACATCCTGCCCACCGGCGCGGACAGCGCCACGCTGGTCGGTTCGAACGGCCTGATGCGCACTACCGACGATGGCGGCGAAAGCTGGACGCTGGTGGACAGCGACGTGTTCGCCGCCGGCTTCCACCTGTACGACCTGGAACAGCTGGCCGACGGCACCCTGCTGATCGCCGGTGAGCGCGGCATGCTCGCTCGCAGCGTGGACGGCGACACCTGGGACATGCTGGTCCCGCCCTACGTCGGCTCCTATTTCGGCGTACTGCCGGTGGGCGAGCACGGGGCGGTGCTCTACGGACTGCAGGGCCGCGTACTTTACGCCGAGGACGTGCGGGCACTGCCGGCGCTGGATGATCCGATGGCCTACGACCCGTTCGCGGCCGAAAGCATCACCGATCCGGTGGTACTGGAGGAGATGGGCTGGCGCCGCCTCGACAACCCCTCGAACGAGAGCCTGTTCGGCGGCGATATCGATGACGACGGCGAGCTCACCCTGGTGGGCGTGGACGGTGCCATCGTGCACGGTGACCTGGAATCCGGCGAGCTGCACCTGATCGAAAGCCCAACGGCGGAGCCGCTGTCGGACCTGATCCGGCGCGGCGACGACCTGCTGCTCTGCGGCCGCACCGGCCTGCATACCGGCGGCCTGACCCGGAAACGCTAGGGCGTATTCACACGGGGACGGGCCCGCGCCTCGCGGGCCTCTTCCAGCAGCCGCACGCGGCCGCGGTGGGCGGCCAGGATGTAGTTGTCGATCACCTGATCCTGCCGCTTGGCCCGTTCCACGATGAGCATCTGCGCGGCCCGGAGATTGCGATCCGCGATCTGCGACAGCGCCTGCTGCATCACCCGCGTGCCATAGGGGTCGGCCTGGGCCAGGGCCCCCTGCAGAAAACGCAGTTCCTGGTAATTGCGCTGCAACTGGCGGAAGCGTGACTCGGCCACGGTATGCCGCAACCAGGCGGTCGGCGGCAGCTCGCCGTACTCGTCGCGGGCCAGGGCGGCAGAGTGCTCGCCCCGTTGCAGATCCTGGACAAGGCGGTCGAGCCGGCGCCGCTGGTCCGTGAGCCAGTCGACGGCGGCCTCGTAATCCGCCACTGCCCCCTGATGGTCACCGGTACGGGCCAGCGTGTAGGCCCGCGCCACCCGGGCTTCCTGCACCGCCGGCTCCAGCGGGTGCCGCTCGAGCAGCGCATTCCAGGCCGACATCGCCCGGGCCGCGGCTTCCTCGGGTTTGACTTCACTGGCGCCGAACACGAACGGCCCGAAACGGATGCCCCCGGTTTCGCGCGGCGCCTCGCCATCGCCGGCCAGCGGCGCCAGCTCGCTCCAGCCGAAACCCGCCAGCGCCCGGCTGGTATGCGGCCCACGCCAGGGCAGACGGGCAAAGGTCCGGCGCGCCCGCTCGCCGTCGCCGGCACGCAGATACTCGTAACCCAGCGCCAGATTCGCCTTGTCACGCAGCTTGCCGTCGTCGGCACGGCCGAGACGGTCGAGCAGCTTGCGTCCGGCCTCGTCGTCGCCGCGGCGGATCAGCGCCACCGCCAGGTTGAAATGCACATGCGGCGCCTCGTCCAGCGACCAGTCGATCGCCTGCAACGCGCCCACCGCGCGATCGTTGTCACCCAGGGCCAGCAGACACCGGCCGCGCAGCTCTTCCCAGTCGTTGCGATGGACCGGGGTGAGCCGGTCGCGATGATTCTCCAGAATGGCCAGCGCCGCCTCGACGTGCCGATGGCGGTACTCCAGCGCCGCCAGTTCGATGGCCGCGCCGGTGACCGCCACCGTCGGCTCTTCCGCGTCGGCGGCATCGGCCAGCGCCCGGTAGGCCTGATCCCGCATGCCCAGGTCGATGTAGCCGCTGGCCAGCAGCGTGTGGAATCCGGCTGGCAAGGATTCGGCAGCCGTGACCGACGCGGATATTTCCAGCAGGAACAGCAATGCGGCCAGCGGCCGGTCGGTTGCCTGCAGCAGGCGCACCATGCCCAGGCGGGCATCATTTGGATCGCTCTGCCAGGCGACGCCGCCGGCAGTGGGGTCGCGCGCGTCGCGCACGGTGTGCCCCGGCAACACCGGCACCGTCAGCAGCTTGCCGCGGTCGGTCTTGTCGAAATTCAGGCGGTACGAGCCGGATACCGGATCGCCGTCCGCGCCCGTGCGGCCGCGGTAGCGCACTTCCAGCGTGTTCACCCCGGGGGCGGCGGTATCACGAGCGATGGCGTGGGTTGTCTCGGGCTGGTCGCGCAGGGCCCGGGCTTCGGCATCGCTGTAGTCATGTTCAGCGATCCGGTTGCCATTGAGCCGGACTTCGGCGTGTTCCAGCAGAAAATCGGTCATGTGCACATCGAGGAACACGCGCACCCGCTGATCGGGCGGGAAGCGCTCGCGCAACACCTGCCCCTGGAGGTCGGACAACCGCTGCACCGCGATGCTCTTGAAGTGATTGGATCGCTTGAGCGCGTCGTCGGCCGGGTCCGCAGCCGCGAGGCCGGGCAGCACGAGCGCCGCGACCAGCAGCGCGGCCGTGCACCGCGGCGACATCACGCGGGCCATGAAGGGTGGTTATTCGGCTTGAAGGTCGTCGCGCTGCGCCAGCGGCTGTTGCGGCACCCGGCGCAGTGCCTCGGGCTCGTACCCGAGGGCGGCCACCCGCTGGACGAGGTCGTCATAGACCGGCGCGGCGATCTCCGGCGTGCGCGCCATGATCCAGACCCAGTCCCGCTCCGAGCGGGCGACAATGGTGGTCTCGTAGTCCGGATCCACATAGCTGATGGTGTACTCCATCTGCAGGGGCCAGAAGAATTCCATGCCCCACACCGCGTTATTGGTTTCGGCCAGCGGATGGCCGGTTGGTTCCATGGTGACCAGCTCGCCGTCGAAGCCGCCCTCGCGATAGGTGAAGCGGGTTGCCACCCGGCCGTCCTCGGTCAGGGTGTAGCGTTCGATGCTGTTGTAGGAGTTGCGGGTGCGGTCCGGCGGAATGTGGGCGATGACATACCAGGCACCCATGTAGCGCTCGATATCCACCGACCCTTCACGGGGGAAGGTATCGGGCGGCATCACGCTGCAGGCGGACAACAAGGCTACAATGCCCGCGGCAACAACGGCGAACACGTTCTGACGCATGCGATTTCCTCTTGATGGCAGCGGGAATACGGCGTGAACCACCGTACGGTTGCATTGCCACACACCCACTCAGCCCATAACTCTACATCATGGTCACCATTACCCTGCTCGGCGCCACCTTCGGGTGGATGATCGCCGGATTCCCCGGCCTGATCATCGGCGCCATCCTCGGCGTCTGGGGCGGCCGGGCCGTCAAGCTCACGCTGGCCAGCGGCCAGATCGGCCGCGTACGCACCCGGTTCCTGGACGCGACATTCGCGGTGATGGGGGCAATGTGCAAGGCCGACGGCCAAGTCACCAGCGACGAGATCGACATGGCGGAGACCATGTTCGACAAGCTGCGCCTGTCCGGCGCCGACCGGGAGGCCGCCAAGGCAGCGTTCAACCGCGGCAAGGCGCCCGAATTCGATCTGGACGCCGAGGTCGCAGCCTTCGCGACGGAGGCCCGCGGTCAGCGGCCGCTGCTGCAGATGTTCCTGCAGGTTCAGTTATCGGCGATCGCGGCGGACGGCCACATCGATCCGGCCGAGCAGGCGTTGCTGCGGCGGGTGGCCCGCGGGCTGGGTCTGTCTGAGGCCGAACTGGCGCGGCTGGAAGCGATGCTCGGCGGCGCCGGCGGCGGTGTCTCCAGCAAGGCGTCGCTGGAACAGGCCTACGAGGTACTCGGCGTCGATCCGGACGCCAGCGATGCCGAGGTCAAGAAGGCCTATCGCCGGCTGATGAGCCAGAACCACCCGGACAAGCTGGCGGCCAAGGGGCTGCCCGAAAGCATGCGAGAGATGGCGGAACAGAAGACCCGCGAGATCACCAACGCATACGAGCGCATCAGCGAAGCGCGGGGCTGATCGCCGGGGCGGGCGGACCCGCCCCGGCATCGGTCAGGTGCGCCGATCTGCTACAGCAGGTCGATCGCCATGTAGAGAATCAGCAGCAGCTGGATGATGAAGAACGTGGCCCGGATCAGCACCAGCAGGAACGAGGTGCCAATCAGATGCGCCACGCTCTGCCCGATGCGGGCATAGAGCACATACGCCCCCAGGGCATTGGCCAGTGCCATTTCGCCCATGGCCGAGGCCACCAGCACCACGCCCGCAAACAGCGCGAAGTTCTCCACGCAGTTGAGATGCGCATCCTTGGCCCGCTGCAGAATCGCCGGATCATCCGACGGCCGGCCCCGGCCCCAGTGATCGGCGCTCTTCTGGCCGGTAAGCACCAGCGGAATGCGGTAGCCGGCGTAGACCAGCGTCAGCGCCACCATCCAGATCAGGTACAGAAGTACCGCGGTAAATGCTGTCATCGTCTCCCCCTCTTCTTACTTGTTGGTTGTGGCCGCGACGCGGTGCCGCGGCACGTTCATCATACCCGGCCGGGTAAGCGGCGCAACGCCTGCCCCGCCACCCCGGCGCGGTCCGACGTCAGGCAGACCAGGGCGAGTCCCAGCGTTCGACTACCGCCTGCTCCATCGGCGGAAACTGCTGGATCGAATCCAGCATGGTGGCATCGGTTGCCGGCGCTTCGCCGTCGCCGATGCGGAAGAGGTTCATGTAGAACCAGCCGAGATGCCCGAAGGTGTTGGCCGTCAGCCGCGTGGCCTCGTCCAGGTCCGGCAGTTGATCCGGGCCGACCGGCTGTAGCTGGTCCTCGAAGCGGGGCAGCGAATCCACACTGCCGTCGAGCAGGCGCGCGGTGCAGGCCGGATCGCCCACCAGCGGCCGTCCGATGCCGATCAGATCCAGTTCCCCGGCGGCCAGCGCCGCATTCATGGCCTGCGCGGTGCGAAAACCGCCGGTGACCATCAGGGGCCGCTGCCAGACCTCGCGGGCATCGCGGGCAAAATCGAGAAAATAGGCTTCCCGCTGACGCGTGCTCTCGCGCACCGGCCTGCCGTTGGCGTCCTTGTCGCCGAACAGCAGCACCGGATCCTCGTAGTTGCCGCCGGACAGTTCCACCAGATCCACGCCCAGATCGTCGAGCATGCGCAGCACCTCGCGCGAATCCTCGGTGCTGAAACCGCCCTTCTGGAAATCGGCGGAATTGAGCTTGACCGCGATGGGATAGGCCGGCCCCACCGCCTTGCGTACCCGGATGATGATTTCGGTCAGCAGGCGGGCGCGGTTTTCCAGCGAGCCGCCCCAGCGGTCGTTGCGCTGGTTGGTCAGCGGCGACAGGAACTCGCTGAGCAGATAGCCGTGCGCCGCATGCACCTGAATGCCGCCGAATCCGCAGGTTCTGGCGGTTTCGGCCGCATGGACGAAACGCTCGATCACGTCGGCGATATCGTCCTCGGTGGCCGCCCGCGGCGTATTGAACTCCGCCCCCGGCATGTGCACGGCACTGGCCGACGGTGCCAGCGGCTCGGCACAGATGGGCGCCGGTGACTGGCGCCCAGCGTGGCTGATCTGGGCCCAGAAATGCGTGCCGTTCTGGCTGCCGGCGGCGGCCATGGCCTTGAGTTCGTCCAGGCCGCCGTTGCTGTCAACCGCCACGTTGCCGGCGCGCTCGAGATAGCGCCGGTCGACATGGATGTTGCCGGACAGGGCCATGCCGACATGGCTGGCCGCCCAGTAGTTGTAAAGATTGATATGCCGGTCGGTGGCGCGGTTGCGCGGATCGGCCAGGCCCTCGGTCATCGCGGCCTTGGCCAGGCGGTTGGGCAACTCGACCCCGCAGGGCAGCGTGATCGGATCGGTAATGCGGGTCATCGGCGCGGGACTCCTTTCATTGAGCGTGACGGAAAACGCCGCCGACGTCCGTAGACGCCGGCGGCGCGAGTCGCTTGCCGGATGCTAGGCCGCGAGTGCCCGGCGAATGGCGCCGGCGGCCTGGTCCACCGCCTGGCGCGAGGCCTCCAGGGCGCCGCCCATCATGAAGAAACCGTGGGCCACGGACGGGTAGTCGGCCACCACCACGTGCACGCCGGCCTCGTTCATCTTCTCGGCGTAGGCAATGCCTTCGTCGTGCAGCGGATCGAAGCCGGCCACCAGCACCAGCGCCGGCGGCAGATCCGCCAGCTTGCCGTGGTTGAGCGGGTCGACACGGTAATCCAGCGGCTCGCCGGCGCCGTCCAGGTAGTGCTTGCGGAAATAGTCCATCGCGCGATTGGTCAGCAGGTGGCCCTCGCCATACTTGTCGTAAGAGGGAAAGCCACCGGTCTTGGTCTGGGCGACCGGGTACACCAGCGCCTGATAGCTCACCTTGGGCCCGTTGTTGTCCCGCGCCATCATCGCGCAGACCGTGGCCAGATTGCCGCCCGCGCTGTCGCCGGACACCGCGATGCGGCTCGCATCGGCGCCGATCTCGCCGGCATTGGCGGCGGCCCATTCCAGCGCCGCGTAGCAATCCTCGACCGCGGCCGGATATGGGTGCTCCGGCGCCAGCCGGTAGTCCACCGCGATGGTCACGCAGCCGGCCTTCTCCGCCAGATTGCTGGCGACGCCGTTATAGGTATCCAGGTCGCCGATCACCCAGCCGCCGCCGTGGAAGTACATCAGGATCGGATGCGGCCCGCCGTCCTTCGGCTTGTAGATACGGATGGCCAGATCGCCGCCCGGGCCGGGGATGGTGCGGTTGTCCACGTCCACGTCGCCCTGTGGCAGATCGACGCTGGTGACGAACTCCCGGAAAAAGGCCCGGCACTCGGGGGGTTCCAGATCGGAAAAATCGGGGGCGCCCTGGTCGGCCGCCATCTGCATCACGGCTTCGAGCTGTTTGTCGAGCATCGCGTGGTCTCCTCCTCGGTTGATGCCGCAACGCCGATCGGGCGGCATCGCGTTTATTTGGAATTGCAGGCTGACACCGTTTAGCCATGGTCGCCAGCACCGCCGCCTAGCGTGGCGGCTGCCTGCCGGCAAAACCCCACCCGTCCGGGCAGGTGAGCACGGCTTTCGGCACAATAGCGATACAACCACGACAAACGAGAATCGTCATGCCGCGTCAACGCGTTGTGTTCAAGAAACAGTACTCCCAGCCGCCGGATCAGGTCTTTCCGCTGTTCGCCGACCACCACCGCTTCGGCAAGCTGCTGGGCGCCCCGATCAAGCGTATCAAGGATGCCCCGGCCGGCACCGATCCCAACGGCGTGGGCTCGGTACGCCGCATCGCCGGCGGCCCGTTCGCGTTCGAGGAGACGGTGCTGACCGCCGAGCCGCTGGAACTGATCGAGTACACCGTCAGCCGCGGCGGGCCGATCAAGAACCACCTGGGCCGCATCGAGTTCCGCCCCACCAAGAGCGGCGGCACCGCGCTGCACTACACCATCGAGTTCGAGGGCCGCTTTCCCGGTTCCGGCAAGGTGATCGCCGGCGTGCTCCGGACCCTGATCGGCCGCGCGCTGGACCGGGTGCCGAACCAGACGGCCGCCGGCTGACACGTCATCCCCCCTGCCCCGGCCGGGTAGCCCCGGCCCGGGACGGAGGTTGTATAGTGCAGCAGGGGTGACGCGTACCCGGCCAACCAGCAAATAAGGCCGGGACGGATTTGCGACACCAGGAGGAGACACGTCGATGCAGACCCCTTTGACCCCGCTGGACTTCGCGCGCCGCGCGCGCCGGCTGTATGGCGACCGCGAGGCGGTGGTGGACGGCGATCGGCGCTTCACCTACCGCGAGTTCCTCGACCGCTGCGACCGGGCCTCGGCCATGTTCCAGTCGCTGGGCGTGGCCTTCGGCGACCGGGTGGCCTACATCGCCCCCAACACCCACGCCCACCTCGAGGGCTATTACGCCGTGCCCCAGATCGGCGCCGTGCTGGTGCCGATCAACTACCGGCTGTCGGCTGCCGAGTTCGCCTACATCATCGACCACAGCGGCGCGACGGTGGTGTGCGTGCACCCCGACTATGCCGATATGGTCGATGGCATCCGCGACCAGATTCCCGGCGTGAAGCACTTCATCGCGCTGGAAGGCGAGGCCGCGGGCTGGCAGCAGTACGAGTCCCTGATTGCCGATGCCCCGGCCGAGTTCGACGCCCCCGAGATCGACGAGAACGATCTGATCACCATCAACTACACCAGCGGTACCACATCCCGGCCCAAGGGGGTGATGATCACCCACCGCAATGCCTGGGTGAACGCCGTGGGCACCCTCGCCCATCACCATCTGGGCACCCGCGACCGCTACCTGTGGACGCTGCCGATGTTCCACGCCAACGGCTGGACCTTCGTGTGGCTGATCACCGCCTGCGGCGCCGCGCACGTGTGCCTGCGCCAGGTCGCCCCGCCGGAAATCTTCCATCTGATGGCCGCCGAGCGCATCAGCATGTTCTGTGCCGCCCCCACGGTGCTGATCGGCATTGCCAACGCGCCGCAGGAATTGCGCGACAACGCCCCGAAAGGCATCCGGCTGTTCACCGCCGGCGCCCCGCCGGCCGCCGCCACCATCGAGCGGGTGGAAAACGAACTGGGCTGGGAACTCACCCAGGTCTACGGCCTGACCGAAACCGCCCCGTTCATCACCATCTGCGAGCCGCGCCCGGAACACGACGACCTGTCCGCCGCCGATCGCGCCACGCTCAAGGCCCGCCAGGGGGTGGAACTGATGACCTCCGGCGATCTGCGGGTGGTGGATGACGACGGCAACGAGGTGCCCTGGGACGGCCAGACCCTGGGCCAGATCACAGTGCGCGGCAACGTGGTGATGAAGGGCTACTACAACGACCCGGAAGCCACCGAACAGGCCATCCGCAACGGCTACTTCCATTCCGGCGACGCCGCGGTGGTGCACCCGGACGGTTACGTGGAAATCCGCGACCGCATCAAGGACGTGATCATCAGCGGCGGCGAGAACATCTCCTCGGTGGAGGTCGAGGGCGTGCTGCTGCGCCACCCCGCGGTGCAGGAAGCCGCGGTGGTGGGCATGCCGCACGAGAAATGGGGCGAATCCCCGCACGCCTTCATCATCCGGCAGCCCGACGCCGAGGTCACCGAGGACGAGCTGCGCCAGTTCGTGCGCGACAACCTGGCCCACTTCAAGACGCCGCAGTGGTTCTCGTTCGTCGACGAACTGCCCAAGACCGCCACCGGCAAGATCCAGAAATTCGTCCTCCGAAAGGGACAGGCGGGTATCAATCAGCAATAACAGGCCGCAACACGGGCCATATGCGAGGAGGAGACGCATCATGAACCAGGGGAAAATCGACGCCCTGCTGGGCGGGGCCGCCGAGGCCGGCAAGGTACCGGGCGTGGTGGCGATGGCCGCCGATGCCGAGGGCGTGACCTACACCGGCGCCTTTGGTGAACGGGAACTCGGCGGCGGCACGGCGATGACCGAGGACACGGTATTCCTGCTGGCGTCCATGACCAAGGCGGTGGGCGCCACCGCCGCCATGCAGCTGGTGGAAAAAGGCGAACTCACCCTGGACGGCCCGGCCAGCGACTTGCTGCCGGAGCTTGCCGAAATCCGGGTGCTGGACGGCTTCGAGGGCGACCAGCCCCGGCTGCGCCGCCCGCGAAGCGCGGTGACCCTGCGCAACCTGCTGACCCACACCTCCGGCTTCGGCTACGAGATCTGGAATGCCGACCTGGCGCGTTACCAGAAACAGAAGGGCATCCCGGGCATCTTCAGCGGCCAGCGCGCAGCGCTGCAGGTACCGCTGATGTCCGACCCCGGCACCCGCTGGGAATACGGCACCGGCATCGACTGGGTCGGCCGGCTGGTGGAGGCCGCCTCCGGCCAGGGGCTGGGCGACTACTTCCGCGAACAAATCTTCCAGCCGCTGGGCATGACCGACACCGCGTTCACCATGTCGGACGATGCCCGGGCCCGGCTGGCCACCATCCACGCCCGCACCCCGGACGGCCAGCTCGCGCCGCACCCGCTGGTGCTGGAACAGGACCCGGAACAGCAGATGTCCGGCCACGGCCTCTACGGCACCGCCCGCGATTACCTGCGCTTTACCCGCGCCATCCTCAACGGCGGCGAGCTCGACGGGAAGCGCATCCTGCAGGCCAAGACCGTGGACCTGATGCGCCAGAACCACATCGGCGATCTCGAGGTCCCGGCGATCGAGAGCATCGACCCCACCCTGTCCAACAATGTCGAGTTGTATCCCGGCATGTCCAAGAAGTGGGGCCTGAGCTTCCTGATCAATACCGAGGAAACCCCCGAGGGCCGCGCGGCGGGCAGTCTCGCCTGGGCGGGTCTGGCCAACAGCTACTACTGGATCGACCACGACAGGGGCGTGACCGGCGTGTACTTCACCCAGATCCTGCCGTTCTTCGATCCGGAATCCGCGCCGCTGTTCCAGGCCTTCGAACAGGCCGTCTACAACGGATAGTCATCCCATGGGCGACAGGCTGGACCAACTGCGGGCCGAAATCCCGATGAATGTCGACGTTCAGCGCTTCTTCGACGGGCTGGACGAGGGCGACCGCGAACAGCTCGCCGGGCTGATCGGCGAGGCAGTGGCACGGCAGGAAGCCCGCATCGACGAGGCCGGGGAGGACGCGCTGCGGCTGGTGCCGCGGGCGTTCCGTGGGCCGGTCAAGAGGCTGCTGTTCGGGGACCACGACTGATGCCGCGCCTGGCCGTTCGCGCCGAACTGCAGAAGCTGGCGCGGCTGCTCGATACTGATGCCGCGGCGCTGGATTTTCTCGCCGGCAAGCCGGCCGCCGACCTGCGGCAACTGCGCGAGGGCGTGGCCGAGGCCATGTTCAAGCGCCACAGCAGCAGCTTCCGTCTGCTGGCCAGCCTGAGCGGGCTGCTGCCGGCGGGAATCACGGCGCGCATCGCCCACATGGCGCTGGGGGCCTTTCTGGCCGGCCGGGTCACCGGCGAGATGACCCCGAAACGGGCGGTGGCCATCGCCCGCAAGCTGCCCACCGATTTCCTGGCCGAGACCTCGCTCTACATCGAGCCGGAACGGGCGAAACCGGTGCTGGCGGCGATGCCGGTCGACATGATCGAGAAGGTGGCGGTCATCCTGGTGGGCCAGCGCGAGTTCATCACCATGGGCCGTTTCGTCGGGGCGGTGTCGGAGGCCGCCCTGTTCCGGGTGATCGATCGGCTGGACGACGAGGCCCTGCTGCATATCGGCTTCTATGTGGAGGACGCCGGCCGGCTGGACCGGATTCTGGAGTACCTTGACGACGATCGCCTGCGCGGCGTGATCGCCACCGCCACGGACCAGGACCTCTGGCCGGAAGCCCTGGCCCTGGTGCAACTGGTGGGCGACGAGCAGAAGGGGCGACTGGGCGATCTGGTGGCCGACGAGGACGAGGCGGTGCTGGATTCGCTGGTCCACGTGGCTCAGGAACAGTCGCTGTGGCCGGAGGTACTGGTGGCGGTGGGCAGCATGCAGCCGGCCAACCGCCAGCGAGTGGTGAATCTGCCCTCGGTGACCGACCCCGCGGTGCTCAACGCGCTGATCGAGGCCGCCTACCGGCAGGCCCTGTGGCCGGTGGTAGTACCGCTGCTGGCGATGATGAGCAATGACGCCCGCGCCGCTGCCGTCGAGGCCGCGCTGGCCCAGCCGGACGAGGTCTGGCGAGCCTGGCTGGATGCCGCGGCCGAGCCCGATCTGCTGCCCGACGCGGTGTCCGTATTCAGCGGCCTGCCGACCAAACTGCGGGCCGATGTGGCCGGGCACGTGGCACAGCGGGCCGACGAGCCGGATGCCGGACGACTGGCCGAACTGGCCGCCTCGCTGGACCTGGGGCGTACCCGCTGAAAATCGTGGCGCGCGCTGCCCCTTGAGATCACCGCCAGCACGCACATACTCAGTAACCTGATTCGAATCGGAAACCCGTCATGTCGGCACCCGCGGAAACCGTTGACACCCCCGGCGCGGTAAACGCCACGCTGACCTTCATGGTCAAGCAGGACACGCGCCCGTACGTGCGCACCGAAGCGCTGACCGGCGACCCCGAGCCCGACTACGTGGCGACCATGGCCGATCACCAGGTGCCGATTCGCAACGCCTGGCCCGAGGCCGACGCCTTGTCGCTGGACCGGGAGGGTATTGCCTGGCGCAAACGCCCGGTGGATGTCGCCGACTTCTACGACGATGCCGAGGTACGCGCACGCTACTACCCCGACGTGACCGCGTTGATCCGCGAGGTCACCGGCGCCAGCCGGGTGGAAATCTTCGACCACACCCGGCGGCGGGACGGCGGCGGCGACGAGCGGGCCAAGCAGCCGGCCAGCCGCGTGCACAACGACTACACCGACTGGTCCGGCGCCCAGCGCGTGCGCGACGTGCTGGGCACCGAGGAAGCCGCCCGGCTGCAGGGCGTGCCGTTCGCCCAGATCAACGTCTGGCGTTCCATCGCCGGCCCGGTCAAGCGATCGCCGCTGGCCCTGCTCGACGCCACCAGCCTGGACCCGGGCGACCTGATCGGCACCGACATGCACTACCCCGACCGCGTCGGGGAGATCTACCACCTGGCGTATAATCCGGCTCAGCGGTGGCTGTACTTTCCGGAGATCGGCGCCGATTCGGTGATCCTGATCAAGGGCTTCGATTCGCGCCTGGACGGCCGGGCCCGGTACACGCCGCACGGCGCGTTCAGCGATCCGCGCACCCGGCCCGGCGATCCGGCGCGGGAGAGTATCGAGGTTCGCACCCTGGCCTTCTTCGAGTAAGTGGGCACGGCCTTGCGACCCGTGCCGACAGGGCGGGCCTGCCACGCCCGCGACGGCCTCCGGCAAGCGGATTGCCCTCGCGCCGGTCACACGAGGCCGACGCGTGCAGTTCCACCGCCCGGGCCGTAGCCACCGTCGCCCTCTCGAGGAGGGGCCATTCGACGGCCACTCGCATGGTTAGCCGCCCCCGGCACATCCATCAAGTCACCGTCAGAGATTTCGGACAACAAGAAGCATCGTCATGTCGAATACCAAGAATTTCGTGGTCCTGTTCCTCTACACACTGGCCTATGCCGCCGCCCTGCTGGCGCTGGCCGAACTCGCGGCAGCGGATAGTCAGACCTTCTTCAAGGAAGGCAACTGGCTGGAGGGCATTCATCAGGCGCTGCTGGCAATGACCATCGCTGTGGCCGTCGTCGGCGCAATGCTGCGGCCCGCCTGGCGACGGATCTTCGTGGTCCTGGCGCTGCTCGGGCTGCTGGGCTCGGTGCGGGAACTCAACGATTTCTTCCGCACAGCCCTGCCCGGCCTGGGCTGGAAAGTGCCCGGTATCGCCGTGCTGGTGGTGCTGACCGGCTATGTGGCACGCACCCGCCGGCAACTGGGCCGCGAACTGATCCGCTTCATCCGTACCGATGCGTTCGGCATGCTCTGGGGCGGTCTCGTGATCACCGCCCTGATGGCCCAGCAGATCGGGCATGGCGAATTCCTGCAGCCCCTGCTCGGCGACGATTATCAGCCGGCCTACAAGCGGGTGATCGAGGAAGTGATCGAGGCTTTCGGCTACCTCATGGTCGCGCTGGGCACGCTGCAGACCGTCCTGCGGGCGCCGCGCGACGAGGCGGATCCCGTCTAGTCAGGATCGGCTCTCGGTGGTCCAGGTGCGCACGCCCTGGTGCCCGGGCCGCCGCCAGGCCGGCGGCTTCCACAGATGCTTCAACCGCTGGGATAACGGCCCGGGTGCGAGTACATCGCGCATCATGTCCACGAACTCGTGCAGATTCAGCACCAGGAAGTTGTAGCTGATGATCTGCTGCGGAATGCCGTAGTCGACCGGCGCCTGCTCGCGCGCATAGGTGCCGAACAGGCGGTCGAAGATGATCAGCACGCCGCCGTAGTTGCGGTCGATGTATTCGGGATTGCGGCCATGGTGCACGCGGTGGTTGGACGGCGTGTTGAGCCAGAACTCGCACCAGCGCGGCAGGCGGCCGACCACCTCGGTATGCACGAAGTACTGGTAGGTCAGATTCACCGCATACAGGAACATCACCACCGCCGGCGGCACCCCCAGCAGCACCAGTGGCAGGTAGAACACGTAGCTGCCGATGAAGGCGTTGAGCACGCTCTGGCGCATGGCGGTGGTGAAGTTCATGGTCTCGCCGCTGTGATGCACCACGTGCGCGGTCCAGAACCAGCGCATGCGGTGCGAACAGCGGTGGAACCAGTAGTAACAGAACTCCACGCCGACGAAGATCGGCAGGATGGTCCAGCCGTTGACCGGCAGGTCGAACAGCCGGAACTGATATACCACGCCGAACACCGCTCCGGTTATCAGCAGCCACATCACGGTTTCCGCGATCTGGTAGGAACCACCCAGGGCGATGTTGGCCACGATTTCCTTCCAGCGGAACTGGCGGTCGCGTCCACGGGCCAGCATCACCCGCCATTCCACCAGGAACGCCAGCACGAAGATCGGCGACATGCCTACCAGCAGCACCTGCTTCCAGTCCACGTTGGTGCCGAAGAAGAACTGGAGCCACGGCATTATCGAATCCATCACCCGCACCCTGTCTACTCGTTTATAGAAGGCAAGCGTAGGCCGGAGGCCGCACGGCCGTCTTGACCGCAATCGCGGAATTTTGACATTTCCCGCCAATCGCGCATGATGCGGCTGACCCGTCTTAGGGCACGGGAACCCGTTTTCCGACACGGCGCAACATGGCTGCAGATATCCCTGTTCACGGCGTGGTCCCGGGCACCCTGGTGGGGTTGCTCTACGACTACCTCGACGCCCGCGGCCAGGATGCCGACTACCTGCTGGGCGAACCCCGGCCCGACCCCGGCGCGCACGGGCTGGGCCGCTACCCGGCCACCCGCTGGCAGGCGCTGCTGGAACGCGCCGCCGCGCATCTGGACGATCCCCTGTTGGGCCTGAAACTCGGCCAGACCGCTACCGCCGCCCACTTCGGCGTGATGGGCTACGTCCTGCACAACTGCGCCAACCTGGGCGCGGCGTTCGATCGCTACCGTCGCTATGAGCGCCTGATCTACGACATGGAGCCGGTCCAGTTCAGCCAGAACCACGAGGCGCTGGTGCTGGAATGGGGTCTGGGCCACGGCCGCCCCGGCCCGCTGGTGGACGAAACCGCCATCACCGCCCTGGTGGCCTTCGCCCGGGCCCTGACCGGCGAGCCGCTGGCGCCGCTGTCGGTGCATTTCGTCAATCCCCGGCCGCCGGACCCGGCGCCGTATCGGGACTATTTCCGCTGCCCGGTGCATTTCGAGGAACCGCATACCCGCATCCGCATCCCGCGGCCCATGCTCGCCCGCCCGCTGCAGCAGGCGGACCCGGCCCTGCTGCGCCTGCTGGAAACCCAGGCCGAAGACCTGCTCGCGCAACTGCCGGCCGGCGGCCAGCTGGAGGACGAGGTGCGGCGCCTGATCGCCGGCCTGCTGCCGGATGCCGAACCCACGCTGGCGGCAGTGGCGCAGCGGCTGGCATTGTCCGAACGCACCCTGCACCGGAGGCTGGCCGCGCGCGGGGTCACGTTCCGAATGCTGCGGGATGACACCCGCAGGCAATTGGCCCAGCGTTATCTGGCCGATCCGCGGCTGACGCTGGCGGAGGTGGCGCTGCTGCTGGGCTATGCCGAACAAAGCGCCTTTTCACGGGCGTTTCGCAACTGGACCGGCGAATCCCCCGGACGCTATCAGGCGCGCATCACGCCGTCGTGATGGCGGTTCGAGAATTCACCAAAATCGGGAAAAATTCCCGGCTTGCGTCCCCGCATTGTCGTCACGCGCGGCAGGGGCTAACGTAGCCGCCTCTGTCGAGCGTTCAACAAGAGAGACGTCATGAGCGAGAACGTCGAAAACCTCGAAACCGGACCGGCCTGGGCTAGCGCGCTGGGCGTGGTGGCCATCGTGCTCGGCGTGCTGTTGGTGGCCGCCCACGGCAACGAGTGGCTCACCCAGTACACCATCCCCGCCGTGGGCGAGACGGTGTCCGAGCTGCCGCCTGCCGACTGCCCGCAGGACGAGCTGGAGGAGGAGGGCCTGACCGTCGCCCAGTGCGAGCAGATGGTCTCCAATCTGCAGAGCATTCGCGTGTCGCGGCCGGACTGGTTCCGCAGCTCGCAACTGGTGGTGTCGGCCGTGGGTACCGGCCTGGCGTTCCTCTCCATCCTGGTGGGCGCGGCACTGGTGAACTACCGGCGCTGGGCCGCGGGCGCCGCGGTGGTGGTATTCGGGGCGCTCGTGGCCGTCGACGTCGTCACCTTCATCACCGCCGTACAGACCGGGCCGATCCTGCGGGCCATGTACCTGTGGGATGCGCTGCTCTGGTTCTGCCTGCACCTGATGATGATGCTGGGCGCGATCGTGGGCGCCCAGCACGAACAGACCGCCTGACGCGGCCGACCTTAGTCCAGACAAGCGAGAGCCGACATGGCAAACAAGGCTTACCGACCCACCGCCGTCATCACCCACTGGCTGATCGCGGTGTCGATCTTCTTCCTGTTCATCTCCAGCTGGTGGATGCTGGCCCTGCCGCTGCCGGGCCCGGAATTCCAGTTCCGCGCCTTCCCGTTCCAGCTGCACAAGAACCTGGGCATCACGCTGGTATTCCTGCTGTTCCTGCTGCTGTACGTGCGCCTGCGCCACCGGCCGGTGCCGGAACAGTCGCCGGCGATGAAGCCCTGGATGCACAAGCTGGCGGCCATCGATCACGTGATCCTGTATCTGGTGATCTTCGCCTGCTGCATCAGCGGCTACATCTCCTCGTCGTTCAGCGGCTGGGGCACCACCCTGTGGTGGACCGTCGACCTCTACCACTGGGGCTGGGAGGACGAGGACCTGAACATGCTGTTCTCCGACATCCACCTGTGGACCTGCTGGGCCCTGCTCGGCCTGATCGCCGTGCACATCAGCGGCGCCATCTACCACGCCTTCGGCAACGACGGCATCGTGCGGCGCATGCTGCGGCTGTAGCGGAGCAGTCAGTCTCGCGGAAGCGTAGGGCGGACTTCAGTCCGCCAGCCGGCACTCGATATGCCGGGTGCCGGGGACGAACACCCGGCACGGTACGACCAGCGGTCTGAGTCAGGCCCCGCGTAACAGTTCGGGCTGCAGGGCGGACTTCGGTTCGCCAAGCAGACCCCGACCTGTTCATCCCCCGCCCCATCCCCGACAATGACTAGCCGGCCCTCGGACAACCCCGCGGCATGAGCTGGAAAACGCAGCGCGACGAAATCGAACAGCGCCGACGCGCCGCCCTCGAGCAGGGCGGCGAAGACGCCATGGCCCGGCAGCACGGCAAGGGCCTGCTCACTATCCGCGAGCGTATCGACGGCCTGCTGGACGCCAACTCCTTCCGCGAAGTCGGCCCCATCGCCGGGGCCGGGGAACGCGACGAGAACGGCAACCTCACAGAATTCCAGCCCGCCAACTTCGTGCTCGGCACCGGCCGCATCGAGGGCCGCCACTGCGTGGTCGGCGGCGAGGACTTCACCCAGGGCGGCGGCTCGCCCAACGCGGCCGGCCTGCGCAAGAGCGTGTACACCGAGGAATTGGCTTGCCGCTACCGCATGCCGCTCATCCGGCTGCACCAGGGCGCTGGCGGCAGCGTGGCCGGCAGTTCCGGCAAGGGTCAGAGCCACGCACCGGTGTACGAGACCCACCGATTCAAGTCGATCGCCCGGGCGCTGAAGACCGTGCCGGTGGCCAGCGCCGCCCTGGGCGCCGTGGCCGGCATGCCCGCCGGCCGGCTGGTGTCCTCCCACTTCGCGGTCATGACCCGCAATTCCCAGGTGCTGATCGGTGGCCCGGCGCTGGTGGAACGCGCCCTGAAACGCAAACTGACCAAGGAAGAGCTCGGCGGCCCCGAGGTGCACGAATCCAGCGGCGTGGTGGATGCCGTGGTGGACGACGAGTTCGCGGCGTTCGATGCCATCCGCCGCTTCCTGAGCTACCTGCCGGCCAACGTCAACGAACTACCGCCCGTGGCCGACACCACCGACTCCCCCGAACGCCGCGACGAGGCGCTGAACGACGTCATCCCGGATAACCGGAAGATGACCTACGACGTGCGCATCATCCTGCACGGCGTGCTCGACCGCGGTTCGGTCTTCGAGATGACCGCCGGCTACGGCCCCAGCCTGATCACCGCCCTGGCCCGCCTGAACGGCATGCCCGTCGGCGTGCTGGCCAACGACTGCACCCGCATCGCCGGCGCCATGGACGCCAGCGCCTGCCGCAAGCTCAAACGCTTCGTCGAGTTCTGCGAGCAGTTCCACCTGCCGGTAATCAGCTTCGTGGACGAACCCGGCTTCATGATCGGCCTGCAAGCCGAACAGGACGGCACCATCCGCGCCGGCGCCGAAGCCCTGACAACAGTCGCCACCACCACCGTAACCTGGGCGTCCGTGGTCATGCGCAAGAACATGGGCCTGGCCAGCGCCCTGCACTACGCCGACCAGTCCTACGTGCTCGCCTGGCCGTCAGCCGAATTCGGCGCGCTGCCGGTGGAAGGCGGCGTGGCGCTGGCGTTCAAACGGGACATCGAGGCCGCGGAAGACCCGGAGGCGAAGCGGCAGGAACTGGAAGAGCAGTTCGCGGCTCGGCAGTCGCCGTTTCCGCGGGCGGAGGCGTTTGCGGTACACGACCTGATCAACCCGGGCGAAACGCGGCCACGGCTGTGCGAGTGGCTGGCGCTGGCGCAGCCGTCATGAACGATCAACTGGATTCGCACGGAGTCACGTATCGTCCTTGGGCAGACCGAGATAAGTGTACTGTCCCTTAATTTTCCGCCGAGCATTACTGATCGGTTGGCTGACCGGCGACGGGCGTGCCGCGATACTCGGCCTTGGTGCCGGCGAGACCCTTCTCGATAGCCTCGTCGAGCAGTTTCTGTCCATTCCTGTCGAAGTAACTGCGTACCATTTTCAGACGGGTGAGTTGGTTCGGCACCTTGAGCAGCAACGCCACGATGCGAACCAGTTTTTCGGCCACCGGCACCGGAGCGACACCGAGGCACTCACGAAGATCTTTGTCCGGCAGCGTCTTCGTCATTCCCGGTGCCAGCAGTAGCCGTGCGACCGCCTGATTGATCTGCCTTGATCCGCCGAACTGACCCATGGCCGTCGATCCCGCGATCACGGCTTCCGTGAGTTCTGCGCCTTCGGCGGTCGACTCGTACAAGAACGCGTGCTGCCGCGATTGCAGGGCGAACTCCTCGGCGTGGGTGCGCCCGAGCAATTGGTTGTGGGCACCCTGAATCCGGGAAACCCACCGCCACATCAAGGCGAATCCGTCGCGCTCTTGCGGCGTGACGACGCCACCGGCGGCTTCAATGACGTTGACCCGATGCTGGCCGAAGATATAAGTGCACGCAGCCGTGGCGAGCTGGCTTATCGGCGTACCCGTGTCATATCGGGACCAGCGCTTGCTGCGATGGATACCGAGCCGGATCATCGTGTGCAACAACCGGATCCGAACCCACAGGATCCACCGTTCTCCACCGGGCAGCATGCCGTCGACATCGAGGGCGCCGACGAAACCTGCCGCGGTCTCGACGGATCGACGTTTGAAGTCGCCGCCGTGGGTCACGCGGCCAGTCGCCCCCATCACCTCGGTCGTCGCCGGGTCGATATAAGTGAACGGCAGCGCGGAGAGCAGAGCGATGCTCATGCCAAGGGGATTGCGACGTCCCATGCTGGCGCCTTCCCGCAGCGAGTCGATATCGAACCATGACGGCAGCGTCTCGACGTCCTGGAAGAAGCGGACCGCCTCCGGAACGCCTTCCGCTTGCAGCTTGCGCGCGTTGGCGTAGATATCGCCGCGCATCATCTTGCGTTCGCGCATGAGATTGATCAGATCTTCCGCGAGTGGGTCGCCGACATGGTTCCATGCCTCGTAGTCGACATCTGCCGGGTCGCGGTACGTTTCGGAAGCAGGCGTGCGTACCAGTGCAGTCAATGTGGCAACCCGGTCGGCGAGCTGCGGATTGACGAGGTGATCTTCGGTGCGGTGAGCTGCGGTGGTCATATTGTTTTCCCCCAAGTCTGAAATGTTCCTTTTCCAGCGCGCCCCAAGGGTAGGTGGCGATGCGCCCGGTCACGATCCTTCTCGACGCGATCCTTCCAAGAGGCTGCGGGCCCTGATCAATGCCGTGACTGGAGCGCTTTCTCGACCCAGTCCAGGCGATCCTGACCGAAGAACATGTCGTTACCCACGAAGCACGTGGGGGCGCCGAAAACGCCTCGGGACACGGCTTCTTCTGTGATCTGTCTGAGCCTGTCCTTCACGTCGGGGTCTTCGCAGAGCGCGAGCACTTCGGACGGGTCAAATCCGGATTCCGAGAGCACCTCGGCCACGACCGCCGGCTCGTTCAGATTCTTCCCATCGACCCAGAGCGCCGTGAAAACACAGTCGAGATAATCCTGAAAGCGGTGACTGCGCAGGTGAGCGACCGCGCCACGCATCAGGCTCAGGGTATTGATCGGGAAATGTGGATTGAATTGGAACCGCACGCCGTACGCATCGGCAAAACGCCTAAGGTCCACCTGGGTGTAGCGGCCTTTTGCGGGGGTGGTGACCGGGGATTGGTTGCCGGTCGCCTTGAACACACCGCCCAGCAGCATGGGTTGCCAGTTGATGTCTGCGTTGTTGCGTTCCGCCAGGGCGGGCAGCTGGGTCCAGGCGAGATAGCTGGTGGGACTGCCCACGTCGAAATACACGTCGATGGTTGGGCTCATGATTCGGGGCCTTGTCAAAAGGTTTCCATCCAGGGCCGCAGATCCAATTCATGGGTCCAGCAGTCCCGGGGCTGACGGTGGATTTGCCAGTACTGTTGTGCGATGTGATCGGGGTCGAGGATGCCGCCCCGTTCCTTTTGGGCGTACCGATCCGGGAAGTTCTCGCGGATGAAGTCGGTATCGATCGCACCGTCGATGATGGGATGGGCCACGTGTATGCCCTGGGGGCCGAGTTCTCGGGCCATGCTCTGCGCCAGGGCGCGCAGGGCGAACTTCGCGCCCGAGAAGGCACTGAATCCGCTGCCGCCGCGAACCGAAGCGGTGGCGCCGGTAAAGATAATGGTGCCCCTGTTGCGTGGCAGCATGGCCTTGGCTGCTTCGCGGCCGGCGAGAAACCCGCCCAAAGCGGCCATTTCCCACACCTTCCGGTAGACACGTTCGGTGGTCTCCGTGATCGGATATCGCACGTTGGCGCCGATGTTGAAGACCACGACCTCGATATCGCCGATCTGCGCCTCGACGTTGCTAAACAGCTCGGTCATGGCGTTTTCATCGCGGGCATCGCACCCGAAGGCGTGCACCCGGCCACCCTCGGCCTCGATGGTCTCGACCAGTGAATCCAGGGCTTCCCGGCGCCGGCGGGTGACGACGGCGGCATAGTTCTCACGGGCAAACCGTCGGGCGATCGCGCTCCCGGTGGCATCACCCGCACCGATAACGATTGCAACCGGGGGGCTGTTCTCGGTTTCTGTCACGTTTTGCTCCTAAGTTCTTTTGTGGAACTCGCTAAATAGTCCATTCCTTTTTGGAACTTGTCAAGTTATACTCTATCGGTCATTCGATAACGCTTTCGCTATGCGGTGGGACGACCTGGACAAACAGCCGTGCTCATTGGCCCGAGCGCTATCCGTCGTCGGCGACCGTTGGACCATGGTGGTCTTGCGGGACTGCTTTCTGGGCGTGCGGCGCTTTGACGACTTCGAGAAACGCCTGGGCATCACCCGGCATGTCCTGGCCGACCGCCTGAAGAAGCTGGTCGAGCACGGCGTGTTGTACAAGACGCCGTATCAGCAGAAACCGGTGCGGCAAGAGTACCGGTTGACGGAAAAAGGGTTGGAGCTGCACCCCGTGGTGTTGGCTCTTGTTCACTGGGGTGACAAGCACATGGCCGACGAACGGGGCGCCCCTATTGTCCACGTGCACAAACAGTGCGGCAAAATCATGCAGCCGTTGACTACATGCTCCTGTTGCGGGGAGCCGGTGACGGCACGGGATATCCGTGTCGAGCCGGGCGCCCAGTGGCAGGATCGTTCGGCGGAGTTGCTCCCTCGCTAGTTGTGTAAACCCAGCAGGTTATTCACGGGCAGCCAGGGGAGTAAGGGGACAGTTTACTTAATTAAGCGCTCGGTCAAACGGCTGCCGAAGCCTGTGTAGCCGGGAGGGAGAACCGTTCAAATCCCTTTAGCACAGCAGCCGAAAGACGACTGCACCTCGGCGCGATCCTGCCAGCCCTCTCATCGCAGCCTCGCCGGCGCCCGAGGTCGCTGAATCCCGCAGAACTCAGCTCGGGTGAATCTGCAGCTCGTAACCGGGCCGATTCCGCACGAAGTCCAGCCCCAGCAGTTTCGAGGCCGTCAGGTAGCCGACCGCAGGGGCGCCGGCGTCGATCTGCTCGGCCGAGGCCACCGTGCATTCGGCGGTCATGGCGTAGACGCTGGGCGCGGTGAGGGTGCCGGTGATGGCCTTGCCGTCGGCGTCGGCCGCCCGGGCCCAGAACTGGGTGCCGGCGGTGGCGCGGATCTTGTCCGACGGGCCTTCGGGCAGTACGCGGCCCACCACCCACAGCAGGAACCGCTGCATGGGCCGCGTGCCGAGCAGGCCCTTGAGCGGGTTGGTGGCATTCTGCATCCAGCACAGCGCCGCCGGCATGGCGAAGTAGACGAGGGTGTTGGGGATGCCGGTGGAGTGCCAGGCGGTGAACACGTCGCCCCACGGAAAGCTCACGGCGGACTGGGGGCCGCGTGGGAACGGCACCTTGCGGATGCGATAGCCCAGGGGCACGGGCGTGAGTGCGCCGTCGCGGCGGATCATGCCGCCGGCCGGGATCGCCTGGACGGCGGTGCGGGCGGTGCCCTGGCTCGGCAGCGAGCCGAAGTCGAAGGCGATTTCCAGGTGTGTGGCGCCCGGCAGTTCGGCGGCCAAGTGCGCGGCCAGCATGTCGGTGGGCACGATGTCGAAGCCCACCCCGGGGCAGAGCACGATGCCCGCCGACTCGGCGGCCCGGTGGCGGTCCGCGGCGGCCTGAAACACCGGAATCTCGCCGGTGATATCCAGGTAGTGCACGCCGGCGTCGATGCAGGCCTGTATCAGCGGCTCGGCGGTGGCCGCGAACGGGCCGGCGGCGTTGATGAACACGTCGACACCGTCCAGATGTCGGGGGGCGTCTTCCACCGGGAAGGCCCGCCAGGACAGGCCGTGCTTGTCCGCCAGGGCCCGGGTGCGGGCCTCGTTGCGGCCGGCGACCAGCGGTCGATGACCGCGGGCCAGGGCCTCGGCGACGATCAGTTCGCCGGTGTAGCCGTAACAGCCGTAGATCATCCAGTTCGATTGCGCTGCTTCAACCATGCTTCCTGTGTCTACCGATACGCATTCGGGGGGCCCGGCCGCTTGTCGGATGCGGGCCGCTGCTGCGGCCACGACGGGCAGAACCAGCCGACCATCGGTGAGCCCCTGATTGGCGGCATGATCGCGTGCCGTCGCGGCCGGCTCGCCACCCGATCGGGCAGGTTCGTCCTGTGGGGAAGCACTGCGCAGGCTGGCGTCCGGCTCGGCGCTGCCCGTCCGACCGGCACGGTCTGTTTCGTGCGCGTCGACCGAACGAGACGGCCCGGGGCGCGGGATCAGCCGATCTGCCGGGACCGGCGACTAGCCGCTGCGCAGCTCCGCCCGATCGCGGAATTCCTCGATCGCTTCCGGATTGGCCAACGCCGACGTATTGCCGATGTCCTCACCATGCACCGCCTGCCGCACCGCGATTTCGGCCAGCTTGGCGTTGCGAGTCCGCGGAATATCGGACACCGCCAGAATCTTCGCCGGCACGTGGCGCGGGCTGGCGTTCTCGCGGATGGTCCGGCGGATGCGATCGCGCAGGGCGTCGTCCAGCGGGACGCCCTCGTCGAGCTGCACGAACAGCACCACGCGGGTGTCGCCGTTCCAGGCCTGGCCGACGGCCACGCATTCCACCACTTCCGATAGCTGCTTGACCGGGCGGTAGATCTCGGCGGTGCCGATGCGCACGCCGCCGGGGTTGAGCACGGCGTCGGAGCGGCCGTAGATGACCAGGCCGTCGCGTTCGGTGAGCAACGCATAGTCGCCGTGATGCCAGACGTTGGGGAAACGCTCGAAATAGGCACGGTGGTAGCGCTTGCCCTCGGGATCGTTCCAGAACTTCACCGGCATGGAAGGAAACGGAGCGGTGCAGACGAGTTCGCCCTGTTCGTCCCGGACAGGGTGGCCGTCCTCGTCGAACACTTCCGTACGCATGCCCAGGGCCAGACACTGCAGTTCGCCCCGGTAGACGGGCAGCGCGGGGTTGCCCAGCGCGAAGCAGGCCACGAGATCGGTGCCGCCGGAGATGGAGGCCAGGCAGACGTCGCCGTGGATGGCGCGGTAGACGTAGTCGAAGGACTCCGGCATGAGCGGCGATCCGGAAGACAGCACGGTCTTCAGCGCCGAAAGGTCGTACTCGCGGCCCGGCTCGGCGCCGGCCTTTTCCAGCGCGCCGAAGTAGCCGGCGCTGGCCCCGAACACGGTGATGCCCTCCTCCGCGGCCATGCGCGGCAGAACGCCGTGGTCCGGGTGGAAGGGCTGGCCATCGAACAGCACCACGGCGGCGCCGGTGGCCAGGCCGCTGACCAGCCAGTTCCACATCATCCAGCCGCAGGTGGTGAAGAAGAACACGCGGTCGTCGCGGCCAATGTCGGTGTGCAGCACGTGTTCCTTCAGGTGCTGGAGCAGCGTGCCGCCGGCGCCGTGGACGATGCACTTGGGCGCACCGGTGGTGCCCGACGAATACAGGATGTAGACGGGGTGGTCGAACGGCTGCAGTTCGAACGCGAGTTCGGCGCCGGGCTCGCCGTAATCGGCGTAAGCCACACCGCCGGTGGTATCCAGACCGGCATAGGGCACCCACACCGTGCGCCGGATGCTGCCGATGCGCTCGGCCAGACGGCGGGCGGTGTCGCGCACATCGAACGTGCGGCCCTTGAACATGTAGCCGTCGCTGACGAACAGGACTTTCGGCTCGACCTGGCTGAAGCGGTCCACGATCGCGGCCTCGGCGAAGTCCGGCGAGCAGGATGTCCAGATGGCGCCGATGCTGGTCGCGGCCAGCATGGCGGCGACGGTTTCCGGGCGGTTGGGCAGCAGCCCGGCCACCCGGTCACCGGCCTCGACCCCGTCGGCGCGCAGACCGGCAGCGATGCGGGCAGTTTCGCGGTGCAGGTCGGCGTAGGTCCAAACCAGCCGCTCGCCCGCCTCGTTGCGGAAGATCAGCGCCGGGCGGTCGTCGTTAAAGCGCAGCAGGTTCTCGGCGAAGTTGAGCCGGGCGCCGGGGAAGAAGCGCGTGTCGCGGATATGGTCGGCCGGTTCGACCACCGCATCCGGCTCGCGATGAAGCTGCAGCCCGCAGAAGTCGCGGATGTGCCGCCAGAATGCCGCCGGCTGATCGACGGACCACTGCCACAGGTCCCGGTAACTTTCCATTACGGGGTTGCCGTCGGCGCGGACCCGTTCCAGGAATCGGGTCATGTTCGCCGTGCGAATGCGCGCCTCCGAAGGGCGCCAGATCGGTTCCGTCATCGTATCCATCCAGCTCGGGTCGAATCCCCGGATATTGTCGGACATTCGCGTTGGCGACCACCATGGCAGAGGTGGTCGTCACCGTGGACTCTGCTTGCTGCCCGGGGCGGGCGAAACGTGTCGCAACGCGGCTTCAGAACTCGAAGATCGTGTGCTCTTCGCTCATGAAGATGCAGGACTTCTCGAGATCGAGGAATTCGGCCTCGTCTTCCACCAGTCGCTGCATGGCATCGCGACCCGCGTCGGTCTCGGCCGCCTGGATCAGGTCATCCATGCTGTTCCACCAGACCTCGGTGATGCCGTCATAGGGTTCGGGCATGCCACGGGCCTCACGCAACTGCTCGTTGACCGGCGTGTCCAGCTTATGGCTCTGCACGTAGCGGCGGGCGCCGATCTGTTTCGCCACACTTTTAACCAGTGGGCCATGCACGTTGAGCCAGCGATCATAAAAAGCTTCGGGCGTGAAATCAGCCCTTCGATAACAGATGTAGACGAGTTTGATCACGGCATCCTCCCGGCGCTCGCTGTTGCTTTTGCTTCGCACGGGGCCGGTCGGCCCCGCCCGTCTCAGCACAACACTAGCAGCGTTGCGCCAGACGCGAACGCCTGCCGGGCTACTTCAACTCGCTGGAGGTCTTGTTCAGCAGCCGCCGCGCCACGATCAGCAGCTGGATCTGCTGGGTGCCCTCGAAGATATCCAGAATCTTGGCGTCGCGGGCCCACTTCTCCAGCAGGGTGTCCTCGGTGTAGGCCAGCGGGCCGATCAAGTCCAGACAACCCAGCGACACGGCCGTGCCCATGCGGCCGGCCTTGGCCTTGGCCATCGACGCCTGCAGGGAGTTGGGCTGACTGTTATCGGCCATCCAGGCGGCCTGCAGGGTCAGCAACCGGGCGGCCTCGTAGTTGGCTTCCATATCCAGGAACGCGGCCGCTGCGGCGGACTGGCAATGCACGGGGCGATCGTAGTCGATGGCCACTCCGGCCTCGCCCAGCAACCGGCGGGTTTCCTCGAGGCTGGCCCGGGCCAGACCGATGGCCATGGCCGCCACCAGCGGACGGGTGTTATCGAACGTCTTCATCGCCCCCGCGAAGGAGCGCTTGGTGTCGATCTCGGGCGAGCCGAGCAGGTTTTCCTTCGGCACCCGGCAGTCGGTGAAATGAATCGTCGCGGTGTCGGAGGCACGGATGCCCAGTTTGTGGTCCAGCCGCACCACCTCCATGCCGGGCGTGCCCTTGGGCACCACGAATGACTTGATCGCGGCGCGGCCCGCGGCCGGGTCCAGCGTGGCCCAGACCACCACGGTATCGCAGCGCCCGCCGGCGGTGACGTAGATCTTCTCGCCGTTCAGCACGTAGTCGTCGCCGTCCTCGACCGCGCGGGTGCGGATGGCGGCGGAGTCCGACCCGGCGCCCGGCTCGGTAATGGCCATGGCCGCCCAGCAGCCCTCGAAGCGTGCCGCCTGTTCCTCGTTGGCCACGGCGGAAATGGCGGCGTTGCCCAGCCCCTGGCGCGGCAGCGACAGGGCCAGACCGATGTCGCCCCAGCAGAGTTCGATCATGCCCAGCACGGCCGACATGTTGCGGCCATTGACCACGCTGCCGTCGGCGGATTTCTCCTGGCTGAGCTTGCCGGCCCCGGCGCCTTCGCCGCCGCTGTCGTTCATGCCGTCCAGCAGCGCGGCCAGGGTGTCGAGTTCCTTCGGATACTCGTGCTCGGCACGGTCATATTTACGCGAGATGGGCCGGAACATTTCCCGGGCCACCTGCTGGGCCTGGTCGACGAGGCCGCGATAGCGTCTGGGGTTTTCGAGATTGATCATGGTTTTCTGCTCGAAGTAAGAAGGGGGGTCCGCAGATTTCGCCGATTACGCAGGTTCAGCAGAGGAAAGAACGTTTCTCGAATCAGCCGGATAACGGATTGATCCGTAGACGATCCAACGCCGCATCTCGACGAAATTCCCGTCAGAACGGTCTGTGCAATCTGCGGATAAATACGGGTTAAAGACACGCCCCGCCGTGCATCACGCCGACCGCCCGCAGGTCGCGGTACCAGCGCTCCACCGGGTGTTCCTTGACGAAGCCGTGGCCGCCCAGCAGTTGCACGCCCCAGCTGCCGATGGCCATGCCGTGACGGCTGGCCAGGCGATGGGCGATGGCGGCTTCCTTCGTGAACGACTTACCGGCATCGGCCAGGGCCGCGGCGCGCCAGGTGGCCAGACGCAGGCCTTCCAGTTCGATGGCCATGTCCGCGATGGCGAAGGCCACCCCCTGACGGTGGCTGATGGGTTCGCCGAAGGCCTGGCGGTCGTTGGCGTAGTCGGTAACGTAGTCCAGCACCGCCTGACCGGTGCCGGCGGCCAGGGCGCACCAGGCCAGGCGGGACAACGCCAGCAGGGCAGGGTAATCGCAGCCTTCGTCGCCGCCCAGGCGGTTGCCGGCCGGGATGGTCGTGTCTTTCAGCACCAGACTGCCGGTGCCGGCCCCGCGCACGCCCATGCCCGGTGCCGGCTCGACCGACAGACCGCCGGCACTCCGCTCGACGATGTAGACACCGACGCCGCCGTCGGCCTCCCCGGCCGCCACCAGGAAGAACTCGGCATCGGTGGCACGCGGCACCAGTACCTTGCGGCCGTTGAGCACGATCCGATCACCGCGACGTTCGGCCGTGGTCGCCGGCGATAGCGGGTCGAATAGCGGCCGGTCTTCCGCCGCGGCAATGGCGGCGGCCGGCGGTTGCTCGCCGGCGAACGGCGCGAGATACGCCGCCTGCTGCGCGCCCGTGCCCCAGCGCAAAAGGGCGTTGGCGGCGCTGACCGGGGCCAGGCAGGCCAGCGCCAGACCCATGTCGCCATGCGCCAGGGCCTCGGCGATCAGCGCGCCGGTAACGGCGGAATGCTCGGCGCCGGCGCCGTCCAGTTCCTCGGGCACCGACAGCGATGCCAGCCCCAGGCCGGCGGCCTCGTCCAGCAGCTCGGCGGGGGCTGTGCAGGTCTCGTCCGCCTCGGCAGCGGCGCGGCGCAGGCGTTCCCCGGCGAAGCGGGCGGCCGCCTCGCGCAGCATCGTCTGATCGTCGGTGGGTGTCAGGTCGAACACGCCGGCGGGATCGATGCCCGGCGGCCGGCCCGGGGTCGACATTGACCGCACCGCCTTGAACGCGCGGTTGCCGGCGGTGGCGGCGGCAAAGCCGGCCCGGCTGCCGTGGTAGATGAGTCGGTCGAAACGCGGCCCCAGGCCGCTGCGCTGCAACCAGGGGTTGGCCGCCACGCGCCGCAGCACGGCAAGGCCGAGGCCAGTTGGATTCAGATTCATGTCGTCTCCTGTCAGGCGGATGCCCCGGGCTGGAGCCGCTGGCGCATGCGGCGGATGCGATCGATCAGGCCGCGGCCCAGACCGGCGGGTTCTTCGGTGACGGGCCGAGCGGCGTAGCGCCGCGTCTGCTCCGGGTTCTGTCGCAGCGTGTGATGCCGTTCCAGCGCGGAACGCACGCTGATGCGGCACATGGTCTGGCGCAGTGGCCGGACCAGGAAGCGGTAGACCTGGCTGCGGTTGATCAGCTCGATGGCGTCATGCGCATCGGCACGCTCGGTCACGATGATGGATACCAGATTCGGTGCGTGGGTCTTGAGCAGGCCCAGCAGTTCAACAATGCGCGTGTTCTCCACCCGCACGTCCGAAATCAGCACGCCGATATCGTCGCTCTGTAGCCGTTCCACCGCGGTGTCCAGGTCGGCGGCCTCGATCACGCGGTAGTTGCCGCCCAGCACACCGGCCATTTCCGCGCGGCGGGCCGGCGAGGGGTCCAGCACCAGCACGCCGGGGCCGGCCGCCTCGGACGGCGCAGCATCCGCCGGCATTTCGGCATCCGCATCCGTGATATCCGTCCGCGCCGCCGCGGCGGGCGCTGCCGGTACTGGCGCGGCAGCGGCAGCCGCGGCGGCTTCGTCGATGATCGCCAGCAGTTCGTCGTTGACCCAGGGCTTGCTGATGAATCGGAAGATTTCGCCTTCGTTGATCGAGCCGATGATGGCGTTGAGATCGGCGTAGCCGGTCAGCAGCAGCCGCATGGCGCCGGGCTGGATGCTGCGGGCTTCGCGCAGCAGCTCGAAACCGGTCATGCCGGGCATGCGCTGGTCGCTGACGAGCACATCCACCGGATGCTCGCGCAGTACCGCCAACGCCGCCTCGCCGCCCTCGGCGATGCGCACGTCGTAGCGGCGCCGGCACAGCATGCGCAGGCTGGTGAGAATGCGTGGCTCGTCGTCGACGAACAGCACCTGTGGCCGGTGGCCGGGAGCCGGGGCCTGCGGAGTATTGGGATCAAGTTCGCTCATGCCGACATCTCCTCCGCCATGCCGACTGTCTCGGCCGTTTCCGGGGCCTCCGTCTGACGCAGCGGCAACATGATCGTGAACTCCGTGCCCCGGCCGGGCACCGAGGCGGCGACGATGCGGCCGCCGTGTTCGTTGACGATGCGGTAGACGATCGCCAACCCCAGACCGGTGCCCTCGCCCAGCGGCTTGGTGGTGAAGAACGGATCGAATATCTGGGCCCGGGTGGCTTCATCCATGCCGGCGCCGGTATCGCGGATGCGCACCAGCACGCGGTCGGCCTCGTGGCGGGTGATCAGCGTCAGCCGGCCGGCGTCGCCCATGGCCTGCCCGGCGTTGGTGATCAGGTTGAGAAACACCTGGTTGACCTGCGAGGGCGCGCACTCGATCTCGGGCAGCTCGCCGTAGTCGCGCACCACCTCGATGCGGTGCTTGAGCTGGCCCTGACAGATGTTGAGCGCGGCATCCAGGCCGTCGTTGAGGTTGACGAACTCGGTGCGGGACCGGTCCAGGCGGCTGAAGTCCTTGAGGTTGGCCACCAGCTCGCCGATCTGGGCCAGGCCGTGGTGATTGTCGGCCACCAGTTGCTGCAGCTCCGCCAGCAGAGTATCGGGCTCCAGCTCGGCCTTGAGCTGTTCCAGCTCCTGCAGGGCGCGGGCGGTGGCCTCGAAGTCGGCCGCCGGGTTGTCGAGCAGGGCCAGGGCGTCGCGATAGCTGCCCAGCAGCATCGCCACTTCCTGCATCGAGGTGGACACGATCTCGTTGTTGCTGCGCACGTAGCCCAGCGGCGTGTTGATCTCGTGCGATACGCCGGCAACCATCTGGCCCAGCGACGCCATCTTCTCGGACTGGACCAGCTGGGCCTGAGACGATTTCAGATCGGCCATCGCCTGTTCCAGATGCTCGGTACGCCGGGCCACCCGCTGTTCCAGTTCCACGTTGGCGTCGCGCAGGGCATCGTTGGCGGTGTCCAGGCTGCGGTAGCTGGCACGCAAACGCCAGCCCAGCCAGGCCAGCCCCAGCAGCAGCAGGCCGGCGTAGGCCAGCAGCGCCCAGCGGTACTGCTGGGCCGCGGCCAGCCGCGCGCCGCGGGCGTCGGCATAGGCGCTCTGAATCGCGCCCAGCCGTTCACTGGTCGGGAAGGCCAGCAGCTTTTCCAGCGAGGTCTGCACCACCTGCTTGTCGCCGAGCACCGCATTGCCCAGCGAGGCCAGGCGGCGGAACGGGGTGCCCGCGCCATCCGGCAGCGCGATGTCCGACTGGCTCACGCGGTAGAGCATGTCCTCCACCGCCTCGAGGTTGGTCGGGTTGGGCAGCATGCCGTAGGCCAGGATTTCCTTGTTGAAGCGGTTGACGAAGTCGATCGCGGGCTCGTATTCGTCGGTGGCGGGCAGCTGGTCCAGCAGTTCGTCGGACACGCTCGGGATCAGGGCCAAGGCATTGACCAGACGCAGGTTGCGGCGCTCGTACTCGCGGCCCAGCTCCACCTTCTCCCGCATGGCGGCGATGTAGTCCGCCCGGGCCGCGTCCATGGCCGGGGCGATGCCGGCCAGCGGCCCGGTATCGGCGGCCAGATCCTCCATGCGGGCGGCGACTTCGTCGAGCAGTTCGTAGAGCACGTCGCGCTGCACGTCGACGATCAGCCGGGCGCGGGCAACCTCTTCATTGAAACGGGCGTCGAGGCGTTCCAGCGATCGGAACTCGGCACGTATGGCGTCCTCGTTACCGGCTTCCAGCCCGCGGATGGCCACCACCAGCGCGGCCAGGCCGGCGACGGCGGCCACCGCCAGCCCCCCGATGAAAAGCGGTTTGATCCGCATGTTGTCTCCCCCTCTTGTTCATATTGTTTTTCAGCCATCGCACCGGCACGGGACCGGCGGGGCCGTCGGGGGTCTGCGTCACGGAAACCGGTAGTGCCCCGGCGCAGCCCCTAGCCGTACTGTGCTTCGACCTTGTCCACTTCGTCCACATAGGCCTGCATGGCCTGGTCGCGAGTCATCCCCTTGCGTTTGGCCCAGGCGTCGTACTTGGCCCGTTCGATCACGTTGAGCATACCCGGCCGCTTGCCGGACACGTCGCCATCGGTGGCCTGCCGGTACAGCGCGTACATCGTCAGCTTGTAGTCATTGCTGGGCTTGAAATCGCCATCGCTCGGGGCGTTGCGCACCTTGTCGACGGCGGCGTTGAACTGTTGTTTCAGATCGGACATGGGGGTTGTCTCCTGTGGCTGGCGCGCATGTCGTCGCGGGTGCCGCTTGCTGACTTGTTTCTTCGCCGGCCGGCGGACTGAAGTCCGCCCTACCCCGTGGCGGGCTCGGCGTTACGCATCACGATCCGATGGCCTGCTTCACGCGCTGCCGCAGACGGCCGCGTGATTTGCCGTGCAGCCACTCGGACAGCGCGGCGTAGACCTGCGGGTGATTCATGATCTCGAAGTGGTTCATGCCGAAGAAGATGCGGCCGTCGGCATCGTTGAAATGCAGCCGTCGGCTGGGCTTGCGCGACGCCCCGGTGGCGCTGCGGATGGGCACCAGCAGGTCGCCCAGCCAGCGGTCGGCGAAGTCGCCGTGGCGGCGGCCCAGGCTGGCGGCCACCAAATAGTTGCGGGTGCCTTCCAGCGGCCGCAGTTTGCGCGGCGTGATCTTCTCGGGATGGTCGGGATCGCGCCCGCGCCAGTCCTCGTCCACCAGGAAGCCGTAGCGGAGGTCCTTCACGCCCGCACTGCGGACATTGCCGATGCGCGCGAACGGCGCGGTGAAGCGGGTCCAGGTCAGGGCGTGGGTGAACGCGCTGCCCAGCCGTTCCAGCGGGGCACCGAGATGCGGCGAGCCCAGGCACACCAGTTCGGTGAGTTCGGTCGGCCAGCGGCAGCCGGCCTCGCGGCCGTAGTGGGTGGCGCTGCGGGCCACCAGCCCGCCCATGCTGTGGCCGATGATCACCAGCCGCTGGAGTTTCGCGGGGTAGCGTTCCACCAGTCGCTCGAGCAGGGCCGCCAGTTCGCGGCCGTTTTCCGAGATGTGGCAGCCGCTGTTGTAGCGCACGTAGAGGGCGCTGTAGCCATATTCCTCGACCAGCCGGGCACCCAGATCGGGGCCGCCGGGGCGCTGCCACTGCTGATCGTTCATGCCCAGGCCGTGGACCAGGACCACCAGACGCTTGCACGGCTTGCCCAGCGCCCGGCGCAGACCTTCGCGGTCGATCTCCACCTCGGTGCCATCCGCTTGATGCAGCCCCATGCGAATGGCCAGCGGGTTACCCTCGGCCGCCATGCGGTCACCCAGCACGCCATTGAGCGCCGAGATCACCGCCAGCCGGCTGCGGCCCAGATCCAGTCCGCGGCGGACCGGCACCAGCGCCCCGGCCAGACCCACGGCCTGGTCGGCCACGATGAAGGAGGCGTCCCCGATTTCGCGCACGCCGCGGTAGACCCGCTGGGTGCGATCGACCAGCTGCCGGTCGATCGGGTTGACCCGGCCGATGGTGCGCAGGACCGAGCTGTGCACGTCCTCGACGATGTCGGTAACGCCGAAGAACAGGCCGCGCCACAGCTGGACGGCGCCCTGGGCCCAGTCCTGGGCGGACAGGCGGCGAGGCTTCACATGCTGCGTATAGCGATCACTCATTTCCGGCACTGCCATGCAATGGTGGTCAGGAGTTCGCCGAGCGCAATCAGATGCCCGCCCAGCACCGCCTTGCCGGTAACCAGCAGGGAGGCGGCGATGTCGCGGGCGGGATCGGCCCAGCCGAGGATGTTCATGAACCCGAGGTGGCCATAGGCAGCACCGGTCATCGGCCCGTACAGCCCGAACGGGTTGGCGCCGAGCATCAGGCCTTCCGAATAGCGCATCGGAATCTTGAGCGTGTGGTCGAACTGCAGCCGGTTGGCCGGCCGCACGGCGCGCGCCACGGTGGCTTCCTGCAGCACCTGTTCGCCCTGCCAGCTGCCGCCGTTGAGCAGCATCTGGTAGAAGCGCGACAGCTCCTCGGCGCTGGCGTAGAGGTTGCCCGCGGGCACCACCGCGTCCATGAAGACATCGGTGTTGGAGGCCTCGATCACCTGCTCGAACGGCACCGTCAGCGCCCGGGCCACCACCGCGGACAGCGGAAAGCGCACCGGCTGGCCCGCCGCGTAGTTGAGCGCGCCGTTCGGGCGCAGGGCCGGTTCCAGTCCGTAGGTGAAGGTCTTCATGCCCAGCGGAGCGCGCAGGCGGGTGTCCAGATACTCGCTTATCGGGGCCCCGGTCACCCGCCGGATGACTTCGCCCAGAATGAAGCCGCCGGTAATGGCGTGGTAGGCCATGCGGGGGCCGTCGCGCCAGGTGGGGCTGGCCGCGCAGATCATCTCGATGCAGCGGTCCCAGTCGAGCAGGGTTTCCACCTGCGCGGCGTCGCCGGCCACATCGAACATGGGGAAGCCGCCGCGATGCGCCAGGACCTCGGCGATCGTGGTCTCGCCCTTGCCGGCGGCGGCAAACTCGGGGAGGTAGTGCGACACCCGTTCATCGAGGTGGATGCCGCCCTCCTCGGCCAGCTTGTGAACCAGAATGGCGGTCACTGCCTTGGAGGCCGAGAACAGGCACACCGGGGTATCCGGCCGGGCCAGCAGGCGCGGCTCGCGCTCGTTGTCGACCGGACCGTTGCCGCGGGCGTGGCCCAGCGACCGGTTGAGCACGATCTGGCCCTGGCGGCGCAGGCACAGGGTGATGGCCGGGTAGGCGCCGCTGCGGTAGAGGTCTTCGGTGGCGCTCCAGATCGCGTCCACTGCCCGCGCGGACAGCCCGCCCGCCCCGGGTGGGCGTTCCAGGCGGTCGTCAATGCCGGTGACGTCTCCAAGATCCTCGGGGACGTCGACCAGCGCGGCTCCCAGCAGGCTGCGGGTCATCGCGCGCCTCGCCTCAGGACACCGCCCGGATGCGGGCCTCGCCCGGGCCGGGCTCGTCGCGGGGATGGGCCAGCGGCTCGCGCACGTAATCCTGGCTGAAGTCATCGGTGAGGATGGCCTCGTAGCGCAGGGCGTCGTACTCGCGAATGCCGTCGGCGGCCGCCTGGCTGATCAGGCCCTGATTGACCGCGTCGTTGAGCTGGGCGGTCAGATCGTCGCCGCGCACCTGGCCGGTCTTGACCGCCTTCAGGAAAGGTTCGTAGTCGGCCTCGATCTCCTGCAGCTTCTCGACGGTGCGCAGCATGTGGCCGGTGGGGCCGTTGTCGGCACCGCCGATGTACAGGTCGTACTGCAGGCGCTGGTTGAGTTCGCTGTCGGTGGCGCTGTCCAGCATCACTTCGCACACGGCGGCGTTGTCGGCATCCGAGGGGCCGTCGAACTGCCGGCCGCGCGGCATGGTGGCCAGCTTGAGGATCGGCCGCACCGCCTTGACCGGGAAGTTGCGAATGACCTCGTACAGAGCCTTGTCCAGTTCGGCAAGGTGATGGGCCATCACCCAGCGCACATGGGCCATGTCGGCCTCGCTTTCTCCGTGCTCGTGCACGTAGCGCAGCGTGGCCGAGGCCATGTAAAGATGACTGAGCATGTCGCCCAGCCGCGCCGAGGTGCGTTCGCGCAGTTTGAGCGAACCGCCGAGCACACCCATGGCCACGTCGGAGGCGAACGCCAGCGACGCGGAATAGCGTTCCAGCTGGCGGTAGTAGCCGGCGGTCTCGCCACTCACCGGCGCCTTCGCCAGCCGGCCGTTGGTCAGGCCCAGCACCAGGGCGCGCACGCCGCGGTTCACGGAATAGCCGATGTGGCCGAACAGCAGCTTGTCGAAATCGCGCAGGCCGGCCTTCGGGTCGGCATGGCGGGCGGCTTCCATTTCCGCAAACACATACGGATGGCAGCGGATCGCCCCCTGGCCGAACACCATGAGGTTGCGCGTCATGATGTTGGCGCCTTCCACGGTGATCGCCACCGGCAGGGCCTGGTAGGCCGCGGCCAGGTAGTTGCGCGGCCCCATGATGATGGTCTTGCCGCTGTGGATGTCCATGGCGTCGGTGATGACGGTGCGCATCATCTCCGTCATGTGGTACTTCATCATCGCGGTGACGATGGATGGGGCACAGTGATCCACCGCGCTTGCGGTGAGATTGCGGCAGGCCTCCATCGAATAGGCGTAGCCGCCGATGCGGCCAAGCGGTTCCTGGATGCCCTCGAACTTGCCGATGGCCACGCCGAACTGACGGCGGATCTTGGAGTACGCCGAGGTGATGCCGTACATGCCCTTGCCGGTGGCGGTGGACAGCGCCGGCAGGGAGATGCCGCGCCCGGCGGACAGGCATTCCACCAGCATGCGCCAGCCGTTGCCGGCCTGTTCGGGCCCGCCGATGATGGCGTCCACCGGCACGAACACGTCGGTGCCCTTGATCGGGCCGTTCATGAACGCCGCGCCGGGATAGTGACGGCGGCCGATCTCGATGCCGTCGGTGTCGGTGGGGATCAGCGCACAGCTAATGCCGTAGTCGGTCTTGTCCGGATCACCCAGCAGGCCGTCCGGGTCCTGCAGCTTGAAGGCCAGGCCCATCAGCGTGGCTACCGGGGCCAGGGTGATGTAGCGCTTGGAGAAGTTCAGGCGGATGCCCACCACTTCCTCGCCGCCTACCACGCGCGTTTCTACCACGCCGGTGTCCGGCATGGCGGTGGCATCCGACCCGGCTTCCGGCCCGGTCAGGGCGAAACAGGGAATCTCGCGGCCGGCGGCCAGGCCGGGCAGCCATTTCTGCTGCTGGGCCTTGGTGCCGTAATGCACCAGCAGCTCGCCCGGCCCGAGCGAGTTCGGCACCATCACGGTCACCGCCGCGGTCAGGCTGCGGGTGGCGATCTTGGCCACCACGCAGGACTGGCCATAGGCGGAGAAACCCAGGCCGCCATGCGACTTCGGAATCAGCATCGCGAAGAAGCCGTTGTCGCGGATGAACTGCCAGACTTCCGGCGGCAGGTCCTTGCGTTCGAAATGGACTTCCCAGTCGTCGATCATCGCGCACAGCTCGTGCGTCGGGCCGTCCAGGAAGGCCTGTTCCTCATCGGTGAGCGTCGTGTACGGGAATTCCAGCAGCTTCGACCAGTCCGGCCGGCCACGAAAACATTCGCCCTCCCACCAGACATCGCCGGCCTCCAGGGCCTCGCGCTCGGTGCGGTTCATTTCCGGCAGCACGCTGCGGAAGACCTTGTAGAGCGGCCGCGAAACCACCGCGCGGCGCAGCGGCACCAGATTGAACAGCACCGCCGGCGGCAGGAACAGCGCGGCGACGATGCCGGCGCCGAGCGTGCCGTAGACGCCGGCAGCGTAACCGGCGACCAGCAAACCGCCGGTCACGGCCGTGAACACGGCCAGCGAGACGCCGCGATAAAGCAGCGCGCCGTAGATAACGAGAATCGCGAGGGCAATGGCCAGAGCAATCATGTTGTCGACTCCTGTCGCAGGCTACGCCGGGCCAGCCGGGTGCCGCGATGCAACATAGGAAAGAAATCTTTTCAGAACCTACGCCAGCGTGACGGGTATGTCAAGTTTCCGGAAAGGTAGGTTTCCCATGCTGCGGTTTGCGCTAACATGGCCGTGAAAAGTGCCCGGAATGAGGTTCGATCCTTGGCCACGACCACCAAGCCCGCCGGCCGCCGTTACCGCGGCCGCACCCCGGAACAGCTGCGCGGCGAGCGCCGCCAGCGCTTGCTCGACGCCGGCCTCGCGCTGTTCGGTGAGCGCGGTTATGCCAACGCGCCGATCGAGCTGATCTGTTCCACCGGCAGCGTGGCCACCCGCCACTTCTACGAACAGTTCGACGGCCGCGAAGCCCTGTTGCGGGCGGTGTTCGACGAACTGGTGGCGGCCACCGGCACGGTCCTGGCCACGGCACTGAACAACCCCGACCGGGATCTGCACGAACGAGTGTCGGACGCCATCGGCCAGGCAGTGCTGTACCTGCTCAACGATCCGCGCCGGGCACGGGTGATGTGCATGGAATCGGTCGGCGTCAGCCGCGAGATGGAAAGCCACCGCCGCGAGGCGATTCACAATCTGGCCTCGATCATCCGTGACTACTCCCAGCATCTGGCCGAGGCCGGCGAACTACCCCAGCGCGACTACCACTTCCCGGCGGTGGCCCTGGTGGGCGTGGTCAACGAACTGATCACCGAATGGCTGGTCGAGGACACCGGGCTGGATGCCGGCGGACTGGCGCGGGAGGCAGTGCTGATCTTCCGCGCGGTGATCATCGGCACCAAGCGCTACAGCACGGACTGGCCGCCAGTCGGCTAACCCGCGCCTGCGGCCCCAGCCGCCGTCACGAAAATGTCGCCCGGGCTTTATCAAACGGTCATCTGACTGACGCAAATTGACGCGGTGCCTGATCACGGACCGTCGATTTGAGCCGCATTGCACTGATTACCGACGCCTGGCACCCGCAGGTCAACGGGGTGGTCACGGCCCTGTCCGCGCTGGTGTCCGAACTGCACCGCGCCGGCGACGAGGTGCGGGTGATTCATCCGTGGCGTTTCGTCACCGTGCCCCTGCCCACCTATCGGGAAATCCGGCTGGCGGCAGTGCCCTATCCGGGGGTCGCGCGTCGTCTGAAACGCTGGCAGCCGGATGCTACCCACATCGCCACCGAAGGCCCCTGTGGCATGGCCGCCTGGCTTTACTGCCAGCGCCACGGGCTGCATTTCACCACCTCTTTCCACACCCGGTTTCCCGAGTACGTGCACGCCCGGCTGCCGTTCCTGCCGGTGTCGCTGGGCTACCGGGCGCTGGCGCGCTTCCACGGCGCGGCCGACGCCACCATGGTGAGCACGCCGCCGCTGGCCGACTTCCTGCGCGAGCGCGGCTTCTCCAACCTCAGGCAATGGGCGCGCGGGGTCGACACCGAACGCTTCCGGCCGCTGGCCAGCGACGTGCTGGCCGACCTGCCCCGCCCGATATTCATGTCGATGGGCCGGGTGGCGGTGGAGAAGAACATCGAGGCCTTTCTCGATCTCGACCTGCCCGGCAGCAAGGTGGTGGTGGGCGACGGCCCGGCCTTCCCGTCGCTGTCGCGGCGCTATCCCGAGGTGCACTGGCTGGGCCTCAAGCTGGGCGACGATCTCGTACGGCATCTGTCCGCCGCCGACTGCCTGGTCTTTCCCAGCCGCACCGACACCCTCGGCCTGGTCCTGCTCGAGGCGATGGCCTGCGGCGTGCCGGTGGCGGCCTATCCGGTCACCGGGCCGTCCCAGGTGGTGGATTCGGGCGAAACCGGCGTGCTCGACGAGGACCTGCGCGCCGCGGCGCTGGCCGCGCTGGCCCTGGACGGCGACACCTGCCGCCGCCAGGCCGAGCGCTGGAGCTGGGCGGCCTCGGCCCGCGAATTCCGTCACAACCTGGTACCGGCGCGCCAGTCCGGGCGTGCGGCGATTCTGCGACCCGAAAGGAGACCCGGATGAAAATCCTGATTCCCGGTGGCGACGGCTTCTGCGGCTGGGCCACGGCCCTGCATCTGTCCGCCCGCGGCCACGCGGTGCATCTGGTGGACAACCTCTCGCGGCGCAAGATCGACATCGAACTGGGGGTGGATTCGCTCACCCCGATCGCGCCGCTGCGCAACCGGCTGGCGGCCTGGCGCGAGCTGACCGGCCGGCATATCGAGTGGACCGATCTTGACGCCGCCCGCGACTACGACGCGCTGGAACGGCTGATCCGCGACTGGCGGCCGGATGCGGTGGTGCATTTCGCCGAGCAGCGCTCGGCCCCCTATTCCATGAAGTCGGCGGCCACCAAGCGCTACACGCTGGAGAACAATCTCTCGGCCACCCAGAACCTGCTGTGCGCGCTGGTGGAAACCGGCACCGACGCCCATCTGGTGCACCTGGGCACCATGGGCGTGTACGGCTACGGCGGCGGCATGCGCATTCCCGAGGGGTATCTCACCATCCAGGCCGAGGCCTCGGACGGCGGCCGGCTGGAGCGGGAAATCCTGTTCCCGCCGGACCCGGGCAGCGTCTACCACATGACCAAGACCCAGGATCAGCTGCTGTTCTACTTCTACAACAAGAACGACGGCATCCGCATCACCGACCTGCATCAGGGGGTGGTGTGGGGCACCCAGACCCGCGAGACGCGGCTGGACGAACGCCTGATCAACCGCTTCGACTACGACGGCGACTACGGCACCGTGCTCAACCGCTTCCTGATGCAGGCCGCGGTGGGCTACCCGCTGACCGTGCATGGCAGCGGCGGCCAGACACGGGCCTTCATCCACATCCAGGACAGCGTGCGCTGCGTGGAGATGGCGCTGACGCATCCCCCGGCAACCAGTGAACGGGTGCGCATCTTCAACCAGATGACCGAGACCCACCGGGTGGCCGATCTGGCCCGGATCGTGGCGGAACTCACCGGGGCCGAGATCGCCTACCTCGATAACCCGCGCAAGGAAGCCGACGCCAACGACCTGGCCGCCGACGCCCGCTGTCTGATCGACCTGGGCCTGCAGCCCACGACCCTGCGCACCGGATTGCTGGAAGAGATCGTGGAAATCGGCCAGCGCTATCGCGAGCGTTGCGACCGGGACCGCATTCCCTGCACCTCGCAGTGGACTCGGGTGCCGGCGGCGGCCCGGATGGGGCGCCGCGCCAGCTGACCCTGACTCGAGACGGCCAATTGACGTAATGTCTGCGTTTTGCCGACCGGCGCACCGGCGCTGATCGGCCCGACCGACAGGACGCAGACCGGGCATGGCCAGCGAGGACGATACCGATCATCTCGACCTCGCCGCCGGCGACGAACCCGCCGACGGCGAACCGATTTCCTACCAGACCTTCGGCGAGCAGTTCATCCGCCATCTGGTGACCGTGCCGCGCCTGCGCGCGGAAGTGGAACAGATTCTCCAGGCCACCATGGAGGGCTCGGCCGAGGCGCTGCCCAACGAACTGCTAGTGGCCTCCTACCGGTTCGCGCCCCACGACATCGAGATCGAGCGGCGGGTCAGCGACGACGCGGAAGTGGCGTTCTCGCTGGTACTGGGCGGCGTGCTCACGCTCAGGATCAAGGTGATGGGCATGACCGTGGGCCTGCCCATGGACGTGAGCATCCGCGTGGCGATCGATGTGCACACCTTCGCCCCGCTGACCATCAAGCTGGTGCCCCGACCGCTCACGCATCGCAACGTCAAGGTAACTACCCGCATGCCGCGCGAACTGCGGGCGCTGCCCACCCGGCTGCTCGATCGCATCAATCCGCTGGCCATCGCGGTGCAGGAGAACATCGTGCGCCAAGCCAATCACCGGCTGTCCCGGCCGGACCTGGCCGAGGCGGCGACGGTTGACGTGCTGGCGCTGGCGGAGGGAGCGCTGGGCGGGAAGGCCTGAGCCGGGATCGGGTTGCACATCCGGGCCCTCTCCCACAGGGAGCGGGGATGGCTTTGCTACCAGCCGGTGCTCAGGCCGGGGCACCCTCCAGCGCCGGGGCAAGCTGGTCCCACACGCCGCGGTCGCGGGCGGCGGCCTGGAAGGCGGCCTGATCGTCGGCGCTCTGGCGGCGGTACACTTCGCCGGCCTGGCCGAGATTATCGGCTTCCACGGACGACAGGGCCACAGCCACCGCGGCCCACCCGCCGGTAGCGCGGGCAGCATCCAGGATCGATTCCAGCAGGTCGCCGTCGTTGGCGAGGCTGACTTCCGCGGCCGACCGCTGCCCGGCGGTTTCCATGCGCTCCACGAAATCCAGCAGCAGTCCCAGCCGGCCGGTGCGCGCGGCGGTGGCGATCAGGCTTTCCAGCACATGCTTGTTGGCGGCAATGGGCAGCCGGGCGATCATGTCGCGCTCGCCATCGTCGGTGTATTCGAACAGGTCGATTGCCACGTCCCACTGATCGACGTTGTGGGCGGCCCACATCGCGGCTTCGGCCACTTCCGGGCCCTGGGCGAGGGCGGCGTGGGCGACCACCCGCTGCCATTCCCGCCGCATCGGCCGGGCCAGCGGCAGGGCGGCCTCCAGCAGCCCATCGCGGTAGGCGGTGTTGACCAGATCGCCCAGCACCGTTTCATCCCGTACCGCGGGCAGGTTGACGATCTTGCGGTGGTATTTCGGGTTCATCCGGGCCATCCCGCGCAGCACCGGTCCCCAGAGGTTCTGGGCATGCGCCACGCCGACCAGGCCATTCAGAGTGGCCTCGTCCTGCTCGGCCATGATGTTGGCCAGCCGGCCGCGCAGGTCGGCGTCAACGTTGTCGATTACCGACAGCGCCTCGGGCCAGAGGTCCTGTTCCGTCCCGGCGCGCATGATGCGGGCCACGCGGTCGTTGTCGATCATCCGCAGGATGCGCGACAGCTGCGCCTTTTCCTCCATGTAGAAGGCGATGTGCAGCAGCACGGCATCATCATCCACCGCCGCCACCACCGCGCGGATGGCCGGGGCCGACAGGGCATCGGCGAAGCGGCCGAGGGTGATGTAGTCCTTGCGCTCGACCAGGATCAGGGCGGCGTCGCGGATCAGTTCGGCCGGCAGGCGCCGGATGATGGGCCGCACCTTGTCCGGATCCACGTGCATGGCGGTATCGGCGAGAAAGCCCGGCGGCAGCCGCTTGGCGATCTTGAACGCGCGGATGGGGTTCATTTCGCCGACCAGACGCCCGGACAGCAGCGGCCCGAAGGCGGATTCGGCCAGGCGCGCCAGCATGGCCTTGGGCAGCAGCCGGGTAAGCCGTTCAAGCCGGGCGAAGCGGTCGCGGCGGCCCTCGAAGGCGGACTGCAGGATGCGTCGGCGCAGGCGACGGATATTCGCCGCCCCACTGCCACGCAATCCGGTCAGCTGATCTCCCGGCAGATCCAGCAAAGCGGCCAGCTTGGCCAGCTCGGCGCGAGTTTCCAGGTCGGGCAGGGCTTGTTCGGTCATCGTCAGCCCCTCAGGTGAGAATGCGGCGGGCGAGGCCGCCGAGCATGCCCGGCAGTGCCGCAACGCCGTCGGTGATGGCAGCGGTCAGTACATCGTGGCGGGCATCCAGTTCGCGGCCGGCGGCCTCGCTGATTGCCGCCAGCGTGTCGTCGTCCACGAACTCCAGAAACGCCAGTTCGTCGGCATTGGTCCCCAGCCGCTGTTGCAGCGCCTGCATCGCGTTCTGACTCATGCTTTCCCCTCCCGCAATCTTGCCTGTCGCCGCGTCAAGTCGGGGTCGGCCCCGTTTGTTGTCGCCGGCCCCGCCAGGCTGCAGCCGCCGTGATTTGGCTTACAGAGTTCTCTGACATACTGTTACAGTCATTACTGACTTTTACAACACTAAACCGGCACGATCGCCACATCGTGACCAGGTGCAGGGAGGAGCGGCCCCCGGCCCGCTCGACGACGGGAGCGAGATTCATCATGGAAGGCTTTGCCGATTTCCTGGCCAATCCCCTGGTCTATCTGTCGATGCCGGTGATCAGCGCGATCGTGGGTTATGGCACCAACGTGGTCGCCATCTACATGATGTTTCATCCGCTGGAATTCATCGGCGTGTACAAGCCGATCCTGGGGTGGCAGGGCATCATCCCGCGGCGGGCCGCCAAGATGGCGGGCATCTCGGTGGACACCATCACCGAGAAGCTGATCGACCAGAAGGAAATCTTCGAGCGGCTGGATCCCGAGCGCATCGCCGAGGAACTCGAGGGCCCCCTCAACAACATGGTGGAGGACATCACCAACCAGGTGATGCGGGAACACCAGCCTACCCTGTGGGAATCCCTGCCGAACGTGGTCAAGAACCAGATCTACAAGCGGATCAACCGGGAAATGCCGGAGATCGTGGCCGAGATCATGGCCGAGCTGAAAACCAACATCGAGCAGATGTATGACCTCAAGGACATGGTCATCACCAACCTGACTCGCGACAAGGCCCTGCTCAACACCATCTTCCAGGAAGTGGGGTACGCGGAGTTCAAGTTCATCGCCCGGTCCGGCATCTACTTCGGCGGCCTGTTCGGCGTGGTGCAGATGATCGTCTGGCTGTTCTTCCAGGAATGGTGGCTGCTGCCCGCCTTCGGTCTGGCAGTGGGCTATGCCACCAACTGGCTGGCTTTGCAGATGATCTTCAACCCCAAGGAGGTCTTCCGCATCGGCCCGTTCAACATCCAGGGCCTGTTCATGAAACGCCAGGAGGAGGTCGCCGCCGACTACGGCCGGCTGGTGTCGCAGGAGATCATCACCCCGGCCAACATCATCGAGGCCGTGCTCAAGGGGCCGTACTCGGACAAGGTATTCGCGATGATCGGCCGGCACGTGCAAAAGGCCATCGACGAACAGACCAGCATCGCAAAGCCGTTCGTGACCTTCACCGTGGGCACCCAGAACTACATCCGGATGAAGAACAGCGCGGTGGCCAGGATCATCGACAACATGCCGGACGCGCTAAAGCATGTGGAAGCCTACGCCGACGACGCGCTCGACCTGCAGAACACCCTGATGACACGCCTGCAGGCGCTGTCGCCGGAGGAGTTCGAGGGCATGCTGCGCCCCGCCTTCGAACAGGACGAGTGGATCCTGATTGCGGTGGGGGCCGCACTCGGCTTCATGGTGGGCGTCTTCCAGCTGGTGGTGCTGTTCGGCGACGAAATGGGTATTACCGGGGGCGGGGGCCAGGCTGCGGTGATGCTGCTGCAGAGCACCGGGCTGGCCTGACGCCGCACCGGTGAACGGGGCACTGGTATTCATCGCCGCCGGGGCCGGCATTGCCGCCCTGGGGGTAGTGCTGTTCTTCGCCCCGGTCGTGATCGCCCGCCGCCGGCGCGCGCCGGGGGTCGATAACGAACGGCTCGCGGCCACGGTCCGCGCCTTTTCGCGACTGACCCCGGCCGAACGCAAACGCCTCGCCACCCTGGTCCGCCTTTTCCTCAAGCGCAAGCGGTTCACTGCCGGCGGCCAGACGGTGCCCGACATCATCCGCCTGGCGGTGGCCGGCAACGCCTGCCTGCTGCGACTGGGCCGGGACGCGGACTGCTTCCCGGACGTCCGCGAGGTGGCGCTGGACGGCGAGGACAATCCACCGGCCCGTATCGGTCTGACCTGGATTGATGTGGAAGACGCCATGAGCGGAAGCCCGCGCAACCCGGTGGTCCGGGCCTTCGCCGCGCGGCTGGCGGATCAACGCACGGCCCATCCCCGCAATCGTTGCGCCGCAGAGTATCCCGAGAAGTGGTGGCGCCAGTTCATCGCGCTGGCCACCGACCACGCTACGCGCGAAGCCCTGCCGGCATTGGCCGGTGCGGAGACGCCGGATGCACTGTTCCTGGGGGCGTCCGAAATGTTCTTCCAGTCACCCGACGCGCTGGCGGCTGACCACCAGCCCATGTATCGACTGATGACCGAGTTCTACGGCGTCACGCTGAACCAGACTGACTAGAGCGATATCTCGCCCTGTTCGATTGCCCGGCGGGCGTCGGCGGTCAACAGCTCGTAGCTGTCGCCGCCCGGCGGCAGCCAGTAGACCGCCTCGTCATCCGGCGGCGAGAAGCCTTCCTTCTTGAGCTCCACCTTGCGGTGCTTGAAGGTGCCGGTGACATCCTGCTCGCCCTTCAGGCGTAGAAACACCGGCACGGCGTAGGCCGGCAGTTCGGCGCGCAGATGCGCAGCCAGCCCGGCCCAGTCGGGGTCATCACCCTCGGGGGTGACCGCAGCCATGCCCGCTCGGCCGTCGGCGTGCGGCACCTCGACCCCGTAGACCACGCTTTCGGCAACCCGGGGGTGGCTGTTCAGGGCCTTTTCCACTTCCGTGGTGGCCACATTCTCGCCCTTCCAGCGGAAGGTATCGCCCAGGCGATCGACGAAGGCGATGTGGCGCATGCCCTGATCGCGCACGAGATCGCCGGTGTTGAACCAGCAGTCGCCTTTCTTGAAGGCGTCGCGGAACAGTTTCTTCTCGCTGGCCTCGGCGTCGGTGTATCCCTCGAACGGGGCCATGTTGGTGATCTTGGTCACCAGCAGGCCCACCTCGCCGGTGGCCACTTCCTGCAGACGGCCGTTGCCGTCCATGGTGGGTGCCTCGGTGACCGGGTCGAACGCTACCACGGCGAACGACAGCGGACAGAAGCCGGCGGTGCGGTCCATGTTGAAGCCGTTGACGAATACCAGGTTGCCTTCACTGGCGCCGTAGAACTCGCACACCCGCTCGATACCGAAGCGCTGCTTGAAGTCGTCCCAGATGTCCGGGCGCAGACCGTTGCCAATGATCACCCGCACCAGGTGATCGCGGTCGCCGGGACCAGCCGGGGCCCGCAACAGATAGCGGCAGAGTTCGCCGATATAGCAGAAGGCGGTGGCTTCATAACGGTGCACCTCGTCCCAGAAGGCGGAAACACTGAACTTGCGGCCCAGCGCCATGGTGGCCCCAGCGCAGAGCACCGCGCCCCAGGACACCGTCAGGGCGTTGTTGTGGTAAAGCGGCAGACAGCAGTAGAGCGCATCGTCGGCACACAAGCCCATGCCGGCCAGGCCCAGCCCGGCCCCGCCGCGCAGCCAGCGGGTATGGCTCATCACCGAGGCCTTGGGCATGCCGGTGGTACCCGACGTGAAGATGAAGAAGGCTGGCTGAGACTTGTCTACCCGGCGGGTGTCCGGCGGGTTGGCCGCGGACTGCGACCGAGCCTCCGCGTTCAGATCGCGGTAGGCGGCAGAATCCGGCGGCCGGCCGTCCTCGCCTAAATGCCAGACACGATCGCCCTCATCGAACCCGAGCCCGCCGCGCACTTCGTCGAATGCCTCGTGCAGATCGTCGCCAACCAGCACCGCCGCGGGTTCGACCAGTCCCAAGCTGTGGGCAAGCACCTCGCCCCGCTGCTTGGTATTGCACATGGCCGCCGCCGCGCCGAGCTTAACGATAGCGGTTATCGCCATGAGCGTGTGCGAGCGATTGCCGACTAGCACCGCGACCCGGTCGCCCGACCGGATGCCGGATTTCTTGAGCACGTGGGCGTAGCGATTGGCCGCGGCATTGAATTCCGCGTAGTTGTATTCCTCGTCCTCGAAACGCAGGGCGGTACGGTGCGGGTGGCGGCGGGCGTGGTGTTCCACCAGGCGGCCGATGGACAGGTGCTTGAGCACCCGCGAGGCGCCGATCAGCCCCACGCCGCGGGCCAGACTGGGCGTGCGTACGATATCCCGGAGACCGGCGCGGGCCAGATCCCCGAATGTGATGCGATCAGCGTTTGTCTGCGTCATGGCCTGCGTCTTGTCGTTGCTGCGTTTCGGTTGGCCGGCGACCGCCAAGCTCGTCAAGAACCCGTTGCTGGATGCGCCGGGCTACCTCCTCGGCCACCACCTCGTTGACCCGGGCCTGCAGCCGCCGGCGCATCTGCCACCAGGACAGCATGAAGCCGAACACGAAGGTCAGCACGCCCAGCGCCACCCAGAGCCAGGGGCCGTCGGTCACGATCCCGGCCCGGCAAAGGTCCACAGCGCCCGGCCGAAATCCGACAGCGACACGGTATGACGCTGCAGCCGCGGCCACAGGCGCAGGGTGTTCTTGATGTAGACGCTGGCGTCACGCACGCCGGTGTCGGCGGCCAGCATTTCGTAGGCGGTCTTGAGGCCGGCATCCTCCGGCCCCACGTGCAGTAGTCCGAGCGAGCGCATTTGTCCGACCAGTCGGGGTACGTCGTCACGCAGCGTGACGCCCGCCTCGCGCCCCAGGCTGGTGGCGTTCTCCAGCACCCACTCGCGGATCGCGCCGGCGGGCAATCCGGCGCCCACATGCACCAGCGGCAGCTGCCGGCCGTCGCCGAGCACCGCCAGCATCTTGGCCTGGTCGGGACACAGCTGGCCCAGCACCCCGATGAATTCGCGCTCCCTGGCCTCGTCCAGGGTCAGCCGATCGGCATCGGTGAGCAGCCCGGCCAGCATGCCCCGGGCGTCGGCCGCCTGGCTGGGGCGGGGCCGACGCGGCTCGCTGTCGGACAGCTCGTCAAGCCGGTGCTTGAGTTCATTGACGGCCCATTCCTCGGCGGCCTGCAACCGTTTCACCGCGGTGCCGGCCATCGGCCATTCCTGGGCCCGCTCGGCGGCCCGGCGCAGCAGACGCACCGGCATCGGCGTGGGCAGGCGCAGGCTCTTGCCGGGTTTGTCTGCCATGACTTCGTTCTCCTGACGATCAGCCGAATGCGGCCGCGAACTCGCTACCGAACAACACGATCAACTGGAACCAGCCCACCGCGAAGCCCAGCGCCGCGCCCACCGCGATCAGAATCCATTCATCCTCCTCGAAGGCGGGCCGCAGCATGCCCTCGAAGTCGGTGGAATTCAGCGCCTGCAGCCGGGTAACCAGGGTGTCGCGGATCTGCATCGCGTCCTCGGCATAGTCGGTGACATGCTGCAGGGCCACCGGCATGCGCGCCAGCACTTCGCTGATGGCGGATTCCTTCATCAGCCGATAGTTTCGCGTGCCCACGGTCCAGGCGACAAACGGGCGGGCAACGCTGGCGGAATCGTCGATGGCCTCCTGCACATGCCGGCCCACCAGCGCGAACAGCTTGTCCGCGTAGGGCCCCTTGAGAATGGCCTCGAGAATGTTGCCGGGGGTGAGGATTTCCTGCGATACCAGTTCACCGTAATCCCGCGCCACTTCCATCTGCCGCTTGTGGAACAGGCCCTGGACGGAGAACGGGCCGATCCGCCACAACTCCTTGGGATTGAAGATCATCTTCAGCGCCACCCAGTTGGTGGCGTAACCCACCATCAGCCCGAACGCCGGCAACAGCCACCATTCCTGATAGAACACCCAGACACCCATCTGCAGGCAGCCGAACAGGAAGCCGAAATACAGGCCGGAGCGGCCGATGAACTTGAACTCGGCCCGCCCGGTTTCCTTGAAGATGCGATTGAGCAGCGGCTTGTCGCGCACCAGGCTTGATACCACCATGTCCTTGAGATCGAACATCTGGCGGATGTTGGTGCGCACCTCGCCCATCACTTCGGCGATTACCTCCGGGGCCTCGCCCTGGACACGGCGGATGATCTGGCGCTTGATCGCGCCGGGCAGCGACTCCCACAGCAACGGCTGATGCCGGCGCATCACCGCTTCGGTGATTTCGTCGACCATCGCCAGTGTGGGCTGCTCCAGCTCGTCGGCGATGCGCTGGGGATCCAGCCGCGAGAAGATTTCCTCCTCGTCGAGCAGCTTGGACGTGATGGTATCCACCGCAATGCCGGCCATCTTGGCGCACTTGCGCGGCACGATGCCCTGCCAGCCCAGGATCGGCTCCTTGATGCCGATGAACTCCAGGGGGTGGAACATCATGCGAATGGCGATCACGTTGGTGACATAGCCCACCACCGCGCTGATCACGGGCATGGAGATGTACTTCCATGTTTCCAGCCCCAGGCCGAGAAACCCGGCTTCCTCCATTTGCCCTCCCCCGAATCTGCTGAATCTCAGGGCCTGCTAAAGCTGCCGAGATCGGCGGTAGCGTCAACAGGCCCTATCTGTCGTCGTGTTCGATTGCCGACGCCTCGCAGGCCCGCCACAGGGCTTGCCCCAGTTCCGACAACACCAGCGTGCCGCGCTGCAGGCGCGGCCGCATTTTCAGTTCATTGTCTACCATTGCCACGGCGTCGCGCACGCGGGCGTCGGTTTCCAGGATTTCGTATCGGGTGTGCAGGGCCTCGCTGGGACCACCGACGTGCACCAGACCGAGCAGGCGCAGGTGGGCAATGTAGTTGGGTACCTGATCGAGCAGCATCACCCCGGCATCCTTGCCCACGGTGGACGCATTCTCCAGCACCCAGCGCGACACCGGCCCGACTCGCATCCCGGCGCCGACGTGGCACACGGCCACCGGCTCGCCATCCGACAGCGCCGCGATGATGCGGGCCTCGTCCGGCACCAGTTGCGCCACGACCCGGTCGAACAGGTACCGGTGGGCGTCTTCCGGGCGCTGATCCAGCGACACCGCCAGCAGGCCCTGGAAGCGGGCGATGGCATCGGCCTGGGGCGGCAGGTCCGTCACGTCGCTGGCGTCATCATCCGCCCCCGGTTCGTGGCGCAAGCCATCCAGGCGCCGGGCCAGTTCGCCCAGCAACCAGGATTCGGTTTCACGGGCCCCGCGGGCGGCGATGTCGCCGCCCGGCAGGCTGCCGGCGGCCCGAACCGCACTGCCCAGCAATCGAAACGGCAGCGGGGCCCGTCGCAGGGGCAAACGGCGATCGCTCATCGGGGACTCCTGTCGCACGGCGTTGGCGGTTGTTGCGGCCCGTCTCGCCCCATGCTGCAGCTTGGTTGGCAGGCCGTCACACTTAAGTTACATTCGTTACTGTAAACGAGTAAAGCGGCTTTCCCCTTTCTCGCAGGGGGCGTCATGGGTGATCAAGTACCACCATCGCAGCCCGACCCGGCTGGCGATGCCCGGCCGACCTCCCTGCGGCGGTCGGTGGCGGAACTCGGCCGGCTGTTCGCGCGCCAGCTGTTCGACCTGCAGATGCGCGAACTGCTGACCACGCGGATGCTGCCCATCATCTACGGGCTGGCGATCGGCTTCGCCGCCCTGCTGACAGTGTATTGGATCGTCTGGGGTTTCGGGCAGTCCTGGGCCATGGGCGTGGCCTGGCTACTGGTGATCGGCCCGGCGCTGTTCGTGGCCGTGGTCACCGCCATCCGGGTGTTCCTGGAGTTCGTGATGACGGTGTTCCGCATCGCCCTGTTCCTGGAGGCCCTGGGCGGACAGATCGAAAGCATCGCCGGGCAGACCGAGGAGATTGCGGAGGACCTGCCACGCATCCAGTTCTGGCGCAGCCGCAAGCGCGATTAAAACAACAGGCCACCGGCCGGCGAGCCGGGGCGACGCGAGAGGAGACACCGCATGCCCATGCGGCAGGGGGGATTGCTGATTGCACTGGCGGCACTGGCCACGGCTCTGCCGGCGCAGGCGCTGCGCTGGGATGTCGACGCCCTGGGCGGCATCGATATCGACTGGCAGAACAAGCTGTCCACCGGTATTCAGCTGCGTACGCAGAGCCCCGACCGGGATCTGATCGGCAAGGCCTCGCTGCCCGAGAACCGCGATCTGTGTGCCGCCGACGACTGCATCAGCGTGGACCCGGACGACACCGAACCCAACGAGCGCTTCCTGGCCGCACCCGGGGCCACCGCGATGTTCACCGACGACGGCAACCTCAACTACGACAAGTACGACGTCACCGCCACCACCACCAAGTGGCTGTCCATGGCCACTCTGCGTTTCGGCGACCGCGGCTGGTTCGACAACGTGGGGATGGAGATCGGCTGGCTGGCGCTGGTCGACCCCATCAACATCAACTACCAGGAAACCCGGCCCAACCAGATCGTGGAACCCGGCCCCCAGCCCGGCGTCCAGGTCACCGAGGAACGTAACGAGGAAACCGAGCGCCAGCTCGGCCGGCTGTTCGATCTGCGCGAGCTCAATGTGTTCTTCCGGGTACCGTTCATCGGTGAGCGCGAGCTGGACGTCAAGATCGGGCGCCAGCTGCTGCCCTGGGGCGAGGGCACCATCGCCCTGCGCGGCTCGCTCAACTTCATCAATCCACCGGCCTACACCAACCTGCTGCGTCCGGGGTTCGAACTGACCGAGCTCTATCGGCCGGTGGGGCTGGCCTCGTTCGGCACCCAGCTGACACCGACCCTGTCCGCGGAGGCGTTCTATCAGTTCGAATGGCGGCCATACCTGCTGCCGCCCAAGGGCGGGCTGGTGTCATTCTTCGACGCCAACAACGAGGTGTCTTCCGACGATGCCATTCCGCTGCCCTTCGGCAAGACGCCGGACGACCCGAACCAGCTCGGCACCCCGGCCAACGACACCGCCGCACTGGTGACCGACACCAGCTTTGCCGGCGCCCGCTCGGCCAACCGGGAACCCGAGGACGGCGGCCAGTACGGCATCCGCGTCAACTGGTTTACCGACGCCATCGGCGACAGCGGCCTGGACATCGGCTTCTATGCCGCCAACTACCACAGCCGCATCCCGCTGGTGGGGGCCACCGCGACCGATGCCACCTGCGCCCGGCGCGAGGGCAATCCGCTGGGGCTGGACGCCACCAATGTCGCCGACTTCTTCGCCGCCTGCGGGCTGAATCCCACCGGGCCCAGTACCGGCGGCCTGCTCACCGAGCGCAACGCCCTGCCGCTGGATACCGCCACCTACTTTCTGGAATATCCGGAGGACATCCACATCTTCGGGCTGACCTACAACACCCTGATCGGCGGCTGGGCGATGCAGGGCGAGTTCGCCTTCCGCCCCAACCTGCCCGTACAGGTGGACATCGAGGACGTGCTGTTCGCCGCCTTCCAGCCGGCTTTCCCGCGCGACGATGTGCCGCTGATCCCCAACGCGGTGGATTCGCTGGACCCGGGCAACGCCTGCAACAGCCTGGATGCCCTGGGCATTCTCGGGCCGGTCTGCGACACCATCGCCGGCACCCAGGAAAGCCTGACCGAGGCCCTCGGATTTCCCACCCTGGAGGGTCTGGGCGGGGCGACGCTGGCGGGCTCGCAGCGGGCCCTGCCGGATTTCGTCACCGCCTACCGGGGCGGCACGCCCGGCGAGATCCGTCCGGGCCAGTCCATCCACGGCTACGAACGGCTCAAGAACCTGACCACCAGCTTCAACTTCACCCGGCTGCGCGGCGGCGCCAGCGCGCCATTCGGGGCGGACCAGTTCATCCTGCTGTTCGACGTGGCCACCTCCTGGCTGCCGGATCTGCCGGATAAGCGCGACCTGCAGTTCGAGGCTCAGGGCACGCTCACCCACGCCTCGCCCGGCATTGCCGAAACCGGTGACGCGCTCAAGATCAACCCGGCCCAGACCACCGACGGGTTCGTCACCGAGTTCGCCTGGGGTTATCGGGTGGCGTCGCTGCTCAGCTACCAGAACGTGCCCTGGTCGGGCGCCTCGCTGGTACCCACCATTGCCCTGTTCCACGATGTGGACGGGGTATCGCCCGGCCTCGCGGCCAACTTCATCGAGGGCCGCAAGATCCTGTTCCTGGACCTGGAACTCAACGCCGGCCGCTGGTCCGCCAACGTCACCCAGACCATCTTCGCGGGCGGCGGCAACAACAACATTCTCACCGATCGCGACAATCTCACGCTGTCCGTTGGTTATGAATTCTGAAGAGGGCAAGCCACATGCGCGCTGATGCTTCGTCACCCCGCCGTCAACGGGGCGCGATCGGTTTCTGGCTGTTCCTGCTGGTAGTGCTGGCCGGGGCCGCTGCCGGCGGCGCCCTGATCGGCTACTGGGTATTCAAGAACGTGGATGCCCGGCTGCTGCTGACCAACCAGCCGGCGATGGTGACCATTCCGGAACCGCTCAACGCCACCGCGGACGTGCTCAACAACCTGGACATCACGCTGGACGACGTCATCTCCACCAGCGTGCCCATCGATCAGACCGTCTCCATCCCGGTCGACGAAACCCTCAACCTGCTGGCCAAGTTCGATGCCGAGGTCCCGATCCGGATGAATGTGCCGGTCAACGAGACCATCACCATCGATCAGACTCTGAGCGTGGACGCGGTGATCACCGCCGAAGTGCTGGGCGACACGCTGGAGCTGCCCATACGCGGCGACATCCCGATCAAGGCGGACGTGCCCATCAATCTGAACATCCCGGTGGACAAAAACGTCCAGCTCAAATTCACCGCGCCGGTGGCCGCCAAGCTCAAGCAGAATCTGGAGGTCCCGCTCAAGACCACCATCGACGCCGATATCCCGATCCAGGCCGATCTCAGCGTGCCGGTGAAATCCCAGCTCGAGGCCCGGGTGTTCATGCCCGAGGAGCCCACCGAAGTGATCATCGACTACGCCGACCTGAAGCTGCCACTGCGTACGCTGGACGTCGGCCTGAAGGATGAAGCCGGCGCGGAGGACGCGCCGTGATCCCCCTGCCGCTGCAGCAACGCGGCGGCATCCTGCCCTGGCTGCTGGGCGGCGGGCTGGTCGTGGGCGCCGTGGTGGTGGGCGGTGCGGCCGGCTTCTGGCTGCTGCTCAACCTACGGCTGGGACTGACCATTTCGGAGCAGCCGCTGGCGCTGGGCCTGCCGGATGAACTGGAAGTGGAGACCGAGGTGACCAACGTGCTGGACATCGGCATGAAGGGCCTGATCAACGCCCAGGTACCCTTCGACCGCGAGGTGGTCGTGCCCATGCGGGGCGAATACGATCTGGACGTGTCGCTCGACGCCGACGTGCCGCTGGACTTCGACATCACCTACAACGGGCTGCTGCCGGTGGACACCTACGCCGACATCACCGCCCGTACCGATCTCGACTTCCGCACCATCAAGCAGTATCGCAATATCGAGATCAAGGCGCGCCTGCCGCTCAAGCTCAAGATTCCGGTCAACCTCAAGGTGCCGGTGCGCGAGACCATCCGCTTCAAGTACGACGGCCCGCTCACCGTGGTAGCCAACCAGAACCTCAAGACCCGGCTCGAGACGGTGCTGTCCACCACGCTGGCGGTCGATCAGGCGGTGTCCACGCCGGTCACGCGCAGCTTCGGGCTGAAGCTGCAACTGCCCGATGATCAGGTCAAGGCCATCATCAACCACTCGGACCTGAAACTGGACCCCAGCACCCTGCGCCTGGAAATCGCCGACGACAACGACGGCCCCGAGCGCATGGACTCGCCGTTCGGGCCGGCGGCGGACTGAACGCGATCGACCGGCCGCGACTTTCCCACAGGTCGTAAATCCGGGCCGCTGGCCTTGAAGCTTATGGCGGGTTAATCCCGCCGGAGACCCCGCCAACCAGGCCCGGAACCTGCATGGAACGCGGCATGTTCACTCCTGCCCGGTTGCAGTGCCCGCCTTCGCCAGACGCGCATTGACGCGTTCGAGGTCGTCCCTGCCCAGAATGCCGGCCGCCTGTCGCAGGCGCAGTTGCGCGCTGAAGAAGTCGTACCAGGCCTGCTGGCGGTCGGCTCGCCGCCGTACCAGTTCGATCTCGGCCTCGAGCACGTCGAGTATGTTGCGGGTGCCGGTCTGCCGGCCGGCGCGCGCCGCGTCCACGGCCGTCTCGCCGGAGGCGATGGCGGCATCCAGCGCCTCGATGCGGGCCGCGGCGGCGGTTACGTCGTCGTGGGCGGTGCGTACGTCCACGGTCACCTGGCGGCGGGCGGCGATCAGATCCTGGCGGGCCTGTTCCAGCTGATAGCGGGCCTCGTCCACCGCCGCGCTGTTCGCGCCCCCGGAAAATATCGGCAGGCTCAGTTCGATGCCGACCGAGCGGGTTTCGGTGATCGAGTCGAACTCGCCGCTGGTGCCGCCGACCGGGAAGTTGACCACCTGCTCGCTCTCGCCGATCCGCCCCACCAGCGACACCGTGGGCAGGTGCCCACCCTGCTGGCTGTCCACGTCCTCACGGGCCGCCGCGTAGACGCGCCGTGCGGCTGCCACGGCCGGACTCCGGGACTGCGCCCGCGCCAGCCAGGTCTCGACGTCGGCCTCCGGCGCGGATGCCGATCCGGTATCCGCCAGCGGCGCCAGACCCGCCGGTGCCTGTCCGGCAAGCTGGCGCAGGGCGTCGCGCGCCCGGTTCAGGCCGTTGCGGGCAGTGATGGCATCCACCCGGGCGCCGTCCAGTTCCGACTGCGCCTCCTGACGCTCGGTGACCGGCGACAGGCCGGACTCGAACGCGGCATCGGCACGGTCGAGCTGGCGCGCGATCACTTCCTGCTGGCGCTGCGCGGCCTCCAGGTCATCGCGTGCCGCGAGCACGTCGAAGTAGGCCTGGGCGGTGCGCACCATGAGCGACTGCTCGGCCGCGGCGAGATCACGCTCGGCGGCGTCGCCGCGCGCCGCCGCGGCATCCCTGGACTGCCATGCCGCCCAGTCGAAAAGCGGCTGGTTCAGCGACAGCGCCAGCGACTGCTGTTCCTGGAAATCGTCGTTGCCACCCCCGCCGCCGAACCCGGCGTCGGCGCCATCGGTGCCCTCGAAGCGCTGCTCCTGGCTGACCTGCGAGTAGCTGGCGCTGCCCGAAATGTTCGGTAGCAGCTGTCCGCGCGCCTGCCGGTAGCGGGCATCGGCGGCACCGGCTTCGGCGCGCGCGGACTGCAGTTCAGTATCGGCCGAACGGGCCCGGTCGTAGACCTGCAGCAGGTCGTCGGCGGCCACGGCGGTGCCGGCTGACGACGACAGCACCGCGGCAGCGATAACGGCGGTTGCGCGCATGTCAGCCTCCCTCCGTGCACGCGCCGCGGCGCGCGGCGAACCAATCATGCGTGCGCGCCCCAAGCACCAGCAGGCAGGGGGTGACGATCAGGGTCAGCACGGTGGCGAACAGCAGGCCGCCAACCACCGCGGTGGAAAGCTGCGTCCACCACTGGGTGGACGGCGCGCCGACGCTGACCTCACGCGCGAACAGGTTGATATTCAGCCCCAGCACCATCGGCATCAGGCCCAGCACCGTGGTCACGGTGGTCAGGATCACCGGCCGCAAACGCTCTGCGCCGGTCTGCAGCACGGCGTCGAGATAGCCGCGGCCCTCGGCGCGTATCAGGTTGTAGGTGTCGATGAGGATGATGTTGTTATTGACCACGATGCCGGCCAGCGCGATCACGCCGATGCCCGACATCACCACCCCGAACGGCCGGCCGGTGACGATCAGCCCCAGCAGCACGCCGATGGTGGAGAACACCACCGCGGACAGGATCAGGAACGCCTGATAGAAGCTGTTGAACTGGGTCAGCAGGATCATGGTGATCAGCGCGATGGCGGCCAGGAAGGCCTTGCTCAGGAACGACTCGGCCTCGCGCAGGTCCTCGTCCTCGCCCTTGAAGGTCACGCCCAGACGCGGATCGAGATCAGCGTCCGCGCGGTTCTCCGCCACCCAGTCGCGCAGGGCGGCGAGCTGGCTGGCGACCAGGCGGCCCTGGGCGACATCGGCCTCCACGCTGACCGTCTGGCGGCCGTCGGTGCGGTGGATCAGATCCACCTTCTGGCCCGGCTCGCGAGTGACGAAGTTGCTTACCGGCGCCATGCCGTCGGCGGTCTGCACGCGCAGGTCGCTGAGGGCGTCCAGATCGCGGTGGGCCTGTGGATAGCGCACCCGGATGTCCAGCTCGTCCTCGGCATCGGCGGCCTGATACTCGCCCACCTTGATGCCCTGCGTGACCAGCTGCACGGCCTGCCCGATGGAGGCGATATCGGCGCCGTAACGCGCGGCCTCGCCGCGGTCGACTTCCAGCCGCCACTCCAGTCCCGGCGTGGGCCGGCTGTCGGTAACGTCGGTGAAGCCGCCGACCTCGCGCATGCCCTTGCGCACCCATTCAGCCGCCGGCGCCAGCTCGGCCAGCGACGGTCCGGACAGCTCCAGCACCACCGGCTTGCCCTCCTGCGGTCCCTGTTCCTGCTCGCGTACCTCGATGGCTACGCCGGGGATATCCGCAACCCGGTGGCGGACTTCGGCGAGCACCTCGGCCGCCGGCGGCCGGGTTGCCCAGTCCTCGAACGCCAGCCGGACCTGGCCGATGACATCGTCGGCGGTCCCTTCGCGGAACTGCAGGCCGCTGCGCGCGTAAACGGATTCAAACGCGTCCATGCCCACCACACGCGACTCCACCTTGCGCACCAGTCGGTCGATTTCCTCGACCGACAGCGAGCCGCGCCCGCGGATCTGGACCACCGCGTTGTCCGGCTCGATGTCGGGGAAGAATTCCACGCCCTTGCCCACGTTCGCGTACAGAATGACCGAGCCGGCCAGCGCGACCACTGCGCCCAGCGCTACCTTGCCAGCATGGTTCAGCATGCGCTGCAGCACCCGCACGTACACGCCGGTATAGCCGGTCAGGTGGTCGCCGGGGCGCCAGGCCCGCTCGCCGCCGGACGGCGGCGCGCCACCCACGGCCGCGCCGAGGTTGGGCACGAACACCAGCGCCATCAGCAGCGAGGCGGTGAGCACCGCGATCAGGGTGATGGGCATGTAGCGCATGAACTCGCCGATCACGCCCGGCCACACCAGCAGCGGCGCGAACGCGGCCAGTGTGGTCAGGGTCGACGAGATGATCGGCCAGGCCATGCGCTGGGCGGCGTGCTTGTAGGCCTGGGTGCGCGGCTGGCCCTCGGCCTGATAACGATCCGCCAGTTCCACCACCACGATGGCCGCGTCCACCAGCAGGCCCAGCGCCAGGATCAGCGAGAACAGCACCACGATGTTCACGGTCAGGTTCATCGCCGCCAGCACCAGGATGCCGAGCAGGAACGACCCCGGAATGGCAACGCCCACCAGCGTGCCGGCACGCAGGCCGAGAATGCCCACGATCACGATCATCACCAGCAGCACGCCGGACAGCACGTTGTTCTGCAGGTCCGAGAGCATGGTGCGCACGTCCTCGGAACGGTCCTGGGTGTAGGCCACGCGCACCGCGTCCGGCCAGTCCTGGCGCAGGCGCTCGGTGGCTTCACGCACCGCCTCGTTGGTTTCGATGATGTTGGCGCCCAGGCGCTTGGTGACCTCCAGCGCCACCGTCGGCTGGCCGTTCAGACGGGCGAAGCCCTGCGGGTCGCGGAAGGTCCGGCGCACTTCGGCAACGTCGTCCACCGTGACCACCCGGCCCTCGGATTCCTTGATCGCCAGGTTCAGGAACTCGTCGGGGTCGTCTATCACCCCCGGCACCTTGAGCGGGAAGCGGCCGCTGCCGGTTGTGACCGCCCCCGCCGGCACCAGCTGGTTGTTGCGGCTGACCGCGTTGTAGACCTCCTCCAGCGACAGGCCGTAGGTTTCCAGCCGGGTGGGGTCGATGATCAGCTCGATCTGTTCTTCGCGATCGCCACCGATATCGGCCTCCAGCACCCCGGACTGGCCTTCCAGCTCGTCCTTGAGGCTGCGCGCCAGCTGCACCAGCGTGCGTTCGGCGACGTCGCCGTAGAGATTGACGATCAGCACCGGGAACAGCGCGACGTTGACCTCCTGGACGTGCGGCTCGTCGGTCTCGTCGGGCAGCTCCGGGCGTGCCCGGTCGACGCGATTGCGCACCTCGTCCAGCGCCCGGTCGGGATCGAAGCCGGCCTCGAATTCCAGCACCACGTTGGCGTAGCCCTGGCCGGCGGTGGCGCGGATCTCGGTCATCCCCTCCAGGCCCTTGAGCTCCTGCTCCATGGGCTTGACCAGCAGGCGCGCCGCGTCCTCGGGCGAAATGCCCTGATGCGCCATGGACACGTAGATGGTGGGAATGGTGACGTCGGGTTCGGCCTCTTTGGGAATCTCGACGTAGGCGATCATCCCGGCGATCAGGATGGCGGCCAGCGCCACCAGCACGGTGCGCGGTCGCGCGAACGCGGCATCCAGCAAACCGTTCATGGCGCCGGCGACTCCGCTTCGCCGGCCGCCGCCGTGGCCGGCGCGTCGGCATCATCTTCGGTGCCGGTGTCCACCGCATCGCCGGCACGCACGAAGCCCTGGCCGACGGTGATCAGCCGCAGCCGATCCGGCAGCCCGGACAGCCACACCCGGCCGTCGCGGTTGCGCACGATGTCGGCGGCGTGGAAGCGCACGGTGCCGTCGTCGGTCACCGACTTGACGCCGAACACGCCGTCCTCGTTGAGGGTCAGGATGGCCGGTTCCACCGCGTGCGCGCGCACTTCCTGCAGCGGCAGCCGCAGTTCGGCCGAGGCCCCGGCGATCAGGCGGCCGTCCGGGTTGTCGATCTTGAGTTCCACCCGGAAGGTGCGGGTGGCTTCGTCGGCCTCGCTGGCGATGTAGCGCACTCGCCCCTCGCGCGTCTTGCCGGAGATCAGTTCGGCGCTGCCCGGCTGGCCCTTTTCCAGATAGGGCACCACGTCCTCGGGGGCGTTGCCGTAGACGATGAACGGGTCCTGCTGGATTACCCGGCCCACGGTGTCGCCCACCGCCAGTACGTCGCCGACTTCCACCGGACGCGTATCCAGCACGCCGTCGAACGGCGCCCGGATGGTGGTGTGGTCGATGTCGGTGCGGATGCGCTCGACTGCTGCCCTGGCGGCGTCCAGGTTGGCGCGCGCCTGGGCGAGATCGACCTCGGTCTGGTAGCCCTTGGCCTGCATGGACTCGGCGGCCTGGAACTGCAGCCGGCGCTGCTCCAGGGTGGCGCGCGCCTCGGCCAGCTGACTGCGGCGGTCATCGGGGTCGAGCCGCGCGATCACTTCACCCTCGGATACCCGCGCACCCCGTTCGGCGGCAATCTCCACCACCCGGCCCTGGGTGCGGGCGCGCACGGTCACCGCACGCACCGGCGCGGTGCGACCGCTCAGACGGGCCTCGCGCATTACCGGCTCGGCCTCGGAGTCGCGCACCTGCACGCTCACCCGGCCGGGCTCGGGCGCGGACCGGCTGGTCTGCGCTTCAGCCGGCGGTTCCTGGCCCACCTGGCCGCTCGCCATCCAGAGGGCGACCGCCGCGGCAATCGCGGCGGCGATCCACGCCGGGTGCAGGTTGCGCAGCCGCTTCACGGGCGCGCTCCGGGACAGTCTGTCATCGGTGTTTTCCTTCTTCCTGCGCCAGCGCCTCGAGCACACGCTCGGTGTTGTCCAGCGCGGCGTCGTAGAACTGCCGCATCTCGGTGATGCGGCTCCGTGCGCCGGCCCAGTCCTCGGGCAGATCGGCCTCCAGCCGGGCCACGTCCACGCGGGTGCGCCGCATGCGCTCCAGATAGCCCTCCAGAATGCGGGCGTACGGTTGCTGCGCCAGACGGTAGTAGTCCTGACGATCGCCCGGCACGCTGGTGCGCTCGATCGCACCCAGGTTCACCAGCACCCGCGCATTGGTGCTGACGCTGGCACGACTGACCTGCAGCGTGCGCGCAAGCTCCGCCAGGCTGGCCGGACCGCCGTGCACGATGAAGTAGCCGAGCATGCGTCCGGCGATGCGCGGCAGCCCGTCACCCTGGGCATGCAAGCCCATGCGCTCGATGAAGGCTTCGACGGCTGTCGGGTTGGATTCAGACATGGGCACTATTGTGCAGTATTCAGTTCATTCAGTCTATCCTGAATGAACTAGCAATCATGATTTCGATTCTGCGGCGACCCCAAGGTTCCGAGACGCACCCGAATCAACTACGTCAGCGATGCAACCGCGAGCGCTATCAGGAACCGGGGAAGGGGGCTTTCCTGCGGGACCCATCCCGCACGTGGCCTTGCTGACCGGCATACCCGGCGCCCCCGCATGGCCTGATGCCGTGTCTGAACGCCAGTACCCCGAACTACTCGGTCGCTGAGACGTTCAACGCTTCGAGCAACGCGTCATGGAACCGCGCCGGTGCCTCGACATGCGGCAGATGACCGATGTCGTCGAAAGTGACCAGTTCGGCGTCGGGAATGGCGTCGCGGGCGGCGCGGCCCAGGGCCGGGTAGTCGCCCAGGCGGTCGGCAAGTTGGTCGTCGACCAGGTCCTTGCCCAGGGCGGTGCGGTCGCGCTGGCCGATGAACAGTGTGGTCGGCATCTGGATATTGCCGAACTCATGCACCACCGGCTGGGTGTAGACCATGTCATAGGTCAGCGCCTGGGCCCAGGCCACGCGGGAGACGTCGTCGCCCACATACATGCCGGCCAGCATCCTCGCCCAGCGCTCGTATTCCTCCGTCCACTCACCGTCATAGTAGTAGTTCTGCTGATAGCGACGGATGGCGGTGAAATCCTTGCCGGCCTCGCGCCGGTACCAGGCGTCGACCCCGCGATAGGGCACGCCCTCGGCCTTCCAGTCCTCCAGGCCGATCGGGTTGACCAGCATCAGGCGATCCGTGCGCCCCGGAAACATCAGCGCGAACCGGGTCGCCAGCATGCCGCCCATGGAATGACCCAGGACCGTCACCTGCTCGACCTCGAGTTCGTCGAGCAGCGTCACCGTGTTGGCCGCCAGTTGATGGAAGCTGTAGCCGTAGGCCGCCGGCTTGCCGGATTTGCAGAAACCGACCTGATCGGGTGCGACCACCCGGTAGCCGGCGTCCACCAGCGTGGTGATGGTGGCCTCCCAGTAGGCGGCGCAGAAGTTCTTGCCGTGCAGCAGCAGGACGGTTTCGCCGTTGCCCTGGCCTTCCGGCGCGACATCCATGTAGGCCATGGGCACCGGGCCGCGCAGCGTTTCCAGCTCGAAGAGCTGCACCGGATGGGGGTACTCGAAGTTCTGGAGATCAGCGCCCAGGTCCTCGACGGACTGGGCCCGGGCGAGGCCCGCGGCGAAAAGGCAGCACACGGCAATCAGCGTCAGACGCATGGCAGTCACGGCGTTCCTTGATGTTCTCGATTCGATACGGTGACACGGATGAACCGCGCCGACGACCTCAGGATGCCGGCGGGGCCACGAAGCCGCCGATCGCGTCGGCCAGCAGCCGGGCGAAGGCGATGCCGGTGCGGTCATCCAGATACGGCGCCACGATCTGCACGCCAACCGGCAGCCCGGCGGCGGTGCGGCCGATCGGCGCCACGGTCACCGGCAGATACGCCGACGTCGGCGGGGCGATCCACTTGAACATCTCGTGATACGGCAGCGCCCGGCCGTCGATGTCGATGCGGCGGGCGAACAGGTTGCCTTCCTGGTTGTGCGGGATGGCCGGGGTGGCGGTCACCGGCATCAGCAGTATGTCGAAGCGTTCGAAGAACGCCGCCCAGTCGCGCCGCTGGCGCTCGCGCCGTTCGTGGGCGCCGGCCCAGGCCTTGTGGCTCTGGGTGGCTTCGGCGACGAACCCGCCCAGGGTACCGGCCCGCGTACGCCGCATCAGCCGGAAAAGGGCGGCTGCCCGCCGGGCCCTGCGGTAGAGCTTCGGCGGAATGCCGGCCCCGACCACCGCGTTGAGCAGTTGCTGATACAGCAGGAAGCTGTCGGGAAAGCGAACCGGCAGATCCGGTGACGCGTCGACCTCGGCCCCCGCCCCCTCGAGTGCCGTCGCCAGCGTGCCCAGCAGGCGGCGGGTCTCGGTGTCGATCGGCGCGAACTCGTCATCGAACCAGCAGCCGATGCGGAAATCGGCCAGCGAGGAATGCCGGGCTGGCGGCAGCGACAGCCGCCAGGCCCGGCCGGCCAGGTCATCGGGCCCGGCCAGCACGTCCATGGCCAGTTCCAGGTCGGCGGCGTCACGGGCCAGCGGCCCGCCGACGGCCAGGTCCGGCTGCGACCGGGTGCCCGGCGGCCCCGGAATATGGCCGGTCATCGGAATCAGCCCGTAACTGGGCTTGTGGCCATAGACGCCACACCAGTGGGCCGGGGTACGAATCGAACCGCCGATATCGCTGCCCAGTTCCAGCGCGGTGAACCCGGCAGCCACCGCGGCCGCCGCGCCGCCGGAGGACCCACCCGACGTGCGGCTGACATCCCAGGGATTGTTGGTGGTGCAGTAGACCTTGTTGTAGGTCTGCAGGTCCTGGGCCATGCGCGGGGTGTTGGTCTTGCCGAACACGATGGCGCCGGCGTCGATCAGCCGCTGTACTGCGACGGCCGTATTCGCGGGCCGGTAGTCGGCCAGACCGGGATCGCCGCATGCGGTCACCATGCCGGCCACTTCCCAGGTGTCCTTCACCGTCATGGGCACGCCGTGCAGCGGCCCCCAGGACCGGCCGGCGGCGCGGGCGGCGTCGGCCTGATCGGCCCGATCGCGCGCCGCCGCCGCATCGAGCACCACAACCGCGTTGAGTGCCGGATTGTCGCGCTCGATACGGGACAGGAAATGCGCCAGGGCCTGACGGCTGGTGCACTCGCCGTCGGCGATGGCGCGCGCCAGGGCGGCGGCGCCGGTCGGAATGGCGTGATTCATTGATCAGGAAAGGTAGCTTGTCGCCTCCTGATCCTAGCACGGGCCGGCGGCCGGCCCGACACCGGCCACCGGCGCGGGGCCACTACTGCCAGCGGTAAGTCAGGCTGCCGATAACCTGACGGGGGATGCCATAGTCGCAGGTGGACGTCGGAGCCGTGCCCGAGCAGTAGATGGGCTGCTCGTCGAACAGATTGTTGGCGGCCAACTGCAGGCCCACGTTGCCGGCGAGGTCATAGCGCACGGCCGCGTCCACCAGCGTGGCCGAGGGGAACCGGACGGTATTGGCGCCGTCGGCAAACGACGAACCGGTGTAACGCACCCCGGCACCCAGGCCGAGTCCGGCCAGCGGGCCCGTATAGAGCGTGTAGTCCAGCCAGAGGTTGGCCAGATGCTCCGGCTTGTTGCTCAACCGGTTGCCGTTGGTGGCCTGAGCACCGCCGGCCTCGCCCACTTCCACCTGCTGCCAGGTGTAGCCGGCAATGACCTGAAGGTTGGCGGTGAGGTCGGCAATCACTTCCAGCTCGGCCCCCGTTGACTCGGTTTCACCGATCTGTACCTGGTCCATGGGGTTGCCGGGATTGGCGGGATTCTGCACTACCTCGTTCTCGCGGGTGATGTCGAAGACGGCCACGGTGGCGGACAGGCCGCTGCCCGGCGGCCGGTAGCGCAGCCCGGCCTCGAGTTGCTCGCCTACCTGCGGATCGTAGGCCTTGCCAGTGAACTGGTTCTCGCCATAATTCGGGGTGAAGGATTCCGAGTAGCTGGCGTAGGGCGCCCAGCCGCCGCCGGCAAGGTAGACCACGCCCGCGCGCAGCGACAGTTCGTCCTGATCCTCTGTCGGCTGGCCGGTAGTTTCTTCTTCCACCCAGTCCTGGCGCCCGCCCAGCGACACCACCCAGCGCTCGTTGAACTTGATGTGATCCTGCAGATACAGGCCGATCTGGTCGGCGTCGGTGGACGTGGCCGGATTGAGACTGGGCCGCACGAAGTCGCGGCCGTACACCGGGTTGAACAGGTCGAGGTCGCTGGCGGGCCCGTTAATGGGCACGAAGCCGCTGGTCTGGGTATCCAGGGTCAGGGTCTTGTAGTCGATGCCGGCCAGCACCGTGTGCTGAACCGCCCCGAAACGCAGCTTGCCGATCAGGCGGTTGTCCACCGTCAGGGTATCGCCCTCGTCGAAGCGGATGCGCTGGCCGCGATCGACCAGCGTGCGCAGATCATTGTCGATGTAGGGCCCGAAGTAGTTGCGGAAGGTATCGAGCACGTCGTACTCGATCTCCCGGTAGCGCAGGTTCTGGCGAAAGGTCAGCACCTCGCTGAACTCGTGCTCGAACAGATAGCCGGCGGCCCACTCCTGGGAGTCGTAGCGGTCGAACTCGGGTTCGCCGATGTAGCGGTTGTCGGGCACCTGCCCGAACTGGCCCGGGTCCGCCGTGCCCTGGCGCGGAAACGCGGTCCAGGGATAACGGGTCTCGTAGGACTGGTAATGCGTCAGCAGCGTCAGTGACGTCGCATCCGTGGGCTGCCAGGTCAGGCTGGGCGCCACGTAGGTACTGTCGTCGTTGACGAAATCGATGAAGGTGTCGGCCCGCTGCACCAGACCGGTCAGGCGATAGCGCCAGTCGCCGTTGTCGTCGATGCGGTCGCTGATGTCCACCGTGGCCTGCTTGTGGCCGTCGCCGCCGATCTCCAGACCGATCTCTCGCAGGGGCTGGGCGGTCGGCTTCTTGGTCACCAGATTGATGATGCCGCCGGGCTGGGCCTGGCCATAGAGAATCGACGCCGGACCGCGCAGGATTTCGATGCGATCGAAGGCATAGGTTTCCAGCGGCGAGTCGTACACCAGACCGGCCTGGATCTGGGTGCCGTCGCGGTAGGTCGCGTTCTGGGCGGAGAAGCCGCGGATGTCGATGGAGAACGAGTCGATCACCCGCTGCGCCGCCCGGTTCTGCACGTAGATGCCGGGGGTATAGGCAACGGCTTCCGCCAGATTATCGGCCTGGCGATCCTCCAGCTGCTCGCGCGAGATCACCGATACCGACTGCGGCGACTCGATCAGCGGGATGTCGGTCTTGGTGGCGGTGGTGGAACGCTCGGCCTTGTAGCCATCCACCGGCCCGGTGGCCGATTCGCCCCGTGCCTCGACGCTGATCGGCCCGAGTTCGGTGGCCCCGTTGCCGGCGTCTTTCTGGGCTGCGGCCAGGCCCGGCGCCAGCAGCCCCAGACCCATGGCCAGGCCGGCGACCGCCGGCATTCCCCGATATCGACGTGTCATGGACTCTCCCTTTACGTTTATTGGTTAGTAATGCAAGTAATTCGCATTTATTTTACGTAAAGCAGTCGGGAGTTTCCAGTGGTGCCTTGCAACATCGCCGGGGAGGCTCATCGGATAGAAACGGTAATGGGTGCTGACTTTCGTTGCCGCTGGCCAAGTCAGTCGGCATGGCGCAACGAGTCGCGCGATATCAGCCGGATGCCGTGGCCCTGATCTCTACAGCACCGCCCCGCACCGGCCTCAAGGTCGACGGGCCGGGCGGATTCAGCCCGCGACGCCAGTCACGCGGGCCAGCCATTCGAGCGAGCCGCGCAGGAACAGCCAGTAAACCAGTCCGCCGTACAGCAGATACTTGAGCGCATAGTAGACCGGCCGGTTCCACGCCTTCACCCGCTTGGCCAGCGTGCGCAGCTGGTAGAGGTAGTAGAACCCCTTGTTGATGAAGCCGACCCTGTCGGCCTCGGTGTTCTTGCTGGCAGTGCCGGACACCACCAGCCGCGAGAACAGCGCATTGAACCAGTCCACCAGGAACAGCCGCACCGGCCGGCGCACGTCCAGAAACAGGATGATGCGATTGTTGTCGCTTTCGTTGGCGGCGTAGTGGATGAAGGTTTCGTCGAACATCACCGCCTCGCCGTCCCGCCAGTGGTATTTCTGGCCGTCGACGCAGATGTAGCAGTCGGGCGAATTGGGGGTGGCCAGCCCCAGGTGATAGCGCAGCGAGCCCGCGTAGGGGTCGCGATGCTTCACCAGCCGGCCGCCCGGCGGCAGCATGGCGAACATGGCCCCCTTGACCGACTGGCACTGGTTGACCAGCGCCACGGTCCGCGGACACAGCTGCTCGGCCGATTTCAGACTGGCCCCGTACCACTTGAGATAGAAACGCTTCCAGCCGGAACGAAAGAAGGAATTGAAGCCGATGTCATCGAGCCGGTCGGATGCGGCGATGCGGGCACTGTCGTTGAGCGCCAGGGCTTCGTCGCGGATGGTTTCCCAGTTTTCCTGAAGCGTCTGCAACTCGGGGAACTGGTCTACCGCCGCATAGGGATCGCTGCGCACCGCCGAGGTCCAGTAGAACAGGCAGTTGATCGGCGCGAACAGATTGGCGTGGTCGGAAATCTTCCGGCCAAGCCCCGCGTGCCGGACCCGGCCGCGCATCTGCACGTAAACCGCACACAGTACAAAGGCGGTGAGCACCCAGATACCCATGTCAGCGTCCTCGTCGTCTTGTTCCGGGTTCACCTGACCCGCCAGCGCCGGATTCTAGCGCCGGAAATCAGCGCCGGGAATACGTCACATAGCGGACAACGGTCGGGCAAAGGAAAGTTCGTGGCCGTCCGGGTCCCGGATGTGGAAATAGCGCTCGCCCCAGTGCGCGTCGCGCGGCGGGAACGCGGGCTCGAGCCCGGCTGCCAGCGCCGTCGCGTGAACGGCATCCACATCGTCCACATGGAAGATCGCGCGACCCCAGCCCGTTTCCGGCGCCGGCGCCAGGGCCAGATTCAGAAAGCTGTCGCCAGCATGAAAGCTGGTAAACCGAGTCGCCGGGCCTCCGAACTTCAATACGAAACCCAGTGACTCGTAGAACCCGCAGGCGGCTTCCATATCCGCCACGAACAGCGTCACGGCATTCACCGATTCAATACGCAAGTCGCATCTCCGCTTGAAAAACGCCGTACCGACCCTATCTCGCGGGGACCGAATCGGCGAACGGCGAGGACATCAGAACCATGAGCGAGAACGCACCCAACCGGGAAACGCACGGCTTCCAGGCCGAGGTCAAGCAGCTGCTGCAGCTGATGATCCACTCAATGTACTCCAACAAGGAGGTGTTCCTGCGCGAACTGGTATCCAACGCCTCCGACGCACTGGATACGCTGCGCTTCCAGGCGGTGGCCGACGACTCGCTGTTCGAAAATGACCCGGACCTGGCGATCTGGATCGAGGCGGATGCGGACAACCGCACGGTCTCCATCACTGACAACGGCATCGGCATGAACCGGGACGAGGTGATCGACCGCATCGGCACCATCGCCAAGTCAGGCACCCGGGCGTTCCTGGATTCGCTGTCCGGCGATCAGAAGAAGGACGCGCACCTGATCGGCCAGTTCGGCGTGGGCTTCTACTCCTCATTCATCGTCGCCGACCGGGTCACCGTCACCACCCGCAAGGCCGGCGAGCAAACCGGTATCCGCTGGGAATCCGACGGCGGCGGCGAATACACCCTGGAGGAAGTCGCCAAACCCGGCCGCGGCACCGAGGTGACGCTGCACCTGCGCGAGGGCGAGGACGAATTCCTGGAGCCCGCGCGGCTGCGCCACCTGATCGAACGCTACTCCGACCACATCGCGTTTCCCATCAGGATGCGGGCCGACAAAAGCGATGAAGAGACCGAAAAGCCCGGCGAGTGGGAACAAGTCAACCGAGGCGCCCCGCTGTGGGCCCGGCCGAAGTCCGACATCAGCGAGGACGAGTACAAGGCTTTCTACAAGCACGTGGGTCACGACTTCGACGACCCGCTGACCTGGACCCACAACAAGGTGGAGGGCAGCCAGGAATACACGTCACTGCTGTACATCCCGAAGCGCGCGCCGTTCGACATGTTCGACCCGCAGCGCCAGAGCCACGGCGTGAAGCTGTACGTGCAGCGGGTGTTCATCATGGACGACGCCGAGCAGCTCATGCCCCGCTACCTGCGCTTCGTGCGCGGCATTATCGACTCCAACGACCTGCCGCTGAACGTGTCCCGAGAGTTGCTGCAGTCCAACCGGGTGATCGATCGCATTCGCGCCGGTTCGGTCAAGAAGCTGCTGGGCCTGCTCGAGGACATGGCCGAGAAGCGCCCCGAGGACTACGACGCGTTCTGGTCCGAATTCGGCCCGGTACTCAAGGAAGGCGTGGTCGAGGACAGCGACAACCGCGACACCATCGCGGCACTGATCCGGGCCAGCTCCACCCACGATGACGACGCGGCCCAGAAAGTATCGCTGTCCGACTACGTGGCCCGCATGCAGCCGGGGCAGGAAAAGATCTACTACCACACCGCCGAATCGCTGGCCGCGGCGAAGAACAGCCCGCATCTGGAAGTGTTCCGCAAGAAGGGTATCGAGGTCCTGCTGCTCACCGACCGCGTGGACGAGTGGGTCATGGCCCACCTCACCGAATTCGAGGGCAAGGCATTCCAGTCCGTGGCCAAGGGTGCGCTGGACCTGGGCGAGGCCGAAACCGACGAGGAAAAGGCCGAACAGGAAAAGCTGGAGAACGAATCCAGGCACCTGCTCGAGCGACTCAAGGCCGCCCTGGGCGAGACCGTCGGTGAAGTCCGCGTCACCCACCGCCTGACCGATTCCCCGGCCTGTCTGGTGGCCGACGAAGCCGGGCTGTCCGCGCATCTGGAGCGCATTCTCAAGGAGGCCGGCCAGTCCATTCCCATGGGCAGCAAGGCCCACCTCGAGGTCAACCCCACTCACCCGCTGGTCAAGCGCATGGACGGCGAAACCGACGATGACCGTTTCGGCGAATGGGCCCACCTGTTGCACGAGCAGGCGGTACTCGCCGAGGGTGGCGAACTCGATGACCCAGCAACCTTCGTTCGGCGGATGAATCAGATGCTGCTGAGCCTGTCCGGCGATGGCGGCAACCGGGACGGTGCCGCGGCCTGACTGAACCAACGGCACGGCCCCCAGCGGGTGGCGCACGGGCGATGACCAATTGCTAAGGTTGCCGGCCTGCCACCCATCGGGAGCCACGCATGACCGTTCGCACAGAAAAGCAGGGCCACGTCTGGACCATCATCCACAGCCGTTACGATGAGGCCCGCAACGCCATGGACCCGGCCAGCGCCGACGCGCTGGTTGCGGCGTTCAACGAATTCGACGCCGATCCCGAGGCCCGGGTCGCCGTGCTCTGGGGTGAAGGCGGGGCCTTCTGTTCCGGCTGGGATCTCAAATACGTCAGCAGTCTCGGCGAAAGCAACCGCCCGCTGCCGGAGCTGGACTACCCGTTCGACGACAACGCCCCGGTGCCGCGCGGGCCGCTGGGCCCCACCCGGCTGGACCTGTCCAAGCCGGTAATCGCGGCGGTCGAGGGCCCGGCGGTGGCCGGAGGCTTCGAACTGGCCATCTGGTGCGACATCCGGGTGATGGCCGAAGACGCCTATTTCGGCGTCTACTGTCGGCGCTGGGGCATCCCCCTGATCGACGGCGGCACCGTACGGCTGCCACGGCTGGTGGGCCAGGGCCGGGCGATGGAAATCATCCTTACCGGTCGCAAGGTCGGCGCCGAAGAGGCCTTGCGCATCGGCGCCTGCGAATCGGTCGCGCCGTCAGGCAGCGCCCGCGAGCACGCCGAGGCCATGGCCGCCGACATCGCCCGGTTCCCCCAGGCCTGCATGAATGCCGACCGGCGGTCGGTGTACATGCAGCACGGCCTGAGCGTGCGAGAGGCCCAGCGACGCGAGTGGTACAACGGCCAGGCCTGCCTGTCCGGCGAGGGCGTCACCGGCGCCGGGCGCTTCGCCGACGGCAAGGGCCGCAGCGGCGACTTCACCGATATCTGAGCACTGACGGACGACGCGGCCCGCCGCGAGCCGGCTCAGCTTGCGGTATGCCCGCCGTCAACGCAGAGATCGGCGCCGGTGATGAAACTGGCCTCGTCGCTGGCCAGGAAGGCCACCGCATTGGCCACTTCCGCGGGCTCGCCCAGGCGGCCCATCGGTACCCGCTGCATCAGGGCGGTCTCGAAATCGGCCGCCTGTTCGGGCGGCAGGGCGGCCATGGCGCCGGACACCATCTCGGTACCCACGAAGCCCGGGCAGACGCAGTTGATGCGAATGTTGTAGCCGGATCTAGCGCAGTGGTTGGCGGCCGATTTCGAGAAAATCCGCACCCCGCCCTTGCTGGCATTGTAGGCCGGCACGATCGGCTCGCCGATGAAGCCCTCGATCGACGCGATGTTCACGATCGATCCGCCACCGCCGGCTTTCATCGCGGCAATGCCCTGCTGGGTGCCGTGGAAGACCCCGTCCAGGTTCACCGCCAGCGTCCGCCGCCAGGAGGCCGGGCTGACGTCCTCGATGTTGGCCACTTCGGCGATGCCGGCATTGTTGACCACCACGTCGACCCGATCCCAGCGTTCCCGCATGGTGGCGAAGACCTCGCGCCAGGCATCGGTGTCAGTGACGTCCTGCACCATGAATGCCGCCCGGTCGCCCAGTTCCTCGGCCGCGGCCCGGCCGGCCGGTTCGTCCAGATCGGTAAACAGGACCGTGGCGCCCTCGGCAAGAAACTTCTCCACGCAGGCCCGGCCGATGCCGCCCAGCCCACCGGTTACCAGACAGATCTTGCCCTGCAAATCCCCCATGTCATCTCTCCTCCGTTGTTGTGGTCGTGACCTGAATCGTCACGTTTTCCCGGCAATGTAACCGCTACCGGACACCCGGGAAAGTCCGGGTCATCCGGGACGCCGGCGATCGCAACCGAAAATAGAAATTTCCGTTACCTGTTGAGCCCCTCGCTGCTGCCGTGCTACTAAGAACGCCTGCATTCCGGGATTCTTCCCGGTAACACCGATTTCATTATTTGCCTCGGCGAGGATCAGCCATGCAGTTCACCAGCGAACACGAAGAGTTGCGCCGCACGGTCGCGCGCTTTGTCGACAACGAGATCAACCCCTACGTCGACGAGTGGGAGGAGGCCCAGCAATTCCCGTCCCACGACCTGTTCCGCAAGATGGGCGAGCTCGGCCTGCTGGGCATCACCAAGCCCGAGTCTGTCGGCGGCCTGGGACTGGACTGGAGCTACGGACTGGTCCTGGCCGAGGAGATCGGCCGGGTGTCCTGCGGCGCGGTACCCATGGCCATCGGTGTACAGACCGACATGGCCACGCCGGCGCTGGCCCGCTTCGGCTCGGATGAGCTGAAGGCCGAATTCCTGGCCCCGGCGGTATCGGGCGAACAGGTGGCCTGCATCGGCGTGTCGGAACCCCAGGCCGGTTCGGACGTGGCCGGCATCAAGACCACCGCCCGCAAGGATGGTGACGACTACATCATCAACGGCTCCAAGATGTGGATCACCAACGGCATGAAAGGGGACTGGGTCTGTCTGCTGGCCAATACCTCGGAGGGCAAAGTCCACGAGAACAAGTCGCTGATCATGGTGCCGCTGGATACCCCCGGCGTGGAACGGGCCCGCAAGCTGCACAAGCTGGGCATGTGGTCCTCGGATACCGCGCAACTGTTCTTCGACAACGTGCGCGTGCCGCAGCGCTACCTGATCGGCCAGGAAGGCGCCGGCTTCATGTACCAGATGCTGCAGTTCCAGGAGGAGCGTCTGTTCGGGGCGGCCAGCGTGCTCAAGGGCATGGAACGTCTGATCGATGCCACCATCGACTACACCCGCGACCGCCAGACCTTCGGCCAGCCGCTGATCGACAACCAGACCATCCATTTCCGCATGGCCGAACTCAAGACCGAAGTGGAAATGCTGCGCTCGGCGGTCTACCGCGCTACCGAAGCCATGACCCGCGGCGAGAACTCCACCATGCTCTGTTCCATGGCCAAACTGAAGGCCGGCCGGCTGGCCCGTGAAGTGGCCGATAGCTGCCTGCAGTACTGGGGCGGCCAGGGCTACATGTGGGAGTCGGAAACCGCCCGCGCCCTGCGCGACACCCGGCTGATATCCATTGGCGGCGGCGCCGACGAGATCATGCTCGGGATCATCTGCAAGCTGATGGGCATTCTCCCGGGCAAGAAGAAGAAAGGCGCGACCCAGAGCAACGCAGACAGCGACGCCGCCTGACCGTCATCCGACCTCGGGGGCGCGTTGCAGGCAACGCGGTCAGGCCCTAAGCTTGCGCGCCGCCAACCTGTCCTGCTCGCGCCGATGCCCCCGGGTTTCACTGCCCTTGTTGTTGCCCTGATCCTCGCCACTGCCGGGCTGGGTGCCCTTAGCGCCCTGCTCTGGCTGCGCCTGCGCCGGGTGCAGGCCCGGCTGGATCCGTCGGAACGCAGCGCCGCCATCGAGGTCACGATCGATAATCCGATCGAACTGGCACGCGAGCACACGCGCTGGGGCGGGCAACTCGGCCGTCTGGCGCCGCGGCTGGTGAGCCGTCGCGTTTACGATCAGGTGGCCGCCGAGGTTCGTGACAAGCTCGTCGAGCGTGGCGTGGTGGCCGAGGTTCGCGTTCGCCGGGCCTGAGCGCGCCTCGAATTGTTGCCCGGCCGCGAATCAGCCGCGACGGATCAACTGCAGCGGCAGACCGTCACGCGGCTTGCTGATAGGGCTGATCTGGCAGGGCATGGTGTAGCCCGACTCAACTGCAAGCTCACGCTGCCGCAGCAACGCCTGCATCACCGCCTTCACCTGCAGTTCCGCGAAATGCAGCCCGATGCAGGTGTGCGCCCCGGCCCCAAACGGAATGAACTGGAACGGGTGACGCCGGTGTTCCTGCCGCTGGAAGCGGGTGGGATCGAAACGCTCGGGCCCGTCCCAGTACTCCGGCATATGGTGAGTGAAGTGGTTGAAGATGTTGATCGGCGTATCCGCCGGCAGGTGGAAACCCTCGAATTCGCAGTCACGCAGGGTCCGGCGCCGCATCGCCGGCAGCGGCGGATACAGACGCAGGGCCTCGCGCAGGACCGCCGCTGTCTGCTCGAGCCGGTCCAGATCCTCGTGGGCCAGCGGCGCCGGCACGCTGCTCACTTCGTCGTACAGGCTGGCCTGCCAGTCGGCGTGCCGTGCCAGCAGATAGGCCATGGATGACAGCGCGCTGGTGGTGGTGTCGTGGGCGGCCATCATCACGAACACCAGGTGATCCACGACCTCCGCGTCGGAAAAGCGTTCGCCATCCTCCGACCTGGCATGGCACAACCGGCTGAACAGGTCCGGCGTTTCGGCAGCGCGCTTGGCCGGCAGATGTTCGCGGAAGAAGCGCTCCAGCCGGCGGCGGCCGATCAGGCCCCGCCGCAACAGGGTGCCGGGCAGCGGCGCCTTGATGATGGCCATGGAGGCTTCCACCACGTCCACGAACGCCGCGTTGATCTCGCGCGCTTCCCGGCCCAGCGGCAGACCCAGAAAGATGGACGCCGCGATCTCCAGCGTCAGTGACTTGATCGCCGGGTAGAACGGCAGCGCCTCCGGCCAGGCCTCGACATGCTGCCGGATGACCGGCTGCATCAACGCCAGGTCCTCGGCCAGGGTTTCCTTGCGGAATACGGTCTGCATGATGCGGCGGTGGGCCCGGTGATCCTCGCCGTCGCGCAGCATCAGCCCGCGCGGAAACAGCCGGCCGATGATCGGCTCCCAGCCACCGTAGGCGGAAAAATTGCCGGCCCGGTCGGCGAGCACGAACTGGTTGGCGTCCGGCCCCAGCATGTTCACCACCGGCTCGAACAGCACATGCCCCCGCGACACCGGCCCGTAGCGCTCCCACAGTCGCCGGGGCATCTCGTCCATGCGGAACACGAACGACAGCGTCTGGCCAAGCACTGGCAGCCCGCGCTCGCCGGGCAGATGGCGCAGATCCGACTGCGAGCGGGGAACCGGGGGATAGAGGCTTTCGACCATGACGAACCGGCGGCGAATGAGGTGAGCGGAGTGCACCACAACGCGTCGACACCGACAACCGGCGCGTACAATGCAGCCATGCTCGATTTCCTGACGATCGCCGGCGCCGCCATCGTGCTGGGCCTGGCTGGTTACGCCGCCTGGCTTTGGCGGCGCGTGCTGGCCCGCCGGCGGGCGCTGACGGAACAGCGCCGCGCGGCCCGGGCCGACCAGTCGCAAAGCATCCGGCTGATCACGAGCGCCCTGCTGCATGACGACCTCAATCTCACCGAAGCGGCGATCCGCCTGAAGGTGCTGATCGACAACCGTCTACCGCCCGGCGAGGGCCAGGATCACTACCCCGCTATTTACGGACTGCATGACGCCACCGAACACATGCCCCGGCGGCTGGCCCGCCGCCAGCGCCCCCGGGCGGAGATCGAGCGGCTGGACGCCGAGCGCCAGCTGCTGGAGGCTCAGTATCGCGAGCGGGTCATCGCAGAGGCCAATGCGCTGGCCGAACGTTTTGGCGAGGCGTCACCGGCCCCGTAGCGGTGGCGTCGGCAATTGCCCGGCACGACCCCAGCGCATTGCCTGATGTCGATCGGCAAGCGCTAACGGGAAGGAAGAAGCGACCACGCCCGACTATGGCAACTCTCGATTCCCGTCGGGACGAGCCGAGCACTGCAGGGCGGCGAGGTTCCCGGCCCGTAGGGGCGCGCCCAGGACGGGCGCGCGGTTTTCGCCGGGTCATGGATGACCCGTCGAAACACCCCCTCGCCGACCGAAGCGCACAGGGCATCCTGCCTCGAACCCCGTTCGAGGCAGGACTCGCCCGCCGG
>JAVKCJ010000045.1:0-3989 GCA_040222795.1 Salinisphaeraceae bacterium
GCTCAAAACACCTAGTCTGAGCCATGTCGGTTTAGTGCCAGTCCTTGATCAGGTCAGAAAGCGCGCCTTTAAGTTCTTTCCCGAATGCCTCGGCTACAAGGGAAGGTGGCCTGTAGGTAGGTGTCAGCACCACGAGAGGCAACTCGATCTTGGGTCGGAACGGGCGGAATACCACTTTAGCACCGTTCAGCACGTGATAGCTCGCGGCGGTCACTGGATCACAAATCGACACGCACAGACCTTCCGCCACCAATTGCAATCCCGCCGCGAAAGTCAGCGTCTCGAAACGTTGTATCGGCAGCACCCCGGCTTCCTCGAAAGCTGTCAGCATGTCGCGGCAGGTTCGATGTTCGGAAAAGAGCAGGGCCAGCGGATGCCCCGCCAGATCCGGCGGGCTGATGAATTCTTTCTGTGCTAGAGGGCTGCCTGCCGGCAGCGCGCAGGCACACGGCATGGCGAAGGCGCAGGTGTCGAGCGTTCCGCGCGGTGTGATCGGCGCTTCGGCTAGTCCGATGTCGTATTGCTGCGATGCCACCGATTCCTCGACAACCTTCGACGAGCGCGTCATCAGCGACACTTTTAAGCGGGGCCGGTCGCGAACAAATTGCGCGACGACCTTGGGCATGAAGTAAATCGAGGTCGCGGGCGTGCAGACGATACGCAACTGGCCTTCCTCGAAATTGCCGATCTGCCGCATGGTCAGCGCCGTCTGGGCAAGGCGACCGAGAATATAATCGGCCTCCTCATAAAAATAATGAGCTTCGGGTCGCGGGACCAGTCGACCGCGATCCCGCTCGAAAAGCCGAAAACCGATTTGAGACTCGAGACTCGCAATCATAGCGCTTACTGCCGGCTGCGTTCGGCCGAGGGAGCGTGCAGCCTCAGAAAGTGAGTTTGCCCTCATCACCTCGCGAAATGTCTGTAGCTGGCGGAAGGATAGGTTCACGAACGCCTCCAATAAAGCGAATCTATGGACTTCAAGATATTTCAAATTGGACGTTATGCACTGGCTTTGACAAGAGGGCATGTACTGGAGGAAGCCGATGGAACAACTGATACGAGTAAGCCTCACGACCCTGATTGGCCTGGTGGCCCTCGGCCAGTTCGTGCAGGTCATCACCCGCTACATTCTCCAAGTCCCGGTGATGGGGCTCGAGGAAACAATACTCTACCCGACGATTTGGCTCTACATGCTCGGAGCGGTCAACGCTTCGCGCGAGAATACTCAGATCCGCGCGAACGTGCTCGAGATCTTCATCAAGACCGCTCGGGGCCACGCGCTACTCGCAATCGTCGGGGAAGTGCTCAGCCTCACGGTGATCACATGGCTCAGTTGGTGGGCCTGGGATTACACCAGCTACTCATTGCGGGTCTGGCGGGAAAGCCCGACCCTCTACATTCCAACATTTTATACAGACGTCGCGCTGATGATCGCCCTCGTCTTGATGGCTGTCTACACGATCTGGCACCTCTACAGAAACATCCGAGCGCTGGCAGCCGGGAACTACAGCGGGCTCGACACCCACGAGGCCGACTATCAAGCCATCGCGGTCGACAGCTCGGAGGAGAAGCTCCATGGTTGAAATCGCACTCCTTGCTATCGCAGTGCTCGTCGTCTTGCTGACCTTCGGCGTTCCCCTGCCCTGGTGCTTCGGTGCTGCCCTCATGGTGATGAGCCTAGTTGGCGGCGTTACCATGAAGGGAAACATCCTTTGGGGTATGCAGCAATTGAGCAATCCAATTCTGCTCGCGATTCCCTTGTTCGTGCTCGCCGGCACAATCATGAGCGCGAGCGGAATCGCGGCAAGCCTCCTGCGCTTCGTAAACGTCTTTATCGGCCACATCCGCGGCGGGCTAGGTGTAGTAGCCACCATGAGCTGCGCGGTCATTGGCGCGATCTCCGGCTCTGGGTTCACGGGTGTGGCCGCGATCGGACCGCTTCTGATCCCAGAGATGGAGCGCCGCGGCTACCCGCGGGAATACGCAACTGCCCTCATTACCAATAGTTCGGTCCTTGGGCTCCTGATCCCGCCGAGCGTCACGATGATTGTTTATGGCTGGGTTACCGACACGTCGATACTTGCCTGCTTTCTCGCTACGCTCGGCCCTGGATTGTTCATCACCCTGAATTTCAGTGTGATCAACCTGTGGATGGCACGCAAATTCCCGCTGGTGTTGGATGAAAAGCCCTCGCTGGCCGCGTTTTCTGGAGAAGCTACGCGCCGCGGCATCCACGCCTTTCCCGCCTTGCTCATGCCAGTGATCATCCTCGGCGGCATCTACGGCGGGATCATGACACCGACCGAAGCGGCTGCGGTCGCCGTGATCTACGCCGTGCCGGTCGGCTTCCTGATCTATCGCGGATTGACCTGGAGCAACTTCCTCGAGGCGGGCCGGGAAGCTGCAACCTCGGTCGGAACGATCATGGTGATGATCCTCTTTTCAATGATCCTCAGCCAGATATTCGTAGTAGAAGGCGTCCCGCAGGCCCTCGTCGAAGGGATATTCGAAATCACCGAGAACAAGCTGCTGCTGCTGATCCTCGTGAACTTGCTACTTTTCCTCGTGGGCATGATTGTGAATGACATCACCGCGATCATCCTGCTCGCGCCACTGCTCCTGCCACTGATGTCCGCCATTGAGGTAAGCCCGGTTCAATTTGCGGCAATCATGGGTGTGAATACTGCCATGGGTGGTGTGACCCCACCCTACGCGTCGATCCTCTATCTCGGCGCCCGCGTTGGCAACGTTAAGGTCACGAAAGTGATCCCGCCGGCCATGCTTTTCCTCGCACTTGGATACGTGCCGGTCGTGTTCCTGACCGCCTTCTGGCCAGACCTCTCCCTCTCTCTGCCCCGCTTCTTTGGCTACTAACCATGAAAAACCGCAACAAGGAGGAATCCCTATGAGAAACTATCTTCTCGGCTCGGCTGCATTGGCTGCGCTACTTACTCTCGCACCTGCGACGAAGGCCGAAGAGCTCAAGCTAGGTCACATTCGCCCCCAGGCGTCAAGCGTTCACCAGGAGCTTACTGAGTTTGCCGAGGCCGTGGCGCAGACGACAGGAGGCGAAACCACGATCCAGCTTTATCCGGCCAGCGCCCTCGGCGACTATACGGTGGTTCAGGAACGCGTCTCGATTGGCGCCATCGAAATGGCGCTTCAGCCCCCTGCTACGGGCTTGGATCGGAGAATGCAGCTCTCTGTGATGCCGTACCTGGTGGAAGATTGGGAGGCAGCCAAAAAGGCCTTCGGGCCCGGCGGCCCGATCAGCACCGAGATGACCAAGCTCTACGCCGAGCAGGATATTACCGTTCTCGGCGCCTACCCAGTATATTTCGGGGGCATCGCCCTGAATCGCGATGCGATCGAGCCTGGGAATCCCGACGCCAAGAAGGGCATCAAGCTCCGGGTTCCGCCGATCAGAAGCTACCAACTGCTCGGTGAGGCCATTGGATACATCTCGACGCCGATTCCGTTTTCCGAGGCCTTCACAGCCATCCAGACCGGAGTAGTTGACGGCGTGCTCGGTGCAGGGGCGGAGGGGTACTACGCCTCCTTCCGCGATGTGACTCAGAGCTATATCCCAGCCAACACGCATTTCGAGGTCTGGTACCTGCTCATCAATACCGGTGTGCTGGAAGGGCTCGAGGACACCGCCCGTGCCAACCTAGAGACGGCGGCTGCAGAGTTCGTGGCGAAGCGCTGGGAAGTAGCGCCGACCGAGCAGAAAACTTTCGAGCAGCGGCTTGCCCAGGCCGGCGCCACTATCAACGAGTTGACGTCGGAGGAGCTTTCCGCTCTCGCCACCTCGGTCCGTGAGAAGGTCTGGCCCGAGGTCGTCAACGACATAGGTGCAGACTTCGCGCAGCCGATCCTCGATCAGCTCGCAAAGTAGCGGCCAATAGCGGGGGCGGTGCCCGACCGCCCCCTCTTCTTCTCCCTGTGCGACTGGACCAGGATCATGGATGCCCATTTCACAATCATCG
>JAVKCJ010000046.1:0-15111 GCA_040222795.1 Salinisphaeraceae bacterium
TCAGGCGCGTGGAGGCCGGACGATCCCGTGTGGTGACGCGGCGGATGCCGCGCTCACTCCGGCGGCCTGCGAAGCGCGAATCAATCCCGCCCCGGATGCCGCGGAACGGACCGCGGTGACGGGGTGAGGGTGGAACTCCAATTCACGCGCCTGGAAACCCCTGCTTAATCACGCCGGTTTCGCGCTGCGTTCCCCCTGCCTGCCGATCTAGCATCGTAGGTAGGCTACTGCGCCCCACCTAATCCGGGTTAGCGGCACCCCAACGCCGCACCACGGCCCCGCACTCCCTCGCCAAAATCCCTGTTACATCAGGGGTTGCATTTTCCAGAACCCTCGTATTCTGGAATCAGAACGCCTCGTGTGGGGCTCGACGGGATTCAACCGCCTCGGCGGTGAATGAGCTGCCCGACTCAATTCTCGGGCTACCCAATCCCGTTGCGGCAACACCGTGACGATCTACCAATCAACCAAAGGAGCCATTCCATGGCACGAGGTATCAACAAGGTCATCCTCATCGGCAACGTCGGTGCGGATCCGAAAATCAACGCCACCCAGGGCGGTTCTTCTGTGGCCAACGTCCGGCTTGCCACCAGCGAAAGCTGGAAAGACAAGCAGTCTGGCCAGGTGCAGGAGCGCACCGAGTGGCACAACCTGGTGTTCTTCGGACGTGTGGCGGACGTCATCCGCGATTACGTGATGAAGGGCAGCAAGATCTATGTCGAGGGTCGTCTGCAGACCCGCAAGTGGCAGGATCAGTCCGGTGCCGACCGTTATTCCACGGAGGTCGTCTGCAATGAGATGCAGATCCTCTCCGGAGGCCGGCAGAACCAGAACCAGGGTCAGCCCACTCAGGGCCAGCCCCAGCAGGCCTATGGCAACCAGCCAGCCTACAACCAGGGCCCCCCGATCAACCCGAATGACCAGGGCATGGATATGCCCTACGAGTTCGGCTAACCCAAGGAGAAACTCATGGCCAAGCGGTCCGTCAAGTGCTTCGATGACAACGGCAATGCCTACGACTACATTCCGTTGTCGGAACGATTGCCTGATTTCGAAGCGGCGTATCCCACTGCCGAAGGCTGGCGTGTGGAGATCACCAACCAGAGTGCGCTCGAGGCGGATTCTGCGTATTGCAGCATCGTCAAGGCCGCCCTGGAAGCCGGGAAACTGCCGCATGATATCGGCATCGCCCTGGAAGATCTCCGCGCCCACATCTTCACTGCCACTCTCTACTCACCGGAGGGCCACGCGGTGAAGAACGCCACCACCCGCGCCATCATCCATACCAGTAATGGTTGGAAGGGCGCCGAGACCTCTGCTCGACAGCGTCTGGTCGCGGCTTGCGGTTTCGGTGGCGAAGTCTTCGACGAAGACGAAAAGGAGTCCCGCAAGGCCATGGGGCATCGCGAGGCAGCCGACAACGGCGAACCAGAATCCGACAACGGCGAACCAGAATCCGAGGACGGCAACGCCGCACCCACGGACACTGGCAAGCAGGTGTCGCTGCCCAATCTCAAGTCGAAGCCGGCCAAGGGGGTCACCCAGGGCTTGCTACGCAACTGCCGAAACGTCGTTGATCAGATGCGCACCAAAGGTCATGAGATCGAGGTGCCGGAGTTCAGCGATGATGACGAGATCCGGGACTTCCTGTCCGGCCTGGCGGAATTGGATAACACCGATCCCGACAACGCCGATCAGGACGCGGCCACGGCCTAGTCCCTTCACCCACCCCTCCCGGACGGGACCTGCTCCCGTTCCGGGGGTGGGTTACGTCCGGCAATCGAGGAGACTCTCATGAGCCTCAGATTGTCCCCAAGCAAACTGGCGGACTACGAGAACTGCCCTCGTCTGTACGAGATCAAGCACGTTCTCAAGGTTCGACAGAAAGAGACTTCGGCCAACCTGCCCTTCGGCAGTGCCGCGCACACCGCCTTTGAGGCGTCTGTGCGGGCACACCATGCCGGCGAGCCGGACAAGCTCAACGTCGAAGAAGTGTTCAACAAGGCCTGGAAGGCAGAAATGCTCCGGACCAAGTTGATCAAGTATTCGTCGAGATGGGACGAGGAAAGTCTTCTGGCCACCGGCCGGGCGATCGTCACTCGATTCCACCAGCTTTGGCCCAAGTTCGGGCTGACGCCTCTGGTTGATGACCAGAACGTCCCCCAGCTCGAAATCATGCTCTCTTGCGAAATTGAACCTGGTGTTCAACTTAGGGGAAAGCTTGATTTCATCGGCTACGACAAGATGGGTCGCTTAGCTGTTGTCGATTTCAAGACGCCCGCCAGCGCCACGCCGGAGGGTTTTAGTGATCTCGATGATCAGCTCACGGCCTATCAGCTGTTGGTCCTTCATAACACCGAAATGCTTGGCGTCTCTGACGTCGCTCGACTCGGTTTTCTGGAGTGCCTAAAGCGCAAGGTCTCGACCTCGGGTCGCGGCAAGGGTCCCGAGGTCCGTGCCCCGGACCTAGTGCCCGCTCGCAGCGAGGAGGACCTTGCCGCCTTCGTCGAGAAGGTGAAGTTCAACGCCCAATGCATCCGTGAAGGCCGCTTCTACCGGCGTCCGCGGATGGCCTACAACACCCCCTGCGGGCTGTGTGACTTTCAGGAGCTTTGCCGTACCGGCGAAGCGGAAAACGCAGCCTCGGAACGCTTTGGCTTTGCACCCAGCAATGCCGAAGAGTCCGAGCCGGACACCCCGGCCGTAGCAGTGAATGGTGACGGTGGCGGCTGGTTCGTCATCTGACCCTCACCTACCTGGCGCTCATTTAATGAGCGCCCTTTCTCCGGACGCTGGATGCCGGCCTTCGCAGAAAGGGTGAATGCCCGACCGAATTCTCGCCCCTTGTGGGCAGATCGAGTCCGTCCGGCTCGCTAAACCCGGACCACCCAAACCAACCCACCCAACTGGAGGGATTTCGTCCCTCCAGGGGCGAGGTCTCTCCTCTTCTGCGCAGGAGAAACCCATGGGTACTCAACTTGCTCTGGCCCTCTTAGGGGGGTCGCAACAGGCCGATTTCATTGCTCGCCGAACAATCCGGCGCGCACGCAAGGCCGAACCGGAAGATACCGAGCAGCTACTGCTTGGCTTCTTCTCGAATGGTGATCTCGACACTGATGACGACATCAATGACGTCGTTGTCGAGGAAACCTTTGAGTGGACCGATCGCGACATCTTCGCACTCCATGACGGCGTGCTTGAGCGATCCCTCCACGCCCTGCTCGATGGCAGGGCTTCCGACGTTCAGAAGGCTGAAGTCTGGGCTTGGGTTCATGCACCGCTGGTGCCCAAGGACCACCCGATGACGCCTTTCTCATACCAGGCCTGTTGCGCATGCACAGGCGTGGATCCCACCGAACTGCAGGAGTCTCTCGCCTGGCTGACCCGCCACGAAGACTTCCGCGCCACGCTCATCCACTAGGAGACTACCGTGGAATTAAATCAAGCCTATTCGCTGGCCGATAACTTCGGCCTGCCGATCCCCAAGGAGATCACCGTCCCCGGTGGCACCGAGGGTGAAAACTCGGAGTTCCTTCCCAAGAAGGATCCGCACTATGCCTTTCGGCAACGCCTCGTGTTTGAGCTCGCCAGTTGGTGGGCTCATGCCGCCGGTTCCGAAGGTCTGTTCCTGACCGGCCCCACAGGGTCGGGCAAGACCTCGTTGGCCGAGCAGTATTTTGCTCGACTCAACGTGCCGCTCATCGTCATCCCCTGCGGGAAGTCGATGAAGCTCGACTCGGTTCTCTACCGAGTCGTGGTCAAGGAGGGGGCGGCCATCTCGTACGAGGATGGACCGCTCACGGCTGCCGTGCGAAACGGGTATCCGGTCCTGTTCGATGAAATCGACAGACTGGACCCCCGTGAGGTCACCCGGCTGCATGCTCTCATGGAGGGCGCGCCGCTGATCGTGCCTCAGCTCGGCGGAGACCCGATTGTCCCTGCAGAGGGATTCCGGGTCCTGGCCACCGGCAACAGTGCCGGCGGTGGCGATGAAACCGGCCTCCATACGGGTGTATCCCGAATGGACGTAGCCACCACGGACCGCTTCATCTATCTCGAGGTCGGCTATGCCGAACGGGAGGTGGAGGAAGCCCTCCTGGCCCGGGTTCAGCCAAAGCTGCCGGAGGTGGCACGCACCATTCTCTGCCGTCTGGCAGAGGAGGTTCGTGCCTCCTACATCGGCACCCGTGACGGTGCCGAGTCGGCAAACGCGCTGGAGATCACCATTTCCACGCGAAAACTCCTCCAGGTGGCGCATTATGCCCTTCTCTGGAAGGATGTCGAGAAGAAAGGCGAGAGCCCGATCCAAAGGTCTCTCGACGCCTGTCTGCTTCGCCGGGCATCGGCATCTGACGCTGAAGCCGTCAGACAGATGCTCGGGCTCATCGAGAAAGGTGAGTAGCAGGGGCAATTAGGAGAGGGGGCATGACGCCCCCTCCCCTTTTTACCGGATTCCCCGGCCTGGCCGCCGTTTGGCGCCGGCATGTAGTCGCCCCTCGGGGCTACCGAGAATGCCCATCTCGAAAATCAATGGGACACCCAAGTTCTCCGCGGCGTCCGTCGCGGGGGTTCGAACCCAACCTATCTATATACCCAATGGAGGGACATCATGTCTGATGAGTCCTTGCTCGAAAACGTCGTGTGCGTCCACCTGGACGTGGACGTCCCGACCGGAAAGAAGGCAAATCTTGCCGAGGATCTGAGGCTTCAGAAGGTTCCGCCTTCCGAGCTGATGAGCTTGGGCCAGAAACAGACCTTCAACCCATCTCTGGTCAAACCGCTGAACACCATCCGTCGCCGCGGCGAGCGCATCTGCCTTCGCTACGGCACCCGGTTCATGGGTGGCTTCGCCATCCCCCTGGATCGCAAACAGGAAGTGGTCAGCGAGCTGAACGAAGCCGAGTGTGATTTCAACTCAGCCTCTGTCAGCTTTTTCAACGAGTACCCCGAGGCCGTCAAGGCCTGGGCCTCGCAAGCCGGGGAGTGGGCGCCAGCTGTGGCCAACGCAGCTGACCCCCTCGACCTGGTGAAGGCGAAGACCAAGTTCGCCTTTCATCTATACCGGCTATCCCCCGTTGACGAGAGCGAAGAGCTTCCCGTCAACGGCATCGTGTCCAATCTCTACCACGAAATCGCGGTCGAGGCGGCACAGACCTATCGGGAGTCGCTCGAAGGCAAGTCGGTGGCCACACATGCCATCCGCCGCCCCTTCCAGCGTTTCCGCGAAAAACTGGAGGGACTGGCGTTCCTGGATTGCGGCATTTCGAGTGTCGTAACCCGGATCGATGAGGTCCTCGACAAGCTTCCCCCGAAGGGGCAGCCGATCGAGGGTACCCCTCTGGTAGCCCTTCAGGGGCTCGCCCTGCTGCTCCGGGATACGGAGTCGCTGCGCAATTTCGCCAGCGCCTCCCAGACCGATGACGAGTCGCAGGACGACGATGAAGATGACACCCAACCCGCTCCGACCTCATCTGAGGCGCCGGCTGATTCACGCGAGCTTGAAGAAGCGCTGTGTGGTGATGCCGACGAGTCCGACGATGAGGACCAACCGGAGACCGAAAATCAGTCCGCAACAAGCGGCTGGTTCGTCCTTTAACCCTCAAGGCGGGGCGGCTTACGCCGCTCCGCCGATCTGGAGGAAACATGGCAAATCAAGTTCTTGCGAAGTCACTTCCGATCCTCTGTGGGATGCTGGCCCGCAAACTCAACCTTCGTTTTCGGATGTCAGGCTCTCGGGCCTACACCGATTTCGAATCGGTGGTCATTCCGGCCGCCGACATCAATGATCCGGACTTCGCGGTTCGTGCGATCGGTTTCACTCTCCATGAGGGGGGGGCATAACCGGTTCACGGATCCGTCGCTCCGGCCGACACCGCCAGATGACAACGCCAACCAATCGGCGTTTGATGTCAAAGCGGCTTTCGGCACCACCTGGTGGCTATACCAGGCGCTCGAGGACGTTCGGATGGAGACGCAGGTCATGCGGCTCTACCCCGGCGCCCGAAAGCACCTGGCTCGGCTGGTTCAGAACCTCGTCGACGGCGAGGGCTGGTTCGAGCCGGTCACCAACGAGGACAGCCCGCTGTCCATCCTCCAGGCTTACGTCCTCTATCGAGGTCGTGGCGAGATACTTGGCCAACACGCCCTGCTCGACTGGGCGCAAGGGGCCAAGGAGCAGCTGGAGGCAGTGCTTCCCCAAGCGACCTGTGATGCCATCGAGAAGGCTTTGTTCTCGATCCAGCAGGCCGAGTCAACCGCGGACTCCGCGAGGATTGCCGGCGAGATCACCGATCTCGTCAAGGATCTTCTCGATCAGCCCCCGGAAGACAATAACCAGGACGGCTCGTCCAGCGACGACGGCAGCGATGCCGGCGACCAGGATAGTGACCAGTCCACCGCCGACGGCGGCCAGGGAACTCAGTCCGACACCGGTGACGGTGGCAATGATGCCTCCCCCGATGACGGTTCTGACGCATCCTCCGGCAATCAGCCGGCAGATGGCTCCCAGGCCGGCAAGGCAGACGAAGATGGCCAGGCCAACACATCGTCATCCGGCAAACCCGATGATCAGAATTCTGATCCAGGCGGCGCCGGTGGTACGGGTGCCGGCGATGGCAATGCTGTGGCCAAGGCCGCAGCGCAAATGCTCTCCGGTGAGGACACGGGTCGCATCGCGGATATCTCTGACAAGCTCCAGGAGGAGATTCAGGAGATAGCCCAGAATGGTCGTTACTCAGACAACAGTCTGGGTGCCTACGACAGCGACCCTGAGGTTGCCACGGACACAGCTGACCCGGGCGAGATCCGGCGCGGTGTGGACGCGGCAGCCCGGGCGGCCTACGTCCGGCTCATTGGGCTTCTCGAAGCCCAGAATCTGGATGACACTCGGTTTGAAACCGATGGCATCGAGATCGAGCCGGAACGAGTGCACCGGTTGTTGGCTGCGGAGATCGACCTCTTTCGAGAGGAAGACCCTGCCCCGGCCGTCAACACGGCGGTGCATGTGTTGCTCGATCGTAGTGGCTCTATGGGCCACGAGGTCGATCTGGCCGTCAAGACCACCGCGGCAGCGGGTATGGCGCTTGAGCGCATTCCTGATGCTGAGGTTGCTGTCAGCCTCTTCCCCGGCCGGTCCGGGGCAACCGAGGTACTGACCCGACCTGGCGAGCGCCCGTCGCGAACGCTCCGGCGTTACGGCGTGCATGCCAGTGGTGGTACACCGATGGCGGATGCCCTCTGGGCGGCCGCCACCCAAATGGCCTGGTCCGATGCCGAGCGCAAGCTCGTCGTGGTGATCACGGACGGGATGCCCAACCGACTCGAGGCGACACGGGACGTCATTGCACGTCTGCGACGTGAAAACGTCGAAGTGATTGCTCTCGGGATTGGTTCGGACGCCCGATCGGGGTTGCCGTCGGTCTTTGACCGCGACTACGCCTTCGTTGACTCAGTTGATGGGTTGGCGGAAGCGTTGTTCGGGGCGCTTCGCTCTCGTCTCACGGCGAAAGCGGCGTAGCCAACACTACCCTTTAGGCCGCCTCCATCTGGAGGCGGTCTTTTTTTATTCCACCAGAGGCGCCTCACCCGCGGCCACCCGGGTTTCATTCAGGGCGAACCCGCTCTCCTTGGCGAAGCTCAGCCGTTCTGTATCGGACGGCTCTGGGAGGATGTGCTCTCGAATCCACTCGCGCCACATCGCAATTGTGCCCTTGTGACTGGGATTGGACAGGATCTTCTTCATGGTCGGGTATTTCACCGCCATCGACTCCATGAACTCCTCGAAGTGTTCGGACAGCAACGACTCATCCACACTGGAAAGCCAGCGGTCAACGCGCCAGTCCTTGTAATCGGATTCGAAGTCAGCGACATCCGCAGCGGCTTCCCGCTTGATCCGATCGGCCTCCTCTCTTGCTTTTTCTTCCGGCGTTGAGAAATCCATCGCGGCCTGCAGGTCCAGATGTTCCGCCCGGTAATCACGTCGAATCGCATTGATCGCATACCCCCCGACGTTCTTGATCTTGCCCGGCTTGTCTCTTAGCCGTGAACTCACAAGCCGAAGATTGTCCAGTATCTGGTCGTCCTCGTAGTCACGCAGCAGCGCTACCGCCTGTGTCGGGTCGATCCCGAACTTCATCATGGCCGAGAAGGTCTCGGGGCGCTCTTCAATGCTTTTCGGATCGACATCCCTTCCGGTGAGCTCGGCATTGGGGATATTCGGCCCTTCATAATTCACGTTCTCACGGACCAGGAACCCAATCCGCTTTACTCGTTTGCCTTCGCGATAGATCGTAGGTTCAACCTCGATCTCTGTGTACGCGTTGATCGCCTCGACTGACGGTTTGATGACCTTCCGATTCAACTCCTTGTACTGCAGGTAGATGCTGTGGCCATCCACCCCCATCAGTTTTCGGAAGGTCTCAAGGTCCCAGATCATGGTCCGGCCCGTGCCGCGGTAACGGACACAGTTCTCGTAGAGGGCCTGGCTGTGCAGACTGGTGAGCTGGACCTGAATGCTCAAGTTGATTCGAGCCCAGACGGCCGGCTTCACGAGTTTGTCGGCCAGCTGCTCACTGTAGGAGTATTCCAACGTGCTCCCGTTGAACTGGTAGCCGGCCAACCAGCTACTGGCGCCCCACTCCTGCCTGTAGTCCTTGTTCGTATAGGCCCATTCCACCCGTTTTTTCAGCAGTCCGTTGAGTGCCCTTCTGAGTCGATCCCGGTTCTTTCTCGAACCCATCAAGTCTTCGGCAAGATCGGGCATGTAGATGCTATGGCTGGTCATGCTCCCGCCGTCGTCGCTAGTTCGCATCGCATTTTCGAGAAGCAGGTTGGCCATCTGCTTCTCTTTGAGCGTCAAGGGAGAAACGACGTGGACTGCGGCGACATGCTTGCGCAGCACGACTGCCTTGCCACTTTCTTGGTTATGTCTGAGCACGCGTCAGGCCTGCAGCAAAGTCGGACACCTGAGCGTTTTTATCACCTGAAGAGAGCCTGTCAAGCGTCCGCCAGGTGCTCTCCCTGCCCTCGACGATCGCGCTATTTGGGACACCTTGATCTTCTTCTTCCCTGAAACCGGTGATAGCTCAGAAGCTTATGGTTAATCGTTCAGGTGTCCGAGTTTGCGTCGAAGCGCTATTGTGGCCACCTAACATCCGTCATTGACCCTCCGGAATTTTTCCGCTCCGCTAATCGCGCTCATTTGGACACCTTCAACAAGTCTCGGCCAGTCAAGATCGCGCTATTCAGGACACTCTTCCACAAAGAAGCCACCAATGGCTGTCACTTTTAGTTCCCAAGTTACTGATCAGCAATGCGAAAATCGAGCGCAATTCCCCTAAGCTTAAAGCGCTATTCTGGCCACCTATATGGCCCACGAGTCTCTACCACGTTTTCCGGGAGCCCCACGCCAGATGGCTCAGCGCGCACGATGTCGCAGCGCTAATTCAGCCACTAATTCCCGCTATCCTGGCCACCTTCGTGCGCCATTATGGACACTCGTGCGCTCTTTCGGCCATCCACCGGCGCTATTATGGCCTCGCTCATTGCGCTATTCGGGACACCAAAGCGCGCTATCCTGGCCACCGGATAACACGTAGACCACTGATTATAATAAATTAACGAGAGCCCAAATAAAGAAAAGCACTGCTGGAAGCAATTAAACGCAGCAGGCTTGAAGTCCAAACCTCATGCTGGTCTGCTGCTGCTTTTCTCTTCGCATCGCGAGACGGCGCTCACGACAACGCATGGACAATCCTTCGTGATGCCTCAGGTGTCCGAGCTTGCGTCGCTGGCAATGGATTCTCCGTTCAGGTGTCCGAGTTTGCGTCACCGGCAGCTGATTTGCCGTTCAGGTGTCCAGCATTGCGTCCGCAACAAGCCATTCACCGTTCAGGTGTCCGAGTTTGCGTTGCCTACTCGTGGTCCCTCCCCAACTCATCGAGCATTTGCCGCCAGGCCTTCTCCACCACGGCGGCGTCATTCCAGTTCGATACCTTATTCGCTAGATCCGGCGCCATCGTGGTGATGATCTGCTTCACCACTTCGCTGTTCTTGACCATACCAAGGCGTAACGCTCTTCCCGCTCGCTCATTTTTTGCAGCTGGCTTCTTCGGTTTGCCCCGCCGACTGCCATCGGTTTTCGTATCGATGAACTCCTGAGTCTCGATCTGAGATTCTCGATCCTGATCAGGCAGCTCTACCAGAGAAGCCGCCACATGAAGACTTGGTATGCGCCCCTCGTAAATAGCCTGTCGAACATCCTCGGGCCCATTCAGGATGGTCCACCACCGGTAGGCGGTGGTCCTTGGAAGGCTGGTGGCCTCTCTCAGGTCATCCCCCGTCTCGATCGGGTCATCGAGCGCCCTCCTCTCGTCCAGGATCTGCCTCAGGCCGCGCAATATGCCTGCGAGGTCAAGATTCCGGCGATGCAGGTTTTCCGACAGCTTTCTTACGGCGCCATTACTCGGCTTTTCCGGATAGAGCATCACGTCAATCGTATCCAGCCCTGCCAGCTGACAGGCCCACCATCGGCGCTCACCGGCCAGCAATTCGATTGCGCCTCCCGCGGTCTCGTAAGCAACCACCGGTTGCAGCAATCCTGACTCCTTGATGGACCGGCTTAGGCTCTGAATGTGCTCTACCTCGACAGCAACATCTTTGTTCCTAGGACTATCCTCTCCGTTAAGCATAGCCATGCTGATATTTAGCTGGCGCGCGTTATCGGGATCAGGCCGGATATCTGACAAAGGAACGCGGGTCGCCCTTGCCGTCACTGGGCCATCGCTGGTTCGACTGAGAGATGCTGCTCCTTGAGACAACCCTGTTTGAGCATCACGAATTGCGTCGATCTTTCGCGGCCGTTTAAGAGGCATGACCGTCTCCAAACACCCCTGCTTCAACGAACTGACAGAACTCCAGAGCCTTCTGCCGAGCGGTATCACTCGGCTTCAAGTCGAAGATGGACCTCGGAAGCACGCCCTTGACGTCGCGCTCCGCGTAGGCCACCCGATGTGGCAGAAGCACCGGGTTTAGCAGGTCCCCCACGACCGGCATATTCCGTACGTTCTCCAGAAACCCAGCGTGCAATGAGGTGCCCTTGCGAAACATGTTCACCTGCACCCCTACGACTGTCAGAGGATGCGAAGACGGGCGCCGTTCCTGCTCCTCCGTGATCATCCCGCACATACTTGTAAGTCCGTCAACACATTGTTGCTCCATAATCGTCGGGATAATGACGTGGCTAGAAGCCTTTATGACGCCCCGCATCAGCGAGTTCTCGCTCGGCCCGCTATCAAAGATCACCAGGTCATATTCCTCAGCGAGCTCAGGGCTCTGGAAAAAGCCCCCGATCACCTCCTCGACCAGTGTCTGATGCCCGCTTTTTTCCCGCTCCTTCTCTTTTTCCCGGACGCCAATGAGTTGGCGACTATCCGCCGGAAGTATGTCGACACGCCCCTCACCAAGTCGGGCGATTTCGTACTGGTAGATAACCCGGTTCGGAAAGAAAATATCGGCAACCGAACTCCGACCAGACCAATCGGCCATGTCTGGCAATGCGGGGTCGAAGTCAGGGTGCAGGGGAGGGCGCAAGTGCCGTCCGCGGTCCACATACTCCATGGGCAGAAAGATGCTGCTGAGGTTGCATTGATCATCCAAGTCCACCAGCAGCACCCGTTTTCTGGCGCCGAAGTAGTCCGCGAGGATTCTGACCAGTGTCGTCTTCCCAACGCCACCTTTACGCTGAGGCAGGCTCAATAGAACCACGGCATGTCTCCTGTGATTAAGTGGCGCCCGGACCCGAGAAGGGTAGGGCAGTTACGACAGAGATAACACCAAATCCGTGACATGCAACACGATACCTCCCGGACTCAGTGCATGCCGCGCCAGCAGGCCAGAACACACCAAGACGATGCTTCTAATGCCGCCTCAGATGCGCCAACCCACTGAAAATAAACATGTCCCAATTGGAACATGGGCGGGCAACAGATCTCTTTTCGAGAGCGATCATGCTAACAAGGCGGCCTCAGATGCGCTAAGCCACTGAAAATAAACATGTCCCAATTGGAACATGACTAGCGATTACCCGCGCAGGATCATCTGCGGAATGTTCCACGTAGAACATTCGCCAGGATCGTTGGCCGTGCCGCTCTCACGACCCCTTGCAATTTTCCGAACTCGGGCATCATGGGAATGAACGATTAGGAGGTCGACCATGAACCAGACTGCCCACAAGCCCCGCGCCAGCCTTACCGATTTCGACTGCTTCAGCGCGGGGTTGAAAGCCCTCGGTTTGCCGCTTATCACGCCCCAGGCCCATACGGAGCTCATGCAGGTGGCAAGCATCGAGACGCTTACCAACGCCTTCAACCGGGCTGCACGCGAGCCGAATGCGCGCAAGCATGTCGAGAAGGTGATCGAGCCATTCCTGCCTCAGAGTCAGACGAACCAGCCAGGCCCCCACCCGGCCAATGTCGCCGCCATGTCGGATCATCGTCAGGCCCAGGCGCCTGATCGATCCGGCTCGCCCCAAAACAGCAATGCTCACCCGGCTCATCGAGAAGAGCCCACCAATCGTCCGCAGGGCGGGTCACCTCAGGATGAAGCAGGGCAGGGTGGGCAGAACGTGGCGCATGAACGCGAGCGCCGTCAGTACCATGTCTACGGCGGCAAGGGTGCGTTGACGTGGGAGATTACCGAGACCCGCCGCAACCACCCGACACTTCAGCTCGAGGCTGCGGCGTCAAACGCGCCACGCAGTTACGACTGGTCGAACAAGATCAGCGTTCAGTTCACCAAAGACGAGCTGCTCTCGGTGGCGGCTGTCTTTCTCGGCATCATCCCCGGTTGCGACTTCAGTAATCATGGGCCGAACAACGACAAGGGATTTCGCATCGAAAATCAGCAGGGCAGGGTCTTCGTCCAGGTGCGGGCGCCATCTCGCTCAATCGCGGTGCCGGTAGGTCCAGCGGACGCGTTCTATGTGGCTTCGCTTGTGGCAACCCAGATTCGACGAGCTCGGCCAGGCCTTGCCAGCATCTCGGATGTAGCGGGGATGCTGAAGATGGTTTACGCACGACTTCAGACGCAAGGGCAGGGCGGGGCGCAACAGTAGCGCCAATATCTCCACCGTAGTGAGCACAGCATGTCGCCCATTTCTCCACCCTGGGAGCGCCACCCTGACCGGGTGGTGACCCCTTTTATACGGGCGCCTGTGTGATCCCGGGGATTCCATCTACCGGTCGTGTGCACCCCAGAACGTACCGTAAACACAAGAGAAAACCGCGGCGGCAGCTTTATTCTTTTTCTGCAGTTCCCTATTTAAGGACCAAGAAGCGCCATGCTAAACAGTCACTTACATGAATATGGGTGTCCATAAAAGCGCGCTTCGGTGTAGCAATTGGCGGCCCAAGGTAGAGACATTGGCGAACTCAGGTGTAAGGATCAGCGGCAAGGTGTAAGCAATAGCGCCTAAAGGTGTAGAGAAGGGCGGGCCAAGGTGTAAACATTGGCGCTGGAAAGGCGGCTCCGATCAGCCTCCTTTCTCCGCCAATCCCCGCCGCCGTCCGCGAGATCATCCCAGCCTGTCCATTGAATCTGCCCCCCCTTGCGCCCTCAAGTCGAAGTCCTCAACAAGCAGGTCGATGCGGTTCATATCTCCGCCGCCCTTACACTGCGCGAGCGCCAGGCGATGAACATCCTCATCTCCAACGCCATGAAGACCAACGCCGTGGGGCGCGTCGAGATTGAATGGCGCCACAGCATGCCCATGCGCGAGTTACTTGCTCGTCTGGGCGAGAACACCCGCAACTACTCGCGTACCCGGGCCACCCTGGATGGGTTGGTCGATAAGAAGATCCAGTGGGCCTATACCGATAGCCGGTCGAAACACCACTACGGGAACACATCCCTTCTTGCCGGCTACGCCATCGATGATGGCCAGCTTAGCTACTCCTATTCCGCTGTTCTGGTTGACCGCCTTCTTCAGCCAGAGGTCTTCGCGCGTCTGAACATGGGCGTGCAGTCCTTGTTCACCCACTTCCATTCGCTGGCGCTATACGAAAACTGCGCCCGTTATCGGGACCTTGGCCACACGGCCTGGTGGAGCCTGGAACAGTTTCGTGGCCTCATGGGCGTGGGTCATCGTACGGCCTATCTCGCGTTCAAGGAGCTCAATCGTTGGGTCATCAAGCCGGCCACTGAGGACTGCAATCGAAATTCCGAGATTCGCGTCGAACCGGAGTTTCGTCGACAGGGTAGGGCAGTGGTGGCGATCCGCTTTGCCATTGGGGATAACCCGCAATACACCGGCCCCCGTTTCCCGTCCTCGAAGCGACTGGACAAAGTTGTGGACGACAGTGTGGTCGACACCGATCCCGATCTCTTCGAGCACCTCCTCGGGTTCGGCATGGATCATTCGCGGGCAGCCGACCTCATGTCCAGGTTCGACCACGAGCGCATCCGCGGCAACCTGCGTGTCGTGGCAGACCGCTATCAGCGTTCACCGGACAAGATCACCAATCTGGCGAGCTACACGGTCAGTGCCGTCGTGAATGATTATCGCCCCACCCAGGTTTGTCAGCAGCAGGTTCTTGCTTTCGCCGCCCAGCCCGAGTGCGAGCCCGAACAAGACCCTGTCGAGACTGCGAAACTCGCCGCCCGTGATCGCCTACTCGATTTCGAGTCGCGGGATTTGCCGGCCTATCTCGTGGACAAGTGGCAAGCCGCTCAGTCGAGACAGGCGTTGGCGGATGACCGTGAAAAATTCTACGACGAAGTCTTGGCTCCCAATGCGCTATTCGCCAAGTCCTACCGCGAAAACCCAGACAAGAAATCCTTCAACGCGCTATGGCGAAACTGGGTCCGAATTAACCGGATAGCCGAACCCACGGAATCCGACCATCAGGACGCGGCCCAGGCACTGGGGATCGACTTGAACGAGCTCCGCCAGCGGGCGGCCGACTGATCCTTCCCCAGTACAGATTACCGTAGGTCATTTTTTGACGCTATTATCATCCATCCATAAGGCATTGCTTATGATCTGCAGTGGCATAAAAATAGATGCGCAAAGCCAAGTATTATTCCGTTACAGTCAAGCTCCCTTCTGGAAAGCAT
>JAVKCJ010000047.1:0-159152 GCA_040222795.1 Salinisphaeraceae bacterium
CAGCTCACGCCCGGCTGGCGGGTCAGCTCCACCGCTTCACGCTTGAACTCGGGGCTGTATTTTCGTCGCTTGGTCATGAACACTCCTTACAGGCCCATTGTGAGCCTTTTCAGATGTGTCCGCAGTAACGGGGTAGAACCCGAGAATTTCACGACCAGGCAGGCTGACGGCAAGTCACTTCCGTTTGACGATGGATCGTTTGATGCCCTGTTCCTGGTGACGGTATTCGGGGAGATCGAGGCGCGCGACGCGTTCCTGCGAGAAGCCGATCGTGTGTTGAGGCCGAATGGTCTGCTTTCCATCACGGAGCACCACCCCGACCCGGATTTCGAGCCTGCCCACGAGGTTGCGGCATGCCTCAAGGCACACGGTTTCGTACCCTTGCAGACATTGGGCTGGCGCTGGGCCTATACGCTCAATGCTTCCAGGCGTTCAGATAAGAGCTAACGTTGGCGGCGAACGGAAAGGCGGTGTCGCCAGAACCGGGATAAGCAAAGGGAGAGACGCATGGCCATCTCCGACGACGTCATTGCAACGTATCAGGCGTTTTTTGAAAACCTTACCGACGCTAGTGTGGAGGATTTCCGAAATCTGGCGGTGGATGATGTCAGGTACCGGGATCCGCTCATGGATTCGCAAGGTATCGATGCTGTTGTCTCCTCCATGTACAAGTGGTTCCACGACATGGACGGGATTCAGTTCAGGATGATGCAGCATGCCCAGACCGATCTCGTGCTCTTTCAGCACTGGGTCATGACATTCCGCATCCGAAAGCTGCCCAGGCGCCTGTGGGAACTGGAAGGGGTTTCCAGGGTTACGTTCGATACCGCCGGCAAGGTCGTCGACCAGATTGACTACTGGGATACCGCGCCAATGTTTGAAAGCGTTCCGGTCCTGGGCCGGGCGGTTTGGCTCATCAAGCGCCTGTTCACGTAGCAACATCCGGCCCGGCGTGCGATTACCGATTAACCCGGGCGTCCGGCGGCAAGAGAAGTACAAGTCATGCACCAGATCCTGGTTTACGCGGACTCGCTGAGTTGGGGCATCATCCCGGACACTCGCAAGCGGTTCGGTTTCGAGCAGAGGTGGCCCGGCGTTCTGCAAGGCCGGCTTCTGGATGCCGGGCTTTCCGTCCGGGTTATCGAGGATTGCCTGAACGGCCGTCGGACCGTCTGGGACGACCCATACAAGCCGGGCCGCAACGGACTCGCGGGCCTGGAGCAGCGAATAGAGATCAATTCACCGTTGTCGCTGGTGGTCATTCTCCTGGGCACCAATGATTTCCAGTCCATGCACAACCGCAATGCCTGGGAATCGGCACAGGGGCTGAAGACGCTGGTCGCCGCGATTCGGCGCGCGCCGGTCGAGCCGGGCATGCCGGTACCGCCGGTCATGCTGGTGGCCCCACCCGAAATCCGGAAGGCCATGGGCAATATCGCACCGAAGTTCCAGGGTGCCGAGGACAAGGCGGTTGGACTAACCGCCGCAATAGAGGCTGTGGCCGAAGAATGCGGCTGCCGGTTTTTCGATGCCGGTTCGGTGACGGCGACCAGCCGGGTGGATGGGGTGCACCTGGACGAGGACCAGCATCAGATCCTCGGGGTAGCGCTGGCCGGGGCGATCCAGCCGTTGCTTTCCTAACCTGCCGTTACTGCTATCGATAATCGCGCGGTACGCTTAATCGAACGCTGGCGCACGGCAAACTGCCCGCGGCATATACTCGGGCAAATTTCGAATTCATGGCAGCTAGTGTCGTAGCAATGACGGCGCAGCCTCCCTGAAACCATCGCGTTAGGATCCAAAGCTCATGTTCTTCACCCTGCTAATCGTCACCCTGATCGTCGCCGCCGGCGTGGCCGCGGTGACGGTCTTTCTGTTCAACCGCCCCATCGGCGCGGTGCTTGCCCGGATCGTGTCCGCCGAGCTGTCATCGGCCTGGCACCGCTACATCAAGTTCGCCGCCTTCGTGGTGGGCATTTCGGGCGGGGTTCGGGTGCATCAGCTGGAGCGGTATATCAGCGCCCCGCATGGAGGCGCACAGATACTGGAGCTAACGCCCGAGCGCTGGACGCTCGAGATTTACCGCACGGTGATCGAGACGCTGCAGAGCATGGCGTGGCTGTTCCTGATCGTGTTTCTGGTGGCCTTGATCGCCTATGTCATCGTGCGCGGGTTCGAGTTGCGGCGACACCCGCCGGACATAACCGGTGATTGATGCCGCCCCGCACACATTGTCAATACAGAAAACCAGGGAGCTCAGCATGTCTCAGCCCGTTTACGCCCTCAACCTGTTCAACGTCGCCGATCGCGATGAATACATGGCCTATTCCCGGCGCTCGGCCAAGGAAGTGGCGGCGCACGGCGGCCGGGTGGTTGCGCTCGGCAAGTTCCGGGAGTCCGCCGCCGGCGAGATCGAGCCGCGCAACGTGATGATCGTGGTGGAATGGGAATCCCGCGAGGCGTTCGAAAGCTACTGCAATGACCCGGCCCTGGCCGATCTGCACCCGCACCGCGAGAACGGCACGGACGGCTACGTGTGGCATCTCTTCGATAAACTCGAGGACCTGCGCCCCATTCTCAAGTAGCCGCATCGTGACTGATCAGCACATGCCGCGATTCCGGGCTCGGGTTGGCCGGCTGGACGGCCGGGTGCTGCCGTTCTTGGCGCCGGAAATCGGCGCCGGCGGGCCGACGGCATGGGTATGGTGCCAACACGGATGACGTTGCTGCTGGTCGCCGCCCTCACCGGCGCCGGTCTGGTAACCGGGCTGCTGTTCGCGTTTTCCAACGTGGTGCTGCGGGCGCTGGCCGCCCTGCCGGCGGCCGAGGGCATGGCCACCATGCAGCGCATCAATGCCTGGATTCTCAATCCGCTGTTTCTCGGCCTGTTCCTGGGAACGCCGCTGCTCTGCCTGCTGTTGCTGCTGGGCGCGGCCACCGGCTGGTACGCGGCGATGAACTGGCTGGTCGTCGCGGGGGCGTTGCTGTACCTCGCGGGGCCGTTCGGGGTGACGGTTCTGTTCAACGTGCCGCTCAACAATCGCCTGGCCGATGCCACGCCCGAGCAGGCGGCATCGGTCTGGCCGGCTTATCGCCGGAACTGGCAGCGCTGGAATCATCTGCGGACCGCAATGGGGGCGGCTGCCATCGCCCTGCTCGCCGCCGGGCTGGGCGCCGGCTGAAGGCGACCGACCGCGCCCGCCGACATGCTGACCTACCACCAGCTCGCCTATTTGCATCTCGCCATCGTGCTGCCGGCCTTCGTGCTCGGCACGATTCTGATGATCGGCGGCAAGGGCACGCGCTGGCACCGGCGGCTGGGCGCAGTCTATCTGCTCCTGATGCTGCTGACCGGGGTGCTGACGCTGTTCATGCCGGCCACCGTGGGACCGCGCCTGCTGAATCACTTCGGCTACCTGCACAGCCTGAGCCTGCTGACGCTGGTGACCGTGCCCACCGCGTACTGGGCGGCCCGGCATCACCGCGTGATGCTGCACAGCTGCAACATGATCGGGCTGTACGTCGGCGGGCTGATGATTGCCGGCGGCTTCGCCCTGATGCCCGGGCGTCTGCTGCACGGCTGGCTGTTCGGCGGCTGACGCGGAAATGCCCCATCGGAATGCTCTGTGCGACGCGGCGTTATTGCCGCCGTCCCCGGATTTACGGGCTACGCGGCATTCCCAGCCTACGAATCATCGAACGCCAGCGTTCATGCCGCAGCACCGCCGATGACAAAGCGCTGCGTACCATGGCTGATCCTGCTCGCCTGCCTGATCGGGCTGATCGGGGCGCTCGGCCCGCGCGTAACAATCGACACCCGGCTGACCGCAGCGGCACTGCCGCAGGATCTCGACGCCTTTCTGGCACGACGGGAGGCGTCGATTCCGAATCTGACGCCGGGCACGGAAAAGGCCATCGTCTGGGCGGATGAGCCCGATCGGCGGACGGTCTGGGCAGTGGTGTATCTGCACGGCTTCTCGGGCAGCCGGCAGGAGGCCGCGCCGCTGGCCGATCGCGTGGCCGGGGCGCTGGGGGCGAATCTGTTCTACACCCGCTTTACCGGCCACGGACGCGACGGTGACGCGCTGCTGGAGTGCAGCGTCAACGCCTGGCTGAACGACGCCTACGAGGCGTATCGCATCGGGGAGCGACTGGGTGATCGGGTTCTGCTGATGGGTACCTCGACCGGTGGCACGATTGCTACCTGGCTGGCCACCCGGTCGGAAACGCCGGCCCTGGGCGCGGTGGCGCTGCTATCCCCCAACTTCGGCCTGCACGACCCGAAGGCGGCCGTGCTCACGTGGCCCTGGGGCGGGTTGATCGCGGAACTTGGCATCGGCGAGACCCGCAGCTGGACGCCGCAGAATGAACGCCATGCCCGCTACTGGACGCACCGCTACCCGACCCGGGCCCTGCTGCCCATGGCCGGCATGGTGAAGCTGGTCCGGCAAACAGACCTCGCCGCGGCCCGAGTGCCGTTTCTGGTGATCTACTCGCCGAATGACCGGGTGGTCAGCCCCGACGCCACCGAAGCGACGTTTTCGCGTATCGGCGCGAGCCGAAAAAAGCTGGTGCCGTATACCGGGGCCAGCAATCCCGCCCAGCATGTGCTGGCGGGCGACATCCTGGCCCCGGAATCGACCGCGCCGATCGCCGATCTGATCCTCGATTTCGTGCAGACGCCGGCGAACTGAGCGCCCACTCGCCCGCACCGCTGCCTTAAAGCCAGCCGGCGAGTTCGGTTTCCAGCACCTGCACCAGGGCGTCGATGTGATCGTCCCGGTCGTTCAGGCAGGGTACATAGGTGAACTGCTCGCCGCCGGCGGCCATAAAGCTGTCGCGGATTTCCTGCTGGACTTCCTCCAGGGTTTCCACGCAGTCCGACGAAAACGCCGGGGAGATCACGGCGATGTGCTTGTGGCCTGCCCGGGCCAGTTCCGCCACACGGTCCACCGTCGGTGGCCCTACCCATTTCTCCGGCCCGAACTGGGACTGAAACGTCGTTTCAACCGTGTCCGCCGGGAATGCCAGTGCGTCGCGCAGCAGCCGCGTGGTTTTCTGGCAGTGGCAATGATAGGGGTCGCCGTCACGCAGGTAACGCTCCGGCACGCCGTGGTAGCTCGCTACCAGCCGGGTGGGCGGTTGTTCGAGGTCGGCGTAGGCATCGCGTACCGAACTGGCCAGCGCCTGCACGTAGGCGGGGTGCTCGAAATAGGCCGGCACCGTGCGGATGGCGGGCTGCCATTTCATCCGCATCAGGCTGCGGAAGGCCTGGTCGTTGGCGGTCGCCGTGGTGGGCGAGCCGTACTGGGGATACAGCGGGAAGAACACGAGCCGCTCGCAGCCTTGCTCGCGCAGGCGCTCGAGCACGCTTGGCGTCGAGGGGTTGCCGTAGCGCATGCAGAAGTCGACTTCCAGCGCATCTCCGTAACGGGCCGTCAGCTGCTCACGCACGCGCTCGGTCTGCGCACGGGTGATGGTCAGCAGCGGGCTTTCATCCCGTTCGGTATTCCAGATGCTCTGGTAGGCCTTGCCCGATGAAAACGGACGCTTGCTGAGAATGACGAGCTGCAGCAACGGTTGCCACTTCCATTTGGCGTAGTCCACCACCCTCTGATCGGACAGGAATTCCCCGAGGTACCGGCGCATGGACCAGTAATCGGTGCCGTCCGGGGTGCCCAGATTGGCCAGAACCACCCCGATCTTTGCGGGCGCCACGGCTGGATGATTGGCCGGCGCGTGTTTCAGGCGTCCGGCGCCGAGCTGATCCTTATCCGCGTAGGAACTCATGCGTAACCTTTGTGAGAATGCTCGCTTAGTATACTGACGCCAAGAAGATTTCCGATGCGCTGACTGACTATTCTCATCCTACTCATTCAAGTTACGGCCACGGACAGGCATCAGGAGCCGCAAGGAAGGCCATGGCCAGCCCTATACTTATTTTTTACATCCTACCGATGACATGAAGGCCAGACGGCGGATATCAGCCTTACTCCGACGGTCGTGGGTACGCCACGGCCTGCTCGGCGTTCTGGTGGTCATCATGCTAGGGCTGACTCTCGTCGGCGCGTGGACCAGTCATCGAGCGGAAACAGCAGCGAAAAGTCGTGTTTTCGCGCGTCACGTTGCCGAGATACGAGCAACGATAAACGACCGCATGATGGACTACACGCAGGGACTTCGAGGTACCGCGGCACTGTTCAGGATGACACCGGAAGTCACCCGGCAGGCCTGGCGATCATTCATGGAAACCCTGGCGTTGGGCGAGTCATACCCGGGTGTCCAGGGGGTAGGATTTGCCCGTATTCTGGCGCCGTCGGAACTCGTCATGTTCGAGCGCCGCATGCGTGAGGCGGGTTTCAGCGACTTCCGGGTGCACCCGCGGGATGCCGAGCGCGACCTTTACTCGGCCATTGAATTCCTTTCGCCGCTGGACGAACGCAATCGCCGGGCGCTCGGCTTCGACATGCTTTCGGAAAGCACCCGCGCAACCGCCATGCGATCTGCCTGGGAAACCGGCGATGTAACGCTATCCGGCCCGGTCACGTTGCTACAGGAATTCGGCCAGAATCCGCAGGCGGGAACGCTGTTGTATCTGCCGATCTACGCCGATGAACCCGTCGGAAGCGGTACCGGCCAAAGCGCCAGGCAGCCGGTGAAGGGGTTTGTCTATGCCGCATTCCGGATGGATGACCTGTTTCAGACCCTGCTCGGCCGGCGATTAACCGATTTCCATATCCGTGTGGTCGACGAGAGCGGCAGACGACTATTCGACTCCCTGCCTGACGGCCCAAGTCACGGCGAATTGGTCAGCACCACCGCCATGGCCGTCGCCGGCCGTGAATGGCGGATCACGATCAGCGCTCGACCCTCATTCGGACGCGATCTGTCTGGCTCCTACTGGCTGGTTCTCGCCGCGGGACTTCTGATAACCGGCCTGATCGTAACCACCCTCTGGAACCTGTTGCGCTCCGAGCGCAAGGCGTTCGAGCTGGCGGGGACACTCAGCCGCGCCTATGCCGATTCGGAAAAGCGCCATCGCGCGATTCTGGCAGCCACCGTGGACGGCATCATCACGGTGGGGCCGGATCATCGCATCACCAGCTTCAGCGCGGGCGCGGAACGCATTTTCGACCATGCGGCGGCCAGTCTCGAGGGGGCGGACATGATCACGCTGTTCCCGCCCGCGGAGCACAGACGTGTGCGGGCCATGGCAACCGAATTCTTTGCCAATGACGGGCCGGAGGGTGATGCGCTGCGATTCGAAGCCGACGCGCTCGACGCACACGGCCGGACATTTCCCGTCAGCATCGCCGTCAATGCCATGAATACGGCCGAGGGCGTGCAGGCGGTCGCACTGGTGGCAGACATATCCGAGCGCCGTGTCGCGGAAGCCAGAATCCAGCATCTGGCGCTGCACGATCCGCTAACCGGGCTTGCCAATCGCCGGTTGATGCAGGAGCGCCTGGAGCAGGTCGTACAGGATGCCGGCGAGACCGGCGGCCAGCTCGCCGTCATGATGATCGACCTGGACCGGCTCAAGCGCATTAATGATGCCCGTGGCCACCATGCTGGTGACGTACTGCTGCGACGCGTGGGCGGGCGATTGCGTCAGATCGTCGCCGACAACGGTCTGGTGGCGCGCATGGGCGGAGACGAGTTTGTGGTGCTGATACCCGATGCCCGCGACACCAGTCAGATAGACAAGATGGCCGAGGAACTGGTCGGGCTGATCGGCAGGCCCCTGACGATCGATGGCGAGCGCCTGTATCCGCGCGCCAGTGTCGGTATCGCCATGTTCCCGGCACATGGTCGAGACCCGGAAACGCTGCTGCGTAATGCCGACAACGCCATGTATATCGCCAAAAGAGCCAAGGCCGGGACCTTCGTCTGGTTCAGCCAGGCACAGACCGCGGACAACGCTGACACCCTGCGACTGGAAAACGACCTGCGAGAGGCGCTGACAACCGGGGATCAGCTGTTCGTCCGCTTCCAGCCCCAGTTCCGGCTGCGCACCGCGTCCCTGATCGGATTCGAGGCACTGGTGCGCTGGCAACACCCCACGCTGGGCGAACTGTCGCCGATCGATTTCATCGATCTTGCGGAAGACGCCGGCCTGATCATTACCCTGGGCAATGCGGTGGCTCATCTGGCCTGCCGGGAAATCGCATCACTGCGAGCGGATCTCGGCTTCGATCTGCCGGTCGGGTTGAACGTGTCGCCGCGCGAGCTGGTGGCCCAGCGCTTCGTCGATCGCATCCTGGCCTGTCTCGATCAGTACGGATTGCCGTCTTCGATGCTCACGCTGGAGATCACTGAAAACGTGTTGATCGACAGTCCGGAAATTGCGGCCGATGCGCTGGCCAGATTGCGGCGCCACGGGGTACGTATTGCCATTGACGACTTTGGCACCGGCTACGCCAGCCTGTCCTATCTCAATCGCTTTCCGGTGGACGTGCTCAAGATCGACAAACAGTTCGTGCGCGATATCCTCGTGGACCGCAACGACTGCGCCATCGTCAACGCCATTATCGGCATGGCGCACAACCTGGAGCTGGAAGTTGTGGCCGAGGGGGTGGAAAACGCCGAGCAGATGAGCCTGCTCAAGTCGCTGGGCTGCGACACCCTGCAGGGCTATCTCCTCGGCCGCCCGATGCCGGGCGGCGACATCGCCGCTTTCCTGCACACCGCCGAGCGGATCTCGGCCCAGATCGAGACCGCCTGAAACACCGGCTTACTCCGTGGGCTCGTACCCCAGGTTCGGGCCGATCCAGCGTTCCGCGGTTTCCATGTCCCAGCCTTTGCGCTTGGCGTAGTCCTGCACCTGATCCTTGGCAATGCGGCCAACCACGAAGTAGCGGGATTCCGGGTGGCTGAAGTAGAAGCCCGATACCGCCGCCCCCGGCCACATGGCACGGGATTCAGTCAGCTCGATGCCGGTGGTGTTTTCCACGTCCAGAAGCTCCCAGATGTCGTCCTTCTGGGTATGTTCCGGGCAGGCCGGATAGCCGGGCGCCGGGCGGATGCCGTCATATTTTTCCGCGATCAGGTCCTCGTTGGGCAGGTCCTCGTTGGCGCTGTGCCCCCAGATTTCGGTGCGCACGTGCTTGTGCAGCCATTCCGCGAAGGATTCGGCCAGACGGTCCGCCAGCGCTTCCACCATGATGGCGCTGTAGTCGTCGTTGGCGGCCTTGAATTCCTCCACCTTGGCGTTGGAACCCAGCCCGGCGGTCACAGCAAACCCGCCGACCCAATCCGGCTTACCACTGTCCTGCGGCGCGATGAAATCAGCCAGGCAGCGGTTGGGCACGCCCTCGCGGTGCTCGGCCTGCTGGCGCAGGTTGTGGATGGTGCGCAGGGTCTGCGACCGGTCGTCGGACAGCACCGCGATGTCGTCGTCGTTCACCGTCGCGGCCGGGAAAATGCCGGCCACGCCATTCGCGGTAAGCCATTTCTCGTCGACGATCTGCTTGAGCATGGTCTGGGCGTCGTCGAACAGCTTGCGGGCCTCGGGACCCTTGTTCGGATCGTTGAGGATACTGGGATAGCGCCCCTTCATCTCCCAGGACATGAAGAATGGTGTCCAGTCGATGGTCTCGATCAGGGTCTCGATCGGGAAATCCTCGAACACGTACATGCCGGACTGGGCCGCGCTGTTGGCACCCGCGGCGGCCACCGCTTCGCCCGCGTCCGACACCGGCTGGCGCCGGGCGTAGTCAGTGGCCTCGGGCAACACCGGATGCGGCGGATCGTAGCTGTCCCAGTCGAACTTGACCTTGTTGGCGCGGGCATCGGCCAGCGACAGGAATTTCTGCTGACGCTTGCTGGCGTGGCGCTCACGCACTTCGTCGTATTCCTTCTTGAGCTCTTCCTGCATCGTCTTGCGCGAATCCGGCAGGGCAAGCTTGGAGGCCACCGGTACCGAGCGGCTGGCGTCCTTCACCCACACCACGGGCTGATCGTAGGTGGGGTCGATCTTGACCGCGGTATGGGCGCGGGACGTGGTGGCCCCACCGATCATCAGCGGCTGGGTCATGCCGCGCCGCTGCATTTCCTTGGCCACGTTGACCATCTCGTCCAGGCTCGGGGTGATCAGGCCGGACAGGCCGATGATGTCGGCCTTTTCCTCTTCCGCCGTATCCAGGATTTTCTGCAGCGGCACCATCACGCCCAGGTCAACCACTTCGAAGTTGTTGCACTGGAGTACCACGCCGACGATGTTCTTGCCGATGTCGTGGACGTCGCCCTTGACCGTGGCCATGATGATCTTGCCGTTGTTGCTGCCCTTGTCGGCCTCGGCCTTTTCTTCCTCGATGTAGGGCAGCAGGTGGGCCACGGCCTTCTTCATCACGCGGGCGGATTTCACCACCTGGGGCAGGAACATCTTGCCGTCGCCGAACAGGTCGCCGACCACGTTCATGCCGTCCATCAATGGCCCCTCGATCACCTCGAGCGGCTTGTCGGCGGCCTGGCGGGCCTCCTCAGTGTCGTCGACCACATAGCTGTCGATACCCTTGACCAGCGCGTGCTCGAGTCGTTTGTTGACCTCGAACTCGCGCCAGGCCAGGTCTTCCTGGCTTCCCTTTTCCTTGCCGTCGCCCCTGAATTCCTCGGCCATGTCGAGCAGGGCTTCCGTGGCCTCCGGACTTCGGTTGAGCACCACATCCTCGACGGCGTCCCGAAGCTTGTCCGGAATCTGATCGTAGACGTCCAGCTGACCGGCGTTGACGATCGCCATGTCCAGACCGGCCGGGATCGCGTGATAGAGAAAGACCGAATGCATCGCCCGGCGCACGCCCTCGTTGCCCCGGAACGAGAATGACACGTTGGACAGCCCACCGGAGACGTGCACGCCCGGGCAGGATTCACGCACCCGCTTGGTGGCATTGATGAAGTCCACCGCGTAGTTGTTGTGTTCCTCGATGCCGGTGGCGATGGCGAAGATGTTGAGGTCGAAGATGATGTCGTGCGGCGGAAAGTCCAGCTTCTCGCGCAGCAGCTTGTAGGCCCGCTCGGCGATTTCCACGCGGCGCTCTTCATCGTCGGCCTGACCTTCCTCGTCGAAGGCCATGATCACCACCGCGGCGCCGTAGTCGAGGCACAACTGGGCTTTCTCCAGGAACGCCTCCTCGCCTTCCTTGAGGGAAATCGAGTTGACGATGCCTTTGCCCTGGATGCATTGCAGGCCGATTTCGATGACCTCCCACTTGGAGGAGTCCACCATCACCGGCACCCGGGCGATATCCGGTTCGCCGGCGATCAGGTTGAGGAAATGCCGCATGGCCTCGGCCGAGTCCAGCATCCCCTCGTCCATGTTGACGTCGATGATCTGGGCGCCGTTCTCAACCTGCAGACGGGCGACTTCCAGCGCCTCGTCGTAGCGATCTTCCTTGATCAGGCGGCGGAACTTGGCACTACCGGTGACGTTGGTCCGCTCACCGACGTTGACGAAGATATTGTTACGTTCCATAGAGCTTTACTTATCCGAAGATTCGGGAATTTTCAGGAAAGACGCGTAACCGCAGATTTCGCAGATTGACGCAGATTTCAGGTTCGCTATTCAGGCGGCCGGGGCCTCGATAGGACAAGTCGTCTGTGTTGCAGACTGGACTCCCCGAAATTCACCAGCAGCGCACGCTGAACACCAGTAGCTTGCAAGTAGTTGATTACCTGCGCCTGCTCATTCCGAGTTATGCGTTCAATTGCCTTGATCTCGACGATTACCTCGTTGTAGCAGATGAAGTCGGCTCGGTACGAGCATGACAGCGGCCGCCCCTTGTATCGGATATCGAGCCGACACTCTCTCTGACAGGGAATATCGCGGGCCTGGAATTCCATAGCCATGGCTTCCTGGTAAACAGCCTCCAGAAAGCCGGGCCCCAGGACTCGGTGTACTTCCATGGCAGCACCGAGAGTCGCGTATGTCTGCGGGTCCCTGCGTTCCTCCAAAACAATCTGCGCCCATCTGCGAAATCTGCGGTTGCCTCTTCCAGCCTTAGGCAGCAGAGATCGTAAACGGCTCCAGCCCCGACAGCCGCATGGCCGGCTTGATGTCCGGCAGCTGGCGCGGGGTGGCGCCGGCCACGGCCTCGGCGATGGCGCCGATGTGCTCGGGGGTCGAGCCGCAGCAGCCACCGGCGATATTGAGCAGGCCGGATTCGGCCCATTCGCCGATGTGCCTGGCCATTTCGTCCGGCGCCAGGTCGTATTCGCCGAATTCGTTGGGCAGACCGGCATTCGGATAGGCATGGACGTAGCAGGTGGCGATGCGGGACAGTTCGGCCACGTACTCGCGCAGCGCATCCGGACCCAGGGCGCAGTTCAGGCCCATGGTCATCGGCCGCCCGTGGGCCACCGAGTTATAGAAGGCTTCGGTGGTCTGGCCGGACAGTGTGCGTCCGGAGGCGTCGGTGATCGTGCCGGATATCATCAGCGGCACGTCCTCGCCGCGCTCGCGCATCAGCTTGCGGAAGGCATACACCGCGGCCTTGGCGTTGAGCGTGTCGAAAATGGTTTCCATCAGGATGATGTCCACGCCGCTGTCCAGCAGTGCCTCGGTGGCTTCGCCGTAGGCCTGGGCCAGCTCCATGAAACTGGTGTTGCGCTTGCCGGGGTCGTTCACGTCCGGCGAGATCGAGGCGGTGCGGTTGGTGGGCCCGATCACGCCTGCCACCCAGCGCGGGCGGTCCGCGGTGCTGTACTCGTCGGCCACTTCCCGCGCCAGTGCCGCCGACGCCTGGTTCATCTCCGCCGCCAGCGATTCCATCGAGTAATCCGCCTGGGCGATGGTCGTGGCTGAAAACGTATTCGTCGTGATGATGTCCGCGCCCTGCTCGGCATACTGCGCATGGATATCCCGGATCAGGTCCGGCTTGGACAGGGTGAGCAGATCGTTGTTGCCCTTGAGATCACTGTCCCAGTCGGCAAACCGCTCACCGCGGTAATCGTTCTCGTCCGGATCGTGGTTCTGGATCATGGTGCCCATGGCCCCATCGATCACCAGGATGCGTTCGGCCAGTGCCGCCTTGACGTCGCTCATGACTGTTCTTCTGTCGAAACGTATGTATCAGAGTATATCCGCTTATGCGGATAGGCGAAAAATCCAATGGGCAGCCAGTACATGGTAATACCGGCGCCAGACCGATCATGGCGGGCGGTTCCGGCGCGCCGAGGGGGTCTTCGCAAGTTGACCCGGTGACGTCGCGCGCCTACTGTTCGCGCCCTGCAGGTTCGCTGCCGCCCATGGCGGTGGCGTGAAACGGGAAGCCGGTGCATCGTGATGATGAAATCGCGGCCAGTCCGGCGCTGCCCCCGCAACGGTAGGCGAGTCACGGGTATCTGCAACCGCCACTGGGCCGGATGGCCCGGGAAGGCGCAGGCCCCGGCAAATAGCCGCTCGCAAGCCCGGAGACCGGCCTGTGGTGATCGATTCTGGCGCTGCGGTGGGCGGCGGTCCGGCTGGCCGTATCCGGGCGCCCCTGCCCGTCCGGCCAACCTGTCCCCGACCCTCCCCGCCCGAACGGTGCGCCGCCGGCGCACCGGCAATACGACGAACAGGGTGGACCCGATGGACACGGACGACAGAACTCGCCGGCACAATGCCGCGATGGAACAGCAGAAGACTCGGGTGGACGCGAGTATCGAGGCCGCGGACACCGAACGCGGCGTACTGGTGCTGCTTACCGGCAACGGCAAGGGCAAGTCCAGTTCCGCCTTCGGCATGGTGATGCGGGCGCTCGGCTACGGGCACCGGGTGGGGGTGATCCAGTTCATCAAGGGCGTGCAGCTTTCCGGCGAAGAGCTTTATCTGCAACAGCATTGTCCCCACGTGGATTTTCACCAGATGGGGACCGGTTTCACCTGGGACACGCAGGACCGCCGCGGCGATATCGCCGCGGCGCAGGCGACCTGGGCCCTGGCCGAGCCGATGCTGGCCGATCCGGCCTATGATCTGGTGGTGCTGGATGAACTGACCTACATGCTGGGTTACGACTATCTCGACACCACGCAGGTTCTCGATGCTATCGCCAACCGGCCGCCGGAACAGTCCGTGATCGTGACCGGCCGCGGCGGTGGCCGGGCGTTGCGCGAGCTGGCGGATACGGTGTCCGAGGTCAAGGACATCCGGCACGCCTTCGCCAGCGGCATCAAGGCCCGACGCGGCGTGGACTACTGATCCGCCGCGATTCCCGATGACCGTCACCACCCTAATGGTCCAGGGCACCGCCAGCGATGCCGGCAAATCCACGCTGGTGGCCGGTCTCGGCCGGGCATGGCACCGTCGCGGCGCGCTGGTGGCCCCGTTCAAGCCGCAGAACATGGCGCTGAATAGCGCGGTGGCGGCCGACGGTGGCGAAATCGCCCGGGCCCAGGCGGTGCAGGCCCGGGCCTGCGGGGTGGAACCGACCACCGACATGAGCCCGGTTCTGATCAAGCCGGCCAGCGACACCGACGCTCAGGTCATCATCCACGGCCGGCCGGTCGGCGACATGTCGGCGGTGGGTTACCAGGCCTACAAGGCCACGGCGATGAAGGCGGTCCTCGAGTCGCACCGCCGCCTTTGCCAGCGTTTCGACCGGGTGCTCGTGGAAGGCGCCGGTAGCCCCGCCGAGATCAACCTGCGCGACAACGACATCGCCAACATGGGTTTCGCCGAAGCCGCCGACTGCCCGGTGCTGCTGGTGGCCGATATCGACAAGGGCGGCGTGTTCGCCCAGATCGTGGGCACGCTGGAACTGGTCTCGCCATCCGAGCGTGATCGCATCATCGGATTCGTGATCAACCGCTTTCGCGGCGACATCGCCCTGCTCCAGCCCGGCCTGGACTGGCTGGAGGCCCGCACCGGCAAGCCGGTGTTCGGCGTGCTGCCCTATCTTCAGGGGCTGCATCTCGAAGCCGAGGACGCGATCCGCAGCGAACAGCGCCTGGCCTCGGAGACGCCGCTGAACGTGCAGGTGCCGGTGCTGCCGCGCATCAGCAATCACACGGATTTCGATGCCCTGCGGCTGCACCCGGGCGTGAAACTGCAATGGGTCGGCCCCGGGCGCGAACCCGGGCCGGCCGATCTGATCATCCTGCCCGGCAGCAAGAACGTGCGCGCCGACCTGGCCTGGCTGCGTGAGCAGGGCTGGGAAACCCGTATCCGGCGCCATCTGCGCTACGGGGGCAAGCTGCTGGGCATCTGCGGCGGCTATCAGATGCTGGGACGGCAGGTGGCCGATCCGCAAGGGGTCGAGGGCCAGGCCGGCAGTTCCGCCGGTCTGGGGCTGCTGGCGCTGGCTACCGAGCTGGGCGAAACCAAGCATCTGCAGAAGGTCACCGGCGAACTCGCGGCCGGCGGTGCGGTGTGCGGCTATCGCATCCACTGCGGCTGCACCGAGGGCGACGCCCTGGCCAATCCGTTTCTGCAGTTACAGGACGGGCCCGACGGCGCCGTCTCGGCCGACAACCAGATCGCCGGCACCTATCTGCACGGTCTGTTCGACACTGCCGACGGCTGCAACGCGCTGCTGGCCTGGGCCGGTCTGCCCGACGCGGCGGCGGACAGCCAGCAAGACATTCGCGAAGCCGAGTTGAACCGTCTGGCAGACGCGATCGAAGCGGCCATCGACCTGGACCGGCTGCCATGACCGGCCTCCGTCTGACCCTGGCGCTGGCGGTGCTCACGCCCGCCAGCCTAATCGTGGCGATCATGGTGGGCGCCGTGTCCCTGCCGGCCACCGAGGTTCTGGGCTCGCTGATCGGCATCGGTGATGACGGCCGCACGGCCCTGATCGTGGAGGCAATCCGCCTGCCGCGGGCGCTGTTGACCGGGCTGGTCGGGGCGCTACTGGCCATCTGCGGGGCGGCCATGCAGGGGCTGTTCCGGAATCCGCTTGCCGACCCCTCGCTGATCGGCGTGACCGCCGGCGCCTCGGTCGGCGCCAGCCTGATGATCGTGTTCGGCGGGACACTGGCCGGCCTCGGTGGACTGTCGCTGATTTCGCTGGGCGCCTTTGCCGGCGGTGCCGGTGCAGTGGCGCTGGTCTACCGGCTGGCCACAGGATCCGGCGGCACCTCGGTGGCCACCATGCTGCTGGCCGGCATCGCCATCGCCGCGCTGGCCGGCAGTGCCGGCGGCCTGCTCGAGTTCCATGCCAGCAACGAGATGCTGCGGCGGATCAGCCTGTGGCGGATGGGCGGCCTCGAGGGCGCCAACTGGGCGCGCGTGGGCATCGTCGGCGTGATTGCCGCGATCGTGCTGGTCGCACTGCCCCGCCAGGCCGGCGCCCTGAATGCCCTGCTGCTGGGCGAATCGGAAGCCCGGCACCTGGGCATTCCGGTGAATGCGGTCAAGCGCCGGCTGATCCTGCTGACGGCGGCCGGCGTCGGGGTATCGGTGGCCGTGGCCGGAGCCATCACCTTCGTGGGCCTGGTGGTGCCGCACATCGTGCGCATGCTGATCGGCCCGGATCACCGCTGGCTGCTGCCGGCCTCGGCGCTCGCCGGCGCTATTCTCCTGCTGTGGGCGGACATCCTCGCCCGCACGCTGGTGGCACCCACCGAACTGCCGGTCGGCCTGCTTACGGCGCTGCTCGGCGCGCCGTTTTTCATTTCGCTGCTGCGCCGCCGCCACGAATACGGCATGGCCTGATGACGCTTTCCATTCGTAATCTGCACCTGACCATCAACGGCCGCCGGCTGCTCGACGACATATCGCTCGCGGTTGCGCCGGGTGAAGTGCTGGGCGTGATCGGGCCGAACGGAGCCGGCAAGACCAGCCTGATCCACGCGGTGATCGGAGATCTGGCCCCGCATCACGGAGAGATCCGCTTCGGCAACCGCCGACTCGCCGACTGGCCCGATCGCGAACGCGCCTGCGCGGCAGCGCTGCTACCGCAGTTCTCGACCCTGGGTTTTCCGTTTTCGGTGCGCGAGGTGGTGCGACTGGGCCGCGGCCCCCATGGCACCGGCCGGCGGATTGACGAGGTCATTGTCGACGAGGCCTGCGCGGCCACCGACATCGCGCATCTTCGGCAACGGCCCTATACCCATCTGTCCGGCGGCGAGAAGCAGCGGGTGCAGCTGGCGAGGGTGCTGACCCAGATCTGGCGCGCCGAGGATGCGCCGTCGCGGCTGCTGCTGCTCGACGAACCGGTGGCCGCGCTGGATATCGGGCATCAGCAGCTGGTGACGCAACAGGTCCGGCGCTTCGCCGATCAGGGCGTGGCGGTAATCATGGTCCAGCACGACATCAGCCTGGCGGCCCGTTGTGCCGATCGCCTGATCGCGCTGCGTGACGGCCGCCATATCGCCGAGGGCCGGCCGGCCGACGTGGTGACCGAACCGGTCCTGCGCCGGCTGTTCGATACCGACGCCCGGGTGATCGCCCATCCCGACACCGGCACCCCGGTGGTGCTGCATGGTTAGCCGGCGCGGGCTGGCCCTGGCGCTGGCGTTGGTCTCCGGCCTCGCCGCGGCCGAATCGGCCATCGTGGTGACGGATTCCATGGACCGCGAGATACGCCTGACCCAGCCGGCCGAGCGCATCATCGCACTGGCGCCGCACCTGGCGGAAAACCTCTACACCGCCGGTGGCGGCGACCGGCTGGTGGGCACCATGGCGCACAGCGACTACCCGCCCGAGGTGCGCGAGCTGCCAGAGGTGGGCGGCTACGGCGGCATCAGCCTGGAGGCCATCGCCGCGCTGGAACCGGACCTGGTGTTGGCTTGGGCTTCCGCGCCGGGCGCGTCGGACGCCAGCCTGGACCGGATGCAGTCGCTGGGCATTCCGGTCTACGTGAACCAGCCGCGCACGCTGGATGACATCGCGAAAACGGTGATCGACCTCGGTCGGCTTGCCGGCACGTCAGACGCCGCCCGTGATGCCGCCGCGGCGTTCCGCGACGGCCTTGCCGCGCTGCGCCAGCGCTACGCCAACCGCACACCGGTGACCGTGTTCTACCAGGTCTGGAACGAGCCCCTGCAGACCATCGGCAGCAATCACGTGATCGCCGAGGTGCTCGAACTCTGCGGGGCGCGCAACCTGTTTGCCGATACCCGCAGCCTGGCGCCCCGCATCAGCCTGGAAGCCGTACTGGAACGTGATCCGCAGGTGATCGTGGCCGGCGGTGCGGGCTCGGCGCGTCCGCCCTGGCTCGACGACTGGCGACGCTGGCCGTCACTTCAGGCAGTGCGCGACAACAACCTGGTGCACGTGCCGGCGGATCTGCTGCAGCGTTCCAGCGTACGGATGCTGGAAGGCGCCGGGATTCTCTGCCGCCGGCTGGACTCGGTGCGCGACAACGCCAGCAGTGCCGGGGAGGCACCGTCCTTGGCGCCCGCCCGGCCTGACGCCGCCGATTGATGCCGACGGCGTCCGGGCATTCGCCTCAGGGCGCTGCGGTAGCGAAATCGATCCCGCTGGGCAACAGACCACTGCCGGTGGCAATGGAACCGCTGATCATGTCCATGCCCGGCTCCAGCAGCTCGATACGCGGATTACCGGTATCCGCATTGGCGATCCACAGCAGCCCTGCCGGACCCACGGCGAGGTCCCGCAGATCCAGCGACGTCAGGCCGGCGACAGGATCAGGGTCGATCTCGCCGGTGGCCGGATCGAAGCGGCGCAGGTCGGCAATCGTGACGAAGCTGTCGTTGGTGCCCCGGTAGCCGATGAAGTAGCCGTTTTCGTCGTCCACCACGGCCACGTCGTCGACAATGCCGGTCGCATCGGTAGCGGTGACCAGCGTGGTGACTTCGTAGGTGTCGGGGTCGATGACATCCACACCGGAAAATTCCGTGTTGACCGGAAAGGTATCGCCGGTGTTCTGCACCAGCAGGCCGATGCCGGGCTGGAACTGAATATCGGCCGGGTTGCGGCCATTCAGGGCAATGCCGTCGCCGCAGGCATCATCCGGCGTGTCATCGGTCGCAATCGGCTGGTCGTCGGCGACGTCGAATACCGCCACGCAGCTGGTGTTGGCGGGATCGAAGTTCGCGTCCAGGCGCTGCAGGGTGATGAACAGGCGTCCGTCCACAATCACGCCGGCGGACATGCGCGGCGCCGGCGCGCCGTCCGGTGTGTAAGCGGACAGGTCCAGTTCGCCGGTCTTGAATTCGTCTTCCGTGTCCGCCGAGGGATCGACGATCCAGGCTTCCTGCGTTTCGTAGCGCAGCAGATAGGCCTTGGTGTTGCTGGCGAATACCAGCTGATAAGGGTTGGCGGAGCCTTCTTCGCCCTGATCCAGGGCCGAATAGCCGGCTTCGCCCCAGATTTTCGTGTTCGGATCATCCAGGCTGAACTTGTTGATGCGATCGGCCTGGAACTGCTCGATGCGGTAGAAATCGCTGCCGTTGACATCCACGGCGATGCCGGCATCGGTCGCGGTGTTGTTCAGCGGCATCGTGCTGGTGTCTCCCTCGCCGCTGAGGTCCACCAGTTCGATCTGATTGCTGGCGAAATCGCTTGACGAGGTCGCGATCACGGCGGTGTCGGCCGTGATTGGCGCGCCGCCGCCAGCCGACCCGCCGCCGCTACCCCCGCAGGCGGTGAGTGCCAGGGAAGCCGCCGCCACGGTGATGAGCCGGGCACCCGCGACCCTTGCAGGATCGTTGAACAGGTTGGTGTTGTGCATGACGGAATCTCCCTTCTTGTGAATCAGAATTGCTGTTGCAGCGTCACGAAATAGCTTCGCCCCGGGCTCGGGAACCGGCTGAAGTCCTGGTAGAGCTCGTCGGTGGCGTTGCGGACTTCCAGGGTCACTCCGGTCCGGCGTCCGCCCGACCATTCCCGTTCCCAGGCGAGCGTGCCGCCGAGCGTGCGGCGCGCGTCGGCCGGCAGCAGATTGGCGGCGTCGTAGAACAGGCCGTCGTCGTAGCGGTAATCCAGTGCCAGACGGAAATTACCCAGCGTCCAGGCGCTGCCGAACAGTGCGCTGTCGTGGTACACGCCCGGCAGTTGCTTGCCGTCGCGGTCGGCGATGCCGGGCGAATCGTTCTCGGAATCCTGGGTGCTGGCACTGACGGTCAGCGTCCACGAGTCCAGCGGACGATAGCTGGCCTCAAGCTCGACGCCGACCACCTCGGCGGCGATGTTGACGAACCGGCCGACGCTCCTTGCGTTGTAGACCGCCACGATGGCTGGATCGAGATCGCGCCGGAAACCGGTGAGTTCAACATGGCCCCGACCGTAGACTGCGCGGGCGCCGATCTCGGCGTTCATGCCCTCTTCCGCCTCCAGGCCGGCGTTGCCCACGAACAGGCCGCGTTGCCCGAAGCGTTCCAGCAACGTGGGAATCCGGATCTGTCGGGCGAGGTTGGCGTAGAGTCCCAGCCATGAGTTTGCAGCCAGGCGCCCGCCCAGCTGCCAGCCGAGATGATCCTCGTCGCTGTTGTCGCCGCGTCCGCCGCCAGCCGTGTCGATATCGTCGAACACGTCGAAGCGGCGCAGCGCGGCTTCGGTAGTAAGGAAGCCGCCGGCGCTGCGCCATTCATGACTGAGCGCGGTGACCAGCTTGACCCGCTCGCGCCGCAGGACGCCCTCGGCATCCAGGGCGTCGTCCTGACGCTGCGCGGAATGCGAGGCATCCACCGTCAGGCCGAATACGTGTCCGCCATGCAGCCAGCCCAGACTGCTATTGCCGCCAATCCGGCGGGTATCCGTCTGCACGTCCTGTCGCCCGACACCGACCCGGCCAGCCCGATCCTGATACCGCTCCTGGATATCGGACCACACCAGCCGGTGGCTCTGGTGCAGGCGGCCATCGAAGGCGCCGATATCCTCGTAGTGCACCTGCACACGCTGATCGCGGGTATCCAGACGTGCCCGGTTATCGCGGAAGTTCTGGATGGTGGGCACGCCGCGCTCGGTATCGCGCCATTGCAGCAGCGCATCCAGCCTGCGTTCATCATCCAGCCGGTAGCCCAGCTTGCCGCTCAACTGATGCTGATCGAAATCGGCGTTGCGGCGGGTGGTGGTGTCGCCGTCGTTCGGGTTGAACCAGGCGGCCTGGTTGGGATACGTGAAATCGTTATCCGCCGCCTTGCGGTCATAGGACAGCCAGTAGCCGAGATCCCCGTCCCCGCCGCTATGGAACAGCCCGGCCCGGCGCGCGCCGAATGAACCGGCACCGAGGGTGGCGCGGGTAACCGGATCACGGCCGGTGGCCAGCGACGCGAGCGAGACGACCCCGCCGACGCCGGCTTCTGCGAAGCGCGCGGGCGGGCTGCCGGGATAGGTGCGGATGCGGGCGATGTCGGCCAGCGAGAACAGACCGAGATCCACGCCGCCGGTGACCGGATCGTTGAGCCGCATGCCGTCCAGATAGACCTGTACCTGCTTGCTGGACGACCCCCGGATGGAGATGGCCGCAGGACTGCCCAGCCCCCCGGTCCGACGAATCTGCACGCCCGTCTCGCCGTCGAGCACCCCGGCCAGATCGGTAATGCGGTTGGCGAAGCGCTTGCGCTCGATGGTTCGCACCGCGCCCGTGCGCTGTGCCGCTTCGGTGGTGTCGGCGGCATTGAGCGGACCGGCGCCGACCTCGATCGGCGCCAGTTCGGCGGTGTCGGTGTCGGCGGCCCGGAGCGTATCGCTCGCGGCCCACAGGCCTGCCAGCATGCAGCCGGCTGCCAGCGCCCTGCCCGGCGCGGTTTGCGTTCGAATCATCTTGTCCCCGGATAACACCACCCGCGCTGCATCATGGCCCGGCGCGGGCGTTCCTGTTGCAAACAGCTATCAGAGGGACGGCAAGAAAGGTATGCCCCACGCCATCGCCCACCGCAATGACGTTGATAGCCGATGGCAGGCCGGTCTCCGGGCTCTCGACCGCGGGGTCGATTACCGTTGCGGGGGCAGCGTTGGTTTCGCACCAACTTCCCGTTTGCTTTTCCGTTTATCCGCGCCGCTCGGGGCGCGGCGGAAACACCTGCCACGGTTAAGTCTTGATCGTTCCCTAGTCTAGAAGGCCTCGCGCCGAAGTCAAACCGCGGGCGCAGTAAACTCCGGCCTCATGACCATGAGCGCAGCCGGCCGCGCGTGCCGGCACAGGGGGAAACCCGCATGACCCTGGACGCGACCGGCGCGGCCACGCTGGTGCTGACGATGGCGCTGCTTTCCGCCGTCCCCGGCCCGGCCGACGCGGTGATACTGGCCCGCTCGATCAGCCACGGATGGCGACACGGCATGGCCCTGGTGCTGGGTATTGTCGCCGCCGATGCGGTGCTGATCGCGGTGGCGCTGGGCGGACTGGCGATGGCCGCTGACGCCCACGCCGGGCTGTTCACCCTGATCCGCTACGGTTGCGGCGCGGTGCTGGTGGTCATGGGCATCCGGGCCTGGCTTGCCTCGCCATCGACATCCGCCGGTCGTGACGGGGGCGCCCGGCTGGCGGGCTTTGGCACCGGTGTTCTGCTGACCCTGAGCGACCCCACCGCGCTGGTGTTCTATTTCGGGCTGATGCCGGCGGTGCTGGCGGTGGATCAGGCTGGTGTCGCCGACGGTCTGCTGGTGCTGGCCCTGGCCACCGGGGTAATCCTGGCGGTCAAATCGGTCTACGTGATTGCCGCCGAGCGCGCCCGTCGCTGGCTGAGCGCGCCCCACGCCCGGGTCACGCTCAACCGTCTGGCCGCGCTGCTGCTGGTTGGACTCGGAGTGTTCGTGGTCGCGGGGTAGTCATCCGTTGCCGGTCATCGGACAATGCGCGACCTTCTTCGATCCGAGGCTGCCCGCCCATGGCCATTGTTTCCGTCTACGCGGCGCTGCTGGCGCTACTTTTCATTGCGCTGAGCATCAATGTCATCCGCGTGCGGCGCGCGACCAATACCGCGCTGGGCGATGCCGGCGATGCTCGTCTGCTGCGGGCCATGCGTGTGCATGCCAATTTTGCCGAGTACGTGCCGCTGGCGCTGATCCTGCTGTTTGCCGCGGCCGGGCTCGGGGCGGGCACGATCTGGCTGCATCTGCTGGGCGCCCTGCTGCTGGCCGGCCGGCTGAGCCACGCCTGGGGCGTGGCCCGTACGCCGGAGAACCTGAGATTCCGCATGGTCGGCATGATGACGACATTCTTGGCCCTGGCCGCCACCGCCCTGACCCTGCTGGCGCTCGCCCTCGGCGGCGCCATCACCTGATAGGAGACGCCCATGCACGCCGCGCTTGCGGGCATCGAGCTCGTGGTATTCGACCTGGACGGCACGCTGGTGGATTCGGCGCCGGATCTCGCGGCCGCGACCGATGCCGTACTCGCCGAACTGGGGGCGCCCGCCGCGGGTGTGACCAAGGTGCGGGACTGGGTGGGCAACGGCACCCGCAAGCTGGTGGAACGGGCCCTGGTCGACGCCCGGCTGGATCCTGCGCGTACCGAAGCCGTGCATGACCGGTTTCAGGCGCTGTATGCAGCCGCCCCCTGCGTGGAATCGCGCCTGTTCGACGGCGTTCAGGTTTGCATGGCCGCCCTGGCCGAGCGCGGTATGCCCATGGCGCTGGTCACCAACAAGCCGGCAGCCTTTCTGCCCGCCATCCTCGGCGGACTGGGAATCGAAGGCTACTTCCGCTGGACGCTGGGCGGCGACAGCCTGCCGCAGAAGAAACCCGATCCCGCACCGCTGCTGCACTGCGCCGAGCAGGCCGGCGTGCCACCCGAGCATTGCCTGATGGTGGGCGACTCACGCCATGACGTGCAGGCCGGCCGCGCCGCGGGTTTTCCGGTGGTGGCAGTAACCTACGGCTACAACCACGGCGATCCGATCCGCGACAGCAACCCGGACTACGCCCTGGATTCGCTGGCCGAACTGGTGGCCTGACTACTTGCCGCCGCCGTTGTCCGGGCAGTCATCGGTCAGCGAGGCCTGGGATATCTGACTGTCCGCCGGCACGCTGCGGGTCAGCCAGACATTGCCGCCGATGGTCGAGCCACGGCCGATGGTGATGCGGCCGAGAATGGTGGCCCCGGCGTAGACCACCACGTCGTTTTCCACGATCGGGTGGCGCGGCAGCCCCTTCTGCAGATTGCCACTGTCGTCGGCCGGGAAGCGCTTGGCACCCAGCGTCACCGCCTGATACAGACGCACGTTTTCGCCGATGACCGCGGTTTCGCCGATCACCACGCCGGTGCCGTGGTCGATGAAGAAGCCCGGACCGATCTGTGCGCCGGGGTGAATGTCGATACCGGTAGAAGAGTGCGCCAGCTCTGCCACCAGCCGCGCCAGCAGCGGCACCTCCAGGTTGTAGAGCGTATGGGCCAGTCGATGGTGAATCATGGCCTCCACGCCCGGGTAGCAGAGCAGGACCTCGTCCACCGTCTTGGCAGCAGGATCACCCCGGAATGCCGCCAGCACATCCGTATCCAGCAGGCGACGGATACGCGGTAGATCCGCGGCGAAGTCCCCCACGATGCGGCGCGCCACGGCTTCCGGCTCGCCCTCGTCGCAGGGCTGGCCGCAGTGCCGGGCCATGTAGCGCAGCTCCAGGCGCACCTGTTCCAGCAGCAGGTTGAGGGCCGTATCCAGGGTGTGGCCGACGTAGAAATCCTCGCTGCGCTCGCTCAGCGCCGGCGGCCCCAGCCGCATGGGGAACAACGCCCCGCGTAGCAGATCGAGAATCTCGGCCAGATCCCGCCGCGAAGGCAGATCACGACGGCCCAGTTCCTGCAGGCGCCCGGTTTCGCTGCGCCAGTCCATGCGGGTCGAGCGCAGGTCGGTGGTAATCCGTTCCAGATCCCAGGCCGGCCGGGTGTCCCCCGCCTCGGACCGGGGCGGTACGGCTTCGGGTTGATTTGGCGTCATGGCAGATCTCCTCGGCGGTTTTCGCGGCGGTCAGTCGACCCTAAGAGCCGGGATCGCCGTCATTTTGACGGATAGTAGACGACTGGTCTATTATTGTCGACATGAGCCGTAGCGAAACCCGCGCCCTGTTGCTCCGCACCGGCGCGGACATCATCGCCACTCAAGGCTACAACAACACCGGCATCAACGCCGTGTTGTGCGCCGCCGGGGTCCCCAAGGGGTCGTTCTACTACTACTTCGACAGCAAGGACGCATTCGGCCTGGCCGTGATCGATGCGGTGGCCGAGGCGCATGCCGCGGCGCTGGACCGGGTTCTGGGAGATTCGGCAACGACGCCGCTACAGAGGCTGCGGCAGTACCTGGAAGACGGCGCCGACGAGGTCGAAGATCATGACTACTGCCGCGGCTGCCTGATGGGCAACCTCGGCCAAGAACTGGCGGCCCAGCAACCGGCGTTCCGCGAACGGCTGGAGCGGGCCTTCGCAAGCTGGAGCGAACGCCTGGCCCGTTGCCTCGACGAGGCGATCGCGGGCGGCGAAATCGATCCTGAGGACGATGCCCGCGAGCTGGCCGAGTTTCTTCTCATCGGTTGGGAAGGGGCCATCCTGCGAGCCAAGATCGCCCGCTCGCGCGAGCCGCTGGACGCCTTCATCCGGCTGTTCATGACCCGGGTGCTGGGCGCTCGCTGAGCCGTTGTCAGTCGTCGCGGGACGGGAAGAGGCTTGATCTGTCTCACCCGGCTGCTCACTCCACAGTGCAATGATCCGGCCGGGGGATCGCCGCGCGGCCTTGCGGCCGCTCGCGATGGCATTGTCAGCAGTTCACAGCGAGGCGTGACAGCGCCGTGGCTATCATGTGCGGATTCGCCTCCGGGTGACGTCAACCGGCCTCATTCGCTCCGAAGCAACCGGACCGGCTGACGGAGACGCGTGGCACAATCCCGCGCATCCGCCCACCAGGCCGACCGTCATGCCCGCACCCCGCTCGCTCTATCCCGATATCGACCCCTACGATCAGGGCGAACTCGCCGTCTCCGACGTGCACACGCTGTATTACGAGCAGTGCGGCAACCCGGCAGGTAAGCCGGCGGTGTTTCTGCATGGCGGGCCCGGCGGCGGCTGCAATGCCCGCAGCCGGCGGTTCTTCGATCCCTCCATCTATCGCATCGTCTTGTTCGACCAGCGCGGCTGCGGCCGTTCGCGGCCCCACGCGAGCCTCGAGGCCAATACCACCTGGGACCTGGTCGACGATATCGAGCGACTTCGCACCCACCTGGGCATCGATCGCTGGCAGGTTTTCGGCGGATCCTGGGGCTCGACGCTGGCGCTGACCTACGCCCAGGCATTCCCGGACCGGGTCACCGAACTGGTGCTGCGCGGCATCTTCATGCTGCGGCAACAGGAAATCGCCTGGTTCTACCAGTCGGGCGCCAGCAACCTGTTTCCGGATGCCTGGGAAACCTACGTGGCGGCGATTCCGCCCGAGGAACGCGATGACATGGTGGCCGCGTACTACCGGCGCCTCACCGATCCCGATGGCAACGTACGGCGCGCGGCGGCCCGAGCCTGGTCGGTGTGGGAGGCAGCCACCAGTTTCCTGCACGCCAACCCCAACGCGCAGGCGGCATTTTCCAACGACAGCTTCGCCCTGGCCTTTGCGCGCATCGAGTGCCACTACTTCATCCATCGCGGCTTCTTCGAACGCGACGACGAACTGCTGCGCGGTGTCGACCGCATCCGCCACATTCCGGCGGTGATCGTGCACGGCCGCTACGACGTGGTATGCCCGTTGCGTAATGCCTGGGACCTGCACCAGGTCTGGCCGGAGGCCGACCTGCGCATCGTGCCCGACGCTGGCCATTCCGCCTTCGAGGTCGGCAACCGCGACGAGCTAGTGGCCGCCACCGACCGTTTCGGGTCCCGTTGACGCCGTCCCGCCTCGCGCTGCTGGCGCTGCTCTGGTTCACCGGCGTGTACCTGCGAGTGCCGGTGCTGGTAGCCCCTGCTCTGGCGCCGCAGATAGGCAGCGAACTGGACCTGGGCGCCGCCGGCGTGGGCGCACTGACCACCCTGCCGGTACTCATGCTGGGCCTGGGCGCGCTGCCCGGCGCCTGGCTGATAGGCCGCCTGGGCGCCCGGCGGGCGTTGGTAACGGCGGTAGCGCTGACGGCCCTGGCCTCGGCCGCCCGCGGCCTGGCGCCACCCGCGGCGCTGCTGTTCGCCGCCACCGCGGTGATGGGCTTTGGCATCGCGGTAATGCAGCCGGCGCTGCCCGCGATCGTGGCCCGCTGGTGCCCGGGATTCACTGCGCTAGCGGTCGCGGTCTACATGAACGGCATGCTGCTGGGCGAATTCCTGGGTGCCGGTCTGACCCTGCCACTAATCATGCCGCTGACCGGGAACGACTGGCGACTGACGCTGCTGGTCTGGTCCCTGCCCGCCCTGCTGATCGCCGGCCTGCTGACCCGGCCGGATGACCGGGCCCCGGATGCCGAACCGGCAACGCCTGGCTCGATCCTCGGTGGCGACCGGCGAATGTGGTCCTTCGGGCTGATTCTCGGCGCGGCGTCCACCCTGTTCTTTGGCACCAATGCCTACATGGCCGATCTGCTTGCCGCGCGCGGCGAGGCCGAGCGGCTGGCTGCCACCCTGTTCTGGTTCAACCTGAGTCAGGGAGCGGCCTCGCTGGCGATGGTGCCCCTGGCTCCGCGCCTGGTAGCGCGCCGGGGCCCGGTGCTGGCAACCGGGCTGATGGCGATAACCGGAGGGCTGGCATTCCTGTGGAACGAAGGTAATACCGCGCTGATAGCGGCGGTGCTGTTGGGCAGTGCCACCGCCAGCCAGCTGATCCTGATGGTGGCGGCCGCGCCGCATGTGGTGCCGCCCGGCGATACCGGCACCTTCTCGGCCGGCATGTTCGCGGTGGGTTACGGCATGGCGTTCGCAGTGCCGCTGGCGGGCGGGCTGCTGGCGGAGCTGTTCCAGCGCCCGCAATTGCCGATCTGGCCGATGCTCGCCTACGGCGTGCTGGTGCTGCCGCTGATCGCTCGCATGGATTTTCACAGGCGCGCGGGCTGACCCCGCAGGCGGTCCGCAAAGACGGGCTTGACCGCCACCCGATGTTGGGCCAATGCTGCGCTCTGTTGCAGCGATGATGGAGGAGCCATGAGCCGACTATACGAAGAACCACACCGGGCCTTTCAGGACCACTTCGGCACCCGCGGCATCGCGGATCGGGTGGAGGACGTGGCCATGGCCACGGAAATCACGCCGGAGGCCAAGGCCTTCATCGAATCCCGCGACATGTTCTTCCTGACCACCATCGATCCCAAGGGACGCCCGACGGTCTCCTACAAGGGCGGGCCGACCGGCTTCGTGAAGGTGCTGGACGACCAGACGCTGGCTTTCCCCAGCTATGACGGCAACGGCATGTACTACTCGATGGGCAACATCGACAGTTGTGCCGAGGTCGGCATGCTGTTCATCGATTTCGAAACCCCGCACCGCATTCGCCTGCAGGGCCGCGGTTCGGTGTGCGCCACCGATCCGTTGCTGAGTGAATGGCAGGAGGCCGAGCTGGTGGTGCGGGTCGGGCTGCACGAGCTGTGGCAGAACTGCCCTCGCTATATTCACCGCTACAAGCAGATCAAGCAGTCCCGTTATGTGCCCGCTGCGGACCGGGAAACCCCGGTGGCCGGCTGGAAACGCATCGACGGCATGCAGGACGTGCTGCGTCCGCACGAGCGCGCGGCGGTCGAGCAGGAAGGCGAGATCACCCTGGACGAATGGGCGGAAAAGATCGTGACCGGAGATGAAAAGGCATGAGCACCACCGCCATTCCGGCCGCGGGCGGCTGCCTGTGCGGCAGCATCCGCTACACCGTTACCGAGGCGCCGGCGATGTCCGCGGTCTGCCACTGTCGCAACTGTCAGCAGCAGAGCGGCTCCGCCTATTCGGTGATGATCGCCGTGCCGCTGTCCGCGCTGCACTTCGATGCCGGCCAGCCCCGCTGCTATCGCGATACCGGCACCAGCGGCCAGCCGGTGGACCGCTATTTCTGCGGGGATTGCGGCTCGCCGCTGTATTCGGACGTGGCAGTGCTGCCCGGCATGGCATTCGTCAAGGCCGGTACGCTGGATGATCCGGCCTGGGTCGAACCCACCCAGGCGCTGTGGTGCGACTCGGCCCTGCCCAGCGCCCGGCTGGCAGATGACATCACTCGGCTGCCGGGCAATCCGCCGGTCTGAGGCTGCCCCGGCAGGCAGATGAGGCCGCGGTCGGTGCCGTGAGCGGGTGTCGTCATCCGCCCCGCTTTTGAATTCGGTCGAGGTTTTCTTTAGCTTACGCGGCCTTGCCCGTCGTCAGTGCTGATCGGCGCACGGATAACCGAACTCAACCGGAGCATCCATCGTGGCCCACGCGATTCGTATTCGTTCCTTAGCGTTTGCCCTGCTGATACTGGCCGGTATGGTCCCGTTGCTGGGCCAGGCCGCATGGGCCCAGGACGAGGCTGCCCCGACCGGGCAGGGGGATATTTCCTACGCCACCCTGGCCGATCTGCTCGAGGACGACGCTGCCCGCGAGAAGCTTATTATCCAGTTGCGCGGGATGGCGGACGAACGGGCCGACGCGACCGCCGCCGGCGACGACGCGGCGGCCGATACGCCGGCGGCGATACCGGCCGAGAAGGCGTCCCTGCCCCGGCGGGTGGCCCGCACCACCCAGGCGCTGGCGGAAGATCTCGGCGCCCAGGTGTCAGCCGCGATGGCGGCATTCCGTGACAACCAGTCCTCGCGCGCCGCGATCGACTGGCGCGCCCTCGGCCAGAGCGCGTTCTCGCTGGCAGTGATCATCGCGATCACGGTCGCGCTGTTCCTGGTGCTGCGACTGCTGGCGCATCCCTTCTACGCCCGCGCCGGACGCTGGGCACAGACCCCCGAAACCGGATTGTCCGCCCTGATACAGCGCGGCTCCATCATGGTGCTGTCGCTGGGCGTGGATATCCTGGTGATCCTGGCCGCCTGTGCCGGCGGTTATGCTGCCGCCCTGTTCGCCTTTGGCGACGCGGGCGCCATCGGCACGCGCGAATCACTGTTCATCAATGCCTTCGCGCTGATCGAGATATTCAAGGCCCTGATCCGGGCACTGTTCTCCTCGCGCTACGAGGGGCTGCGCCCGCTGCCCATCGACAGCCACGTGGCCGACTGGTGGAGCCTGCGGCTTCGCTGGTTCAGCGGCTACATCGGTTACGCGCTGATGCTGGTGGTTCCCATCGTCAACGTCGAGCTGTCGCGTGCCATGGGTTCGATGGTGGGCCTGATCGTGATGGGCACGGCCTACCTCTACGCCATCGGCGTGATCGTCAAGAACCGCGATCTGATCCGCCAGCGTCTGGAGAATCAGGCCGTGACCAGCGACGGCGCGGTGGCCGGGATTCTGCTGCGCATTGCATCGAAGTCCTGGCACGTGCTCGCACTGGCCTACTTCACCATCCTGTTCGTGGTCAGCCAGTTGCGGCCGGAGGAAGCCCTGCCGTTCATGCTCAAGGCCACGCTGCAGACGCTGATTGCTGCTGGCGTGGGCATGGTGGTGCTGTCCGCGATGTCGCGCCTGATCGGCCGCCGGCTGCATGTGGCCGGGCGCATTCGCGACCGCCTGCCGCTGCTTGAAGACCGGCTCAACGCCTATGTGCCTAATGTGCTACGGGTGGCCAGGGTGCTGGTGCTGATCACCGTGACCCTGCTGCTGCTCGATGCCTGGCGGGTATTCAACCTGGCCCAGTGGCTGGCCTCGGACGCCGGTGCGTCAGCAATCGCCATGGTGGTGCACGTGATCATCATCCTGCTGCTGGCACTGGCCTTCTGGACCGTGTGCGCGAGCGTGATCGAGGCCAAGCTGGCCAGCGGCGAAGCCACCGCGCGCAAGACCACCCTGCTGACGCTCTTCCGCAATGCGCTGGCGGTGGTCATCGTCACCTTCACCGCGATGATCGTGCTATCGCAGATCGGGGTGAACATCGGGCCGCTGATTGCCGGCGCCGGGGTTCTGGGTCTGGCCATCGGTTTCGGCGCCCAGACCATGGTCCAGGACGTGATCACGGGCGTGTTCATCCAGATCGAGAACGCGATGAACAAGGGCGACGTGGTCACCGCCGGCGGTGTCACCGGCACTGCCGAACGGCTCAGCATCCGGTCGGTGGCCATCCGCGACCTGTCGGGCACGTACCACATCGTACCGTTCTCCTCGGTGGGCGTGGTATCCAACTACATGCGCGACTTCGCCTACCACGTGGGCGAATACGGCATTGCCTACCGCGAGAACATCGACGATGCGATCGTGGCACTGCGAGCCGCGTTCGAAGACCTCAAGGCCGACCCCACGCACGGCGTGAACGTGATCGACGACATCAACGTGGCCGGCGTGATCGCTCTGGCCGACAGCTCGGTCAACATCCGCGTGATGATCAAGACCAACCCGGGTTCGCAGTGGGCCGTGGGCCGTGCCTACAACCGACTGGTCAAGATCCACTTCGACGCCGCCGGCATCGAGATTCCGTTCCCCCACCTCACCATGTACTTCGGCGAGGATCGCCAGGGGCATGCCCCGCCCGCGAACCTGCGGCTGGTCGGCAACGGAGGCGGCGGCAACGTGATCGAGGATCACGGTGGCCCCGACGGCGCGCCGGATGGTGACAACAGCCGCCCGGATCAGCGGGCGCGTACCAACGCGCCGACGGATCGCGATTTCGACGAGGCGGACAGCTAACCGGCTTCGATCGCGCCGGCTGGCTGCGTCTCCAGTCGGCCGGCGCAGTCCCGCATCACCCGCGACCAGTGGGTGTCGGTGCCGGCGCGCAGCAGCATGGTGAACTCGATGCTGGGCGCCGGCGGCGTCAGCGGCCGGTAGACCGTTCCCGGCACGCACTGGTGCTGAAGCCGCGCCGAGATCGTGGCAATGCCCTCCCCGGCCGCCACCATCGCGATGGCCCGGCTGCGGGGCGTGACCTGGTGGTCGATGCGCGGGCTGAAACCGCTGGCCATGCAGCATTCGATCATGCGGTCAAACAGACGGGCGTTCACGTGGCGCGGAAACAGAATGAAGCACTCGTCACGAAGGTCGGACAGCGATAGACTCCTGGCCCCCGCCAGCGGATGGTCGTCCGGCAGTACCACGCCGACCGCCTCACTGGGCAATGCCACCCGGTCCAGCTGCGGATCATCCGGGGCGCTGAGACTGAATCCCACATCCATCCGGTTATCGGCCACGCCGGTCGCAATCTCGTTGGACGTGGCTTCGATCAGCTCGATCTCGCAGCCGGCGCATTCGCGCTTCACCTGGCGCAGAAGCGGCGGCAGGAAGCTCGACATTGCCGCCTCGGAAAATCCCACACGGATCGCCCCTGTTAGGCCCAGCGCGGCCTTGCCCGCATCGCCGAGTGTCTGGTCCAGTTCCGCCAGCAGCGCCGGCAGACGCGCTACCAGCAGCTGGCCCGCGCGGGTGAGTGTCACGCTCGCCGAGTTGCGCTCGAATAGCCGGCAACCGAGCCGGTCTTCCAGCTGGGCAATCTTGCGGGACACGGAAGGCTGGGCCACATGCAGGGTTTCCGCGGCCCGCCGGAAACTACCGGCATCCGCCACCGCCAGCACCGCACGCAGCGCACCCAACGACACCTGGCCAAGATACGCATAAGACATCGGCCAATCCGGTATTGATATTGGAATTGCATCATTGTCTCAGGCATGGTGCGTCGCACACCAGCACCCCGGACACGAATGGATCGCGGGGTCTTCCGCATCCCGACAGGAGACGGCATGAACAACACGATCAAACGCGCGCCAATGGCCATCGCCCTGACCCTGACCGGCGCCGTCCTGACCCCCGGCGCCGCCGGTGCCGCGTCGATGGACGAGCGGCTGGACCAGCTCGATCTGCCGCCCGGCTTCCAGATCGAGGTATACGCCGAAGTCCCCGGTGCCCGGTCGCTGGCATTCGGTCAGTCCACCGGCACGGTGTTCGTGGGCACGCGCGGCAAGAAGCTTTTCGGCGTGGTCGACAAGAACAAGGACCGCAAGGCCGACCGGGTCGTCACCCTGATGGACGACCTGAAGGTGGGCAATGGCGTGGCCATGCATCAGGGCAACCTGTACGTGGCCGAGCAACACCGCATCACCCGCGTGGGCGGTGCCGGCTTCGATCTCGACCTGCCGTTCGCCCAGATGCGCGAGGAAATCTTCACCGATCTGCCGGACAAGGCGCATCACGGCTGGCGTTACATCGCCTTCGGGCCGGACGGCAAGCTCTACGTGACCGTCGGCGCACCCTGCAATATCTGCGATCCCGAAGGCATCGAAGCCACGGTGATCCGGATGAACCCGGACGGTTCCGACATGGAGGTCTACGCCCGCGGCGTGCGCAATTCGGTGGGCATCGACTTCCAGCCGGACACCGGCACGCCCTACTTCACCGATAACGGCGTGGACATGATGGGCGACGAAAAACCGGCGGGCGAGTTGAACGCAGCGCCGGAAGCGGGTCTGCACTTCGGCTATCCGTTCTATGCCGGCGGGAATGACCGGCACGAGGACTGGGCCGACAAGGAACCACCCCAGGAGGTCACTTTCCCGGTCACGGAGTTTCGCGCGCATACCGCTAACCTGGGCTTCCGCTTCTACACCGGTGACATGTTCCCGGCCGAATACCGGGGCGATGCGATCGTGGCCCAGCACGGCTCCTGGAACCGCTCCGAGCCGATCGGCTATCGCCTGATGCGGGTGACCTTCGACAATGACAGCAATGCCGCCACCGGCAAGGAAGTGTTCATTGACGGCTGGCTGCAGGACGGCGAAGCCTGGGGCCGCCCGGTCGACACGCTGCAGATGCCCGATGGCTCCCTGCTGGTGTCCGACGATTACGCCGGCGTGATCTACCGAATCAGCTATCGGACCGAGGGCGAATCTGGCCGTTCAACCAAGGCGGACACCGCATCGGATTTCGCCATGCCGGAGTCCGTGGTTGCGCATGCCGACGGGCGGCAATTCGTCACCGAGATCGGCGAATTCGGCAAGGACGGTGATGGCCGCGTAACCGTGATCGACACGGACGGTAACCGCCGCACCCTGGCCGAGGGCATGGATGACCCCAAGGGTATCGATCTGTGGCGCGACTCGCTGTACGTGGCCGACAACACCCGGCTGCGCCGCGTCGGGCTCGACGGCGACACCAGCGTGGTGGCGGATACCGATGATTTTCCGGGCACCGCGACGTTTCTCAACGACGTGGAAGTCGACGGCAAGGGCCGGGTCTACGTCTCCGACAGCGGCAGCGAAGCCGGCGACAACGCGGGAATTTATCGCGTGTCGCCCGAGGGCGAGGTCGAACTGGTATTCGATGCGACGGAAAGCGATGCCATGAGCCGGCCCAACGGTCTGCTGATGGATGGCCCGGACGCGCTGCTGGTCGCGGACTTCGGTAACGGCCGCCTGTTCCGGCTGCAACTGGACACCGGCGAACTCACCACACTGAACAACGGCTTCGGCGGTGCGGACGGCCTCGTCCGTGACAGCCACGGCAATCTCTACGTGAGCGACTGGAACAACGGCCGCGTGTTCATGCTGCACGATCTGCGCGCCACCCCGATGCTCATGCGCGACGGATTCAAGGCCGCCGCGGACATCGCCCTGAGCGCGGACGGCCGCAAGCTGCTGGTGCCGGACATGAAAGCCGGCTCGCTCCTGACACTGCCGCTCGACTGAGCAGCAGTCACACCAGGCATCCCTTCTGCCCGGGTACGCCCGGGCATTTTTTGGTGTGATACCCATAACGCACGCGGCCTTGCCGCCCGCCTTGGATACCACTAGCCTGCCGTCTGGAGAATCAAGCACACTCGCATGAGCCAGCCCAAACCCACTGCCCGCATCGAAAAGCATGCCGCCGGCGCCGAGTATGATTTCCGCGAGGGCTGCGCGATCACGGAATGGTGGAACCACCCGGCCGATGATGCGGTGTCCGTGGTCCGGGCGCGGGTGCGTGCCGGCGGTGTCACCCGCTGGCACCGCCTGCACGGCACGACCGAGCGCTATCTGCTACTGGAAGGCGCCGGGCGCGTGGAAGTCGGTGATCAGCCGCCCACGTCGGTCGGTCCCGGGGATACCGTGGTCATCCCGCCGGGTCAGCGACAGCGTATAACCAACATCGGCAACGCCGATCTGGTATTTCTGGCGGTGTGTACGCCACGCTTTCGCGACGACAATTACGACGACATCGACTCATCCGGCTAGCGCTGAAACCGGTCCGCGGACCGGGTCCGGCTTCGCCCCGCAATCTAGGAATCAACCATCATGAGCAACCCCACCCTGCGCCAGGTCTCGGGCCTGTCCGACGATCCGGTCTCCCTTCGTGACGCCGCGCTGGTCATGATCGACTGCCAGAACACCTACCGCGAGGGCGTGATGCAGCTCTCGGGGGTGGAAGCGGCGCTGGACGAGGCACAGCGGCTGCTCGTGCGTGCCCGCGACGCCGGCATTCCGATCTTTCACATCCAGCACGATGCCGGCCCCGGCTCGCCCTACGACCTGACCACGGATATCGGCGCCATTGCCGACAAGGTGGCCCCGCGCGACGGCGAGGCCGTTATCACCAAGACCCACCCGAACGCCTTCGTGAACACCAGCCTGCACGACCAGCTACAGAACATCGGCGCGAGCAACCTGGTACTGGCCGGCTTCATGACCCACATGTGCGTCAACTCCACCGCGCGCGGTGCGTTCAACCAAGGTTACGCGCCCACCGTAGTGGCCTCGGCCACCGCCACCCGCGACCTGCCCCGCGGCGGCTCGGTGATCGACGCCCGTGCCCTGCACGAGGCCAGCCTGGCCGCGGTGGCCGACCTCTTCGGCGTGGTGGTCAACGGCGTGGATGATCTGCCGGACTGACGCCGGCCGGTCCGCGCCGCCTTGAACTACCTGGCGCATCTATATCTCGCCGATCGCACCGCCACCTCCCCGGCCGGCGCGATCCTGGGCGATCACGTGCGCGGCCGGCTGGCGCCCGACAGCCGGCGGAGCGTGGAAACCGGTATCGTGCTGCATCGTCGGGTGGACAGTTTCACCGACCGCCACCCGGCGGTGCTGGCCTTGCTCGCCGCCTTTCCGCGCCGCTTCCGGCGCTACGGCGGCATTCTGGTCGATGTTCATTTCGACCATCTGCTGGCCAACCGCTGGGCCGACTGGCACGACGAACCATTGCCGGCATTCACCGAGCGGATAATCGCCACCACCCGCGCGGAGTGGCCGGACTGGGCCCCGTTTGCCGGCGACCGTCTGGTAAATCTGCCCCAGGTGCTGACGGGATACATGACATCGGCAGGCGTGGCACGGGCGCTGTCCCGGGTCGACGCACGCCTGCGCCGGCCCAGCCCCCTGCCCGAAGCGATGCCGGTGCTCGACGCGCACAGGGGACTGCTGGCGCAGCAGTTCGATGTCTTCTTCCCGGCGCTAGTCGACTATGCGCAGGACTGGGTCAACCACCAGTTTACGTGTTGATTCCCTTCTCCCCCGCGGGTGAGGGAACAGCGAACCGGCCCTCCCAACAGAAAGTCGGCGGATGGCACCAGGGGCGCCATCACAGCAACAACGTCTCCCCGATCGCCGGCACCCGCGCGGCGTCGTCGGCGAAGCCCTGGTCGGCCATCGCGGCCCGCCAGCGGCCCGGCGGCTCGAACGGGGGCTCGTCGGTAAGAACGATGGTGCCCCAGTGCATGGCCACGGCCGACCGGGCGTCAACGTCGCGGCACAGGGCCGCAGCCTCTTCCGGATTCACATGCACCCGGCGCATCACCCCGCGAGGTTCGTAGGCGCCGATTGGCACCAAAACGGTGTCGATCGGGCCGAACGCGGCACCGATCTCCCGGAAAACCGGGGCATAGGCGGTATCGCCGACGAAATACAGTCGCCTGCCCGCCGGGGTTTCCACGACATAGCCGCACCACAGGGCGGTGTTGCGATCGAACGGCCCGCGCCGCGAGAAATGTACCGCCGGCACCGCAGTGATCCGCAGGCCCTGGCAGGTCACGGTCTGCCACCAGTCCAGCGCCCGCACTTGCGAGTAACCCCGGCGCCGGAAGAAGTCATCCAGCCCGAGCGGGACCACGACCTCGGGGTCCGCTCGCTGCCGCAGCGCGCGGATGGTAGGCGCGTCGAGATGATCGTAATGCGCGTGGGAAATCAGCAGCAGATCGATGGCAGGCAGTTCCGGCACGGTCAGCGCCGGCGGCACGAATCGCCGCGGCGCCGTCAGCGGACGCGGGGCTGCCACGTCGGACAGGAACGGGTCGGTCAGCAACGTAGTGCCGCCCAGTTCCATTAAAAAAGCCGCATGGCCCAGCCAGGCCAGGTTATCGCGGCCGGCACAGGCCTGCCGGCCCGCGGCCACCGCCGCCGGGCCGAGACAATGCCCCGGCGGCGGCACCGGTACCCGGCGATCGGTCACCCGGCCCCACAGGAATCGCGCCAGCCCGCCCGGGCCGCAGCCGGGCTGATGCTGGTCCGGCGGGTTGGCGAAACGCCCGCCGGCCCGTTCTGCACTGGTGCGCCCGGCGGCCGGGTCGGTAGCGTTCAAGTGGCGGTCTCGTCGAGGCCGGGCGTGGCCAGCGCCTGCTCGACGGCGGTGAGTGCCGCGGCGGCGGGCATTGCCAGATGGTGATCGACGGCGCGCGACAGCGGGCTTGCCACCGGATTGATATCGACGGTGGGAATACCCTCGCGCACCGCCTGTCGGATCGGCTCGGCGATGTAGGGAAACACCGCGGTGGTGCCGATGCTCATCACCATGTCGGGGCCTTCCGCCAGCGCCTGCTCGTAACGGGCCACGGCGATATCCGGCAGCATCTCGTCGAACAGCACCACCCGCGGGCGCAGCATGCCATCGCAGGCCGGACAGACCGGCGGTATGGCGACGTCGGCGAAGTCGGGCACCTGCTCGCGGTGATCGCAGGCCGGGCAACGCAATTGATGCAGGTTGCCGTGCATTTCGATCACGTCGCCGCTGCCGGCCTGGCCGTGGAACCCGTCCACGTTCTGGGTAACGATGGTCACCTGCCGGTCGCCTTCCTCCAGCCGGGCAAGAACCTGATGACCGGCATTGGGTCGGGCGCCGCGGCAGGCCTGCTCAATCTGGCTGATGTATTTCCAGGTTAGAGCCGGACGCTGCGCATACATGCCGCCGGACAGCGCCATCTCGATCGGGATGCCGTCGTCGGTGCCGCCGTCGTTGTAGAGGCCGCCGACGCCGCGATACGTCGGCAGACCCGAATCCGCCGACATGCCGGCGCCCGTAATCACCAACAGCCGCTCGGCCCGTGCCAGCCGTCCGGCTACCGCCGCGATTGCCGCTGACTCGTTATCATGCTCCGCCATGACGTTATCGTCGGCGATGGCCGGCGCCATCGCAACCGCATCGGGAGAGTCTCATCGCCAGTCCGCGCCACCTTGTTCTGGTGCTTGGGGATCAGCTGGATCGCCACAGTGCCGCCTTCGACGGTTTCGAGTCCGATCGCGATGGCGTGTGGATGGCCGAGAACACCACCGAGGCCACCCATGTCTGGTGCCACAAGCAGCGGCTGGTGCTGTTCTTCAGCGCCATGCGCTACTTCCGGGACGAACTGCGCGCGGCTGGCATTGAAGTGGCATACCACGCCCTGCAGCCGGACGCCCGCCACGACAGCGGACCGGATTTTGCCAGCATCCTGGCGGCCGACGTACGGCGACTCGGGCCGGAACGCCTGATTGTTCTCGAACCCGGCGACTGGCGGGTGTGGCAGATGCTGCAGAACACCGCCAACGAACTCGGCCTGCCGCTGGAAATTCGCGCCGACCGCCACTTCTACTGCGGCATCGAGGAATTCGGGGACTGGGCAGCCGATCGCAAGCGGCTGGTGCTGGAGGACTTCTACCGCCACATGCGCCGCACTCACGGCATTCTCATGGATGACAGCGCCCCCGCGGGAGGGGCCTGGAACTACGACGCGGACAACCGCGAAAGCTTCGGCCGAGAGGGACCCGGCAGGCTACCCACGCCGCTGCCATTCACGCCGGATGCGCTGACGCGGGAGGTCATCGACCTGGTCGAGGCCCGCTTTGGCGACCACCCCGGCCGGCTCGAGGGCTTCGACCAACCGGTGACCGCCGACCAGGCCCGCCAGTCCCTGGAGGATTTCATCCGCCATCGCCTGGCCGGCTTCGGGCCCTGGCAGGATGCGCTCTGGACCGGCGCCGACCTGGTCCATCACTCGCGCCTGTCGGCAGCGCTGAACCTGCATCTGCTCGACCCGCGCGAGGTGGTCGACGCCGCGGTGGCGGCCTGGAAGGCCGGCGAGGCGCCGCTCAACAGCGTCGAGGGCTTCGTGCGGCAGATTCTCGGCTGGCGGGAGTTCGTGCGCGGCATCTACTGGCAGCAGATGCCGGACTATATCGAATTGAACACGCTGGACGCGCAGCTGCCGGTGCCGGCCAGCTACTGGGACGGCGATACCGACATGGCCTGCATTGGCGACGCCATGCGCAACGTGCGTGACCACGGTTACGCCCACCACATCCAGCGCCTGATGATCCTGGGCCTGTTCGCCCAGCTGGCCGGTGTGCATCCGCGGGCCTTCCACGACTGGCACATGGCCATGTATCTCGACGCCATCGACTGGGTGAGCCTGCCCAATACCCTGGGCATGAGTCAGTTCGGCGACGGCGGCATCGTCGGCACCAAGCCCTACTGCGCCTCGGGCAATTACGTGAACCGCATGAGCAACTACTGCCGCGAGTGCCGGTTCGACCATCGCCGCGCCGATGGCGACAATGCCTGCCCGATCACCACTCTGTACTGGGATTTTCTCGACCGACACGACCAGCGTTTCCGCGGCAACCGGCGCATGGTGTTCCAGGTCCGGAACCTCGACCGCAAACGCGAGAACCCGGAAACCATGGCCGGCATCCGGCGTCAGGCCGCCGATCTGAAAACGCGCATAGCCGCCGGCGAACGCGTCTGAGCCCACTATCGCCACCCCATGCAAACCATGAAAGATCTCACCCTGGTCTGGCTTCGCCGCGACCTGCGTCTGGCCGACAATCCCGCCCTGGCCGAGGCGGCCGCCCACGGTTCGGTGCTGCCCGTCTATATCCACGCGCCCGAGGAAGAAGCACCCTGGGAACCCGGCGGCGCGCAGCGCGTGTGGCTGGACGACAGCCTCCGCGCATTGCAGGCCGGGCTGGCCGAGGCGGGGCTGCCGCTGATCATCCGGCAGGGCCCGAGTCTCGACGCCCTGCGGAGCCTGATTGGCGAAACCGGTGCCGGCGCGGTGGCCTGGAATCGCCTCTACGAACCGGCGGCGATCGAGCGCGACCGGCAGATCAAGCAGACACTGCGGGACGATGGCCTGACGATGAGCAGCCACAACGCCGCGCTGCTGGCCGAACCCTGGGAGATAGCGACCAAGGCGGGTGACCCCTATCGGGTCTACACGCCATTCTGGCGAGCATTGTCGGCAGAACGGATGCATCCGCCGGTGGCCGTGCCGGACCGGCTTACGGGACCTGATCGGGTCCCGCCCTCCCTCGCCATCAACGACCTGGCGCTGCGGCCGACAATCCGCTGGGATGCCGGCATCCGGGCCGCCTGGACCCCGGGGGAAGCCGGGGCCCAGACGGCGTTGCAGGATTTCCTCGATGGCTGCGTGGACAGCTACAAGCAGGATCGCGACTGGCCCGGCCGGCCGGGCACCTCCCGGCTGTCGCCGCACCTGCATTTCGGCGAGATCGGACCGCGGCAGGTCTGGCAGGGCGTGCACGAATGGCTGGATGGCGGCGCCCGGGTGGGCGCGGACACGTTCCTGAGCGAGATCGGCTGGCGGGAATTCGCTCATCATCTGCTGTTCCACTTTCCGGACACGCCCACCCAACCACTCGATCGACGCTTCGAGGCCTTCCCCTGGGACGACGACAAGCAGGCCCTGAAAGCCTGGCAACAGGGGCAGACCGGCATTCCGATGGTGGATGCCGGCATGCGCGAGTTGTGGCAAACCGGCTGGATGCACAACCGGGTGCGCATGGTGGTAGCGTCGTTCCTGACCAAGAACCTGCGCCAGCCCTGGCAGGCCGGCGCCGACTGGTTCTGGGACACGCTGGTGGACGCCGACCTGGCCAGCAACACGCTGGGCTGGCAGTGGACCGCCGGCTGCGGGGCGGACGCGGCCCCCTTCTTCCGCATCTTCAATCCCACCCGTCAGGGCGAGCGGTTCGACCCCGACGGTGACTACATCCGCCAGTGGGTGCCGGAACTGGCCCGGCTGCCGGCAAAGCATATCCACGCACCCTGGGCGGCCCCGGCGGCTGTCTGCCGGGATGCCGGCGTGACCCTGGGTACCGATTATCCGGCACCGCTGGTGGATCTGAAGGAATCTCGTCGGGCGGCGCTGGCCGCGTTCGACGCGATCAAGAAACGCGACTGAATACCGCCCCGCCTTGCCTTGCGTGCCCGGAGCCGTCAGCATTCGCGGTTGATGCGGCGCGCCGGGCTTGCGCCGTGCCCGACCGGACAACGACAAGGAAGTACGTATGCCGCTTGACCTGCCCCCGCCGCTGCCACCCCAGCAGGCCGAAGTCGCCGTGCTCGAGCAGCGGAATGCCGCGGCGGACAGGGTGATCGAACTGGAAGTCGGCCAGTACACACTGCTGGTCACCGGAAACACTTATCTGTCGGAGGAACGCATCCGGCAGGTGACCTCGGCCGGTCGCACCCCGTCACAGGTGGTGCTGCTGCTCAACGCGCTGTACCCGGCCGACGGTCACATTCTGGTGAATGTGCAGTACGCCCGCGAAGGCCAGAGCGACACCATCTACGTGCATGTCAACGAGGGCTACCTGGCCGAGGTGGACGCGCCGCCGGCGATCGCCCCGTTCTTCGAGTCGTTCGAGGGTGAGCGCGGGCTCACCAAGCAGGACATGGAACCCATGCGGGTGCTGGCCGAACTCAAGTCGGAGCGGGCCGGCTACACCATGACGTCCTCGTATTCCGTGGATCCGGCGAACCCCGCCGCCTTCACGCTGGTGATCGACGGTCGCGAGGATCCCGATCACGACCCCTTTGATCTCACCGCCGCGTTCGGCAATCCGGGCAACCGTTTCCTGGGACGCTACTTCGGCCTCGCCAACGCCAAGTACTCGCTCGACAACGGCGATCAGATCGGCCTGGGATACGCCCACGGCTTCACCGGTCTCGGCAGTTCGCGCGGCGGGGAAAAGTACGGCCGTGGCGACCTTAGCTACTCCACCGTGAACGCCTGGGGTCTCTACGGCCTGTCGGGCTCGTATACGGAATACGAAGTCAGCGGCCTGTTCGACAGCCCGGCAAGTGCGGACGGCGGCAACCAGCTGGTGTTCCAGGATGATCGCGAAAGCGCCGAAATCGTCGAGGTCAAGCTCACCGGCAACCAGTTCCTGTACGCGGACGAGGACGCCCGCTGGCTGCTGGAACAGGAACTGGCCTATGTGGATTCCACTCTCACCATCGACGAGGGACAACTGGTGGCAAGCGGCGGTAACGGCGGCGGTGATCCGATTCTCGGCGGCCTGCTGGACGGGTTGTTGGGAGATCTGCTCGGCGGCCTGACCGGCGGTGGTGGCGGCATGGACTCGGTATCGCTGGCCGGCCAGCGAATCCAGGATGAGCGCTACGGCACCGCGCGGCTGGGCACCACCTACTCCGATTCCTGGACCCTGTTCGACCAGCGCGGCAGCCTCAACGTCGGCGCTGGCTACAAGCGCGGCTTCGGTGGCGAGATCGAGAACACCCTGACCGATGCCGAGCGCACCAACGAATTCAACCTGTTCGACGCCAGCCTGAAGACCAGCTATCGCCTGCCCTACCAGATGCTGGCCTCGATCCAGGTGAAGGGGCAGTTCTCGCTGGATGACCGCGTGCCTCAGCAGCAGCAGTGGGTGCTAGGCGGCCCGGACAATCTCAGCGCCTATCTGCCGGGTATCCTGGTGGGCGATACCGGGGCCTATGGGCGGTTCCAGGTGCAACTGCCACGCTGGCGGGTGTTCAGCCGCCCCTATCGCTTCTCCGTGTTCGTGGAAACCGGCATGGCGCAATTCGAGGGCGACAACAAGCCCTTCGGCCGCGCGGATACGCAGCGGGCCACGGATGCCGGCATCAAACTGGAGTTCGCGCCGCTGGACAACATCCAGCTGACGGTCCACGCCGCCGAGGGCCTGTCCGAGAGCGGTATACCCGACAACGTGCTGGACGGCGCCGAGTCCGACGTCTACTTCAACATCAAGGGCGAATTCTAGGGGCTGCCGAAAAAGCAGCCCCTAGAGCGGGACAGGGATGTCCCGCCGGCGATCAAGCATGTAAATGCTTCATCGATCGAAGCCGAGTCCGGACCTGGGCCGGACTCGGCGTGCTGAAAAAGGACAGGACAGTCCTTTTTCAGCAACGCCCTAGGCTCCTGCCGAAAGGCGTCTCGCCGATACGAAAAAGGGCCGCCCGATGGGCGGCCCTCTCGTTTCACGACGGTGCCGCTAATCCGGCGGCAAGACATGAAGAACTAAAGCGGCGAGGCGCTGGACAGACCGGTCAGCGGGGCCAGCAATCCATCCAGACCCAGGCTGGCCGGGTTGAAGCCGCTACCCGTATTACCACCTTCCAGGTCGCCCATTCGAATGGCTTCGGCTAGAGCGGTCGCGCCGCCATTGATGCCGTCCCCCAGCACCTGACTGCCGCCGTTGATGCCGGTGGCCAGCGCGTCGAGCCCGGCCATGGCGCTGTTGCCCAGCAGATCCCCGCCTTCCGTGGCGCCATCGTTGGCCTCGCCGGCGGCGCCGGTGAGCACGTCACTCAGCAGATCGGCGCCGCCGAGCAGGCCGCTGCCCGCGACATTGTTCAGGTTGCCGCCATTGTCGGCCGAGTTCACTCCCACCAGGGCATCCGCACCCAGTTCCACGCTATCAGCCAGAAGACCGGCGCCGGCACTCAGCGGGGCGGTAACGGCTTCGGTCTGCGCACTGGCAGCACCGCTGGCCAACGCAAGGCCGGCGGCTGCAATCAGTTGCTTTCTCATTTCACTCTCCAGATTCTCGGGGATATTTTGCGAATGGTCATCGCGACCGTCGGGCACGGGTTCAACCCGCCGCCTCGGGCGACGGAGCGAGCTCTCGGGAAACGGCACCATGCCGCCATGATGACTTGCCGACCGCGGCGCAAAGCCGCAACCCAACTCGCGACCGGGTCGTCGACTGTCGGCGGGCGCACGGTAAATTCCGACATGGTGCATGTCAAAACTCGTGCGGCCGGGGCGGACCGCTCCTCGCGTCGGATCCGACACGTTTCGCTGAATCCCGGTGAACCATCGGCGCGTATCGGCGTCCGACCATTGCCGAGGGGGCGGCGGCAGGATTCGCGGCCCGACCGTTATCCGCAACTTGGGCATAATGCTGCGCATGATCCGTCTGCTGTATCGATGCCGTCTGCCGGCGGCCTGTCTTGCTGTCGTATTCGGCGCCGCCGTATCCGCCCAGCCTACCGACATCGAAGTGGAGTCGGTGACCTCGAAACCCTGGGTGCAGCTCCTGCCGCTGACCGGCAGCCTGACATCACCCGCTCGGGCTGCCCTGGCCCCGCGTGTGGCCGGCCTGATTACCGCAGTGGCGGTGGATGCCGGGGATCGCGTGAGCCGCGGCGATACCCTGCTGGAAATGGATGACACGCTGGCCGAACTGGAAGTGGCAACGCTGGAGGCATCTCTGGCCGAGGCCCGCAGCCGGCTCGCCGAAGCTCGCCGCGTGCGCAACGAACGCCAGCCGCTGGCCGAGCGCGGCACCATTCCGCGGACCGAGCTGGAATCGGCCACGGCCGAGGTACGCACGGCCACCGCGGCGGTGGACCGGCTGGAGGCCGAAGTCGCGCTGCAGCGCGAGCGGCTTGCCCGCCACACCCTGCCGGCCCCGTTCGACGGCGTGGTAGCCAGCCGCATGACCGATATCGGCGAGTACGCCGCCAGCAGCGACGTGGTGTTCGAACTGGTCGCCACCGACCAGTTGCGGCTGGACGTGCAGGCGCCGCAGGAGTACTTCGGACACCTGGCGCCCGGCACCCCGGTTCGCGTGCAGGTCCACGACGGCGACGGTGAACCGCGGTCGGCGCAAGTCAGCACGCGGGTGGACGCGCTGGACGCCACGGCCCGCAGCTTTCTCGTGCGGGTAAGGCTGGACAACCGGGACGGCGGCCTGGCCCCAGGCATGTCGGCCGAGGCGGAATTCCGTGTCGAGAGCGACGGGAACGTGATCTCGATGTCGCGGGACGCGGTGCTGCGTTCCCCCAATGGCGATACCCATGTGTGGGTGGTGGCCGATGGCGATGACGGCCCGGTGGCCCGCCGGCGCCAGATCACCCTGGGCCGCAGCGACCGTGGCCGGGTCGAGGTGCGGCGCGGCCTGTCGGCCGGGGACCGGGTGGTGGTCCAGGGCAACGAGGGGCTGCGCGACGGTCAGCGCGTGCGGATCGAATCCGACTCGTGATCGCCGATTACGCTCGCCATCGCCCGCGGTCCGGAGCGACAGCCCATGCTTGAGGGACTGCTGCGCCGCCCGACGCTGCTGGCCATCGGGGTACTCATCATCTGTCTGTTCGGCATCGTGGCCGCCTTCCGCGTGCCGGTGCAGATGATCCCGGACCTGGCGGTACGCACCATCACGGTGGAAACCGCCTGGCCCGGCGCCACGCCGCAGGACGTGGAAAAGGAAATCCTGATCGAGCAGGAGGAATACCTGCGCAACGTGCCCAGCCTGCAGCGTATGGTATCGGTGGCCCGCACCGGCGCCGCCGAAATCCAGCTCGAGTTCCCATTCGGCGTCGACGCCAACAACGCCCTGCTACGCGTTTCCAACGCCCTTTCCCAGGTTCCGGCATACCCCGAGAACGTGGACGAGCCACGGCTGTTCGCCACCTCGTTTTCGCAGAATTCGTTCATGTACTACCGCATCGCTCCGTTGCCGGAGAACCCGATGCAGGTCGACATGGACATGATGCAGGACTTCATCGACGACCGGGTTCGTCCGTTGATGGAGCGGGTGCCCGGCGTCGAGCGCGTCGAAGTCGGCGGCGGCGCGGCGCGTCAGATTCAGATTCATGTAGACCCGGCCCGTCTGGCCGCCCGGAATCTGACGCTCACCGATGTGCGGGCCGCGGTGCGCGAGCGCAGCCGCGACATTACCGGCGGCGATATCGACAGCGGCAAGCGCCGCTATCTGCTGCGAACCATCGGCCGTTTCGCCGATGTGGAGGCGCTGGGCGAAGTCGTGCTCGACCGCCGCGGAGACGCGGTGATCCGCCTAGCCGATGTGGCGAATATCCGTCTGGATCATGCGGAGATCCGGGAAGAGTCCTTCTACAACGACAAGCCCAACATCTCCCTGTCCGTGCGCCGCGAGACCGGTTCCAACGTGATCGAGATCAAGAAGGCCATGACCAGGGCCATCCCCGGCATCAACGAACAGGTACTCGAACCGGCGGGCATGGATATTCAGCTGATCAGCGACGACGTGCGCTACGTCCAAGCCTCGGTGGCCAGCGTCTGGCGAAATCTGGTGATCGGCGCAATGCTGGCCACACTGGTCATGTTCCTGTTCCTGCGTTCGGTGCCGGCCACGCTGGTGGGTGTGATCGGCATCCCCATCTGCACCATCGCGGCCTTCCTCGGCCTGCTGATGACCGGGCGCACCATCAACGTGATCTCGCTGGCGGGCGTAGCTTTCGCCATCGGCATGACGCTGGACAACAGCATTGTGGTGCTGGAAAACATCGAGCGCGCGCGTCAGCGCATCAGTGATCGGTTCGCAGCCGCGCTGGCGGGGGTGCGCGAGGTATGGCCGGCGGTGCTGGCGTCCACCATGACCACGATCCTGGTGTTCGCCCCGGTGCTGTTCATCGAGGAAGAGGCCGGCCAGCTGTATTCCGATATCTCGATCGCCATCGCCGCAGCCATTTTCGTATCGATGCTGGTGGCCATCGTGGTGGTACCTACCGCCAGCGTGCGACTGCCGCTACGCGGCGCCCTCGCCGATCGGGATCCGCCCTGGCAGCAACGGGCGTTATCCGGGGTGACGTGGCTGCTGGCCAGCCGGGCCCGGCGTTTCGGCTGTATCGGCGTGACCGTGGCGGTAATGGCCGCGGTAATCGGCTTGCTTACGCCGCCGGCCTCGTATCTACCCGAGGGCGAGGAAGCCAAGACCTTCTCCAGCATGATCGCGCCGCCCGGCTACAACCTTTCCGAGCTGTCGGCGATCGGCGAGGAAGTGCGTGAGACGCTGGTGCCACATCTGAACGGCGATCCGGCGCGGTACGAGGCCGGGGATACCGACATTCCGCCGATGCGCTATCTCAACATGCGCATCAACGCGGAGGGCATGCGCATCATCAGCGAACCGGTGGACCCGGATCACATCGACGAGCTGATGAACGCCTATAACGAGATATTCCGCAGCTATCCCGGCATGCGGGCGTTCTCCACCCGCGGGTCGATCATCACCAGTAACGACGGCGGCACCCGCAGCGTGACGCTGGACATTGGTGGCCCGTCACTGGCGGAGATCTACCAGGTCGCCACCAGCGCCTACGATCGCGCACAGGCGGTGTTCGACAATCCCCAGGTCCGGGCCGATCCGCAGACCCTGACGCTGGCCCAGCCCCTGCTGCGGGTGGAGCCCGACCATGCCCGGCTGGCCGAGGTGGGCCTGGACACCGAGGCACTGGGCTTCTCGGTGGCAGCGCTGGCCGATGGCGCGTTTGTCGACGAATACATCCTGGCCGACAACAAGGTGGATATCTACCTCTACGACAACCGCGGCCGCAGCACCGATATCGACGCCCTGGCCGACCGCACCATCCACACGCCCCTGGCCGGCAGCCAGCCCATCACAAGCCTCGCGGACTTCCGGCAGACAGTGGATACCGACGTGATCCGACGCCTGAACGGCCAACGGACCGTCACGCTCTACATCATCCCGCCACCGGGGGTGGCGCTGGAAACCGGCGTCAATGCGGTCGAGGAGGACATCATCCGCGCCATGCGCGACCAGGGCGAGATTCCGGCATCGGTCAACATCGACATTTCGGGCGCCAGCGACCAGCTGGATGCCACCCGGGCGGCGCTATCGGATAACTACGTCATCGCACTGCTGATGAGTTATCTCCTGCTGGTTGCCATCTTCACCCACTGGGGCTACCCGTTGCTGATCCTGGTTACGATCCCGCTGGGCGTGGCAGGCGGTATTGCGGGGCTGGCCATGATGAACCTGGTCGGAGGCTGGCTGCCGTTGCTCGGACTACCGGCACTGAGCCAGCCCTTCGACATGATCACCATGCTTGGCTTCCTGATCCTGATGGGCACGGTGGTGAACAACCCCATCCTGATTGTCGATCAGGCGCGGCTGAACCGCGCGGGCGGCATGCCGATCGTGGACGCCGTACGCGAAGCGGTCGCCACCCGCCTGCGGCCCATTCTGATGACCACCATCACCACGACTTTCGGGCTGGCCCCGCTGGTTTTCCTGCCCGGCGCCGGCACCGAGCTGTATCGCGGCGTCGGGGCCATCGTGCTGTTCGGGCTGTTGTTCACGATGGTGATTACCGTCACCTTCCTGCCGGCACTGCTGGTGAGCGTGCTGCAGGTGGGTGAGCGCCTGCGCGGCCCGGCCCGCGCCGCGGCCTGAGCCGGCGCCGGCCGTGATCGCGGGACGGCTGCTACCGATACGGGCCGGGGAAGCGCCGGCCGCCGCGTGGTCGTTCATCTATTTCTTCTGCGTGCTGGCCGCCTACTACCTGCTGCGGCCGGTGCGCGACGCCCTGGCCATCAGCGATGGCACCGGCGATCTTCCCTGGCTGTTCACCGGCACGTTCCTGGCGATGCTGCTGGCGGTACCGGCGTTCGCCTGGCTGGCTGCCCGCTATCCCCGCCGACTGCTGCTGCCGCTTGTGTACGGGTTTTTCATCCTCGATCTACTGCTGTTCTGGGGCTGGCTGGCCAGCGGCCGGGGCGAGGCAATCGCCGCCGGCGCGTTCTTCATCTGGCTGAGCGTGTTCAACCTGTTCGTGGTGTCGGTGTTCTGGAGTTTCATGGCGGATATCTTTTCGGCCGCCCAGGGCAAGCGCCTGTTTGCGCTGATCGCCGCCGGCGGCAGCGCCGGGGCGATTTCGGGACCGGGCCTGGCCGCGTTACTGGCCGGGCAACTGGGCGTCCTGGGGCTGCTGCCGCTGAGCGCCGGTCTGCTGACCGTGGCGCTTGGCTGCATCGTGGTCCTGCGCCGCTGGGCGGCCGACCAGATCGAGGCCGACCGCAGCCGACTGGGCGGCGGCGTCTGGGAGGGGGTGCGCCGGATTACCGAATCGCGTTATCTGCAGGGTGTGGCGCTGTTCATACTCTGCTACACGGCGCTGTCGACGGTGCTCTACTTCCAGCAGGCCGAGCTGGTCAGCCGCCTGTTCGACGACGATGCCCGGCGCACCCAGCTATTCGCCGCGGTCGATCTGGCCACCAACGTGGTGACCGTCGGCCTGCAGCTGTTCGTCACGCATCATCTGATCCGGCGGCTGGGATTGGGGGCTGCTCTCGGCAGCCTGCCCGCCATCAGTCTGCTCGGCTTCCTGGTTCTGGGGCTGGTGCCGGTGATCGCCGTACTCGTGGTGTTCCAGGTGCTGCGTCGCAGCGCCAATTATGCCGTGGCCCGCCCGGCGCGCGAGGCCCTGTTCACCGTGCTGCCGCGGACCGACAAGTACAAGGCCAAGAACGCCATCGACACCCTGGTTTACCGCGGCGGTGACGCGCTCAGCGGCTGGGCCTATACCGGGCTGACCGGCCTCGGCCTGGGGCTGACCGGCATGGCCTTCGCCGTGCTGCCGATCGCCACCGGCTGGTTGTTGTTGAGCGCATGGCTCGGCCGCGCGCACACGCGGCGGTATCATGATGTCGCATCGGAATCCTTCGCTCACGGAGAGCCGCCATGACCAACCCGAGCCGTTTCCATCAACGCCGCAGGCTGCTCCAGGGCGCGCTGGGAACTGCCGCGCTGGCAGCCTGGCCGCCAGGTATCATCGGCCGCGAGGGCGGACTCCCGCCGCTGCCGGAAGACACCATCCTTCGCACCATTCCTGCCACCGGCGAACAGGTACCGATCAGCGGCATGGGAACGGCCCGCACCTTCGATGTGGACCCGAATGACGTGGCGGCCATGGTCCAGCGCCAGGATGTGCTGCGGGCCTTCGTGGACAACGGCGGCCGGGTGGTGGACTCCTCGCCCATGTACGGGCGGGCGGAAACCGTGCTGGGCCGGGCGGCGGCCGCCATCGACGCGCCGGATGCGCTGTTCACCGCCACCAAGGTCTGGACGAGCGGCGCCGAGGCCGGCAAGACCCAGATGCGCGAATCCGCGGAACGCCTGCAGACCGCAACCATCGACCTGATGCAGGTGCACAACCTGCTCGATCTGGAGACCCACCTCGACACGCTCCGGGCCTGGAAGGAAGAAGGCCGCATCCGCTATCTGGGCGTGACGCACTACACCGTGGCGCAGCACGCCACGCTGGCCGAGCTGGTGGCGCGGGAACCGCTGGATTTCGTCCAGTTCAACTACAACATCGCCGAGCGCAACGCCGAGACCCGCCTGCTGGATGCCTGCGCCGACAACGGCGTGGCGGTAGTCATCAACGAGCCGTTCGAACGGGGCAAACTGTTCGCCCGGGTGCGGGATACACCCCTGCCGGACGTGGGCAAGGATCTGGGCTGCAAGAGCTGGGCCCAGCTGTTCCTCAAGTACATCTTCGGCCATCCGGCGGTGACCGTGGCGATCCCGGCCACCTCCGACCGCGAGCACGCCGCCGAGAATGCCGCCGCGGGCCGCGGCGCCGTCCCGGACGAAGCGCAACGCAAGGCCATGCGCGCCGCGTTCGAGGCAGCCGGCTGAAACTTATCGCGGCCTGTTGCGCGCCGGGCGGTGAGCGCGTAAAACCACGCTGCCATTCGCCCACCCGATTGACCCGAGCATGACCCAGTCGTCCCGCATGATCGTGCGCGTTGCCGCGATCGCCGACCTGTCGGCGATCCGGGCGGTGACCACCAAGGCCTATCCCGGCATGGCCGCCTATACCCGGGACGAACTGCGCGGCCAGATCAACAACTTCCCGGAAGGGCAGCTGGTGGCCGAGTACGAGGGCAAGGTGGTCGGCTACTGCGCCACTCTGTGCCTGCCCGAGGAACAGGTGTTGGCCCCGCACACCTGGGCCGAGATCACCGGCAACGGCTACGGTTCCACCCACGACAGTGACGGCGATTATCTGTACGGCTACGAAGTCTGCGTGGACCCGGACTACCGCGGCATGCGCATCGCCCAGCGCCTGTACCGGGAACGCTTTGCCCTGTGCCGCAAGCTGGGGCTAAAGGGGGTGGTGTTCGGCGGCCGCCTGCCGGGCCTGCGTCGGCGCTTCAAGAAGGCCGGCAGCGCGCAGGAATACGTGGATCATGTCACGGCCCGGCGCTGGCGTGATGCCGTGCTCACGTTCCAGCTCAACAACGGCTTCGAAGTGCTTGGCGTGCTTCCGGATTACATGCCGGATGACAAGCCCTCGATGGGCTATGCCGCCCACCTGATCTGGCGCAATCCCGAGCACGAGAACCGCCAGCCGGTGCCGGGGGACAGCCACGTGCATCTGCAGATGCCGGTCACGGTGCGGGTGGCCACGGTCCAGTACCTGCAGCGCCAGATCAGTTCACTGGACGAGTTCCGCCAGATCGCGACCTATTTCGTGCGCGAAGTTGCCGACAATCGTTGCGATTTCGTGGTATTCCCCGAACTGTTCACGGTCCAGTTGCTGTCCATCGATAACGAGGAGCTGGAACACCGGGAGGCGATCCAGCAACTGGCCGACTACGAAGTGCCGTTCCGCGAAATCATGCAGGACCTGGCGGTGCGCTATAACATCAACATCATCGCCGGCTCCCATCCCAGCTGGGTGGGCGACCAGCTGCAGAACGTCGGCTACATCTATCTGCGCGACGGCTCCGAGTACCGCCAGCCCAAGATTCATCCGACGCCGGGCGAGCGTTACTGGTGGAACATCCGCGGCGGCGACTCGCTCAACGCCATCGAGACCGACTGCGGTCCGATCGGCGTGCTGGTCTGCTACGACAGCGAGTTCCCGGAACTTGCCCGCCACCTGACCAACCAGGGCATCAACCTGCTGTTCGTGCCCTTCTCCACCGAGGATCGCAGCGGCTATCTGCGGGTGCGCTACTGCTCGCACGCCCGGGCGGTGGAAAACCAGATATACGTGGCCACCGCCGGCAACGTGGGCAATCTGCCCCGCATCCACGCCATGGATATCCATTACGCCCAGAGCGCCATCATCACCCCCTGCGATTTCCCCTTCGCCCGCGATGGCGTGGCGGCCGACACCACCCCGAATGTGGAAATGGTGGCAATCGCCGACCTGCGCCTGGACATCCTGCGCGACTCCCGCACCAGCGGCACGGTGCAGAACCTGCTGGACCGGCGTCATGATCTCTACCGTGTGCAGTGGAAGCCGCCCCGCTCCCGGTTGCGGTAGCACAACGGGTTGGCCCGGGGCGCCGACATCGCCTAGGCTGATCGACTCCAACAAGGAGGAGATCCCATGATTCGCGTATCCGCTGTCTATCCGCATAAGGAAGACGCCCGCTTCGACCACGATTACTATCGCAACCACCACATGGCGATGGTGCGTGACCGACTGGGTGCCCGCGGCATGATCCGGGCAGAAAACGACAAGGGCCTAGCCGGCGGGGATGGCGGCCCGCCCCCGTTCGTGGCGGCCGCCCATCTGTATTTCGAATCGATCCAGGACTTCCAGTCCGCCTTCGACGCCGAGGGCGAGACGATTCTGGCGGATATCCCCAACTACACCGACATCCAGCCCCAGTTGCAGATCGCTGAAATCGTCGACGGCGGGTGACCGCCTTCGCGGCCGAATGGCCCCCGGCTCTGATCGCCAAGATCGCTGCCGCGGACACCGTGGCGGTGCTCACCGGCGCCGGGGTGTCGGCGGCTTCCGGTATTCCGACCTTCCGCGAGGCCCAGACGGGCCTGTGGGCCCGCTTCCGTCCGGAGGAACTGGCCACGCCGGAAGCCTTTGCTGCCGATCCGGGCCGGGTCTGGCAGTGGTATCAATGGCGGCGATCGCTGATCGCGCGGGCCGTGCCCAACGGCGCTCACCAGGCCATCGCCCGGCTGCAGCGACATCTCACGGATTGCCGCGTCATCACCCAGAATGTGGACGGCCTGCATGAACGGGCCGGTGCGCAAGTTGCCGCGCTGCACGGCAATATCTGGCACCAGCGCTGTCACCGGGGCTGCGGTCATCGAGAGACGGTTGCCGACCCGGACGAACGCCCGCAGCCGCCGGTCTGTCGCGATTGCGGAGGGCTGGTGCGGCCGGATGTGGTGTGGTTCGGCGAAACCCTGCCGGGCGAGGCGCTCGATGCTGCGATGGCGGCGGTGGAACAGGCGAACGTGGTACTCGTTGCGGGTACGTCGGGGCTGGTCTATCCGGCGGCCGCCCTGCCCGAGCAGGCCCTGGCCAGGGGCCGCATGGTGGTGGAGATAAATCCCGACGACACGCCCCTGAGCACCGCAGTCACCGCCCGAAGCCGTGTCCCGGCCGATGTCGCGCTGACGGCCCTGTGCCACGCCCTCGGCCTGCCCGATTGAGGCTCCCGGCAACATGGTCGCTCGACGCTTCCCGGCGGAATGGCTACCATCGAGCCATTAATCAACCAATCCGCAGGAGCGTCAGCCATGCGCCGGGTGGTGTTCAATCAGAAAGGCGGCGTGGGCAAGACCACCATCGTCTGCAACCTCGCCGCGATCAGCGCCAGCCGGGGCCGCAAGACCCTCGTGGTCGATCTCGATGCCCAGTGCAACGCCAGCCAGTACCTGCTTTCGTCCGGAGAGGCCCAGGCCGAGGCAGGCACCGCGGACTTTTTCGAAAACACGTTGAAGAAGGGTCGGCAAAGTAATGATCTGACATCATTTATCACGCCGACACCATTCGACAACCTGTCGGTCATGGCCGCCCATCCGGATCTGGAGGAACTGCGAGTCAAGCTTGAGGCCAAGCACAAGATCTACAAGCTGCGGCAGGCGCTGGAAACCCTCGAGGGTTATGACGCGATCTATTTCGACACCCCGCCGGCGCTCAATTTCTACTCGCAGTCAGCCCTGATCGCGGCCAGCCACTGCCTGATTCCCTTCGACTGCGACGATTTCGCCCGCCAGGCCCTCTATAACCTGTTCGACACCATTGCCGAGATCAAGGATGATCACAACCCGGAGCTGAGCGTCGACGGCATCGTGGTCAACCAGTTCCAGACCCAGGCCAAGCTGCCCGCCCGCCTGATCGCGGAGCTCAAGGAGGAAGGCCATCCGCTGCTCGACACCGCCATCACCAGTTCGATCAAGGTGCGGGAGTCCCATGAGGCCTCGGTGCCGCTGGTGTACTTCGCGCCCAGCCACAAGGTCAGCAAGCAGTACGCCGACCTCTACGATGCCCTCGGCAGGAAACGGAGTGGCAGACGTCGCTAGACGGACTGCAGCGGCCGTGCTGCCGCGACTGGCCGCCGGTCTGCTGGCCCTGGCCGGGCTGATTCCGGCGACGGTCTCGGCACAGGTGGTCGAGCTGCGAATCCAAGGATCGATCGGTCCGGCCACCAGCAACTACGTCACCAGCGGCCTGGCGCAGGCGGCCACGGATAACGCGCCGATGGTGCTCGTGACCATCGACACCCCCGGCGGGCTGGACACCGCCATGCGCGAGATTGTACAGGCGATCCTGGCCTCGCCGGTGCCGGTGGCCGGCTACGTCACGCCCGGCGGTGCGCGGGCGGCCAGTGCCGGCACCTACATTCTTTACGCCAGCCACATCGCCGTCATGGCGCCCGCCACCAATCTGGGGGCCGCCACGCCGGTGCAAATGGGCGGCGGCGGACCGTTGCCGGGCGGCGAGCCGACGCCCGAGAGTAGCGGGGACGATGAAACGGCGCAGAAGGAAGCCACGGCTGCCGATTCGGACACCGCGAAGCGCCGCAAGGTCGTCAACGACGCGGTAGCCTACCTCCGCGGTCTGGCGGAACAGCGCGGCCGCAATGCGGACTGGGCCGAACAGGCGGTGCGCGCGGGCGTGAGCCTGACCGCCAGCGCCGCGCTGGAACAGAACGTAATCGACCTGGTGGCGGACAGCCGCCAGGCATTGCTGACGGAACTCGATGGCCGCGAGGTCACCACCAGCGCCGGCACGGTCGCCCTGGCCACGGCCGACGCCGCCATCGACAACCGCGAACCGGACTGGCGGGACCGGCTGCTGGCGATCATCACCAACCCCACGGTGGCCTACATCCTGATGATGATCGGCATCTACGGGCTGATTCTGGAAGGTTACAACCCCGGGGCCCTGGTACCGGGCACGGTAGGCGGCATCTGCCTGCTGGTGGCGCTGTTCGCTTTCCAGATCCTGCCGGTGAATTTCGCCGGCCTGGCACTGCTGGCGCTAGGCATCGCCCTGATGGTGGCCGAGGCATTCGCCCCCAGCTTCGGTATCCTGGGGCTGGGTGGTTTCGTCGGCTTCGTGGTCGGCTCGATCATGCTGATGGATACCGGCGTGCCCGGTTACGAGATCCCCCTGGCCATCATCGGCGCCACCGCCACGGCAGCAGCGCTGCTGATGTTCCTGATCGTCTACTTGTTTGCCCGCTCCCGGCGGGAACGCGTGGTCACCGGCCGCGAAGGCCTGATCGGGGCCACGGCCGAAGCCAGCGAGGATTTCGACCAGCGCGGCTGGGTCCTGCTGCACGGGGAAAGCTGGCAGGCCACCACCACCACACCCGTCCGGGCCGGCCAGAGCGTGACCGTCACCGGGGTGGACGGCCTGGTGGTGTCGGTGACCCCCGGTCAGAGACGCCCCAACTAACTTCAGGAGTCAACGCCATGTTCTTCAATTTCGGTATTATTCTCGCCGCGCTGATCCTGTTTATCCTGTTCAGCGCGATCAAGATCCTGCCCGAGTACGAGCGCGGGGTGGTATTCACGCTGGGGCGGTTCACCGGGGTCAAGGGACCGGGCCTGATCCTGCTGATCCCCTTCATCCAGAAGATGATCAAGGTGGATCTACGGGTGGTGGTGATGGACGTACCCACCCAGGATGTGATCTCGCGCGACAACGTGTCGGTGCAGGTCAATGCGGTGGTGTATTTCCGGGTGGTCGATCCGGACAAGGCGATCATCGAGGTCGAGCACTATTACGATGCCGTCAGCCAGCTGGCCCAGACCACGCTGCGCTCGGTGCTGGGTCAGCACGATCTGGATGACATGCTGGCCGAGCGCGACAAGCTCAACGCCGATATCCAGGCCATTCTGGACAAGCATTCCGATGCCTGGGGCATCAAGGTAGCCAATGTCGAGATCAAGCATGTGGACCTGGACGAAAGCATGATCCGCGCAATCGCCCGTCAGGCCGAGGCGGAACGCTCGCGGCGGGCCAAGGTGATTCACGCGGAAGGCGAGATGCAGGCCGCGCAGAACCTCCAGGAGGCCGCACGAACACTCTCCGAACAGCCGCAGGCGATCCAGCTACGCTATCTGCAGACCCTGGTGGACATCGCCGGGGAGCACAATTCCACCATCGTGTTCCCGCTGCCGATGGACCTGATCAAGCCGCTGATGGAAGCCGCCGGCAAGGGCAAGGACCTGTAGCCCTATTCGAATTCTTCGGGCTCGGCGAGAAACCCCACCACCAGGGCACAGGGACCGAGATTCACGCCGCCGGTGGTGGCCATCATCGAGGTCATCACCTGCACGTCGTGGGCGCGGGCGGCCTGCACGAAACGGTCGTAACCGGGCATCTGCTTGATCGCCTCGGCGTCCCCCGCATAGCTCACGCACACGGTGGGGGCGAGCAGGCCCCGCTCGATGCGCTTGACGGTGTAATCGAAGATGCGCCCCACCGCCGCATCGAAATGCCGGACCTTGGCCACCGGGAAGGTCTGATCGTGGCGGCCGCAGAGAATCGGCTTGATGTCCAGCGCCGACCCCATGAAGGCCCCCAGCCAGCTGATGCTGTTGTCGCCCTTCTTGCGGGCCCGTTCGCGCACATAGTAGAGATCGGGAAAGGTGCCGAAACCGTGCGCCTTGGTGGCCAGTTCCTCGACCCGCTGCCGAAGCTCGTTGACCTTGACGCCCGATTCGATCAACCGCACGGTCTCCACCGCCAGTGCCGCCTGGCCGGCGAACAGGGACTGGCTGTCGATCACCCGCAGGGCGAAAGGCCCTTCCACCCCCGCAGCCTTGCGCACCGGCTTGTAGGCCCGAAGAATGGCATGCGAGGCGTCGGTGGCGTTCTGGAAGATGGGGCTGCGGCTCTGGGCGATGGTCTGCACCAGGGCGTAGTCGTAATTGGTGACCACTTTGTTCAGAAACAGGTCCCGGATCTGTTCCATCGAAAACGGCACGGTCTCGGCATCCTGGCTCTTGTCCAGCGCCTGCCGGCGGTAGAATTCCGTCGTTCGGTCCGGGTCCCGCTCATCCACGAACAGCTCATCGCCGATCCGGATCGAAATCGGCAGAACCAGGATGTTGTGTTCGTCGATGAACGACCGCGGCAGATCACAGCCCGAGTCCACGACCAGTCCGATTCGCATCCTCTCCCCCTTTCGCACGCCGGGTTGACCCGGTTCACGGTTGGCTGCGCGATGCGTGTGTCGCGCCGGTATCGACAGTCTAGCCCGAAACATTCAACCGGGGCGACGGGCATGGCTGCCTAAGCCGTTGAAAGCATGAACTTGTCCCGGACCATAGTCGGGTAAACGTCAGACCGGCGCGGACAGCCGCTGAGCCATGTGATGCAGAATGCCCGCGGTGACGCCCCAGATGAAACGGTGCTCGTGGGTCAGCGCGTAATATGGCAAACGCAGGCCGTCGCGATCGAACCAGCGCCGGTCGTAGCTGCCCACATCCAGCAGCCGCGCAAGCGGCACCTCGAAGATCTCGGCCACCTCGCGGCCGTCGGCCTGATAGCGACAATCCTCGGGCAGACAGCCGACCACCGGCGTCACGCGGAAACCCGTGGTCGTGGGGTAGTCGTCGAGAAAGCCGATCACGTCCACCTGCGTCGCGCAGATATCGATTTCCTCTCGCGTCTCCCGCAGGGCGGTGGCTACCGCATCGGCGTCCCCCGCCTCGGCCCGGCCGCCCGGCAGGCTTATCTGGCCGGGGTGATGCCGCAGCTCATCGGTGCGCTGGGTCAGAATCACCCGCGGGCCGTCGGCCCGTTCCACCACCGGGACCAGCACCGCCGCCGGCCGCAGCCCGTCCATGACAGATTCATCCAGAATATGTGCCGCCGACGACGGCAGCCCGAGGTCGACCAACGCCCGCGGGGCGGCCAGATGCGTCGAGCGAAGGGCGGCAGCAAGACGTTCGATCAGCGGATGACGGGTCGCGACGGTTATGACGAGCCTTCCGTTTCCCGCTTGAGCGCATCCGCATGCCGCCGCGCCGCCTCGTGGAAACGCGGCGTGAGGCCGGCATCGGCGTAGATGGGGTCCCCCTCCTCGTCCCGCGCCACCACATCGTCACCCTCGACGTAGGCGAACGAGGCGCTGAGATCGTCGAGCGCGGCCGACAGCAGGTCAGTGAGAATGCGCTCCTCGGTCAGCCCGGGAAACAGCTCGGTCAGGGCGGCAACCTTGGCCGCATCGTAAACCGGCAACCGCAAGCGGTATTCCCGCGCCGCCCGAGGCTCGCCATCCCCGGCCCGCCAGTGCTCGATCAGTTCGGTGACTTTCATTGCGTCCTCTTGGCTCGTCTTCACCCGTTGGCTAAAAAACCAATCTGATCAGCTGACTATAAAGACTCAAGACGACCGCGTCACGCCGCCGACGGTGGCGATTGACCCTCCCGGGAGCCGGTGATAGCTTGCCGGTGTCCGCCTCGCCCGGCCATCGCCCTCATCCGTTCATGACCAAAGCCGAAAAAACCTGGAGCCTCAAGGAAATCGACGAGGCGAACGGATCAACCAAGGGCACGGCGTTCCTGGCCTTCAAGCAACTCAAGGACGGCTTTGACGAGGGGCGTGACTTCTACTACCTCAGTGCCGAGCAGGACCATCGCGAAATCGAACGACTGCGAACCGCGGGCCGGCTCTACGCCAGCAGCGTCAATGCGGTCCTGCTTACCGAGAGCGGCTACAACGCGGTCGTCGACTTCATGGAAGGCTGAGCCCCGCGCAATCCCACGGTAATCTCGGCATGTGCCCTGAATCCGGGCGTTCCAAGCGCCCATCGTAAAAGGCAATTTTCCGAATATCGTCGTTACCTGTAGTCAACCACCCTGCCGGCATGGATGATATGGCGGTTTCACGCATCCGCGTATTGCACGCCAACCAAGGGGAGACGAACGATGAGTAATGCCAAGGCCCTGATCGAGATGATGCCGCAGGCGTTCGATGCCAGCGCCGCCGGCGACATGAGCGCCACCGTCCAGTACGCCATTTCCACGCCCATGCACATGGTCATCGACAACGGCAGCTGTCAGGTACAGGAGGGCGAGACCGACAACGCCGACGTCACCCTGCGCATGGATGACGACGACCTGGTGGCCCTGCTCACCGGTGAGCTCAACGGCATGACTGCCTTCATGACCGGCAAGCTGCAGGTGGACGGCGATATCATGCTGGCGCAGAAGCTCACCTCGCTGTTCGACGCGAATCGACTCCAGTAATCCGTCGTCCGCCCGGCCCGGCGTGATCGGCCTGTGGGCCGAGCCCGGCGTCGAGCCGAGCCGGCTGGCTAGTCTGACGGAACGACTGACCGGCCGAATGCCGGCCGAAACCCTGGTCGAGCCGCCAGCCAGCGGCATTTATCTGGCGCTGACCGGCGCCGGCCTGGAACTGCGCGTGGCGGACATGCCCTGGCAGGGCCTGCGCGCCGACTGGCTGGACGCCGGGCTGGACCGCCGCGCCCGCGAGGGGCGCCGCGCCCTGATCGCCAGGGCACTGGGCCTGCGGGGCATCGCCATCCCGCGCATTCTTGACGCCACCTGCGGTCTGGGCCGGGATAGCGCGCATCTGCTGCGGCTCGGTTGCCGGGTCAGCGCGATCGAGCGCTCACCGATCGTGGCCGCACTGGTGGCGGATGCCGCGGAACGCGCTGACATTGCCGGCGCGGCCTGGATCGGCGGCTGGTGCGGCATTGCGGTCGATGAGGCGCCGGCGCGGCTGAACGACCTGGTCGCGTCGGAATTCGACGCTATCTATCTGGACCCGATGTTCGGCGGCGGGCAACGCTCGGCCCTGCCCAAGCGTGATCTGCAGATGCTTCGCCGGGTGGTGGGGGACGACCCGGATGCCGGTGCCCTGCTTGAGGCTGCCCGCGCCACCGGTCTGCGGGTGGCGATGAAGCACCATCCGCGCAGTCCGGTGCTGGCGCCGCCCGACCACCAGGTTCGGGGTGGCCGCGCCCGCTTCGACGTCTACCTACCGGTTTCCGGGTCGTAGACCCGCAGCTGCTCGCGAAAGCGGCGGCCGTTTTCCACGTAATGCTCGGCCCCGTGGCGCAGCATCTCGATGTGGCTGTCCTCGAGTTCCCGCTTGACCTTGCCGGGGGAGCCCAGGACCAGACTGTTATCGGGAATGTCGGCGTTTTCCGGGATCAGCGCCTGGGCGCCGATCAGGCAGTTACGCCCCACCTTCGCCCCGTTGAGGATCAGCGCCTGGATGCCGATCAGGCTGTTCTCGCCGATCTCGCAGCCGTGCAGCATGGCCTGGTGACCCACCGTGACACCACGTCCGACATGGACCTGGATGCCCGGATCGGTGTGAATCACCGCCCCGTCCTGGATGTTGCTTCCCTCGCCGATCACGATGCGATCACAATCGCCGCGGATCACCGCCTGGAACCAGACGCTGGCGCCCTTTTCCAGTACCACATCGCCGATCACCGTGGCATTGTCGGCAATGTAGTAATCCCCGTCCGCCGGTAGTACCGGCATCTTGTCACCGAGTGAGTAGATCATTGCGCCACTATCGTTTCCCCATCGCATTATTGCAACCGCTGCTGCTGGCGTTGGTCATGGCGGGCTGCAGCGACTCGCCGTCGCTGCCGATGCTGGCCGGCGATGCCACCGTCCTGGCCTTCGGCGACAGCCTGACCCACGGCACCGGCACCACCCGCGACAAGGCGTATCCGGCCCGCCTGGAGGCATTGATCGGCCGGCGCGTGATCAACGCCGGGGTGCCGGGGGAAACCACCGGCGAGGGCCGACAACGGCTGCCCGGGACACTGGACCAGTACCGGCCGGATCTCGTACTGCTCTGTCTGGGCGGCAATGACTTCCTGCGCAAGCGGGACCCGGCGGCAACCCGGGCCGACCTTGCCGCCATGCTCGACACCCTGCGAAAGCGCGATATTCCGGTGCTGCTCATCGCCGTCCCGGAACTGACGCTGCTGGGCGGCGACCACGCGCTGTATGCCGAACTGGCGGATCAATATCAGGTGCCGTTACTGACGGGCGAGCTCAACCGGATTCTGCGGGATGCCGAGCTGAAATCCGACCGCGTCCACGCCAACGCGGCCGGTTACGCCGAGCTGGCCGAGGCGGTGGCGGCACGGCTGCGTGAGGCCGGCGCCCTGCCCTGACTGATTATCGTCGACACGCGGCCGCCGCGGCTACTTGCGGACAGGAACCCGACGTAGGGCGACATTCATGCCGCCACGCCGCGATGTCGAAAAGGATCAATCAGGCGCGATGAATCGCGCCCTACCGAATCGCATCAGCGACGTTATTAAACCGGCTTACGGAGAAGAACCTGACGTAGGGCGGCATTCATGCCGCCATTCTGCGATATCGAGACGGATCAATCAGTCACGATGAATCGCGCCCCACCCAAACCGCATAAGCGACGTTATCAGGCCGACTTTCGGGCCACCTGATCACGGACATAGACGGGGACGGCATCCGCCGCCGATCCGGCCTCGCCGCGGGCTACCCGCGGGGCTGCGAGCCGGGCGATATCCAGCGCGTGGGGATGGGTTGCGGCTACCGGACCCGCCGCCTCGGCCTGTACCGCCGCCAGCGCGTCCGGATAGGCGGCCCAGCCGTTACCGGCCGGATGCCAGTCGACCGTCGGCGCGACTACCGCGGTCGGCGGCGCGACCTGTTCCTCGTCGACACACCGCGGTTCGTCCGCATTGTTGACATCGTAGGCGGCCCAGTAGACCTCCTGCATGCGGGCGTCGTTGACCACCAGACAGCGCTCGATGCCCGTGGTACGCCGCGCCCCGGCGGCCAGGGCCGCCAGATCCGAGATACCGACCACCGGCAGGTCCGCTCCCAGTGCCAGCCCCTGGATCAGCCCGGCCGCAATTCGCAAACCGGTAAAGGCGCCCGGCCCGCGGCCGAACGCCAGGGCGTCTAGATCGTGGAGCGACCAGCCAGCCTCGGCCAGCAGTTCCTCGGCCATGGGCAGCAGCAGATCGGCATGCCGGCGCGGGGCGACTTCGAACCGGGACAGAGTCAGATCCGGCGGCCCGATCAACGCCGCCGAGCAGGCCTCGGTGGCGGCATCCAGCGCCAGAATTCTCATGCCGGCACCGCCGCCCGCAGGAAGGCCTCGGCCTCGTCGCGCGACCGGGTGATCGGCAGATCCGGCAGGCTGGACAGGAATATCCGGCCATAGCCCTTGCCGGTCAGACGCGGATCGCAGATCGCCAGCAGCCCCCGGTCGGCATGATCCCGGATCAACCGGCCGACCCCCTGCTTGAGCGCGATAACCGCCTGCGGCACCTGGTAACCGGGGAACGGCGCCTCGCCGCGCTGGCGCATGGCATCGACCCTGGCGGCGAGTACCGGGTCCGAGGGCGAGGCGAATGGCAGCCGGTCGATTATCACCAGCCGCAGGGCTGGCCCGCGGACATCCACACCTTCCCAGAAGCTGCCGGTGCCCACCAGCACGGCGTCGCCGTGATCACGGAATTCGCCAAGCAGTGCCGCGCGGCCCTGCTCTCCCTGGACCAGCAGCGGTCCCACCCCTTCCTGACGCAGGCGGCCGGCGACGGCATGCAGCGAACGGAAACTGGTGCAGAGCACGAATGCACCGCCTTGACTCGCCTCGACCAGCCCCAGAACCTGCCCGGCGAATGCGGCATCGAAGTCACTATCGCTGGGCAACGGCATCGAGGCGGGCAGATAAAGCAGGCTGTTGTTGCGGTAGTCGAAGGGGCTGTCGAACACGTGTTTGGTGGCGTCATCCAGGCCCAGCCGACCGGCAAAGTAGTCGAGCGACCCGTTGACGCTGAGGGTCGCGGAGGTGAACACCCAGGACCCGGTGTGCGCCTGCAGGGCCCGCTCGAACGGCGCGGCCACATCCAGCGGCGTGGCGTGCCAGAACCAGCCGCTGCCCCGTCGTTCCACCCAGCGGACCTCGGCCTCCGATTCCCGCAGCAGCGCCGCGCCACGCTCGCCCAGCTCGGCGACGCGATGACCCAGCGCCGCCAGCGCATCGGCCCGTTCCGCCACCTCCGCCAGCGCGTCGGCCAAGCCGTTCAGCGCGGCCACCAGCCTGCCCGCCGCCGCCTCGGCCCCGCGCCGCGCAACAAACGCCTGCCAGGCAAGCGTGGTGTCACTCTGGGCAAACCCGTCATTGACCGCGCCCTCGGCCGCGCCCAGTTCTTCCAGTGCCGCGGTCAGAGCCGGCATGTCTCCGCCGACAGCCTTCGACTCGGCATGCCCGTCCCGGATCACGTCGCGCACTCGGCGGCTGGACAGGCTGTGACCGAAGAACTGTCCCGCGATATCGGGCAGGCGATGGGCCTCGTCGAGAATAACCGTATCGGCGCCCGGCAGGAGTTCCCCGAACCCCTGCTCCCGCAACGTCAGATCCGCAAACAACAGATGGTGGTTCACGATCACCACCTCGGCCGACTGGGCCGCGCGGCGCGCCGCCACCACCCAGCAGTCGTCGAATTCAGGGCATTCGGTGCCCAGGCAGTTGTCCACTGTCGAGGACACCCGCGGCCACAGCGGCGAGCCGTCGTCGACGTCACCGATCTCGCTCAGATCGCCGGTGCGGGTCCGCATCGACCAGTCGCGCACCCCGCGCAGACGGGCCCGTAATGCCGGGCTGCGCAGATCGCCGCCGGCTTCGGTCAGCGCCAGCCGGTGCCGACAGAGATAGTTGGCGCGTCCCTTGAGCAGGCGCACCCGTGGCCGTACACCGAGCGCTTCGGTGACCACCGGAATATCGTTGGCGTAGATCTGTTCCTGCAGATGGCGGGTGGCCGTGGAGACAATCACCTTGCCCCCGGCCGCCAGCGCCGGCAACAGGTAGGCCAGCGTCTTGCCGGTGCCGGTGCCGGCTTCCACCACCAGCCGATCGTCGGTCCGGATCGCGGTGGCCACCGCCTCGGCCATGGCCACCTGGACCGCCCTGGGCGCATAACCCGAAAGCTTCGCCGCCAACGGTCCGTCGGCGGCGAACAGATCCGCCATGATCACAGCGACTGGCCGGCGAAGTAATCCGCGCGGCTGAGCGCCGCATCGGCGCCGACGGTATCGCCCAGGGCCCGCCGGGCCTCGGCAATCAGCCGCCAGTTGGCCGCCCGCAGCGGGGGATTGCGACCGGCCAGGCTGTTGGACTTGCGCGCAAAGGCCTCCGCCTGCTCGGGTTGTCCCTGATCCAGGTATAGCGCGGCCAGCCGCTGATACACGAAGGGATTGCGAGGCTCGACGTCAAGCGCCCGCTCGGCGGCGGCGGCGGCGCGATCGGGATTGCCGGCGCGGGCAAGCTGTTCACTGGAATCCAGCAATGCCACCACGGCCGGGCCGCTGACCTCCGTCAGCGTGGGCGCCGGCTCGGCGGACGCGTCGGACGTCGGCGACGGTTCTGCGGACTGGTCGTCCGACGGCCCCGACTCCGCCGCGTCCTGCGAATCCGGGGGTGGCGGCGGCGGATAGGCCGCCCGCGGCGCGCAGCCGGCCAGCCAGAGCATCCCCATCGACACCGCCAGCGGCAAGAGCAATCGCCTCATCGGAACAGATCCAGGAACCAGTTGGAATCACGATCGTCGGCTGGTTCGGCATCGGGCGCAACCGGGGCATCGCAGGGCACGAGGCCTTCCGGTACGAAACCGGCCATGAACGGCACCTGCACCGCCTGATCGCAGTCGCGGCCGACCGGACGGCGGTCGTCCGACGCGGACAGCCGGACCGGCAGGGTCTGAATGCCCTCCGGACGGGCCGGTTTGAAACTGGTCGGTTCGATATCGCGCATCATCCGGGACCAGAGCTGCAGGGCGCCGGTCGCACCGCTGAAACGGGTGGGCTGGTTGTCGTCGCGGCCAACCCAGACCACTCCGACCCGGTCACCGCCGTAGCCCGCAAACCAGCTGTCGCGCAGTTCGTTGGTGGTGCCGGTCTTTCCGGCCACCTGCAACCGATCCGGCAGGGTCAGATAGGCCGAGCGGGCGGTGCCTTCACGCGGCACTCGCTGCAGAATCCAGTTGAGCAGGTACACCGACTGTTCGTCGAACGCACGGCGCAATTGCAGGGGATACCGGTTGAGCGGCTCCCCCTGCCGGGTGGTGACCGCCCGGATCGCAAGCAGCGGCGTGTAATAGCCGCCCGCCGCCAGCGTGTTGTAGATCTGGGCCACTTCCATCGGCGACATTTCCACCGCCCCCAGCGCCAGCGCCGGCACCGGGATCGGGTCGCCCGGATAGCCCAGCGCCTTCAGCGTGTCCACCACCGACGGCAGGCCCAGATCGACCGCCAGACGGGCGGTGGCCACGTTGTAGCTCTTGGTCAGCGCCTCGTAGAGCGGCACCGCGGCACCGTGGGACTGATTGTCGTAGTTGGCCGGTTCCCAGATATCGCCGTTGGCCAGCTCCACTCGCAATGGCCGGTCGTCCAGCGGCGTAAGCAGATGATACTGGCGCGGCCGGTCAAGGGCCGTCAGGTAGACCGCCGGCTTGGCTAGCGAGCCGATCGGGCGCTGCGCATCCAGGGCCCGGTTGAAGCCGGCACCACGGGACTGACGCCCGCCCACCAGCGCCAGAATGCGGCCGCCCTCGACCGAGGTCACCACCGCGGCGGCCTGGAGTTCGCCACCGTCAACGCCCTGACTACGTTCCAGCGCTTCCAGCCCGTTCGCCACCTGTTCGTGGGCCGCAGACTGGACGTCCGGATCCAGCGTGGTGAAGATGCGCAGGCCTTCCTCGGTGAGGTCCTCGTCCTTGTATTGGCCCTTCAGCTGGCGGCGCACCAGGTCGATGAAGGCCGGGTACTGACTGGTGCCGCGGTTGCCGGCATCCGTGACGCCAAGCGGCCGTCCCCGGGCGGCAACTGCCGCTTCGCTATCGAGGAAACCCGACTCCTCGAAGATGTCCAGCACCAGATTGCGGCGGGATTCGGCCCGGTCGGGATGGCGTCGGGGATCGTAATAGCTGGGCCCCTTGACCATCGCCACCAGCAGCGCGATTTCATGGGCCTGTAACTCCTCCACCGGCTTGGCGAAATAGAAGTAGCTGGCCAGGCCGAAGCCGTGGATCGCTCGGCCACCCTCCTGCCCGAGATACACCTCGTTGAGATAGGCCTCTAGGATGGCTTCCTTGTCGTAGTGGGCGTCCAGCAGGATCGCCATCATGGCTTCCTTGGCCTTGCGCACCAGGGTCTGCTGGTTGGTCAGATAGAAATTCTTGACCAGCTGCTGGGTGATGGTGGACCCGCCCTGCACCACCCCGCCGGCCCGCAGATTGGCCACCGCCGCCCGCAGGATCGCCTTGGGCGACACGCCGAAGTGGTCCATGAAGTTGCGGTCTTCCACCATGATCAGGCCCGCCGGCAGCATGGGGGGCACCTCCCCCAGCTTGACCAGGATGCGGTCCTCGCCCTTGCCGGATGGATAGATGCTGCCGATGAGCATCGGATCGAGCCGCATCAGCGCCGGGTCATCGCCGTCGTCCAGCGCAGTCAGCGACTGGATGCGGCCACCGCCGAAGGCCAGCCGCAATCGGCGATCGGGCTGGTGCCCGTCCCAGAAGTCGAAGGCCCGGGTATGCAGGTCGACACTGGATCCACCCGCGCGGAAGGTGCCGGCGGCGTCGATATCCTGATCCCGCCGGTAACCCTGTCGCGCAAGATCAGAAACTACAGAAGCCGGTGTGGCCTCCTGGCCGATGTAGAGCTCGACCGGGTCGGCATACACCTTGGCGGGCAACGTCCAGCGGGCGCCTTCGAAGCGGCCGCGGACCTGCACATCGAGATAGACGGTATAGAGCGCGGCCACGGCCATGACCGCGCACAGCAGCACCGCTACCGGGATCAGCCAGCGGCGACGCCCTCGTGCCGGGGATTTACGACGGGATCGGGCCAATGAGGAATCGTCTGACGCGGGTGGGCGGGGCGGCGAAATCGCGAGTTTACCAGATGGGTGGCCCCCGCCCCGCGCGGAAGTCGTTCAGCGCCGCTGTCCGATCAGGTCCTGCTTGGGGCGCGGGTCGGTCACCCGCTCGCCGGTGGTCAGAAAGACGATTTCCTCGGCGATGTTGGTAGCGTGATCGCCGATGCGTTCCACGCTCTTGGCCACGAACATCAGGTGCGTGGCCACGGTCGCGTCGTGACCGCCGGCGTGGCGATCGTCCATGAGCGACTCGAACAGCTGTCGATACAGACCATCCAGCGCCGCATCACTGGCCCAGAGTTCCCGCGCCGCCTCGCTGTCACGGCGGACGTAGGCCGACATTACCCCCGTGAGCAGTTCGCGCGCCCGATCGTACAGGCGCCTGATCTGGAACAGGGACGCCGGTTCCAGTGGCCCCCGCAGCAACAGCACCCGCTTGGCAATACTACCGGCATGGTCCCCGATACGTTCGAGGTCGGCGGCCATGCGGCCGGCCACCAGGATTTCCCGCAGGTCCCCGGCTACCGCCGCGTGCTCGGTCAGGGCGTGCAGCAGCGCGTCGTCCACGCCGAACTGCATCAGATCGATGTCGCGATCCCCTGCGATCACCGCCTCGGCGCCCGCCCGGTCGTGCGCGGCAAGGGCCGCCACAGCGGCATCGACGGCCACCAGCGCCTTCTCGCCCATGCCGCGAATATCCGCCCGCAGCCTGTCGAGGGCCTCGTCGAAGCCCCTGAAGGTATGGTTCTGGGTCAATGCAGCTCCGACTCAGCCGAAGCGGCCGGTAATGTAGTCGCTGGTGCGCTCGGAGCTGGGCGACGTGAAGATGGTGTCGGTTTCGTCGTACTCCACCAGTTCACCCAGATGCATGAAGGCGGTGTAATCGGAAATGCGGGCGGCCTGCTGCATGTTGTGAGTCACGATCAGCACGGTGATTTCGCTGCGCAGGTCGGTGATCAGGTCCTCGATCTTGGCGGTGGCGATCGGATCCAGTGCCGACGTGGGCTCGTCCAGCAGCAACAGCTCCGGTTCGGTCGCCAGCGCACGTGCGATGCACAGCCGCTGCTGCTGGCCTCCCGACAGGTCAAGCGCCGGGGTATTGAGCCGGTCCTTGACCTCGTCCCAGAGCGCCGCCTGCTTGAGCGAGCGCTCCACCGCGTCGTCCACCACCGCGCGCTTGCGGATACCGCGAATCTGCAGTCCGCTAGCGACGTTGTCGTAGATCGACTTGGGAAACGGATTGGGCTTCTGGAACACCATGCCCACGTGCAGCCGCACCCACATGGCGCTGACACTGGGACTGATGATGTTGACGTTCTCCGGCTGGAGATTGATCTCGCCCTGGTAGCGATTGCCCGGATACAGGTCATGCATCCGGTTGAAGCAGCGCAGGAAGGTCGACTTGCCGCAGCCGGACGCGCCGATCAGCGCGGTGATCTGCCGATCCAGAACCGGCAGGGAGATCCCCGACAGCGCCTGGAATTCGCCGTACCAGAAGCTCAGGTCCCGCACCTCCGCGCGACTGCGCTGTGACGAAGTCGCGTCGCCCGCTGCGGGTGCTTCGGCCTCGGCAGTCGCCTGCTGGTCCGGATTATCCATGGCGGTTGCCTCTTGTGTGCTCGGTGCGCTCATCTCGACTCCATCGCGAAAGTATTGCAGACACGCCGACGCGTTCGCGTCACCGCTGACGGCGAACGCGGTAACGGATGTAGACGGCCACAGCGTTCATCAGCAGCGTCATCGCCAGCAGCACCACACCGGTGCCGGCGGCGGTGACATGGAACTCGGCCTGCGGCCGCGACACCCAGTTGAACATCTGGATGGGCATGACGGTGAAGGGGGTATTCAGCCATTCGAAACTCAGGAACGGGAATCCGCTCTGCACCGGCGATGGCGGCAGGAACGCGATGAAGGTCAGCGCGCCAATGGTAATCACCGGCGCGGTCTCGCCGATGGCGCGTGACAGCCCCACGATGGCGCCGGTGAGAATGCCGGGCCGGGCTGCGGGAAGCACGCACAGTCGCACCGTCTGCCACTGGTCGGCACCCAGCCCGTAGGAGGCTTCGCGGGTTTCCTGCGGAATGCTGCGAATGGCCTCGCGAGTGGACACGATGATCACCGGCAGGATCAGCAGGGCCAGCACCATGCCGGCCACCAGGATCGTCTGCCCCAGATTCAGGCCGTAAACGAACAGACCCAGTGCCAGCAGGCCGTAGATGATCGACGGCACACCCGCGAGATTGGTGACGTTGATCTCGATCAGGTCGGTCAACCAGTTGCGCGGGGCATATTCCTCGAGATACAGGCCGGCCATCACCCCCAGTGGAATGGACAGGAAGGCGGTGACGATCATCACCGCGGTGGTTCCCACCCACGCGGACAGAATGCCCGCCTCGCCGGCATTGCGGGACGGGTAACTGGTCAGGAACTGCCAGTCGATCACGCGGGCCCCGGTCACCGCCAGATCCAGGATCAGCGCCAACAGGGTGAGCACCGCCACCATCAGCACCACCAGACCCGCCCCGGCGCAAATCAGGTCCCAGCGCCGGTTGCGCCGGATCAGGCTGCCATAGTCGATATCGCGTACGCCGTCGGCCATGGTCAGTAAACCTCGCGGAAGCGCCGGCGCAGATAGAAGCCCAGCACGTTGAAGCTGAGCGTGATCACGAACAGCGTAAGGCCGGCGGCGAAGATGGTCTGGTACCCGATCGAGCCATGCGGCAGATCACCCAGGCTGACCTGCACGATGTAGGCGGTGATGGTCGCCGCACCTTCGGTGGGATCGAGCGTGAACTTGGGGTTCTGGCCCGCGGCAATGGCTACCACCATGGTTTCGCCCACGGCGCGTGACATGCCCAGGATATAAGCGGCGGTAATGCCCGAGAACGCGCCCGGAATCACTACCTTGCGGGCCGTCTGCCAGCGGGTAAAGCCGAGCCCGTAGGCGCCCTCGCGGAGCTGATTGGGCACCGCCCGCATGGCGTCCTCGGACACCGAGGTCACGTAGGGCAGGATCATGACGCCCATCACCAGGCCCGGCGCCAGCATGTTGAAGCCGGACAGACCGGGAATGACGGTCTGCAACAGCGGCGTGACGAACAGCAGCGCGAAGTAGCCGTAAACCACGGTGGGCACGCCCTCGAGCAGTTCCAGGAACGGCTTGATGATCTCGCGCACGCGGCTGTCGGCATATTCACTCAGGTATACCGCCAGCAGGGTTCCCGCCGGAATCGCCACCAGCAGCGCGATGCCCGCCACCACCATGGTGGCGGTAAGCAGCGGCCAGATGCCGTAATTGGCGTTGGTGAACAGCGGCGTCCAGGAGGTGGAGGTCAGGAACTCCACGATCGAGACGTTGGCAAAGAACACCACGGACTCGGACACCAGGATGTAGACGATTGCCACGGTGACAAACACCGACAGGCTCGCCGCGGCGAACAGCAACCAGCGCACCCCCCGATCCACCAGCCGGCGGCGGCGCAGGAATGCCTCGCTGGGCTGCAGCGATATCCGTTCTCCGGTTACTGCCACGTGGTGTCCATCCCCTCGTTGACGGAGCCGTCCGCTAATGAGCGACTAGCGCTTTTCGGCCTTGAGCAGGTCCTCGATCGACACGCCCACCTGGGCCCCGTCCGCGAACGCGGTGCCGGTGCGGCGTTCGGCCACGTTCTCGCGGGCCAGCTGGTAGGCCTCGGCCGGCAGCGGCACGTAGCCTACTTCCTTTACCAGCGTGGGCGCGCGCTCGGTGTCGAGCATGAACTCGACGAACTGGCGTACGGCTTCGCTTTCATCGAGCGACGACACTCGGGCATAGACGAACAGCGGGCGCGACAGCGGGTTGTAGACGCCGCTCTTGGCGGTCTCCAGCGACGGGCCGATGCACTCGCCATCGCTGTTTTCCACTTTCAGCGCCTGGAGGCGCTCACGGTTTTCCTCGTAGTAGGCCAGCCCGAAATAGCCCAGGGCGTTGACGTCGTTGGCCACGCCCTGCACCACCACGTTGTCGTCCTCGCTGGCGGTGAAGTCGCCGCGCGAGGCACCACTGTCGTGCATCACCGCCTCGGTGAAGTAGTCGTACGTGCCCGAATCCGTACCCGGGCCGTAAAGCGTCAGCTTGCGATCGGGGAAGTCGTCGCGAATCTGCTTCCAGTTGGTGATCTCGTCCTGAGCGGCCGGCTCCCACATGGTCTTGAGCTCGGACGGCTTGATGCAGGCCACCCAGTCGTTATCCGGGTGCACCACCACGGTCAGGGCATCCAGCGCCACCGGCAGTTCGATGAACTCGATGCCGTTGGCCGCGCAATCCTCGCGCTCGGATTCGCTGATCGGGCGCGAGGCGTCCGACAGGTCGGTTTCCCCACGGCAGAATTTCTTGAACCCGCCGCCGGTCCCGGATACACCGACGGTAACGCGATAGGTGCCACGGTTTTCCTTCTGGAATTCCTCGGCTACCGCCTCGATCACCGGAAACACGGTGGAGGAACCATCCACCTTGACCGTTTCCATGCCGCCACCGCCACTGCCGCCGTCACCACAGCCACCAAGGGCTACCAGTGAGGCCGCCATCGCGACGCCCAGGAAACGGGTATGAAGATTCGCCGACATGCGTGTTGACTCCTGACTTCGATTCGATTAATTCAAGACAATCCGCGGCCGCCTGACCCTCAGTGGCCAGCGGGCTCGTGACCATTGGATGACAATAGAAACCCCGGGCGCATCCGCGCGAAGACGCCTGCCGGCTGATGCTTCCGGCAAGGTAACGGCGGATGATGACAGTCCCGTGACATCGTGGTGGCTCGCCGGCTCACAGCGGGCGCCGCCGCTCCTTGGCCGCGAGAACTTCCCGTTCCATGGCCTCCAGCGTGGTGTGACGCACGTCCTGCCCGTGCACGAAATAGATCACGTATTCACCAATATTGGTGGCGTGATCGCCGATACGTTCCAGCGCCCGTACCGCCCAAAGCACGTCGAGCATCTGCCGGATGGTGCGCGGGTCTTCCATCATGAAAGTGATGCATTCGCGCATGATCGATTCGTACTCGCGGTCAACCTGCTGGTCTTCCTTGGAGACGGATAACGCCACATCCGCGTCAATGCGGGCAAAGGCGTTGAGGGCATCATTGACCATGGAGCGCACGTGCCGCCCCAGCAGCTCGATCTGCTGGAACGCGCCGCGCGGTGTCACCTGGCTGGACAACTGGGCGGCCAGCCGTCCGATCTTCTCCGCCTCATCGCCGATGCGTTCGAGGTCGGTAATGGTCTTGATGATGGCAGTGACCAGGCGCAGATCACCGGCCTGGGGCTGCCGACGGGCGAGGATGCGGGTGCACTCCTCGTCGATCTCGACTTCCAGGCGGTTGACCTCGAAATCCCCGCGGGCTACCGCCTCGCCGAGTTCGCCGTCCCCTTCCACCAGGGCACGCACGGCATTGGCGACCTGCTGTTCGACCAGACCACCCATATTGAGCACGTGCTCGCGCACGTCCTCCAGGTCCTCGTCGAACTGCTTGGAGGTATGTTTGTCGAGGCTGACCTTGTCCACGCCGATATCCTCTGAATACGCGATCTAGCGGGCGAGTTTACCAGTTGGCCCTGCGTCAGAAGGCGAACTGCGTGCGGAAGGTGAACACGTTAAGGTCGTCGGGCTGCCCGCCGCCGATATCCCGCAGCGGCGAATCCTCGACATCGAGAATCCGGTTGTAGTCGAGCATCAGCCGGACGTAGTCGTTCATGTACCAGTTCAACGCAAGACTTGCGCGACTCTGTTCACCGCCGATGACATCACGGTCGCTCAGATCATGCTCGTCGAAGCGCAGCGCCAGTTCCCAGGCACCCCAGTGGCCGTCGTCGGGACTGAAGGCATGTCGCGGCTGCAATCGCTTGAACTCGCCATCGCTGCCCTTGTAGCGGCGCGATTCTCCGGTCAGCACCCAGCCCATCTGCAGGTAATAGCCGGAGAAATCCAGGCTGGGCAGACCGTTGTCGCGGGAGACACCGACTTCCGCGTACTCGCCCTGCACTGACCAGGGCCCAACCACGGCGGCCAGTTCCAGGCCGGCGATGGTGGCGCGGTCGATGGCGTCGATCGGGCCCGTATCGGTCAGCGCCACGTTGGAATGGTTCGTGGTATCGACATTGAAGGCCGGCGACTCGTTGTTGATGCGGCCGCTGTCGGCGGGCTCGCGCACGCCGCCAAAGGCGCCCAGATGCAGCACCCGGCCGGTTTCGTTGATCGGCGCATATGTCAGGCGCGACCCCAGTCCGTGGCCCTCGTCGGCTTCCCGGTCGCGATCATTCGGGGCGGCGGAGTCCCCGTACAGACCGATCTGGGCCGACCAGTCGCGGCCCGACCCCTTGGCGTTGATGCCGATGGCCCGGTCGAACAGCGTGTCGGTCAGCGCGTTGAGCAGCGAGCGCTCGGTGAACATGATGTCGTTGGAGCTCTCCTGCAGCTCCATGCTGATCGCGTGCTTCTGGTGGCCCACGGTGATTTCCAGCAGATCGAATCCGGCGTAGACCAGAAACACGTCCGTAATGGCGATGTCGTTGCCGGCGAAATCGAACTCGGTGAGGTACTCGAAGTCCTCGCCCAGGTTGCCCGACATGTTGAATCGGGCGCGACGGATGTCCGTGCCGCTGGCGGCATCCACCGGCTGGCCGTTGCGGGTCAGATCATCATCCTGGTAGCTGTACTGGGCGTGCAGGCGGCCGCCGGGCGCCATCGAGAACTCGCCGCTTTCGTCGGTGAGTTCCAGGGCGCTGTCGCCGGGCTCGGCGGCGACAGTTGCCTCGCCGTCCTGGCCCTCGGCGTCGTTCGCGGCGCTCTCGTCCACCGGACGGAATCGCCCCAGCCTGATCCGGCCCGGTCCCGGTTCGGCGAATATCTGCTTGGTCTCGGTATCCATGTAGAGATCCAGCGCCCCATCATCGCCACCGGCGGCCACGGCAGCCCCGGCAGTCATCAGGAATGCCGCCACCATCAGCCGGATGGATCGCCAAGTGATTCCGGTATTCATTCGCCTGACCTCGTTTCGTCGGGGTGACACCGGTCGCCGGATAGCGAGGGCCGCCCGAAATGGAGGCGCGAGTTTGTGACAGGAATATGACAGTTTTATGACAGACAGGCACGTCGCTGCGTGCGGGCCGGTTTCGACCCACCGCCGGAATGCGATACGGGAACCGCTCAGGCGGCGTTGGCGACGTGCGCGCGCTGACGCGGAAAGCGGCAGATGAAGGTGGAGCCGATACCCGGCTCGCTGTCCACCGACAGTTCCGCCTCGTGGTGCTCCAGACAATGCTTGACGATGGCCAGGCCCAGCCCGGTGCCACCGGTGGCGGTGGAGCGGGCCGCATCCACCCGATAGAAACGCTCGGTCAGACGCGGCAGATGCCGTTGATCGATACCGATGCCGGTGTCGCTGACCGACAGATTGACCGTATCCGCCTCCAGCCACCAGCGCACGGCAATCTCGCCCCCCGCTGGGGTGTACTGCACCGCATTGGCGATCAGGTTGCCGGCCACGCTTTCCAGCTCGCCCGGCCGTCCGAACAATGACAGACCGGCCTGCAGTTCGGTTTCGAAGCGGAGCCCGGCGGTGTCGCGACGGCGGGCATCGGCCACCAGCCGCTCGATCAGCGCAGCCATGTCCACCACCTCCTGGCGTTGCTGCAGGCCCTCCGCCTCCACCCGCGCCAGCCGCAGCAGGCTCTCGATGATGCGGCTCATGCGCAGGGCCTGCTGCCCCATTTCTCGCACCGGTGCCTGCCACTGTTCCAGCGCCCCGGCCTTGCCGGTTTCCTCTTCCATCATTTCCAGGTAGCCACGCAGGACGGTCAGCGGGGTGCGCAGCTCATGCGAAGCGTTGGCCACGAAGTCGCGGCGTGTGGCCTCCATGCGCTTCTGCTCGCTCACGTCGCGGGCAATCAGAAGCCGCTGGCCGTTGCCGTACGGGATAATGCGCAGCATCAGAATGCCGTGCTCGCTGATCGGCGACGGTACCTCGACTTCGCCGGGTTGCGCGTCGGGGGCGTTGATCAGCGCGGAAAAGCGCGGGTGGCGCACAAGATTGGCGATGCGCTGGCCCAGGTCCTGGGGGGCGCGCAGGCCGACCAGAGCCGCCGCCGCCTGGTTGAACCAGACGATGCGCCCCTGCCCGTCCAGCACCACGGCCCCGTCCGGCAGCGCCGCGGTAGAGGCCTGGAATTCGTTGACGATGCTCTTGAGCCGTTTCTTGCGCTTGCGGTTGCGCTGCTTGAGCCGGTTGAACTCGACGAAGATGTCCTGCCAGACGCCCAGCCCTTCGGGCGGCTCGCGATCGTCGTTGACCAGCCAGCGATGCAGGCGATTAGTATAGGCCAGGTGCATCAGCAGATACACCGCGAGTCCGCCGAAGGCCGCCCACAGGGCGTAACCGAACGCGGCCCCGATCAGCGTCCAGGCGGCCAGCCAGACCGCCAGCACCAGCACCTCCCGGCGCCAGGCGGATACCACCGCGGCCGACCGCATATTCACGTCAGAAACGGGTCATCCCGCCCGGCTAGAAAAGCGGTAGCCACTACCGCGCACGGTCTGGATGAAGCGGTCGAAGCCGAACGGTGCCAGCGCCTTGCGCAGCCTGCGAATGTGTACATCCACGGTGCGTTCCTCGACGAACACATTCTGCCCCCACACGCGATCCAGCATCTGTTCCCGGGAATATACCCGTTCCGGATTGCTCATGAAAAAGCGCAGGAGTCGGTATTCGGTGGGCCCCAGACGCACCGGGTCGTCGCCGGCGGAGACGCGCTGACTGGCGCCATCAAGCCGCAGACCGTCCACTTCCAGGGTTTCGGCCTCGCCGCCCGGCAGCGTGCGCCGCAGCACCGCCCGCACCCGGGCCACCAGTTCGGAAGAGGAAAACGGCTTGACGACGTAATCGTCGCAGCCGATGTTGAGACCGCGAACCCGGTCATCCTCCTCGACCCTGGCGGTGACCATGATCACCGGGATGGCACTGCTCAGGGATTCGCGGCGCAACTCGCGCACGAACTCCGCGCCGGACACGCCGGGCAGCATCCAGTCCATCAAGATCAGATCGGGCCGCTGATCGGCAATTGCCAGCCGGGCGGACTGGGCATCCTCGGCCTCGTGGACGTGGAACTCGGCCCGTTCCAGTCCGAAACGGATCATGTCGCGGATGGGCGCTTCGTCTTCAACGACCAGAATATGCTTGTCCTGCATGGTTAGCTTCGTCATGCGCTTTCTTGACCTGATCGCAAGCCTATTAAGCTTACATGACACCACTGTGACAACGCCGGCAACGCTGTCACCGGCGCATTCCGCCTAGTCCGGCTGATCAAGCGCCCGCGTCACCATTTCGTAAACATCGGGCGACAGGGACGCCCGGGACAGCATCGTCAGCTGCTCGCGCATTGCCGCGCCCCGCGGGCCGGCCACCCGGCCCCACTCGGCCAGCGGCGTAACCAGACGCGCCGCAATCTGCGGATTGAGCTCGTCGAGCTGGCGAATATGGCCCGCTAGCCACGCGTAGCCGGCGCCATCCGCCTGATGGAAAGCCGGCAGATTGCCGCGCGCGAAACTGCCGATCAGGGCCCGCACCCGGTTGGGGTTGGTGGCATCGAAGCGGGAATCGGCGTCGAGCTCGGCCACGCGCGTCACTGCATCCGGCAGCCGGCTGGTAGCCTGCAGGGCGAACCATTTGTCCAGCACCAGGGCGTGATCCCGCCCGCGCTCGACAAACGCCGCCATCGCCTCGTCCCGGGCCGGTCCCGGCCGATCACGCAGGGCCTGCAGCGCGGCCATCCGGTCGGTCATGTTGTCGGCATCGTGATAAAGCGCCAGGCAACGGGCATCAATACCGGGCGCGTCCCCGGCCGCCAGGTAATCCAGCGCCACCGCATTGAGCCGCCGCCGGCCAACCTCAGCAGGCTCGAAGCGATAGCCGTCGGCCGGTGATTCGGTCAGCAGGGCCTCGAAACGGCTTGCCAGAGAAACGGCCAGCTGCCGCTTGACGTGACCATGGGCGCCGACGACCGCGTCCACGTCGAACTGTGAATACTGGTCGGCCAGCCGCCGCTCGGTGGGCAGCGTGAGCATTTCCGCCAGCAATTCGTGGTCGGTCGGCGGATCGGCCAGCAGATGCTCGACCGCCTCGATCAGTGCCGTCGGAGCCGGCAGGGCCTCGCCCGCCTGATGCGCGGCTACCGCCGCGCGCATGGCCGCCAGGGCGAGTTCCTGCCCCGCCTCCCAGCGGGCGACGGGATCACTGTCATGGGTCAGCAGGTGAGCCAGATCCTCGGTCCGGTAGTCGTATTCCACCCGCACCGGGGCCGAGAAGCCGCGCAGCAACGAGGGCACCGGGCGGGCGGACAGGCCCTCGAAGGTCCAGCTCTGTTCGGGCTGATCCAGCGTGAGCAGCGATCGCTCGCCGAGATCGACGGCCCGGCCATCGGCGTCGAGCAGGCCGAGGCCGAAGGGAATATGCAGCGGCGCCTTGTCGGTCTGCCCCGGCGTATCCGGGGTGTGCTGGGACAGGGTCAGGTGGTAACGACCGTCCGCGTAATCGTCATGCACGGTCACCACCGGCGTGCCGGCCTGGCTGTACCACAGCCGGAACCGGGCCAGATCCGCCCCGTTGGCGGTTTCCAGCGCGGTGACGAAGTCCTCGATGGTGACCGCCCCGCCGTCGTGTTCGTTCAGATAATGCTGCACCCCGCGGGTGAAGCCCTCATGGCCGAGGATCACGTGCAGCATGCGGATGATCTCGGCGCCCTTCTCGTAGATCGTGATGGTGTAGAAGTTGTTCATCTCGATGTACGACTCGGGCCGTACCGGATGGGCGTTGGGACCGGCATCCTCGGGAAACTGGATGTCGCGCAGCATCCGCACCTGCTCGATCCGGGTCACGCCGGGCGAGCCGTGATCGGCCGCGAACTGCTGCTCGCGGAACACCGTCAGGCTTTCCTTGAGCGACAGCTGGAACCAGTCGCGGCAGGTCACGCGGTTGCCGGTCCAGTTGTGGAAGTATTCGTGGGCCACCACGTCGCGCACGCGAACGTAGTCGCCGTCGGTGGCGGTATCCGGGCTGGCCAGCACGCAGGACGTGTTGAAGATGTTCAGCCCCTTGTTCTCCATCGCCCCCATGTTGAAGCTGCCCACCGCCACGACCATGTAGGTGTCCAGGTCGTATTCCAGCCCGTAGGCCTTTTCGTCCCAGGCCATCGCCTGCTTGAGCGAATGCACCGCGTGGTCGAGCTCGTTCTCGCTGCCGTGATCGGTGTAGAAGCGCAGCGCCACCTCGCGCCCGCTGCCGGTGCGGTAGGTATCGGCCACCTCGGCCAGGTCGCCGGCCACCATCGCGAACAGGTAGCAGGGCTTGGCGAAGGGATCCTCGTACACCGCGAAATGGCGGCCGTCCGGCAGGTCGCCGTGGTCCACGCGATCGCCGTTTGACAGCAACACCGGATAGCGGGCTGCATCGGACTCGATCCGGGTCCGGTACGTCGCCATCACGTCCGGCCGGTCCGGGAAATAGGTAATGCGGGAGAAGCCTTCCGCTTCACACTGGGTACACAGGATCCGGCCGGAGCGGTAGAAGCCCTCGAGCGCGGTATTGGCATCCGGATCGATGTCGACCTCGATCGCCAGTTCGAAGCGCGCCGGCGGCGCGGATAGCGTCAGGCCCTCGGCATCCACCGAATAGCCGGACTCCGGCACCGGTTCACCATCGATCCGGATCGCCTGTAGCTGCATTGCCCGGCCATCCAGGTGCAGCGGCGCATCGGCGGCCGCGGCCGGGTCGCGCGCGATGCTCAGACGGGACCCGATCCGGGTGACGCCCTTGCCGATGTCGACGTGCAGATCGACATGGTCGATGCGGTAGGCGGGCGGCTGATAATCGCGGCGGAACTTGGGTTGCGGCGCGGGACCCGTCATGCCCGCCTCAGCACGACGCTGCCGGCGGAATAGCCGGCACCGAAACCGCACATCACGGCGAGATCGCCGCTGGCCAGGTCCTCGTGATGGCGATGGAACACGATCACCGGGCTGGCCGAACTGGTGTTGCCGAATTCGTGCAGCACCGAGGGCATTTCCTCGGCGCTGGGCTCGTGACCCAGCACCCGCTTGGCGATCAGCGTGTTCATGTTGATGTTGGCCTGATGCAGCCACAGTCGCCGCAGGCTTTCCGTATCCAGTCCCAGGTCACCGACGTGGCCGGCGATCAGCTCCGCCACCATCGGGCCCACGTCCTTGAACACGCGACGCCCGTTCTGCACGAACAGCCGGTCGTAATCGGGCCGCGGCTGATTCTCGGAGGGGTTAAGGAACCCGAAATTGTTACGGATATTGTTGGAAAACTTGGTGATCAGGCGGGTGCCCAGCACGTTGAACCCGCGACCAGCCGCCCGTTCCTCGGATTCAATTAACACCGCGGTGCAGACATCGCCGAAGATGAAATGGCTGTCGCGATCGCGGAAATTCAGGTGGGCGGTACAGATTTCGGGATTGACCATCAACACCGAATCGGCGCTGCCGCCCTCGATCATGTTCACCGCGGTCTGGATGCCGAAGGCCGCCGAGGCGCAGGCCACGTTCATGTCGAAGCCGAAACGCCCCGCCCCCAGATATTCCTGCACTTCCACCGCCAGTGCCGGGTATGCCCGCGGCAGGTTGGAACAAGCCACCAGTACGGCATCCACCTCGCCGGGCTCGCGGCCGGCGCGGTCGAGGCATTCCCGCGCCGCGCTGATCGACATCTCGCACATCAGCGAGGGCTCGTCGTTGCTGCGGGTACGGATGCGCGGGCGCATGCAGGACGGGTCCAGCACCCCGGCCTTGTCCACCGAATAGCGGCTTTCGATGCCCGAGGCCTTGACGATGAACTCGCTGCTCGAGGGCACCAGCGGTTCCCGGTCGCCGGCGGCAATCTCCGCGGCATGAGCGTCGTTGTACTCCGACACGTACTGGTTGAACGACGCCACCAGCTCATCGTTGGAAATCGCATCCGGCGGGGTGTACAGCCCCGTTCCGGTAATCACCGCTTTCGTCACGCTGTCTCCATTCGCCATGCCGCGGGCCAGTTGCACCGCCGCGATATTCTCACGTCTGCGCCGGCCGCAAACAACCGCCAGCGTCGGGCGTCGGTGGTGCGAGTCCACTCTGGTCCAGGCAATGCTCGATGAATGTCTGGACCGAAGTCTCGCGCCGGGCACTCAGATGCGAGCCGTTATACCAGTGAATCGGCGCCCCGCCCCAGTGATCGGCCAGCCTCGTGGCCTGACCCGGGGGCACCAGTTGATCGCCGGTGGCGGCGAACACGAAGCGGCGATCCGGCGCCACCCGGCAGGGCAGCATCAGTGGCGATACGGGGGCCAGCGCGGCTCGCGCCAGCGCCGGGGTCACGCCGGCGGCCTCGATATAGCGCAGATGCAGGATCGGCAGATGGCGCCACACCACATCGGCCATGTCGGCCAGCGGGATGCCGGCAATCACGCATCGCAGGCCCCGATCCAGCGCCGAGAGCAGTGCCGCGTTGTACCCGCCAAGGCTGTAGCCTAGGACGCCGACAGCCGCCTCCGGTTCGTTTCGGCGCAGCCAGGCCAGCGTCCGCCGCAGATCCCACAGCGCCTGGGATTCCGCGTGGAATATGTCCGCCATGTGCCCGTCCAGGAAGCCGCTTCCGCTGCGCGCGTAAACCTTGCGTTCGCCGTGCAGGGGCAGAATTGGCATCAGCAGGTTGTAACCCAGTTCCCGGTGCAACCGGTCGACCTGGAACAGGCTGAAATCGATTGCCGGGCGCCCCATGCGGTAGCCGTGGATGCACAGCAGCCAGGGCCGTGGCGGACCCGGATGCCGGAACACCCGCACCGCCATGCGCTGATTAGCCGCCTGCGCCTGCCAGCGTTCGGCACCCGGCAGGGCCGGATCGGGGCGGTAACCGCTATCGAAACGCAGCAGCAGGAAGCCCTGCCCGGCAGCGTAACGGTGGCCCAAAGCCGGCGCTTCCGGCGCGGGCGGCACCGGATGCAGCCGGTCCGGTTCGGCCAGCCAGCCGCGCTGTTCACCCAGGTCCCGCAGACGCGCCAGTTCCAGCGCGTCCCCCGCCACCTGCTGGCCGGTGGGCACCCGGGCGGTCCCCACGAAATAGGCAAGGATCGCCTCGTCCCAGGCGGCCTTGCCGGCCAGACGCCAGTCCAGCCGGGGCACCGGCACATCGGCGCCGGCCGCAGCCTGGAACACCGCCGTGTAGCCGGCCACGAAGAAGCACAGCAATGCCAGCAGTGCCAATCCCAGCACGGGGAAAACGCCCAGAAACGGCCATAACGCGGCGGATAACAGCATGCCGGTCAGCGCCCCGAATGCCAGGTAATGAGAAATCTGACGGTCGCCGGGGAACAGCAGCAGCGCCAGCCCGGGGGCAAGCATCAGGGCGCCGGAGGGACTCATCACCAGCCCGGCAATCAGGCCCGCGCGCCAGCCCACGGCCAGCCAGAACAACCCGGCCACCACGGGTAGCAGCGCCGGCCAGAACCAGCGGGGCTGGGAGCGCATGCGGGCAGATGAATCGGTCATGCCGGCGCCGCCAGCAAGGTGACCACCACACTGACGACCAGCAGTATCGCCTCGAGCGGCCAGCGCCAGGGACGACGGTGGCGTATGCCATCGAGGGCCAGCGCTGCGATCACCGCCGGCAGGGCCACCAGACCGGTGCGCTGCAGGACGGGGCCGATTTCAGCGCCGATCCGGGCTCCCAGGTCGGCATGCACCGCCAGCATCAGCGCCACTACACCGGACACGATGGCCACGCTCGCGCTGGCCAGCAGAATCACCCAATTGACGAACTGAACCGCCCTCAACGCGAACCGCCGCGTCCTCGCAGCGCGTCCAGATACGTCAGCAGACCGGGGGCGATCTCACGATAAAAAGCGGGGCTGCGCATCGCCACCTGCACCAGGGTGGCGGCGAAGAAACGCACGATGCGATTGCGGTACTCGAACACGCTGCCCACCATCGGCACCGGCGCGTCGTCGAGTATGGTCAACCGGTCCTCGGGTTCGGGACCGGTTCGGACTACCAGACTGACCTCCACGCGCAGCGGCTCGCGCCGACGGCCACGACGTTCGTCGCTGCCGGCCACGGCGGTCAGATTCCTGTTGCGCCAAGAGTCATGGCACGAGTATCCCCTACTCGCCCCGGTGCTGACCACCGGCGTAGCATGGACACCGGCGTTTTCGACAAGGCAAACCCTCTCAATGTCCGGCAAACAGGTGGTCTTCGCGCACGGCAAGGAAAGCGGCCCCTGGGGCACCAAGATCCGGTATCTCGCGGATCTGGCGGTGGCCGAGGGCTGGGCCGTAGAAAGCCCGGATTACAGTGGCCTGGACGATCCCGCCGAGCGGCTGGAAAAGCTGCTGGCCCGTCCACGTGACGCCGAGCGGCTGGTGCTGTGCGGCTCCAGCATGGGCGGCTACGTCAGCGCCATGGCCTGCCAGCGGCTACAGCCCCACGGGCTGTTCCTGCTGGCGCCGGCGCTCTACCTGCCGGGTTATCCGGGCGAGCCGGCCGACTGCCCGGCTGCCACAGTGGTGGTGCATGGCTGGCAGGACGACATCGTGCCGCCAGCCAATGCCATCCGGTTCGCCGAATCCCGTGGATGCCCCCTGCATCTACTCGACGACGGCCATCGCCTGGTCGACAGCCTGGATTTCATCGGCCAGCAGTTCAGCGCGTTGTTGCGTTCGCTGGGCTGATCGGTTCCCGCAGCGCCCGGGCGCATTCCGCCACCAGACCCGGGCCGCGGTAGATCAAGCCGGTGTACATCTGCACCAGGCTGGCGCCGGCCGCGAGCTTGGCGCGCGCCGCCTCGCCGCTATCGATACCGCCCACGCCGATGATCGGAATTTCTCCAGCCAGCGCGCCGGCCAGCGCCGCGATCACCTCGTTGGCCATCGCGGCCATCGGCGCGCCACTCAGCCCGCCCTGCTCCGCGGCCAGGGGATGCCCGGCGACACCGGGTCGGCCGAGGGTGGTGTTGGTCGCAATCACCGCATCCACCCCGGCGCGGCGGAAACTGTCGGCCATCGTCTGCAGCGCGGCCGCGTCCAGGTCCGGCGCCACCTTGACCGCCAGCGGCACGTAGCAACCGTGCTGATCCGCCAGCCGCTGTTGCGCCGTTTTCAGGTCGGCCAGCAGCGCATCGAGCGCTTCGCCGGCCTGCAGATCACGCAGGCCCACGGTGTTCGGCGAGGATATGTTGACCGTCACATAATCGGCCTGCGGGTAAACCCGTTCCAGTGCCCACAGGTAATCGTCGGCAGCCCGTTCCAGCGGCGTGGTCGCGTTCTTGCCGATATTAATGCCCAAAATGCCGCGATAACGGCGCCCGGCCAGCCGTTCAAGCAGCGCCTCGACGCCGTCGTTGTTGAAGCCCAGCCGATTGATCAGCGCCCCGGCCCCGGGCAGCCGGAATACCCGCGGCCGGGGGTTGCCAGGCTGCGGGCGCGGCGTCACCGTGCCGATTTCCAGAAAACCGAAACCCAGCGCCCCCAGGCCATCGACACAGCGGCCATCCTTGTCCAGGCCGGCCGCCAGCCCCACCGGGTTGGGAAAATCCAGCCCCATCACCCGGCGCGGCGACGCCGGCACCCGCCGGCCGAACAACTGCGCGTTGAGCGAGGCAGTCCGCGCCAGACTCGTCAGCGTCAGGGCATGGGCTTTTTCGGGGTCCAGCGCGAACAGCGCGCTGCGGGCCAGTCGATACATGCGCGCATTATGCCCGACGCCCGCGATTCATCCGGATGACAGGGGCGCCCCGCCGGTTTAACATCGACGGCAAACCAGACGCAGGACACACAACAATGCGTATCGATGCCATTCTGATGGTGCTGGGCGTGGCCGTGATGGCCGCCGGTACCTTCTTCGTGCTGGAAACCACGGTGGAAACGCCGGGACCGCAGCTCAAGTCGGTCACGCCGGAGGAGCCGCCAGTGGTCGAGGAAAGCGAAGCCTAGACGCGACGCCGCCGGGGCATCCTGCCCCTGACCGGCACGGTCTCTCCTTCGGCGCCATCGGGCCTAAACCCGGGCCGGTTTCATTCAGCCGCGGCTACTGCGGTGGCCGCGCCCCGGCCGAGCGCGGGGGCCGTCGACCAACTCAACCATGACGCACCCACCCATCGACAATCGCGAACATCGTTTCTGCGTCGCGCCGATGATGGCCTGGACCGATCGCCATTGCCGGATGTTTCACCGGCAGCTCACGCGCCATGCGCGGCTGTATACCGAGATGGTGACCACCGGCGCCATCCGGCACGGGGATCGGGACCGGCTGCTGGCCTTTGATGCCGGCGAGCAGCCGGTGGCGCTGCAGGTCGGGGGCTGCGACCCCACGGACATGGCACTGGCTGCCCGGGTGGCGGCAGATTACGGCTATGCCGAAATCAACATCAACGTGGGCTGCCCTTCGGACCGGGTCCAGAACGGGGCCTTCGGCGCCTGTCTGATGGCCGAACCGGCGCGGGTGGCCGATTGCGTGTCGGCGATGCGGGCGGCGGCGCCGTTGCCGGTGACAGTAAAAACACGCATCGGCATTGATCACCAGGACGATTACGGGTTTCTGCATGCGTTTGCGGATCAGGTGGCGGACGCAGGCTGCGAGGCGCTGATCGTGCACGCCCGCAAGGCCTGGCTGTCCGGCCTGTCGCCCAAGGCAAATCGCGAGGTGCCGCCGCTGGATTACGAGCGGGTCTACCGCCTCAAACGGGATTTTCCGGCCCTGCGGGTGGTGCTCAATGGCGGCATCGACACACTCGACCAGGCAGCCATAGCGCTCAAGCAGGTGGACGGCGTCATGATCGGCCGGGCCGCCTATCAGCGCCCGTGGCTGCTGGCCGGGGTCGATCGGCAGCTGTTCGGCGAACGTGGCGAGTCGGTCACCCGTCACGACGCGATTCGGGCGCTGTTGCCCTACGTGGAGCGCGCCATGCATGATGGCGCCGAACTCAAGCACGTCACCCGTCATCTGCTGGGGCTGTTTCACGGCTGCCCGGGCGGGCGGCGCTGGCGGCGACTGCTGAGCGAACAGGCCCATCGTCCCGGCGCCGGCATCGATACGCTGCTGGCGGCGCTGGCCGAGGTCCCCGAACAATCCACCGCGGAGGTCGCCTGATGCGCACCCTGTCCCGGCTCGGTGGCGGTCTGCTGGCCGTCGTCGTGTCCCTGTCCACCCATGCCCAGGAGACCAATCCGATGGTCCGAATGGATACCAGCCTCGGCGAGATCCGCATCGAGCTTTTTGCCGATCAGGCGCCGACAACCGTCGACAACTTTCTGACCTATGTGCGCGATGGTTTCTACGACGGCACCATCTTTCACCGTGTGATCCCGGGCTTCGTGATCCAGGGCGGCGGCTTTACCGAGGATTTCGACCGCAAGTCCACCCGCGACCCGATCCGCAACGAGGCCGACAACGGCCTGGACAATGAACGCGGGACGCTGTCGATGGCGCGCACCAGCGATCCGAATTCCGCCACCTCTCAGTTCTTCGTCAACCTCAGCGACAACAAGCCGCTGGACCAGAGCCCCGGCAATGCCGGTTATGCCGTGTTCGGGCGGGTGGTTGCCGGCATGGACGTGGTGGACAAGATTGCTGCCCTGCCCACCGGCGCCGCCGGCCCGTTCCGCCAGGATGCGCCGCAGGAAACCGCGCTGATCGAATCGGCGAACGTCATCGAGCCCTGACGGGGACTCCGGCAGCGTGGCGCTGCATTTCATTGCCGATCTGCATCTGGAGCCCCGGCGACCAGAGCTGACCGGCGTCATGCAGCGCTACCTCGCCGGCCCGGCGCGTGAGGCCGAGGCGCTCTACATCCTCGGTGACCTGTTCGAGTACTGGGTGGGTGATGACGGCGGGCTGCGCACCCATGCCGACACCGTGGCCGGCATCCGGCGGCTGGCCGATCAGGGCGTGCCGGTTTATTTCATGCGCGGCAATCGGGACTTCGCGGTGGGCGACGCCTTCGCCGACGCCGCCGGGCTCACCCTGCTGGAGGATCCGGCCACCCTGGATCTCGACGGTCGCCGAGTGGTGCTATCGCACGGCGACCGCCTGTGCACCGACGATCTCGCCCACCAGCGTTTCCGTGCCCGCTACACCGACCCGGCCTGGCTGAACCGGATGCTGGCGCTGCCCCTGTGGCAGCGGCAGTGGATCGCCCGCTATGCCCGCTGGCGCAGCCGTCTGCGCGGCCGCCGCGGCGATCCGGAAATCATGGACGTCAACCGGCACACGGTGCGGGCCTTCATGGCCGAACGGGAAACCCGGCTGCTGATCCACGGCCACACCCATCGTCCCGCCGATCATGAGCTTACGGTCGATGGCGAACCCGCTCATCGGCTGGTGCTGGCCGACTGGCGACAGGATCATGGTGAGGTGCTGACGCTGGACAACGCGGGATGGGAGCGCCATCCCCTGATATAGCCGCTAAGCCGACGGGTTTCGCTTCTGGAGATACTCGAGCTCGGACTCGGCAAACCCGGCCCGTCTCCGGTCGGGGAAGTTATACGGGCCGGGCGGCCCGCCATTCATGTAGCTCTCGAGCAGGTGCGGAAACAGCGTGTCCGGATCCTCGCCACGCTGCTCGCAGCAGTACCGGAACCAGCGGGTACCGATGGCCACGTGCGGTACCTCCTCTTTCAGGATGATTTCCAGGATGGCCACCGTTTCCCGGTCACCGGCGCCCGTCAGGCGCTTGATCATCCCCGGGGTGACATCCAGCCCGCGGGCCTCCAGCACACGCGGAACCAGCGCCATGCGCACCAGCACGTCGTGAGCCGTTTTTACCGCGGCTTCCCACAATCCATCATGGGCATCGAAATCGCCGTAGGCGAAGCCGAGCTCGCCGAGTCGTTCGCTCAGCAGTCGGAAGTGCCGCGTCTCGTCGGCGGCGACCCGCAGCCAGTCGCGGTAGAAATCCGGCGGCATGCCGGTGAAACGCCAGGTGGCATCCAGTCCCAGGTTGATGGCATTGAACTCGATGTGGGCGATGGCGTGGACCAGCGCCGCGCGGCCCTCGACCGTGCCCAGACCCCGCCGCGGCAGTTTCGCCGGGTGCACCAGCAGCGGTCTGGACGGCCGTCCGGGGACCGGAATGGCCGGCGATTCGCCGGTTTCGTTTGCCAGCATGCCGGCGTCGGCCAGCACCAGTGCATCAACCCGGCGGCACTTGTCCGCCGGGTCGACGGCCATCAGGGCCGTATGAATGTCGTCACGCGTCAAGAGCGGCCAGCCCCGGTTCAAGATCGGCGATGATGTCCTCGACGTTTTCCAGACCGGCCGAAATCCGCACCAGACCGTCGCCGATGCCGGCGCGGGCGCGTTCCTCGGCCGAAATCCGGGAATGAGTGGTACTTGCCGGGTGCACGATGGTGGTCCGGGTATCGCCCAGATTGGCCGTGATCGACAGCATCCGCGTGCCGTTGATCACCTGCCAGGCGCCCGACCGACCACCGGTCACCTCGAATGCCAGAATGCCGCCGAAGCCGGTCTGCTGACGGCTCGCCAGATCATACTGGGGATGCGACGCCAGCCCGGGGTAATGCACCCGTGTGACGCCCGGTTGTGCCTCCAGCCAGGTCGCCAGCGTATGGGCGTTTTCGCTGTGGGCACGCATGCGCACTTCCAGGGTTTCCAGCGCCTTGTGGAAAATCCAGGCATTGAACGGGCTCATCGCCGGCCCGGCCGTGCGCAGGAAACCGAACACCTTCTCGCCCACGGTCTCGGCGTCCCCGATCACCGCGCCGCCCAGCGCCCGGCCCTGGCCGTCCAGGAACTTTGTAGCGGAATGAATGACGATGTCGGCGCCGAAATCGAACGGCTTCTGCAGCGCCGGGGTGCAGAAGCAGTTGTCGACCACCAGCCAGCAGTCGCGCTCACGGGCGATCTGCGCCAGCGCGGCGATATCCACCACCTCGGTGAGCGGATTCGACGGGGTCTCCACGAACAGCATCCGCGTGTCGGACGTGACCGCCTCGCGCCACGCGTCGACATCCGTGGTGGCCACGTAACTGGTGCGGATGCCCAGCTTGCCCAGGTAGTTGTTGAACAGGCTGATGGTGGAGCCGAACAGGGTGTTGGCGGCCACGATGTGGTCGCCCTGCGCCAGCAGTCCGAGGCAGGTGGACAGGATCGCGGACATGCCCGACGACGTGGCCACGCAGCACTCGCCACCCTCCATCGCCGCCAGCCGCTCGCCGAAGGCGCGGACGGTGGGATTGGTGAAGCGCGAGTAGATGTTGCCCGGCTCGTCGCCGGCGAATCGTGCGGCAGCCTGGTCGGCCGAATCGAACACGAAACTGGACGTGGCGAAGATGGGTTCGCTGTGCTCGCCTTCGGGCGTGCGGCTACGGCCGGCCCGCACGCCGCGGGTGGCGGTGCCCCACGTGGGTTGGTCGTTCTCATTCATTTCGATCACCCGTTACAACACGATAAGACATTGTTTGCGGGCACAAAAAAACCCGCGTGCGAAGCGGGTCATGCCCGATTTAGCAGTATTTATTACGCGCCCGCAAGCTGGTCACAAATCGGCGCACTTCGCCGTCAAAGATTAGCCCTGCCCCGGCAGCCAGGTCAAGTTGATGCGGGTCGGGATCAGCGCGCGTTATGCAGTTCGATCACCGCGCCCGGGGCGCTGCGGCGCTGCTCCTTGGCCGAGTCGGAGCGGAACAATTCCAGTTGCGACAGGTAGTCATCGTTGATATCCGCGGTGACGTAATCGCCGGTGAATACCGAATCCTCGAACCGCTGGATATGCGGATTGCCCTTCTGCACCGCGCGGCGCAGGTCGTTAATGTCCTGGTAGATCAGATGGTCGGCGCCGATGATGCGGCAGATTTCGTCCTCGTCGTAGCCATGCGCCACCAGTTCGCTGGCCGAGGGCATATCGATGCCGTAGACATTGGGATAGCGCACCGGGGGCGCGGCGGAGGCGAAGTAGACCTTGTTGGCGCCCGCCTCGCGGGCCATCTGGATGATCTGCTGCGAGGTGGTGCCGCGTACGATGGAGTCATCCACCAGCAGCACATTCTTGCCCGCGAACTCCAGGTCGATGGGATTGAGCTTCTGGCGCACGGATTTCTTGCGCTGCTGCTGCCCCGGCATGATGAAGGTGCGGCCGATGTAGCGATTCTTGATGAAGCCCTCGCGGTACTTCACGTCCAGCTGGGCCGCCAGTTCCACGGCCGCCGTGCGCGAGGTCGAGGGGATCGGGATCACCACATCGATATCGTGGTCGGCCCATTCCCGCCTTATCTTGTCCGCCAGATAGGTGCCCATGCGCAGTCGCGACTTGTACACGTATACGTTATCGATCACGGAATCCGGCCGGGCCAGGTAGACATATTCGAAGATGCAGGGCGACACCACCGGCTTTTCGGCGCACTGGCGCACGTGGAGCTGGCCGTCGAGGGTGATCACTACCGCCTCACCCGGCTGGATGTCACCGATCAGTTCGAACCCCAGCGCATCCAGCGCGACGCTTTCCGAGGCCACCATGTAATCAGTGCCCGTCGGCCCGGTACGCTTGCCGTAGACCACCGGCCGGATGCCGTTCGGGTCACGGAAGGCCACCAGCCCGTAGCCGGTGATCATGGCCACCGCCGCGTAGGCGCCGCGGCAGCGACGATGCAGAGCCGCCACCGACTCGAACACGTCGTTTTCGTTGAGCATCAGCCCGCCGCGAAGCATCAGTTCGTGGGCGAACGCGTTGAGCAGGATCTCACTGTCGGAATCGGTATTCAGGTGGCGACGATCGGCGCGGAACAGGGCCTCGCTCAGCTCGCCGGCATTGGTGAGGTTACCGTTGTGCGACAGGCAGATGCCGTAGGGGGTGTTGACGTAGAACGGCTGCGCCTCGGCCGAGGATTCCACCCCCGCCGTGGGATAGCGCACATGGCCGACCCCGGCATTTCCCTGCAGGCGCACCATGTGTTCGGTACGGAAGACATCCCGCACCAGTCCGTTGTCCTTGCGCAGGTGCAGACGCCCATCCTGCGTGGTGATAATGCCGGCGGCATCCTGCCCGCGGTGCTGCAGGACGGTCAGCGCATCGTAGATGTCCTGATTGACCGGCCCCTGGGCGACCATTCCGGCAATTCCACACATGGTTAGGCGTTGTCTCCCGTGTCGTTGGTTGGGACCGAGTCGTCGGTCGGCACCGTCGGATCGAAGCGGATTTCCGAGGCCAGTTCTTCCGGCAGCCAGTCCCGCAGCCAGACGGCGCCCCGCTCCAGATGCCCGACGAACAGCGACTGGTCCCACCAGTCGTCCCGGGGCACCGGCGTAAGCCCGGCGATTAACACCAGCAACACCAGCAGCGCGGCCCCGCGCAGCACCCCGAACAGACCGCCCAGGCCGCGATCGGTGCCGGCAAACCCGGTACGGTCGACCAGCCCGGCCATCAGGTGATTGAATACCGCCCCGATGATGAGCACGGCGATGAACAGCACACCGAAGGCCACAGCCAGACGCGCGGAGCCCACGGAAATCCAGCCTTCAAGCATGCCGGCGGCCGGCGTGGCGAAGCGGAAGGCCAGCCAAAAGGCCACGATCCACGTGGCCAGGCCGATCGCCTCGCGAAAGAAGCCACGGAAGAACCCGACCATCGCCGAAACGGCGATCACGGCCAGAATCGCGTAGTCGATCCAGATCACCGGCGGCTACCGCTGCGAGGGCGTCATGACGCGAATGTTACCAGACCGGAGGAACTGCCGGCCTAATCGGCCGACTGCACCTGCGACTGGTGTCCCGCTCCCCGCAGCTTGACCGCGGCGTGCTCGGCCTCGGCCTCACTGCCAAACGGACCGACCCGTACCCGGTAGAAGGTGCGCTCACCCACCGCGGCAGGCTGATAGAACGCCGGAAAGTCGGGATTCAGTTCCGCCGCCAGGCTACGCGCATTGGCCTCGTCGCCGAAGCTGCCGACCTGGACAACCCAGTCTCCCGCGGGTGTCTGCTCGCGGCGCAGGCTGGTTGCGGCCGGCGGCGCCTCGGCGGGCTCGCTTTCGGGCTCGGGTTCTGGCTCTGGCTCGGGTTCCGGCTCGGGTGCCGGTTGCGGCTCGGGCTCGGGTGCGTCGGGCGTTTCCTGCTTCGGTTGCGATGCCGGCGGCCCTGTCTCGCCAGACTGGTCCCGGGCAGGCGCGGGCTGCGACACCTGCGCCGGCGGCGTATCCGTTTGTCCCGTTCCGGACGAAGTGCCTGTCGCCGGAGCCGTCTCATCCTCGTCCACCGGTACGGCTTCGCCTGACGGGCGGATCTCGAACACCCGCACCTCTTCACCCTCGCCCGGGCCGTCGGGCTGGGCCAGCCAGACCAGCGTCGCCGGAATCAGCACCCCGATGCCCAGCAGCACGGCCGCGCCCAGCAGGCGCAGTTTGGTCACGTCTTCCACGGGCTATCCTCCAACAGCGTCATGACCTCGCCCACGGTATAGAACGACCCGCAGACCAGGATGCGATCACCGGGCTCGGCCCGGGCGCGGGCGGCAGCGAATGCCGACCCGATATCGTCATGGGCCGAGGCCGGACCCGGTAGTTGCGCAGCCAGCGCCTCGCCGGCCAGGCCCCGCGAACCGGCCAGACCGCCGGCAAACCAGGCCGTCACGACATCGGCCAGACGGGCGGTCGCGTCGGCGATCGGCTTGTTCGCGAGCATACCGGTGACGGCCAGTGTCCGGCCGGACACCGGGTGCGCCCCGAGCCATTCGCGCAGGACCGCCATGGCCTCGACGTTGTGGCCCACATCCAGCACCAGATCCACTGAACCGGTCAGTCGTTGGCGGCGACCCGGTACCGCGAACCCGGCAAGCCGGGCATCGATGACCGACGCATCCAGCGGATAGCCGGCGGCGCGCAGCGTGGCCAGCGCGGCGGCCAGATTGTCGGGCAGCAGCCCCGGAACCGGTTGCAGCGTGAATTCGGCCCCGGTCCAGTCATGCCAGTGCCAGTATTCCTCCCCGGCCGCCAGGTCGTAATCGATGCCGATTCGGCGCAGCACCGCGCCGATTGTCGAGGCGGCCGCGGCGATGCTGGCCGGCGGATCACGGTCTGCACAGATAGCATCCCGGCCGGCTCGAAAGATGCCGGCCTTCTCGCGGCCGATGGCCTCGCGGTTGTCGCCCAGCCAGTCGACGTGGTCCAGACCGATGCTGGTGATCACCGAGGCCGCCGCGTCGAATGCGTTCACCGCATCCAGCCGCCCGCCCATGCCGACTTCGAGTACGACCTGATCCACCCCGGCCTGCGCGAAGCAGTGCATGGCCGTGAGCGTGCCGAACTCGAAATAGGTCAACGGAATGTCGCCGCGGGCGTCGGCCACGGCGCGGAACGCGGCGACCAGATCGGCGTCATCGATCGGCTCGCCGTCGATGCGGATACGCTCGTTGTAACGAACCAGGTGCGGCGAGGTATACACGCCAGTACTGCCGGCCAGCAGCCGCTCCAGAACCAGCGCGCAGCTGCCCTTGCCGTTGGTGCCCCCCACCGCCAGGATCGGGGCCGGAAACGGATGCAGCGCCATGCGGCACCCGACTTCCACCACGCGGGCCAGATCGAGATCGATCTCCCGGGGGTGAAGGGTTTCCTGCCAGCGCAGCCAGTCGTCGACGGTAACCGGGGTCGGCGACAGTACCGCGCTCATTGAATCTCGGCGGCGCGGGCTTTCTGATGGGTCATCATCGCCAGCAGATTGTGCACGCGGTCACGCAGCTCGCGGCGGTCCACGATCATGTCGATCGCGCCGTGCTCCAGCAGGAATTCGCTGCGCTGGAAGCCCTCCGGCAGCGTCTGCTGCACCGTCTGCTCGATCACGCGCGGGCCGGCAAAACCGATAAGTGCACCCGGCTCGGCCATGTTGATGTCGCCCAGCATGGAGAAACTGGCGGCGACACCGCCCATGGTCGGATGGGTGAGCACCGATACGAACGGCTGCCCGGCAGCACTCAGCCGGCCGAGGGCCGAACTGGTCTTGGCCATCTGCAGCAGCGAGAAAAGACCTTCCTGCATGCGGGCACCGCCGCTGGCGGAAAAGCACACCAGCGGGCGCTTGCGTTCCGCGGCGTGCAGCGCGGCGCGGGCGAACTTCTCGCCCACCACGCTGCCCATCGAGCCGCCCATGAAACGGAAGTCCATGGCACCGGCGACCGTGGCCAGCCCCTTGACCGCCCCGTCCATGACGATGATTGCCTCGCGTTCCTCGGTATCACGCTGGGCCTGCTGCAGACGTTCGCGGTACTTGCGGCTGTCACGGAATTTGAGCGGGTCGCGCGGCTCGATGCCGGCGAAAAGTTCTTCGCGTGGCTCGTGGTCGAGAAACGTGTCCAGCCGCTGGCGGCCGGTGAGCACCTGATGCGCGCCGCACTTGGGGCAGACCTGGATGGTGCGCTCCATTTCCGCGCGGTAGAGTACCGCGCCGCAGTCGTCGCACTTGGTCCAGACCCCCTCGGGGACGTTCTTCTTGCCCTCGGCGTCGCGGTTCATTTGCGAGGGCATGATCTTCTCGAGCCAACTCATGCGCTTGCTCCGGCCGCGGCAGTGGCTTCATCCATGGCCCGGCGCATGGCCGCGAGCGTAGCCGGCACCTCGGTGCAGAGCCGGTCGCGATCCGCGCCGATTTCGCCGATCTGGCCAACCAGGGCGCTGCCCACAACCACCCCGTCCGCCACCCGGGCCACGGCGGCCGCCGCTTCCGGGGTGCTGATACCAAAGCCCACGGCAAGGGGCTGGTCCGCGTGACGGCGAATCATCGCCAGCCGGTCGTCCAGCGCGGCCACATCCAGTGACGCCGCACCGGTTACGCCCTTGAGTGACACGTAGTACAGGAAGCCACTTGCGTGTTCCGCTACTCGGGCCAGCCGCGACTCGATGGTGGTCGGGGCAACCAGGCAGACCGTGTCCAGCCCGGCCGCGGTGAACAGCGGGGCCACATCCCCGGCCTCGTCGGCCCCGAGGTCCACGGCGAGGATGCCGTCCACACCCGCCTCGGCGGCCGCGCTGGCGAAGCGTTCGATTCCCATTGATTCCAGCGGGTTGAGGTAGCCCATCAGCACGATCGGGGTATCGGCATCATCGCGGCGGAACACCCGGACCATGTCGAGTACGTCGTGCAGCGACGTCCCGCCAGCCAGCGCCCGTTCACAGGCGGCCTGGATCACCGGGCCGTCCGCCATGGGATCGGAAAACGGCACCCCGAGCTCCAGGATATCCGCCCCGGCCCCGACCAGTCCGTGCAGCAACGCCACGGTGCTGTCCGCATCCGGATCGCCAGCGGTTATATACGGAATCAGTGCGGTGCGGCCGGCGGCGGCCAGGGCCTCGAAGCGGGTCCGGATTCGGCTCAAAGTTCGGCTCCGTCGAATTCGGCCACAGTCGCCACATCCTTGTCGCCGCGGCCGGACAGGTTGATCAGCACGTGCTGATCGGTATCCATGTCCGCGGCCAGCTGCATCGCATAGGCCACGGCGTGCGCGGTTTCCAGTGCCGGCATGATGCCTTCCACCCGGGTCAGCTCGTGGAAGGCGGCCAGGGCCTCGCGATCGGTGACGCTGCCGTAGTGGGCGCGCCCGATATCCTTGAGCCAGGAGTGCTCGGGCCCGACGCCCGGATAGTCCAGCCCCGCGGAAATCGAGTGGGTGGCCGATATCTGGCCGTTGTCATCCTGCATCAGATAGGTGCGGTTGCCGTGCAGCACACCGCTGCGCCCGCCGGTCAGCGGGGCCGCGTGGCGGCCGGTTTCGATACCGTCGCCGCCGGCTTCCACTCCGTGCAGGGCCACCTGTTCATCATCCAGGAAGGGGTGGAACAGACCGATGGCATTGGAGCCGCCGCCCACGCAGGCCACCAGCGCGTCCGGCATGCGGCCGATGCGTTCCTGCATCTGGCCCCGGGCCTCGCGGCCGATCACGGACTGGAAATCCCGCACCATCGCCGGATACGGGTGGGGTCCGGCCACGGTGCCGATGATGTAGAAGGTGTCATCCACGTTGGTGACCCAGTCGCGCAGGGCCTCGTTCATGGCGTCCTTGAGAGTGCGCGAGCCGGATTCCACCGGCCGCACCTCGGCCCCGAGCAGCTTCATGCGATAGACGTTCGGGGCCTGGCGACGCACGTCCTCGCTGCCCATGTAGACCACGCACTGCATGCCCAGCCTGGCGGCCACGGTGGCGCTGGCCACCCCGTGCTGACCGGCGCCGGTTTCGGCAATCACCCGGCGCTTGCCCATGCGGGCGGCCAGCAGGCCCTGGCCGATGGTGTTATTCACCTTGTGGGCGCCGGTGTGGTTGAGATCCTCGCGCTTGAACCACAGCTGGGCACCACCGACCTTCCGGGACAGCCGCTCCGCGTGGTACACCGGCGAGGGTCGGCCCACGTAATGCTGCAGGTCGGCATCCAGTTCGGCCTGGAATTCGGGATCGTTGCGCAGGCGATCATAGGCCTCGCGCAGTTCCTCGAGCGGCGCCATCAGGGTTTCGGCGACAAAGCGCCCGCCATATGGCCCGAAATGGCCCCGAGCGTCGGGCATGTCACGCCAGGCGTGAAGGTTGGTCATATCAGTCGCGGTCGACACGGTAAATCGCCTCGATGAATTGCTGCATGAGTTGATGATCCTTGATGCCGGGCGCGATCTCGACGCCGCTGCTTACATCGACACCATAGGGTCGCATATCCCGCACTGCCGCACCGACATTGTCCGGCTGCAGCCCGCCGGCCGCAATCACCGCCGGGCCGTCCGGCAACACGCCGCGCTGCCAGTCGAAGGTTTCGCCGCGGCCGCCCGCCTCGCCCGCACGGTGGCTGTCCAGCAGCAGCGCCGCGGCATCGGGGAAGCGCTCGGCCCATTCCGCCGGGTCGGCGTCGCCCCCCATGGGCACCGCGCGGATGTAGGACACCCCGAAGGCCTGACAGAACGCCGGCGCCTCGTTGCCGTGAAACTGCAGGATGTCCGGGCGCAGCGCGTCGATCACCGTTTGCACGGAGGCCGCGGCGGCATCCAGGAACAACGCCGTGACCGCCACGAACGGTGGCAACGCCCGGCAGACCTCGCGGGCCTGCTCGATGGTCACGAAACGGGGGCTCTGATCATAGAAGACCAGACCGATCGCGTCGGCGCCGGCCATGGCGGCGGCCCGGGCATCCTCGACGCGGGTGATCCCGCAGATCTTCACGCGCGTTCGCACAGCGACTCCCTCGGTGATCGCGCCGGCCGGAGCTGCCGGCGTGATCGACAGTTTACCAGCCGCCGCCCCCGGCAATCAGCGCCGACTCGGCCGGCGCATCCGGCAACCCGTAGGATTTCGGGTATCCGACCGCCCGCAAATAGAGCCCGTCCGCCGGCGCCGTCGGTCCCGCCACCGTGCGATCGCCACCGGCCAGCAGCCGCGCCGGCCAGCCCGCATCCCGCTGACCGCGGCCCACCTGGATCAGGGTTCCAACCAGATTGCGTACCATGTGGTGCAGGAAGGCGTTGGCCCGCACCTCGATCACGATCAATCCCCGGCGGCGTTCGACACGCAACTGCTGGAGACGCCGCCATGGCGTGCGGGACTGACAGCCCGCGGCGCGAAAGGCGCTGAAATCATGCTCACCGAGCAGGGGTTGCGCGGCCGCATGCATGACATCCGCATTCAGCCGGTAACGGCTGTGAGTGACGCGCCCCGCGGTAAGGGCATCGCGGGCGGGATGATCGAACAGCAGGTAGCGATAGGCCCGCCACTCGGCAGCGTAACGGGCATGAAAATCGTCGGGAACCAGCCGCGCCCAGCGCAGGCTGATATCCGCCGGCAGGCGGGTGTTGCCGCCAAACACCCAGGCCCGCGGCGGCCGCGGCGATGGTACATCGAAATGCACCACCTGCCCCGCCGCGTGAACCCCCGCGTCGGTGCGCCCGGCACAGACCACCCGCACCGGCGCATCCGCCACCCGGCTCAGGGCGGTTTCGACGCGCACCTGCACGGAGTCGGCATGGGGCTGCGCCTGCCATCCGGCGTAGGCGCTGCCCAGATACTGGACGCAGGCGGCGTAGCGCGGCATGGCGGGACAGTCGCCGGACGGGCCTTACAGGCGTTTGAGCAGGTCTTCTGCCTCGCGGCGCTGATCGGCCGTGCCCTGGTCGCGCACCTCTTCCAGCAGCGATCCGGCCATGTCGGGCTCGCCCATGTCGAGGTAGGCCCGGGCCAGATCCAGTTGAATCGCGAGGTCCTCGCCACCGGACTCGTCGGCCGGCGCGTCCAGCCCCATGTCATCGTCGATCGGACCCGCGCTGTCGTCAGGTGACATCGTATCGCCGGAATCGGGTGTCAGCGTCGCCGGCGATTCGGCTTCCGTGGCTGGTGCTGTCGCGAAGGGATCCGCCGCGCCGTCGGCGGCCGGATCCGGGGTTTCTTCATCAAAGTCTGTCGGCGTGGCATCCTCGTCAAACGCCGCCTCGGCGCCGGGTCCGTCCGTGGGCGTATCGAGGTCGAATTCGTCGTCCAGCCGGAAACCATCGTCCCCGGCAACCGTATTCGCCTCGAGTGTCGGGGCACCCGGCTGATCCGCGGTCACATTGGGCGTCGAGGGCTCTGGCCAAGCCGGTTCCTCGGACAGCGACTGGCTGTTATCGCCGGGCAATGCCGACGCGTTGTCGTCACCGGACGCCTCGGGTGCTCCTTCTGACATCGGCGTCGCCGCCGGACGCCAGTCCTCGTCCAGATCGATATCCAGGGCCGCCGGTTCGTCCGCCACCGGCTGATCCGGTTCCCGGGGGGCAACGTCCGGCTGTTCCCCGGCCACATCCGACGCCTCGAACGACAATCCGCCGTCATCGAAAGTCGACCGCGAGTCGGCTTCCACATCCAGGGCGTCATCCGGCCGGTCGTAATCGGCGGCCACCGGCGAAGCCACGTCGCTGTCGGCGAAGGGGTCGGCAAACTCGTCGAGGCCGCCCTCGGCTGCCTCCGGCGCTTCGCGATCGGTCTCACCGGTCTCGCCGAGCCAGGATTCGGCGTTGCTCGTCGCAATCTCATCCTGCCCGGCATCCCCGACCGACAGATCACCGATATCGAACCCCAGCGACTCCGAGGGCACCGCCTCATCACCGGACGCAGGCTGAACCGTGCTGCCGGCATCCATCTCGAAATCGAACTGGTCCGGATCGAGATTGATATCGGCTTCGGCTGTCGGCGCGGATTCCGGCTCTCGGGGCGCCGGTCCCGCCGCCGGCCCGGTGGCGTCGCCGGCGTCGAAGGATGCCAGCATGGCTTCGAATTCCTCGTCGGTCGACGGGGTCAGCTCATCTTCAGTGCCGTCATCCGTGGCGGCCGATCCCGGGGCGGCCGCCGCAGCCGGAGTCAGCCAGGACTGCGGCGAATCGAGGGGCTCGGACAGGCCGTCCGCTGGCTCGCCGGCCACCCGGGTGTTGGCAGCAAAATCGGTTTCAGCGGATTCTGCCGCTCGCTGCGATGCCGGCGGCGGCACGTCGACAAACATATCCTCGTCCGGCGCTAGTTCACGGCCCATGGCCGCGGCTTCGCGCCAGCGCTCGTCGTCCGGATCGGGCCGGGGAAAGATATTGCGCGCGTCGGCAATGAAGGCATCCCGCTCGCCGGATGCGTGCAGCACGGCCAACGTGCGGTCTTGCAGCCGGGGGTCCTCGGGATGATGTTCCCGCCCCATCGCCAGCACCGACAGGGCCTCGTCGTAGAGTTCGTTTTCCTCGTGGAAACGGGCGTCGGCCAGCACCTCCTCGGCGTCGGGCGCGGGTTCCGGCACCGGCTCGGAGGCGGACGCTGCGGCGGCGGTTGCCGAGGCCGGCGTGGCGGCCGTCGCGACCGCCGGCTCGTCCTGATCGAGGCCGCTGAAATCGGCAGGCATGGGCTCATACTGCCGCCGGCGAAGATAGGCAAACAGCGCCACGACCAGCAGCAGGCCGGCCAGTGCCAGCAGTAACTGCCGCGCGGTGAACAGGCCGGCGGCCGAATCCGGCACCACCGATTCCACCGGCGTGATCGGTGCCGACGGATCGGAGTCGGATCCGACGTCGGCCCCGGCCGTGGCATTGCCAGTCGTGTCGTTTCCGGGTTCCGCATCCGCCATCGTCGCCCCGGCTTCGGCATTGCCGTCCGCGCCGGCTTCATTGCGCCCGTCAGCGGCCGATGCGGCTTCGCCACCCGTTGTGTCGTCCGTGCCGGCATCCAGCCCCGGCACCATGTCACCGTCGGCGGATTCGTCCGCAGCCTCGCCGCTGTCCGATTCGGTGGTCCGGGAATTCGCCGTGTCGGCCTCGCCATCGTCCGTATTGTCAGCAGCGCCCGCATCCGCGGCACCGTCGGTATTCCGGCTATCGCCGGCCTCGGCGGCATCCGCCGCGCTCGGTCCCGATGCGGCGCCATCCGCCGCGTCGGCTTCTTGGTCGGTTGCCTTATCGTCGTCGCCAGCGGCTGACTGGTCCGACGCGGCGTCACCGTTATCGTCGCCGACGGCATTCGCGGCCAGTACGCCGAGTGCTTCACCTGTGTCACCAGCGCCGTCGTCGTTCGACGCCGCGACATGGGTGGTACTCGCGTCATCACCCGCGGTTTCCTCGGCGGCTTCCAGTCTGAGTTCGCCGGCGCCCCCGCCACTGCCGGTCTGGCCATCGCTGCCGGCCACGCGCGTCTGGCTCGAGGACCCACCCAGCTGCTCGAATGCGCGACGCTGCTCGGCCACCAGTTGCGTGGCTTCGCGGCGATTGATCTCGCGGATATCCTCAAGCGACGGCACCAGCAGCGTCGCCCCCTTCAGCATCAGATTCATGTTGCCGTCGAACGCCTGCGGATTGCTCCGGTAGAGCGCCACCAGCATCTGATCCATGGCCACCGACGCGGCCGGCCGGTTGTTGCTGGCCAGGCTCCAGAGCGTCTGATTGGCCCGAACCGGGCCGATCCGGCGCGGCCCGTCCGCCGCTGCCTCGGCCTCGCTATCGCCAGCCTGCTTGCCGTCGATCGGTGCCTCGGGTGCCACTCCGGCGACGGGTTCGTCATCCGCTGGTTGCGAGGGCGCGGGATCGACCTCGGGTTGCGATTCCGCCCGGGCTGTCTCCGCGGTGTCGAACTCCGCACCCGCCGGCACCGCCGGCGCAGCCTCCGCCGGCGCCCGGGCGGCCGGCGCGGACGTCGGTGGGTCCAGCAGGATGGTGTACTCGCGCAGTGCCCGGCGTCCCGACCAGGTGGCTTCCACCAGGAAGGTCAGGAACGGCTCACGGACGCTGCGGGTCGAGCGCATGCTGACCCGCAAGCGGCCGGTTTCCGCGCCTTCCGACAGCGCCAGCTCGACCTCATCCAGAAGGCCGACCCGTTCGATGCCGAAACGCTCGAAGGTTGCCCGCGACGCGACCCGCACGACGATTTCGTCCTGCTCCTCGGGCTTCACCCCGAGCAGCGGGAAGGACGCACGCAGGGGCTGGTTGAGGGCCGACTCGACACGAATGTCGCCGAAACCCAGCGCATGCGCCGGCCCGACGACACCGGCCAGCATGACCAGAACGGCCGCAACGGCCCGCTTGCATCTCATGAAAATTCGTGTCTCCCACCTCGGCACGTGCCGACCGTTATACGTCAGCCATCCGGGTGCATCAATGCGTGGCGCCGGGCCGGATGCCCGGCAACAGGGCTTTCCACCGTTATCGACCGGTCTCCGGCGGGCCACAGACATTCGCCTGCACGACCCGCCGGAATGTCCGATCAGAGATAGTCGCTGATCAGCCGCTCGGCGATCTGGATGCTGTTGAGCGCCGCCCCCTTTCGCACGTTATCCGCCACCACCCAGAGGTCGAGCCCCCGCTCGTGGGAAATGTCCTCGCGGATGCGGCTGACGAAGACGGCATCATTGTTGGCGCCGTCGGTTACCGCGGTGGCATAGCCGCCATCCTTGCGTTCATCGATGACGGTCACGCCGGGTGCTTCGCGCAGAATCTCCCGGGCCTGTTCGGCCGTGAGCTTGTCGCGGGTCTCGATGTGCACTGCCTCGGAATGGCCGAAGAACACCGGTACGCGCGCGGCGGTCGGGTTCACCTGGATAGTGTCGTCCTCCAGGATCTTGCGGGTCTCCCAGACCATCTTCATTTCTTCTTTCGTATAGCCGTTATCCAGGAAGACGTCGATGTGCGGCAGCGCGTTGAAGGCGATCTGTTTCGGATAGGCCTTGGGCGGATCAATATCCTTGCCGTTCAACAGCTTGGCGGTCTGGTTCGCCAGCTCCTGGATGGCCGAGGCGCCCGACCCGGACACCGCCTGATAGGTAGCGACATTGATGCGCTGGATGTAGGCGGCATCGTGCAGCGGCTTGAGCGCCACAATCATCTGGATGGTGGAGCAGTTGGGGTTCGCGATGATGCCCCGCGTCGTGTACCCCACCATCGCGTGGGGGTTGACCTCGGGCACGACCAGGGGAATATCCGGCTCGCGCCGGAACTGCGAGGTGTTGTCGATCACCACACAGCCGGCCTCGGCGGCACGGGGCGCATGGACCTCGGAAATGGAGCCGCCGGCCGAGAACAGCCCGATCTGCGCTTTGCTGAAATCGAAATCGGCGAGATTCTCGATCCGGATCTTGCGGTTGCGGAACAGAATCTCCTTGCCCGCCGAGCGCTCGCTGGCCAGCGGATAGAGGTTTCGCACTGGGAATTTGCGCTGTTCCAGGATACGCAGCATGGTCTCGCCGACGGCGCCCGTGGCGCCCACAACAGCTACATCGAATTCTTTTGTCATGACGGGCAGTTGGCCTGCTTGGTTGAAGTAAAACTATTGAAGCATGTCGATGACCGCACCGCCCATTTCGCCGGTACTGGCCACCTGCTTTTCGTCATCCATGATATCGCGGGTGCGCAGGCCGCGGTCCAGGGCATCGCCCACCGCGTGCTCCACCCGTTCCGCCAGATCCTGCCGGTGCAGGCTGTGGCGCAGCATCATCGCCACCGACAGGATGGTGGCCAGGGGATTGACCACGCCCTGGCCGGCGATATCAGGAGCGGAACCGTGCACCGGCTCGTACATGCCGCGGCCCTGCTCGTCCAGTGCTGCCGAGGGCAGCATGCCGATGGAACCGGTGAGCATGGCCGCGATATCGGACAGGATGTCGCCGAACAGATTGCCGGTGACGATGGTGTCGAACTGCTTGGGCGCGCGCACCAGCTGCATGGCGGCGTTGTCCACGTACATGTGGCTCAGCTCCACATCCGGGTATTCCTGGCCCACCTCGTTGACCACGTCGCGCCAGAGCTGCGAGACCTCCAGCACGTTCGCCTTGTCCACCGAGCAGAGGCGCTTGTTGCGGCGCCGGGCAATGTCGAAACCGACCCGGGCGATGCGCTCGATCTCGCCCTCGGTGTAGAGCATGGTGTTCACCGCCTGGCGCCGGCCGTGGGTATCCGTACGGGTGCTGCGCGGCTGGCCGAAATAGATGCCGCCGGTGAGCTCGCGCACGATCATCAGATCCAGCCCGGCCACCACGTCGTGGCGCAGGGTCGAGGCGTGGGCCAGCTGCGGATACAGCATTGCCGGACGCAGGTTGGCGAACAGGCCCAGCTCCGATCGCAGCTGCAGCAACCCGCTTTCCGGTCGCAGCTCCCGCGGCAGTTCATCCCACTGAGCACCGCCGACGGCGCCGAACAGCACGGCGTCCGCCGATCGCGCCTTTTCCAGGGTGGCGGCGGGAAGTGGCTCGCCGGTAGCCTCGTAAGCGGCGCCGCCGACCAGATCCTCCTCGAGTTCGACATCGAGGCCGTGGTCCCGCTGCAACGCTTCCAGCACGCGTGTGGCTTCGCGGCAGATTTCCGGCCCGACACCATCGCCGGGTAGCACCAGTACTCTTGCAGTCATTGTTCGTCCTTGGTCGTGAAAGCTTCGTTGCCGCTCACAGGTCGCGGAACAACCAGGGTTTGGCGTCGCGCCGGGCCTGTTCATAGCCGCGGATGGTCTCGGCATGCTTCAGAGTTAGGCCGATATCGTCCAGCCCTTCCAGCATGTTGTGGCGGCGGTATGCGTCGATCTCGAAGGGGTACTCGACGCCGCCGGCCCGAACGGTCTGCGCCACCAGATCCACCCGGGCCATCGCGGGCGCGTCCCGGGCAGCCACCTCGAAAAGTACATCCATGCTCTGGTGATCCAGAACAATGGGTAAAACGCCATTCTTGAAGCAGTTGTTGAAGAATATATCCGCAAAGCTCGGCGCGATCACCACCCGGAAACCGGCATCCGACAGCGCCCACACCGCATGCTCGCGCGAGGACCCGCAGCCGAAGTTGTCGCGGGCCAGCAGGATGCTGGCATCGCGATACGCCGGCTGGTTGAGCAGGAAATCCGGATTCGGGCGACGCGCGCCCGGGTCCACATCCAGCCCACCCGGATCCCGATACCGCCAGTCATCGAACAGATGCGGCCCGAAACCGGTGCGCTTGATCGATTTCAGATACTGCTTGGGAATGATGGCGTCGGTATCCACGTTGCCGCGATCCAGCGGCGCCATGACGCCCTCGTGTGTCTTGAATGCTTGCATGAGTCTCTTCCTGACAGGATCAAGCGGCTAGGGTCGCCAACGGCCCAGTAGCTGGTTCCGCGTTGCCGGCATCCAGCCTTGGCGTCTATTGCGCCCTTCGCGGTTCGTGGTTACAAATCTCGGACATCGACAAAATGCCCCGCCACCGCCGCCGCGGCGGCCATCGCCGGGCTGACCAGATGGGTGCGACCACCCTGCCCCTGCCGACCCTCGAAGTTGCGATTCGACGTCGAGGCGCAGCGTTCGCCCGGCGCAAGCTGGTCGGGGTTCATTCCCAGGCACATCGAGCAGCCCGCATCACGCCATTCGAAACCGGCGTCGATGAATACCTGGTCCAGCCCCTCCTTTTCCGCCTGCAGCTTCACCAGGCCGGAACCGGGCACGACCATGGCCAGCTTGATGTTGTCCGCCACCCGGCGCCCCTTCAGCACGGCCGCGGCCGCGCGCAGATCCTCGATGCGTGCGTTGGTGCAGGAGCCCAGGAACACCTTGTCCAGCCGGATGTCGGTGATCGGCATCCCGGGCGCCAGATCCATGTAGGTCAGGGCGTGGCGCCAGGATTCGGCCCGCGTGGCGTCTTCGCAGGCCGCGGGATCGGGCACCGCGCCGTCCACCGGCACCACCATCTCCGGTGAGGTACCCCAGGTAACCTGCGGACGGATCGCCGCGGCATCCAGTACCACGGTCTGATCGAACACCGCGTCCTCGTCGCTGGTCAGCGTGCGCCAGTAGGTCTCGGCCTCCGCCTGATGCTCGCCCTCGGGCGCATAGGTCCGGCCGCGCACATATTCGACGGTCTTGTCGTCCACCGCGATCATGCCGGCCCGGGCGCCGGCCTCGATCGACATGTTGCACAGGGTCATGCGGCCTTCCATCGACAGGTCGCGAATCGCCTGGCCGCCGTACTCCAGCACGTGGCCGGTGCCACCGGCGGTGCCGATCTTCCCGATGATGGCCAGCATGATGTCCTTGGCCGTCACGCCGGGACCGGCCTGACCGTCCACCCGGATCAGCATGGTCTTCGCCCTGGCCTGAATCAGCGTCTGCGTGGCCAGGGCGTGTTCGACCTCGGAGGTGCCGATGCCGAACGCGAGCGCCCCGAAGGCCCCGTGCGTGGAGGTATGCGAATCACCACAGACAATGGTCATGCCCGGCTGGGTCGCCCCCTGCTCGGGACCGATCACGTGGACGATGCCCTGGCGCGGGTCGTTCATCGCAAACAAGCGGATCCCGAAGTCCGCGCAGTTCTGCTGCAGCGCCTCCACCTGGGCACGGGAGATCGGGTCGGCGATGCCGCGCAGCCGGTCGATGGTCGGCACGTTGTGATCCGGCACCGCCAGATTGGCGCTGCGGCGCCACACGTCACGCCCGGCCAGCCGCAGCCCCTCGAAGGCCTGCGGCGAGGTCACTTCGTGGACCATCTGCCGGTCGATGTAGATCAGCGCGGTGCCGTCGCCGTTGTCGCGAACCACATGTTCGTCCCATATCTTGTCGTACAGGGTTCTGCCGCTCATCACGCCCTCTTCGCGTCTTCTTGATGACGGCAACTATAGGGATGACTATTCAATAACTCCAATGAATTGTTTTTATATTTACAAGTCTGAAATGGAATGTATGATTGGATTACCGCAGTAGTCCACCGTCCCATGCAACTGGCCGCCATCGAAGCCTTCGTGACCATCTGCGACACCGGCAGTTTCCGGGCGGCGGCCCAGCGTCTGCATGTAAGCCAGCCGGCGGTAAGCAAGCGACTGGCCAACGCCGAGGCGCGTCTGGGCTTCGCGCTGTTCGACCGGGTCGGCCGCCGGGTGATTCTCACCGATGCCGGGCGGCAGTTCCTGCCCCATGCGCGGCGCTTGCTGGCGGCACTGGAGGACGGCCGCCGGGCGCTGGATGAACTGTCCGACCGGGTGATCGGCCACCTCGCGCTGGCACTGTCCCACCACGTAGCCATGCACCGGATGCCGCCGGTACTGCGGCAGTACGTCAAGACCTTCCCCGGCGTGGACCTGGACATCCATTTCCTGGGCTCGGAAGACGCCTGCCATGCGGTGGCCCGCGGCCATGTGGAACTGGCCATCGTCACCCTGCCCGATCCGCCCATTGCCGGGCTGGATCAGCAGCGCGTGTGGGCCGACCCGATGGTGATCGCCGTGGCCGAGGATCATCCGCTGGGGCAACAGACCGAGGTCACTGCCGCGCAGCTGCGCGAGGTGCCCGCGCTACTGCCCGAGCCGGACACCCAGACCCATGCCATCGTGAGCCGAGCCGTGGGCGGTCACGGTGCCGATCTGGCCGTGCGCCAGCACAGCAACAATCTGGACACCCTGAAGATGCTGGCAGAAGTGGGGCTGGGCTGGACCGCGCTGCCGCCGGCGATGCTGGCCGGCAGCCGGCTGTGCGAGCTGCGCCTGCCCGGTGTGTCGCTGACCCGGTCGCTGGGCACCGTGCGGCACCCGGAACGTCATCTGTCCGCCGCGGCGGCCGCCCTGCTGTCACTGCTGGCGTCGTAGTCCGGCGCCGAAACCATCCCCACGCCGCGCAGTCCCAGCCAGGCAATCATCCAGCCCAGCGCCGCGGCCGATGCGGCCATCACGAACACCCAGTGGTGCGGCAGCAGGTCCCACAGGAAACCGCTGCTCAGCGCCCCGGCCGCCCCGCCCGCGCCGAAACCGAGACTGCTGTAAAGGGCCTGGCCCCGCCCCTGCAGCGGTCCGCGGAACAGTCGGTGGACCAGGCTGACCGCCACCGCGTGGTACAGCCCGAAACTGGCCATGTGCAGCACCTGGACCAGCACCACAACCGCCATCTGCTCCGGCGCCCACGCCAGCAACGTCCAGCGCAGAACCGCTAGTGCCACCGCGGTGAGCATGAGTTGACGCAGGGTCGTCCGTGTGAAGACCGCCGGCAGGAAGGCGAACACCAGCACCTCGGCGATCACCCCCAGCGCCCACAGGCCGCCGATCAGGCTGCGCCCGTAGCCGTGATCCTCCAGGTAGATGGAAAAGAAGCTGTAGTAGGGCCCGTGGCTGAACTGCACCAGGAAGCACACCGCCAGCAGGCTGGCTACCTGCGGGCGACGCAGCACCGTGAGCAAGGCGTCGCCGCCGGAGGTTTCGCGGCTGCCGGGTGCGTCGGGCACCGCCAGGCTGACCAGGAACAGCGTCACCAGCGTGGCCATCATCCACCACACCACCCAGCCGGTGCCGCCGGTATCCACCAGGGGCCCCAGTGCGGCCACCGAGGCGATGAACCCCACCGACCCCCATAGCCGAATGCGGCTGTAGCCGGCCGAGCGGCTGCCCAGATGATTGAACGTGAGCGCTTCGAACTGCGGAATGGAGGCGTTGGAGAAGAAGCCGTATCCGGCCATCAACAGCGCCAGGGCGAGAAAACCATCGACGAACGGCACCCACAGAAACATCAACGCGGCGCCCGCCGTGGCCAGGCGGATCACCACCACCCGGCCGCCATAACGGTCCACCAGCCAGCCCCAGACGTTGGGGGCCACCACCTTGGTGCCCAGCAGAATCCCGAAGATCAGCCCAATGGCCGCGGCGGAGAAACCGCGGTCGCGCATGTACAGGCTCCAGTAGGGCAGCAGTGCCCCGAGCCCAGCGAACCAGAAGAAATAGAACCCGGACAGCCGGCGACGCGGCAGGAGATCGGTCACGCCTGACCTGCGGTCTTCAGTAACTGACGGCTGGCGTCAGACGCGATTCATCCCGACGACCGACGCCATTGGCGGTTGCAGCTCTCATGCGTCGCCCGGAATCGGCGGCAGCGGCGGTGTCACGTCGGCATTCTGTGCCCTATTGCGCAGCCTGTAGCGTCGGGAGTCACGCGACAGCGGCGTCAGCCGCGGTTCGCCCGGACGACCGACGCCATTGGCGGTTGCAGCCCTCATAGGTCGCCCGGAATCGGCGGCAACGGCGGTTTCACGTCGGCGTTCTGTGCCCTGTGACGCAGCCAATGATCCATCAACACCAGCGCCAGCATCGCCTCGGCGATGGGCGTGGCCCGCAGACCCACACAGGGATCGTGCCGGCCGGTGGTGCGCATTTCGGTCGCCTCGCCCGCGACATCCACGGTGCGTCCCGGAATGGTGATACTCGACGTGGGCTTCAGCGCCAGCGCCGCCCGCACCGGCTGGCCGGTGCTGATGCCGCCGGCCACGCCGCCGGAATGGTTGGCGAGAAAGCCGTCCGGACTGAGTTCGTCACGATGTTCGGAGCCGCGCTGGCGCACGCAGTCGAAGCCGTCGCCGATTTCCACACCCTTGACCGCGTTGATGCTCATCAGCGCCGCGGCCAGGTCCGAGTCCAGCCGCTCGAAAACCGGTTCGCCCAGGCCGGGCGGCACGCCTGTGGCTTCCACCACGATGCGGGCGCCGATCGAGTCACCCTCACGGCGCAGCGCGTTAATGGCGTCTTCCAGCTCGGTCACCCGGTCCGGGTCGGGACAGAAGAAGGGGTTGTCGTTGACCGTGTCCGGCGCCACGCAATCCAGGTGGATATCGCCCATCTGGGCCAACCAACCACGGATTTCAATGCCCAGTCGCTCGCGCAGGTACTTGCGGGCAATCGCCCCGGCCGCCACCCGCACGGCGGTTTCCCGCGCCGAGGAGCGGCCGCCGCCGCGATGATCGCGCCGGCCGTATTTCTGGATGTAGGCGTAGTCCGCGTGGTTGGGGCGGAACACCTGCTGGATCTTGCCGTAATCGCGGGAGCGCTGGTCCTCGTTCTCGATCAATACCGCAATGGGGGTGCCGGTGGTTTCGCCCTCGAAAACACCCGACAGAATGCGGGCCTGATCCGGCTCGCGGCGCTGGGTAACGTAGCGGGACTGCCCCGGCCGACGCCGATCCAGATCGGTCTGCAAATCCGCTTCGGTCAGCGCCAGTCCCGGCGGGCAGCCGTCGACCACGCAGCCGATCGCCGGGCCGTGGCTCTCGCCGAAGCTGGTGACCGTGAACTGGCGTCCCCAGGTATTTCCGGCCATGGGCTATTCCCCCGCCGCGCTGGCCGCGATTTCGTGGCAGTGAGCCACCCAGGCGTCCAGATCGTCGGCCTCGAGCACGCCCACGCCCAGACCGCCGCGCTCCAATTCAACCCATTCGATCGGCATTTCCGGCCAGCGCTGCTCCAGCGCAAAGCAGGTGTGACCCACTTCCAGCACGAACAACCCGCCCGGCGCCAGATGCGGCGGCGTGGCGAATATCAGCCGCTCGACCAGATCCAGCCCGTCACCGCCGCCGGAGAACGCGATCGTGGGCTCGTGGCGATACTCCGGGTCGAGCGTGTCCATCTCCTCGCCGCTGACGTACGGCGGGTTGGTCACGATCAGATCGAACGGCGCCTCATCGTCCAGCCCGTCGTAGAGATCGGCAATGCGCCAGCGCATGCGCGGCGACACCCCGTGGCGCTCGGCGTTGCGGCGCGCCACCGCCAGCGCGTCCTCGCTGACATCCGTGCCCACCACCTCGGCATCCGGAAACGCCATCGCGCAGGCAATGGCGATGGCGCCGCTGCCGGTGCCCACGTCCAGGATGCGCAGCGGTTCGCGATCGTCCAGCCAGGGCTGGAATTCCGCCTCGATGATCTCGGCGATCGGCGACCGGGGCACCAGCACGCGCCGATCGACGAAGAACGGCAGCCCGGCGAACCAGGCCTCACCGGTGAGATACGGCGCCGGCTGACGTTCGTCGATGCGTCGCTGCAGCAGGTTCAACGCGGTCTCGGCCTCCTCGGGCGTCACGTGGGCCGACAGATAGTCGTCAGCCACGTCGACGGGCAACGCGAGCGAGTGCAGCACCAGATGGCGCGCCTCGTCCAGGGCGTTGTCGCTGCCGTGACCGAAGGCCAGCCCGGCACGATTGAATGCCGAGCCACCCCAGCGGATGAGGTCGCGGATGGTGGTCAGATGCGCGGCGAGCCGAGACGGGTCCATGGATGCTTTCCGGCCGGAGAATGGAACGCCGCCCGGCCGTATCGCCGGGCCGGTGAGGCCGCGGACGGCGGGCGACAGAGGCGTCACATTATGGGCTAAACTCGCCCACAATGCACCGATTTCGCTTGCTTTTCGGCGGTTTGGCCTGCCCGTTTCGCCACTGCCGGCAAGTCATCTTCCTCGCACTCCGATCCACGCCATGCACCCGTTCGCCCTGCTCCAGCAACTGCTTCCTACTCGCCTGCTCTCGCGGCTGATGCACAGTATTGCCAGCAGCCGCTACCGACCGCTCAAGAACCTGTTGATCCGGGCCTTCATGAAGCTGTTCCGGATCGACCTGAGTGAGGCGGTGATGCGGGATCCGCTGGCCTACGAGAGTTTCAACGCCTTCTTTACCCGGGCGCTGAAACCCGCCGCCCGGCCACTGCCCGAGGACCCGGCCGGCGTGGCCAGCCCGGTGGACGGCACCCTCGGCCAGTTCGGCGAACTGGAGCGCGACCTGCTGCTTCAGGCCAAGGGCATGACCTACTCGGCCGCCGAACTGCTCGGCGACGCCGATGCCGCGGCGCCGTTTCTGGGTGGTCGGTTTGCCACCATCTACCTCGCGCCCACCAACTACCATCGCGTGCACATGCCGCTGACCGGCACCCTGCGGCAGACTCGCTACGTCCCCGGCCGGTTGTTCGGCGTCAATCCGATGAGCGTGCGCGGCATCAGCCGCCTGTTCACCCGTAACGAGCGACTGGTGTGCCTGTTCGATACCGCCGCCGGGCCGATGGCCGTGGTGCTGGTAGGCGCGTTCTGCGTGGGCGGCATGGAGACCGTGTGGTCGGGCACGGTCACACCGCCACACCGGCGCAGCGGCGGCGTGACCGACTGGCCGGTGGAGAACACCGCCACCCGCCTGGGCCGCGGCGATGAAATGGGCCGGTTCAACCTGGGATCGACCGTGATCCTGCTGCTAGGTGCCGGCGCCGCCGACTGGGCGTCGCATCTGAAGCCCGACGCGCCGGTGCGCATGGGACAGTCACTGGGTCACTTGACCCCGGGCGCCTAAGCGCGATCGGCCGCGAAGGGCAACGCGGGCGCAAGCGAGTCGAAGCCGAGCAGGAGTGCCAGCAGCCTGTCCACGCCCAGCGCCACGCCGGCGCAGTCCGGCAACCCCGCATCCATCGCGGCCGGCAGCGCCCGGTCGACCGGCGGACAGGGCTTGCCAAGCGCCCGGCGCGTGGCGGCATCCCGGTCGAATCGCTCGCGCAGCGTGGCGGCATCGGTGAGTTCGGTGCCGCCGTTGGCCAACTCCACCCCCTGCCAGTAGATCTCGAAGCGCTCGGCCACCGGCTGTACCCCCGGCCGGATCCGCGTGAGTCCGGCCAGTGACGGCGGCCAGTCGCAGACGGCGCAAGGTGTCGACCGGCCAAGGTCCGGGCCCAGTACCAGTCCGACCAGGGCATCCAGCCAGAACTCGAACCGCCGGGCGGCATCCAGACCCGCCGGCTCGGATTCCGGGGCCAGACCGGCCCGGGCGGCCCGCTGCTGCAGTTCGTCGGCGCCGGCCCGGCGCCAGTCGAGGCCGGTCAGGCGCGTGAATACGTCGTCGAAACCGACTCGCGCCAGCGGCGGCGCCCCGAGTTCGACCAGCAATGCCTCGGTCTCCGCCAGAACGGCCGGATAGCCCCAGCCCGGCCGGTACCATTCCAGCATGCTGAATTCGGGGTTGTGCCAGCGACCGGTCTCGCCCGCCCGAAATACGTGAGATAACTGATAGACCGGCCCGATGCCGGCTGCCAGCAGGCGCTTGAGACCGAATTCCGGCGAGGTATGCAACCAGCCGACGTCGCCGCAGGCCAGGCTGTCCAGCTGGGGTTCCTGGGCCGCCGCGGCCGATAGCGCCGGCACGTCGGCTTCAAGCACGTCCCGGCGTGCGAAGAACGCGCGGATGTCGGCCAGCAGCCGGGCGCGCCGACGCAGCGTTTCCGGGGTGGCGGAGGGCTGCCAGGTCGGCTCGGTCACGACGGAGTCGGGGTGGCAGGCACCGGCAGCGGTGCCCGGCAATCAGGCGCGGGAGACGTATTCGCCCTTGCGGGTGTCCACCTTGAGCACCTCGCCTTCCTCGATGAACAGCGGCACGCGGATCACGGCGCCGGTTTCCAGCGTGGCCGGCTTGCTGCCGCCGCTGGAGGTGTCGCCGCGCACGCCCGGATCGGTCTGGCTCACGGCCAGGCTCACGAAGTTCGGCGCCTCGATCGACAGCGGCTCGTTGTTCCAGAGGATGACCTTGCATTCATCCTGCGGGCGCAGCCACTGGCCGGCCTCGCCCACCACCGCATCGGGGGCCTGGTGCTGTTCGAAGCTGTTGGGCTCCATGAAGTGCCAGAACTCGCCGTCCGAGTAGAGGAATTGCAGATCCAGTTCCATCACGTCGGCGGCCTCGACCGTGTCGCCCGACTTGAAGGTACGTTCGATGGTGCGCCCGGTCTTGAGGTTTCGCACCTTGACGCGGTTGAAGGCCTGCCCCTTGCCCGGTTTGACGAACTCGTTTTCCAGAATCGTGAAGGGATCGCCGTCGAGCAGAATCTTGAGGCCGCCCTTGAACTGGTTGGTGCTGAAAGTCGCCATCTTGGGTAGTCCGTTGACAAAAGTTTTGGAGACACGCCGGCCGGCGCTCTACACTGCCGTCATGCTCACGCAAGACGCCCCGCCCACCGGCAGCCGGCCGCGTAGTTTATCCCAAAGCCCGCCCGCCTGGCAGCGGGAAATGGCTGACGCGGTGACCGATCCGCGGGAGCTGCTGACGATGCTGGACCTGCCCGCGTCCGGGCTCGCGGGGGCCGCGACCGGGAACCAGCTGTTCCGGCTGCGCGTACCCCGACCGTTCGTGGCCCGAATGCGCCGGGGCGACCCGGCTGATCCGCTGCTGCGCCAGGTCTGGCCGCTGGGCGCGGAAAGCGACGACGTACCCGGCTACGATCTCGACGCCGTCGGCGATCTGGCCAGCCTGAGAGGCGACGGCATCATCCACAAGTACGCCGGCCGGGCCCTGCTGATCGCCACCGGTGCCTGCGGCGTGCACTGTCGGTACTGCTTCCGCCGGCATTTCCCGTACGCCGACGAGAATGCGGCACGCCAGCAGTGGCGGGGGGCGCTGCAACAGCTGCGCGCGGACACCAGCATTCGCGAGGTCATCCTGTCCGGCGGTGATCCGCTGTCGCTGGCCGATCGCAAGCTCGCCGGCCTGGTGCATGCACTGGAACGTATTCCCCACATCGAACGACTGCGCCTGCACACCCGCCAGCCCATCGTGATCCCCAGCCGCGTGGACGATGCGCTGCTGGCCTGGCTCGCCAACACCCGGCTGCAGACGGTGGTCGTGGTGCATGTCAATCATCCGCAGGAACTCGACGCCGATACCGGCCTGGCCCTGCGCCGGTTACAGGGAACGGGCGCCACTCTGTTCAACCAGGCGGTCCTGCTGGCCGGCGTCAACGATGATGCCGAGGTGCTTGCGGCGTTGAGCGAACGGCTGTTCGCGCAGGGCGTGATCCCCTACTATCTGCATCTACTCGACCGGGTTCGGGGTGCCGCCCACTTCGACGTACCGCGCGAGCGGGCGCAACGCCTCTACCATGAGCTTTCCGCCCGCCTGCCGGGCTATCTGGTGCCCCATCTGGCGCTGGAAGAAGCCGGCCGGGCCAGCAAGACAATCATCGGCATGGATGCCGCACCGGGAGAAACTGCTACGTGAGTGCCGCGCCATCCGCCGCCCCGTCATCGATCACCATTCTGGTGATCGCCCCGCGGGAAAACAGCGCGGAAACCCTGCGCAACGCCCTGCGGGGGGCTGGCGAGAATGTCACCGTGGCCTGGCTGGAACAGGCCGGCGCGCTGGGTGATCAGCTCACCCATCACGACCCCGCGCTGATCGCCTGCGCCGCCGACGATTCGGCCGCGCTGGACCGGATTCTGGGGCTATGCGCGAGCGCCGCCCCCCGCGTGCCGTTAATCGCCCTGGCCGACGCCAGACGCCGGACCGAGTTGCTGCGCGCCGGCGCCGGCGATGCCGTCGACCCCGCCGACCCGGACCTACTGGAACTGGTGCTGACCCGCCATCTGCGCGAGGCCGAACGAATGCGCCAGGCCAGTGTGCTGCAGGCCCAGCTGGCGGACTGCCGCGGGCGCCTCGATGCGCTGATCGCGGACAGCCGCGAGGCCCGGGCGGTGATCGACGACGGCATCTTCGAGCAGGTTAACGACGAGTTCGCCAGCCTGTTCGGCTTTCCCGATACCGAGGAACTGGCCGGCGTGCCGCTGATGGATCTGGTCCATCCGGATGACCGTCCCACCGTCAAACAGACATTAAAGAATTGCGCACAGGGCACCAGCGCCCCGCCGCTGCTCACGATTACAGGCCAGCGCATGGACGACAGCCCGATCACCCTGTCCGTGCGCTGTCGGCCCGCCACCGGAGATCAGCCGGGCCGGGTGGAATTGCTGGTCACGCCGCCGGATGAAACCGCCCCGGTTCCGCGCGATCCGATCACCACCGGCCGGCAGGCTCTGTATCAGGCGCTCCAGTCCCTGCGGCCTCACGATGCCGGCAGCCCGGGGCTGCTTTGCCTGCATCTGGACGACTTCGCCGGCCTGCAGGATCGTCTGGGACCGGCTGCCGCCGATCGCATCGCCGACGAGGTGTTCGCTTTCACCCTCAGCCTGCTTGGTGATTCTGACCACGGCTTCCGGCTGGCTGCCCCAGGCCTGGCGCTACTGATGCATCGCGAGAACGCCGATGCGCTGACCGAACAGGCGGAAACCATCCGCGAAGCCATCGCCCGGGAAGCCTTCGGCGAGGGCCAGCAGACCGCCTCCGTGACGGCAAGCATCGCGGTGGCCGCACTAGCCGCCGACGGCGACGATGCCAAGCGCTTCCTGCGAACCACACGACTGGCAATGCAGCTGTCCGACCGTACCGGTAATCAGGTGGAACGGCTGGGCAAGCGCGCTGCGGCGCCGGGCGCCGGTGCCGATTCCGAGCAGCCCACGCTCATGGCGGATCACACCGAAGCCCTCCGCGCAGCGATCGCGAGCGATCAGCTGGCCCTAGCCTACTTGGACATTACCAGCCTGGAGGGCGATGCCGGGCCTTATTACGATGCCCTGCTGCGCTGGCACCGCGACGACGGTCGGCCCCTGCGCTTTGACGAGTTTCGCGAGCAGGCCGAGGCTGCCGGGCTGCTTGCCGATATCGACCGCTGGGCCGCCGCCCAGGTTCTGGCTCGCACGAACGGCGATGCGGCAGGCGAGATATTCGTGCCGCTATCGGCGGCGTCCGTGCAGCAGGCGGAGGCCTTCGCCAAATGGCTTGGCGCCCAGGCACGCGGCAGAAAGAACGCGTCCGGCAAGGTCTGGTTCGTGCTGCAGGAAACCGATGTGGCGGCCGCGCCGCGTCAGGCCCAGACGCTGGCCAGCGCCTGCCAGTCGCTGGGGATCGGTGTGGCCATCGACGGTTACGCCAACCATCCCGACGCAAGCCGGCTCGCGGCCGATTTACGGGCGGGTTTCGTTCGCCTGGACGCCGATCAGACGGAAATCCTGGTCGGCGACGGCGACGAGGCGCTAACCCAGGCCGTCGCTGCGGCCCGGGGCGCCAGCATGCGGATCGTGGCCGGCCATGTGCAGGACGCCAACAGCATGGCCCGGCTGTGGCAGCACGGCATCAACTTTATTCAGGGCCGTCGCGTTTACGAACCGGACGCTGCCCGGCCCTAATCGCCGGCGTGACCCCCTGTCAGCCTACCTCTGCTTCAGGGCCGCAATCCGCTGCTCCAGCGGCGGATGGCTGGCAAACAGCTTTTTCAGGCCCTGCCCCAGCGTGCCGGAGATGCCGAACGCGGCCATTTCCTTGGGCATGTCGCTCTGGCCGTAGGTCTTCTGCAGCGACTCCAGCGCGCTGATCATCTTGCGCCGGCTGGCCAGATGGGCACCGCCCGCGTCGGCCCGGTATTCGCGGTAACGCGAGAACGCCGCCACGATGATGCTGGCCAGCAGCCCGAACACCATCTCCAATGCAATCACCACGCCGAAATAGGCCAGACCGCCGCCGCGCTCGTCGCGCATGAGCATGCGCGCCACGATGTGGGCGAAAAAGATCACGAAGGTGTTCAGCACGCCCTGCAACAGGCCCATGGTCACCATGTCGCCATTGGCGATGTGGCTGACCTCATGACCCAGCACAGCTTCGACGCCGTCGCGGTCCATGTTCTGCAACAGGCCGGTACTGACCGCCACCAGCGCGTCATTGCGGCTCATGCCGGTGGCAAACGCATTCATCACCGGCGACTCGAACACGCCCACCTCCGGCATGCCGATACCGGCCGCCCGGGCCTGGCGCTGGACCGTCTGTACCAGCCACTGCTCGGCGGCATTGGACGGGTTCTCGATGACGCGCACGCCCATCATGCGCTTGGCCATCCATTTGGAGATAGCCAATGAAATGAACGAACCGCCCATGCCGAACACGGCTGCCAGCACGAACAGGCCGGTGGTATTGCCGACGCCCTTCTCGGCCAGCCACTGATCCAGACCGAAAATCTGAATGAAGGCCGACAGCACCAGCAGGATGGCCAGATTGGTGCCCAGGAACAGGAGAATGCGTTTCATCGTGAGGAAATCTCCGGGATGACGAACCGAGGTTTAGATAGCGGCGGCACGCGACAGTTTCAAGACACCACGCCAGCGCTAACGTGACGACTTCTGGCCAGTTAGCCAGGATGACTCATGTGAAAAAATCACGACAACCGACGCGCTAAGCTGCATTATCCCTGAATCGACACGAGGTACCGCACGTGGCAATCGACTTCACCCTCACCCCCGAGCAGCTCAAGCTGCAGGCCGACGCACGAGCCTTCGCGCAGAACGTGTTGTCCAGCGTACGCCCGGCCATGGCGGGGCACGACCGGCCGGAGCAGCGCTTCTTCGCCACCAAGCCGTTTTTCGATCAGGTGGCCGAGGCCGGGTTCATCCATGCCCTGCTGCCCACCGACTACGGCGGCGCCGGCTTCTCCAACATCGACCTTGCCATCGCCGCCGAGGAACTGATGGCGGTGGACGTGAGCGTGCCCTCCACCATGCTCGCGGTGGGTCTGGGTCTGCAGCCGCTACTGCTGCACGGCACCCACGAGCAGAAACAGCGTTTCCTGCCCGACATCGTTGCCGATCCGGCCAACCGGCTGGCCGCCCTGGCCTTCTCGGACGTCGGCGGCGCGGCCAACTTCGACTGCCCCGACCCCGGCGCGGGCATGCGGACCTTCGCCCACCGCGAGGGCGACGAGTGGGTAATCAACGGCAGGAAGCAGTACACCACCAACGGCAGCGGGTGGGACGGCCAGGGCGCGCACCTGTTCTCGGTGGTCTGCCGCGCGGATGAGGCCGGCAATCGGAACGTGCCGCCCCAGGAATCCCTGGCCATCATCATGGTGCCGGGCGACACCCCCGGCATCGAGATCGTCGGCTATCACGATTCCCCCGGCCACCGCGGCGTGGTCTCGCCGATCATGCATTTCAACAACGTGCGGGTGCCGCTGGACAACATCCTGGGTCAGCCCGGTGACGGCATCGAGGTCAAGTACAAGACCTTTTCCTGGACCGCCGGCCTGATCGGCGCGGCCTGTGTCGGCGTCATGCGGGCGGCGTTCGAGTTCGCCCACGACTTCTGCACCTCCCAGAAACGCGGCGGCGCCGTGCCGGTAATCAACCACCAGAACGCCGGCTACATGCTGGTCGACATGAAGATCCGGCTGGAAGCCTGCCGCTACATGGCCTGGAAAGCCTGCGTGGAACTCGACCGCACCCAAGGCGCGGCCGAGGAACTGCCCACCATGACCAAGATCTTTGCGTCGGAAACCTGCGTGCAGGTGGTCTACGACGCCATGCGCCTGGTCGGCGTTGACAGCTACACCGACACCACCCCGCTGGCCGGCCTGCTGCAGGACGCCCTGTGTTTCCCGGTCTACGACGGCGGCAACATGGGCATCCGTCGCCGGCGCCTGCACGAACTCATGCGCCGGGACGGCTACGACCCGATGGCAACCGTGCTGGGCGAAGCCTGACGCACCGGACTCCGGGCGTCAGGTCAATGCAACTGATATGCGAACGGACGCCGCACCTGGCGGCAACCGGACGAAATCAGTCAAGAAAACTCTTGCCATCCTTGCCACGCGCGGCCGCCTTGGCCGCCCGCTTCTCCTTCAGCGTGCGCGTCGGTTTCTTCTTCCCGCCTTTCTTGCGGTCCAGACCCTTGCTCATGACGACTCCCCGATTGTGTCAGGTGCACTCGCCCACGCCTGCCGCCGTTCGAGCCGCTTGATGCGTTTCTCTTGTTGCACGCGTTGTTTGTCGGCGACACGCTGCTGCTTGTTGAACTTGTAATCGACCCTGGCCATGACCACCTCCTGTCATTCGGCTCGGTCTAGTCCTAATCGCGAGTCGGAAACCGGGCAGGGAAAAATAAAGCCGACGGGCAGAACGCCGGAGAGGGACGGGCGCGCGGCAATGCCAGGTAGCCGTCCTTAGGGAATCCCGGACTCTGCAGCGTGAACCTGCCTGAAGCCGCGTGGCAGGAAACGCCCGCGACTAGCTCGCGCACCGCGGTAGCCGTCTCGATCACCCGGCTTGATGTTCAGATGCCGCTTGCCGCTGTAGAGCACCAGCGTGGCGCCGGCGGGTAGCGCGCACCAGGCAGTAACGGCGTCGTCGCCTTTCACCCCGATCAACTTGTTGCCCTTGCCCTTGGCCAGTTCGGGCAGCTCATCCAGGCCGATGCAGAGCATGCGGCCTTCGGCGGTGATCAGGCAGAGTTCCTGATCGCCGGCGTCGACGGGACCCAATGGGGGCAGGACGACAGCCCCCTTGGGCACGGAAAGCGCGGCCTTGCCGGCGCGGTTGCGCGAGGCCAGTTCACCCAGCCTGGTGACGAAACCGAAGCCGGCATTCGACCCCAGCACGAAGCGTTGCTCGGCGTCGCCCATCATCACGCCCACGAAGGTGGCACCGTCGGCGGGGCTTAGCCGACCGGTCAGGGGTTCGCCCTGCCCGCGAGCCGAGGGCAGCTTGTGCGCGGCCAGGCTGTAACTGCGGCCGGTGGAGTCGAGCACGGACAGCAGTTGATTGGACTTCCCGCGCGCCGCGGCCAGGAATTCATCACCGCTCTTGTAGCTCAGCGATTCGGGGTCGGTCTCGTGCCCCTTGGCCGAGCGGATCCAGCCCTGGTGGGACAGCACCACGGTAATCGCTTCGCTGGGCAACAGGTCGGATTCATCCAGGGCCTTCGCGTCACCGCGTTCGACCAGTTGCGTGCGCCGGTCGTCGCCGTATTTCTCGGCCGCCGCCTCGATTTCGTGGGCAATCAGCTTGTTGAGCTTTGCCTTCGACCCGAGCGTGGCCTCGAGCTTCTTGCGTTCGCTTTCGAGTTCATCGCGTTCGCCCTGGATTTTCTGTTCCTCCAGGCGCATGAGGTGGCGCAGACGCAGGTCGAGGATGGCGTCGGCCTGGACACCGGTGAGGTTGAAGCGGTCCATCAGCGCTTTTTTCGGTTCATCCTCGTAGCGGATGATGGCAATGACTTCGTCGATGTTGAGATAGGCGACCAGCAGGCCTTCCAGGACGTGCAGGCGGTCGATCACCTGGTCCAGCCGGTACTGCAGACGCCGGCGGACGGTTTCGGTGCGGTAGGTCAGCCATTCCGTGAGTACGTCGCGCAGATTCTTCACCTGCGGGCGGCCGTCCAGGCCAATCATGTTGAGATTAGTGCGAAAGCCCTTTTCCAGGGCGGTGGTGGCGAACAGGTGCGCCATCAGCTGCTCGGCATCCACTCGCTTCGAACGGGGCACGATGACCAGACGGGTGGGGTTTTCGTGATCGGACTCGTCGCGAAGGTCGGTGACCATGGGCAGTTTCCTGGCCGCCATCTGCCCGGCGATCTGTTCCAGCACCCGGGCGCCGGACACCTGATACGGCAACGCGGTGATCACTATCTCGCCGTGTTCGTTGGACTCCCACACCGCCCGCAGGCGAAGGTTGCCGTTGCCGGTGCGGTACACCTCGCGGATTTCCTCGGCCGGGGAAATCAGTTCCGCGCCGGTCGGGAAATCCGGGCCCTGGATGTACTGACACAGGGTGTCGAGGTCGGCCTTGGGCTCGCGAATCAGATGTATACAGGCCGCCGCCACTTCACGCAGGTTGTGCGGCGGCACATCGGTGGCCATGCCTACGGCGATACCGGTGCCCCCATTGAGAAGCACGTTGGGCAGCTGCGCCGGCAGGGTCATGGGTTCGTCCAGGGTGCCGTCGAAATTCGGCGCCCAGTCCACCGTCCCCTGCCCCAGCTCGGACAGCAGCAGGCTGGCGTAACCCGACAGCCGCGATTCGGTGTAGCGCATGGCCGCGAACGACTTGGGATCATCCGCCGTGCCCCAGTTGCCGTGGCCGTCGACCAGCGGATACCGGTAGGTGAACGGCTGGGCCATGATCACCATGGCCTCGTAGCAGGCGGCGTCGCCATGGGGATGGAACTTGCCGATCACGTCGCCCACGGTGCGTGCCGCCTTCTTGGGCTTGGACGCCGCCGACAGGCCCAGCTCGGACATCGAATAGATAATGCGCCGTTGCACCGGCTTCAGGCCGTCGCCGACGTGCGGCAGCGCCCGATCGAGAATCACGTACATGGAATAGTTCAGGTACGCCTTCTCGGCAAAGGCCTTTAGGGCCTGGCGTTCGGCTTCGTACTCGCTCTGGTCGGTCATGGGGTCGGTTGATTGCCTCAGTCGAGCAGTTCGGCTTCGTGGCCCTTGGCTTCTAGCCAGGCGCGGCGATCGCCGGCGCGCTTCTTGGCCAGCAGCATATCCATCAGTTCGTCCACATCCGCGGATTCCACCGTCAACTGCACCAGCCGGCGGGTTTCCCGTGCCATGGTGGTTTCGCGCAGCTGCAGCGCGCTCATCTCGCCCAGACCCTTGAAGCGAGTGACACTGACCTTGCCCTTGCGCTTCTCGGCCTTGATCTGGTCCAGCCGGCCCTCGCGTTCCTCGTCGTCCAGGGCGTAGAACACGTCCTTGCCGACGTCGATGCGATACAGCGGGGGCATCGCCACGAACACATGGCCCTTTTCCACCAGCGGCCGGAAATGCTTGAGAAACAGCGCACACAACAGGGTGGCGATGTGCAGGCCGTCGGAATCCGCGTCGGCCAGGATGCAGACCTTGCCGTAGCGCAGGCCGGTAAGATCCTGGGCGCCGGGGTCCACGCCCAGGGCCACGGTGATATCGTGGATTTCGTTCGATGCGAGGATGTCGCCGGGGTCCACCTCCCAGGCGTTGAGGATCTTGCCGCGCAACGGCATCACCGCCTGGAAATCGCGGTCCCGCGCCTGCTTGGCCGAGCCGCCGGCGGAGTCGCCCTCCACCAGGAACAGTTCGGTGCGGGCCGGATCATCGGACACGCAGTCGGTGAGCTTCCCGGGCAATGCCGGGCCGGACACCACGCGCTTGCGGGTAACCTTCCTGGCCGATTTCACCCGCCGCTGGGCATTACCGATCACCAGCTGGGCGAGGGCCTCACCGGTTTCGGAATGCCGGTTCAACCAGAGTGAAAAGGCGTCCTTGACCACGCCGGACACGAAGGCCGCGCAGGCGCGCGAACCCAGTCGCTCCTTGGTCTGGCCCGCGAACTGCGGGTCGGCCAGTTTCACCGACAACACATAGCTGCAACCGTCCCAGACATCCTCCGGCGTGATCTTGAGCCCGCGCGGGGTGAGGCTGCGGAACTCGCAGAATTCGCGCAGCGCCTCGGTGAGCCCGGCGCGCAGGCCATTGACGTGGGTGCCGCCGCCGGCGGTGGGAATCAGGTTGACGTAGCTTTCGAACAGCCCTTCGCCGCCTTCAGGCAGCCAGGTGAGGGACCAGTCCACCGCTTCGCGTTCGGCCTCGAAACTGCCGCCGAAGGGTTCAACCGGCAGGCGCACCGCCTCGCCCAGTTCGCTGGTGAGGTACTCGGCCAGACCCTGTTGATAGCACCAGGTCTGGGTGTCGCCGGCCGCCTCGTCGGTGAACGTGACGGTCAGGCCGGGACACAGCACCGCCTTGGCCCGCAAAAGGTGGGTGAGACGCGGAATCGCGAAACGCGGGCTGTCGAAATAGCTCGGGTCCGGCCAGAAACGAAGCGCGGTACCACGCCGGTTGCGGGGGACGGTGCCGGTCTCGGTCAGCGGGCTGGCCGGTTCGCCGCCGGCGAATCCGATGGCGTAGGCCTTGCCGTTACGCCATACCTGCACCTCCAGCCGGGTGGACAGGGCGTTGACCACCGATACCCCCACCCCGTGCAGACCGCCGGCAAAGCGATACTGCTTGTGCGAGAACTTGCCGCCCGCGTGCAGCCGGGTGAGGATCAGCTCCACGCCGGGCACACCGTGGTCGGGGTGGAGGTCCACCGGCATGCCGCGCCCGTCGTCGGTCACCGACATCGAACCGTCGCCATGCAGTACCACGTCGACACGTTTGGCGTGGCCGGCCAGGGCCTCGTCGACGCTGTTGTCCACCACCTCGGCGGCCAGGTGGTTCGGCCGGGCGGTGTCGGTGAACATGCCGGGCCGCTTGCGCACCGGATCCAGGCCGGACAGGACTTCGATGGCGGCGGCGTCGTAGCTGTTGGTCATGACAGGCGCGTGGGTTGACTGGCGCGGGACGTTAAGCCAAGCCCGACCGCGCGGCAAGCTCTCCCTCCCCGGCCCGACCCGCAGCCGTTACAATTCGCCCGACACCATCCCCACTGCTGCCGCGCATGACCGACCCCGAAAGCCCGGACCACAACGACGAGCTCGCCGCCTTCGAGACCGCGATGAACGAGCTCGAATCGCTGGTGGAGTCACTGGAATCCGGCGAGATCGGGCTGGAGGAATCCCTGGCGCGGTTCGAGAAGGGCGTGGCGCTGGCGCGCCGTTGCCAGGCCGCGTTGAAAAGCGCCGAGTTGCGGGTAGAGCAGTTGCTCGAGGACGAACAGGGCGGCCGACTGGCCGCGTTCGAGGACCCCGACGCCTGATGTCGTTCGCGGACGCGGTCGCCGACTACCGCCAGCGGCTGGATCGGGTGGTCGATGGCTGTCTCCCGCCGGCCAGACAGCATCCCGCGCGCCTTCACGAGGCCATGCGTTACGCCATGCAGGGCGGCGGCAAGCGCCTCCGGCCGCTGTTGGTCTACGCCACGGCCCGAGCCGTCGGGGCGCCGGACGACCGCGTGGATGCCGCCGCCGCGGCGGTGGAGATGGTCCATGCCTACTCGCTGGTTCACGACGATCTGCCAGCCATGGACGACGACGACCTGCGCCGGGGCCAGCCCACCTGTCACCGGGCGTTCGACGAGGCCACTGCCATCCTCGCGGGCGACAGCCTGCTGACCCTGGCCTTCCAGCTGCTGGCGCAGGATCAAACCGCGGATCCCGCGGTTCGCGCCGCCCGCGTCGCCCAGCTTGCGATGGCCTCGGGATCCCGCGGCATGGCCGGCGGCCAGGCCATGGACCTGGCCGCGACCGGCCGGAGCCTGAATCTGGCCGAAGTCGAGGATATGCACATCCACAAGACCGGCGCGCTGATCCGGGTGTGCGTGCTGCTGGCCTGCGAAGGCGCCGCGCTGCCACCGGAACAGTTTTCCGGCCTGGATCACTACGCCAAGTGCCTAGGTCTGGCGTTCCAGATCCAGGATGATGTGCTTGACGAGCTTGGCGATACCAGCACCCTCGGCAAGCAGAGTGGCGCCGACCGGGCGCGCCAGAAACCGACTTACCCGTCAGTGGTCGGCCTGTCGGTGGCCCGTCAACGGGCGGCGGAGTTGGTCTCGGAGGCGCGGGCGTCGCTGGCCGACCTCGACGAGCGAGCGGACGGCCTGCACTGGCTGGCGCAGCGGGTGATCGAGCGGGAGCACTAACCGCGGCGGGTCAGTCGTCGCAGCGATCGAATTCCAGCCGAATGCCGTTCTTGCCCTGCCAGTTGTTCGCATAGCGGGCGGGGAAACAGGCCAGCGATGCAAATCCCCAGTTCTCGGGGTCGGCCGCAGACGCTTCCAGCTCCTTTTCCACCGCAGCCGGCAGGCCCGGGAAGAAATCCAGTCCGGTCCGCGACTCGATCTCGTCCACGCTGGTCACGAAACGGTCCAGGCGTTCGTCACCGCGCACGTCCTGCGGCACGATCAGCGCCAGCGCCCGCAGCCCGTCGGCGGTGCGATCCAGCCAGATGCGGTAGAAGGCATCTGGCATATCCACGCCGGAATCGGTCCAGGCCCGGTCAGCATCGAACACCGGGCCCACGGCAACGTTCAATTCGTCCCAGCGCCGCGCCAGGTGATCCGCCTCGATTTCCTCCAGCCGCTGCCATACCAGCTGATTGAGCCGGGGGCGCTGCAGAACGATGTTGGTCATCAGGAACGATTGCCGCTGCGCCTCCGGACCGTGGAGATTGCTGATCAGGTAGTTCGGCGCCATGTGCCCGCGGTCGAAGCCGGTATCGGTGAAGTCCCTGTACTCGACGGTGCGGCGCACGCGCGGATCGGTCTCGAACCGCGGCCGGTCCAGATGCTGCCGCTCGCCGATCGGTCGGGCCTGGTAGACCACCCATGCCGGCGCGCCCCGGTGACCGGCATACCCGACCACGAATCCGCGATTGTTGAGAATCTCGATCCCGCCGGTAACGCCCGGTGCCTCGGGCAGTCCGCCCGGCAACCCGGGCCCCGCCAGTGCCTCCCCGCCCTGGCCGCAGCCAATGGCCGACAGCAACAGGCCGACGCCCAGAAGCCGCCGTGAACCCCCAAGGGCAAGTGCGGTCAGACAGCGTAATGAAGTTACCATCGCGTGCACCCGGTAATGGTATCCTCGGGTGTAACGCAATACGACGAGGAACTGGAAACAATGGCTAACGAGCGTTTGGCGTCACTCGGACAGGTACAGGCTTCCCCGGAAGCCGCGAAGGTCCTGCGAAATACCTACTGGCTGCTGTCGCTGACGCTGCTGTTCTCGGCGGCGGTGGCCGGCACGGCAATGGCGATCAACGCGCCGCATCCGGGCCTGATCATCACCCTGGTGGGCTACTTCGGCCTGCTGTTTGCCGTCGAAAAAACCAAGAACAGCGGCTGGGGCCTGGTGACGGTGTTTGCGCTGACCGGTTTCATGGGCTACACCATCGGGCCAATTCTCAACGCCTACATGGGTGCGTTCGCCAACGGCGGCGAGATCGTGATGACGGCCATGGGCGGTACCGGTGCCATCTTCCTGGGCCTGTCCGGCTACGCGATCGTCTCCGGTCGCCGCTTCAACCAGTGGGCCGGCGCCCTGTTCGTGGGCATCCTGGTGGCGTTCGTACTCGGCCTGGGTGCGGTGTTCTTTCAGATTCCGGCGCTGTCAATGGCCGTGTCCGCGCTGTTCGTGCTGCTCATGTCCGGACTGATTCTCTATCAGACCGGCGAGATCGTGAACGGCGGCGAGACCAACTACATCAGCGCCACGGTCACTCTGTTCGTATCCATCTACAACCTCTTCCTCAGCCTGCTGCACCTGCTGGGTGCGTTCATGGGCGAAGAATAGACCGACGCATCTCGTTGCGACCAAAAGGCCGGCGCTTACGCGCCGGCCTTTTTTATTCCGGTATCGGGGATTCCGGCCGTGGTCACCCGCCAATGCCGTGTGGCGACAAGCGGCCGAATGAACGCCGTCCTACCCTGAGTCGTGGCCCGCGAGCGAATATAGTGAACAGGCCGTAGGGCGCCATTCATGGCGCCAGCCCGGGCAGAGGTAGTCGTTATGAGCGGTCGATGTCGGATCCAGAGTCGCGCTTGTGGTCGAACCAGTCCAGCTGCGCCCTCAGGCGCACCACCTGCCCCACAATCAGCAGACTCGCGCCGCTTACATCAGCGGCCACCACCGCCGCCGGCAGCCGGTTCAGGTCGGCCTCGATCACTCGCTGGGCCGCGGTTGAACCATCCTCGATCAGGGCAGCCGGCCAGTTGCCCGGTAATCCGTGCTCGATCAGCCGGGCGCAGATAGTCGGCAACGTGTTACGCGCCATATAGAACACCAGGGTCTGATCCGGCCCGGCGAGGCAAGGCCAGTCCAGCGGCAGCTCGCCGCCGCTCTGCTGATGGGCAGTAATGAACTGCACCCGCTGGGCACAGTCCCGATGGGTCAGCGGAATACCGGCATAGGCCGCGCAGCCCTGAGCCGCGGTCACGCCCGGGACCACTTCGAACGGAATGCCCGCGGCAGCCAGTTCGGCGATTTCCTCGCCGCCGCGGCCGAACACGAATGGGTCCCCGCCCTTGAGGCGCAGCACCCGCTTGCCGGCCAGAGCCAGTTCCACCATCAGGCCGTTGATACGGTCCTGCGGCAGGGTGTGGCGACTGGCCCGCTTGCCCACGTGAATACGCTCGACATGCACCGGTATTTCGGCCAGCAGCTCGGGCTGGATCAGGCTGTCGTACAGCACGACATCCGCCTGCGAAAGCAACCGCGCGGCCTTGCGGGTCAATAGATCGGGATCGCCGGGGCCGGCACCCACCAACCAGACTTCACCCATTTCGTTCATGCGTCACAAGCAGCCGGAGAGCCCGTGCGGGATGTCGCGACGTCAATCAAAAAGAGAATAACCATTTTCGTCCAGATAACCTGCGGGTATATTATACGGCCATGAAACTGCGTCAGCTCCAATTCATCCACGAGGTGGCCCGCCGCAACCTCAATATCACGGCGGCGGCCGAGTATCTGAATACGTCCCAGCCCGGTATCAGCAAGCAGATACGGCTGCTTGAGGAGGAACTCGGGGTGGAGATATTCGCGCGCAACGGCAAGCATCTGGACCGGATCACCCCGGCGGGCGAGGAAATCCTGAAGGTCGCCCGCCGCATGCTGCACGAGGCGGACAACATTCACCGGGCGGCTGACGAGTTCCAGTCGGCAGACAGCGGCGACCTGTCGATCGGCACCACCCACACCCAGGCGCGCTATGCCCTGCCAGCCACCATCCAGAGCTTCAAGAAGCGATATCCGCGAGTGTCACTGCATCTCAACCAGGGCTCGCCGCCGCAAATCGCCCAGTGGGCGGCCGACGGCGAGGTGGACTTCGCCATCGCCACGGAAGCCATGGAGCATTTCGAGGAGCTGATCATGCTCCCCTGTTACCACTGGAATCGCTGCGTGCTGGTGCCGCCGGATCATCCGCTGGCCGCGGTGGAAAAGCTCACCATCCCGGCGCTGGCCGAGCACCCGTTGATCACCTATACCTTCGGCTTTACCGGACGCTCGCAACTCGACCGGGCCTTCATCACCCGCGGGGTATCACCCGACGTAGTGCTGACGGCGGTAGACGCAGACGTGATCAAGACCTATGTGCGGCTGGGACTGGGCATCGGCATCGTTGCCAACATGGCCTATGACCCGGACGAGGACAGCGATCTGGTCCGCCTGGACGCCAGTCACCTGTTCGAATACAGCACCACCCACATCGGCTTCCGGCGCAATACCTATCTGCGCGCCTACATGACCCGTTTCATCGGCATGTTCGCGCCGCATCTGACGCCGGATGTGGTCGAGCGCGCCATCGAGTATCACCCCGGCGACCGCTACCGCAGCCTGATCCAGGAACTGCAGCCGGAGCTGCCCCGGGAGTAGCCAGACTCAGCCCTCGGCCGCCGGGGCCAGCCGTGTGTCGCCGCCCATGTAGGGCTGCAGTGCCGCCGGAATCGCGATGCTGCCGTCTGCCTGCTGGTGATTTTCCAGCAGCGCCACCAACGCACGACCGATGGCCACGCCGGAGCCGTTCAGCGTGTGCACCAACGCCGGCTTGCCGGTCTCGGGATCGCGGTAACGGGCCTGCATGCGGCGAGCCTGGAATGCCTCGAAATTGCTGCAGGAGGAAATTTCCCGGTATGTCTCCTGGCTCGGCAGCCAGACTTCCAGATCATAGGTCTTGGCCGCCGACGCCCCGAGATCGCCGCCGCACAGGGCGACCACCCGGTAGGGCAGTTCCAGCGCCTGCAGCACCGCTTCTGCGTGGCCGGTGAGCTGTTCCAGCGCGTCGTAGGAGGCGGCGGGATCAACCACCTGTACCAGTTCCACCTTCTCGAACTGATGCTGGCGGATCATGCCGCGCACGTCCTTGCCGTGGGCCCCGGCCTCGGCCCGGAAACAGGGGGTATGGGCCACGAAGCGCAGCGGCATCGTGTCGGTGTCCAGAATACGATCCCGCACCAGGTTGGTCACCGGCACTTCCGCCGTGGGAATCAGGTAGTAATCGTCGGGATCGGTCAGCCGGAACAGGTCATCCCCGAACTTGGGTAGCTGGCCGGTACCGCGCAGACTTTCCGCCGACACGATGTAGGGCACGTAGACCTCGCGGTAGCCGTGCTCGCGTGTGTGCTTGTCCAGCATGAACTGGATCAGCCCCCGGTGCAGGCGGGCCAGATCGGCCTGCAACACCACGAAGCGCGCGCCGGTGACCTTGGCGGCGGCCTCGAAATCCATCATCGCCAGCCCGGCGCCCAGGTCAACGTGATCGCGTGGCGTGAAGTCGAAGGTGCGGGGCTCGCCCCAGCGGCGCTGCTCGACGTTGTCGACTTCCGAATCGCCCGCGGGCACGCTTTCATGCGGCAGGTTCGGCAGCGACCAGCGCAGCTCGTCGAGCTCGGCCATCAGGGATTCCAGCTCGGCCTTGGCGGCGTCGAGCTGGTCACCCAGCCCCGCGACCTCGGCCTTCAGGGGCGCGATATCCTCGCCCGCCACCTTGGCCTGCCCGATCGCCTTGGAGCGCCGATTGCGTTCGGCCTGCAGCTCTTCGGTCCGGGTCTGCAGCTCGCGGCGCTTTTCTTCCAGCGATCCGAGCCGCGCCACGTCCAGGGTGAAGCCGCGACGGGCCAGGCCGGCGGCTACCTGATCGGGTTCCTGGCGCAGCAGACGGGCATCGAGCATGATCGGTTCGGGCAGTTGCGGGATCGGCGCGCATTATAGGGGCACAGGCCAGCCGCTGCAGTGTGGACCCGTCGGGCCCGCGGGCTTAGGCTGGCGGCATGACGCCCCGCACGCTGGTCTTCGACGTCAACGAAACGCTGCTGGATCTGGCGGCGCTGGACCCGGTGTTTGCCGACCTTTTCGGCGACGCAGGGGTCCGCCGCGAGTGGTTCGCGCTGCTATTGCGCTGGTCGATGGTGACGTCGTTGACCGGGGCCTATCGCGACTTCACCAAGCTAGGTGCCGCGAGTCTGGCCACGCTTGCCGAGAGCCACGACCGGACCCTGTCGGCCGACGACTACCGTGCGGTGTCGACCGCCATCCGAGAGCTACCGCCCCATCCCGACGTGGCGCCGGGACTGGCGCGCCTGGCAGACGCCGGCTTCCGGCTGACGGCCCTGACCAACTCGGCCCAGGCCGCCGTCGATGAGCAGTTGCAGCGCGCCGGTCTGAACCGCTATTTCGAGCACATCCTCTCGGTAGACGCCGTGCAACGTTTCAAGCCGCACCCGGACGTCTACGCCCATGCGGCCGACACCCTGGCGGTGGCGCCGGCCGATCTGTGCATGGTGGCGGCCCACGACTGGGACATCACCGGCGCCATGCGAGCCGGCTTTGCGGGCGCATACATCAGCCGGCAGGAGACGGTCTGTCACCGCGCCGGAGAGACCCCCGACCTGGTCGCCCGGGATCTCGATCACCTGGCTGATCAGTTGCTTGGGATCAACTGAAGAGCTGGGCCGCCTTGGCCAGCGTCTCCAGGACTCCCCAGCCCATCGGCACCAGCACGAGCGTCCACACTGCCACCAGCTGCCAGGTCGGTGTTTTCGTCGCATCAGCCTTTCGCGAACTCATGAGCGGCTCCCGCCGGTGTCGGGCTCGCCATGGTGATGGCGGCTGTCCACCGCACGAATCAAAGCATTGCAGATCAATCCCAGGAACAGCAGACCCACCATGATGTACATGGTCACGGTATAGGCCTGCGCCTTGGGTACCCCGGCCTCGATCTGGAACTCGCGGATATAGTTGATCAATACCGGGCCCATCACGCCAGCGGCAGCCCAGGCCGTAAGCAGGCGGCCATGAATCGCACCCACATGCATCGTGCCGAACAGATCCTTCAGGTAGGCCGGCACCGTGGCAAAGCCTCCCCCGTACATGCTCATGATCACGCAATAGCAGAGCACGTACAGCACGACGCTGCCCATGGCCGCGGCTGGCGGCACCGCCGCGTAAAGCGCCATACCGAGGGCGAAGAAAACCAGATAAGTATTCTTGCGCCCGAGATAATCCGAGGCCGACGCCCAGATGAAGCGACCGGCCATATTGAAGATGCTGAGCAAACCGACAAAGCCTGCCGCCGCCGCTGCCTCGATCTTGCCGGGCATCATTTCCTGCGACATCGCCGAAGCTTGCCCGAGCACCCCGATGCCGGCACTCACGTTAAGGAACAGCACCATCCAGACCAGGTAGAACTGCGGCGTCTTTAGCGCTTCGTCCACGTGCACATGAGCAGTCGTGATCAGCTTACCGGACTCGGCCGGTGGCTGATATCCCGCCGGCAGCCAGCCTTCCGGCGGCAAGCGCACCAGCAGCGCACCGATCGTCATGAAGGTGAAGTAGATCAGCCCCATCGTCACAAAGGTCGGCGCCACGCCCACCGATTCAGGCCCGGAGAAAAACGCCATGAGTCCAACCGCCAGCGGCGAGCCGATCATGGCGCCACCGCCGAAACCCATGATGGCCATGCCGGTGGCCATCCCGGGACGATCGGGAAACCACTTGATCAGCGTGGAAACCGGGGAAATGTAACCGATTCCCAGGCCGATACCGCCAAGCACGCCGTACCCCAGGTAGACCAGCCAGATGACGTGCAGCCAGATGCCAAGGGCGGATACCAGGAAGCCGCCACCGAAACAGGTAGCCGACAGCAACATGGCCTTGCGCGGCCCCACTCGTTCGAGCCAGCTCCCCGCAAACGCGGCGGCCAGGCCCAGACAGACGATCGAAATGCTGAAAATCCACCCCAGCGTGGTCAGTTTCCAGTCACCCGGGGCGGATTCGGTTATTCCAATCAGCCGCGTCATCGGCAGATTGAAGACACTGAAGGCGTAGACCTGACCAATGCACAAATGAATGCAAAGCGCGGCCGGCGGCACCATCCAGCGATTGAAACCGGGCCCGGCCACCGTTCGCTCGCGATCCAGAAAACCTGCCATCAGCTGCTCCCCCTGTCGGTTCTTGTCTGCCGCGGCCGGCTACCCCACGCGCATGACTGCTCCGGCGGTAACGCCGTCGGTCGTTACTACGCGCTATCCTCGCTGCTTCCGCCCTCGCCGCGCAATGTCACCAGCTTGGCCCGGATGCGGCCCTCGAGGCCGCGGTCCACCGGTTCGTAGTAACGGTTGCCGATCAACGCGTCCGGCAGGTAGGTCTCATCCGCCGCGTAGGCGCCAGGTTCGTTGTGGGCATACCGGTACCCGGCACCGTGACCCAGATCCTTCATCAGGCCGGTCGGCGCATTTCGCAGATGCATGGGCACTTCCAGGCTGCCGTTATCGCTGGCGGCGCGCAGTCCAGCCTTGTAGGCGTTGTAGACGGCGTTGCTCTTGGCCGCGCAGGCGAGAAAGATCACCGCCTGGGCAATCGCCAGTTCGCCTTCCGGGCTGCCGAGCCGTTCGTAGGATTCGCAGGCGTCCAGCGCCAGCCGCAGGCCACGCGGATCCGCGTTGCCGATATCCTCGCTGGCCATCCGAACTATCCGGCGGGCGAGGTAGCGGGGATCGCAACCGCCGTCGATCATGCGGCAAAACCAGTAGATGGCGGCATCCGGGTCGGTGCCCCGCACCGACTTGTGCAGGGCCGATATCTGGTCGTAGAAGGCATCGCCGCCCTTGTCGAAACGCCGCAGGCCTTCGCGCAGCACTTCCTGCAGATCGGCCTCGGTGATCGTGATCCGGCCATCCACGTCCGTGGCGATATCGGCGGCGAGTTCCAGCAGGTTCAGGGCACGGCGGGCATCGCCGTCGGCGCGCTCGGCGAGCTGATCACGCAGCGCCGGTGCCATCGCCACCCCGCGCGCACCGAGTCCACGCTGGTCGTCGGTCAGCGCCCGTTCGATCAGCTGCCGCAAGTCCGCGGCGGTCAGCGAGCGCAGCACGTAGGTCCGTGAGCGCGACAGCAACGCATTGTTGACCTCGAACGACGGGTTCTCCGTGGTCGCACCCACCAGCGCCAATGTCCCGTCCTCCACGAACGGCAGCAGGCCATCCTGCTGGGCCTTGTTGAAGCGATGAACCTCGTCGATGAACAAAAGCGTGGGGGCATCGCCGTCGTCCAGCGCCGCCCGGGCATCGGCAACCGCCGCACGAATGTCCTTGACCCCGGCCATCACGGCAGAGATCTGTCGGAAACGGTAGCCGGCCTCGCCAGCCAGCAGTCTGGCCAGCGTGGTCTTGCCGGTACCCGGTGGCCCCCAGAGAATCATTGAGTGCAGACGCCCGGCGACCAGCGCCCGGCGCAGGGGTTTTCCCTCGCCGAGCACATGTGCCTGACCGACCATGTCCGCCAGCTCGCGCGGGCGCATGCGGTCGGCCAGCGGCCGGCCGGCCATGTTATCGGCGGCGTCGCTCACTCAGACCTCTTTCCAGTCCAACCATCACGCGCTGCATGCCGGTCCTGAGCAACAGAATGCCGAGCACGATGCCGGCCAGGTCCGCCAGCAAATCCCCCCATTCGGGAAGACGGTTGGGCGTCAGACCCTGCAGCAGTTCGATCAGGCCCCCATACGCCAGCAGTGCCAGGCCAATCCAGGGCAGCGCGTCACGCTGCAAGGCCCCGAACCACCCGCCCAGCAGCGCGAACGCCGCGAGGTGACCGACCTTGTCGCCGTAGGTGAAAGACGGCCCCGAGGTACCGGGCGCAAGGGCCAGCACAAGAAGAAGGCCGCAGCCGGCTAGCCCCAGCCACCACCAGACAGTGCCAGGTTGGTATGTGTCGCTCACTGACCCTCGCCGCGCCCGTCCACCACGGTTGCGTCATCGGGAATCTCGAGCGTGAACCTGGCCGGATCAATCTCGGCATCCACCACGACATCGGTAAACTGAATTTGCGTGGTCTGGCCCAGTTGATCGTCGAGTTCCATGCGGGCCGGACGGCTGCCATCGAACCCGATCCGGATTTCGGTGAAATCGCCATCGCCGTCGCCCGGCGTCAGGGTCACCCACGCCAAGCCGTCGCGACGGCCGGCTTCCTCGATCCGGAACGCCGCTTCCAGCGCCTTGCCGCCCGCCAGCAACTGGGCCGGCGTGGCACGCAGGCTGCGGTCCACATCGCGCACGGTCACCTGCGCCAGGTCCACATCATGAAAATAGAACGCCTCGCCATCACTGACGATTATCTGTTCATAGGGTTCACGGTAACTCCAGCGGAAGCGGTCCGGCCGGGCCAGCAGAAACTCGCCGGCTGTACGCTGGATCGTTGCGCCGTCTTCATCGACCTGGATCTGCTCGAAGTCCGCCCGCAGGGTGTCGACGGACTGGTAGAACGCCTGGAGCGCATCCTTACCCTCTCCGGCATGGGCGGGTATGGCCACAGCCAGGACCGCCAGAACAACTAGGCGCAGGTATCGCATCACCTTGCTCCGGGATAAATCAATGGCGCCCAGCGTACGCCGATAATCTGAACTAATCCTGAACAGCAACCTCAATCCTTGGGCGGTGGCGGGGCCAGAACCTCGCGGCTGCCCCCGCCCTCCACCGGACCCACGATACCGGCCACTTCCATCTGCTCCACCAGGCGGGCGGCCCGGTTGTAACCCACCCGCAAGCGCCGCTGCACATAGGAAATCGAGGCCTTGCGGCTCTCCGTGACGACCGCCACCGCCTGATCGTAGAGCGGATCCTCTTCGGCGTCGCCGCCGTCGATGCCGCCCCCGTTGTCGTCACCGTCGGCGGCGCCGCTGAGGATCGCCTCGTTGTAGTCGGGATCGCCCGTTTGCTTGAGAAATTCCACTACCTTGTGCACCTCGTGGTCGTCCACGAAGGCCCCGTGCACGCGGGTCGGCAGGCCGGTACCCGGCGGCAGGAACAGCATGTCGCCATGTCCGAGCAGGCTTTCCGCCCCCTGCTGATCGAGGATGGTGCGGGAATCCACCCGGGAGGCCACCTGGAAGGCAATGCGGGTGGGGATGTTGGCCTTGATCAGGCCGGTAATCACGTCCACCGACGGACGTTGCGTGGCCAGAATCATGTGAAGGCCGGCGGCACGGGCCTTCTGGGCCAGGCGGGCGATGAGCTCTTCCACTTTCTTGCCGACCACCATCATCAGGTCGGCCAATTCGTCGACAATCACCACGATCGCCGGCATCGGTTCCAGCTCCGGTGCCGTCTCGCCCTCATCGCCATTGAACATCGGATCGAGGATCGGCCGGCCCTGTTTGCGGGCCTCTTCCAGTTTGCGGTTGAAGCCGGCCACGTTGCGCACGCCTAGCGCCGCCATCAGCTTGTAGCGGCGTTCCATTTCCGCCACGCACCAGCGCAGGGCGTTGGCGGCCTCCTTCATATCGGTGACCACCGGCGCCAGCAGGTGCGGGATGCCCTCGTAAACCGACAGCTCGAGCATCTTGGGGTCGATCATGATCAGGCGAACCTGCTCGGGCGACGCCTTGTAGAGAATCGACAGGATCATCACGTTGATCGCCACCGACTTTCCCGACCCGGTGGTGCCCGCCACCAGCAGATGCGGCATCTTGCCGAGATCGGCCGTCACCGGGCCGCCGCCGATGTCCTTGCCCAGCGCCAGGGTGACGCCCGACGCCGATGCGGTATAGCGGGTGGATTCCAGAATCTCGCGCAACGCCACGATTTCCCGCTCGCGGTTGGGGATTTCCAGCCCCACGACCGACTTGCCCGGGATCACCTCCACCACCCGCACACTGGTGGTGGACATCGCCCGCGCCAGATCCTTGGCCAGATTGGTGAACTGGTTGACCTTGACGCCCGGCGCCGGGTCCAGTTCGAAGCGAGTAATCACCGGCCCCGGCTGCACGCCGACCACCCTGGCCTGGACCCCGAAATCGGCCAGATGCTGTTCCAGTTCCTCGGAGAGGCGCTGCAAAGCCGCCTCGTCGTAGCCGGACACAACCGCACGGGCCGGATCCAGCAGCTGGGGGCCGGGTAGCGGATCGTCGCGCTCGGGATCGAAGCGCACCGCCGGTTCGTCGTTGTCCTGCTCGTCCATCGGCAGGTCCAGCTGCGTGCTGTCCGGCTTCGATTTCGATGGACCCAGACTCGGTGGGCGCCGGGGCTTGGCCTTGTTCGGCACGGGTGGCGTGACCGGCGGCGCCGGCAGCTTGCGGCGACGCGCTTCCTGCCATTTGCGCAGGGTCTGCCACAGGCCCGCCATAGCGGTGGCCACCCGTGCCGCCGCCGACTGCACCCAGCGCCCCACCCGTTCGGTGACCGTCAGCCAGGAAAAGCCCAGTCCGGTGGACAGCGTAATGATGAACAGGGTGATCAACAGCCAGGCGGCGCCGGCGGTATTCAAAACCGCCTGCAAACCCCCGGCGACCGAGGCACCGAGAATACCACCGCTGCCCTGCGGCAGGCCCGCACCGCCGGCCAGCGACAATGAAGCCAGGCCGCAGCCGGCCGTCAGCCAGAGCATCAGGGACACCGCGCGCACCGTGATGCTCAGCGCGTCGCCCACCGGCTGGCGGCCGCCGGCATAGGCCAGCCACCCGGCATAGAGAATCAGCCAGGGGAACACGAAGCCCAGGTAGCCGAACAGGCTCAGCAGCACATCGGCGAACCAGGCGCCCGGGCGACCGAACACGTTGCTGACCACGGTATCGCCGGCCAGTCGCGACCAGCCCGGATCGGTGGGGCTGTGGCTGATCAGCGCGGCCAGCAGGAACAGGGTACAGGCGGCAGCAAGAAACAGCGACGCCTCGCGCAGCAGTCGGCCCAGCCGTTGCCGGTACCAGGACTGATCGGCCGGCCTGGCCGGCGCCGGGGCCTTCCTGTTGCGGGACCGGGCCACCATCACGGGCCCCGGCGGCTTCCGGCCTGCCGAACCGGCAACATTGAAGGGCGCGATCCCATGCCCTTAATTATAACGTGCGGCGGTGGCCTTGCCTTGAACCGTCGTGCAACGGGCGCATATTCAGGGCATGAGTGTGGTCACAAACCAAGGTGAATCGACCATGGCAACCCGACATTACCTACTGGACCCGGACGGCCGGGTGGACGAGTTCTCGGAGCAGGAGGCGGCGCGCGTGGCGAGCGGCCTCAGACCGCTGCCCCAGTATGCCGACAAGGCTCTGCGTTATCTGCAGGTGGCGTATGACGACAATCAGCCCGCGCAGGGCGAACTGCGGGTTTACACCACCGGCGCGCTAATCCGGTTCGATGGCGACGGGCGCATGACCGAAGCCGACGCGCTGGACAACGATACCCACCGCGTCAGCGCCTTTGAACACGAAGCCTGCGTGCAGTTCGCGCTGCGCCATCAGGTGCCCGGTCAGTACGTGCTGAATTGATTTCGGTCACCGGTCGGGGTTAGAAACGGGGGCATGTCCTGCCATGCCCCCGTGTCCCTGCGACGCCTCACTTCCATTCGCGACGTCGATGCCGACACCTGGAACGGGCTGGTCCGGGCAGCCGGCCACGGCGGCTACCCCTTCATCCAGCATGAATACCTGCGGGCGCTCGAAGATTCCGGCAGCGTCGGTGCCGGCACTGGCTGGGCGCCCGAACACATCATTCTGGAAGACGACAGCGGGCTGGTGGCGGCCGCGCCGGCCTACCGCAAGGCGCATTCCTACGGCGAATTCGTGTTCGACTTCGCCTGGGCGCAGGCATACCGGCAGTGCGGCCTCGACTATTATCCAAAACTGGTCTGCGCGATTCCCTTTGCGCCGGTGGAAGGACCCCGGCTGCTCGCCCGCCACGAGGCCGGTCGCGCGGAACTGGCGGCGGCCCTGAATGATCATATCCAGCCGGGTCCGCAGGAGGCCTCGTCACTGCACCTGCTGTTCGCTGATCACGCCGATATCCGCGCCCTGGAAACCGCCGGCGGCCTGCTGCGTCGTGACTGCCAGTTCCAGTGGTTCAACCGCGACTACGCCGATTTCGACACATTCCTCGCTACGCTGCCCGCGCGGCGGCGTAAGGAAATCCGCCGGGAACGACGCAAACTGCACGACGCCGGCGTGGTGGTGGAGCACTGGCACCCGCGCGATATCGATGAAGACCTATGGGACTGGCTCTACGCGGCCTACGCCCGCAACTATCGCATTCGCGGGCAGCTGCCATACCTCACACCCGCCTTCTTCCGTCAGCTCGCCGTCGCCATGCCGGATCAGGTGCACTACGCCATCGCCCGGCTCGGCAATCAGCCACTGGGCATGGCCTTCATGATGCGAGGCGGCGACACGCTCTACGGTCGTCACTGGGGCTGCGTCGAGGATATCGACGGCCTGCATTTCGAGACCTGCTACTACCACGGCATCGACACCTGCATACGGGACGGCCTGGCGCGGTTCGACGCCGGCGCGCAGGGCGAGCACAAGATCCGGCGCGGCTTCGAACCGGTGGCAACCTATTCCGCCCACCTGATCCGTGAACCACGGCTGCGCCAGGCAATTGCCGATTTCCTGCAGCGGGAACGCCGGATGATGTCGGATTACCAGGACGAACAGCGCCGCCGCTGCGCCTTTCCCGACGCCGGGCAGCCCGTGGCATGACCAATCTGCGCCTGTACTGGCTGGATCCCGCCGACCCGGACGCCGGTTTCCCGGACCCCGGGCTGGCGCTGCATCAGCCCAACGGGCTGCTGGCCATGGGCGGCGACCTGTCACCCACGCGACTGGTCAACGCCTATCGGCGCGGCATCTTCCCCTGGTATAACCCGGAGGAGTCCATCCTCTGGTGGTCACCCGATCCGCGCGCGGTCTTCGCTACCGACGCGGTTCACGTCAGCCGGCGGCTGGCCCGCATCATTCGCCAGGCCGACTTCGCGGTCACGCTGGATACCGATTTCAGCGCCGTGCTGGACGGTTGCGCCGCGCCTCGCGGTCACAACCCCGGCACCTGGCTGGGCTCGGACATGCGCGCTGCCTACCGCGCCCTGCACCAGCGAGGGCTGGCCCATTCCATCGAGTTCTGGCGCCACGGACAGCTGGCCGGCGGGCTATACGGGGTCGCGCTGGGGCGGGTGTTCTACGGCGAATCGATGTTTTCGCGCCAGCCCAATGCCTCGCGCATCTGCCTGACACTGCTGGCGCGGCAACTGGCCCGCTGGGGCTTTCCGATCATCGACGGCCAGGTGGGATCACCGCACCTGTACCGAATGGGCGCGTTCGACATGCCGCGCACGGAATTTCTCGACCTGGTTCGGCGCTATGGCAGTCAGCCGATGCCAGCCGGGCCCTGGCAATTCGACCTGAGCGTGCCCGCCGGCCGCGTCCACCTGCCCGATCATGCCGTAAATGATTGAACCGCGGCGCGCTTTGCCGGATAATCGCGCGCTTTCCCGGCATCAATCAGACGAGGCAATGGCCAAGGAAGAACACATTGAAATGGAAGGCACGGTCGTCGAGACCCTGCCGAACACCACCTTTCGGGTGAAGCTGGAGAACGGTCACGTGGTGACCGCGCACATCTCCGGCAAGATGCGAAAGCATTACATCCGTATCCTGCGTGGCGACAGCGTGACCGTTCAGCTCACGCCCTACGACCTGAGCAAGGGTCGCATTACCTACCGCGGGCGCTGACACGCGCCACCCCCGGGGGCTACAGCACTCTCACGCGCTGACCGTCTCCCGGGGAATCACCTCCAGATCCAGCTGGTCGTCGCGCTCGTGCACGACCACCCTACCACCACCTGTAAGCTGACCGAACAGCAGTTCCTCGGCCAGTGGTTTCTTGATGTTGTCCTGGATCACGCGCGCCATCGGGCGGGCACCCATCTTGGGATCGTAACCGCGCCGGCCGAGCCATGCCCGGGCGTCGGCATCGACTTCCAGCGTGACGCCGCGGCTTTCCAGCTGGGCCTCCAGCTGCAGGATGAACTTGTCCACCACCCTGCCGATCACGTCGTCACCCAGCGCGCGGAACTGGATGATCGAATCCAGCCGGTTGCGGAACTCGGGCGAGAAGGCGCGGCGGATCACTTCCATCGAATCGGTGGAGTGGTCCTGCTCGGCAAACCCGATCGAACGGCGGGCCATGTCCTCGGCCCCCGCATTGGTGGTCATCACCAGGATCACGTTGCGGAAATCCGCTTCCCGGCCATTGTTGTCGGTGAGCTTGCCGTGGTCCATCACCTGCAGCAGAAGATTGAAGACATCCGGGTGCGCCTTTTCGATTTCATCAAGCAGAACAAGCGAGTGCGGCTGCTTGGTGACGGCTTCGGTTAACAGGCCACCCTGATCGAATCCGACATAGCCGGGCGGCGCACCGATCAGCCGCGACACCGTGTGCCGCTCCATGTACTCGGACATATCGAAGCGGATCAGCTCCACACCGAGATGCAGAGCCAGCTGCCGGGTGACCTCCGTCTTGCCCACGCCCGTGGGGCCGGCGAACAGGAACGAGCCGATCGGCTTGTCCGGATTATCCAGCCCGGACCGGGCCATTTTGATAGCGCCGGACAGGGTATCCACGGCCTCGTCCTGACCGAAGATCACCAGCTTGAGATCCCGATCCAGCGTCTTGAGCACGTCGCGGTCGGAGCGGGACACGCTCTTCGGCGGGATTCGCGCGATGCGGGCAACCATGTCCTCGATATCATGCACCTGCACGGTCTTGCGGCGGCGGGTGCTCGGGCGCAGGCGTAGACGCGCACCGGCCTCGTCGATCACGTCGATCGCCTTGTCCGGCAGATGGCGGTCATTGATGTGGCGCGACGCCAGTTCGGCGGCCGCTTCCAGCGCCGTGTGAGTGTAGCGGACCTGGTGATGCTCCTCGAACCGGGGTTTGAGCCCGCGCAGGATCTGCACCGTGTCAGGCACGCTGGGCTCAGGGACGTCCACCTTCTGGAAGCGCCGTGCCAGGGCCCGGTCCTTCTCGAAGATGCCGCGGAATTCCTGATAGGTGGTGGCGCCGATGCAGCGCAACTCGCCCGAAGCCAGCAGCGGCTTGATTAGGTTGGAGGCATCCATCACACCGCCGGAGGCCGCGCCGGCACCGATCACGGTGTGGATCTCGTCGATGAACAGCATCGACCCCTTCTTGCGACCCAGCTGGGCCAGCACGCCCTTGAGGCGTTTCTCGAAATCGCCGCGATACTTGGTGCCGGCGATCAACGCGCCCAGGTCCAGCGAATAGATGGTGCCGTCAGCCAGGATCGGCGGCACCCGGTCCTCGATGATCAGGCGCGCCAGGCCCTCGGCGATGGCGGTCTTGCCCACGCCGGCCTCGCCCACCAGCAGCGGATTGTTCTTGCGGCGCCGGCAAAGTGTCTGGATCACCCGCTCGATCTCGTTCTCGCGGCCGATCAGCGGATCGATGCGACCCTCGGCGGCCTTGCGGTTGAGATTGGTGGTGTACTGCTCCAGCGGGCTCTTGCCGTCTTCCTCGGCGCCCTCACCTTCCTTCTCGGCCGCAGCCTCGTCGCTATCGCCTTCGGACCCGATCTTGGAAATGCCGTGAGAGATGAAATTGACCACGTCCAGCCGCGTGATGCCCTGCTCGTTGAGCAGATACACCGCGTGTGAATCCTGCTCGGAGAACATCGCCACCAGCACGTTGACCGCGCTGACTTCCTTCTTACCGGAGGACTGGACGTGATAGACGGCCCGCTGCAGCACTCGCTGGAAGCCGAGCGTGGGCTGGACTTCGTGGTCCTCGGCGTCGCTGACCACCGGCACGTGGGTGTCGATGTAGGCACGCAGTTCCTGCTCCAGCCGCGTCATGTCCACGCTGCAGGCCTGCAGCACCTCGACCACACCCGGATTGTCCAGCAACGACAGCAACAGATGCTCGATGGTGAGCATCTCGTGGCTGGCGCGCCGCGCGGTCATGAAGGCCGCGTCGAGGGCGGTTTGTAACTCCTGGCTCAGCATTGCGGTGAATCCTTGCGCGGTTGGCGCATCCGGTTCAAGCCTTCTCCATAGTACACAACAGCGGGTGCTGGTGGGCACGGGCGTAGTCGTTGACCTGGGCGGTCTTGGTTTCGGCGATCTGGGCCGAAAACGTGCCGGCCACCGCCTTGCCGCGGGTATGCACGGTCAGCATGATCTGCATCGCCTGATCGCGCGAGAGTTTGAAGAAGCCCTGCAGGACTTCCACCACGAATTCCATCGGGGTGAAGTCGTCGTTGTGCATCACCACCTTGTAAAGCGGCGGCTGCCGGGTTTCCGGCGGCGCTTCTTCGACGTCGGCGCCGACGTCGCCGTCGGGTTGCTTCGGCGTAGTGTTGCTCATGAGCAGATGGCGGGATTCTGGCGGCTACGGAACAGGCCCGTATTGTATCAATCGCGGTGGCGCGGTCGGGCGTGATCACGCGGTATTGGACGCCCCGCGCGCGCAAACGTTCCGGATCGCTACTGAATGGCTTCCGCGTCCTCGCCCAGCACCGAGGCCAGCAGGTTGCTGATACGTCTCGGTACCGAGTTCTTCACCTCGAGCAGGGCCGTTTCCAGCGCACTGTGGAACGCAATCGCATCGGCATCACCATGCGACTTGATCACGATGCCCTGCAGTCCGAGGAAGCTAGCACCGTTATAGTTGCGGGGGTCAACCCGCTTGCGGAATGACTTGAGCACCGGCATTGCCGCCAGGCCCGCCAGCCGCGTGCCCCAGTGCCGAGAGAATTCTTCCCGCAGGAACTGGGCAATGAGCTTGCCCAGGCCTTCACTGGTTTTCAGCGCCACGTTGCCGATAAAGCCATCGCACACCACCACGTCGACGTCGCCGACGTAGATGTCGTTGCCCTCGACATAACCGATGTAGTTGAGCTTGCTGCCGCTGAGCAGCCGACCGGCCCACTGGATCTGGGGATTGCCCTTGATTTCCTCGGCACCGATATTGAGCAGACCGACACGCGGGTTGTCGATGCCGTGAACCGCGGAGGCCAGCACCGATCCCATGACGGCGAACTGGAACAGCTGTTCGGGGGTGCACTCGGAATTGGCGCCCAGATCGAGCATCAGGGTGTGCCCGTTGCGCGAGGGAATCGGCGAGATAATGGCCGGCCGGTCGATGCCGGGCAGCGTCTTGAGCACGAAGCGTGCCGTGGCCATCAGCGCCCCGGTATTGCCGGCTGACACGCAGGCGCAGGCACGCCCGGTATGGACCAGATCCACCGCCACGCGCATCGACGAGTCCTTCTTGCTGCGCAGCGCCTTGGAAGGGGCCTCCCACATGTCGACCACCTGTGACGCATGCTGGATTACCAGCCGATCAGAGGTCTTGACCTTGTGTTCCGCCAGGGCGCGCTCGAGCAGCGCCTGGTCCCCGACCAGAATCAGGGACAGGTCCGGATGCTTATCGAGACTTCGCAGGGCGGCCGGGACCGCGGCCTTGTAGCCCTGGTCCCCGCTCATCGTATCCACTGCGACGGTGGTGCCGGCGCTCATGATTCAGGGCGCCGGCAGTGTCGCCGGCGCACGCGATCCGCGGCTCAGGCCTCGTCGCTGCGCTGGATCACCTGGCGGCCGCGATAGAAGCCGTCCTTGGTGATGTGATGACGGCGATGGGTCTCGCCGCTGGTGGGATCCACCGACAGGGTCGGATTGGTCAGCGCGTCGTGGGCGCGCCGCATGCCCCGCTTCGAGCGGGTCTTTCGATTCTGTTGGACGGCCATGGCTCTATCTCCCGAATTCAGTTGCCGCGTTTCCAGTCCGCCAGTCCGGCGAACGGGTTGTCAGGGCGCTTGCCGCCTTCGCGGGGCGCCGGCTCGCTGCGCGAGCAGTCGTTGTTGTTGCAATGCGCTGCCAACGGCAGCGCCAGAATCAGTTCGTCGTCGACCAGCGCGCCCACCGCCAGACTGTCGTCGTCCAGCACCACCGGCTCACGATCACGCGGCACCTCGGCCGCCGCCTCATCGTCACGCACCATTGTCAGCCGCACGGTGACATGAATCGGCCATGCCACGCTCGCCAGGCATCGCTGGCAAACCAGCGGCACCGTGGCGGAAAGCTGCCCATCCATGACCACGCGCCGTTGTTCATCCTCGCCAAAATCCAGCACCAGCCGGGCGTCGGCCGTGTCAGCCGAATCCCGGGGCCAGTACAGGGATGACGCCAGTCGCGGCAGATCCGCCAGCGGCCAGTGCCCCTCGAGCCGGGCCTGAGTGGCGGCCAGTCGCCGCGGATCCACGCGGTCCGGCAGGCGCGAGGAGGTCGTCATGGCGCGCGATAATAGACGCCCAACCACCCGAAGTCAAAGCCGCACACCGCTTGACAGGCCCGCCACCGCGCCGTTGACTACGCCACCCCACACACTGCTCCCGATACCGATATGACGGCGCCGCTGATCCTGGCATCCGCTTCTCCGTTCCGCCGCGAACTGCTAACCCGGCTACGGTTGTCGTTCTCCGTTGAGCCGGCAGATATCGACGAAACCGCACAGCCGGACGAGGCACCCACCGACCTCGTAGCACGGCTGGCGCGGGAGAAGGCGGAGACCGTGTACACGCGACGTCCCGGTGCGGCGGTGATCGGTTCCGATCAGGTAGCGGACCTGGACGGCCTGGTACTCGGCAAGCCCGGCAGCCGCGAACAGGCGATTGCCCAGCTCCGCCAGCAGGCGGGCCGGACTGTAATCTTCCGCACCGGACTCTGCCTGCTGGCACCCGATACCGCGCCGCAGACTGCCGTGATCGATGTGGAAACCCGTTTCCGCGCTCTGGATGACGCGGAAATCACCCGTTACGTCGACCTGGAAGCGGTGACAGCCACCGCCGGCAGCATCAAGGCCGAGGGCCTGGGCATCAGCCTGGTGGAGCATATTCGCAGCGACGATCCCACTGCGCTGATCGGCCTGCCGCTGATCAAGCTCTGCCGCATGCTGCGGGCGGCTGGCTACTCACCCGGTGCGGACCCGACCGCCATCGCCTGACCATCGGCACGCGCTGTCAGCCAGGCCGGCAGCGCCGCCACATCGGGAATCACCGCCAGCGCGCCGGCTGCGATCAGCCGGTCCGTATCATGTACGCCACAGGCCACCCCGACCGCAGCCACCCCGGCATCGCGCGCCATACGCATGTCGTATTCGGTATCACCCACCATCAGCGCCGTATCCGGCGTGGTGGCGGATTGCAGCAGAATGTCCTCGAGCATGTCGGGCGCCGGCTTGGGCGTGGTTTCGTCGGCACAGCGGGAAAAGCGGAAATACGGCCCGAGACCGGTCTCCCGAAAGTTGCGGTCCAGGCCGCGGCGACTCTTCCCGGTGGCTACCGCCAACCAGTGGCCACGGCCATGCAGGTCGGCAATCGCCGCCTCGGCACCGGCAAACGGCCGCGACTCTCCGCCCGGCGCGGTGTATCGCCGGCGATAAGCGGTCAGCAACGCCTTGACGCGATCGACCTCCATCTCCGGAAACAGGCGCGCCAGAACATCGTTCAATCCCAGCCCGATCAGTTCCCGCATCCGGTCGGCATCGCGTTCGGGCAGGCCGATGTCCTGAATCGCCCGCTGCATTGACATCACAATTTCGGCGGCCGAATCCATGACCGTGCCGTCCCAATCGAAAATGATGAGTTCAGGATGCGTCATCGCGGGCACTCAATTGCTGAAGAAAGGTGGCCAGATCCTCGGGCGGCGGCAGCGTCCATGCATGACCGGTATCCGGCCGCCGCAATTGCCATGAATGCAGACACAGTCGCGGTAGCCCGGCCGTGCGCAGTGCCCGATTGGCGGGCCGATCACCATACTTGTCGTCGCCGGCCACCGGATGCCCGATGTGTGCGCCATGTACCCGGATCTGATGGGTGCGGCCGGTGCGGATGTGCACGGCCGCCAGCGTGGCATCGGCAAAGTGCTGCTGCGGCACGAACCGGCTATGGGCACTGCGGCCGGCCGCGTCAACCACGCTCATGCGTTCGCCGCCCTGCTCCCGGTCCCGCACCAGCGGCGCATCCACGATCCGCTCGCCGCCCCGCCAGACCCCGGTCAACAGGGCCAGATAGGCCTTGTCGACTGCCTGGTCGCGCCAGGCGGCTCGCCAATCGTTGAGTGCCCGCCGGTTCCGGGCCAGCAACAGGCAGCCGCTGGTATCCCGGTCGAGACGATGAATCAGCTCCAGCCGCGGTTCGTCGCGGGCGGCGCGCAGCAACTCCACCAGGCCGAAGCGGATGCCGGTGCCGGCATGCACGCTCAGGCCCGCCGGCTTGTTGAGAAGCAACAGATCCTCGGTTTCCTCGGCGATCGACGCGACCGCGGCCTGCATCAGCCGGTCCGGCGGCCGTCCGGGGTCGCTTCGCTCCGGCACGCGAACCGGCGGAATGCGCACGTCATCGCCGTCATTCAAGCGGGTGGCGGGCTTGGCCCGGCCCCGATTGACCCGCACCTCGCCGCTGCGAATGATGCGGTAGATATGCGATCGGGGCACGTCGCGCAGGCTGCGCATCAGGAAATTGTCGAGCCGCATGCCGGCGTCTTCGGAATCGACCCGAGCATGTCGTACTTGAGGGGTTGTCGCTTGCAGATTACACTCCCCCGGTCAACCGCCCTGCCTCGCGCCGCTGGCACGCCGCCAACGGCTGCCGTGAAGAGGTTCGGCCAGGTGACCGTGATTCGATCAAGCGCCGCTGCCGCGCACTGGCGCCGCAGTCCCGCAAGATTAGCATGGCGCGCTGCTGATTCAGCCGCGTCTCGTGCTCAAACGAACGACAACGAACGTAATTTTCATGCGCTCCCCCTGTGCACCAAAACGCCTGGCCGCCGCCCCCGAGGGCAACGTGGTCGGCCGGGCGGCTGATTATCCGACTCGGGGTCGAGCGCCGACCGAGATCCGCTTTCATGAAACGTATTCTGATCAACGCCACGCAGCCCGAAGAGCTGCGCGTGGCCATCGTGGATGGCCAGCAACTTCGTGACCTTGATATTGAAGTAGGCTCGCGCGAACAGCGCAAGGCCAACGTCTACAAGGGCCGCATCACCCGCGTCGAGCCCAGCCTGGAGGCGGCCTTCGTCGATTACGGCGGCGACCGTCACGGTTTTCTCCCGCTGAAGGAAGTGGCCCGGGGCTACTTCAAGAACGACCCCGGCAGCGGCCGGGTCGAGATCAAGCAGGTGCTAAGCGAGGGGCAGGAGCTCATCGTCCAGGTCGAGAAGGAGGAACGCGGCAACAAGGGCGCCGCGCTGACCACCTTCGTCAGCCTGGCCGGCCGCTACCTGGTCCTGATGCCCAACAACCCGCGCGCCGGGGGCGTGTCCCGCCGCATTGCCGGCGACGACCGCACCGACCTGCGCGAGGCCCTTTCGGAACTGGAACTGCCCAGCGGCATGGGCGTGATCGTACGCACCGCCGGCGTCGGCCGGTCACCCGAAGAATTGCAGTGGGACCTGGACTACCTCGCGCAGTTGTGGGAAGCCATCGGCAAGGCTGCCGAGGAAAAGAAGGCGCCATTCCTGATCTACCAGGAATCCAACGTCATTATCCGGGCACTACGCGATTACTTGCGCGACGATATCGGCGAGGTGATCGTCGACCAGCCGGAAATCTACGAGAGCGGGCGCGAGTTCATGGAGCAGGTCATGCCCCAGGCGCTGCCCAAGCTCAAGCTATACAGCGACGAAACGCCGCTGTTTTCCCGCTTCCAGGTGGAATCCCAGATCGAGTCCGCCTTCCAGCGGGAAGTGCGGCTGCCATCCGGCGGCGCGCTGATCATCGATCACACCGAAGCGCTGACCAGCATCGATATCAACTCGGCCCGCTCCACCGGCGGCGCTGGCATCGAGGAAACCGCGCTGCACACCAACTGCGAAGCAGCGGATGAAATCGCCCGGCAGTTGCGACTGCGCGACCTGGGCGGTCTGATCGTGATCGACTTCATCGACATGGACGCCAACAAGAACCAACGCGAAGTCGAGCGCCGCCTGCGCGAAGCCGCCACGGAAGATCGTGCGCGGGTCCAGTTCGGCCGCATCTCGCGGTTCGGCTTGCTGGAAATGTCGCGCCAGCGCCTGCGCCCCTCGCTGGGCGAGTACAGCACCCTCCCCTGTCCGCGCTGCTCCGGCCAGGGCAACATCCGCAGCGTCGAATCCCTGGCGCTGTCGATCCTGCGCCTGGTCGAGGAGGAGGCCATGAAGGGCGGCACCGGCCGCGTCATGACCCACACCCCGGTCTCGGTGGCCAGTTTCCTGCTCAACGAGAAGCGCAGCGACATTGCGGATATCGAAAAGCGCACCGGCGTCGAGGTGACCGTGGTGCCCAATGCCGATCTGGAAACGCCGCATCACGAAATTCGGCGTGTCCGCGCCGACCAGTTGTCCGAGGACGGTAACGACGCGCGCAGCTACAAGCTCGAGACCGAAGCCCCGGCCGAGCCGGCCAGCGAACGCATGACGCGGGACAAGGCCGCAGCGCCGCGCGCCGAACCGGCGGTCAAGCGCCTCGTCCGCGCCGCGGCGCCGGCCGGTGCCGCGGCGAAGCCGGTCACCAAATCGACCGGCCCGGGCCTCTGGCAGCGTTTCGTGACCGCCCTGAAGAGCCTTTTCAGTGGCAATGGCGAACCGTCCAAGGGCGATGACAAATCCCGCACTAGCGGCAAGACCAGCGCGGCCTCGTCGCGCGGCCGCGGCGACAGCCGCGACAACAGGCGGCAGCCGTCCCGCCGTGGCGCCAGCGATGGCGGCCGCGACCGCAGCGGCAGCGATCGCCGTGGCCAGCAGAACCGACGTGGCGACAACAAGCCGCGCGGCAGTGGCAGCGGCCGCAAGCCGGGCACCGCAAGCAAGCCCCAGAGTGGCGATGCGCCCAAGGCCGACGATAACAAGCGCCAGAGCAGTGCCGCGACGGACAATGCCGTCCAGGACAACAACACGGGCGACAGCAACAAGAACAACAGCAATGATCGCCGCCAGGCCCGCGGCAACAAGCCCGAGGACGGCGAAGAAACCCGCAGCCGCAGTCGTCGCGGCCGCCGCGGCGGCCGTCGCCGTCGGGGTGGCCGGGGTCGCGGTAGCGGCAACGGCGAGGCCGGTAGCAACAACGCCGGTACCGGCGACAACACCAGCGACAGCAATAACGCCGATCAGGCAGCGAATGCCGCCGCCAGCGGCAACGATACCCGCCAGCAAAATGATGGCGACCGTCGCCGCGACGACACCAAACAGAGTGAGACGCCGACAACCACGTCACCCGCGGATCGCAACGACACCAGCGCTACCGGCAACCAGGCCGCCGACGCGCAGAATGAGACGAGCGCGGACGACAGCCGCGACCGGAAGCGCCCGGATAGCGTTTCCAAGGGCGACGATAGCAGCGACGAGCCGCTGAATGACGTGGCGGGCACCGCCCCCGAAACCGCGGAAAGTGACAAAGCCGATCAGTCCGCCAGAGACGGCGACGAGCCCGGCGGCGACACCAAGCCGCGCGGACGCACGCGCCGCCCGCGGGGCGGCACCCGCAACCGCCGCAAGTCTTCCGACAAGGACGCTGCGACGACGGAAGCAACCGGCGAGGAAACGCCGGCGGACGCAGCCGCCAGCAAGGCGTTATCGCCGTCAGACCAAGCCACCCCGGCCAAGACGGGCGCCGGGGGCGACGAGGGTGATGCCGCTAAGCCGGCCGCCGAGACAGCATCCGCCAAGCCTTCCGCAGACGACAAGGGAAGCGACAACCAGAAGCGCGACGCGGAACCGGCAAAGACCGAGGCGGAAACTGCCGCAGACGACAAGCCGGCGGCCGAAAGCCAGCCGGAACCGGCGCTTAAGCAGGTCGAAACCCGGCCCGATGCGCTGGCCGACGGCAACGATGCCGCCGAAAAGCCGGAGCCGGCCGACAGCTCCACCCGCTGATCGTTTGCGAAGACGAGCGGACCGCCCACTCGGGCGGTCCGGCTCAGTCGACGGGCCGCAGGCGCGCCTCGATATCGTCGAACAGCGCCTCGCAACCGCGTTGCACCGCCTCGAAGACCCGTTCGAAGCCGTCACCTGCGCCGAAATACGGGTCGGGGACTTCCCCGCCGCCCGCATAGTCCAGCAGGCGGTGGATTTCCGCCGAGCCGCCGTGGCGAACCTTCAGCGCCAGCAGGTCCTCGAGGTTGGCGTTATCCATCGCCAGCACCAGATCGAACCGGTCGAGATCCGCGGCTTCCACCTGCCGTGACCGCAACCCGGCCAGATCAATGCCGTGGCGCTTGGCGGTGGCCGTGGACCGCGAATCCGGTGACGCGCCGACGTGATACCCGTGGGTCCCCGCGGAATCGATGTCCACCTGCTCGACCAGCCCGCGGCGGGCGCGAATCGCCCGCGCCACGCCCTCGGCAGTGGGTGATCGGCAGATGTTTCCCATGCAGACAAACAGAACTCGCATCAACGCAATCCGGGGTCCGGCAGAAATCACGGGCCGCAGTTTACAACGGTCCGGTTTCAGTCCGGTTGTAGGCGAGCAACCACGCGCGCAAGGTCCTCGGCGGTATCCACGCCCGGCCCCGGCGTCTGCTCGGCCTCGACCACCAGCAACTGCATGCCCATCGCCAGTGCCCGCAGTTGCTCGAGCGATTCGCATCGCTCCAGCTCACCGGCTGGCGCGGCCGCGAAGCGTGTCAGGGCGCCCATGCGATAGGCGTAGATTCCCAGATGACGGAAAGCCGGTGGCGGCCCGTCGGTCCGGTCTCGGCGGTGCGGAATCGGCGCGCGGCTGAAGTAGAGCGCCCGCCCGGCCTGATCGCGAACCACCTTGACCACGTTCGGATTCTCGAACTCGGCGGCATCATCGATGGGCACGCAGGCGGTGGCGATGTCGGCATCCGGCGCGCCGGCCAGCGCCGATGCCACCTGGAAAATCAGCGGGCCCGGCATCAGCGGCTCGTCGCCCTGAAGGTTGACGATGATGGCGTCGTCCGGCCATTCGAGTCGGGCGGCCAGCTCGGCGAGGCGATCACTACCCGCGGCATGATTCGCCGAGGTCATCGCCGCCCGGGCGCCGGCGGCCTCGGCTGCCGCATGCACCCGTGCGTCATCGGTAGCCACCCAGATATCCTCGGCGCCCGACTCCCGGGCCCGGTCGATCACATGGGCCAGCATCGGCCGCCCGGCGATCGGCAGCAGCACCTTGCCCGGCAATCGAGTGGCGGCGTAGCGAGCGGGAATGACCACGCGAAAGTTCATGCCAGCCATCGATCCAGCAAGGCATCAACGGCCGTTTCGGCCTCTGCGGTGAATGTTGCCGCTACCGGCACATACCACCAGTCCGGCGCGGCAAAGGCTGCGCATTTGACCGCATCCTTTTCGGTCATCAGTACCGGTAGATCGTCCTCGAAGGCCAGTTCGGCTGGTTGGAACGCATGGTGATCGGAAAACGGATGCGTCAGCACCTCGATCCCGGCCGCCGTCAGCATGGCGAAGAACCGCGCGGGATCGCCGATGCCCGCTACTGCGTGGGCCCGCTGGCCCGCCAGCGACGCGAACGGCCGTTGCTGGTCGACGCCATCCACCCGTCGCCACGCACCGGGGCAAAGGCGGAAGTCACCCGCGGCCCCCTGGGTCAATGACAGGTCCGCCAACCGCATTCGCCACACCGGTTCCCGCAGGGGCCCCGCGGGCAGCAGCCAGCCATTACCGTCGCCACGGCCGCCATCTCGAACCACGACTTCGGCATCCCGGCGCAAGCGGTAGTGCTGGAGGCCGTCATCGCTGAGAATGCAGTCCACCCCGGCCTCCGAGACCAGCACCTCGGCGGCGGCGACCCGGTCCGGCGATACCATCACCGGGCAGGCCGCGTGGCGCGCAAGCAGCAACGGCTCGTCGCCGACCACGCGGACGTCGGCTCCGGCGGTAACGCGCTGCGGCCGCTCACCGGCGCGGCCACCGTAACCCCGCGTCACGATGCCCGGCCGGCGTCCCCGGGCGCGCGCCCGGGCCGCCAGCTCGGCCACCAGCGGGGTCTTGCCGGTGCCGCCGACGGTGATGTTGCCCACGATCAGAACGGGCACACCGGGATGCCGCGATGCCAGCCAGCCGCGCGCATAGGCGACCCGCCGGATCGCGACCACCGCGCCATAGAGCCAGGCCAGCGGCAGCAGCAATGCGGTCCAGCCCCGGCCGCTGTACCAGGCCCGCTCGATCGCGGCCCGGATCACGACTCGTCACGGAACTGCATGTCGTGCAGCATCCGGTAATGGCCGTCGCGGGCCATCAGGTCATCGTGCCTGCCCCGTTCGACGATCGCCCCGTCGTGCATCACCACGATCAGATCGGCGTCCCGGATGGTCGACAGCCGGTGCGCGATCACCAGCGTTGTGCGATTGGCCATCAACGCCTCCAGGCCCTGCTGGATGGCGCGTTCCGATTCGGTATCGAGCGACGAGGTGGCTTCGTCGAGGATCAGCACCGGCGCGTCCTTGAGCAGTGCGCGGGCAATGGCCAGGCGCTGGCGCTGACCGCCGGACAGCATGATGCCGTTCTGCCCCACCTCGGTGTCGTAATCGTCGGGCAGACCCTCGATGAATTCCGCCGCGTGGGCCCGGCGGGCAACCGAGATCACGTCCTCACGGTCATGCTCGGCCAGCGATCCATAAGCGATGTTGCGGGCCACGGTGTCGTTGAACAGCACCACGTTCTGGTCAACCAGGCTGACCTGATCGCGCAGATCGCGGCGCCGGTATTCCTGCAGCGGCACGCCGTCTAGCCGGATCACGCCCTCGGTCGGGTCGTAGAAACGCGGCAACAGGGACAACAGCGTGCTCTTGCCGCTACCCGAGCGCCCGACGAAGGCTACCGTCTGCCCCGCGCCCACCGTCAGGTCGATGTCCCGCAGCACGTCACGCCGGGTGCCGGGATAACGGAACCACACCGACCTCATGTCGAGATCGCCCCGGGCCCGTTCGGCCAACGGACGCTCACCGCCGCTGTCCTCGGCGCTTTCGTCCAGCAATTCGAAGATGGCGCCGGCCGCCGCCACGCCCTGCTGGATCACCGCATTGACGTTGGTCAGGCGCTTGATCGGTCCCATCAGCGCCATCATGGCGCCAAAGAAGGCGGCCAGATCCCCCGGCGACATGACGCCGCCGCCGCTTTCGTTGATGGCGAACCACACCACCAGGGATACCGCGATGGCGGCAATCAGCTGGATCACCGGTACGCTGGCTGCCTGGGTGGTAGCCATGCGCATGGACATGCGCCGGTTGTGTTCGTTGGCCTCGGCGAAGTGCTCGCGCTCGTACTCCTCGCCGCCGAAAACCTTGACCACCCGCTGGCCGGTGAGCACTTCCTCGCTGATGTGGGTGAGATCACCCATCGAGGACTGGATGCGCATGCTGTAGCGCCGGAAGCGGTGACTGACCAGCCGCATGATGCCCATGATCGCGGGGCCCACCGTCAGCGTCAGCAGTGCCAGCATCCAGTTCAGATAGAACATCAGCCCGATGAACCCCACCACCCGCAGCGAATCCTGCACCACAATGGTGATGGCGCTGGTCGAGGCCTCGCGAATCTGCGCCGTGTAGTAGGTCAGCTTGGCGGTCATCTTGCCGGAGGCATTGACGTCGAAGTACGCCACCGGCAGCCGCAGAAACTGATCGAAGACATCGGCCCGCATCAGATAGATCACCTGATTGGCCACCCATTCCATGCCGTAGCGGGCAAAGAATCCCGCCGTTCCCCGCGCCAGGAACAGCAGCAACAGGAACACCGGCATCCAGCGGATCAGAAACGGGTCCCGCTCCACGATGCTGCCATCGAGCAACGGTTTGAGAATGTAGATCAGTGCGGTATCGGCCGCCGCGAACAGCGCCATCCCCATACCCGCCAGTACCAGCCAGTGCCAGTAGCGCAGGCTGTAGCGCAGCAGGCGCGGGTAGACTTCCTTGGTGAGATACCGGGTTTCGATCTTCGGGGTTCCGCTCATGAGGCGTCGTCCGATGGCTGCGGCTGGGTGGCGATGTCAATGCGGCCGAAACCGGCTGCCGCGGCCGCATCCATCACAGTCACCACGCTTTGATGACTGGCCCGGGCATCGGCCCGCACCCGCAGCGCCTGCGACCGATCCGCCATGTCCGCGAGCGCCGCGGTCAGGGCCTCGCGACTGGCCAGGCGATGGCCGTCCACATGGGGGTTACCGCCGGCGTCCACCACCACTTCCGGCAACGTGTCACTTTCGACCGGCTGCGCCCCGGCAACGGGCAGTTGCAGGGTCAGGCCGGCGTCCTCGACGAACGTGGTGGTCACCATGAAGAAGATCAGCAGCAGGAACACCACGTCGATCAGCGGCGTCAGCCCGATCTGGGGCTCTTCCAGCCGGCGGCGGGCGAGCTTCACGCGGGGGCCGGCGCGCCGAGACGATCCGCCAGGCGGATCGCGCGGGTTTCCATGCGCATCACCAGATCGTCCACCCGGCCGCGCAGGGTCCGGTAAAGCACCAGCGCCGGAATCGCCACGCACAGACCGGCGGCAGTGGTCAGCAACGCCTCGGAAATGCCACCGGCCAGCGGCTGGGCATCCCCCACCCCGGCCGCGGTTATGGCCGCGAATACCTTGATCATGCCGATCACCGTACCCAGTAGCCCTAGCAGCGGCGCAATCGCGGCAATCGTGCCCAGGGTGTTGAGATAGCGCTCCAGCTCGTGCACGACCTCGCGGCCGGCCTCCTCGATGCGTTCCCGGATAACACGTGGGTCGTCACCACGCACGGCCAGGCCGGCCGCCAGAATGCGCCCCAGCGGGCTGTCCTCGTGGAGGGATTTCAGTTCACCGGCGCTGAGCGGCCGGGCGGCCAGCGAATCCAGCCGCTGATCGATGCGAGCGGGCAGCACCAGCGACACGCGCAGCGCCCAGGCTCGCTCCAGCCCGATTGCCAGCGCGCCGATCGAGCACAGCAGCAAGGGCAGCATCACCCACCCCCCGGCGACCACCAGTTCCCACATCGTTATCGTCCCTCTTCCGGTTGCACGCATGATAGTGACCCGGACCCGGCGCGGCCAGCCGAGCCGCACAGCGGGCGATGCCAGAACCGCCGATAGCGGATGCGCCAGCGGCTAGTATCCACCGGTTCGCCCGGTCGCAAGTCGAATCGCACCGCCCCCACGCGGCCGGTATGCAGAACCCGGGCATCGGCCTGCCGGTAGCGTGCCACCACCGCCGGGTCCGGAAATCCCCACCGATTGCGCCAGCCGGCCGGCACCACCGCGAATGCTGGCTCGGCCGCCTGCACGAAAGCGGCGGTGGAGGAGCTTTCACTGCCGTGATGGGGCACAACCAGGATATCGGCCGCCAGATCCCCGGCTTCACGATCCAGCAGCGCCTGCTCCGATGAGGCCTCGATATCGCCGGTCAGCAACACCGACCCGCCGGCCCCCGCAATCCGCAGCACGCAGGAGCCGTCGTTATCCTCGCCGCCCGGCGTGCCCGGATGCAGCATCCTGAATTCGACGCCGTCCCAGCGCCAGCTCTGCCCCGCCAGACAGGGACGATCCGTCGCCGCCCCCAACGCCTGTCCCACCGGCACCGTGGACCGGATCGCCGGCCACCCGCCGCGATGATCGATATCCCCGTGGCTGATCACCACCCGGTCCAGACGGCCAATACCTCGCGATTTCAGATACGGGAGCACCAGTGCCCGGCCGGTATCGAACCCGGACCGATAACGCGGCCCGGCATCGAACAGCAGCGTATGGCCGGCGGTTCGCACCACCGCGGACAACCCCTGCCCCACATCCAGTACGGTCAGGGCGAACGCGCCGGGCGCCGGAGCTGGCGGCGCCGTCAGCAGTGGCAACAGCCCGATGGCCCCGAGCCACCGGGCCGGGATACCGCGTGGCGCCAGACACCAAGCCAGACCCGTCAGCGCCATCGCCAGCGCCCAGACCGACGGCGGCGCCAGCGAAACCTGCGCCACCGGAAGGTCGGCAAGCCACGCCAGACCCTGCCAGCCGGTTGCCAGGGCCCCCTCGATCAGACGCAGCAGCGGCGCCCCCACCCCGGGCCAGACAAGCGTCAGCGCGGCTGCACCCAGGACTGCCGGCACCACCACCGCGAACGCCGGAATCAGGATCGCATTGGCCAGCGGCGCCACAATCGACGCCTGGCCGAACCAGAACAGCGTGAGCGGCGTTAGCGCCAGCACCAGCGCCGGCTGCCACCACAGCCAGCGACGCCAGCCGCCGCTTCCGAGCCGTCCGCGCAACAGGTAGAGAATCCAGGCCACCGCCGCGAACGACAGCCAGAAACCGGGCGCCAGCACCGCTGCCGGGTCGCGGATTAGAACCGCCAGACCGGCCAGGGCCAGCACCCGGGACGGCAGCACCGGGCGCCGCAGTACCAGCGCGACCAGCACCACCGCCACCATCAGCAGCGCCCGCTGGGTGGGCAGCGCGAAACCGGCGAAGGCGGCATAACCCAGGGCCGCCAGCCCGCTGCCGAGCGCCGCCAGGGTCAGCACCGGCGGATTCATGCCTGCCGGCGGCACCCAGGGCAAAACCCCACGCAACGCCAGAAACACCAGCGTCGCCAGCAACCCGATATGCAGCCCGGAAATGGCCATCAGATGGCTGGTGCCAGTGCGGCGCAATACCTGCCAGTCCGCGTCCGTCAAGCCCGAGCGATCCCCCAGGGTGAGCCCCCGGATCAGCGCTGCGCCGATGCCCGCATCCAGCGTCGCCGCCAGCTGCTCGCTGGCCGCCTGGCGCCAGCGGTTGACCGACCACGGCGCGTCCGCGTCACAGCGCCGTGCCGAATCCACATAACCGGTGGCATAAAGATGCTGCCGCCACAGCCAGGCCTCGTAATCGAAACTGCCCGGATTGGCGGAGCCCTGGGGCACCGACAGCCGGGCCGTGACCCGCCAGCAGTCACCCGCCCGCAATGGCGGATGCTCGCCGTACCAGGCTAGCCGGGCACGGGCGGGATCGGTGTCGGATTCGAACACGAAGCGCGTGCGGATGGCACCGCGTTCGGGCAGCGATGCGACGCGGCCGGTCAGGGTTCGGGTCTCGCCCTCCGCGACCACCGGCAGCCGGGCCGTCAGGCGCTTGTCGGCGTCGACGATGGTCCATCCTGCACCCAGCACCGCCACCAGCCAGATTGCATGGCCGGGCCAGCGGACCAGGCCGGGCAACAGCAGCAATGCCGGCAGCCACAGAGGCGGCAGCGTGGCCAGTTGGTGGACAGCCAGCACACCAGCCAGGAAGGCCAGCGCCAGCAGGCGGACGTCGCGGGCGCCGGTCAGTCCTCGGGCGGACCCAGCCTGCCGTCCTCCAGCGCCCATATCCGGTCCGTACGGCCAGCAAGACTGCGGTCGTGGGTGGCCATGACCAGGCTGGTCCCGAGTTCACGGTTGAGTTCGAGCATCTGCTCGAACACTACCACCGCCGTGCGGTGGTCGAGGTTGCCGGTCGGTTCGTCCGCCAGAATGCACGCGGGCCGGGTGACCAGAGCCCGCGCCACGGCGGCGCGTTGCCGTTCACCGCCGGACAGTTCCGACGGCTTGTGGGTTAGTCGCTTGCCCAACCCCACCCGGTCCAGCACCTGCTCGGCCGCGGCATAGGCCTGCGCCGCGGGTTCGCGCCGCACCAGCAGCGGCATGGCCACGTTTTCCACCGCGGTGAATTCGGGCAGCAAATGATGAAACTGGTAGATGAAGCCCAGCTGCCGATTGCGCAGCCGACCGCGCTCGGCATCCGACAGGGCGGTCATGTCGTGGCCACCCACCTGTACCCGCCCTTCGGTGGGCTGATCCAGACCGCCCAGCAGATGCAGCAGCGTGCTCTTGCCCGAGCCGGACGCTCCCACGATCGCCACACACTGGCCGCGCGCCACCTCCAGCGATACGTTATCCAGCACTCGAATCGGGGCCTGGACCTCGTCGAAAACCTTGCCCAGACCAGTGCAGGCGACCGCGACATCATCACTCATAACGCAGTGCCTCAGCCGGCTGCACCCGGGCCGCACGCCAGGCCGGATAGAGGGTGGACAGGAAACTCAGCACCAGCGTCAGTATCGATACCTGAACCACATCCTCGAGATGAAGTTCACCGCGCAACTGACTGATGTAATAGACATCCGCGGACAACAAGTCGGTGCTGAGCAGACGCTCGATCAGGGGCACGATGTTCTCGATATTCAGCGACAGCATGACCCCGAGGAACACCCCGATCACCGTGCCGATCACGCCGATCAGGCTGCCCTGGATCACGAAAATCGCCATTACCGAGCGCGGGCTCAGCCCGAGGGTGCGCAGAATGGCGATGTCGCCCTGCTTGTCGGTAACCAGCATCACCAGCATCGACACGATGTTGAATGCCGCCACCGCGATGATCAGCGACAGGATGATGAACATCACCGTCTTCTCGGTGGCGATGGCGTGGAAAAAGCTGGCGTGCTGACGCGTCCAGTCGGAAATCCGCAGCCCCGGCGGCAGCCGGCCCTGCAACCGATCCCTGACCCGAGGGGCATCGAACATATCATCCAGCTTCAGGCGCACCCCTGTGGCCCCATCGCCCATGCGGTAGAGCCGGGCGGCATCGCGCATGTGGATCATCACCATGCCGCGGTCGTATTCGTACATGCCGACCTCGAACGTCCCCACTACCGTGAAACGCCGGAACCGGGGCACGATACCCGCCGGCGTGGTGGTGGCCTGGGGAATCATCAGGTCCACGGTGTCGTCCATACCCACACCTAGAAGGCGCGCCAGTTCGGCGCCCAGCACGATGCCGTACTCGCCGGCCTTCAGCGCCGCCAGCGATCCGGCCGTCATGTGGGTGCTGACTTCCGAGACGGCGGTTTCCTCTTCGGGGAGCACCCCGCGGATCAGCGTGCCGCTCATGTCGCGGCCGGAACGTAACATCCCCTCGCCGCTGACGAACGGCGCCACGCCGGCAATACCGTCACCTTGTCCGCGGACCTGATCGGCCACCATGGGCCAGTCCTCGATCACTCCGTCGCTGCCACTCACGGTCACATGCGACGCCATGCCCAGAATGCGGTCGCGCAACTCGGTTTCGAACCCGTTCATCACAGACAGCACCGTGATCAGCAACAATACGGCCAGCGCTATACCGCCCATGGAAATGGCCGATATGAAGGAGATGAAATGGTTCCGCCGCTTGGCCCGGGTGTACCGGAGACCGAGGTGCAGTTCGAGGGGACGCAACATGGCCGCGCATTTAAGCACAGGTGACGCCATCGCCGCAGGCGGGCGCCGCCCCGGGCAGGAAAGGCAGTGGTATATTCATGAGGTGATGCGAATTCTCGTATTGTTACTGATCGGTGTAGGCGGCCTGGCGACCGCGCCGTGGGCCGTTGCCCAGCCCCCCGCGTCAACCACCACCGGCACGGTGGTCGCGGTACCCGGTGGCTCTGACAACGCGCAGCCGCCGGCGTTGCCGGGTCGTGGCGTCTCCATGCAGACCGTGCGTGAGCGCTTCGGCGCGCCGGAACGCCGGCATCCCGCGGTGGGCGATCCACCGATCACCCGCTGGGACTATGCCGATTTCCGGGTGTTCTTCGAACACGACCGGGTGCTGCATGCGGTGATCCCGGGGGATTTCCCCACCATCCGCCACCGCGACGAACTCGCCAGCGGGCGCTGATTCGCGCGTGACCGGCTACCTGCCGCCGGAATGGGCGCCGCAGGCCGCCACCCTGCTCGTCTGGCCGCGAGCCGACGGCGACTGGGGGGATGGCCTGGCTGATGCACGTGACGTGCATGCCCGGATGACCTCCGCACTGGCGACCTGCCAGTCCGTGCTGCTGCTGGCCCCCGACCAGGAGGCACGGCATGACATCGAGCAGCGGCGTAACCTTGTTGCCCACCCCGCGATCAGCCTTATCGATTGCCCCGTGGACGATATCTGGATCCGGGACTACGGCCCGCTCACCACGTTCCGTGACAGCCGCCGAACCGCGCTGGACTTCCGGTTTGACGGCTGGGGCGGAAAGTTTCCCGCTCGACAGGACGACGACGCTACCCGGCGACTGGCGGCCGAGGGATGGCTCGGGGATATCACCTATCAGGCCGAAACGCTGGTACTGGAAGGCGGTAGTCTGGAAGTTGACGGCCGCGGCGCCTTGCTTACCACTCGCCGCTGCCTGCTGGGTGAGAACCGCAATCCCGGCAGCGATCAGGCGACCTTCGAGGTCCTGTTTGCCGACCGCTTCGACGTGGACCGCGTTCACTGGCTGGATCACGGCGAACTGATCGGCGACGACACCGACGGGCATATCGACAC